>NZ_NGFO01000014.1 GCF_002149015.1 Gordonia lacunae | reverse complement strand
TCAAAGAACACACACCCACCAAATACTCACCCCTACCAGGGCTTTCACCAGCAGACTTGTTCCAACCATCCAAGCTACACCCGTCTCCGGGGCAACTCTTCCAGCCTACCAGACCCAAACCCCAGCCCGCAACCCCGAAGAATTCCGAACCAGGAAGACCCAGCAACCCCCACCACTCTACCCGAGCCACAACGACTCGAACCAGACATACATTGGGGCGGCCAACAAAAAACCCGGTCTCCACTCCCCACCATCAGACCCTCTCAGGCCTTCCGGGGCGGCGCCGTGGCTCGCTGACTTGAAGAAAGTTACGCAACCGGATCGCCGGGGTCAAATCGCCAGTTCGGCGTCCCCCGGGCCGTCTATCGGTGCAGGTCACGGGTCTCCGAGTGGGACCGAGAAGCTCTGCCCCACGGCAAATCCGGTGAATCACATCGATGTGACGTGCGTCGCAAACCGTCCTTTCGGACAGGTCATCACCACCGCTCGGTCAGTTATGCGCAGGTCAGGGCGCTCCTACGGTCGACACATGACCGCATTCGATCTGGCAACGACCTCCACCATCGCGCCTGTCGATGCATCGCCGGCGCCGAAACCTCCACTGCGGGTTCGCCGATCTCCGCTTGTCCCGCCGGGTTTCTCGCGGTGCGGGCTCCTCTCCTGGCGTGAACAGAGCGGCGTCCTGCACATCGCCCATCCCTTCGACGAACGCAGCATCTCCGACGCGGTGGTCGTCGACGGACTCGTCGCTCTCGTCGAGGCCGGCCTGTTGACCGGTCAGGCGCAGTTCGAATCCGCGGCGATGGGCATCATCCGTACCTCGGCGGGCACGCCCGACGAGGCCTGGTCGGCCTTCTACGACAACTCACTGCGCGAACTACGCACGGGCGCATCGGCATTCGCTCCAGTTCACGAACGTGCGCAGAGTCTGATCGTCGGCCGGACCGTCCTCGAGGTGGGATCGTGTTTCGGCTTCTTCGCCCTCGCCTGCGCGGTGGACGGCCTGAATGTCTCTGCCTGCGACATCTCGCCCGGAGCGGTGTCGTTGCTCTCCCGCGCTGCCCATCGGCTCGGACTGCCCGTCGTCGCGTCCATCGGCGATGCGACCGCTCTCCCCTACCCGGCCGACTCGGCCGACACGGTGACGCTGATCCATCTCCTCGAACACCTCGATCCCGCCGCCGCGCACACCGCGATCGGCGAAGCGCTGCGGGTCGCCCGGAGGCGCGTGGTCATCGGCGTGCCGTTCGAAGACGAACCGAGCCCGCACTTCGGCCACCTCGTCCGGCTCACCGAGGACGACGTGTACGACTGGGCTCGAGCGGTCCCGCACACCGGAGCCGAGATCGTCGTCGACCACGGTGGCTGGCTGGTCCTCACCCCCGGCTCCTGACCCCGAACCGCCGTCGCCTCAGATCAGCCCGCGCTTGCTGGCGATGTAGACCGCATCGGTCCGCTTGGATACTCCGAGCTTGCGAATGATGTTGCGAATATGGAACTTCACGGTCGATTCCGAGATGTACAACGTCTCGCCGATCCGCTTGTTGGCCAGCCCGTCGGCAAGCAGACGCAGCACCTCACGCTCCCGGTCGCTGAGCGCTTCGGACGTCTCGTTCTCGCCCGACACCGCACGCAACACGACGGCCGCGCTGCGTGGGTCGAAGGCGCTGCCGCCGCCGGACACGGCCTGGATCGCGCGCACGAGTTCGGTCGTGTCGACGTCCTTCACCACGTATCCCCGGGCTCCTGCGCGCACGGCGCGAACCACCAGGTCATCGTCGAGGAACGTGGTGAGCACCAGCGCCGCGACGTCCGGGTGGCGCTGCGCGATCTCCTTGATGAGGCGCAGGCCCTCGTACTCGGTCCCGGCGGACAGCTTCAGATCGACGACCACGACATCTGGACGGTGCGCGTTCACCTCGGCGAGGGCAGCGTCGGCCGAACCCGCCTCGCCGACCACGTCGACCACGTCCTCGCGTTCCAGCAGCGACCGCATGCCCTGGCGCAGCAGGGCGTGGTCGTCGACGAGCAGTGTCCGGATGGGACGTCTGTTGGCGTTGTCGCTCAACCGAACTCCTTCGTTCCGAGCGGATCGTCCGCGACGGCGGCGCTCGTCGTGCCGATCGGCAGTGTCACCGCGACCCTGATCCCGCCGATGCGCGACCGGCGGATCCGGAGTTCGCCCCCGAGTTCGGCGGCGCGATACGACATGTTCGCCAGGCCGCGGTGCCGGCCGGCGGTGAGATCGCCCAGCGACGCGGTGCGCATCACGCGGCGCAGATGCTCGGGATCTCCGATGCCGTCGTCGTCGACCGACAGCCCGACGGTGTCCGCGGAGTAGGTGAGCGTCACGGTGACCTGGTGGGCGCGGGCATGGACGGCGGCGTTGAACAGGGCCTCGCCGGCGATGCGCAGGAGGGCGTGCTGCACCTCGTCGGCCAGCTCTCGCGCCCGGCCGCGTACGTGGACGGCCGTCCGCAGGTCCGGGGGCATGTGCAGCGAGCACAGTTCGGTCAGGACGTCGCGCACGCTGGGCGACGGCGCATTCGTCGCGTTGTTGAGCGCGTAGATGAACGACCTCAACTGTCCGACGGCCTCCTTGGTCAGCCGGCCGGCCATCTCCAGGCGATCGAGCGCGGGACCCTCGACGAGGTCGCGGCACAGTTCGATCTGTACGCCTGCCGACAGCACCGACTGGGTGACGGAGTCGTGGAGTTCCCGGGCGATCCGGGCGCGCTCCTCGTTGAGCACGGTCGCCCGCATCGCCGCCGACAGCTCCCGCTGGGTGCGTTCGAGCTCGGTGTTCCGCTTCGCGAGTTCCATTGCGTGGCTGTCGGTCTCGGAGAACAACTCGGCGTTGAGCAAGGCGACGATCGCCTGACTGGCCAGGATGCGCAGGACGACCAGGTCCGTGGGGTCGACCAGTCGACCGACCGGTGTCCAGGCCGACAGTCCCCCGACCACGTTGCCGTCGAGTTCGACCGGCACGTGAACGTGGTCCTCCTGCAGGATCGCGCCGTGCAGCACGGTCTCGTGTCCGCGCAGGATGTCGTTGAGCCGGTTGAGCACCTCATCGGGCAGGTCGTCGGGCGCGGCGGCCCGTTCGGAACCCTCGAAGGCGTAGAGCCGGCCGCTGCCCGCGCTGATCAGGTGGCGCGGGGCGGATTGTTCCAACCGCCCGTCCGCGAGCGCGAAGACGACCCAGTCCGCGCCGAGGTGGTCGCGCGCCGCCTCGACGACCGCGATGACCAGTGCCTCGGGCCCTTCGGCGGTACGGACGAGAGCACGCGAGATCCGCTCCAGCGCACCGACCACCCGACTCAGCCGCGCCTCGACCCCGCGCAGCGCCGCGTAGTGGCTGCCCTTGACGCTGCGGAGCCCGACCAGGCTGTCGAGGTCGGCTTGTTCGGGAAGAGCGCTTCGCTCGGGCGACGGACCGGTCATCACAGCGCTTCGGCGTAGAGGTCCCGGATGCCCGCGGCCTGCGGTCGTCGCGGGTTGGTGGTCATGCACGAATCGGCCAGCGCGTGGGTGGTGAGGCGGTCGAGGTCGGCGCTGCGCACGCCCAGCGGTTCCAGTGACGCCGGCATGCCGACCCGGGCGCCGAGCGCGGCGATCGCATCGGCCAGCCGGTCGGCGACGGTCCGGGCGTCGCCGGAGGTCTCGACCCCGATGGCGTCGGCCAGGTCGACGAACCCGTCCGCGCACACGTGGGCGTTGTACCGGATCACGTGCGGCAGCAGGACGGCGTTGATCGCACCGTGCGGCGCGTCGCAGTGCCCGCCGACCGGGTGACTCATCGCGTGGGTCGCGCCGAGGATCGCGTTGGTGAACGCCATCCCCGCACGCAGCGCGGCCAGTGACATCTCCTCGGCCGCCACCCGATCACGCGGGTCGTCGACGAGCCGCTCGAGATGCGTCCAGACTCCACGGATCGATTCCAGCGCAAGCGAATCCGTGAGCCGGCCGTGTGCCAGCGAGACATAGGCCTCGACGCAGTGGGTCAGCACGTCCATCCCGACCTGGGCGGTGACCTCGGCCGGCGCGGTCATCAGCAGGGTCGGGTCGCTCACCGTCACGTCCGGCACGAGTGACCGCCCGATGATGGTCACCTTTGTCCGCCGCTCGGCGTCGTTGATGATGCAGAACTGGGAGACGTCCGCGCCGCTGCCGGCCGTCGTCGGCACCGCGATGAGCGGCGGGAGCGGCCGTCGGGCGCGGTCTATCCCCTCGTATTCGAGGATGTGACCCCCGTTGGCGGCCAGCACGGCAACCCCTTTGGCGGCATCGATCACCGAACCGCCGCCCAGGGCGACGAGGCCGTCGGCATCGTGCGCCTTGTAGGCCAGAAACGCAGCCGCGACCTCACCGGACCGCGGATTGGGCGACACGTCCAGGTATGCCGCCGCGTCGAGCCCGCCGGCACGCAGCCCGGCGATGAGCTGTGCGTACCAGGGCGTGCGTTCCAGGCAACGGTCGCTGACCACGAACGGCCGGCGCATCCCGAGTCCCGCCGTCGCCACCGGCACCTCCCCGAAGGCTCCTGGTCCCAGGACGATCTCCGGTGTGTGGAACTTGGCGACCTGGCCCGATGTCCGCCGGCGCGCGTCACCCAGCATCCGACCTGCCTCCCATCCGTCCGCCCCGACCACACCGACCGTCCCGGCTCACCGGTACCCCGACGCTACCCACCTCATCTGAGCGCCGCACCCAACTCGTCGCAGCGCGCGAGCATCTCGGCGCCGTCTCGGACGCTGACGACACCGCTGCAGTGTTCGGCGTAGTCGGCCATCGCACACCCGGATTGCGACCAGTAGCGTTCGGGTTCCGGCGTGATCCAGGCGACCCGGTGCGACCGGCGACCGATCTCGGCGACGAGGTCGACACGCGGGTCGAGTCCGTTGCTGCGCGCGTCCCCGACGACGAGCACCGACGTCCGCCTGCTGATCAGGTCCCCGAAGTCGCCCAGCAACTCGCCGAACATCCGCCCGTAGTCGCTCGTCGCGGCGAGATCCAGACCGTCGGCGGCGAGCACTGCCGCGAGAGCAGAGTCGGCCGCCGCGGTCCGCAGTGCGGTCGTGACGCGCACCGGTCGATCAACGAACGCGACGACCTCACATCGATCGCCGAAGCGGTGCAGTGTCTGTGCCAGACGCAGGATGAACCCGGTGACCGGGCGGACCGACAACGACACGTCGACGAGGACCAGCATCCGGACCGGACCGGGCCGCCTGCGGCGCCGCCACAGTTCGGCGGGTACACCGTCGGTCGCGACCGCCGCGCGCATGGTCGCGCGGATGTCGAGGGCACCGCGGTCGACCGGGCGGACCACCCGACGCGGGGCGCCGCGCATGCGCTGGATCAGCCGGTGGCAGGCGCGATCGATCTCGGCCTGGTCGACGTACCCCTCGGCCCGCCGGTCGGCGCCGGACACCGCCTCGGCGCCGCCGTCGGCGTCCAACCGGGCGACCAGCGCATCGACGAAAGCACCCAGTGCCCGTTCGAGTTCGGCCCGCCGGGCGGCGCCGAGGTCGTCGTTGCCGTCGGAGCCGTATGCCTTGCGCGGGTCGTAGGCGTCGAGTGCGGCGAGGATGGCGTGGGCGCCGGCCAGCCCGAGCGGCCGGCTCGAGACGCGGGCCGCCGATCCGGTCAACTCGCCGACAGTCGCCGAGTCGGCGGTGTCGACCTCGACCGTGTACGTCACTCCCCCACCGGTCGTACCGCCGTCGGGGTCGACGCCGAGCTGTTCGGCGCCGGCCGAGACGCTGAAGTCGTTCTCCTCCCGGTGAGCGCTCTCGGCGTCGCGGTGCGCGGCGTCGGGATCGTCGGCCATCAGGTGACCGATCTCGTCGGTGTGCTCGTCGGCGCCTATCTGGCGGGCAGCACCCTCGAATTCCTCGTCCCAGACCACGTCATCGGGCAGATCGGCCGCGACGCCGCGGGTCCGGGGAAGGTCGTCCTCGTCCGCCTCATCGGGTTCGGTGCCGAGGAAGAACAGTCCGAAGGCACGCTCGAAACCTGCCGTCTCGTAACCGTATTTGACGCACACGCTCCGTAGCGCCGCACGTAGGACCACCGGCTCGGCGGCCCCGACCATCGACAGGGTCCGCCGGATCTCGATGACCTCGGCGGGCGAGGCCGCGACCCCGGAGCTCCGCAGCACCCTTCCGAACGCGACCGCGACCAGGTCGAGCGGGTCCGCCCGCCTCGACGCGGCCACGGGCACCGGGCTCGTCGACGTCGCAGTCATCAGGGTCATCGACCCGGGCGGACACCCGCACTGCGGGCACGGCCGGCACCGAACGCGCGGGCGGTCACCGACCCGCCGGGTGTCGTCCCGTCGACGCCGATCGGCGACCCGGCCGCCGGGGAGGAGCCCGGGTCGGTCGCGGAGGACAGTGCGCGCCGGGCGATCTCACCGTCGGAGCCGAACTTCACGAGCAACGCCAGCAGAGCGCCGTGGTGATGCGCGCCGATCGGCTCCCCCGCCTTCCCGTCCCGGGCGCCGAGGTAGGAGGCGGCCCGCGCGGCGTCGATCACCTCCGCGATGGACGGACTCTTGCGCAACGGGAGCTCTCGGAGGCGACGCGCGAGGTCGACCACCTCGCCGATGACCGTCTCCTCGACGTCGGGTGCGCGGACCGCGACGATGTCCCGTTCCGTCTGCGGGTCCGGGTAGTCGACCTGGAAGTGCAGGCAGCGACGCTTGAGCGCCGGCGAGAGTTCCCGGGTGTCGTTGGAGGTCAGGATGACCCACGGTGACGAGCGCGCCGTGAACGTCCCGAGTTCGGGGACGGTCACCTGGCGCTCGGCGAGGACCTCGAGCATGACCGCCTCCATCGCCTCGTCGGTGCGGTCGATCTCGTCCACGAGCAGGACCGTCGGCGACGGCGACGTGATGGCCGCCATCAGTGGTCGGGCCACCAGGAAGTCCTCGGTGTAGACCCCGACCTCGGCGCGCGCCAGCGCCGCACCGGCGGCCGAGAGGGTCGTCTCGGCGGCGAGTTCGGCACTGATCCGATCGCGCAGCATCTGCACATGGAGAAGCTGTCGCGCGTAATCCCATTCGTAGAGAGCACGCGACTCGTCGAGACCCTCGTAGCACTGCAGTCGGACGAGCTCGCGCCCCGATGCCGCCGCCAACGCCTTCGCCAGCTCCGTCTTGCCGACCCCGGCCGGCCCCTCCAGCAGGAGGGGCCGGTCGAGGAGCGTCGCGAGATGGACGACGACCGCCAGTTCCGGACCGATCAGGTAGCCCTGCTCACCCAGCGCGTCGGTCAGCTCCTCCACGGAAGGGAAGGAACGGCTGTCCGGGGTGATGTCCCGGGTGATGTCCTCGGTCGTTTCCCGAGTTGCGCACACATGCGTCATCGGATGTCGGACTCCTTGTCGGCCTACGGTTCTCGGAACAGATCGGGATCTCGGATCAGGCGGGCGAGCCGGGTGATCAGTAGCTTCCGGTGAAGGCGTGCGCCACCATCGGGATCAGCGATTCGACGGTGCTCTCCCGCGGGTTGCCCGGCGTGCACCAGTCGTCCATCATGTGCTCGGCGATCGCGCGGATCTGCTTGTCGGAGGTGTCCATGGTCTCGCCACGACCCTCGTACTTGCCGGTGTTCATCCGGTTCTTGTCGTAGCTGCTCGTCGACAGCTGGCCGAAGTTGTCCGGGATACCGAGGTCCTTGGACAGCCGGATGGCCTCCTCGACGGCGGCGTCGGCCGCCTGGACGGTGGTCATCTTCGACGTGTCGACACCGAGAAGGGCGGCGATCTCGGCGTAGCGCTCGAAGCGGGCCGGCAGGTTGTACTCCCACACGCGAGGCAGCGCGATGGCGTTGTTCAGTCCGTGATGGCTGTCGTAGAACGCGCTCACCGCGTGCGACAGCGAGTGCACGAGTCCGAGACCGCCGGAGTTGAAGGCCTGCGCGGCGATGTACTGCGCGTGCATCATCCCGGTGCGGGCCGCCAGGTTTCGCGGATCGTAGACCGCCGTGCGCAGATGATCACGGATCAACTCGATCGAGTACTTGGCATTGCCCAGCGAGGGGGCGAAGTCCAGACGCGAGACATAGGGCTCACTGGCGTGGGCGAGCACGTCGAAACCGCAGAAGGCCGTGAAGTGCTCGGGGCACGTGTAGTAGAGCAGCGGGTCGTCCATCGCCAGGTCCACGAGACAGGTGTCGTCGAACGCCACCCACTTGTGCGGCTTGTTCATGTCCGAGGTGTCGGTGATGACGTACGCCCAGGAAGTCTCCGAGCCGGTGCCCGCCGTGGTCGAGACCGCGATGTGCTTCGGGTTCTCCTTGTTGGTCGCCTTCGAGAACCCTTCGAACTCGTTGATGTTGCGCCCGTCGTGGGCGATGACCATGCGGGCGCCCTTGGCGGCGTCGTGACTGGAGCCGCCGCCCACGGAGATGATGCCGTCGCACTTCTCCGACTGGTAGAGCGCTGCGGCGTCCATGCAGTTGTAGTCCTTGGGGTTGGACTCCACCTGGTCGTAGAGCACCACGTCGACGCCCTGGTATTCGATCTTGCCGATCAGCTCCTCGATGATCCCGGAGCCGCGCAGCCCCGTGGTCATCAGCAGGGCGCGGGTCATGCCCAGGTCCTTGGCCTCGACACCGAGCATGTCGTGCGCCCCGACACCCAGCTTCGCCTTCGGGAACGGATGGAACTCCTTGATCGGGAAGTCCCAGATCTGGTTCAGCTCAATGGCCATGGTGGTGAACTCCTTGTGACGGTTGGGTCTGTCACAACGAGAATGTCGTCCAGATCACAACCGGGACAAGGGGTCCTGCCCGTACTCGACCACAGTGCACCCGGCCGGACGGGCCGGTACCTGTCCGATCGGACAGGGTTCAGTCGCGCACGCGCTCGATCTCGCCGCCGAGACTGCGCAGGATTTCCACGAAGTGGGGATAGCCGCGGTCGATGTGCTCGACGTCGTGTACCTCGGTCACCCCGTCGGCGACGAGCCCGGCCAGCACCAGACCGGCGCCCGCGCGGATGTCCGAGCACCAGACCGGCGCGCTCGACAGGCGGTCGATCCCGCGGATCACCGCGTGGTGACCGTCGGTCCGGGCGTCGGCCCCGAGACGGACCATCTCCTCCACGAAGCGGAAGCGTGCCTCGAAGACGTTCTCGGTAATGACCGACATTCCATCGGAGATCGCGGCGAGACCGATCGCCATCGGCTGCAGATCGGTGGGAAAGCCGGGGAACGGCAGGGTGGAGACGTTGACGGCGGTGGGACGGCGATCGTGCCGGACCCGAAAACCGTCGGCGAAGGTGTCGACCACGGCGCCGGTGTCGCCCAGTTTGTTCAGAACCAGCTGCAGGTGTTCGGGTTTCACGCCGCGCACGGTGACGTCACCGCGCGTCATGGCGGCCGCGATACCCCAGGTGGCACCGACGATGCGATCTCCGACCACACGGTGGGTCGTCGGATGCAGCCGGTCCACACCGACGACGGTCAGGGTCGAGGTGCCGGCACCCTCGATCTGTGCGCCCATCTGCTGCAGCATCACGCAGAGGTCGACTATCTCCGGCTCACGCGCGGCGTTGTCGATGGTGGTCTGCCCCTCGGCGAGCACCGCGGCCATGAGGATGTTCTCGGTCGCGCCCACCGACGGGAATTCCAGCGCGATCGGAGCGCCGATCAGGGTGTCGGCTTCGGCCACCACACAACCGTGTTCGATGGTGCTCGTGGCACCGAGAGCGCGCAGACCCGCCTGATGCATGTCGAGCGGCCGCGATCCGATCGCGTCGCCGCCGGGCAGCGCGACGACCGCGCGATGGCAGCGCGCCATCAACGGGCCGAGGACACACACCGAGGCGCGGAACTGACGGACAGCGGCGAAATCGGCGTGGAACTTCGGCTCGGCCGGAGCGGTGATGGTGACCGTCTCGCCGTCCATGTCGACGACCGCACCCAGGCCGCGCAGCACGTCGGCCATCAGCGGGACGTCGGCGATCTCGGGCGCATTGGTCAGCACCGTCGTCCCCTCGGCGAGAAGTGCCGCGGCCATGAGTTTCAGGACACTGTTCTTCGCGCCACCCACTGCCACCTCGCCGGACAGACGCGCTCCCCCGGACACCAGAAACCGATCGCTCACGCCTGCCACCTTAACCGCCCGGGTTCACGGCCCCCGGCGCAGTGGGTCCGTCCCAGCACGTCCGAGACCGTGCGTCCGGCCGCACGGGTGTCGCGCAGTACATTCGACGCATGGCGGTACACCTGACGAGGATCTACACCCGGACCGGTGACGACGGCTCCACCGGACTGAGCGACTTCTCCCGGGTACCCAAGACCGATCCGCGCGTGGTGGCCTACGCCGACTGCGACGAGGCGAACGCCGCCATCGGCCTCGCCCTGGCCCTCGGCGGCGACGTACCCGGTGACATCCGGGACGTCCTCACCACGATCCAGAACGACCTCTTCGACGCCGGCGCGGATCTGTCCACACCGGTCGTCGAGGACCCCCGGTACCCGCCGCTGCGCATCGCGGAGGACTACATCGACGCTCTCGAACGCTGGTGCGACGCCTTCGGCGCCGAACTGCCCGCGCTCGACTCCTTCGTCCTGCCGGGCGGGACACCCCTTGCCGCCCTGTTGCACCAGGCACGCACGGTCACGCGACGAGCGGAACGGTCGGCGTGGGCCGCCGTGGCGGCTCATCCGGACGACACCAGCGTGTTGCCGGCCAAGTACCTCAACCGGCTGTCGGATCTGCTGTTCATCCTGTCGCGGGTCGCGAACCGCACCCGACCCACCGCGGGAGGCGACCAGCAGCGCGCGGACTCACCCGGCGACGTCACCTGGGTTCCGGGCGGTAGCCGACAACGGCCACCCGCGAAGCCGGAGGCCTAGGCGCTCTTGCGTCGCTGCGATCTCGCGGACTGACGCGATTCCAGCCAGGACTGGAACGCGGTGACCGCACCCGGCCCCATGGCCAGTTCGTAGTCGTCGTCGGTCTGGCCGGCCGTCTGCACCTGCAGGATGAGCATCCCGTCCAGGATCTCGGTCTCGGTCCCCTCCGGCGCACGACGACCGGAGATCTCCATCCCCTGCCGCGCGAACGTCACGTTCGGCCCGGGCTTGAGCGAGGTGAGGCGGTAGTAGCGGAGCGCATGGTCGCTGTAGTGCACGGTGCCGTGCCGCCACCCCTCGTCGACCGCGGCGGGCACGGTGCGCAGCAGGACCGGCGTGCCGGCGCGCCGGAGCTGGGCGAGACGGATCGCCAGGAAGGCGCACAACAGGATCGCCGCCGCCAGCAGCACACTGAGCAACACGACCGCGAGCGACATCACCTACTCCTTCGTGCAGTCGCCACGTGCGGGCGAAACGTCGAACCCGGTAGGGCTCAAGACGGCTCGGGCTGCGCACACGCGGGGACTCCTGGGCTGTGCTGACAAGCATGCCAGAACCTGCACATGAGACGCCAAACGGCCTCGGCCGGCCACCGGAGCTCATCCGATGGCCGGCCGAGGCCGGTTGTTGACGCGAACCGCTCGCGCGGTCCGTTCTAGCGTGAAAGGTGTTGTGCCGCAGTCAGACGCGCGTGAGCACGGTGGTACTCCGGCGAATCCGGCTCCGCCTCGTCGAGCGCTGACTTCTCCGCGTTGACGTCGACGTCGTCGGCCCAGTCGGCAGACTCGGCCAGCACCGTCACGGCCTCGCCGGTGACGGAGAGGAACCCGCCCTCGACCGCAGCCGCACGACGGTTGCCGTTCTCCTCGACGATGACCACGAAGCCACCCGGGACCAGCTGGCCCAGGAGCGGCTCGTGGTTGGCCAGGACACCCAGCTCACCGACGGTGGTCTGCGCGATCACGAACGTGGCCTCTCCCGAGTACAGGCTCTGATCCGCGGAGACAACCTCCACGTGGAAGGACTTCTCAGCCATGGCGAATCGCTACTTTCCGCTGATCTTGGCGGCGGCGGCCTCCACGTCGTCGAGTCCACCGCAGCTGTTGAACGCCTGCTCGGGCAGGTGGTCGAACTCACCCTTGGCGACACGGTCGAAGGCCTCGATCGTGTCGGCGAGCGGGACGACCGAGCCCTTCTGGCCGGTGAACTTCTCGGCGACGAGGAAGTTCTGGCCGAGGAACTTCTGGATACGGCGAGCGCGCTGCACCGTGACCTTGTCCTCTTCGGAGAGCTCGTCCATACCGAGGATGGCGATGATGTCCTGCAGTTCCTTGTACTTCTGCAGGATGCGCTTGACCTCGTTGGCGACGCGGAAGTGCTCGTCGCCCACGATCGACGCCTCGAGGATGCGCGAGGTCGAGGTCAGCGGGTCCACGGCGGGGTAGATACCCAGCTGCGAGATCGGACGGGAGAGCTCGGTGGTCGCATCGAGGTGGGCGAACGTGGTGGCCGGCGCCGGGTCGGTGTAGTCGTCGGCGGGGACGTAGATCGCCTGCAGCGAGGTGATCGAGCGGCCCTTCGTCGAGGTGATGCGCTCCTGGAGCTCACCCATCTCGTCGGCCAGGGTCGGCTGGTAACCGACCGCGGACGGCATACGACCGAGGAGGGTCGAGACCTCCGAGCCGGCCTGCGTGAAGCGGAAGATGTTGTCGATGAAGAGCAGCACGTCCTGGTGCTTCACATCGCGGAAGTACTCCGCCATGGTCAGCGCCGACAGAGCCACGCGCATACGCGTGCCCGGCGGCTCGTCCATCTGACCGAACACCAACGCGGTGTCCTGCAGAACGCCCATCTCCTCCATCTCGAGATGGAGGTCGGTGCCCTCACGGGTGCGCTCGCCGACGCCGGCGAACACGGAGGTGCCGGAGAACTCACGCGCGATACGCGTGATCATCTCCTGGATGAGCACGGTCTTGCCGACGCCCGCACCACCGAACAGACCGATCTTGCCGCCCTTGACGTACGGGGTCAGCAGGTCGATGACCTTGATGCCGGTCTCGAGGATCTCGGTCTTGCCCTCGAGCTCGTCGAAGGCCGGCGGCTTGCGGTGGATGCTCCACTGCTCGCCGTCGCGGCCGAGGCCCGGGCTGTCCAGGCAGTCACCGAGCGCGTTGAAGACGTGACCCTTCACGACGTCGCCGACCGGCACGACGATCGACTTGCCGGTGTCGGAGACCGCCGCGCCGCGGACCAGGCCGTCGGTCGGCTGCATCGACACGGTGCGCACCAGGTTGTCGCCGAGGTGCTGGGCGACCTCGAGGGTGAGGGTCTTGGCGACCGAGGCGAGAGTGACCTCGGCGTGCAGGGCGTTGAACAGCTCAGGAATCGAGCCCCGCGGGAACTCGACGTCGACCACGGGGCCGATGATGCGGACGACCCGCCCGTCGGCGGAACCCGCCGACTTCGCGGAGGGGGTTTCTACTGCTGCGGTCATGGTGCTTGGGTCACTTCCTCTTATTCGAAGTATGGGTTCTCGTCGATCTCGGCTCGCGTGGTGCTCAGGCGACTAGCTCGCCACTGAGCTCGAACCGCCGACGATCTCGCTGATTTCCTGGGTGATCTGGGCCTGGCGGAGCTGGTTTGCCTCCCGCGACAGCGACTTGGACAGATCCTCGGCGTTGTCGGTGGCGGCCTTCATCGCGGTACGGCGCGCGGCCGACTCCGATGCCGACGAATCCAGCAGAGCCGCGTAGACCCGCGTCGCCACGTACTTCGGCAGCAGCGCGTCGAGCAGCGTCTCGGCCCCGGGCTCGAAGGTGTAGTTGCGCGACGGCGTGTCGTCCGACGAGTCGTCGTCGGTCGACACGACCAGCGGGGCAACGCGCCGGACCTCGGGCACCTGCGCCAGCATCGACTGGAAGCGGGTGTACACGAGGTGCAGCTCGTCGACGCCTTCGAGGCTGCCGTCGCCACCGGGGCGCTCGACCTCGGTACCCGATCCGGCCTGGAAGAGATCCACGAGGAAACTCGTCGCGGTCGCGGCGTCGGAGTACTGGGGTGACTCCGAGAAGCCCGTCCAGGAGTCCGAGACCTCGAGGCCGCGGAAGCCGAAGAAGCTCACACCCTTGCGTCCCATGACGAACAGGACCGCTTCCTTGCCCTCGTCGCGCAGGAGCGCGATGAGTTCACGGGTCGCCTTGAGCACGTTGGCGTTGTAGCCGCCGCACATACCCCGGTCGCTGGTGACGACCAGGACCGCGGCACGTTTCGGATTCTCCCGCTCGTTGAGCAGCGGGTTGTCCAGTGATCCCGAGTTGCTCGCCAGCTCCGAGAGCACGGCGGTCATCTCCTGCGAGTACGGCTTGGCCGCAGCCACCCGACCCTGGGCCTTAGTGATACGCGAGGTCGCGATCAGTTCCTGAGCCTTGGTGATCTTCTTGGTCGACTGGACCGACCGGATGCGTGAGCGCAGCTCACGAATGCTGGCCATGAGCCCTCACCCCTTCCTTATCGCGATGTCCGTTGACGTCTGAGATCACTTGCGGATCTTGATCTCTTCGTTCTCGACGTTGTCGGCATCCATGGCCTCGGCCTCGGCCTCGTTGACGACACGACGACCGTCGTGGGTGAGGTAGCCGTTCTTGAACTTGTTGGTCTCGGCGACCAGCGCCTCGGCCTGATCGTCGCCGAGCGCCTTGCCACCGGCGATCGCGTCGTAGACGCCGGTCGCGTTGTGGTGCAGGTGGCTCAGCAGCTGGGTCTCGAAGTTGCGCACGTCGTCGACCGGGACCGAGTCGTAGTGGCCCTCACCGCAGAGGTAGATCGAGACGATCTGGTCCTCGACCGAGAACGGGGTGTACTGGTCCTGCTTGAGCATCTCGACCCAGCGGGCACCGCGCTCGAGCTGCGCCTTCGACGCGTCGTCGAGGTCGGAGGCGAAGGCCGAGAACGCCTCCAGCTCGCGGAACTGCGCCAGCTCCAGACGCAACGAACCCGACACCTTCTTGAGGCCCTTGGTCTGGGCGGCACCACCGACGCGCGACACCGAGGTACCGACGTTGATGGCGGGACGGACACCCTTGTTGAAGAGGTCCGACTCCAGGAAGACCTGGCCGTCGGTGATCGAGATGACGTTGGTCGGGATGAACGCCGAGACGTCGTTGGCCTTGGTCTCGATGATCGGCAGACCGGTCATCGAACCGCCGCCGAGCTCGTCGGACAGCTTGGCGCAACGCTCCAGCAGACGGGAGTGCAAGTAGAAGACGTCACCGGGGTACGCCTCGCGACCCGGCGGACGACGCAGCAGCAGCGAGATCGCACGGTAGGCCTCGGCCTGCTTGGTCAGGTCGTCGAACACGATCAGGACGTGCTTGCCCTGGTACATCCAGTGCTGGCCAATGGCCGAGCCGGTGTACGGGGCCAGCCACTTGAAGCCGGCCGAGTCCGAGGCGGGAGCCGCGACGATGGTGGTGTACTCCATCGCGCCGGCCTCTTCGAGCGCCGACTTGACGCCCGCGATGGTCGAACCCTTCTGGCCGATCGCGACGTAGATGCAGCGAACCTGCTTGGTGGGGTCGCCGGTCTCCCAGTTGGCCTTCTGGTTCAGGATGGCGTCGATGCAGACCGCGGTCTTTCCGGTCTTGCGGTCGCCGATGACGAGCTGGCGCTGTCCGCGACCGATGGCGGTCATCGCGTCGATGGCCTTGATACCGGTCGCGAGGGACTCCTCGACCGGCTGGCGCTCGAGCACCGAGGCGGCCTGGAGCTCGAGGACGCGGTTCTCGTCGGACTCGATGTCGCCCTGGCCGTCGATCGGGGCGCCCAGCGGGTTGACGACGCGTCCGAGGAACGCGTCACCGACCGGAACGGAGAGCACGTCGCCGGTGCGGCTGACCTGCTGGCCTTCTTCCAGGGACTCGTAGTCACCCAGGATGACGGCGCCGATCTCGTCCTCGTCGAGGTTCAGCGCGACGCCCTGGACGCCGCCGGGGAACTCGAGGAGTTCGTTGGCCATTGCGCTCGGAAGGCCGCTGACGTGAGCGATGCCGTCCGACGTATCGGTGATGATGCCGACCTCGTCGCGCGACGCTTCGGCTTCGAACGACGAGACGTACTGCTCGATCGCTCCCTTGATCTCGTCTGGTGAGATCGTCAACTCCGCCATGGGTTCTCGTCTTTCCTTGTTTCGGCTCTGGGACTCAGCGGTCCGAGCTTGAGGGGCTTCGTGGGTTCGGGTGTCGGGTGAGGAGTTCGTCAGCGCGGCAGTGTTTCCGCGGCCTTGGCCAGGCGTGTCGCGACGTCGGCGTCGATGACCTCGTCGCCGACGCTGATCCGGAGACCGCCGAGCAGTTCGGGCGCGACCTCGGTCTGCACCGAGATCGTCCGGCCGTAGATTCCGCCGAGCACGCCCGACAGTCGATCGATCTGGGCATCTGACAGCGATGAGGCGGACACCACATGGGCGACCGACTCGCCGCGACGGGCGGCGGCCAGCTCGGCGAGCTGGTCGACCGCGACATCGGCGGCCTGGCCGTGCAGCAGACGCACGGTCGAGGCCAGCAAGGTCCAGGTGTGGGTGCCGACCTTGTCGCCGACCAGCTTCTGGAGCAGGTCGACGCGCTTGTCTGCGTCCTTGCCGTGGTCCGACAGCAGCGAGGAGAGCTGCGGGTTGGCCTCGAGGACTCGGCTCACACGGAAGAGCTCGTCCTCGACCTGCTCGATGACGCCGTCACGTTCGGCGGCGGTGAGCACGATGAGGGAGTTCTGGCGACGCAGACCGACGACGAAGTCGCTTGACGACGACCACCGCTGACTCGAAGCGGTTGCGAGCACCTCGACGACGACCGGCGCGAGCTTGCCGTCGAACAGGCGGTGCACCAGGGCTTTCTTGCCCTCGGGATTCTCGTCGTCCTCGACCAGGCGCTTGCGCAGCACCGGGTTCTCGCCGAGGAAGTTGATCGCCGCGGTGAGGTCACCCGACGCAGCGGCCAATGCCGAACCGTCGAGATCGGCTGCCGCCGAGTCGAACTGCTCCGACACAGCCAGTGCGGCATCGCGACTGGCGGCACGCATCGCGTGCAGACCGACGAGCGAGGCGCTCGAGGGAACCGAGTTCGACGAGCCCGACGACATCTCCTCGAGTTCATCGATGACGCGGTCGACGCTCGCCGCCTGGGCGGAGTCGTCGGCCAGGTGGTTGCGCACGAGCTCGCCGGCCTTGTCGACCGCGGTGAGCCCGAGGTCGGTGCGAAGCTGACGAACCAGGTTGGCGCGCACCAGGGCGACCTGGTTGCGGCCGTGCTCGGAGATGCGCTTGACCTCGTGGTCGGCCTGGGCGCGGATGTCGGAGGTGATCGCCTCGGCATCGGCCGCGGCGTCCTTCTTCAACTGCTCGGCCTCGGCCTTCGCCTCGGCCACGGCCTTCTCGCGAGCCTGCTTGCCGTCTTCGACGCGCTTGGACGCGGCCGCGCTCTCGGCGAGCTGCTGACGGACGGTCTCCTGTCGATCCCGCATCATCTTCTGCACCGGCGGGCGGACGTACTTCCACAGCAGGAAGATGATGACCGCGAAGCCGAAGAGCTGAGCGATGAAGATCGCGGGGTCGAACGCAGCACCGATGTCGTGGAGCCAGGTGCCGATGGGCCCCTGGTCGGATTCGGTCTCAGTGTTGGCAGCCATGATCAGTTCACCGCTCCGCTCGTCGATCGGGTATCGGAAAGAGTGGCCGAGTCGACACCGAGCACACGCGCCGCAAGAGTCTTGGCGAGTGCGTCCACATCAGCTGCAGCCGTCGAGGCGGCCTGCTCACCCTGCGTCGCCAGCTCAGAGCTGGTCGACTGCAGGGCAGCGTCGGCCTCGGCGGTCGCTGCCTGCTTCATCTCGTTCAGCTGTTCACGCCCCTGGGCGCGAGCGTCGTCGCGCTTGGCGGTGGCCTCACCGCGCGCTTCCTTCAGGAGCGAACGGAACTGCACGTCCGCATCCTCGAATTCGGCGGCGGCGGTGCGATTGTCCTCCACGGTGCGGTGGATCATCGCGTCCCGCTCCTCGAGGACCTGCTGGATCGGCGGAACCACGAACTTGCGGATGACCAGCAGCAAAATCACGAAGATGAGCAGGACAACGAAGAACGTTCCATTCGGGAGCAGGAAGTTCTCTGCAGCAAGCGTCATTGTGGTGAGGTGTCGTTTCTACTCGGCGACAAAAGGGAGAGCGACGATCAGCCGGCGCTGATCGGGGTGGCGAACACGAAGAGCGCCATGAAGGCCAGGTTGATGAAGTAGGCCGCCTCGACCAGACCGACGGTGATGAAGAACGGGGTGAACAGGCGACCCTGTGCCTCGGGCTGACGGGCGATACCGGCGATCAGCTGGCTACCGGCCAGACCGTTACCGATACCGGCACCGACGGCGCCACCGGCCATGATCAGGCCGCCACCGATGAGTGCGCCGAGGCCAATCATTGGATCCATTGTGATATTTCCCTTTCGTTGCTGACATCTGGTGTGTCAGGTCTCTGGTTGCGCCGACAGGTGCCGGAGCAGGTCGTCATGTTCGGTTGTGGGCGCGGTCGTGAGTGCCCCGCGCGGGTGCCCGGTCCGGGCGGTCAGTGATCCTCGGTCTCCATCGACTGCGAGAAGTAGAGGATCGTCAGCAGCGCGAAGATGAACGCCTGGATCAGACCGACGAAGAGCTCGAAGGACTTCCAGATCGCGTTGGGCGCCCACATGATGTACGGCGGGAACAAAGCGATCAGCGCGACCATCATGCTGCCGGCGAAGACGTTGCCGAAGAGTCGCAGCGACAGCGAGATCGGCTTGGTGAACTCCTCGATCACGTTGATCGGCGCGAGGAACGCGACGTGGCCCTTGATGATCCGCTTGGGGTGACCCAGCAGGCCGCGCGCCCGGAAGCCGGCGATCTGGTACCAGACGAAGACGAAGATCGCGAGGGCGTAGGCGAAGTTCACGTCCGCGGCCGGCGGCTTGAGGATCTCGTGATGACCGACCTGGACCGGCAGGATCGACAGCCAGTTGGAGATCAGGATGAAGGTGAAGAGCGAGACCGCGAGCGGGAGGACGTACGGCGCGATCTTCATGCCGATGGCACTCTCGACCTGGCCACGCATCTGGATGGTGATGGCCTCCCAGAACAGCTGCACACCCGACGGCACACCGGTCGAGGTGACCTTCGACTTCAGGTAGAAGGCCAGCGCGAGCAAGATCGCCGCGGCCAGCGCCGTCGCGATGATGGTCTCCAGGTTGAAGGTCAGCCCGAACAGCTCGAACTTGGTGTAATGACCCACCTGGATGGCCGGTTCGCCATCCTCTGCGGCAAGGTTGAAGGCGGTCGTCATGGTTGGCTACGAAGTCCTTTCATCACCGGAATGACCGTGTTCAGCACCAAGACCACTTGGCCGATGGCGAGTCCGAACATCGCGCCCAACCCGTCGGGTTGGACCAGGAAAGCCGCCAGCAGCGCGAGCGCCGTGATGGCACCGAGTCGCATGGCGGAGTTGAGAGCAAGTGCGGTCTTGCGGGGGTTGTCGTCGGCGACGACGACGTCGACAGCACGTCGGACGAGGATCGCGTTGACGAAGATCCCGGCAACGCCGAGCAGGAAGAACACCGCGAAGAGCGGATGTCCGACGGCGAGCGAGACACCGGCGACCACCACGACGAACCCGCCCGCGATGAGCGCGGGGCGGCGGAGTCCGGTCGGCGCCTGCGGATAGACGGGGGCCGAATCAGGGGCAGATGCGGTCATGTCCCTCTCCTCAGCTCTCCTACTCCATACCGATGGCACGGGGCACCCGCGTACGTGCAGCAACACATGGCCGCTGGGCGTCAGCTCGCGTTTGGTGTGACCCTACCAACACCATTCCTGGTGTCTCACCGGGGGGTATACGTGGCAAGAGACGGAACCGGGGCTTTGTGTCCGGATCTGGCTCCCACTGACTACTACAGGCGATAGTACACCAGTATTTACGGTTTCCTTACCTTAGGCCCAGGCGGCGCATTCTCGTCAAACGCCAGGTCCCGCTCCCGAGGTCAGCGATACGCCTTGGTGGCCGTGCGGAGTTCGGCGAAGCGTCGGTGCAGCCGCGGCGCCATCGTGACCAGCATGGCGACGATGAGTCCCGCACCGAAAGCCGGGGCGACCACCGAGAGCGGGAACAGCGTGCTCGCCGCCGCCGAGAACGCCAGGACCCCGACCCACAGGTAGATGATCAGCGCGACGCGGCGCTGGGAGTGTCCGAGTTCGAGCAGCCGATGGTGCAGGTGCATCTTGTCCGGAGTGTAGAAGCCCACGCCGGCCCGGGTCCGCCGGATCACTGCCAGGAGCATGTCGAGCATCGGGATGAAGACGACGGCGGCGACGAGGATCAGTGGGGACAGCAGGGTGAAGATGTCCGCCGGGCCATAGGCGTTGACGGCGATGCGGCCGGATGCGCTCGTGGAGGCCGCGGCGAGCAGCAGTCCGATCAGCATCGCACCCGAGTCACCCATGAAAATCCTTGCGGGAGAGAAGTTGTGCGGCAAGAAGCCGAGGCACGCACCCGCCAGCGCCATCGAGATGAGGGCCGGCGGGTAGTAGCTGACATCGCCTCCCTGGTCACGCAACAGCCCCAGGGAGAACATGCAGATCGCGGCCGCCGCGATGAGACCGAGCCCGGCGGCCAGACCATCCAGACCGTCGACGAAGTTGATCGCGTTGATCGTCGCGACCGTGATCGCGACCGTCAGCAGACCGGCCTGCAGCGGGTCGAGCACGAGCGTGCCGATGTTGGCGAACGGGATGTAGAGCTGTAGCCAGCTGATGCCGAGCAGCACTAGCACCCCCGCCGCGGTGAGCTGTCCGACGAACTTGGTCAGCGCGTCCAGGCCCCACCGGTCGTCGACGACGCCGACGAGGACGATGACCGTGCCTGCGGCGATCACCGCGGTCATGTCGGTGGTGTAGGCGAACCCGCGGTTGAGCGCGGGGAGGTTGGCGGCCAGGGCGATACCCGCGACCACTCCCCCGAACATCCCGAGCCCACCGAGACGGGGCGTGGGGATCACGTGTACGTCGCGGACCCGCGGAACGGCGACCGCGCCGGCGCGGATGGCGAAGACGCGTACCGCGGAGGTCAGCAGGTACGTCATCGCGGCAGCGGTCAGGCCCACGAGCAGGAGCTCGCGCAGGGGCACGCCCGTCCCTCCCCCATCCGCGGCGGCGAGCAACACCGGTGCGGCACCGGTCATCGCGTCACCACCGGCGTCCGGCGGGGCAGGGTCTCGAACATTGCGACCACGCTACCCGTAGGCCACTTCGGCGATCTCGCGACGGATCCGCCGGTGCGTCTCACGATCGTCCGTCGACATCGCGGCGACCATCGCGTCGGCGATCGGCGGATGCATGGCGGGGGTCATGCCCCGCTCGGTGACGACCGGCGTACCGATCCGGA
Source organism: Gordonia lacunae (assembly GCF_002149015.1). Lineage (GTDB taxonomy): Bacteria > Actinomycetota > Actinomycetes > Mycobacteriales > Mycobacteriaceae > Gordonia > Gordonia lacunae. Next base: position 123,426 of record NZ_NGFO01000014.1, on the reverse strand, counting down.
TCGCCGACCCCTCGGAGACGGGCCGGGTCTCGAACGGCAGAACGGCCTTGTCGACGACGATGCCGGCCGCTCCGAGCCGGTGTTGCGCCTCCATCCCGGAGATCCCGAAGCCGCTCACGTCGATGACCGCGAGGTGGATGTCGGTGCCGCCGGACACCACCCGGGCGCCCCGGTCCGCGAGCTCCGCGGCGAGACCCCGGGCGTTGTCCACGGCGCGGCGCGCGTACCCGGCGAACTCGTCGGTCCCCGACTCCGCGCAGGCCACCGCTTTCGCGGCGACGGTGTGCATCGCCGGTCCGCCCTGCACGAACGGGAAGACGGCCTTGCGCAGCGCGTCGCCGTGCTCGGCGCGGGCAAGGATGACTCCCCCGCGCGGGCCGCGGATCACCTTGTTGGTCGACAGGGTGACGATGTCGGCGTACGGCACCGGGGACGACAGCAGGCCGGCGGCGATGTGCCCGGCGAGGTGTGCGGCGTCGACCCAGAGAATGCACTCGGCGTCGTCGGCGATCTCGCGCAGTGCCGCGAAGTCGAACGTCCGCGAATACGAGGCCGCACCGGCGACCAGGATCCGGGGCCGATGCACCAGAGCCAGATCCCGGACCTGGTCGTAGTCGACGAGTTCGTCGTCCGGGCGCACCTCGTAGTGCAACGGGGAGAACCACCGTCCCGAGAAGTTCGCCCGCGAACCGTGGGTCTGGTGGCCACCGTGCTCGAGGCGCAGCGCGAGCACCGGATCTCCGGGCTGCGCGAAGCCGGCATAGACAGCGAGATTGGCCGCGCTCCCCGACAGCGGCTGGACGTTGACGTACTCGGCGCCGAACAGCGCTCGGGCACGCGCGATCGCGAGCTCTTCGAGTTCGTCGACCACGTCGCATCCGCCGTGGTACCGCGTCCCGGGGTAGCCCTCCGCGTACTTCGCGTCGAAAACCGACGCCATCGCGGCCCGCACACCCGGCGTCGGCTCGGTCTCACTGGCGAGCAGTTGCAGCGTGTTGCGGCGACGACCCACCTCGCGACCCAGCAGCGCGTCGACCGCTGCGTCACCGGTCGGGGCGTCGCCCGCCCGGAAGCCGTGTGGTCCGAACTCCGGCGCGTCCGGGCTCATGGCTCCGCGAGCAGCGAGGCGGGGTCCGTGTCGAGCACGTCGGCGACCGCGTCGGTCGACACGGCGCCCTCACGCAGGATGCGCGGACTCGGCCCGGAGACATCGACGATCGTCGACGCCTGCGCGGCCGGCGCCGGGCCGCCGTCGAGATAGACCGAGACCTCGTCTCCGAGTTGTTCGCGCGCCTCATCGGCGGTCGTCGCCGGCGGGCGTCCCGAGACGTTGGCGCTCGAGACCGCCATGGGGCCCACCTCGCGCAGCACGTCGATCGCGACCGGGTGCAGGGGCATCCGCAGCATGACGGTCCCGTCGGTGTCCCCGAGGTCCCACGCCAGCGAGGGCGCCTGTCGGACAACCAGACTCAGGCCGCCGGGCCAGAACGCCTCGATCAGGTCACGCGCGGGCTGCGGGACGGACAGGACCAGGCCGTCGATCGAGTGCCAGGAACCCACCAGTACCGGGACCGGCATGTCGCGGCCACGGTGCTTCGCAGCCAGGAGGGCGCCGACGGCATCGGAATCGAAGGCGTCGCAACCGACTCCGTAGAGCGTGTCGGTGGGCATCACGATCAGCCGCCCGGCCTTCGCCGCCCCGACCGCCGCCCGAATCCCCGACGAGCGGTTCTGTGGATCGTTGCAGTCGAAAACAGTGCTCACGCGAACATCCTGCCATGCCGTGCCCGGCGGACCCGGCCTAGCGTCGGCGCGCCGTCACGAACCTCGGCCGACCCGTCAGATCCGCGTGCCGGGTCACGTCCACGAAGTCGCCGTGCGCACGCAGGCACGCCGCCACCGCGTCCGCGGTCGTGTCGTCGTGTTCGATCCCGACGACGCCGCCGGGCGCCAGTGTGCGGGCGATGACCGGCACCATCGGCTCGATCACCGACATCCCGTCGGCCCCGCCGAAGACCGCGCGGGCCGGGTCGTGCACGACCTCTGGTCCGATCGCCGCATCGAGCGGGACGTAGGGCGGGTTGGTGACGAGTACCGACACACTGCCGACCGGGACGGCGTCGGCGATCTGTTCGGGATCGGTGACGTCCGCGGCGATCACCTCGACCCGCGATCCGATCACCGCCGTCACGCCGGTGACGTTGCGGCGCAACCACACCAGGGCGTCCTCGTCGGCCTCGACCGCGACGACTCGGGTCTCGGGACTCATCGCCGCGACACCGATCGCCAGTGCACCACTGCCGCTGCAGAAGTCGGCCGCGATCGCCGGCCCGGGCCTCTCGCGCAGCCGGTCGACAGCCCATTCGAGGAGATACTCGGTCTCCGGACGCGGGATGAACACACCCGGCCCGACGGCGAGCTCGACCGGACCGAACGCGGCGGTCCCGACGATGTGCTGCAACGGAATCCGCTGGGCACGCCGCTCGATGGCCGACCGGAAGGCGCGCGCCGCGGCGCCTTCGATCGTGTCCACCAGGACCAGCCGGCCGGCGTCGATCCCGAGCACGTGCGCCATCAGCCACTCGGCGTCACGGCGTGGGGAGTCGATCCCGGCCGCGGCGAGACGGGTCGTTCCCGCCCGCAGTTCGCCCGACACCGGGGACGGCGCGGCGGTCACGGGGTCTATTCCGCTTCCATGCGGGCCTGCCGGTCCGCGGCGACGAGGGCGTCGAGGAGGTTGTCCATGTCGCCGGCCAGCACCGCGTCGAGGTTGTTCGCCTTGTACCCGATGCGGTGGTCGGTGATGCGGTTCTCGGGGAAGTTGTAGGTGCGGATCCGCTCGGATCGGTCCACGGTGCGGATCTGCGCGGCACGCCCCTGCGCGGCGGCGGCCTCGGCCTCCTCTTCGGCCGCGGACTGGAGGCGGGCGGCGAGAACCTGCATCGCCCGGGCCTTGTTCTGCAACTGGGAGCGCTCGTTCTGGCAGGTGACGACGATCCCGGTGGGCAGGTGGGTGATCCGCACCGCCGAGTCGGTGGTGTTCACACCCTGCCCGCCCTTGCCGGACGAGCGATAGACGTCGATGCGTAGTTCGGTTTCGTCGATGGTCACCTCGGCGACCTCTTCGGGCTCCGGATAGATCAGCACCCCGGCCGCCGAGGTGTGGATGCGTCCCTGCGACTCGGTGACCGGTACACGTTGCACGCGGTGTACGCCGCCCTCGAACTTCAGTCGCGACCACACCCCGTCGCGGACGGCCTCTTTCGACTTGATGGAGAACGTGGCCTCTTTGTATCCGCCGAGATCGGACTCGGTGACGCCGAGCACCTGCGCCTTCCAGCCGTGCCGCTCACAGTATTTGAGGTACATGCGGGCCAGGTCCGCTGCGAACAGCGCCGACTCCTCGCCGCCGGCACCGGATTTGATCTCGAGGACCACGTCGTCGGCGTCGTGTGGATCGCGCGGGGCCAGCAGGTCGGTCAGGGTGGCGTCGAGCTCGTCGACCGCCTCCTCGAGGGCGGGGATCTCGGCGGCGAACGATGCGTCGTCGGCAGCGAGTTCGCGGGCGGCCTCGAGGTCCTCGCGCGCTGTCTTCAAACGGTTGTACGTCGCCATGACCGGAGCGAGCTCGGCGAACCGCTTGCCCACCCTCCGCGCCGCGGCCGGGTCGTCGTGCAGGGCGGGGTCGGCCAGCTGACGTTCGAGGCCCGAGTGCTCGGCGAGGATGTCGTCGATGGCCGAGGGACTCTGCGTACTCATGAAGGCGACCTCACTTGTCGTCCGGCGGCACACCGGTGGGCAGTGGCGCCGGGGAGAACGGCGCCGGGAGAGACACTGACCGGAAACACAGCGACGCCCGTCCCGACAATCGTCGGGCGGGCGTCGCAGCGTGGTCTACTTGGCGCGCTTGCCGTAGCGCTTCTCGAACCGGGCAACGCGACCGCCGGTGTCGAGGATCTTCTGCTTGCCCGTGTAGAACGGGTGGCACTGCGAGCAGACCTCGACGTTGATCCGACCGTTGGCAGCGGTGCTGCGGGTCTCGAAGGTGTTGCCGCAGCCGCAGACGACGGTGGTCGTCGCGTACTCGGGGTGGATTCCCTGCTTCATGTCTGGATGTCCCTTTCTATGGTCGCCGGGTCACCGTCGCCTGTCGACGGTGTGAACCGGAACCGGACTCGACCGATCAGTATGCCACGTACGGCATCACCGGGAAAAATCCCGATCACCACGGTCGCAGGTGCCTCAACGGCGGGTCGCTCGGATCCATTCCCGCCAGCGTTCCCCGCGCGGCGTACACGTGACGCAGATCGCGATCCTCGTAAGGGTTGCCTAAGTGTAGTACCGTGGCGTCGCCCGCCGGTTTGTCCCGCGGCACATGCTCCCACGCACACCGTCTCCGAAGGATCATCGATGTACGACGCCGCCTCCACCGGCAGCAGCCTCGCAGTCGACACCGCACCGGCACCCCGGGTGCGACGCACCGCCAAGGCGGGACGCTCGCCGTGGAACAGGCGCAATCCGTACCCGGCGACCGTCCTGACGAATGAGCTGCTCTCCGGCCCCGGGTCGGCCAAGGAGGTCCGCCATCTCGAACTCGACCTCGGCGACAGCGGCATCAGCTACGAGCCCGGCGACGGCATCGGCATCGCCCCCGCGAACGATCCGGAGCTCGTCGACCTCCTCCTCGACCGGCTCGGCGCGGCCGGCGACGAGCTCATCGCCGACCGCAAGGCCACCTACACCCTGCGGGAGGCGCTGACCACGCGGTACGAGATCTCCGCGCCGTCGAAGTACCTGGTCCGGGCGGTCGCCGATCGCACCGGACACCCCGATTTGTCCCGGTTGCTCGACGCCGGCGATCCGCAGGCACTCGATGCATGGCTGCACGGCCTCGACGTCCTCGATCTCCTGGACCTCGACCCGACGTTCACCCCGACCCCCGAGGAACTGCTCGAAGAGCTGAGTCCGCTCGCCCATCGGGAGTATTCGATCTCGTCGAGCCCCCGGGTCCATGGCGACACCGTGCACATCACGATGGCCACGGTGCGCTACACCGTTGCCGATCGGGATCGCGGCGGTGTCTGCTCGACGCACCTCGCCGACCGGTGCGCCCCCGGCGACACCGTCCCCGTCTTCATCTCCCCCAACAAGAAGTTCCGCCTGCCCGCCGACGACGTGCCGGCCATCATGATCGGCCCGGGCACCGGCATCGCGCCGTTCCGGGCCTTCCTGCACGAGCGGGCCGCGACCGGCGCCTCCGGGAGCAACTGGCTCTTCTTCGGTGATCAGCACCGTGCGCACGACCACCTGTACGCAGCGGAACTCGACCGACTCGCCGCCGGAGGCGTGCTCGACCGCCTCGACCTCGCGTTCTCGCGCGATCAGGATCACAAGGTCTACGTCCAGGACCGGATGCGCGAGCACGGCGCCGAGCTGTTCGCCTGGCTGGAGTCCGGCGCCCACCTGTATGTCTGCGGCGACGCCGCGACGATGGCCGACGACGTCGATGCGGCGTTGCACGAGATCGTCGCCGAACACGGCGGTCTCGACGCCGAGCAGGCCGTCGGGTACATCGACCGCCTACGCTCCGAGAATCGTTACCTCCGCGACGTCTACTGACATGACCGATTCCGCCGGGAACGATCCGCCCGCCCGCAATGATCTCGAGATCCTGCTGCGGACAGCGGGATTCGGAGACTCCTCGGTGAACCACGATGTCCCCACGGTCGCTGCCCGGCTACCGGAACTGGCCCAGGTCGTCGGCGTCACGGTTGCCGGTCCGGTGATCATGAACGCCGTCGGCGTCCACGACGACCCGGTATCGGTCGGCGGCCCCATCCGGGCCGACTCGCAACGGATAGCCCTGCGGCTCAATCCCTCTCGACTGTCGTCGACGTTGCTCAGCGATCCCGCCGCCCATGTTCCGCCGACTCTGCGGTTGTTCGACCACCGCGGCAACACCGCACACGCCACCTATCTCACCGAGAACTCCGACCGATTGGCGTTCGAAGCCCTGGCGCTCGACGGCGCCGGCCCGGGCCGCGACGGACCACTCACTGATCGGTCTGGGCCGAAGCCCGGTGGGCCGCAACGAGTGCGCACGACCGCATCGCACGGTGACGACCAGGTGGCCCAGTTCGATGCGATACTCACCGACGGCGGCGCCGCCCGCCTGGCGAGCCTGCCCGGCCTCGACTGCCGGCGCACCGTCCGCCTCGAGACCCGTGCGGTGATCGCGGCGCTCGAACACGCGGCCCGACTGGGGCTGACCGTGACGTTCGCGACGGCGGCCCCGGGATGCATGCAGATGCGCCGTGACCGCCTCGACGGCGCCCGCGAGCATCGCGGCCAGATGGTGCTCGCGTCGGGCACCACCCGCGTGATGGTCAACTTCGACCTGGTCGGCGAGTGCTGGGTCACGTGGCCCCACGGGGTGTGGGGGCGCACCGGGTCACTGGAGATCTACAACCGCCGGGGCGAGTGCGCGCTGGTGGTCACCCAGACCGGTTTGCCGGCCCCGGCCGTTGCGCAGGCGTGGGAGCACCTGGCCACCGATCTCGCCGGCTGAGCGACGACACCGGCCTGCCTCCTCCAGTGAGGTGTCGGCGACGACCGCGGCCCCCATCGCTCCCTAGGTGCGAGACGCGCGAGCGGCCGGCCACCCACTGCTCCCTAATCCGAAAGAACCGTATAGCCCCTGCTCCCTGAGGAGCGCCCGGAGCTTGCGGAGGGCGCGTCACGAAGGGCCTTGGCGAGACGCGCTTGCGAGACCCTTCGTGACGCTCGCACGCTCGCTCCTCAGGGAGCAGTGAATGTGGTCGCGCACCCCGAGCGCGACGGTTGTTTCGTAGTCCACGACGGCCGCCAGGCCGCAGAAACTGAGGTGCGAGGAGCGCAAGCGACGGCCGCCCCTGCTCCCGGAGGTGTGAGGAGCGATAGCGGCCGGCCACCCACTGCTCCCTGAGGTGTGAGGAGCGCTAGCGGCCGGCCACCCACTGCTCCCTGAGGAGCGAGGCGCGCTAGCGGCCGGCCACCCACTGCTCCCTGAGGTGTGAGGAGCGATAGCGACCGGCCACCCACTGCTCCCTGAGGTGCGAGGAGCGATAGCGACGAGCCACGAAGGGCCGGCGAGGCGTGGCCCGGACGAACTCAGTCGTCGTTGTTCCCGCCCGGCGCGGTCTTCTGCACCGTCATCAGGAACTCGATGTTCGTCTTGGTCTTCTTGAGCTGGCTGATCAGCAGGTCGATGGCCTGCTGCGAGTCGAGACCCGAGAGCACGCGACGCAGCTTGTGCACGATGGAGAACTCCTCCGGCGACAGCAGCAGCTCGTCCTTGCGGGTGCTCGACAGGTTCACGTCCACCGCCGGGAACACCCGACGCTCGGAGATCTTGCGGTCGAGCTTGAGCTCGGCGTTGCCGGTGCCCTTGAACTCCTCGAAGATCACCGTGTCGCCGGTGGAGCCGGTCTCGACGAGCGCCGACGCGATGATCGTCAGCGATCCGCCGTTCTCGATGTTGCGCGCCGCGCCGAGGAACCGCTTCGGCGGGTAGAGCGCGGTCGAATCGACACCACCGGAGAGGATGCGGCCCGACGCGGGCGACGCGTTGTTGTACGCACGACCCAGACGGGTGATCGAGTCAAGCAGCACCACAACGTCTTTCCCGCTCTCGACGAGTCGCTTGGCGCGCTCGATCGCCAGCTCGGACACCGAGGTGTGGTCTGACGGCGGCCGGTCGAAGGTCGAGGCGATGACCTCGCCCCGCACCGAACGCTGCATGTCGGTGACCTCCTCGGGACGCTCGTCGACGAGGACGACCATGAGGTGGCATTCGGGATTGTTGGTCGCGATCGCGTTGGCGATGTCCTGCAGGATCGTCGTCTTGCCGGCCTTGGGCGGCGACACGATCAGGGCACGCTGCCCCTTGCCGATCGGCATGATCAGATCGATCACGCGGGTGTCGAGCCGTTCGGGGGTGGTCTCAAGCCGCAGACGCTGGTTCGGGTACAACGGCGTGAGCTTGTTGAACTCGGGGCGTCGCTTGGCCGTCTCGACGTCGCCGCCGTTGATGGTGTCCAGGCGCACCAGCGGGTTGAACTTCTGCCGCTGGTTCTGCTGATCGCCCTCTCGCGGCACCTTCACCGCACCGGTGATCGCGTCGCCGCGTCGAAGCCCGTTCTTGCGAACCAGGTTCATCGAGACGTAGACGTCGTTGGGTCCGGCGAGATAGCCCGAGGTGCGCACGAAGGCATAGTTGTCGAGCACGTCGAGGATGCCGGCGACGGGCTGCAAGACGTCGTCGTCGGAGACCTGCGGCTCGTTCGGGGTGTCGCGGTTCTGCCCACGGCGACGCTCACGGAACCGCCGGCCGCGCCGGCGACCGCCGCCCTCGCCGTCGTCATCACGATCCTGGCCACCGTCACGATTCTGGCCGCCGTCACGATTCTGGCCGCCGTCACGATTCTGACCCTGACCGCCGTCGCGGTTCTGCTTGTCGCGGTTCTGCCCGCCGTCGCGGTTCTGCCCGCCCTCGCGGTTCTGGTTGTCGCGATTCTGGTTACGGTTGCGGCGATTCCGCTGCTCACCGCCGTCGGCATCGCCCGCGGCGTCGGCTGAGCCGTCCCGCCCACGGCGTCGTGCACGATCCCCGCCGGCCTCCGACGACTCGGACTCGGAAGCGGTGCCGCCCGTGCGGGCCTCGCCGCCCTGGGAGTCCTCGGTCTTGGCCGCGTCGGTCGCGGCACCGTTCCGGGGGCCGTCCGCTGTCGCGCTGTCGGCTGCGGATGCCTCTGCCCCGGCGGCCTTGCGTCCGGCGCCGCGTGCGGCACGCGTCGCACCCCGGGGCGCGTCGGTCTTCTCGGTCGTGTCACCACCGGCCGACGCCGGGGACTCGCCGATGGTCAGCTGCTCCTCGGCCGCGGCAGGCGGCTTCGACGCGCCGGCCTTCGACCGGGCCGGGGCACTCTTGGCGACGGGTGCGTCGCCGCCCGCCTGGCGTTCCTTGATGGCCGCGATCAGGTCGCCCTTGCGCATCCCGGAAGTGCCCTTGATGCCGAGTTCACCGGCGACCGTCCGCAGTTCGCTGAGCACCATGCCGGACAGGCCGGTGCGTGCACGTGTCTTGGTGGCCGGTCGTCCCGAGTCGGGGCCGGCCGAACCCGCGGATTCCTGCTCGGCAGGTGCGGTGATCAGGTCCGTATCGGTCACGGAAGTCCTTTCGTTCCTCCCACAGACGAGAACTGCGTGAGGTCTACGTTTCCCTGCTTCTGTGCGCTAGGGAGTCCGTCCGCGGTGGACGGTGAGAATGTGCGGTCCGCTGCGAGCGTGCTCGGAAACACCTGCGCTTCGGCACCGTCGACAGAGATCCATGACCCCGGCCCGGATACACAGCCGGTCATCTCCGATCGGTGAAGGATGAGAAGCGGCAGGACAAGCCTGCGCGGCTAGACCAGAATATGGTAACCCCGTTCGCATGATAGGGGCAACACGCCGGAACCGCCAAACGAGTGCACGACGACCGGCAGATTCACCGGCTGGGGAGGCCGGTCAGCCGACGGAGATCTCGACTCCGCCGGCGACGGCCACCGACCGGGCATCGAATCCGAGGCCCTGCGCCAGCTGACGGACGTCCGCCGGCACCGGCGAGGTTCCGAGGACGAGGACGGTCGGTCCGGCCCCGGACACCGTCGCGGCGTGTCCCCGCGCCCGCAGCGCGGTGACGAGGCCACTGGTCGGCGCCATCGCCGTGGCGCGGTAGGGCTGGTGGAGCCGATCCTGCGATGCGGCCATGAGGGCGCGCGGGTCGGCCGTCAGCGCGACCACGGCGAGTGCCGAACGGCTCAGGTTGAACACCGCATCGGCGCGCGGAACCGCATCCGGCAGCAGTCCGCGGGTGAAGGAAGTCGACGACTCGGTGTCCGGGACGAAGACCGTCGCGCAGATGTCCGGATGCACAGTGAGCCGGTGTGCGTGATACGACGCGACCCCGTCGGCCGATTCGGTCCAGGTGACGACGGCCGAGCCGAGCACGCTCGCGGCGGCGTTGTCGGGATGTCCCTCGAACTCGCTGGACAGCTGCACCAGTTCGTCGTGCGACAGGCCGGACCCGAGACCGGCGGCCGAGATCAGACCCGACGCTGCGGCCAACCCCGACACCGCGGCGGCGGCCGACGAGCCCAGTCCTCGCGAATGCGGGATCCGGTTGACGCAGCGCAGCGTCAGGCCGGGCGCCCGGAGACCTGCGTGTGCCAGTCCCCGACGCAGGGCGCGCACGACCAGATGCGAGTCGTCACGCGGCACGTCCTCGGCGCCCTCACCCTCGACCTCGAGGGCGACACCCGCCGGCACGGTCTCGACGATCACCTCGTCGTAGATCCCCAGAGCCATACCGAGACAATCGAATCCGGGCCCCAGGTTGGCACTCGAGGCCGGCACCCGGACCCTCGTCGACAGCCCGACCGGCAGAATACGTGCGGACGGCGACGCTCCGCTCACGTCACCGTCGGCGTCCGACCCGACAACCGGACGCCCGGCCCCGTCAGCCGACACCGAGAGCATTCGCGACCGCCACCGGATCCACCGGAATGGCCTCGACCGCCGGGATGCCCGCCAGCGCGGTGTCGGGATCCTTCAACCCGTTGCCGGTCACCGTGCACACCACGGTCGATCCCGGCTCGATCCAGCCGTCGGCACTGGCCGCGAGCAGACCCGCGACGCTGGCTGCCGAGGCCGGCTCGACGAAGACGCCTTCCTTGCCTGCGACGAGACGGTAGGCCTCGAGCAACTTCTCGTCGGTCGCCGCCCGGAACTGGCCGTTCGACTCGTCCTTCGCCGCGACCGCCTGGTTCCAGCTCGCCGGTGATCCGATGCGGATGGCGGTGGCGATGGTCTCCGGCTCCTTCACCGGCGCACCGTTCACCAGTGGCGCGGCGCCCGCGGCCTGCACACCGAGCATGCGCGGCACCGACGACGAGACGCCGTCCGCGTGATACTCGGTGTAGCCCTTCCAGTACGCGGTGATGTTGCCCGCGTTCCCGACCGGCAGCGCGTGGACGTCGGGCGCGCGCCCGAGGACGTCGACGATCTCGAATGCGGCGGTCTTCTGCCCCTCGATCCGCGCCGGGTTCACCGAGTTCACGAGCTCGATCTCGGTGAACTCCGCGGTCGCCTTGCGCGCGAGCTCGAGACAGTCGTCGAAGTTGCCCTCTACCTGGATGATCTTGGCGCCGTGCATGACCGCCTGCGCGAGCTTGCCCATCGCGATCTTGCCCTGCGGGATCAGCACGGCGCAGGTGATGCCGGCCCGGGTGGCGTACGCGGCGGCCGACGCCGAGGTGTTGCCCGTCGAGGCGCACAGGACGGCGGTCTTGCCGTTGTTGACCGCATTGCTGACGGCCATCGTCATGCCGCGGTCCTTGAACGACCCGGTCGGGTTGAGGCCCTCGACCTTCAGGTACACCTCACACCCGGTCAACGACGACAGGTGGGGCGCGCTGATCAGCGGGGTGCCGCCCTCGAGCAGGGTGACGACCTTCCAGTCGTCACGGACCGGCAGCCGCGACCGGTATGCCTCGATCAGGCCCGGCCACGCGCGGTGCACGGGCGTAGAAGTCGCTTCAGTCATCGGTACCTTCCAATCGCAACACACTCGACACCTTGATGACGGCGTCCATGTCTTCAAGCGCCGCAACACAATCCGATTGCGCACGGTCGGGCGCGCGGTGGGTCACCACGATCAGCCGGGCGTCGTCGCCCGCACCCTCCTGACGCACCGCGGCGATGCTCACCGACCGCTTCGTGAATTCACCGGCGACCTGGGCGAGTACCCCCGGCCGGTCCGCCACCCGCATCGAGATGTAGTAGCGGGTGAAGACGTCGTCGATCGGGGCGACGGGCAGCGAGGCGTACGTCGACTCGAGCGGTCCCCGGCCACCGTGGACGCGGTTGCGGGCGGCCATGACCATGTCGCCGAGAACGGCCGACGCCGTCGGCGAACCACCGGCACCCTGGCCGTAGAACATCAACCGGCCGGCGTTCTCGGCCTCGACGACGACGGCGTTGAACGCGCCGTTGACCGTTGCCAGCGGATGGGTCAGCGGGATGAGCGCGGGATACACGCGCGCCGAGATCCGCTGCGCGCCACTGGCATCGCGGACCCGCTCGCAGATCGAGAGCAGTTTGATCGTGCAGTCGAACTTCTTGGCCGCGACCAGGTCGGCGGCGGTGACCGACGAGATGCCCTCACGGTGGACGTCGGCCGCCGTCACCCGGGTGTGGAACGCGATCGAGGCGAGGATGGCCGCCTTGGCCGCGGCGTCGTATCCCTCGACATCGGCCGTGGGGTCGGCTTCGGCGTACCCGAGCCGACCGGCCTCGGCGAGGGTGTCGGCGTAGTCGGCACCGGTCTCGTCCATCGCCGAGAGGATGAAGTTGGTGGTGCCGTTGACGATTCCGTTGACCCGCTCGACGGTGTCACCGGCCAGCGACTGCATCAGCGGCCGGATCACCGGGATGGCGCCGGCGACGGCGGCCTCGAAGTAGAGGTCCACCTTGGCCTCGGCCGCGGCGGTCGCGAGTTCGCCGGTGTACTCGGCGAGCAGCGCCTTGTTGGCGGTGACCACGGACTTGCCGCTCTCGAGCGCGGACCGGATCAGACCGCGGGCCGGGTCGATGCCACCCATCAGCTCGACGACGATGTCGACGTCGTCGCGGGCGACGAGCGACGCCGGATCGTCGGTCAGCAGTTCCTGCGCGATCTTGCGCGGGCGTCCCAGATCGCGCACCGCGACCCCGCGGATCTCCACCGGCGCCCCGACGCGCGCACGCAGATCGTCGGCGTTGTCGGTGATGATGCGCACCACCTCGGCGCCGACGTTGCCCATGCCGAGCACCGCGACACCGATGGTGCGCGGGTCGACCTCGGTTGCGCCGCTGGTGTTCTCCATTGATCGGGTCACAGGCCCACCTCCAGGCTGAGGAAGTCGTCGATGGTCTCCCGGCGCAGCAGCAGCCGAGCGTTCCCGTCGGCCACCGCCACCACGGGCGGTCTCATGGTCATGTTGTAGCGGCTCGACATCGAGTAGCAGTACGCGCCGGTGGCCGCCACCGCGATCAGGTCGCCCGGTCCGAGGTCCTCGGGGAGCCAGCAGTCCTTGATCACGATGTCGCCGCTCTCGCAATGCTTTCCGACGACGCGACAGACGACCGCGCGCGCCTGCGACACCCGGGACACGAGCCGAACGTCGTATTCGGCGTCGTAGAGGACGGTGCGGATGTTGTCACTCATGCCGCCGTCGACCGAGACGTAGCGCCGGACGGCCCCGCCGCCGAGGGCAACGTCCTTGACGGTGCCGACGCGGTACAGGGTGACCGTACCCGGACCGGCGATCGCGCGGCCGGGTTCGACCGCGATGATCGGCATCGGCAGGCCGACGGCCGCCGACTCGCGTTCGACGATCGCGGCCAGACTCTCCGCCACCTGCTGGACCGGCAGCGGACGCTCCTCGGGGAGGTACGAGATCCCCAGTCCCCCACCGAGATCGACGATCGACATCTGGGAGGTCTTCTCGACGCCGAACTCGCCCACGACGTCGCGGAGCAGTCCGAGCACACGGTGGGCGGCCAGTTCGAAGCCGTCCATGTCGAAGATCTGGGAACCGATGTGGCTGTGCAGGCCGACGAGCCTCAGGTGGTCGGTGGCGAACACGCGCCGGATCGCCTCCATCGCGACGCCGCCGGCGAGGGAGAACCCGAACTTCTGGTCTTCGTGTGCGGTGGAAATGAACTCGTGGGTGTGCGCCTCGACACCGACGGTCACGCGCACCAGCACATCGGCGACGACACCTCGCTCGCGGGCGACCGCGTCGAGTCGCTCGATCTCGACCATCGAGTCGAGGACGACGTGCCCGATCCCGGCGTCGACCGCCGCGCGCAGCTCGTCGACGCTCTTGTTGTTGCCGTGCAACGCGATGCGCTCCGGCGGGAACCCGGCGCGCAACGCGATCGCGAGCTCGCCGCCGCTGCAGACGTCGAGGGACAGACCCTCGTCGTCGACCCAGCGGGCGATCTCGGTGCACAGGAACGCCTTCGACGCGTAGTGCACTCGTCCGTACGGGCCGAACGCGGCCATCATGTCGCGGCACCGCGACCGGAAGTCGGCCTCGTCGACGAAGAACGCGGGCGTGCCGAACTCCTCGGCGAGTTCACTCACCGGCACGCCGGCGAGCCGCAGTTCACCCGTGTCGTCGCGGGACGCGTTGCGCGGCCACACCTGCGCCGGTATCTCGGCGAGCACTGCCGGATCGTTCGGACGCTCGGCGAGATGCGGTGCGCCCAGCAGTTCGGCGTGCCGGGGTCCGGCCGGGTGGGCGTTCACATCTGCTCCGGCGCGGTGACGCCGACCAGGCCGAGCCCGTTGGCCAGGACCTGACGGGTGGCCTCGCACAGGGCCAGCCGGGCGCGGTGGATGTCGGCCGGCTTCTCGTCACCCTGGGGCAGGACGCGGCACTTCGCGTAGAAGCGGTGGTAGGTACCGGCGAGCACCTCGAGGTAGCGACACACCCGGTGTGGCTCGCGCAGGGTGGCCGCCGTGGCGACGACATCGTCGAAATCACCGATGGTGCGGATCAGTTCACCCTCGGCGGGGTCGTCGAGGAGGTCCAGATGGTCGAGCGAGGACACGACGCCGAGGTCGGCGGCGTTGCGGGCCAGCGCCGACATCCGTGCGTGGGCGTACTGCACGTAGTACACCGGGTTGTCGTTGGACTGTTTGGTCAGCAGGTCCAGGTCGATGTCGATGTTGACGTCCACGGACGAGCGGATGAGGGAGTAGCGCGCGCCGTCCACTCCCACCGCGTCGACCAGATCGTCGAGGGTGATGACGGTGCCCGCGCGCTTGCTCATGCGCACCGGCTTGCCGTCGCGGACGAGGTTGACCATCTGGCCGATCAGCACCTCGACGGTGGCCGGGTCGTCTCCGAGCGCCGCCGCGGCCGCCTTGAGCCGGCTGATGTAACCGTGGTGGTCGGCGCCGAGCATGTAGATGCACAGGTTGAACCCGCGGTTGCGCTTGTCCCGGTAGTAGGCGATGTCGCCCGCGATGTAGGCCGCGTTGCCGTCGCTCTTGAGGACGACGCGATCCTTGTCGTCTCCGAACTCGGTGGACCGCAGCCACCACGCGCCGTCCTTCTCGTAGAGGTTGCCGTTGGCCTTCAGCTCGGCGATGCACTCGTCGACCAGGCCGGTCGCGAACATCTTGTCCTCGTGGGTGAACACGTCGAAGTCGGTACCGAAATCGTGCAGGCTCTGCTTGATGTGGCTGAACATCAGGTCCACGCCGACCGAGCGGAAGGTCTCGAGCCGGTCGGCCTCGGGCTGCGACAGGACGTCGGGGGCCGTCTGGACGACCTGCGCTGCGATGTCGGCGATGTAATCCCCCGCGTAGCCGTCCTCCGGGGTCGGGTTGCCCAGTGCGGCGGCCTCCAGCGACCGGGCGAACCGGTCGATCTGGGCGCCGTGGTCGTTGAAGTAGTACTCCCGCGTGACCGCCCCGCCGCGGGCGGCGAGGACGCGTCCGAGCGCATCCCCGACGGCCGCCCAACGCGTACCGCCGAGATGGATGGGTCCGGTCGGGTTCGCCGAGACGAATTCGAGGTTGATGACCGACCCGGCGAGTTCGTTCCCGCGCCCGTAGTCCGCACCCCGCGCGAGCACGGCGGCGACGACGGTGTTCTGTGCGGCGGCGCCGAGCCAGATGTTGACGAACCCCGGACCCGCGACCTCGGTCTTCGAGATCCCCTCGGCGGCGGCGAAGGCGTCGGCCAGCCAGCCTGCGAGCTCCCGCGGGTTCACGCCGAGTCGCTTGCCCATCTGCAGGGCGACGTTGGTGGAGTAGTCGCCGTGGTCAGCGTGACGGGGGCGCTCGACGACGATGGAGTCGGGCACCAGGTTCTCGTCCAGTCCGCGGTCGCGGACCACGGTCAGGGTCACGGCGCGCAGCAGCGCGGCCAGGTCGGCGGGAGTCACAGGACACCATCCTATTGGCCGTGGCCTGATCACCGACAATCGCACCCCGCTCGACCCACCGGGCCCACCAGTACACTCGTGGGCGCCGAGCGCGCGCCGGGCCATTCCGCCCGCCCGCCGGCGCCCGCAGTCGGATGAGGAAAGAAGTCAATGGCGCGCAAACCAGGGGCGAACGTCCCCAAGTCCCGCAAACGAGCAGGATCCGTTCCCTCGGCGACGGGACGGCAGGTCGACTGGATGCTGATCGGCGCCGTCGTGGTGGTCATCGGTCTCATCGCGGGTCTCGCGATCTATCTCGTCCCCAAGTTCAACGAGCAGCGCGCCGAGCAGAAGGACGACGTCGCCGTCGAATCGGTGTCGGAGTTCGTGCCCACGCCGCAGAACCCGGACCCGGCGGCCAACATCCCGGGTGTGACGAAGCGGTACTACGAGGCCGCCCGCCACGTCACCGCCACGCAGCGCGTCGCCTACGACCAGTCGCCACCGTTCGGCGGTCCCCACGACGAGATCTGGGCGACCTGCACCGGCGTGGTGTACCCGAACCCGCTGCGTTCGGAGAATGCCGTCCACGCTCTCGAACACGGCGCGGTGTGGATCACCTACAACCCGGACACCATCTCGCCGGAAGACCTCGACTACCTCAAGCAACTCGTCCGCGGTGAGCAGTACCTGTTCCTGTCGCCCTATCCCGGGCTCGACAAGCCGCTGTCGCTGCAGAGCTGGGGACACCAGCTCAAGCTGGACTCCGCCCGCGATCCGCGCGTGAACCAGTTCATCACCGCGTTGCGCCGCAACATGATGCCCGGTGTCTACCCGGAGAACCCGCAGACCGCCGCCTACCCGGAGACCCAGGCCACCTGTACGGCCATCCCGGGGTTCGACCCGTCGAATCCCCCGCCGGCAGACCAGGGTGAGCCCGGCCCCGACGCGGTTCCGATGAACGGCGGCAGCGCCAACCCGATGCCCGCGGGCTGACGCGGTTCACACCCGAACGGCAGTCCAGGCAACTTTCCCGGGTCCGATGGCCCGATGAGACGACGAGGACCCAGCGATGACCGACAGCAGCGATCGCCCCCACACCCCGGACGAGACAACGACTCCCGAGGCTCCCGAGCACGAGACGTCGTCGCGCCCACGGATCCTGCTGGCTCTGGGTGGTGCCGCACTTCTGCTCTTCGGCGTCGGTCTCGGCCTTCTCATCCAGGCCAGCCTCGCCGACGACTCCACGAGTGAGGACGCGCCCGCGGCGAACTCGGCGGCCGTCGGTTTCGCCCAGGACATGACCCGTCATCACGAGCAGGGTGTGGAACTGGCGGCGATCGAACTCGAACACGGCACCGACCCCGAGGTGCGGAGCATGGCGTTCGACATCCTCACCGCCCAGAGCAACGAGATCGGCCAGATGCAGTCGTGGCTGTCGCGCTGGGGGCAGCCCGTCACCAATCCCGGCGCGACCATGGCGTGGATGGGCCACCCGGGTTCGGACACCGGACATGACCATTCGGATCCCGCGGATCACACCGACGGCGGTCATGATCACGGGGACATGGACCACGGGGACGGCGACCACAGCAGCATGGACCACGGTGACATGTCGATGCCGGCGTCCGAAGCGCCCGCAGCAGGTGGCGCGGACTCTGCTGCAGAACAGCCCGCGATGCCGGGTATGGCGACGTCGACGGAGATGGAACAGTTCCGCGCGATGCGGGGTCCCGAGGTCGACGTCAGGTTCCTACAGCTGATGCTGCGCCACCACGAGGGCGGTCTGCACATGATGGAGTACGCCGCCGACCCGGCCAACGTCGACCAGGACTATGTCCGCGACCTGGCGTCGAGCATGAAGCGAACCCAGGACAAGGAAATCGCGATCATCACCCAGATGCTGGCACTGCGTGGCGCCCAACCGCTTCCGATGAACTGACCGCTCGAACACATGCTCTCGCGACGTCTGGCCGCCGCGGTCGACGCACTCGGGCTTCGGCCCGGTCTGCGCGTGCTCGAGATCGGCTGCGGGCCGGGCGCGGCCGCGCGCGAGGTGGCTCGACGCGTGGGACCCGACGGCTTCGTGCTGGGCGTCGACCGCTCGTCACGGGCGGTGAGCGCCGCCCGTCGGGCGGCTGACGCCGACGGGATCGGCTCGCACCGGCTCGACTTCGACTGCAGCGCGGTCGAGGAGTTCGAACTCGGCGAGCGTGTGCCGTTCGACGTGGCGTTCGCGCTGCGGGTCGGTGCCCTCGACGGGCGACACCCCGGTCTCTACGACGCGGCCGTGCGCGCCGTCACGCGGGCGCTGCGTCCGGGCGGAGTGTTGTTGGTCGACGGCGGTGATCCGTTGCGACGTATCGAATTACCGACAGATCACTGATATCGCGTGCGGTCAGTCGTGCGCGAGCGCGCGTCGGACGGCGTCGCACTGCCTGGCGAAGAAGTCCTGTGCGATCGATGTTCGGGGCGCGACGATGTCGAATCCGTGAAATGCGCCGGGCACCTCGTCGACCTGGCACTCGACCCCCGCCGCGCGAAGGCGGTCGGCGTAGCCGCGGTCCTCGGTGGCGAACAGGTCGAGGGTGCCGACCCCGATCCACGCGGGCGGCAACCCGGCGAGGTCGGCACGGCGCGCCGGGACCGCCTCCTGGGCGTCGGCGCCGCCCAGATAACTGGACCATCCGAAGACGTTGGCCGAGGCGTTCCAGAGGCGATGGTGCGGATCGGGCTCGCGCGTGCGGTCGTCGAGCATGGGGTAGGTCAACAGCTGCAGCCGGAGCCCCACCCCTTCGTCGCGTGCCCGAAAGGCCAGCGCCGCTGCGAGTCCCCCGCCGGCACTGTTGCCGCCTATCGCGATCCGGGTCGGGTCGATGTCCGCCTGGTCGGTCATCCAGCGCAGCGCGTCGAGGCAGTCCTCGATCGCCGCCGGATACGGATGTTCCGGGGCCAAGCGGTAATCCACGGTCACCACCTCGATGCCGACGCGTTCCGCCATGGCCCGCGCCCATCTGTCGTCCTGGGCCGCACTGCCGATGACGTAACCACCGCCGTGAATCCACAAGAGCGCGGGCAAGTGTCCCGAAGAGTGCGCCGGCCGGAACACACGCACCTCGACACCGCTCGGTGTGGTCGCGGTGGTGACCGGCGCGCGTCCATTGCGCACGCGGTAGAGCCGTCGGACGACGGGGAGCGTCCGACGTGACACGAGTTGCCCCGGCGCGATCAGTGCGATCGTGCGCAGATCCGGTGCGAAGTCGTCACGTTGTCTCCAGCGGTTCAGCACACGTTGCACACTATTCGGACGACGCCCACCTGTGTGCGGAGATCGTGGCGATTCGATGAGACTGTGGCAAGCTCTGCCCCAGCGTCGCGTGCCGGTGGCGGACCGCGTCAGGCATGGAGGCGCCGGGACGAAAGCTTCGTCATGTCAGTCAGTTTCAATCACATCATCATCGGCGCACACGATCCGCGGCGATCCGCCGACTTCTACCTCGACGTACTCGGTGCTCGGCCGGCTCCCGGTTGGGGCCCGTTCGTCAACATCCTCCTCGACGACGACACGCTGTTGCAGTTCGCACCGGCACCGGTCGCCGAGCCGGTGCACATGGCCTTCCTCATGGACGACGCCGACTTCGATCGCGGGTACGACGCCCTGTGTCGTCGGGGCGTCGACCACTGGGCCGATCCGCAGATGCGACGC
Source organism: Gordonia lacunae (assembly GCF_002149015.1). Classification (GTDB taxonomy): domain Bacteria; phylum Actinomycetota; class Actinomycetes; order Mycobacteriales; family Mycobacteriaceae; genus Gordonia; species Gordonia lacunae. The sequence goes on along the minus strand of NZ_NGFO01000014.1, from coordinate 103,718 downwards.
CCCGGCGAGATCTCGACCGAGGAGGGCCGGCGGGTGTACTTCAAGGACCCGTCCGGGCAGATGCTGGAGATGCTCACCGAGCCGTATCTGTGAGTTGCTCGTCGGGTGTTCAGCAATAGTCGACCACCCCGGCGAAAGCAGAAGCGCCACTTGCGGCCAGTTGCTCCGGTTCTCACCGGCGCTTTCTGATCTTAAGTGGCGCTTCTGCGGCAATGGTGCCCCCGGCAGGATTCGAACCTGCGGCCTTCTGCTCCGGAGGCAGACGCTCTATCCCCTGAGCTACGGGGGCTCATCGGGCGGGACTCAGCCTAGCGCACTGTTCCACCGGCGACCCAATCGGGCAGCTCACGACACGCCGAGCGGGCTCTGCACCCGCACCGACGACCCGTGCTCACCGCGCAGGACGTGCAGCTGGGCGGGGATTCGTGCCCGGAGTTCGTCGACGTGACTGACCACGCCGACGACACGCCCACCGGTCCGGAGGTCGTCGAGGACACCCATCACCAGGTCGAGTGCCTCGGGGTCGAGGGTGCCGAATCCCTCGTCGATGAAGATGGTGTCGAGGACGCGTCCGCCCGACTCCGCGGAGACGACGTCGGCGAGTCCGAGTGCGAGAGCGAGCGATGCGAAGAAGGTCTCCCCACCGGAGAGCGTCGTCGTCGGACGGAGCGCCCCGGTGTACTCGTCGCGGACCTCGATACCCAGGCCACCGCGCCGGCCCCGGACACCCGCCGCGTCGGTGTGCACGAACTCGTAACGACCCGAGGACATCTCGCGGAGACGACCGGACGCCGCAACGAGCACTTCGTCGAGGCGCGCGGCCAGCACGTACGACCGCAACGACATCCGGCGCGCATTCTGACCTCGGCCACTGACGAGTTCGGCCAGTCCCTGCAGTTCGGCGTGCCGGTCCTGCATCGGCGCCAGGGCGTCGAGCGCGGCCCAGAACTGGGTGACGTACTCCTCGAGGCCCGCCGCCTGCCGACCGGCCACGGCATGTTCCTTCGACGCGGTGTCGAGGCGGCCTCGAGCGGCGTCACGATCGACGACGAGCCGTTCCAGGTCCGGCTCGGGAGCCGACATCGCAGCCCGCACGTCCTCGTCGGCGAGGGTCTCCTCCGCGGCGGCGCGTAGACTCGCCGCCTCCTGCAGCATCGTGTCCCACGCGGCGATGCGGGTGTCCGGGGCGAACGCCGCCCGGACCGCGGCGAGATCGTCGAATCCGGCGTCGGCGCAGGCCGCGGACAGCCGGTCGGTCGCCTCGGCGACCCGATCCCGTGTCCGCGCGACCTCCTGGCGGGCGTCGCGCAACCGACGTGCACGGCGGACCAGGTCGGCGAGTTCACGGCGCCGCTCGGCGACCCCGCCGCGCCCACCGGTCGCTTCGCGGACTGCCGCATCGAGCTCGGTGAGGTTCTCGCGCAACGAGTTCACGCGCTCGCGACGCGCCGACTGGCCCGCCTCGGTGTCGGCGATGACGGTGCGCCACGCGTCGACCTCGGCGTCGATCCGGTCGACGGCCTTCTGCAGTGCGGGCACACGAGAAGCGGCACGCTCCGCCGCCGCGAGTTCGGCACTCACGCGGGTGAGGTCGGCATCGACGGTCGCGGCGTCGGCACCGTCGATGACGGCGTCGAGATGCGCGCGGCGTTCGCCGAGCGCGGCCACTGCGGATTGTGCGATGGCCTTGATCGCACTCGCCCGCTCCTCGGCCGCGGCCGCCTCCTCTTCGTCGGTGACCGTCTCGACCGAGTCGGCGACGTCCGTGGCCGGCTTCGGGTGCGCAACCGAACCGCACACGACGCACGGCTCTCCGTCGACGAGCTCGCCAGCCAGTTCCACCGCCATCCCGGCGAGGCGACGCTCCCGGGCGTCGAGCACCCGCTCCCGGGCGGCGGCATGTGCATCGCGTGCGTCGAGAAGGTCCTTTTCCGCGGCGGCGAACCGCACGAGGACCTCGGCCCGGTCGGTCAGCGCGTCGCGGACCCGCCGGAGTCCGTCACGCTCGGCCCGCAGCTTCGGGGCCTGCACGCGTAGGTCGCCGGCCGTCTGGAGCGCGTCGGCAGCCTCGGCACGCCGACCCGGTGCGCTCTCGAGCGACTCCCGCGTCTTGGCGACCCGGCGGTCGGCCTCGGCGAGGGCCGTGTCGAGCGCGTCGATCTCGGCGACCAGCGCCGGCCGCTGCGCGACCCGCTGGGCGAGTGGTTCCCATCGACCCGATTCCTCGGTCCAGCGGTCGATCGCCGCGTCCAGGCGCGTGTCGAGGTCCTCGTCCGGCTCGACGGCACACAGGATCTCGCCCTCGGGCAGCCGGCACAGTTCGGCACGCGCAGCGGTCACGGCCTGTTCGGCGGCCGAGAGTTCGCGCGCCACCCGGTCGGAGTCGTCGGCGAGCGGCACGATCGGCGCCGCCCGCAGCGCGAGCCGGCGAGCGTGCGCCGCAGCCGCCAGGGACTGCTCCCCCTCGGCGAGCCGGGCGAGACGCTCGGTGGCCGCACGCCCCCGGCGTCGCAGCTCGGCGACCCGGCTCCCGCCCTCGTATGCGGCCTGCGCCTGGTCCGCCGCAGCCTGCGCCGCACCGGATTCTGCGAGGGTGCGCTCTGCGGCCGCCCGCGAACGCTCCAGACATTCGTGCGCCCACTCGAAGTCGGGCTCGGCGGCCGGTTCGGCACCGCCGACCGCCACGATCTGGCCCGCGATCCGGTCGAGCACCGCGGTCTGCTCGGTCAGCCTCGCCGCACTCTCTCGTGCTCGCTCGCGCAGCCACTCCTCGAGGTCACCGAAACGCTCGGTGTCGAACAACCGCTCCAGCAACGCTTCCCGCTCATCGGAGTGCGCGCGCAGGAACCGTGCAAAGTCGCCCTGGGGCAGCAGCACCACCTGGAAGAACTGGTCGGCACTCATCCCGAGCAACCGGACCACCGCGTCACCGATCTCAGGGATACGGGTGAGGTCGGGACCTGACCCGTCCATCCACATCAGCGTCGCCCTGGCGTTGACCTTGCGCGTACCGTCCCCGCGCTTCTTGGGTCGCTCGTGCTCGGGCGACCGCGTGATCCGCAGACGGCGGGATGCGATGGTCGCCTCGAGCTCGACCTCCGGGATCTCCTCGGCCGCCGCGTGGTCCGAATGCAGCCGCCGGTTGACGTCGCGAACGCCGGGAACCCGCCCGAACAACGCGAAGGCGACGGCATCGAGCACCGTCGTCTTACCCGCGCCGGTCTGCCCGTGCAAGAGGAACAGTCCGTCGCCGCCGAGGTCGTCGAAGTCGACGGTCATCTCCTCGGCGAACGGACCGAACGCGCGGATGCGCAATCGGTGCAACCTCATGCGGACTCCGCGACGATCGCCTCGATGTCGAACAGGGTCAGTTCGGCGGCGTCGGATTCGGGCTCGCCGACCACGGCGCGGAGCGCGCGCTCGAGGAGCACCCGCTCTCCCTTCGTCGGTTCATCGCGCACGTCGGCGATGAACGAGGCGACGATCTCGGCATCGGTCCGTCCGCGCACACGGGACCGATAGTCGACCCCGGAGCCGGAATGCGGACGCTCCCACTGCACGTGGACGGCGAACGGGAAGCGCTCACGCAGGCGTCGCATGGCATCGGTGGGGCGGACCGGGTCGGTCAGCGTCACCTCGACGTAGTGGTCCTGCGCCGCATCATACTGCTCATCGGTCAGCAGATCGCCGAGAACGCCGGTGAGCGAGCTCAATTCGCGAACGACGGGCAGCTCGTGCGCACGGACCGCGCTGACGCCGTCGGCGTCGAGGTCGATCACCAGGGCCGCCTTGCGATGGGTTCGCTCGCCGAACGAGTACGGCAGCAACGACCCGCTGTAGCGGACGGTGTCGGTGACGCGCTGCGGCGAGTGCAGATGACCGAGTGCGACGTAGTCTGCCCCCGAGAACGTCTCGGCGGGAACGGTTTCGACACCGCCGACGCTGATCGAGCGCTCCGATCCGGAGGCGGCGGCCCCGCTGACGAAGGCGTGCGCCACCACCACGGATCGGGTCCGGCGCGCGGCGAGGTCGGTGCGGACCCGCGTCATGGCGGCGCCGAGCACGGCGGTGTGGCCGCCGACCGACTCGACCCCCAGGTGGCGGCGCGCGGTGTCGGGTTCGAGATACGGGATGCCGTAGATCGCGACGTCGCCGTGGGCGTCGGAGAGCACGACCGGACGGTCGATGTCGGCGATCGACGTCCGCAGGTGCAGGCCGCCGGCGGCCGCGAACCCGGACCCGGCGCCGAGCCGGGTGGGCGAATCGTGATTGCCCGAGGTGACGACGATCTGCGCTCCCGCAGCGGCGATCTCGGCCAGGCCCTCGTCGTACACCCGGACCGCGTCCGCGGACGGAACCGACCGGTCGTAGACATCCCCGGCGACGATCACGGCGTCGGCCGACTCCGCCGCGACAAGCTCGGCCAGGTGGGTCAGCGCGCGGCGCTGGTCGGCGAGCAGCTCGACCCCGTGGAACGTCCGGCCCAGGTGCCAGTCGGAGGTGTGCACGATCCGCATGGGCGCAACCTTACGGTCGGGTCCCGACAGATCGTGGGACGCGCGCTCTCCCGCGCCCGGGACCCCGGGACGGCGGTTCGGCTACCGGGCGTCGGTGGCCACCGCGTGCGGGTCGACGACCTGGGGTGGGACGGTCTGGTGCGCGGGGCGGACGAAGAAGAACGTCGCGACGACGCCGATCAGCAGCGCGGCAGCGGGTAGGTACAGCGACTGTCCCATCGCGGCGGCGAAACCCTCGCGGAGGAATTCCGGTAGCTGACCTGCCGCGCCGTCCTGCGCGTTCTCGGCGTCGACCCCGGGCAGCTCGGCCGCGAGCCGGGTCTGCAGGAGCGCACCGATCATCGCCGAACCCAACACCGAGCCGATGACCCGCAGGGTGTTGTACACGCCCGCACCGGCACCGGCCTGGTGCCACGGCAGGTTGCGTGTGGCCGTCGCCGCCAGCGGAGCCCAGATGCCGGCCGAGGCCACACCCATCAGGCACAGCGGGACGACGATCAGCCAGACCGGGGTCTCCGGACGCGCCACGAAGCCCAGCCAGGCGATCGCGATCGCGTTCAGCAGCAAGGCCGAGGAGACGATCGTGCGCGGGTGGACGCGGTCGACCATCCGCCCGACGATCGGGGCCAGGACCCCGGTCAGCACGGCCATCGGCACCAGGACGACCGCCGACTGGGTCGGCGACATCCCGCCGACGAGCTGGAGGAAGAAGGTCAGCGGGATCATCATCCCGGACACCGCGAAACCCATCGAGGCGATGCCGATGGTCGACAGCGAGAAGTTGCGGTCGCGGAACAGCGACAACGGGACCAAGGGCTCCGTGCGGATCCGGGACTGCCAGTAGATGAAGACCACGAGAACCGCCAGGCCGCCGACGATGAGCAGCCAGATCCAGGCGTCCCAGTCGAAGGTCTCCCCCTCCTGGATGCCGAAGACCAGCGCGGTCAGACCGACGGCGGACAGCGCCACGCCTATCCAGTCGAACTGGTGGTCGTTGGTCCCGACGCGGGGGACGAGGATCGCGGCGAGGACGAGACCGACGATGCCGACCGGCAGGTTGACGAAGAAGATCCATTCCCAGCCGAACGCGTCGGTCAGCACACCGCCGAGCAGCGGTCCGACGAGAGTCGCCACGCCGGCGACGGTGCCCCACACACCCATTGCCGCGCCGCGCTTCTCGGCCGGGAAGATGCGCGTGATCAGCGCCATCGTCTGGGGTGTGATGAGGGCCGCGCCGACACCCTGCAGTGCGCGTGCGCCGATCAGCTCGCCGATCGACGACGACAACCCGCACCAGAGACTCGCCAGGGTGAAGACCGCGAGACCGATCTGGTACATCGTCTTGGGACCGAACTTGTCGCCCAGCCGGCCGGTGATCAACAGCGGCACCGCGTAGGTGAGCAGGTACGCGCTCGTGACCCAGACGACGCCATTGACGTTCGTGTCGAGATCGGCCTGGATGCGCGGTTGCGCCACGGCCACGATCGTCATGTCGACGAGGATCATGAAGAAGCCCACACAGAGCGCCAGCATCGCGGCCCACGGCCGGGTGGTGACCATCTCGTCGGTACCCGCGTTCTCGCCGCGGGTGGCGTCGCTCGATCGCATTTCCCCGATGCTAGACCTGTCCGATTCGCCGCCGACCCGCGCGATCGCGGGGTTCGATCGTGGCCGGGCTCGTCAGTCGCCGGACGTCATTGTCGCCGGACATCATTACTGTGGAACCCATGACCACCGAGTCCGACCAGAGCACCGCATCCGAGGACGAACAGGGTTCGTACGTGATGACCGGCGAGGAGTTCGTCCGGGACACGAAGTACATCGAGACCCGCATCACCGCCGACGGCCGGGACGGCTACCCGGTCGAGGCGGGCCGCTACCGGCTCGTGGCCGCTCGCGCGTGCCCGTGGGCCAACCGGACCCTGATCGTCCGGCGGCTCCTCGGGCTCGAGGACGCCATCTCGCTCGGACTGTGCGGCCCCACGCACGACAAGAACTCCTGGACGTTCGATCTCGACCCCGGCGGAGTGGACCCGGTCCTGCAGATCCCCCGGCTCAAGGACGCCTACGAGAAGCGGATTCCCGGTTATCCGAAGGGGATCACCGTGCCGGCGATCGTCGACGTGCCGACCGGTGAGGTCGTCACCAACGACTTCCCGCAGATCACCATCGACTTCTCCCTGGAATGGACCGCCTTCCACCGCGACGGCGCACCGGAGCTCTATCCGGAACGCCTCCGCGACGAGATCGACGAGGTGAGTCACGGCATCTACACCGAGGTCAACAACGGCGTGTACCGCTGCGGGTTCGCCGGCAGCCAGGAGGCCTACGACGCGGCCTACGACCGCCTGTTCGCCAAGCTCGACGAGCTGTCGGACCGACTGTCGACGCAGCGCTACCTCGTCGGCGACACCATCACCGAGGCCGATGTGCGTCTGTTCACCACCCTGGCGCGGTTCGACGCGGTCTACCACGGTCACTTCAAATGCAATCGCAGCAAGCTGAGCGAGATGCCGGTCCTGTGGGCCTATGCCCGCGACCTGTTCCAGACGCCCGGCTTCGGCGACACCACCGATTTCACGCAGATCAAGCAGCACTACTACATCGTCCACACCGATGTGAACCCCACCCAGATCGTGCCCAAGGGTCCGGATCTGCGTGGCTGGCTCACCGAACACCATCGTGCCGACCTCGGCGGCCGGCCGTTCGGCGACGGCACGCCCCCCGGCCCCCCACGACCCGCCGAGGTCGTGCCCGAACAGGATTGGGTACCCGCGTCATGAAGGACAAGACGACACAGCCGCTGTCGACGGACAAGGGCCGCACGCCGCCGGGCAAGGCCGTCGAGGTGACCGGCGGTCTCCTCGATCGGGCGCAGCGCCTGCAGGCGCCCGCGGTGAAGAAGTACGTGGACTCGCTGCGGCGGAAGTACCCCGACGACTCCCCCGCGCAGATCATCGAGCGGCTCGAGAAGCGCTATCTGAACGCGGTCACCGGTTCCGGCGGAGCGGTCGGCGCGGCCGCCGCGGTGCCCGGAGTCGGCACGATGACCGCCTTCGGCGTGATGACCGGGGACACGGCCTTCTTCCTCGAGGCCTCGGCGTTGCTCGCGCTGTCGATCGCCGAGGTGCACGGCATCCCGGTGCACGAGTCCGAACGTCGCAAGGCACTCGTCATGACCGTCGCACTGGGCGAAGAGGGTGTGCTGGCGCTCGGGCGGGTGGTCGGCACCGGCGGCGGTGCCCTGCGCAGGCTCGGCGGCGCCGCTCTGCCGTCCGGGGCGATCACCAAGCTGAACAAGACCCTGGTGAACAAACTCGTCCGCAAGTACGCGATCCGCCGGGCGCCGCTGATCTTCGGCAAGCTGATGCCCGCGGGGATCGGCGCGGTCATCGGCGGGGCGGGCAGTCGCGCCCTCGGCCGCAAGGTGGTGCACAACGCCCGAGCGGCCTTCGGACCGGCTCCGCGGGCGTGGGTCATCGATGTCGACTTCACCGAGTCACCCACCCCGGATCCGCTCCCGCCCGGTTCCTGGTGATCACGGCACCTCCACTGCCCACTCCGCCCGCGCCCGCGCCCGGTTGGATTCGCCGGCTCGTCGGCGAATCGTGGCGATACCGGCGCGTCGTGGTGATCACGATGACCGTCACCCTGATCGCGGTCGGGGTCGACGTGCTCATGCCGTTGCTGACCAAGGCGGCGGTCGACCATGCCACCGGCGTCGTCGACGACGGCCTGTCCCTGCGCACCGTCATCGTCGCGCTGGTCGCCTTCGCCGTGGTGCGCTACGCCTGCCATCTGGGCCGGCGGGTGTTCGCCGGGCGACTGGCGGTGAGCGTGCAGAACTCACTGCGACTGCGGCTGCTCGACACCCTGCTGCACCTCGACGGTCGCAGCCAGCACCAGATCCGCACCGGGCAGATCGTGTCCCGGTCCATCACCGACATCCAGGTCGTGCAGAGCCTGCTCGCCATGGCACCGTTGTCCCTGGGCGCCGCCGTGCAGATGGTCGTGGCCCTGGCGATCATGGCCTATCTGTCACCGCTCCTGACCGGTGTGGCGCTGCTGATCGTCCCGTTGATCGCCGTCGAGGTGTGGCGGACGCGGCGTCGCCTGTTCGCCGCGACATGGTCGGCCCAGCAGTCGGCCGCCGACGTCGCCCAGCACGTGGAGGAGACCGTCACCGGCGTCCGGGTCGTGAAGGGCTTCGGGCAGGAGGAGCGCGCCGTCGACGACCTCGTCACCCGCTGCCGGACGGTGTTCGCGCGCCGACTGCGGGCCGCGCGGATCAACTCGCGGTTCGCCCCGACGCTCGCCGCGATCCCGCAGCTGGGCATGGTCGGGGTGATCGTGGTGGGTGGCTATCTCACGATGACCGGCGCGATCACCGCGGGCGCCTTCCTCGCGTTCAGCACCTACGTCGCCACGATGACGGGTATCGCGCGGCTGCTGACGAACCTCATCGTCAACGCACAACTCGCACGTGCCGCGGTCGAGCGCGTCTACGACGTCATCGACCACCCCCACGATCCGGGCGACACGGCGACCGGCTCACTCCCCGACGGCCCCCTCGGCGTCGAACTGGCGGGAGTGGGGTTCGCCCACCACACGCACGACGCCGACGACCCGCCCGCAGTGCTGTCCGGGATCGACCTCCGGATCGAACCGGGCGAATGCGTGGCGATCGTGGGTCCCCCCGGCTCCGGGAAGTCGACCATCGCCGATCTGGTCAGCAGGTTCGAACGACCCGACACCGGGACGATCTCGCTGCTCGGCCAGAGCACCGGAGCCGACGCGGACCGCCCCCGCCACCGGATCGACGACCTGGCGCCCGAGGCCCTGCACCGCGCCGTCGCCGTGGTCTTCGACGAGCCGTTCCTGTTCTCGGACACCATCACCGCCAACATCGCGATGGGCCCGGCCGCGACCGCACCGAATGCCGCCGACCGGGTGCGGGCGGCGGCCGCGGCCGCCGACGCCGCCGAGTTCATCGACGCGCTGCCCGACGGGTACGACACCGTCATCGGTGAGCGCGGGCTCACCCTGTCGGGCGGTCAGCGCCAGCGCATCGCACTGGCGCGCGCGCTCTTCGCCGATCCCCGCATCCTCGTGCTCGACGACGCGACGTCCGCGGTCGACGCGACCACCGAGTCCCGCATCCTGGGCGGACTGCGGACCCGACGGGCCACGATGCTGGTCCTCGCCCATCGTCGGTCGACGCTCGTCCTCGCCGACCGCGTCGCCGTGCTCGACGACGGCCGGATCACGGCACTGGGCACGCTCGCCGAACTCGAGGCGACCTCGCCGCGCTTCCGTGAACTGATGTCGAGCACTGCGAGCCCCGCCGGAACACCCGGTGGGGCCGCGGTCGTCGACACCGCGCCGCCGCTGCGCGGCCCGACCGAGTCCGATATCGAGAACCTCTGGCCGACAATCGAATCCGATTCCGTCGACGCCTCGGCACGAACGTCGCCCGCGGCCGGGGCGGGCTCGCGAACCGGTCGCGGCGGTGGCGTCGCCAGCGCACTCGGTTCCATGCCGGCCACCCCCGAACTCCAGGCGTCCGTGGACGCCCTCCCGCCTGCGGCGGAGCGTCCCGAGGTCGACGTCGACGCCGCTCGACGCGAAAACCCGGTCTTCACCCTGCGCGGCCTCCTCGCACCGGTTCGATGGCTGCTCGCCGCCGCGCTGCTCGCCATCGCGGTCGACACACTCGTCGGTCTGGCCTTCCCGAGCATCGCGCGGGCGGTCATCGATGCGACGGGCCACACCGAACGGTCGACACTGCTGTGGGCAGCGCTCGGCGGCGTCACGCTGGTCGCCATCGGCTGGATCGCCGCGAAGTCGATGACCATCACCTCGACCCGGGCCGGCGAACGCGTGCTGTTCGGCCTGCGCATCCGTAGCTACGCCCACATCCAGCGACTCGGACTCGACTACTACGAGCGCGAGCTCTCGGGTCGGATCATGACCCGCATGACGACCGACATCGATGCGTTGTCGACGTTCCTGCAGACGGGGCTCACCTCGGCGATCGTGGCGGTCCTGACCCTCGTCGGCGTCGGGGTCGCGTTGCTGGTCACCGGTCCTGCGCTCGGGCTGCTGGTGCTGCCCGTCTTCCCGTTGCTCATCGGCGCCACGATCGTCTTCCGGCGCGTCGCGAGTCGCGCGTACACCCGCTCGCGCGAACTGATCAGTGTCGTCAACGCCGACTTCCAGGAGAACATCGCCGGCATCAAGACCACCCAGACCTACCTCCGCACCGACAGTGCCCAGGCGCGGTTCGCGCAGCGCTCGGCGGAGTGGGTCGAGGCGCGGATGGTGTCGCAGCGGGCGATCGCCGCCTACTTCCCGCTGATCCAGCTCATGTCCGACATCGCCACCGCGATCGCGCTCGGAGTCGGCGCCGGTCAGGTGGCCTCGGGGTCGCTCTCGGCGGGCACCCTGGTCGCCTTCGTCCTCTACCTGACGATGCTGTTCGGTCCGGTCCAGCAGCTGTCGCAGGTCTTCGACGGCTACCAGCAGGCGGCGGTGGGTCTCAAGCGCATCGGCGACCTGCTGCGCACACCGAGCTCGTTGCGCACCTCGGCGCGGGCCCTGTCCCCACCGGACGGCGGATTCGACGGCGTCGTCGACTTCGAGCGGGTGGGGTTCCGCTATCAGGGCTCCTCGACGGACGCGCTGACCGGGGTCGACCTGCACATCCCGGCCGGATCGTCGCTGGCACTCGTCGGCCGGACGGGCGCCGGCAAGTCCACCATCGTCAAACTCCTGGCCCGCTTCTACGATCCGACCACCGGCCGCGTCGTCGTCGACGGCACCGACATCGGCGACTACGACCTCGCCGGATACCGGCGGCGACTCGGTCTCGTCCCGCAGGAGCCGCACCTGTTCACCGGCACGGTCGCCGAGAACATCGCCTACGGCCGGCCCGGTGCCGATCGCGCCGCGATCGTCGACGCCGCGGCCGCGGTCGGCGCGCTGCGCATGATCGCCGCGCTCCCCGGTCGGATGAATCACCCGATCGGCGAGCGCGGACAGGGACTGAGTTCGGGACAGCGCCAGCTCATCGCGCTGGCGCGAGCCGAACTCGTCGAACCCGACCTGCTCCTGCTCGACGAGGCGACCGCGACCCTCGATCAGGCGACCGAGGCGCAGGTGCTCGCCGCCGGTCGCGCGGTCACCCGGCACCGCACGTCGGTGATCGTCGCGCACCGGCTGGCGACCGCCGCCCGCGCCGATGCCATCGCGGTGGTCGACGGCGGGCGGATCGTCGAGCTCGGAACACACGAGGAGTTGCTCGCGTTGGGAGAGAGGTACCGCGGCTTCTGGGATGCCGGTGTCGATCCCGACGAGCCGGCGGTGCCCGACAACGATCCACCCGCTCCGACCAGCGCACGGACCGCCGCCACGACGGTCACGAGGGCCGCCTCGGAACTGACTCGGTAGTAACAGGTCGGTCAGCGCGAGCGAGTCGACGACGCGTAGCATCGTCAGGTGGTTCACCGATAGTCTCCACAAGAGACGACGCGTGGCAGAGAACCCGGCACCTTCAGGGAATTGAGGCGAGATACCGCTGTGAGCAGCAGTTCGATTTCAGACTTCGGACAGAACACGTGGCTGGTCGAGGAAATGTACCAGCAGTACAAAGAAGACCCGAACTCGGTCGACCCGAGTTGGCACGAACTACTGAAGAACTACGAGCCCGGCGACAACGGCGGCTCCGCCGCGGCCGCCTCACCGCCCTCGAATTCCGCAAAGTCCTCCGCCACAACGACTTCCACCACCACCTCGTCCTCGACGTCGAGTTCGTCGACCAACGGGTCCGCGCGCAGCGCGTCCACCGAGGCCGCACCTCGCAAGCAGGTCACCCTGGATCAGACGCCCGCCCGGACCGCGCCGCGCAAGCCCGCCCCCGCCAAGGAGTCCACCGCGACGAAGGCCGCATCCGGCCACAGCGTCGCCAGTCGCGACGGTTCGGCGCGATCGCAGCCCAAGCCCACCAAGCCGGAGGCGGGTAAGGCGAGCGCGGCCGACGCCGGGAAGTCCGAGGGCCAGAAGTCCGAGAACGCCGATGGCAACAAGGTGCTGCGCGGTCCCGCCGCGGCCATCGCGAAGAACATGGCGCTGTCGTTGGAGATCCCGACGGCCACCAGTGTCCGGGCCGTGCCCGCCAAGGCGATGATCGACAACCGGATCGTCGTCAACAACCACCTCGCGCGCACCCGCGGCGGCAAGATCAGCTTCACCCACATCCTGGGTTACGCGATCGTGCAGGCCATCAAGGCGTTCCCGAACATGAACCGGCACTTCGCCGAGATCGACGGGAAGCCCAACGTCGTCACGCCCGCGCACACCAACCTCGGTCTGGCCATCGACCTCGTCGGCAAGGACGGCAACCGCACGCTCGTCGTCGCCGCGATCAAGCAGTGCGAGACGATGGGTTTCGCCGAGTTCTACACGGCTTACCAGGACATCGTCCGCCGCGCCCGTGACGGCAAGCTCGGCGCCGACGACTTCTCCGGCGTCACCATCTCGCTGACCAACCCGGGCACCATCGGCACCGTGCACTCGGTCCCGCGACTGATGAAGGGCCAGGGCGCGATCATCGGCGCCGGCGCGATGGAGTACCCGGCCGAGTTCCAGGGCGCGAGCGAGGAGCAGATCGCCGAGCTCGGCGTCGGCAAGCTCATGACCCTCACGTCGACCTACGATCACCGGATCATCCAGGGCGCGGAGTCGGGAGACTTCCTGCGCACGATCCACGAACTCCTGATCAACGACGCGTTCTACGACGAGATCTTCACCGCGTTCCATGTGCCGTACGAGCCGATCCGCTGGCGTCGCGACCTGCCCGCAGGCCTCGTCGACAAGAGCACCCGGGTCCTCGAGCTGATCGCGGCCTACCGCAGCCGCGGACACCTGATGGCCGACATCGATCCGCTCATGATGGACAGCGATGCGCGCAGCAGCCATCCCGATCTCGACATCCAGAACTACGGTCTGACCCTCTGGGACCTCGACCGCAGCTTCAAGGTCGGTGGGTTCCACGGCCAGGAGAAGATGAAGCTGCGGGACGTGCTGTCCATCCTGCGCGACGCGTACTGCCGGCACGTCGGTGTCGAGTACACCCACATCCTCGAGCCCGAGCAGCAGAAGTGGCTGCAGGAACGTGTCGAGATCAAGCACGTCAAGCCGCCGGTCGGCGAGCAGAAGTACATCCTGAGCAAGCTCAACGCCGCCGAGGCGTTCGAGACGTTCCTGCAGACCAAGTACGTCGGGCAGAAGCGTTTCTCGCTCGAGGGCGCCGAGTCGGTCATCCCGATGATGGACGCGGTGATCGACCAGAGCGCCGAGCACAACCTCTCGGAGGTCGTCATCGGCATGCCGCACCGCGGCCGCCTGAACGTGCTCGCCAACATCGTCGGCAAGCCGTACTCGAAGATCTTCACCGAGTTCGAGGGCAACCTGAACCCGTCGCAGGCGCACGGGTCGGGCGACGTGAAGTACCACCTCGGCGCCGAGGGCAAGTACTACCAGATGTTCGGCGACAACGAGATCAACGTGTCGCTCACGGCCAACCCGAGTCACCTCGAGGCCGTCGACCCCGTGCTCGAGGGTCTGGTGCGCGCCAAGCAGGACCTCATGGACGACGACGATCGGTTCCCGATCCTGCCGCTGATGCTGCACGGCGATGCCGCATTCGCCGGCCAGGGAGTGGTCGCCGAGACGCTCAACATGGCGATGCTGCCCGGCTACCGCACCGGCGGCACCGTGCACATCGTGGTGAACAACCAGGTCGGCTTCACCACCGCACCCGAGCACTCGCGGTCGACCGAATACTGCACCGACGTGGCGAAGATGATCGGTGCGCCGATCTTCCACGTCAACAGCGACGACCCCGAGGCCTGTGTCTGGGCCGCCAAGCTCGCCGTGGACTACCGCCAGGCGTACAGCAAGGACGTCGTCATCGACCTCGTGTGCTTCCGCCGCCGCGGTCACAACGAGGGCGACGACCCCTCGATGACGCAGCCGGCGATGTACGAGGTGATCGACACCAAGCGCGGCGTCCGCAAGAGCTACACCGAAGCCCTGATCGGCCGCGGTGACATCTCGACCAAGGAGGCCGAGGACGCACTGCGCGACTATCAGGGTCAGCTCGAGCGCGTCTTCAACGAGGTCAAGGAACTCGAGAAGTTCAGTGTCGAGCCGTCGCCGTCCGTCGAGTCCGACCAGACGCTGCCGACGAAGCTGGTGACCGCGGTCGACAGCAAGACGCTCGAGCTCATCGGCGATGCCTTCGTCAACGTCCCCGACGGCTTCACCCCGCACCCGCGCGTGAAGCCGGTCCTGGAGCGTCGGGCCGAGGCTGCACGCAAGGGCAACATCGACTGGGCGTTCGCCGAGTTGCTGGCGTTCGGATCACTGGTCATGGAGGGACGCACCGTGCGTCTGTCCGGCCAGGATTCGCGTCGCGGTACGTTCACCCAGCGTCACTCGGTGCTCATCGACCGCAGCTCCGGCTCGGAGTACACCCCGCTCAACCATCTGCAGCCCGCGGACGAGGAGAGCAACGGCGGCCGGTTCATGGTCTACGACTCCCCGCTCTCGGAGTTCGCGGTCGTCGGGTTCGAATACGGCTACTCGGTCGGCAACCCGGACGCTCTCGTGGTCTGGGAAGCGCAGTTCGGCGACTTCGTCAACGGCGCGCAGTCCATCATCGACGAGTTCATCTCGTCGGGTGAGGCCAAGTGGGGCCAGCTCTCCGACGTCGTGCTGCTGCTGCCGCACGGACACGAGGGCCAGGGACCCGACCACACCTCGGGCCGCATCGAGCGGTTCCTGCAGCTGTGTGCCGAGGGTTCGATGACGGTGGCCCTGCCGTCGACGCCGGCGAGCTACTTCCATCTGTTGCGCCGCCACGTGCTCGACGGCATCAGCCGCCCGCTGATCGTCTTCACTCCGAAGTCGATGCTGCGCAACAAGGCCGCGGTGAGCCCGGTCGAGGACTTCACCGAGGACAAGTTCCGCTCGGTGATCGACGATCCGCACTTCGAGAAGGACGGCGCCGACCGCAGCAAGGTCAACCGCGTCCTGCTGGTGAGCGGCAAGCTCTACTACGAGCTGGCCGCCCGCCGCGACAAGGAGAAGCGCGAGGACATCGCCGTCGTGCGCATCGAGCAGCTCTACCCGGTTCCGCACCGCCGGCTCCGCAAGACGCTCGAGCAGTACGGCAACGCGAGCGAATTCCGTTGGGTTCAGGAAGAACCCGCCAACCAGGGCCCGTGGCCGTTCCTCGGTCTCTGGCTGCCCGAGGTGCTGCCGGACGTGCTCGGCGGACTACGCCGGGTGTCGCGCCGTGCGATGTCCGCACCGTCCTCGGGATCGAGCAAGGTCCACGCGGTCGAGCAGCAGGAGATCCTCGACGAGGCCTTCGGCGAGTAAGACGCCCGTCGCACCGCGGCCACCAGCCCCTCGGGGTTGGTGGCCGCGGTCGTCGGTGCCGCTATCTCAGCCGGGCTTCGCAGATGTCTGCCGCCGCGGCGACGGCCTTGTCCGGGGATGTCATCCGGCGCGCGAATGCGGCGGCCGCCGAACGGGTCTCGTCGGCGAGCACCGTTTTCAGGCCGGCGAGTGCATCCTCGTCGGTGAACGTCGACAGCCGGAGGGCCTCCCCCACCCCGAGCGCCCGGACCCGCTCGCCCCAGAAGGGCTGATCGGCGGTGACCGCACAGACAAGGCTCGGGAGTCCGGCCCGTAGGCCGGCCGCAGTGGTCCCGGCGCCGCCGTGATGGACCGTCGCGACACACCGCGGCAGCACCGACGCGTGGTCCACGCCTGCGGTGTGGAAGACATCCGGGTCGTCGGGGTCGATTCCGGTCGCGTCTCCCATCGCGATGAGGCAGCGCACCCCGTGGGCACGCGCGGCGGACCGCCAGCGTGTGATCAGCGTCGGCGTGTCGAGGATGGGCATGCTGCCGAAGGTGAGGAACAGCGGCGGCTCGCCTGCGTCCAACCAGCCGGCGAGTTCGGTGGTGTCCGCGCCGATCTCGGCGATGCCCGGTCGGCTCGCGGCCGGGAGGTCGAAGAAGCCGACGAGGGGTTTGCGGTCGTCCCACTCCGCGGCGAGACCCGGCACCATCTCCGCGTCGTAGGCCTGGATCTGCGGGATCCCGTCGGCGACCAGGCGCCGCGGCAGCGGCCCGCGACTCGGGGCGAGTCCGATCCGGCGCCGGAAGCGATTCTCGTTCCACCCGGTCGCGACCCAGGTCAGCCGGTCGGCGACGCGCCAGGATCGGCGCTTGGCTGCCGGTGACCATCGCTCGGTGAGTCCGGGCACGGCGCCGATGAGTCCGTTCTCCGACATCGGACCGTACCGCAGCACGGTCAGCGGGACGCCCAGACGCTCGGCCAGGGCGACGATGCGGTCTTGGCACAGCGGTGCGGCGACGAGGAGGCCGGTGTCGTGCAGCGGCGCCGACTCCGGGACGAAGAGACGCTCGAGGTCGGCGTCGAGCGCGTCGAAGCCGCCTCGGACGGTGCGGAGGGCGAATGCGATCCGCGCCAACGGGTTACGACTGCCGCGCGCCGACCGCGCGCCGTCCGACGACCACGCCGCATCGGAGTCGAGGCCGATCTCGTGGACCTCCCGCACCCCGACGGCCCGCGCGAGGCCCGAGAGGTTCGGCGGGGCGAGGACGCTGACGCGATGGCCGCGCGCCTGCAGTTCGAGAGCCAGACAGACACCCGGCTGGATGTCGCCCCGACTGCCGTACAGGACGATCGAGATGTGGTGCGCCGTCACCAGAACCGGTGTCCGATCCGCCAGGCGGTCAGTTCGTCGGCGATCAGTGTGCGCAACCGCCCGGGGTCGCCGAAGTCGTCGGGGTCGATGCCGAAGAACGTGAGCGTGATCGTGTCGCCGTAGGTGACCGCCCAGGCAGCGATCGCCGGACCGCGTACCCGCCGCTCCTCCGCGGGCATCCCCTGCATGACCGCGCGGATGGCGAACCGGGACGCGGTGCGGTCGCCGATGCGCAACGCCGACTCCGGCGTCGAGCCGAGGTTCGACACGGTCGTGTCGGGTCCGGGGATGCCGCGCATCAGCCGCCCGATGAGTCGTTTCGGGAGCATCCGGACGATCGGCTGGAGGTTGTCGGCGGTCTGATCGCCACCGGACTCGGCGTAGTCGACGAAGGCACGCTTGCTCGACGACCGGATGGTGGTGAGGTCGGCGCCCGGTTCGACGGGATCGGCGATCCGAATCCACACCCCGCCCGATGCGTTGGCGCGGTGGTCGTCGTCGCCGTCTCTCGTGCTGACCGCGATGCACACCTTCATCGGACCGTCGAGCGGACGACCCGAACGGTGCACGATCCCGGCGAGGAGCGCGGTGAACAGCGAGTTCTGGGTGCCGCCGTGCTCGGCGGCACGAGCGGCCCACTCGCTTGCCGAGACGTCGACCGTCGCCAGCGTCGTGTCCGGGTCGGACACGGACCCGGCCGCCCTCGGGGGCGTCGCACGCGACGAACGCACAGCTGTTCGGGAGTCGCCGGTGCCGGCGGCCCGCGCCGTGAGCGCCTCGCGGACCAGGATCCGCACGGATCGCGCGGCCGCCCGTACCGACGCGGCCGCGTCGGCCGCATCGGCGCGTACGGCCCCCCACGAGCGTCCGCTGCCGGGCGCGGGGAGGCTCGCGGTCCGGCCCGCTGCCGCGTCGGCCACCAGTCGATACAGTCCGTGGCCGTCGGTGATCATGTGGGAGGCGAGCAATGACACCGCACGGCCACCGCCGGCGATCCGCGCCGAGTCGAGCTGCCAGCCGGACCCACGCACGGGATCGAGACGACTCGCGCGGAGCACCGCATCGGCCCATTCGCCGACGCCGTCGGCATCGATGACCTGTACCCGCCCGGCGTGCACCGTTCGCGGCGACCGAACCCAACGGTGGCGGGCGAACGGGACCCGACGGCGGGACACGGCACGGTGCAGCGGTCCGGCCGCGAGTCCGGTCCGCAGCGAGTCGATCGCCTCATCCCCCGGGTCGTCGTCGAAGACCCACGTGATCTGGATGGGGGCACCCATCCCGAACAGCTCCGCGACGAGCAGGTAGGACTCATCGGGGCCGGTCACACGGAGCACCTGGGCGGGTGGGCTGTCGGTCGCCGTCACGGTCACGTGTTCTCCTCAGCATCAACGGGTTCGATGGGTCACCAGATCTCGTGGGGCAGCCCCCACGCCGTCAGTTCTCGGTCGAGCAGGTCCGCGACGACGGCGTCGGAGGAGAAACTCGTCTCGTCGCAGCCGAGCACGGTGAACGTGACCTGGTCCCGCGTGCGGACGAGCCACGATTGGACCCCGTCGCCGAACCGCTGTCCCGCCGAGGCGTCGACGCCCTGCGCCATTCCGCGGAAGGCGATCTTGCGCGCCGGCCTACCCCCCAGCACCGTCGCCGCGGGTCGCACGTCACCGAGGTTGGAGATCACCGCGTCGGGGATCCCGTTGCCGGCGCTGACGATCTTGACGATCACGGCCGGCGGCAGGAACCACGCCAGCGGTCGCAGATGGATGTGCGGGGCCCGTCGGCCCTCGGACAGGCGGACGAAAGCCGCCTTGCACGCGGACCGGATGCCGCCGAGGTCGCCGCCGGCGACCGGCTCGTCGGTGAGATACACCGATACGCCCGCGATCGGATTGGATCTGGTGTCCGCCTCGCTCTCGCGACGGTCGACCGGAACTCCGACCTTGATCGGATTCGGCAGCGGCGCATGGCCACTCGAGCGGAGCAGGCCGCTGACCACGGCGATGAACAAAGTGTTGGCGGTGCCGTCGTGTTCGGCGGCGACCCGGTCGAAGTCCGCTGCCGGCACGGTCGCGGTGGCCCACGTGAACTCGGCGGCGGGCGAACGTTCGGCGATCGGGGTGCGAGCCGGGCGCGGGTCGGGTTCGGGCCCGCCGGCCTTGCGCTGTTCGAGTGCCGCCCGGGCGAGTCCGGTGACGACCGCCACGGCCTGCGACCCGGCGTCCACGACATCGCCGATCCGCCGGCGACGCCACGAGACCGGCGGGTGGGGCGCCTCGCGGGCCGCCGCGGTTGCGGGACCGGCCCCGGGGTCGAGCGGTACCGCCGAGGCCATGGCGGCCTCGGTTGCGGCCGCGAGCATGCCCCGACCGTCGGTGACCACGTGCAGGGCGCACAGCGAGACCACGGTGCCGCCGGCGGCGGTCGGGACCGACCGCAACCGCCAGCACCGCCCGCCCTCGGCATCGAGAGGAACACCGGACATCTCCGCGGTCGCCCACTCGTCGATCTCCGCCTCCGACACCGGTCGGCTGTCGGCTGCCAGTCCGGGTGCGTCGGGCGCCTCGACCCAGCGCGGACGCGCCCCGACGACATCCGGCACGACGAGCATGCGGTTCAACCGCCCGCGCGCCAGTGCCGCGTTCATCGCGGTGAGTGCCTCGATCGAGACCTCGTCGTCGAACACCCACACGAGCTGGAGCACGACCGACCAGCCGAGTGCCGGCGTGACGAACCAGAACGGGGCGTCTTCGGAGGTGAGCCGGTCGCCCCGGATCGCCGACCCCTCGGCGCGTACGCGTGCCGCGAGACCACGCAGGCCCCGCTCTCCCCCGGCCGCCCGCTCGTCCTCGGGTCGTCCCGCCGCGTGCGACTGCATCGTCGTCATACGTCCACCTTCGTTCCGCTGTGCATCTGCGGTCCCCGCGAACACGGTTCCCTCGTGCACGAGCTTGTCACCGAACTCTCGACCGCGTGCGCGGCATCCGCCAGCGCCACGTCCTCGCTCACCAAGACCGTCGGCAGTCGCGCGGCCCGATCGGCGACCGCGGGGTCGAGCATCGCCGCGACCGCCTTGCACAGCCGATCCACGTCCAGGTCGCGTCCCGCACGGGCCATCGGCATCGACACGCCGACACCCAGCCGTTCGAGTTCGGCTCCCCAGAACGGCTGATCCGCGCCATACCAGCAGATCACCGATGGCCGGCCGGCGCGCAGCACGGCCGCGGTGGTCCCGGCGCCGCCGTGGTGGACCACGACCGCGCACCGGCCGACGACCGTGCGGTGGTCGACCTGGGTCTCGACCCGCACCGCGTCGGACTCGACGCCGCTGCGCACCTCCTCGCTCAGTTCGGTCCAGCCGGCACACACCAGCACACGACGGCCGAGCCGGCGGCCGAGTTCCGTGACGACGCGCAGGGTGCTCTCCCCGCCCCGCAACGGCATGCTGCCGAAACCCACGTAGATGGGGGCGTCGCCGGCGTCGAGCCAGGACGCGAGTGCGTCGGAGCCGGCAACCGGGTGCTCCTCGGGCCACCCGAGGAACCCCACCGTCGGTCGGGGACGAGCGGCCGTGTCGTCGCTCCACAGCCGATCGTGCGGTCCGGACCGAGCGTGAGGCGCACCGAACAACGGGTCGTAGGCCTGCAACTCCAGACCCGCCGCCGCCCGCAGCCGAGCGGCGTAGGGCCCTGACGCCCCGGTCGACCCCAGTCCGGCGCGCAGGCGACGCTCTCGTCGCCTGGTGAGCAGGCCGAACGCGGCGTCGTAGGCGACCCATTGCGCCCGGACGGCGCGGGGGCCACCCGGAAACCGGCCGGGCACCGGGCCGACCCGGCGGTTGCGGCGTACGGGAGCGTGATGGATCGACACCAGGGGGACTCCGGCGGATTCGGCGAAGGCGAGTGCGGGCTGTTCGGTGATCAAGCCGCTCACGATGACGTCGGCGCCGTCGACGACCACGGCCATGTCGGCGACGAGGTCATCCCATCCGGCGTTCCGCAGCGAGAGCAGGACCCGCAGACGTCGGAGCGGGTGACGTCCCGCCTGCGCTCGGACCTGTGCCACCGTCTCGAGGTGGGCACGGGTGTCCTGGCCGAGCGGCACGACCGCCAGCCGCACGACACCGTCCGCCCAGGCCCGGGCAGACGGGACCATGTTGGGCGGGACCCCGAGACGCACGTCGTGGCCGCGCCGCGCGAGCTCCCTCGCCAGTACCGTTGCCGGCTGGACGTCCCCGCGTGTTCCGTTGATGACGAACGAGACCCTCATGACACCGCTCCGGTGATCCACGTCTCGGGCCGCGCGCCGCGGTGGCGGGCCGTGTTTAGAATCGGTCGCCCATCCGACCACACCGACACGTGAGGGGTTCGACGTTGAGGTTCGTGATCGCGGTCAACGGCAGCCGCGGCGACGTCCAGCCGGCCGTCGCCCTCGCCGCCGAACTCCTGGGACGGGGGCATGAGGTGACCCTCGCGACGCCACCCGATCTGGTCGAATTCGGCAGCGGCGCCGGAATTCCCACCGAGGTCTACGGTGCGAGCACGCGGGACCTGCTTGGCTCCGATCTGGTACGCGAGGACATGCGATCGAAGAACCCGCGCACCCGGTTGCGCGCGGTGTCGGCGATGTCGGTGCGCGACGGCCGCGCGATGCAGCAACGCCTGCTCGAGCTCGTCGACGGGGCGGACGCGCTCATCGCGAGCAGCGCCGGTCAGGAACGCGCCCACAACGTCTCGGCCGTTCTCGGGATCCCCCACATCCCGCTGCACTACTGCCCCATTCGGCGCAACAGCTCGGTGTCGCTGCTCGCTCACCTCGGTGTCGATGCGCCGGCGGCGGTCAATGACCTGAGCTGGCGCGTCGCCGAGCGAGCCCTCTGGCTCGCGACCCGCTCGGCCGAGAACACCCTGCGATCCGACCTGGGATTGTCGCCACTGGCCCGCCCCTACGCCGAACTCATCTCCCGCACCGGGGTTCCCGAGATCCAGGCCTACGACCCGGCCCTCTTCGGGGGTCTCACCACGCAGTGGGGCCGGCGTCGACCGCTGGTCGGATTCTTCACTCTCGCCGCACCGCAACGAGCCGGGGTGGGTGATGCCGGACTCGATGACGAGCCGGGACCGGGAAGCCTCGCCGACTGGCTCGACGCCGGCGACGCCCCGGTGTACGTCGGTTTCGGCAGCATGTTGCCGGCCGACCCCGACGCTCTGGCCGACGCGTTCCGTACCGCGGCGCGGCGGCTCGGGATCAGGTTGCTGGTGTCGGGCGGCTGGAGCGGTTTCATGTCGAGCGAATCCGACTCGGGCGCATCGACATCCGCGGACGCCGTACGTGTGGTCGGGCACGTCGATCACGACACCGTACTGCCGCGGTGCCGCGCCGCGGTCCACCACGGCGGCGCCGGGTCGGTGGCGGCGGGCCTGCGCGCCGGTCTGCCCACCCTGGTCACCTGGGTCGGCGCCGATCAGCCGATCTGGGGACGGGCCCTGAGCACCGCGCGGGTGGGCGCCACGTTGCCGATGGCGCGGGTGACCGCGGAGTCGCTGACCGCGGCTTTCGACCGAATCCTGGACGCGGACACCCATCGGCGGTCCGCCGATCTCCGCCGCCGGCTCATCCCCCCCGCCGAGGCCGTGCGGTCGGCGTCCGACATCGTCGAAGAGACGGTCGCGACGCAGGCGACGCGTCGGCGCGCCGGCTGATCCCGGGCCGGCCGGACTCCGACGGTCACGGCAGGACACGATCGGAACCACCGCCCCGCAGCAGGTTTCGCGGATCGATCCGACCCGTCCGGGAGTCGTAGGACCGCAGCACGACGAGTCGCATCGCGTGCGTGACCGAGATCGCGGGCACATAGATCGCAGCCGCGCCGGCCGCCAGCCCGAAGCGCCGATGCAGCAGGAAGGTTCGCGGGAGGAAACTCATGTACCGGACGAACGGCACCATGCCGGTCTCCATCCGGCGCGGGGAGACCCCGACGGTCAGCGAGCGGAGAAAGGCGTTGCGCCCGCCCGCGTCACCCACGCAGAGGCCCATGTCCACGTCTTCGAAAATGTTCCGGCGCATGCTGACCCGGTCCCGGATCGCCGCCCAGGTCGTGCGCCGCAGCACCATGTTCGAGCCGTAGAGCACGGGTACCTCGGTCACGGGCTTCGCGCGCCGCAACCCGTTCAGCGGGTGCAGGCGGGTCTTCCACCGGTCGAGCCTCCCGGCCAGGGGCACGTCATAGGCCTCCCCTCGCCCGCACAGGGCCGCCCAGTCCTCCCCCACGTCGGCCGCGAAGAACTCCACGATCGTGCGCGCCCAGTCCGGGGGCACCCGGGTGTCGGCGTCGATGCGGGCGACGAGATCACCCGTCGCGGCGTCGAGCCCGGCGTTGCGCGCGTACACCAGCCCCTGCCGGGCCTCGTCGATCACGCGGATCCGCGGGTGGGCCGAACGCCAGGCGTCGATCACCGCGCGGCTGCCGTCGGTCGAATTGTTGTCCACCACCACGATTTCGGTGATCCGGTCGGACTGTGCCGACAACCGGGCGAGGCACTCGCCGATCGTGTCCTCCTCGTTGTAGACCGGTACCACCACCGAGAAGGTGATCGGCGTGCTCATGGTGTCTGCTCCTCGCGCTGATCGGTCGGTCATCGGCACGGACACTCAGGTCCGCCGCATGTAGGTCCGCAGGGTCACCGGCACCACCACGGCGAGGATCGCCGCCGCACCCAGGAGCGTGTAGGCGATGTCGGTCCCCACGTTCTCGCCGGCGGCCAGTCCACGTGCCGCCGTCACGAGATGGGAGACCGGGTTCGCCGACGCGCAGGCCTGCATCCACCCGGGCATGGTGTCGATCGGGACAAGCGCATTGGAGACGAAGGTGATCGGCATCAGCACGAGCATCGAGACGCCCTGGACGGTCGACGCCTTGTCGAGCAGCACACCGAGAAGCGCGAAGATCCAGCTCAACGAGAACGCCACCACCACGATCAGGACGCACGCGACCGCGACCCCCACGGGACTCGCCGGCCGGTACCCCATGATCACCCCGACGCACACCGTGATGGCCGACGCCACGACGTAGCGCAGGGTGTTGGCCACCAGCGCACCGGCCAGTGGCGCGATGCGCGCGATCGGCAGCGACTTGAACCGGTCGAAGACCCCGCGGTCGAGGTCCTCGCGCAACTGGACGCCGGTCACCACCGACGCCGCGACACACACCTGGACCAGTACCCCGGGGATCAGCAGCGGGAGATATCCCACGACGTTCCCGGCGATCGCACCGCCGAAGATCGAGGAGAACATGACCGTGAACACGATGGGCAGCACGATGACGTCGAACAGCTGCTGCGGATTGTGTTTGATCTTCAGCAGGCCCCGGTGCGTCATCGTGAGGGACTGCATCACCGCGGCGGTCGGCCGGATCCGGACCCGGGCCTCGGTCGCGGCCTGGGGTGCGCGTGTACTCGGTTGCAGCGCTCCGGTGCTCATGCCCGCACTCCTGTCGAATCGATCTCCGCCGTGGCCGATGCGGTTCGGGTGGGGTCGCCTCCGTCGGTCAGCGCGAAGAACACCTCGTCGAGGGTGGGGCGCACCACGTTGACCGACGTGAGCGCGAGCCCGCGGGCGCGGAGAGCACCGAGGATGTCGGCGAGCGGGTCGATGTCGGCCATCGGCAGCACGAGGACCCCGTCGCGGCGCGCGATCGTCGGCTCGCCACTCGAGGTGAACGGCGCACACACCTCGGCGGCGGCCGCCAATTCGTCGGCGTCGGCGAGCTCGAGTCGCACACTCATGTCGCCGACGCCGGCCTTCAGTTCGTCAGCCGTCCCGTCGGCGACCACGCAGCCCCGGTCCATGACCGCGATGTGATCGGCGAGTTCATCGGCCTCGTCGAGATACTGCGTGGTGAGCAGGACGGTCGACCCACTGGTCACCATGTCGCGCACCGTCTGCCACATCTGTGCCCGCGTGCGGGGGTCGAGCCCCGTGGTCGGCTCGTCGAGGAACAGCAGACGCGGACGCGTGATCAGCGACGCCGCGAGGTCGAGTCGTCGACGCATGCCGCCGGAGAAGTGACCCACGCGCCGGGTCGCGACCGCGCCGAGACCGAACTCGTCGAGCAGTTCGTCGGCACGGATGCGTGCCCGGCGGCGCGACGAGCCGATCAGCCGGCCGAAGATCATCAGGTTCTCGCGAGCGGTGAGATCCTCGTCGACGGAGGCATATTGGCCGGTGACCCCGATGAGCGACCGGACCGCGGTGGCCTCCGCGACGACGTCGTGCCCGAAGATGCGGGCGTCACCGGAGTCCGGGCGCAGCAGCGTCGCCAGCATGCGCACGGTGGTGGTCTTACCCGCGCCATTGGTCCCCAGGAGGGCGAAGACGCCGCCGGCCGGAACGACGAGATCGACCGCGTCGACGGCCCGTCTGCCGCCGAATTCCTTGGTCAGACCGCGGGCCTCGATGGCCGGGACGGTCGTGGACATGGCACCCCCGATGCGTGTGGTCGACTTCGGCCCCACGGTAGGTGAGCGTCCCGGCAGCCGCAACGTGACCGATTGCGATATTCGACGCTGCCCGGCAACGGATTTCGTCGACATGCCGTCTGACTACGCAATCCGGTGGGCGGCGGCCCGTCCGCGGCGTCGGCTTGTCATCAGTTCTTTACATGAACGCAACCGGACTCGGATGTCCACCACATCGAGCCCCGGGCGGATCGCGAAACATTCAGCCACACAGCCGACTTCCATGCTCCGTCGGACTGACGGCCCGCGCCGGTGCACCCCACTCGGTGATGAACGTCACGCGCCCCTGCCCCTGCACGTGCCCGTCGTAAGCACTTAGGCTCGCTACAGACACAGGCGGCCTCGACGCCGTGTTCGTGGCCGGGGAACTCCCCCGGTGCGTCGTACCGGGCCGCGCGCGTGCATCGTGGTACGGGCGATTCCTGTTGTCTCAGATCAGAACTCATGGGCCGGGGGGCCATGCCGGGGAAGGCATGGCATGGTGTCGCGGCCCGGGAACGGATGACCGACGCATGGACCACCGCGCATGAAGTTCACCGAGCTGTCCGACTACCCCGTACCGGCCGGGACGGTCACGATCTGGACGCCGACCACACGTATGGATCCCTCGGGCTGGCAACCGGATCCGCGACCGTTCACCTACGACCAGTCGGCGTCGATTCGGCGATCGACCATCGACGATTCCGACGAACACTCATGGCTCGGAGCGATTTTCGAGATCGACGACAAGCTGGATGCCGAGCACTTCGACACCTGCCTGCGCCGGTGGCTCACGCGCCACGAAGCGCTCCTCTCGACATCCGACCCGACGACCGCCGATCCCGATCACGGGCGTCGCACCTACCGCGGCGCCCAGCTCGGCGTCGATGCCGAGGTGGCGGGCGACTTCGACTCGGGCGACGATGTCCGCGACCTCCTCATCGGTGTCTTCGACGCCGGACTCGCGCCGACGCGCTGGCCACACTGCCTCGCGGCGACCATCGAGTCGTCGCACGGCGTCACCGTCGCCTTCGCCGCCGACCACGTGGTCATGGATGCGTATTCGATCCTGTTGAGCATGAGCGAGATCCGTCGCCTGTACACCTCGGCCCGGACGAGCACCGCCACCGAGATGGCAGACGTCGGAAGTCATCTCGACTTCAGCGTGCACGATCGCGCGGTGGGCCTCGGCATGACCGGCGAGCACCCCGCGGTCGTGCGATGGCGCGCATTCCTGGACGGTTCCGCGGATGCCCCGGGGGTCGGTCTCCCTCTGGTCCGCCCGCGCCTGGAGACCCGGGACCGGGCGCGCACACCGCGGCAGCGCGGCATCTCCGAGTACGTGGCCGACGACAGTCTGGCGACCTTCGTGAGCTCGGCGGCCCGAGCGGGCGGACACGGAACCCAGACAGCGGTGTTCGCGGCCCTCGCTGTCGCCCTCCGCACCCTCACCGGCCGCGACACGCTACGACTGACCATGCCGATGCACACCCGATCGGAGGCACGGTACGCGGGATCGGTGGGCTGGTATGTCGGGCTCGCCCCCCTCGAGGTCGACCTCGCCGGCGCGGACACCTTCGATGACGCCCTGGCCGCGACCGCGTCCGCGATCGACGCGGTTCGGCACCTGCCGTCGTTCCCCTATCAGCGCGTCGTCGAATTGCTGGGCACCGGAGGCGAACCGGAGTTCGTCGTGTCGTATCTGGACATCCGTCACGTCCCCGGAGCGGGTGAGTGGGATGCGGCCGGGGCACAGATCCTGCGCGGCGGGTCGCGATCGGACCGCGAGGTCTACCTCTGGATCGCGCGGGTGCCCGGAGGGATCACCGTCTCCACGCGACACCCCGGTCACGATCCGGCCGACGCGAGCATCCGCGACCTCATCACCACCTACGCGTCCATCTTGGGGGCACTCGCCACCGAGGGCACCGCCCTGCCCCTGTCCTCCTACACCTGCGCGACCTTCGCCGGCACCGCCGCGATGGACGACGCCCGCCCCGCATGATCGAGGAGAGAACCCGATGAGAATCACGGCAATGGGCAACTGGCGTCCACAACCGGGGATGGCCGTGCGCTTCGACCCGACCGAGGCCTGTCGCGAGGCCGCCTCGAGCACCCCCGACCACCCGGCGCCCGTCACCTTCCTGGCCCAGAACCACGTCCGCGGTGCAGCTGTCGCCCGGGCCGCGGGGCGCACCCATCGCGGATACCTGGGATCGGGCACCGAGATCGACGGCGACCTCGACACCGCGGCACTCGGCGCTGCCCTGACTCTCTTCGTGCGCCGTCACGAGGTGCTGCGCACCTGGTTCGAATGCCGAGACGGGGACGTCACCGCCCACCTCGTCGATTCCGCCGACGTCGACTTCGAGGGGCGCGTCGACCGCCGGCTGGAGACCGCCGACGACGTGCACCCGTACCTCATCGATCGTTTCGACCACGAAACCCCCAGCGACGCCTTCCCCGGATTCGCCTTCGGAGCCATCAGCCGGCCCGGCGGGTTCGCCCTCTTCCTGGCGTGCGATCACGCCCTCTCCGACGGCGCGTCACAGGCTCTGGCCCTCGACGAGATCGCGCAGATCTACCTGGAACTGATCGGAGCCGGCGACCCCGATCACGCGACGGACGCCGAGCCGGCTCCGGCCGTCGGGGGCTACTTCACCTACGCCGCGGCCGAGGCCGAGTCGACCGCCCAGCATCTGGCGGGCTCTCCCCAGACCAGGGCCTGGCAGGAAATCTTCCGCAGGCACGACCTGCAGATGCCGCGGTTCCCCCTCGACCTCGGCCTGGCCGCGGGCGACACCGCACAGGTGACCGGTGTCGAGGTCTCACTGCTCGACGGCGCCGGGATCGCCGCCTTCGACGCCGCGTGCCGCGGGGCAGGAGGTCGCTTCATCGACGGCATCTACGCGGCCATCGCGATCACCGACCGAGAGCTGGCCGGCGCCGACGAGTACTACGGGATGACGGTGTTCAACACCCGGGCCGCGCTCGACGGGTACGCGACGTCACAGGGATGGTTCTGCACCTTCGCACCGGTGGAGTTCTCCCTGACCACAGCATCGACCTTCGCCGAGCTGATCCCGGCGGCACACACGGCCCGTCGGCGCGCGCGCGACCTCGCGACGGTGCCGGTGGCGGCCGCGCTCGCCGCCATCGCTGCCGCGGGCGCCACCCCGGACGCGATCATCACCGCACCGAACCTGCTGTCCTACATCGATTTCCGATGGTTCCCCGGTACGTCACGGGAGGCCTTCCGGCGTGGCGCGCTGTTCACCGGGGAGGGCCGGACGGCCAACGCGTCGGCGTGGATCAACCGCGACCACGACGAGCTCTACCTGGGCAGCCAGATCCCGGGCACCCCGTTCGCGGAGTCCGTGGCTCGCCACTACTACGACCATCTGCGCGCCGTGGTCGCGGACATCGCGCGCACCGGCGACCGGCAGATCCGTGGGCCGGCCGCGACACCTGGGCCCGCCGACCCCGTCGCGGCCGCGGCCCTACGCAGAGGAGCGTGAGGACGAGTGCACGTCACCACCATCGATCGATACTGCCCGTCCGCGGGCGAGTTGCTGTCCTGGTCCGTGGACACCTCGAACGTCCGGTCCGAGATCTCCGATGTCCCACCGTCGTTCAACCAGACCGTGCACCTGGCCTCGGCCGGTGAGTCGAGCACCTGGCTGGCCGCCGCGTTCACCGTCCGCGGCCGGGTGGACCGCGCTGCGCTCGGGTCGGCCTACCACGCTCTCGTCGCCCGGCACGGCACCCTCCGGTCGTCGTTCTCGGCGGGTCCCGAGGGGATCCGGCGGCATTCCTACGAGCCGGACGACCTCGTGCTCCGCGTAGACACCGTGATCGACACATCCTCCGACACCGTTCTGCGCGACCGGCTCCGCGACACACTCGATCGTGCATGTCACCCCTTCGGCCACCCCGCCTACCTCTTCGCCGCGATCGACCGCGCCGACGCGTCGACGATCATCTGCGGCTTCGACCACTGCCACGTGGACGCCTACTCGATCTCCATAGTGATCGACGACCTGCATCGGCTGTACGAAGGATACCGTTGCCACGGAACGTCTTTCGATTCGTCGGAGACCGTCATGAGCGGGAACTTCGTCGACTTCTGCGCCGCCGAGTCGCATGCACCCCCGGTCGCACAGTCCGATCCCCGAATGCGCGGCTGGCTCCGCTTCTTCGACGACCGGGACGGCGTCCTGCCCACCTTTCCCCTGGACCTCGGGGTCGAACCCGGCGCCGTCGCGGCACAGGCCACGGAGGTGCGCACGCTGCTCGGGCCGGCCGCGACGGAGAGGTTCGACGAGCTGTGCCGACGCAACGGTGCCAGCGTGTTCGGCGGGACCCTGGCCGCGATGGCCGACGCGGTCCGCCGCTGCGGCGGCGGACCCGAACTACCGCTGCTGTTCCCGATGCACACACGTCGGGAAGAGAAGTGGCGCAACGCGGTCGGCTGGTTCACCACCAATGCGCCACTGCGCGTCGTGAGCACCGGTGACCTGATCGACACGATCCGGCGCACCGGACCCGAGCTGCGCCGGGCCGTGACCCTCGGCGAGGTACCCGTTCCGCAGGTCATCGAGGCGATGGGCGGACTACGCCGCACCCGGGCGGACATCTTCATGGTGTCCTACGTCGACTACCGGCTGCTCCCCGGCGCGGACCGCCATCAGGCGATCGACGCCCACCACATCTCGAACGCGACCACCGCCGACGATGTGCAATTCTGGATCTCGCGTACCGGCGACGGACTGGCGCTGCGCGCACGGCACCCCGACACGCTGACCGCCCACCGCACCATCCGCGCGTTCACCGACGAACTGATCCGCACCATGCGCAACGGCGTCGACCACGAAGACGACGATGGCGTCGAAGCCACCGGCGGGCGCGACACCGCGCGGGTCGTCGGACTCTGACCCGGGCGGGTGTCGGGACCTCCCGCGGGTTTGGGACGCCTCCGGGTGGATACTCCCCTGTGGTCCACCCGCCGTGGTGAAGACCGTGCCGCGACGAACCAGGTATCTCACGGAGGTCGATCCTCATGACATCTGCGAACGCGCGACCCGCCCGGTCACTGATCCGGACAGCGGCACTGGCCGTCGGTGTGGTGTTCCTTCTCGTCGGCATCCTGGGATTCATCCCCGGCATCACCACCGACTACGACACCCTCACCTTCGCCGGTCATCATTCCGAGGCGGCACTGCTGGGCATCTTCCAGGTGTCGGTCCTGCACAACATCGTCCACCTGTTGTTCGGCGTCGCGGGCATCGCCATGTCCCGCACAGCGTCCTCGTCGTTCCTGTACCTCGTGGCCGGCGGTGCCGTGTACCTGGTCCTCTGGGTGTACGGACTGCTGATCGACCACCACAGTGCCGCCAATTTCGTCCCGGTCAACACGGCCGACAACTGGCTGCACTTCGTGCTCGGCGTCGGGATGATCGGTCTCGGCCTGCTCCTGCGACGCCGCTCGGAGCCGGTCGGCACCCGCCACGCGGGCCCGGCGGGAGGTGAGCGGATCTGATCCGCGGCGCGGCGTCTACCCGATGGTCGCCGCCGCGAGGGCGGGAAGCGCTGCCGTGATGAGGGCGAGCAGTTCGTCCCGGGTCAGCGTCCCGCCGGTGCTCGTCCCCGCGTCGGGGGTCTCGGCGGTGAGCCAGCGGATCGTCGTCTCCTCGACGAAGGCGATCCAGCCGTGCACGCTCATCACGACGACCGGGGTCACCTCGACCCCGAACACCGGCGCGTGGTCGAGAACCCGGGCGACCATCACCTCTCGGGTCCGGTCGAAGACCTCCCGCATCGCCGCGTCGGAGCTGGAGGCACCACGGATCAGCGCGGTGTAGGCGGTGCGGTTCTCGCTCACATAGTCGACGAACGCAGCCATCGAGGCCGTGAGAATCGCTATCGGATCGCCCAGGGATGCATCCGGCTCGGTGCGGGCGAGCATCCGGTCGGCCTGGGCCTGCGCGATCGCGACGTGGAACTCCTGCTTGGAGGCGAAGTAGTGGAACAGCAGCGCCCGGGACACCCCGGCGGCGTCGGCGATCGCGTCGATGGTGATCTCCTCGAGCGGCCGGTCCCCGACCATGGCGAGGCCGTACTCGATCAGCTGGTCGCGTCGCGCCTCTGGACTCATCCGCGTCCGCTTGTGCGGGGTGCGCCGGTCACCGCCCTCGGCGTCGATCGACTTGTCGTTGATCACCGACACTGTGCACTCCCTCGTCCTCTGGCCACCGGGCCAGCCTACTCCTATTGATTCTTGTTCAATAGCTATTGACACGTGTTCAGTACCACCCTATGGTGACACCATGACAACGAACGATGTAGAGATCGCCATCATCGGTGCCGGCTTCTCGGGTCTGGGCGCCGCGGTCCGCCTCAAGCAGAACGGCTTCGACGACTTCGTCCTCCTCGATCGCGGCCGCGACTTCGGCGGGACCTGGCGTGACAACACCTACCCCGGCGCGGCCTGCGACGTGCCCTCGCAGCTCTACTCCTTCTCGTTCGCGAAGAACCCCACGTGGTCGCGGTCGTACTCGCATCAGCCCGAGATCCACGACTACATCAACGGGGTCGCCGACAAGTTCGGCATCGCCGCGAAGGCCCGCTTCGGCACCGAGGTGACCCGGACCGAGTGGAACGAGGACGAGGGCCGGTGGGTCATCGACACGCTGCAGGACGGGAAGACCGACCAGGTGCGTGCGCGGGTCCTCGTGGGCGGCGTCGGCCCCCTCTGTGAGCCCAATCTCCCCGACATCGAGGGCATCGAGTCCTTCGAGGGCAAGATCGTGCACTCCGCCCGCTGGGACAACGACCACGACTTCGGCGGCCAGCGTGTCGCGGTGATCGGGACCGGCGCCTCGGCCATCCAGCTGGTCCCCGAGGTCGCCAAGGTCGCCGGCCGGCTGGACGTCTACCAGCGCACCGCACCGTGGATCGTCCCGCGCACCGAACGGGCCTACAGCTCGGTCGAACACTGGGCCTACAAGAACGTCCCGGGATACCAGTCCGCGGTCCGCGGCGGGATCTACGCCGCCAACGAGGTCGTCGCGTTCGGCCTCACCTACTCACCCAAGGCCCTCAAGCCGGTCGAACTGCTCTGCCGCGCCAACATCCTGCGCGGGATCGGGCGCGACGCCGAACTGCGCCGCAAGGCCACCCCGACGTTCCAGGTGGGATGCAAGCGAATCCTGCGCTCCAACGACTGGTATCCGGCGCTCGCACGGCCCAACGTCGACCTCGTCACCGACGGGATCGAGCGGATCACCCCGAGCGGGATCGTCTCCCGGGACGGCACCGTCCGCGAGGTGGACGTGATCGTCGTCGCCACCGGATTCCACGTCACCGACTCCCCCGTGTTCGAGAAGATCATCGGCAAGGACGGCCGTAGCCTCGCGCAGGTGTGGAACGAGATCGGCATGCAGGGATACAAGGGTTCGTTCGTCCACGGCTTCCCGAACATGATGCTGATGGTCGGCCCGTCGACCGGGCTGGGCCACACCTCGATGGTGTACATGATCGAGTCGCAGCTCAACTACCTGGTCGACTACCTGAAAACCTCTCGCGCGCTGGGGATCACCCGGACCGAGGTGAAGCTCTCCGCCCAGCAGGAGTTCAACGCCGGAATCCAGCACAAACTGCGCAACAGCGTGTGGGTGAACGGCGGGTGCGCCTCCTGGTACAAGGACGCCAACGGCAACATCACGACACTGTGGCCCGGGTTCACCTTCGCCTACCGGCAGACGACCCGTTCCTTCGACGTCGCCGCCTACGATGTGACCCGCGGTGCCCGGCGACCCGTTGCGCCCGCGGCACCGGCCGGTTCCGCCACGGGCGAGGACGTCGCGTCGCCCGCCACCGCCAACGCCTGACCGACCGAACCCATCACAGGAGACAAGAAATGAAGGACTTTCGCGGCAAGGTCGTCGTGATCACCGGAGCCGGTTCGGGAATGGGCCGTGACATCGCGGTCAAACTGGCGCACCGCGGTGCGCGACTGGCCATCTCCGACGTCACCCCCGACGGCCTGGCCGTCACCGAGAAGCTGGTGAGAGAGGCGGGCGCAGAGGTCCACTCGCAGCTGCTCAATGTCGCCGAGCGCGAAGCCGTGCTCACCTACGCCGACACCGTCGCCGAGCACTTCGGCGTGGTCAACGTCGTCTTCAACAACGCGGGTATCGCCCACCACGGCGAGATCGAGCGCACCGAGTTCAAGGACATCGAACGGGTGATGGACGTCGACTACTGGGGAGTCGTCAACGGCACCAAGGCTTTTCTGCCGCACGTGATCGCCTCCGGCGACGGGCACATCGTGAACACGTCGTCGCTGTTCGGATTGCTCGCCGAGCCGGGACAGGCCGCCTACAACTCAGCGAAGTTCGCGGTGCGCGGGTTCACCGAGGCGCTGCGCCAGGAGATGATCGTCGCCAAGCATCCGGTGCAGGTGTCCTGTGTGCACCCCGGTGGCATCAAGACCGCGATCGCCCGCAACGCGACGGTGTCCGGCGACCATGACCAGAAGGCCACGGCCGCACTGTTCGATCGGTATCTCGCCCGCATGACGAGCGAGGACGCGGCGGACGTGATCATCGACGGTGTGCGCAAGAACAAGGCACGCATCCTGGTCGGCACCGATGCCAAGATCCTCGATATCGCGGTTCGCCTGGTCGCGTCGAAGTACCAGTGGGTGTCGGCGAAGCTGACCGGTTGGGCGATGTCCAAGGCCGGCTGACACCAGTCGAACGCGGCGACGCCGTGGCACCAACACGCGGTCGGGGCGTGTTGGCGCCACGGCGTTTCGCCTCGACCTACAGTCCGTGTTCGCCCAACCAGGCGAGGGCCACCTCGCGGGGGTCCGCCCCGCCGTGGACGTCGGCGGACATGGTGGCGAGATCGGCGGTGGTGATCTCGCCCGCCACCTTGTTCATCGTCTTGACCTGGTCGCGGTTCAGCGCCGCGGACCGGAACACCGGCACGAGTACCTCCGCACGCGGACCGGTCTGATCGGCCTGCTCGTCGCCCGCTGGTCGGGCGTCTGTGGCCTGGGTGGCGGGGCTGTCCGCGGTGTCGCCGCCGCCGTGCGAGTTCCGCAGCGCCTGCACCTCGGAGGACGCGCCGTCGGCGTCCTCCCCGGCGATCTCGAGCGGCGTCAGCAGGCCGACCGCCGTGCCGCCGGCGGCACGGCGGAGTACGTCCTCGGAGGACGCGGCGAGCTCGACCGGACCGAACGCGCACCCCGCATCGGCGAAGGCCCGCATGGTGGCCTCGTCTGGTTCCCCGAGGGCCGCGACCTGCAGACCCGACGGCAGCCGCGCACAGTCGTCGAGACCGGTGGCGCCGACGTCCCCGGCCAGGGTCGTCGACACGAAGATCTGTGGGGCAGCCGACACCGGCGTCTCATCGCCGACCGAAACTCCTTGCGGCAGTGAACGGTTGAGGTCACGGTAGACGTCTTCGGCACCGATCGCGGACGACGACGGCGAGAGCAACGTCAACAATTCCCCGGTGAAGCCCGGGAAGAGATCGAGTTCGGCGCGGTCCATCTCGTCCAGCAGGGTCGGCATGTCGCCACGGAGCTGGTCGGCGGACACGACCGAACCGGCGTTGCGCAGCGCCCCCGCATACACCTCGGCCATCACCCGCATCGCCGGTTCGTCCGACGAGCCGATCACCAGCCCGCGTGGCGGGGTCGACGGGTCGTCGGCGCAGCCGGCGAGCACCACCGCGAGGACGACGATGAGGCCGGCCACCGTGACGAGACGTTTGCGGACAAGACGTTCAGGCACCCCGCCACCGTATCCCCGCGCCGCCGGACGGCGTGCGGCCGACCCGAGTCGGGTCCCCGGGGACCGCGGTCAGGATCCCTCGGCGACGAATCCCATGACCGAGTCGGCGATCAGCTGGACGGCGATCGCGGCGAGGAGCAGACCCGCGATCTTGGCCAGGAGCGTGATGCCGCCGATGCCCAGGACACGGATCAGCGCCGTCGAGTACCGGAGGACGAGCATCACCACCAGGTGCACGCTGACGATGGCGGCCGCGATCGCCACGTAACCACCCGACCCCGCGTCGACGCTGCTGACACCGACGATGACCGCGGCGATGGCACCCGGTCCGGCGAGCAGCGGGGTGCCGAGCGGGACGAGCGCGACGTTGACGTCGTCGGCCGCCGTGGGTGTGCCGGCATTGCCGAGTCCGGTGAGCAGTTGGAGCGCCACGAGCAGCAACAGCAGCCCGCCGGCGCCCTGCAGTGCCGGGATCCCGATGTGGAGGTAGGTCAGGATGGCTTTGCCGCCGACGGCGAACACGCTGATCACCAGGAGACTGACGAGCGGCGCCTGCCAGGCTGCACGCCTGCGGTACTCCGGTGAGCGCTGACCGACCAGGCTGAGGAACAGCGGGATCTGACCAGGCGGGTCCATGATGACGAGCAGCGTGATCAACGTCGTCGTGTACACCGTGACGTCGAAGGACACGTCCCAGAGTGTACGAGGACCCCGAGTAGCATCGGCACACGTGCCCTCGCTCCCCCGGCCCGGTCCGCGCGGGTTGTCACCGCGCCGCAACCGCCGACCGCTCCCGCAAATCCGTGTCCCGGTCGCGCGGGCGATCGTGGACTGCGCCGTCTACATCGACGGCCGACGGCAGCCGGGCCGCGTCAGCTACACCGAGGGTCTCGCCCGGGTGCGGGCGGCGGGCAAGGGTTTCGTGTGGGTCGGGCTCCATGCCCCCGACGACGCGCAGATGGCCGACGTGGGTGCCACCTTCGGGCTGCACGAGCTCGTGGTCGAGGACGCGGTCCACGCGCACCAACGACCGAAACTCGAGGTGTACGACGACACCCAGTTCCTGGTGCTGCGGACAGTCCAATACGTCGAGCACGAGACGATGGCCAAGGCGAGTGAGGTCGTCGAGACCGGCGAGATCATGGTCTTCGCCGGACCGGACTTCGTCCTCACCGTGCGGCACGGCGAGCACACCGAACTGTCGGAGCTGCGGCGGCACCTGGAAACCCATCCCGACCGCCTCGCCCTCGGCCCGACGGCGGTCTTGCACGCCGTCGCCGACAAGGTCGTCGACAGCTACCTGGCGGTCACCGACCGGATGGACGCCGACGTCGCCGCCATCGAGGAGGTCGTCTTCGGCCGGCAGGGCCACTCGCTCGACATCGACCCGGTCTACCTCCTACGCCGGGAGGTACTCGAACTCCGTCGCGCGGTGACGCCGCTCGCGACGCCGCTGCAGAGCCTGACGGCGAGCGGTAACCCGCTGGTGCCCAAGGAGATCCGGCGTCAGTTCCGGGATGTCGCCGACCACCTCACCACCGTCATCGATCGCGTCCTCGAGTACGACGAACTACTCACCTCGCTCCTGCAGGCCGCGGCCGCCAAGGTCGGCATCCAGCAGTCCACCGACATGCGCAAGATCTCGGCCTGGGTCGCGATCGCCGCGGTGCCGACCATGGTGGCCGGCATCTACGGCATGAACTTCGATCACATGCCCGAGCTCCACCAGGAGTGGGGTTATCCCGTGGTCCTCGCCTGCCTGGTCGCGCTCTGCGCTGCGCTCTTCGTGGTCTTCCGTCGTAGTCACTGGTTGTGACCGTCGCGTCACGCGTCGTCCACCCGGAGGATTGCCGAGGCACCGCGGCGGGTACTCCCGGGCGATGACCCGCACCGATCACGCCCGCGACACGGTCCGATCCCTGCTCGACCGCGCCGGCCGCACCTATGCGGAGGACGCCGGGATCACGCTCAAGAACACGCCGTCGCCGCTGTTCGAGCTGTTGGTGCTCGCCCTGCTCCTGAGCACCCGGATCTCCGCGGACATCGCGGTGGCGGCCGCTCGCGAACTGTTCGCGGCCGGCTACCGCACACCGGAGAAGATGGCCCGGGCGTCGTGGCAGAGCCTGGTCGACGCGCTGGGCCGGGGCCACTATGTTCGCTACGACGAGAGCACCGCCACCCGTCTCGGCGAGGCGGCGCAGAAAGTCCTCGACGAGTATCACGGCGATCTGCGTCATCTGGCCGACGAGGCCGGGTCCGACCCGTCCCGCGCGGCGGAACTGCTCCAGGGGTTCACCGGCATCGGTCCGGTCGGGGCCGAAATCTTCCTGCGCGAGGTCCAGTCCGTGTGGACCTGGGCAACACCGTATTTCGACAAACGCGCGCTGGCCGCCGCCCGCGACCTCGGTCTGCCGGCGGATCCCGCGCGGCTCGCCGACCTCGCCGACGGGCGTCCGGAGGTCCTGGCGGCCGCGCTCGTCCGGGTCGCACTGGACAAGTCGCTACGCGCGGAGATCAGCTGATCTCCGCACCGGGCCTATGCTGGGACCACGATCACGGTCGTCCGGTCGGCGCTCGAGGTTTGTACCGTGCCCGATTCGGTTATCCGGAAGAGTCCGCGCTCGGCCGTGCCGGACGTCCGGAGACGACAGGAGGACTCACAGGTGTCAGCTGACCCGATGGTCGACGTTTCGACGGAGCACGACACGACCTTCCGGCGCCCGCTGTTGCCGAGTGCGCGCGGCCCCCTGTCGGCCATCGTCGTCGAGCTCCTCCGGGGTGATCCCGCCTCGGCGACGGTCCCCGAGTTGCCGGTCGAGGATGCCGACCCGTACGGCGACGACCTCCAGCTCGCGCTCTACCTCTGCTACGAGATGCATTACGTGGGGTTCGCCGACGCCGACACCGAATGGGAGTGGAATCCCGCCCTGCTCACGATCCGGGCCGGACTCGAACGGTCGTTCCTCGCGGCCCTGCATCGCGACGTCCCGGCCGCGGCCGCCGGGGACTCCGCGGACCACGAGATGGACGAGCTCTGCATCGAGAACCCCGACGGCGACGGTGCCTCGTACCGACTCCGCGACGCCGGGACGTGGGAGCAGTATCGGCAGATCTTCGCACTGCGCTCGCTGTATCACCTGAAAGAGGCCGACCCGCACGCGTGGGCGATCCCGCGTCTGCGGGGCCACGCCAAGGCCGCCTACGTCGCCGTCGAGTTCGATGAGTTCGGCGGTGGTCGCGGCGACGCCGTCCACCAGGAACTCTTCGCCGACCTGCTCCGCGCCTCCGACCTCCGGGCCGACTATCTCGGTTACCTCGACACCGTGCCCGGCGTCGCCCTCACACCGGTCAATTTGATGTCGCTGTTCGGACTCCATCGCCGGTACCGGGGTGCCGCGGTGGGCCATCTCGCGGCCACCGAGATCACCTCGCCGCCGGGGTCCCAGCGCCTGCTCGGGGGTCTGGAGCAGCTCGATGCGCCGGAGGCCTGCCGGCGTTTCTATCGCGAACACGTCGAGGCCGACGCGGTCCACGAGCAGATCCTGCGCACCGACGTCGTCGGTGATCTCATCCGGAGCGAGCCGGACACCGAGGCCGACGTGATCTTCGGGATCCGCGCCTTCCTGTTCGTGGAGGACGCCCTCGATCGGCATGTCCTGTCCGCATGGGAGAGCGGCGAGAGCGCCTTCCCGGGCATCTGACACCCCGGCCGGCACGCTCAGCCGCCGGCGGGTGCGACGTCAGCTCGACCGGCGGCGTTTCTTGCGGTGGCTGGTGTCGCACAGCGGATAGGTCTTGCTGCGGCCACACGCGCACACCGCGACCATGAACCGATCCGATTCGACCTTGGCGCCGTCGGGGAGCTCGATTTCGACGGGTCCGGAGACGAGCACCGGACCCCCGCGGACCACCCGTACCGCGTTGCGCTTGCCGTCTGCGCTCACACCGAACCTCCGGCCGGGCCGGACTCCCCCGGCGCCACCGCGACGATCGCGACGAGTCGCTCGATGCGGCGGTTGCGTTCGAGCATTCCGCACTGCTCCATCCAGCCCGCGCGAGCCGAGAGGACCGGACCGAACGGGATGACCCGCTCGGCCACCACCTCGGCGGTCAGTCCCCCGGCGCGCAGCGCATGCAGCGAGGCGTCCTCGTCCGCGAACTCCGAGTGCACGAGTACGAACATGCCGCCGGGCACCAGCAGATCCGGAACGTGCGCGCACAGCGGGTCGAGGACGGCGCGGCCGTCGAGGCCGGCGTCCCAGGCGTGCGACGGACCGGCCGGATGCAGGGCCGCTTCGGATTCGGGCGGGGTCGGCACGTACGGAGGATTGCAGGTGACGACGTCGTACCGGCCCCGGTGACGGCGGAGGTCGCCGTGGGCCACCTCGATGCGCACCCCGGCCTCGGCCGCCGCACGACGCG
Organism: Gordonia lacunae; assembly: GCF_002149015.1. Classification (GTDB taxonomy): domain Bacteria; phylum Actinomycetota; class Actinomycetes; order Mycobacteriales; family Mycobacteriaceae; genus Gordonia; species Gordonia lacunae. Next base: position 63,679 of record NZ_NGFO01000014.1, on the reverse strand, counting down.
CGTAGGCGACCGCATCGGCTGATGCGTCCACCGCTGTCACCTCGGCCGCGCCCGCCCGCGCCGCCGCGATCGCGATGGCGCCGCTGCCGGTGCACAGATCCAGGACACGGGCTCCCGCGACGCCGCGGGACCGGAGGGTGTCGATCAGCAACTGGGTGTCCTGCTGCGGCAGATAGACATCGAGATCGGAGCGTGGGGCCGTCGCCGTGGGCAGCGACGATGATGTGAGTGTCACGCGGGGCACCGCCCGTCCGTCGTGCCGATGGTCCCTGCTCCCCGTGACTCCATGCACCCTCACCTTCTCAGACCGATCGTGCTCTCGATGCTCAGACGTTCCCTCTGTCATACGTTCCGAAACCTCGGAACGGATGTGTTCGCCGCTGCCACGCGAGGAGGCCAGGAATCCGCGAGACGACTCAGGCCGGGGTCGCCGATGCCCGGTCGGGCCTGGTCACGTCGATCTCCGCCTCGCGCCACGCCTCCCGCAACGCGTCGGCCCCTTTGAGCCGCACCCAGGCGGCTTCGTTGGCGGTGATCGGTATGGCGCGGAGCATGGTGACCGGGTCCATCGGCTCGGGCAGTTCGACGATGCCGAGTTCGTCGGCCTCGAGCAGCACGGCGGTGAACGGGGAACCGTCCCACAGGGGTTCGCCGAGATCGACCAGTGCGTCGGCGGCGATGATCAGTCCCTCGACGGCGGGGGCGGCCGCCAGCGTCGCCATCCGCTTGTGCAGACCCGGCAGCGGTGTCCCCGACGACATGCGCACGACCAGCTCGGCGCGGGGGCCACGGACCGGATCCGCGTGCAGGTCGGTGGGATCCGACATGGGATGCCGCGCACACCCCGACGTCACGTAGACCACCGTGGGGCGATCGCCGGCCGCGAACCGCAGGACGTCGATCGGCTCGACGCCCAGGAACGTCACCGACGCTCGCTGCGGCGTCGTCCCCAGCCGGTCTTCCAGGAATCGTCCGACGACCTCTGTCACGGCTTCGCTCACACCCGACAGGCTACCGACTCCGGCGCGAGGGTCCGGGGTGCTCCTCTAGCCTGGAGCAATGGTCCGGGTTCTGGCTGTCGCCGACGAGGTGGTGGATTCCCTCACCTTCGGCGTGGGGATCGAGTCCCGTCCCGACCTCATTCTCGGCGCCGGCGACCTCCCGTTCGAGTACCTCGAGATCCTGTCGTCGCTGTGCGACGCGCCGTGCGTGTTCGTACCCGGCAACCACGACCGCGACCTGCGCGGTTATCGGCGCGGCCGGACCGGTTGGACACGCGCGGGCCTTCCGGCCGAGGATCCGGGACCCTGCGGTGCCGTCAACGCCGACGGTCGCACCGTCTCGGTCGCCGGGCTCCGCATCAGCGGCCTCGGCGGCAGCCGGCGCTACAACGGTGGCACCAACCAGTACACCGACACCCAGCAGCGGCTCCGCTCGCTCCGCCTGCGGTGCACCGCCGCCCTGTCACCGCCGCGCGGCGCCGACATCCTCCTGACCCACAGCCCGGCCCGCGGCGTCGGCGACCGTGACGATCTCCCCCACCGGGGTTTCGACTGTTTCCATCCGCTGGTGCGCTCGCTGCAGCCGGCACTGCTGATCCACGGGCATGTCCATCCCTACGGCGAACGGCCGTCGGATCTGCCCATCGGGCCGTCGACGACGTCGATGAACGTCGTCGGTTTCTGTCAGTTCGACATCGATCCCGTGACCCGGGAGGTCGAGATCGTGAGGCGCAGATATGGCGCGTGACACCGGTTTTCCCGACGCCGACGCCGAGAACGACTTCGCCCGGCTGCGACGCCAGGCCGAACGAGCCCGCCTCGCGCAGTGGTTCATGCGTCAGCCGGCCGACGTGAACACCATCCTCCCGTTCGACGAGGTGGTCGCCGCTCTCGGCCGGACCGGGGAGACCTCGCTCGGTCTGCAGGTGGTCGAGGTGTCCTCGATCGTCGGCAGCGTCGACCGGACGAAGGACTTCGACCGCTACTTCCGGCCCACCTCGTCACGCGGGCGTGAGCGCTGGCAACGGCTGGCCGCAGCGCAACGACGCGGCGAGTCGGTGCCGCCGGTCCAGCTCTATCGGATCGGGTCGATGCACTTCGTCATCGACGGTCACCACCGCGTGTCCATCGCGATCGCACGGAACTGGGCCACGATCGACGCCTACGTCACCCTCATCCACACCCGCATCTCCCCCGACGGCATCAACGCGACATCGGATCTGGTTCTCAAGGACCACCGACGACTGTTCCTGTCGCGCGTGCCGCTCGAGGGCTCCCAGGCCGAGGCCATCCGGCTCAGCTTCCCGTTCGACTACGCCGAACTCGCCGAGAACGTCGAAGCCTGGGGATTCCGTCTCAGCCAGGAGATCGGCGAGTTCCTCAACCGCACCGAGACCGCCCGCCGCTGGTTCGGTGAGGAGTTCCTGCCGGTCGTTCGGATGGCCCGGCGCGCGGGTATCCGGCCCGACCTCGAGAGCGACGCCGAGCTGTACATGTGGGTCGCCTGCGAGCGTTATCGTCTCGTGCGCAGGCACATCTGGGACGAGCACGTCTTCGACGAACTGCTCGACCACTCCCGGCGGCGGAAGCGATGACCCACCGCCGGGAGGACGCGAACGCCGCTCAGCGAACGCGCAGGGATGCTCCCGAGCTCTGATCGAACACCGCGATCTTCGAGGCGTCGTAGAAGAGTTCGGCCGAACTGCCGCGGCTGACCTTCGAGTCCGGGGACAGTCGTGCGATGAGCTGGTTGCCGCCGAGATCGGTCCCGGAGTCGGCGGAGAGCTCCGCGAGGGCATCGCTCGACGCCCGGCTCGAGCCGACGCTGAAGTAGGCGTAGATGTCCGACCCCATCGACTCGAGGACGTCGATGTTCGCGGTGAACGTCGCACCCTGTCCGCGGGTCGTCGAATCGACGAGAGACGCGTCCTCGAGGTGCTCCGGGCGGATGCCGATCAACACGTCTCCGCCGCTGCCCACATCGCCGGCACGGGACACCACGGCACGATGATCCTCGAGTGAGATCGTGCCGATCGCGGTCTCGATGCCGTCGGAGCCGAGGCGCCCGGACAGGAAGTTCATCGCGGGCGAACCGATGAAACCGGCCACGAACACGTTGGTCGGGTTGTTGTACAACTCCTGCGGCGTCCCGATCTGCTGCACGTACCCACCACGCAGGACGACCACACGATCGCCGAGGGTCATGGCCTCGGTCTGGTCGTGGGTCACGTAGACCGTGGTGGTGCCCAGACGCTGCTGCAACTGCGAGATCTCGGTGCGCATCTGCACACGCAGCTTCGCGTCGAGGTTCGACAGCGGCTCGTCCATCAGGAACGCCTTGGGCGACCGCACGATCGCGCGTCCCATCGCGACACGCTGACGCTGACCACCCGAGAGGTTGGCCGGCTTGCGGTCGAGGTACTGACCGAGGTCGAGGATGCGAGCGGCCTCGTCGACCTTCGCGGCCACCTGATCCTTCGGCATCTTCGCAAGGGTCAGCGGAAAAGCGATGTTCTCGCGCACCGACATGTGCGGATAGAGCGCGTAACTCTGGAAGACCATGGCGATGTCGCGGTCCTTGGGCGCACGCTCGTTGACCCGCTCGCCGCCGATCCGCAGTTCACCCCCCGAGATGTCCTCGAGTCCGGCGATCATGTTGAGCGTCGTCGACTTTCCGCAGCCCGACGGACCCACCAGGATCACGAACTCGCCGTCGGCGATCTCGATGTCGACCCCGTGCACGGCCGTCGAGCCGTCGGGATACTGCTTGGAGACGTTGTCCAGAACGATGTCTGCCATGGGTTATCCCTTCACGGCGCCGGAGGTCAGGCCGGCCACGATTCGACGTTGGAAGAAGAGCACGAAGATGATGATGGGGATGGTGATGACCACCGCGGCGGCCGAGATCGACCCGGTCGGTTCCTCGAATTGCGAACTGCCGGTGAAGTTCGCGATCGCCACCGGCGCGGTGATGGCCCGTTCGGTCGACGTCAGCGACAACGCGAGGAGCAGGTCGTTCCAGGCGAAGATGAACACCAGGATCGCCGCGGTCACGACGCCGGGGGCCGCGAGGGGCGCGATGACCTTGCGGAAGGCCTGCCAGGGCGTGGCGCCGTCCATCTTCGCGGCCTTCTCGAGCTCCCACGGGATCTCCCGGAAGAACGCGGAGAGGGTGTAGATCGCCAGTGGTAGCGCGAAAGTGATGTAGGGCAGGATCAGGCCGGGCCAGGTGTCGAACAACCCGAGACGCCGCTCGATGTTGAACAGCGGTGTCACCAGCGAGATCTGGGGGAACATCGCGATCAGCAGGGCGGCACCGATGAGGAGCTTCTTGCCCGGGAAGTCCAGGCGCGCCACCGCATACGCCGCCATCGTCCCGAGGATCACCGCGATGACCGTGGTGATGAGTCCGACACCGATGGAGTTGATCAGCGCCGAGGTGAACGCGCTCGTCTCGAAGATGTTCTTGTAGTTGTCGAGTGTGAACTCACTCGGCCAGAATTTCCCGTCGGTCACGCTGCCCGCCGGTTTGAACGACAGGCTGATGATCCACAGCAGTGGGATGAGCGCGTACAGGATCACCAGGATGTTGGCGATCGACCACCAGGCCTTGGACTTTCCGCTCGTATTCAACGGCTTACCTCCCCTCGTCGTCGGAACCCGGTGCGGCGGTGCCGAACCCCTTGATGAACACGAACGCGATGATCGCGACGCAGATGAAGATCAGGATCGAGATCGCCGAACCGACGCCGAGGTTGAAGGCGCCGAACAGATTGTCGTAACCGAGCATCGACACCGAGTAGGTGTTGTTGGACCCGCTGGTGAGGACGTAGATGTTGTCGAACACGCGGAACGCGTCGAGGGTGCGGAACAGCAGGGCCACCAGGATCGCCGGCTTCATCAGCGGGAGGATGATGCGCCACAGCCTCGTCCACGCCCCGGCTCCGTCCACCTGCGCCGCCTTGAGCAGATCGTCCGGCACGAGTGCCAGACCGGCCAGCAGCAGCAGGGCCATGAACGGCGTCGTCTTCCAGACCTCGGCCAGGACGATGATCGCCAGCGACGGCCACTGCTCGGTGAGCGGCGCGCTGCCGTCGGGCAGCAGGTTCGCGAGGTATCCGGTGCCCGGTGTCCACGCGTAGTACCAGGAGAACGCCGCCGCCACCGTCACGATGCCGTACGGGATGAGGACGACGGTGCGAATGGTGCCGCGCCCGAAGATCGTTCGGTGCATCACGAGCGCGATGGCCATGCCGAGCACGAGCTCGATGATCACCGACACGACCGTGATCCCGACCGTGACGCCGAAGGCGGTCCACCAGTAGTTGTCGGTGAGAACGGTCGCGTAGTTGGCGAACCACACGAACTCCCGTTCGCCGGGCGCGGAGAGGCTCATCTTGTTCAGCGACAACCAGACCGCGTAGACGATCGGGTAACCGGTGACCAGGATCATCATGAGCGCGGCCGGCGCGACGAGCCAGAAGGCCAGCCGACGCTCGGCGGCCTTGCCCTCACTGCGCTTGCGCGGTGCGGCCGGCGCAGCGTCGGCACGCGGACGCTCGGCGACCGCCGTGGCGCCCGGGGCGGCAGCCGGTGCCGGTGCCGACGCGGGGGGCCGGGTGGCGTCGGAACCGCTCACCGGAGAGCCGGCGTCGTGCCGCCCGCCCGGCGGTGGGGTCCACACCTGATCCGACTGCACCGGCGGCGTGTCACCGACGATCGGGATCGGGCCGGTCTGCGGTGGGGCGTCGTCCGGCAGGGCATGGCGGCCGGCGCGGAACCGCGCGTCGTCGCCGGTCCGCTCCTCGTCGCCGGGTGTCGTGTTGTCGCTCACGGGATCAACCCTTCCCCGTCGATGGCCTTCTGAACCGCTTCGGCGAGCTCGTCGACGAGAGCCTCCGGCTCCCAGGCGCCGACCGGACTCAACTTGGCCTGCAGCAGCGTCGAGATCGCCTGGTAGTCGGGCGACTTCGGGCGCAGCGCGGCGTGCTCGGGTTCGAGCTGCCGCTTGATCTCGTCGGCCATCGGGTAGGCGAGCCGGAAATCGGCGTCGTCGTAGATGGATTCGATGACCGGCGGCGGTCCGGCGCTGAACGAGAACGCCTTCTGCGACGCCTCGCTGGTGATGCACTCCGCGGCCTGGAAGGCGAGGTCCTGCTGCTTCGACGTGCTGGCGACGGCGATGTTGATGCCGCCGAGTGTCGTCTTCGTGGGGAGTCCCTCGAAGCCCGGGTAGGGCGCGAAGTCGAAGACCCGCCGCATCTCCCGGTTGAGCGGGACCACCTGGGCCGCCGACGGCGGGTTCGCGGTGTCGGCGTAGAGGTTCGCGTACTGGGTCAGGTCGAGGAAGGCGACGCTTCCGGCCACCGCGTTCTCGCGCATCCCGGCGAAGACAAAGGGCCAGTTGACCTGATACAGGGCCTCTCCGCTCTCCATCCCGAGCCGGGCGGCACCCTCGTCGGAGTTGGTCAGCGAGGGGTCGGCACCCGGTGCGGTCGCCACGCGCTTGAGGGTCTCCAGCGCGCGCACCGTGGCGGCGCGATGCTCGGGAGTGTCGTTCAGGGTGACCTTGTCGGGGTCCTGCGGGTCGACGATCTGGCCGCCGGCACTCGCGAGCACCGAGTTGAACCACACCATCAGGCCCTCGTATTGCCTGCCCTGCACCATGATGTAGGTCGGGCCGCCGTTGCGCCCGCTGACGAGCGCGTCCTCGAGCATGCCGTTCCACGTCGACGCCGGGCGGCGTCGGTCGACGTCCTCGGCGAGGACATCCGGCCGGTACCAGAGCAATTGGGTGTTCGTGGAGAACGGGATGGCGTAGAGCCGTTCACGCTCGTCGTCGTCGGTCTTCCACACCGCGGTGTCGAGCGGGCCGCCCAGTGTGCGTGCCGAGATCTCCGCGGCCTTGTCCTCGGGCACCGGCACCATCCAGCCCGCGTCGGCGAATTCGGCGGTCCACACGACGTCCATGCCCATCAGGTCCAGGCCGCTGTCGTTGCCGGCGAGGCGCCGCGCGAGCTGCAGACGCTGATCATCGGCGCCCTTGGGCAGCGGTGTGGTCACGACCTTGTACGCCCCACCGGAATCGGCCGAGCACTTGTCGCCGATCTCGGCGAAGGTGTCCGCACCGTCGGCCGGCGGGTAGAAATTGAGTACGCCCGCTTCATATCCCGAGCCGCACGCGGACAGGACGGGCAGCATGGCCGCCGCGGCCACCGCCGCGGCGAGGACCTTCCGTCTCACGCGCCTGGTAGATCCGTCAGTCCTGACCCTGCTCCGCACGCAGCCTCCTCGATGTCGTACGCGGCGGGCGCACCAGGTGCTCCGCCGTGAGCGTCCGAAGTGCAACGCTATACGTGAGGATTCGTGACATGCAACACATTCGGCATGGGCGTGCCACTCCGCGAGCGATTGTGATCCCACCGTGTCCGAGCGCGGGACGTGCGCTCAGAAGGTCAGGCGGGTGAGCATGTCGCGCGCCCTCTCTGCGCTTTTCGGATCGCACAGCACGTCATAACGGCCGGCGACGAGTTGCATCGTCGAGGCGAAATCGCGCTGGCCGCGCGTCGCCGCGTACGGAATGGTCGCGGAGATCACACCGAAGACCATGCCGCCGACGATGCCCACGAGGATGGGCGCGATCGGCGAGCCGGCGAACACCAGTGCCACCAGACAGCCGAAGAAGAAGCCGAGCCAGGCGCCGGACACCAGCCCGCCACCGATCACCTTGCCCCACGTCAGTCGGCCGATGACCCTCTCGACCTGCATGAGATCGACGCCCACGATGGTGACGTCCTGCACGGTGAAATTCTCGTCGGACAGGAAGTCCACCGCGCGCTGGGCCTCGGCGTAGGTTCCGTAGGAACCGATCGGCCAGCCCTTCGGCGGGGTGGGCAGGCCCGGCGTCTCGCGGCTCGGGCGCATGGGATTGGTCATGTCGGGGCCTTCCCTGTTGTGCGACTGCTGCGGTGGGACTCGACCATGAGACTCGTCCCCACCGATGGGCGTTCCATGTCTGCCGTCGGCCTCCGCTGCACCGATGGCACTACCCTTACTCCCATGTCGTCGGTGAGCAAGGTGTTCGTGGCCAGATTAGTCGGGTTGGCCGTCCTTGGTCCCGACGGTGAATCGATCGGACGCGTCCGCGACGTGGTGATCTCGATCCGCATGTCCGGACAGCAACCGCGCGTGCTCGGCCTGGCGGTCGAATTGACCACTCGGCGTAGGATTTTCGTGCCGATGCTGCGGGTGACGGCGATCGAGCCCCAGGCCGTGGCCCTCAACACCGGCACCGTCAGCCTCCGCCGGCTCCACCTGCGGCCCGGCGAGGCGCTCGCCATCGGACAGGTCCTCGACACCCACGTCCGGGTCGTCGATCCGGATCTCCCCGAGCTCGCCGACGCCGACGTGACCGTGATCGACCTCGGCATCGAGAAGACCCGGACCCGCGACTGGGTCGTCTCACGCGTCGCGATCCGGGCGGGCCGTCGCGGCCTGCGCCGGCGCCACGAGACCCAGGTCGTGGAGTGGTCCAGCGTGCAGGGCATCACCCAGAGCGCGCTGAACCTCCCGGGACAGGGAGTCGCCCAGGCGCTGTTGCAGTTCGAGGGGATGCGCCCGGCCGACGTCGCCAACGCGCTGCGCGAACTGCCGGCCAAACGGCGCGACGAGATCGCCTCGGCCCTGGATGACGAACGGCTCGCCGACGTGCTGCAGGAGCTGCCGTCCGACGACCAGAAAGAGGTCCTGGCCGCGCTCGGACGCGACCGTGCCGTCGACATCCTCGAGGCGATGGACCCCGACGACGCCGCCGACCTCCTCGGCGAACTGCCCGACACCGAGGCCGAGGCATTCCTCGAGGAGATGGACCCCGTGGAGTCCGAACCCCTCCGGCGCCTACTGCTCCACTCCCCCGACACCGCGGGCGGTGTGATGACCTCCGAACCCATCGTGGTCACCCCGTCGACCACCATCGCCGAGGCGCTGGCCCGGGTCCGCAATCCCGACCTGACGCCCGCCGCGGCGAGCCTCGTGTTCGTCGTCCGCCCGCCCACCGCGACGCCGACCGGGAAGTACCTCGGCTGCGTGCACCTGCAGGCCCTGCTCCGGGAACCGCCCGCCCATCTCGTCGGCGGCATCCTGGACACCGACCTCGCGCAACTCCACCCCGAGGACTCCCTGGAGACGATGACGAGATACTTCGCGACCTACAACCTGGTCTGTGGGCCCGTCGTGGACGAGGCCGGGCATCTGCTCGGCGCGGTCAGCGTCGACGACCTGCTCGACGAGATCCTGCCGCGCGACTGGCGTGAGACCGAGCCCGAGGACGCCGTCGGCCCCGGCGGGGACATCATCCGATGAGCGAACCGGGACGCAAACTCGACACCCCCAGCACCCGTCGGACGATCTCGTTCAACCTCGACTCCGACGTCGTCGGCATGTACAGCGAGCGGGTCGCCAGGTTCCTGGGCACCGGGCGCTATCTGGCGATCCAGACGGTCGTCGTGATCGTCTGGATCGCGCTCAACCTGGTCGCGGTGTCGATCCGGTGGGACCCCTACCCGTTCATCCTGCTCAACCTCGCGTTCTCGACACAGGCGGCGTACGCGGCCCCGCTGATCCTGCTGGCGCAGAACCGGCAGGAGAACCGCGACCGGGTCTCGCTCGAGGAGGACCGCCTGCGATCGGCCCAGACGAAGGCCGACACCGAGTTCCTCGCGCGCGAGCTCGCCGCCGTCCGGCTCGCGGTCGGCGACACCGTGACGCGCGACTACCTGCGCAAGGAACTCGACGATCTGCTCGACGAACTCACCGAGCGACTGGGCGCCACCGCCGACGACGAGCCGTCCGGCGGCCCGGGTACGCGCGACCGGACGCGCTGAACTCCGCAGCGCACCGGCTCCGGCGTAACCCTGGCCGCCGTCCGAGCGATTCGATCACTGACACCAAAAGTGGAGTTCGTGTCTGGGACGTCAGACCCATATGTATGGTGGGTCACAGTTCGGACCGAATCCCGGTGTCGACCACGACATGACGGATTCGTCCGGTGCATCCATGCGAGCGGCTCTCGAACCGGGCCGCGGGTGGTGATGGCCGCGTTCTCGGGGGCAGATGTGTGTGTTGACAACGGAGTGGACATGATCGGGCAGCGTCCCGGGGCCGTGCCGGGCGACCGGAGCCGTCGATGAGGCCCCTCGACATCGTCCGCCGTCGCCGCGGACCGCGTCGTCCGTCGTCGTTCCCGCGCCGCGCCGCGACCCTCGCCGTGGGTGGCTGCCTCGTCGGTGCGCTGGTGCTGGGCACCGCGACGTCGAGCGCCTCCGGGGGCACCGTCGCCACCCCGATCGCCGAACCGGCTGCCCCCGTGGTGCTGGCCGAGGTCGTCGCCGGCACCCCGGTCGCGCTGCTCGGCTTCGCACCGCCGCCGGAGAAGCCCGCGGCGGCGCTGCCGTCGCCGCAGTTCCGGCTCGCCGCCGATCTCCCGTCGGGCCCGCTGGGAATCCCCGGCGTCGTCCTGCAGGCCTACAAGCTGGCCGCCAACCGCGTCGCCGCCGAGAGCCCCCAGTGCAAGCTCCCGTGGTTCCTGCTCGCCGGCATCGGACGCATCGAGTCCAATCACGCGAGCAACGGCTCCGTCGATCAGTACGGCACGACCATCAACCCGATCGCCGGCCCGGTCCTCGACGGCTCCCTGGCGGGGAACGCGGTCATCAAGGACACCGACGGCGGGCGCATCGACGGCGACCCTGGGCACGACCGCGCGATGGGCCCGATGCAGTTCATCCCGAGCACGTGGGCCGCCTGGGGCTCCGACGCCAACGGTGACGGGAAACCCGACCCGAACAACATCTTCGATGCGACCTACTCGGCGGGCCGGTATCTGTGCGCCGGTGTCACCGACATCATGAACGAGCGCACCCGGGTGTCGGCGGTGCTGCGATACAACCGGTCGATGGAGTATGTCGCGAACGTGCTCGGCTGGGCCGGGGCGTATGCGACCGGCGTGATGCCGACGAACCCCATCCCGGAGATGAAGCGCAAGCCCTCGAGTAGTTCGAGCAAGTCCAGCAAGCCGAGTACACCGGAGTCCGGGTCGTCGTCGTCGTCGCCCTCCTCCTCGCGCCGGCCGAGCCCGCCGCCGCAGCCGTGCATCATCGTCTGTCTGCCGTCGATCCCACCGCTGTTCCCGGGCCAGCCCGCGCCCCCGCCGACCAAGAAGGACGCTCCGGCCGTCAAGCAGGCCCCCGCGGGAAATGCCGGACCGAACCGCCCCGGCGCGGCGGGCGCCCCCGTTCCGGTTCGCTGACACCGCGATCGGAGGACCTCCGCCGGGCGTCGTCGGTGCCGCCGGTAGTCTGGACCAGATGACAACAGGAGTCGCGCCCACGGAATCGGCAGTTCGCGCCGCTCTGGGCAAGGTCAAGGATCCCGAGATCGGCAAGCCGATCACCGACATCGGGATGGTCAAGTCGGTCACCATCAACGACGACGCGAGTGTCGACGTCGGCGTGTATCTCACGACGTCGGGCTGTCCGATGCGCACCGAGATCTCGCAGCGCGTGGAGACGGCCGTCGCCGACGTGCCGGGCGTCGGCGCGATCCGCGTCGAGCTCGACGTGATGGACGACGAGCAACGCACCGAGCTCCGCAAGAAGCTCCGGGGAGACAAGGCCGAGCCGGTCATCCCCTTCGCCCAACCCGGTTCACTCACCCGCGTCTACGCGGTGGCGTCGGGCAAGGGCGGCGTCGGCAAGTCGAGTGTGACCGTCAACCTCGCGACGGCACTCGCCGAACGCGGGCTCAGCGTGGGCGTTCTCGACGCCGACATCTACGGCCACTCGGTCCCGCGCATGCTCGGCAGCGACGCCAAACCGACCCAGGTCGAGCGCATGATCATGCCGCCGGTCAATCACGGGGTGCGGTTCATCTCCATCGGACAGTTCACCGACGGCAACACCCCGGTGACGTGGCGTGGTCCGATGCTGCACCGTGCGCTCCAGCAGTTCCTCGCGGATGTGTACTGGGGCGATCTCGACGTCTTGCTCCTCGATCTGCCGCCGGGCACCGGTGACGTCGCCATCTCCATCGCCCAGCTCATCCCGGGTGCGGAGATCCTGGTCGTCACGACCCCACAGCAGGCGGCGGCCGAGGTCGCCGAGCGTGCGGGCGCCATCGCCCTGCAGACGCGTCAGAAGATCCTCGGTGTCGTCGAGAATATGTCGTGGCTGGAACTGCCCGACGGCAGCCGCATGGAACCGTTCGGGTCCGGCGGCGGCGAGCAGGTGGCGCAGCGCCTCACGCGTGCCGTGGGCGCTCAGGTCGATCTCCTCGGTCAGGTGCCGCTCGAGACCGCCCTGCGCGAAGGTGGCGACGCCGGGGTCCCGGTCGTGCTGTCGGCGCCGGAATCGGCCTCGGGGTCCGCACTGCGCGCGATCGCGGGCAAGCTCGCGGCGCGTAAGCGCGGTCTGGCCGGGATGAGTCTGGGACTCGACACCATCCGGAATTCCTGACCGGTCGGGTCAGGTCGCGTCCCAGTCCGCCGCGGCCGGCCGCGACCCCGTGCGCGGCGTGCGGTTCGGAGCAGCAGGGTTGCCCGTAGCGGAGTCGGGCTTCTCCGGGGGCTCGTGCTTCTCGAACGACAGGGGCGCCGAGACGGGCTTGATCTCCGGGGCCGCCGGGGTCGACGTCCGATCGACCGTCGTCGCGCTCTCGTTCAACCGGAAGAGCGAATCATCGCCGTCGAGAAGGTGTTTCGTGACGATGGAGCGCGGCGTCATACCCCGCAGCTCGTTCAGGTCGGCGAGCGGCTTGCGCAGGTCCTCGAACTCGGGGCCGAGCTCGTCCTTCAGCTGATTGCTCGCGCCGGTCGCGTAATCGCGGACCTTCTTGACCGACTGCATCGTCCACGAGACGGCACCGGGCAGGCGTTCGGGGCCGAGGATGACCAGCGCCGCGACCACCAGGATCGCGATCTCGCCCCATCCGATGCTGCTGAACATGTGCCTCGTCCTGACCTGTGCGGTGGTGTGGTTAGTCGCTCGCCGGTGTGATGGTACCGCTGAACGTCCGACCGGCCCGCCAGTACTGGAAGGGCACCGATTCACCGATGTTCGCGGTCCGGATCGCGACGTTCAACTCGTCGGCGCTCTCGATGGGACGGTTGTTGAACGAGGTGATGACGTCGTTCTCGCGGACCCCCGCACGTTCGGCGGGACTGCCCGCCACGACGTTGCGGACCTGCGCTCCGAGGACGCGTTCGTTGCGGACCGAACTCGCGTTGACCCCGATCTGCGGGTGGTTGACGCGACCGTCGCGGATCAGCGCCTCGGCGATGGGCTTGGCCTCGTCGATCGGTATCGCGAATCCGAGCCCGATGTTGCCGCCGCCCGCGCCGAGGCGTCCCGCGGTGTTGATCCCGACCACCTGGGCCTCGGCGTTGACCAGGGGGCCACCGGAGTTGCCCGGGTTGATCGCGGCGTCGGTCTGGATGGCGTCGATCACCGCGTCGGTGTCGGACTCCGCGTCGGGGGTCAGCGCCACGGCGCGGTCGGTCGCGCTGACGATGCCGCTGGTCACGGTTCGGTTGAGTCCGAGCGGCGATCCGAAGGCGACGACCTCTTCACCGATCTGCAGGTCGCCCGAACTGCCGAGGACCGACACCGTCGGGTTCTCGACGTTGTCGACCTTCAGCACCGCGAGATCCGTCTTGGGATCGCGTCCGACGATGCGCGCCGGGACGCGCTGACGATCGAAGAACACGACCTCGAGCTTGGCGCTCTTGTCGTTCGCGGCCATCGAGATCACGTGATTGTTGGTGAGGATGTAGCCCGCTTTGTCGATGACGAATCCCGACCCGGTCGCGTAGGCCCCGGCGGCACGGACGTCGATGGCGACGACCGATTTCTCCACGGCGCGGGCCACCTCGGCCACGGACGACCGCGGCCCGGCGTCGCCGCCGGTGTCCTCGGTCGACAACTCGACCGTGTCGCTGGTGAGTGGCGCGGCCACCTCCGCGGTGTACCGGCCCATCAGTCCGCCGACGAGTCCGATGAGCAAGGCGATCACCGTGAGCGTCGCCAGGGCCACCCAGCTGAGGCGCTTGCCGAGCAGGATGTCGCGGACCCCGAGCTTCGGACCGGCTTCGGTGGGGGTCTCGACGGACGCGGTGGCCAGCGCCGGTGCGTCGAGCCGGGCCGGACTCTCCGGGTCACGCCAGGGGTCGTCCGGCGTGCGCGGTTGTTCGGTCTGGCCGTAGGTCGCGAGGGGATCCCGCTGCAGGGTCTCGGCCGAACCCGCCGGCCGTCCGAAGGCCTCGGCGAGCACCGGATCGGGGGCCGCGACCTGCGGTTCGGGTGACCGGTTGTCGGTCGAGGTGGCGAACGAGCCGCGCACGCCCGACGGTCGGCCGAACACCTGCGCGGTCGACGGCGAGACCGGTGCATGCCGGGGCCGCGACGGCGTCAGCTGTTGCGACTCGGGCGGTTCGGCCGGACGCGCGTACTGCGCGTCACCGGTGTCGGGAGAATCGGCGTCGGGAGAATCGGCGTCGGGAGCCACGTTCACCGGCCCCGGCGGCGGAAGGCGCGGCCACGGGCCGCGGGGATGCCGTCGGTCGGCGCATCGGGCGACACCGTCGGCCCGAACTCCGTCGGGCGGGGTCGTCCGGAGGTCATGTCGATCTCGCGGGTGGGGATCTGGGAGAGCTGACCGAGAAGGGAGTCCGGGATCGACACCCGGCCGGACTCGCGCAGCCGGGTGCGGGCCAGCGACTGCGCCTCCACGGCCGCCACGCACTCGTGGCACAGCGCGAGGTGGTGAGCGGCCCGCGCGTGCGCGGACATGCCGAGCTCACCGTCGACGAACGCCGCGACCGCCTCGGGGGCCAGGTGCTCGGTGGGTGCGAAGCCGCGCCCGCCGGCCGTTCCCGGTGCGCGGTAGCCGCGATTGGGCAGGAATGACGAGGGAGCCGGACTCCAGGTGTTCCACCTGCTGGGAGTCCAGGACGACCGCCGACGACGGAGGTTGGGGGTCGGTGGCTCGACACCGCCACTCCCGGTCGGACGCCCGCGATCGCCGTCCATCATCGTCGTTCACCCCTCTCCACGACGAAACCGCCGCACGATGAATCCTGTGTTGCCACTGGGCCTGCTGCTCTTCTGCCACGGTACCGACCGGCGGCATCCGATGCCGTCCGCCGAACGCGTACTCCCCGGCGGACCGGGGACATCGTCGGCGTTGTGCGCAACGGCACGGGCAACGTCTCAGCTTATCCGAGACTCACAACGAAGCTCGGCGGAGCAGGGTTCCCGGGCCACGCGGCGGCGGGGCACCGAAGTCAGGAATGCGAGCCGATCGCGACCGAACGGCTGCTCGTGTGACCCTGTGCCGCGAGGGCGTCGCGGATGCTCTGCCGGCCGCGGTGGATACGACTGCGCACCGTACCCAGCTTGACGCCCAGCGTCGCCGAGATCTCCTCGTAGGACAGCCCTTCGATGTCACACAGGACCACGGCCGCGCGGAAGTCGGGCGCGAGCGTGTCCAACGCACGTTGCAGGTCGGGGTCGAGATTCGTCGCGTCGAAGATCTGCTGCGGGTCCGGGGTGTCGGCCGGCACGCGGTCGTACTCCTCGGGCAGGGCTTCCATGCGGATCTTGCTGCGGCGGCGGACCATGTCGAGGAACAGGTTGGTGGTGATGCGGTGCAGCCAGCCCTCGAAGGTGCCGGGGCGGTAGTTCGACAGCGAGCGGAAGACCCGGATGAAGGTCTCCTGCGTGAGGTCCTCGGCGTCGTGCTGGTTCCCCGACAGGCGGTAGGCCAGGCGGTAGACGCGGTCGGCGTGTTCGCGTACCAGGTCGTCCCAGGACGGCATGAGCAGTTCGTCGCCGGTGGCGTCGAAACCTGCGGTGCCCGCGGGCACGGCGTCGGCGGGATCGCGGGGATCGATCATGGTCGGTGGTCGGTTCCTCTCTCGTGAACACGCACCCGGTGACCCAAGCACTCACCGAAGTCGAACGGATGACTCCGGTTGGGTATTCCCGAACTGCCGGGGGTTCACACCGACCTCCCGGGAACTGTCCCAACCGGAACAGCTCTCACCCTCTCCTATCCGAGTGTGGCCGCCGTATGAGGCGCCTGAGTGTTGCCTGAGGATGCGCCGGCCGTCCGGCTGCGAGCGGATTCGCGCAGGTCTGGCGTGCCGCGTCCGGTTCGGCCGCGGGGTCGGACTAACCTCGACGCGTGACCGAGTCAACGCCGTCCGCACGCCCCGACCTGATCGCCTACGCCGAGTCGGCCATCGTCGAGGACGACGCCGTCATCGCCGCCCGCGCTCGCGCCGAGGAACTGGGCGCGACGCCGGTCTCCCCGGCGGTCGGCGCGCTGCTCGCCCTGCTGGCCCGTGCGGCCGACGCGCGCGCCGTGGTGGAGATCGGGACCGGCACCGGCGTGAGCGGCCTGTGGTTGCTCAACGGAATGTCGGCCGACGGCGTGCTGACCACCATCGACCCCGAGCCCGAGCACCACCGGGCCGCACGGGCGTCGTTCGCCGGCGCCGACATCGCGCCCGGCCGCACCCGGCTCATCAACGGCACGCCCGTCGAGGTCCTGCCACGGTTGTCCGACGCGTCCTACGATCTGGTCTTCGTCGACGGGCCCCTGCTCGATCTGCCCCGATTCGTCGGCGAGGCGGTCCGGATGCTCCGGCCGGGTGGGGTGGTCGTCGTCCACAACGCGACCGCCGACGGCACGGTCGGCGATCCGGCCCGGACTGAGCCGCCGACGGCGGCCGCCCGTGAGGCGGCCCTGCTCATCGCCGACGACGAGCAACTGCTGCCGGTGGTCATCCCGCTGGGACCCGGAGTGCTCGCCGCGGCGAAGATCCGGTAGACGGACCCGCCCCCCGGACTAGACGTCCGTCGAGAACCGGACCCCGTTGTCGGGGATCTCGATACCCGGCCACACCCGCGCACCGCGCAGCAGTTCGCAACGCGCGCCGATGTCGGCGCCGTCGCCGATGACCGTGTCCCGGATCAGCGCGCGGGGCCCGATGCGGGCACCGAAACCGATGATCGACCGTTCCACGACCGCGCCGGCCTCGATCACCGCGCCGTCGAAGACGACCGCCCCGTCGAGACGGGCGCGCGGGCCGATCTCGGCGCCGCGGCCGACCACGGTGCCGCCGATCAGCAGGGCACCCGGACCGACGCCCGCGCCCTCGTGGACGAGGGATTCGCCGCGACGGTCGCCCAGTGCCGGCGACGGCGCGATACCGCGGACGAGATCGGCCGAGCCGCGGACGAAGTCCTCGGGCGTACCCATGTCGCGCCAGTAGGCGTGGTCGACGTGTGCATGGACGTGGCTGCCCTCGGCGAGTAGCCGCGGGAACACCTCACGCTCGACCGAGACCGGCAGCCCGGACGGAATGGACTCGATCACCTCGCGTTTGAAAACGTATGTGCCGGCGTTGATCTGATCGGTCGGCGGGTCCTGCGTCTTCTCCAGGAACGCAGTGACCCGACCGTCGCCGTCGGTCGGCACGCAGCCGAACGCGCGCGGGTCGCTGACGCGAACGAGATGGATGGTGACATCGGCGTCGGCGGCGCGGTGGCTGTCGATGACGTCACCGACGTCGGTGCCGCCCAGGACGTCGCCGTTGAACACCACGATCGTGCTGGCGGTGAGTTCGTCGAGGACGTTGCGGATACCGCCACCGGTGCCCAGCGGCTCGTCCTCGGTGACGTAGCGCATGCGCAGGCCGAGTTTCGAACCGTCGCCGTAGTACTCGCTGAAGACCTCGGCCTTGAACGAGGTGCTGAGCACGATGTCGCGGATCCCCGCCGCGCGGATGCGCGACAGCAGATGGGTGAGAAACGGCAGCCCGGCCGTGGGCAGCATCGGCTTGGGCGCCGACAGGGTGAGCGGACGCAGACGGGTTCCCTTGCCGCCGACGAGGATGACTGCCTCGACATCCTCCCTGATGTCGTCCGATCCCCCCACGGACTGTCTTTCCACCGACTCACGCACGGTGTAGTTGTCCACTGGATCGGGTCCTTCCTCGCGGTGTCTGGTCTTCACTTCAGCACTCGTTCTTCACGTCAGCACTCGGTGTTACTTCAGCACTCATGAGCCGGTTTCGCTCGCCGACGCGCGGCGCGCCGCACGCACGGCCAGCCGGGACCGCACACCCAACCCGATCCGCAACGCCAGTCGCAGCGGCGCACGCCAGGGGCCCGGGTTGCGGTCGGCCTGGAACCGGTAGGCACTGCGATGGTGCGCCGGCAGCATCTTCTCCGGATGGCGACCCGCGCTGTGCCCCTTGGTGTGTACGACCTCCGCAGTGGGCACGTACACGTTCTGCCAGCCCGCCTTGCCGAGCCGGTCGCCGAGATCGACGTCCTCCATGTACATGAAGTAGCGGGCGTCGAATCCGCCGATGGCGTCGAAGGCCTTGCGCCGCACGAGCAGACACGAACCCGACAGCCAGCCCACCGCACGTTCTGACGGGGTCTCGTCGTCGGCGCGGTAGGCCGCTGTCCACGGATTGGACTTCCAGACCGTGCCGAGGATCGCGTGTCCGGTTCCCGACACGAGGTCGGGGACCCGGCGGGCCGACGGGTAGATCGAGCCGTCCGGTTCACGGATCAGCGGGCCGAGCGAGCCCGCGCGCGGCCAGCGCTGGGCGGCGGCCATCAGCTCCTCGATCGCTCCCGGCTTCCACTCGACATCCGGATTGGAGATGAGGATGAACTCGACGTCGGGGTCGATCTCGGCGACACCGCGGTTCATCGCGCCGCCGTAACCGATGTTGCCGCCGGTCCGGACGAGGGTGACCGTGTCGTACTCCTGCTCGGCGCGTTCCGGCGCGCCGTCCTCCGAGCCGTTGTCGGCGATGATGACCTGCGGCATGACGTCGGTGACGGCGGCAAGACTACGCAGGAAGGTCGTGAGGTGATCGCCGGAGAAATAGGTCACCGTCACCACGGCTGGCTGAACAGGCACGCCGATCAGGGTAACGAACCGGTGCCGGCGTCCGACGCGGCGATCGCCGCGTGCAGCGCGTGTCGCCACGGACGGAGCGCGGTGAGTCCGGCGGCCGTCCAGGACCGCCCGGACAGCACCGAGTAGGCGGGGCGGGGCGCCGGGCGCGGGAATTCGGCGGTCGTCGTGGGCAGGACCCGGTCGGGCCGCGCCCCGATCTCCTCGAAAACCCCTCGGGCGACATCGAACCAGGTGGCGCTGCCCGAGTTCGTCGCGTGCAGCACCGCGCCGGCGACCTCCGGGCGCACCCCGCCCGCGACCAGATCCCAGAGTCCGTCGGCGAGATCGTGTGAGTAAGTGGGTGACCCGAGCTGGTCGTCGACGACCGAGACCGTCTCCCGCGACTGTTCGAGGCGTCGCATCGTGCCGACGAAGTCGCGGCTGTCGGGTCCGCCGGTGTAGACCCATGCCGTCCGCACGACGGTGGTCCGCGGATCCGCCGAGAGCGCGGCGCGCTCGCCGTCCAGTTTGGTGCGGCCGTACACGGTGGCCGGGGTGCCGGAGACGTCGTCGGGTTCGTATCCGTCGCCCGCGGCCGGGCGGGATCCCTCCTCGACCGTCCCGGGGAACACGTAGTCGGTCGAGACGTGGATCAGCCACGCGCCGGCGTCGGCGGTGCGGGCGGCGAGGACCCCCGGTCCGGTGGTGTTGACGCGGCGCGCGCCCTCGGCGTCGGACTCGGCGCCGTCGACATCGGTGTACGCCGCGCAGTTGACCACCACGTCGTCGGGGTCGAGGTCGCCGAGCGCGGCTGCCACCGAGGTCGGATCGGTGATGTCGATGTCGGCCGAGGTGAGCGGTCGCACGACCGTGTCGGGAACCCGCGCCGAACGCTCCTGCATGGCCGTTCCGAGTTGCCCGCCGGCGCCGACGATGTACACGGTGGGGTTGCTCGGCGTGACACGCATGGGCACCATCGTGCCGGACCGGGGGAACGTCCTCCACCCGGCCTGGACCGCGCACGTGACGACGGCTACTCGCCCGCCCGGCGTTGCGTTCTCGAATTTGCGAATCACTTCAGTAGCCTGACGAGAGCACACAACACCTGACTCGTCCTGCACATCAGCATCGGCATCCTCAGGCGTAACCCTTGTCGCGTCGACGCTCCGACGCGATGTGTCGACCTCGAAAGGGACCGTTCACCAGTGGATTCACCACCAGACGGCCCGCGCCGGCGTTCGCAGACGCGCCGTCCGGCGGGGCCGGGTTCGGACGGGCGTCAGCCGATGCCCGGCGATCGGCGCGGCCCGGAGCCCGGTGCCCGGCGACGCCCGGTGCGGCCCCCGAACGACGGTGGACCCGACGGCCGCGGGGTCCCCCGCGGCTCCGACCAGCGTCCCGGTGAACCAGGTTCTCCCCCACCCCGCGCGCGCCGCCAGCCGCCGCCGGACCCGCGACGCCGCGGAGCCGACCCCCACGACCCACGGCGTCGGGCAGCGGCCGATCCGCGCACCCCGGGCCGCCGGGCATCCGGCGACCGCCGCGCCGCACCGGAGTCGGTGGAACCCGCAGCGACCCGCCCTCGTCGTCCCGGTGAACCCCGGCCAGTCCGACGGACCTCCGGCGAGATCCACACCCGCCCGGCTCCGGGCGCGAAGAAGAAGCGTGAGCAGACACCGCGCCCCCCGGCGGCCGGACCGACGACCGGACGCCGCCGCAGGCGGGACGACGCAGCGCCGACGAAGCCGGCAACAGCGGCCGTGCCGCCGACCACCCCGCCGGGCGGACGCCCCCGGACGGGCGGCTGGGCCGCGGGCGCCGGATGGGGTCGTGCGCTCATCGCCGTCGCATCGGTGGCGGTGCTGTTGTGTACGGGCTACGCCTGGAACACCATGTCGGATCTACAGACCCGGATCACCCAGCTCGGCGGACTCGATCTCGGCGGCGCCGCGGACGGGGCCGTCGACATCCTCCTGGTGGGGACCGACTCGCGAACCGACGCGAAGGGCAATCCGCTGTCCCCGGAGGAGCTCAAGCTGCTGCGCTCGGGGGACGAGGTCGCGACGAACACCGACACCATCCTGCTGATCCGCATCCCCGACGACGGTTCGTCGGCGACCGCCATCTCGATCCCGCGCGACTCCTATGTCGACGTGCCCGGTATCGGGATGAGCAAGATCAACGCCGCCTACGGCACGACTCGCGAGAGCGTCCGCGCGCGGGCGGTCGGCGAGGGCAAATCCGAGGGCGAAGCCGAGTCGGAGGGCACGCTCGCCGGCCGGAAGGCGTTGGTGGACACGGTCGCCAACCTGACCGGCGTGCAGGTGGACCACTATGCGGAGGTGGGCCTGCTGGGCTTCGTACTGCTGACGAACGCGGCCGGCGGCATCGACGTCTGTCTGAACGAGGCGGTCCGGGATCCCTTCACGGGCGCGCGGTTCCGCGCCGGCCGGCAGACACTCGACGGCCCGAAGGCCCTCAGCTTCGTGCGCCAGCGCCACGGGCTCCCCCGCGGTGATCTCGACCGCATCACCCGCCAGCAGGCATTCATGGCGTCGCTCACGCAGAAGATCATCTCGGCGAACACCCTGACCGACCCGGGGAAGCTCTCGGAGCTGCAGAACGCGGTCTCGCGGTCAGTAATCATCGACGACGACTGGGACATCATCCGGTTCGCCGAGCAGCTCAAGGACCTCAGCGGCGGCCGGGTGAAGTTCGCGACCATCCCGATCGTCACCGAGCAGGGCTGGAGTGAGGACGGACAGCAGAGCGTGGTGGAGGTGGACCCGCGCGAGGTCCAGGCCTTCACCGGGGATCTGCTGGCACCGAAGGAATCGCAGGGCATCCAGCGCGGCGACTACACGGTCGACGTGGTCAACGCCGGCACCATCGACGGACTCGCGTCGAACGTGGCGAACATCCTGACCAACAAGGGTTTCCGGATCGGGGCGACCTCGAGCGGCAAGGCCGACACGAAGGACTCGATCGTGTACGCCAAGGACGAGAGCGACGCCGCACGGCTCCTCGCGAAGGACCTGGGCGGCGCCCGGGTGGTGGCCGACCCCACCCTCGCCGACGACCAGCTCAAGGTCGTGCTGACCAACACCTATGCCGGGCCGGGCTCCATCAGCGACACCGGCGACCAGACCGACAACACCCCGGCGAGCGAACGCGTCGGCAACAAGCGCCCACCGATCACCGCGGGCAACCAGGGGCCGATGTGCGTGAACTGAACACTCCGAACACCCTCACCGACGCGGTCTTCGCCGCGGTCGCCGACCACTCGCGTCCGCTGCTGACCTACTACGACGACTCGACCGGCGAGCGCACCGAACTGTCCGCCGCCACGTTGGGCAACTGGGCGGCGAAGACCGCCAACTACCTGGTCGACGAGATCGGCGTCATGGCGGGCGACGTCGTGGCGGTCGATCTCCCGGCGCATTGGCAGACGGCCGGCATCCTGCTGGGCGCGCTGTGGGCGGGCGCCGACGTGCATTTCGAGAGCACCGACGAGGCCATGGTCGTGTTCACCAGCCGAGATCGACTGGACGACCACCCCGACGCGGACGAAGTGGTGGTCGCCTCGCTGGATCCGTTCGCGCTGCCGCTGCGTGACCTGCCGCCCGGCGTCGGCGACTACGGCAGCGTCGTGCGCGTCCACGGTGACCAGTACTCGTCCCGCCGGCCGGCATCGGCCACGCTCGAGGGCACCGCCATCGGCGAGGTACTCGACGACGCCCGGGCGATCGCGGAACGCGACGGGATCGGACCGGGCACCCGCGTGGTATCCACCCGGCCGTGGCATCCGGCCGAGTTCGTGGTCGCCCACCTCCTCACACCATTCTTGGTGGGCGGCAGTCTCGTTCACGTCACCGCGGCCTCACCGGAACGGGTCACCGCGATCGCCGAGATGGAGAAGGCCACGCTCGTCCTCTCGTGAACCCCGGCGGGCACGCCGCCGATCGGGCACAGTGGGGGCATGCGAATCCCCCGCGCGGTGGCCCGCCTCAACAAGCGAGTGACGAACCCCATCCAGCGACAGTGGGCGCCCCGCCTGGCCCCCTACGCGATGGTCGAACACGTCGGCCGCAAGTCCGGCAAGCACTACTCCATCCCGGTGCTCGCGTGGGTCGACGGCGACCGGCTCACGATCATCCTCACCTATGGGCGGCACACCGACTGGGTCCGCAACGTCCAGGCCGCGGGCAGTTTCGGACTCACCCGGAAGAATCGGCACTACCGGGTGACCGGCCCTCGGGTGGTGCCGTCGGACTCACCCGACATCGTGCGGGGAGCGCGCATCCCGGCGCGGTTGTTCGAATCCGCGCTTCTCGGCACCCTGCACCGGGCGTGACCGCATGGCCGACGACCCGCTCGACGACTTCGACACCGAGGACGTGACCCTCTACGGGACCACCCGCCGAGTCCATCGCCTCGGAAGCGGCCCGGCGGTCATCGTGATCGCCGAGATGCCGGGCATCAGCCCCAAGGTGGCGGACGTCGCGCGCCGCATCGCCGGCGCCGGCGCGACGGCCGTCCTCCCGTCCCTGTTCGGTGTCGACGGTCGCGATCCGCGTCCGGACAACCTCGGTGCGGTCGGATCGGCGACGAACATGCTCGGCACGATGGCCCGGGCCTGTGTCACCCGCGAGTTCACGATCCTGGCGACCGGCAAGACCTCCCCGGTCGCGTCGTGGTTGCGCGCGTTGGCCGCCCGCGAGCACGACCGGTGCGGCGGGCCCGGGGTCGGCGCGGTCGGGATGTGCTTCACCGGCGGGTTCGCACTGGCGATGGCCACCGACGACCGCATGCTCGCCCCGGTCCTGTCCCAGCCCTCACTGCCGTTCGCGGTGCTGCCCGGACGCGCCCGCGCCATCGACGTGAGTGAGTCGGATCTGGCTCTGGTGCAGGCCCGTTGCGCGCGCGGCCTGGAGGTCATGGGTCTGCGGTTCCGCGGCGACCGGCTCGTGCCGGAGGCCCGGTTCGCCTATCTCCGTGAGCTCCTCGGCGACGCCTTCATCGGCGTCGAACTACCCGATGAGTCCGCGAACCCGGATTCGATGCTGCCACGGCCACATTCGGTGCTCACCGAGGACCTGCGGGACGAACCCGGGCAACCCACCCGGGAGGCCTACGACCGGGTGATCGACTTCTTCACCGCGAAACTAGGTCTGCAGCCCACAGCCTGACCGAGACGGGAGTTCTACTCCCCCAGCAGTTCCTGCTGCAGCGCCGCATCCTTGTCGAGGACCATCTGCTCGAGTCCCTGCTGGAACTCGACCATCCGGGCACGCAGGTCGGCGTCGGCGGCCGCGAGGATGCGGACCGCGAGCAGACCGGCGTTGCGGGCCCCACCGACCGAGACGGTCGCCACCGGGACACCGGCGGGCATCTGGACGATCGACAGCAGCGAATCCAGTCCGTCGAGGTGCCGCAGCGGGACGGGCACGCCGATCACCGGCAACGGGGTCGCGGAGGCGACCATACCCGGAAGATGCGCTGCGCCACCGGCTCCCGCGATGATCACCTCGATGCCGTGACCGGCGGCACCGGCCGCGTAGTCGAGCATGCGCTGGGGCGTGCGGTGTGCCGAGACGACGCCGACCTGGAACGGCACGTCGAACTCGGCGAGCGCTTCGGCGGCGGCCTTCATCGTCGGCCAGTCCGAGTCGCTGCCCATGATCAGGCCGACCCGCGGGCCGTGTGTCTCACTCATGAATGTTCATCCCATCCGTCGGTCCACGTCGCCTGCGACATCCACTGGGCCGCCCGCTCGGCACGTTCGCGCACCGACTCCGGCGAATCCCCCTCGCGCCCCACGATGTTCACGTGCCCGATCTTGCGGTCGGGTCGCTCACCCTTGCCGTAGAGGTGCACCTTGGCCTCGGGCATCCGGGCCATCAGGTGATGCAGCCGCTCGTCCATCGACATCGCCGGTGCGCGCTGGGCACCGAGGATGTTGGCCATCACCGTCAGCGGCGCGCTCGGCGCGGTGCTGCCGAGCGGGTAGTCGAGAACCGCGCGCAGGTGCTGCTCGAACTGCGAGGTCACCGCCCCGTCCATCGTCCAGTGCCCGGTGTTGTGCGGCCGCATCGCCAGCTCGTTGACGACCAGTTCGCCGTCGACGGTCTCGAAGAGCTCCATCGCCATCACGCCGACCACGCCGAGCTCGTCGGCCAGTCGCAGCGCCATCTGCTGTGCGCGGGCGGCCACCTCGTCGTCGAGCCCGGGCGCCGGCGCGAGGACGACGGCACACTGGCCGTTGCGCTGGATGGTCTCGACCACCGGCCATGCCCCGCCCTGACCGAACGGGGACCGGGCGATCATCGCCGACAGCTCGCGGCGCATGGGCACCTTCTGTTCGGCGAGCAGGCCCGGCGCGTCGTCCGGGTAGTCGTCGAAGACGGCGAGTGCGTCCTGCGCACCGTCGACGAGCCAGACGCCGCGGCCGTCGTAACCCCCGCGCACGGCCTTGACGACAATGGCCCAGTCATTGGCCTCGCCGAACTCGATCAGACGTGTGCGGGCGGCGGCGCGATCGCCGGACAGGTCAGCGAAATCGGGCACGGGCAGGCCGAGTTCGGCCAGCCGGACGCGCATCGCGAGCTTGTCCTGGGCGAAATGCAGCGCAGCCGACGGCGGGAGCACGGACACGCCCTCGGCTTCGAGCGCGCGGAGATGCGCCAGCGGTACGCCTTCGTGGTCGAAGGTCAGGGCGACGGACCCGGCCGCGGCCCGGCGCAGGTCATCGAGTTCGTCGTGCGACC
Source organism: Gordonia lacunae (assembly GCF_002149015.1). GTDB lineage: Bacteria > Actinomycetota > Actinomycetes > Mycobacteriales > Mycobacteriaceae > Gordonia > Gordonia lacunae. The sequence continues at coordinate 37,935 of NZ_NGFO01000014.1, read as the reverse complement.
CCACGACGATGTCGGCACTGACCTGTGCCGCCGGATCGGCTTCCGAGGCGGCGAGCACACGGAGGCACTGGCCCAGGGCGATCGCGGCCTGGTGGGTCATCCGCGCGAGCTGGCCACCACCGATCATGGTGACCGTCGGCATCCCCGACGACCGGCCGTTCGTGCGTCCCGTGTCCGGGACCGGCGGCACCTGGGACGACGGGGACACGGCGCCGTCGACCTGCTCGCGTGGATTCACGCGAACCATCGTGGCATGTGCGCGGCGTCATTCGCACAACCGCCCGGGAAGTGGCCCGGCGGTCGTGTTTCGTACACTCGGATCTTGTGCCATTGATCGACGAGATGATCGCCCGCCTTCCCGCGCCGGTCCGTCGGCTCGTGATGCGGCACCACGAACTGATCAAGTTCGCGATGGTGGGCGGTACCACGTTCGTCTTCGACATGGCGATCTTCTACAGCCTGAGCCTCACGGTCCTGGAACCGAAGCCGGTGATCGCCAAGATCATCTCCGGCGTGCTCGCCACCATCTTGAGCTACATCCTCAATCGCGAGTGGGCGTTCAAGAACCGCGGCGGCCGGGAGCGTCACCACGAGGCGATGCTGTTCTTCGCCATCAGTGGCGTCGGCGTGATCCTGCAGGCAGCGCCGCTGTTCGTCGCCAACAATGTCTTCGACATGCGCTCGAACCTCACCGTGTCGGAGGTCGTGGTCGTCGACTTCGTGCTCGGTTTCATCATCGGCAACCTCTTCCAGATGGCGTTCCGGTTCTGGGCGCTGCGGAAGTTCGCCTTCCCCGAAGAGCAGCTGCGGGGTGGCGACGCCGGGTCGACCGACCTGCATCCCTCGCTCGCCGAGCTCAACGATGAGGAACTCGGTCACGCCTGACGCCTGATTCCGGGGACCGGCCGGTCTTCTCGTCGATGTCGTCGGCGAGTTCGGAGTCACCGCGATCGGTGCCGAGGTGCTCACGTCCGGTGACCAGCCGGGCGGGCACGACGATCGCGAACACCGGTGGACGGCGGACGGTGAGTTCGAGCCGTCCCCCGTCGGATTCGATGAGGGCCCGGGCCAGCGACAGTCCGACCCCGCTCCGGCCCGCACCGGGTCGGCGCCCGGCCGAGAAGCCCCGGCGGAAGATGTGGACGGCGATCTCGTCGGCCACCCCGTCCCCCTCGTCCGCGACGGTGATCCGCACCAGGTCGCCCGCGGGCAGGGTCCCCACATGGATCCGGCAGGTCCCACGGCCGTGCTGCAATGCGTTGTCGACGAGCACGCTGACCGCTTCGCGCAGCCGGCCCGGGTTCGAGGTCAGCGCGTGCGGCACCCCGTCGAAGGCGACGACCAGCTCGCGCCCCCGCGCCTCGAAGGCGTGCCGGAAGTCCCCGACCAGGGTTGTCAGCATCTCGGACACGTCGATGAACTCCGGGGCCGGTTCGTCGGCGCGGGACGCCTCGACCAGGTCGTCGAGTTCGGTGGAGAGCCGCTCGACCTGATCGAGCGCCGCCTCCGCCTCGGTGATCACCGCGGGGTCGTCGTGGAGGGTCAGTTCTTCCAGACGCAGCTGGATGGCGGTGAGGCGGCTGCGCAGCTGGTGCGAGGCGTCCCCGGCGACCTCACGCTCGCGTTCGAGACGGAGGGCGAGCTCCGCGTTCGCGTCGGCCAGTGCCCGCGACACCCGGTCGAGTTCGGCGATCCCGTACATCTTCCACTGGGTTCGGAAGTCGCCCCGGCCCATGGTGGCCGCACGGTTCGCGAGGTCGGTGAGGGGATCGACGATCCGCCCCGCGGTGACCGCCGCGACCAGCGTGCCGCCGATGACCGACGCGACGACGATGATGGCCACGATCGAGGCCGCCGTGAACTGGTCGTTGCGCACCTCGTCGAGGGGTATCGACAGGGTCAGCGTCCCCGCGGCACCCAGCGCGATCGACTCCGAGAGTCGGGAACCGCCGATCTCGGCACCCACGACCGTGCGCTGTGGGGTCCCGGTGAGGTCGGGGAAGGTGACGGTCAGGCGCCCGTTCGGCGGCAGCAGCAGCTGGAAGGCCTCACGGTCGAGGGATTCCGGCGGGATGCGGCCGTCGGCCCCCTCCTGCCGGATCAGTTGATCGGCGATGACCTTGAGCCGGTTGTCGAGGTCCTGATGCGCGTTGTCGGCGACCCACCACCATGCGACGACGCTCAGCGGGATGCCCAACAGACCACCGACCGCCAGCAGGACGGCGATCATGGTCGTGAGCAGGCGACGGCGCATGAGCGTCTACGGGTCGAACCGGAAACCGACGCCGCGCACGGTCACGATGTGGCGGGGCCGGTCGTGGCGATCGTCGCCGATCTTGCGGCGCAACCACGAAATGTGCATGTCGAGGGTCTTCGACGACCTCAGGTCGGCCGATCCCCACACCTCGGTGAGGATCTCCTCCCTGGTCACCACCTCACCGGCGCGTTCCATGAGGAATCGCAGGAGGTCGAATTCGCGGTTCGCCAGGGTGAGGTCGTGCCCGTTGACCAGGACCCGGCGAGCGCGCGCGTCGAGTCGCAGGGCACCGCCCTCGAGCACGACGTCGCCGGGCTGACGCCGCCGCAACAGGGCGCGAACCCGGGCCAGCAGTTCGGCCAGCCGGAACGGTTTGCCGACGTAGTCGTCGGCGCCGGCATCGAGTCCGACCACGAAGTCCACCTCGTCGGTGCGCGCGGTCAGCATGAGCACGGCGAGCGCGGGCCGCTGGGCCCGCACCCGACGGCACACCTCCAGGCCGTCGAGCACCGGCAACCCGAGATCGAGGATGAGCAGCTCGTAGCGCGTGTCCAGGGCTTTCTCGAGGGCATCGGCGCCGGTGGAGACGACCTCGCAGCCGTAGCCCTCGCGCGACAGCGCCCGCGCGAGCGGTTCGGCGATCGCGGCGTCGTCCTCGGCGAGCAGCACGGTGGTCATCGGTCCCGGCCCCCGCGGTCGGCGCGGTCCCCGGGATGGGCGGTACCGGCGACGGGCTGGTCATAGGAGTCGCGCCGGCGTCCTTCCAACGGATGATCCTCGTCGTCATGGACGTCGAGCACCTCGTGGTAGAGCAGCGCGTGGACCCGCTCCACCTGCGGGATGTCGTCGAAGGACAACGGCTCGTCGGACGCCGACTCGATGACCAGGGTGCCGGTGCGCAGCATCCGGTCGACGAGGCCGTGCCGGAACTCGACGGTGTTGATCCGGCGGATCGGGATGTCGATGCCCGATCGGGTGACGATGCCGTTGCGAAACATCACCCGCCGATCGGTGAGCACGAAATGGGTTGTCTTCCAGGCCAACAGCGGGCGAATGAAGTACCAGCAGAAGCCGGCGGCCCACACCACCGCGACCGCGATGAGCAGCACGGTCTGCGGTGTGGAACGCAGGGACGAGGAGGTGATGACACCGATCAGCAGGCCCGCGGCGGCGGTCACGATCGCGAACAGCAGGAACGGTCCCAGCAGGCACTTCCAGTGGGGATGTCGATGGAGGACGACACGCTCTCCCGGTGCCAGGTTCTCCCGCGGATAGGCCATGCGGCCCAGCATAAACGGCACCGGCCCGACCGGGGCCCACCCGCGGAAACGCGCCCCCCGGAGACGTCCGGATCGGGGCGGGGCCTGAGTAGACTGCCAACCACGGCGACCAGCTGTCCGCGTGCACTGTGCGTGCCAGGGCCCCAGAGACCAGATCCAACCGACACCAGATCCGACCATCGGCTTCGAGAACCGGTCGGGGAGGAGAACGCCATGAGCTACCAGGATCCCCGCGACCCGCGGACCGCGCACTACGAGTCCGGCTACACCCCCGAGTCACGTGCCTACAGCAGTCAGAACGACCCGTACGAGCGCGATCCCTACGCGGCCGATCCGTATGCGGGCCAGGGCGGCTACAACCAGGGCGCGTATGAGCAGGGCAGGCCCGCGAAACCGCGTCGCGGTCCGGACATCAATCCCGTCACGTTCGCCGGCGGTGTGGTGATGACCGGTGTGGTGACCGGCCTGGCCGCCTGGCTGGTGGCCTGGATCATCTCCGCGTTCGTCGAGAAGGTGAACGAGTCCGGCAAGCTGGGCGTGTGGAACCCGGTCGCCGCCAGTGAACTCTGGTTCGGGGTCGTCGGCTTCCTGTGCGCCCTCGCCGCCGGTGCCCTCTGGTACGTCCTGCATCTGGTCACGCCGTCGCCCGACCAGTTCTACCGGTGGATCGTCGGGCTGCTGCTCGTGGCGGCCGTGCTGATCCCGATCCTGACCTACAACCAGATCTCGGTGGGCATCGAGACCGCGATCGTGCACCTGGTGATCGGTCTGCCCTCGCTGACGATCATCCCGGCCATGGCAGGCAAGAGCCTGCAGCGCTAGTCACGCCAGCCGCGCCGACGTCACTCCGGCCGCAGGTGCGTGACGTCGCCCGCGGCGGCCACCACCTGCTCACCGTCGACGTCGACGACGATCCGGCCGGAGTGGTCGACACCGGTCGCCGTGCCGACGAGCTCACGATCGCCGGGCAGGACCAGCCGCACGCGGCGACCGATCGTGTCGCTGCTGTCGCGGTACCGCGCCGCCAGCCCGTCGAGGTCGTGCGGCCAGAGGTCGAGCAGGTCCGACAGCGCCCGAAGATACGACGCGGCCAGGTCGGTCAGCGGCACGTCGCGCCCGGTCGCGAGTCCGAGTGAGGTCGCGGTCGGGACGGGCAGCTGTTCCGCCGCCATCGTGGTGTTGAGCCCGGTGCCGATCACCGCCACTCCCCCCGGCCCGCTCGGACCGTGCTCGGTGCGGGTGTACTCGGAGAGAATCCCCGCGACCTTCTTGCCGTCGATCAGGACGTCGTTCGGCCATTTGAGCGTCGGGCGCACACCCATCGCGTCCTCGACGCCCTGGACCGCGGCGAGGCCGGCCAGCAGCGACAGCCAGCCCAGGTCCTCGGTGTGGTCGCCGACGTCGATCGCGGCCGACATGGCCAGCTGCGTGCCGGCGGGCGCCGTCCACGTCCGGGCGTGACGGCCGCGGCCCGCGGTCTGGTCGGTGGTGATCCGCACGGTGCCCCCGATGGATTCACCCCCGACGGATTCGGTGGTGGCACGCGACACCAGGTCGGCGTTGGTCGAGCCGGTCGCCTCGACCACCTCGATCCGGTCCCAGCGGGTGCCGGCGAGACGGGTACGGAGCAGATCTGCGTCGAGACTCATGGACAACGAACCTACTGTCCGTCGCGGTGGAACGGTCGGGTACCGAGTGTTTCGACGGGCGGCGGTCTTCCCACCGACCGATCGCTCGGAAACCTGAGGGATATCTCACGTTGATCCGGTTGACGTGGCTCACACCCGGGTAGTTAGCATCGTCAGTCATGACCACTGCTTCTCGCGACGACGCCGCCGCTCCCGACATCCACACCACGGCGGGAAAGCTCGCCGATCTGCGTAATCGTCTCGACGAGACGAAGCATCCGGTGGGTGAGGCCGCCGTCGAGAAGACCCACGCGAAGGGCAAGCTGACCGCGCGGGAGCGCATCACGCACCTGCTCGACGAGGGATCGTTCGTCGAGCTCGACGCCCTCGCCCGGCACCGCAGCACCAACTTCGGTCTCGCCGAGCGCCGCCCGCTGGGCGATGGCGTCGTCTCGGGTTACGGCACCATCGACGGCCGCGAGGTCTGCGTCTTCTCGCAGGACTCGACCGTCTTCGGCGGCAGCCTCGGCGAGGTCTACGGCGAGAAGATCGTCAAGGTCATGGACCTCGCCATCAAGACCGGTCGTCCGCTGATCGGGATCAACGACGGTGCGGGCGCCCGTATCCAGGAGGGCGTGGTCTCGCTCGGCCTGTACGGCGAGATCTTCCACCGCAACGTGCGCGCCTCGGGTGTCATCCCGCAGATCTCACTGATCATGGGCGCCGCGGCCGGCGGTCACGTGTACTCCCCCGCACTCACCGACTTCGTGGTCATGGTCGACCAGACCAGCCAGATGTTCATCACCGGTCCGGACGTCATCAAGACGGTCACCGGCGAAGAGGTCACGATGGAGGAGCTCGGCGGTGCGCACACGCACATGTCGAAGTCGGGCACCGCGCACTACGTCGCCTCCGACGAAGAGGACGCCCTCGAGTACGTCAAGGAACTCCTGAGCTATCTCCCGAGCAACAACCGCGCCGACGCGCCGCGACTGCCCGTCGCGCAGCCGGCGGCCGGTTCCATCGAGGACACCCTGACCGAAGAAGACCTCGAACTCGACACGCTGATCCCGGACTCGCCGAACCAGCCCTACGACATGCACGAGGTCATCCGTCGCATCCTCGACGACGACGAGTTCCTCGAGGTGCAGGCCGAGTACGCGACCAACATCATCGTCGGTTACGGACGCGTCGACGGCCGCAGCGTCGGCATCGTCGCCAACCAGCCGACCCAGTTCGCCGGCTGTCTCGACATCGACGCCTCGGAGAAGGCCGCGCGCTTCGTGCGCACCTGCGACGCCTTCAACATCCCGATCGTCACCCTGGTGGACGTGCCCGGCTTCCTGCCCGGAACCGACCAGGAGTACCGGGGCATCATCCGCCGCGGCGCGAAGCTGCTCTACGCCTACGGCGAGGCGACGGTCGGCAAGATCACGGTCATCACCCGCAAGGCCTACGGCGGCGCCTACGACGTCATGGGCTCCAAGCACATGGGTGCCGACGTGAATCTCGCGTGGCCGACGGCCCAGATCGCTGTGATGGGCGCCTCGGGCGCGGTCGGGTTCGTCTACCGCAGCCAGCTCAAGGATGCGGCCGCCAAGGGCGAGGACGTCGACGCGCTGCGTCTGCAGCTGCAGGAGGAGTACGAGGACACCCTGGTCAACCCGTATGTCGCGGCCGCCCGTGGATACGTGGACGCGGTGATCCCGCCGAGCCACACCCGGGGTCAGATCGCCACCGCGCTCAAGCTGCTCGAGCGCAAGATGGTCAACCTGCCGCCCAAGAAGCACGGCAACATCCCCCTGTGACATCCGCCGGTAGTCCCGAGAGCGAGAATCCCGTGAGCGAAGACCCGACGAAGTCCGAGCGCCCGTTCCTGACCGTCGTGGGTGGCAATCCGACCGACGAGGACCTCGCCGTGCTGGTGACCGTCCTCGCCGGCGCCGGTTCGGGCGGCGGCGACTCCGAGCCCGCGACACGCAACGACTGGGGCCGGCCGATCGACCGGTTGCGTCCTCAGTGGGGCGGTCCGGGGAGTTTCACCAACCTGCGCTACTGACGGTGGCACGTTCATCCGAGATCGGGCCGGGTCCCACCGGCCCGATCTTCGTCCTCGGCTCGGCCTCTCCGGCCCGGCTGCGCATCCTGCGGGCGGCCGGCGTCGAGCCGGTCGTGCGCGTGTCGGACGTCGACGAGGACGCACTGCTCGCGGAGCTTCCCGACTCCACGCCGGCCGGTGTGGTCGTCGCCGAACTCGCTCGCGCCAAGGCCGAGGCCGTCGCCGCGCTCCCGGAGATCGCCGAACTCGCCGGCTCCGGTGACCCGGTCGTGGTCATCGGCTGTGACTCGATGCTCCACCTGGACGATCGGCTCCTGGGTAAACCGCACACCGCCGAACGCGCCGTCGCGCAGTGGTCGGAGATGCGGGGCCGCAGCGCCGACCTGCTGACCGGACACCACCTGATCAGGCTGGACCGTCCCGGCACCGCCGGCGGGACAGGTTCCACCACGATCCACTTCGCCGACGCCGACGACGATGTCATCCACCGGTACGTCGCCAGCGGCGAACCGTTACAGGTCGCGGGCGCCTTCACCCTCGACGGCCTCGGCGGCTGGCTGGTCGAGCGCATCGAGGGCGACCCGTCATCGGTCATCGGCATCGGCCTGCCGCTGGTCCGCACCCTCCTGCGCGACGTCGGCCTGTCGGTCACCGACTTCTGGCGTCACTGACCCCACCCGTGAGCCCTGCTCGCTGATCCGAAAGAACCGCAAAGCCCCTGGTCCCGAGCCCGAGAGATCTGCTGATCCACCGCTCCCTGAGGTGCGAGGAGCGTCAGCGACGAGCCTCGAAGGGTCACCCCACCTCGAAGAACTCCGGCCAATACCGCTCGATGCAGTCCACCGGCTGTCCCTGACGGTTGAACTGCGGGCCGGTGAGTCCGACCGTCAGTGCCACCGCGCGCTCGCGCGCCGATCCGTGTCCGGAGGCGCCGCCGGTGTCGCCGATGATCGGCAGCAGACCGGCGACCTGCAGGATCTCCTTGGCGCCGAGCGCATCTCGCTGATAGGCGGTCGCACCCCAGTTCGCGGCCAGGCAGTCGGCGATCAGCTCGCTGTTCTTGCCTGCCGGGAGCCGGCTGTCCGGGATGTCGAAGACCTCGGCCATCCGGAACACGACGTTGTGGCCGTACTCGTGCGCGACCACGATCGCGGCGGTGAAGTCACCGACGATCGGCGACGGCACCCCGAAGACGTTGCCGTCCCAGATGGCCGCGAAGGTCTCGACCGGCAGTACGACGCTGCCCTCGGTCGGTACACCCTGCCCGTTCGGTTCGGTGTCCGCACCACAGAAGAATGCGTTCGCCTCATCGGAGGGAATCGGCACGGGGCTCGAATCCTCATCACCGGCAATGCATTCGGTGGTGAAGGAGGTACCCGACCCGATCAGGACCCGACCCGGCGCGGGATCGCCCCAGCCGAGCTGGTCGAACCATCCGCCCCACGTCTGGTCGAGGTCGTCGAGGAGCGTCGTGAGGTACTCGGGGACCGCATTGTCGACGTTGCCCGGGTCCACCCCGCTCGTCATGAGTTCGGCGGTCGGTGTCGGCAGCTTCGGACAGTCGTCGGGGCGGCAGCGTGCCGGGTCGGCGTCGGACGGCCGAGACGAATCCGAGCCCGCGGAACCCGGCGGGCGTGACGGCGTCGGACTCGGCGTGGCGCTCGTCGACGCGGACGTCCCCGGGGCCCGCCCCGAGTCGTCGGACGGGATCAGCGAGCATCCGCTTCCGACGGCCAGTGCCGCCACGGCGGCCAGGGAGACCGCCCACCGCATCGCGAGGGGGCCGCGTCGATCGATCATTCGGCGAACCTAGCAGGCGATGACCCGTTTCACCTGCGGTTTGTCGTCTGATCGAAGCACGCTCCGGCCGATGCCCTACCCTTTATCAGCGGGACCGCAGATGGTCCGCGCGTGATCCACGAGGAACGTCCGAACAGCGAGCTGGAGAGCACCGTGAGCGTTGACACCGACCCGAATCCGGCTTTCGCCGAATACGCCCACCCCGAACGGCTGGTGACGACCCAGTGGCTCTCGGCGCATCTCGGCGCCAAGGGACTCAAGATCATCGAGTCCGACGAGGATGTGTTGCTCTACGACATCGGCCACATCCCGACGGCCCAGAAGATCGACTGGCACCTGCATCTCAACGATCCGGTCACGCGCGACTACATCAACGGCGAGCAGTTCGCGGAGTTGATGCGCAGCAAGGGAATCGAGCGCGACGACACCGTCGTGATCTACGGCGACAAGAGCAACTGGTGGGCTGCCTACGCGCTGTGGGTGTTCACCTTGTTCGGCCACGAGGACGTCCGACTGCTCGACGGCGGGCGCGACGCCTGGATGGCCGAGGACCGCGACACCTCCTTCGACGTCCCGGACTACCCGCGGTCGGACTACCCGGTCGTCGAGCGCGACGACGCCAAGATCCGCGCCTTCGCACCGCAGGTTCTCGAGGCCCTGGGCACCGAGCCCCTGGTCGATGTCCGCTCTCCGCAGGAATACACCGGCGAGCGCACCCACATGCCGGATTACCCGGAGGAGGGCGCGTTGCGCGGCGGGCACATCCCCACCGCCATCTCGATTCCGTGGGCGAAGTCCGCGGCGCCCGACGGCCGCTTCCGCAGTCGCGCCGAGCTCGACGAGATCTATGCCGATCTCGATCCGCAGACGCCCACGATCGCGTACTGCCGCATCGGCGAACGATCGAGCCACACCTGGTTCGTCCTGACGCACCTGCTCGGCCACACCGCGGTCCGCAACTACGACGGCTCGTGGACCGAGTGGGGCAACGCCGTGCGGGTCCCCATCGCCGTCGGCGACGAGCCGGGCGCCGTCCCCGGCACCGAGTGAGCCCGACCGAACGATGAGTCTGCCCCCAGCCCTGGCCGAGATCGTCGACGACTTCGGTGCGCTCGGCGACTCCGACAAGATCACGCTCCTGCTCGAGTTCGCCGGCGAATTGCCCGATCTGCCTGCGCATCTCGAGCAGGATGCGATGGAACCGGTACCCGAGTGCCAGTCCCCGGTGTTCCTGTCGGTGGATGCCGCCGACCCGGCGTCGGTGCGGTTGCACTTCAGTGCGCCGCGCGAGGCGCCGACGACCCGCGGGTTCGCGGCCATCCTGCACCAGGGACTCGACACCGCGTCGGCGCGCGAGATCCTCGACGTGCCATCGGATTTCTATTACGACCTCGGACTCGGGAGCGCGGTGAGTCCGCTCCGTCTGCGGGGGATGGCGGGGATGCTGGGCCGGATCAAGGCCCAGGTGCGTAACCAGGTCCCCGACCTCTCCGGGGCATGAAGTTCATCCAGATCCGCGACGAACCCATCGCACCCGGCGGTCTCGTCGAGTGGACTCCGTATGTGCCGGGCGGGCTGGGCAACTGGGACTACGACCCCCGGCTGACCTCACACAACCACGAGCAGCATCTCCGCGCCGCCTTCGAATTCCGGATCCGCAACCGTCGTGAAGGCGGTCGCGAGGCATGGCTCGGGCTGAGCATCGAGTTCGACGAGCCGCTGTCGATCCCGGCCATCCGGTCGGTGCTGACCCAGTGGATCGACCGGCACGAGGTCCTGCGGAGTCACGTCGTGATCAAGGGCTCGGGTCTGCAGCGACTCACGACCGCACCGGGCAGCGTGAAACTGAAGATGGGCCGGATCGGCTGGTACGCCGAGTCCGGCCCACTCGTCGAGCAACTGGCCGGTTCGTTCGATCGCGCCACCGCCCCGTTGCACTGGCCGGCGTACCGGTTCGCGACGGTCGGTCGCGAGCGGTCGTTCACCCTGCTCTTCGCCGCAGACCATTCCCTGGTGGATGGATACTCGCTCATCATGGCGCAGCAAGAGCTGGTCTCGCTGTACCGCGCCGCACGCGAGCACCGCGGCGCCAACCTGCCCGAGGTGGGCAGCTACGTCGACTTCAGCGCCGAGGAACGCCGGATCGCCGACCAGACCGGCCGGGACCACCCCGCCGTCGGCGTGTGGTCGGAGTTCCTGGCCGCCGGACACGGCGACATGCCCGGCCTGCACACGACCGACCCGCCCACACCCGCACCGACGGCCGCCGCCGACACCCCCGCACAGCCGCAGGAGTCGCTGTGGGGTGTCATCGCCGATGACGCGACGGCCAACCGGTTCACCGCGATCTGCTCGGAGGCGGGCGGGACGTTGACGGCCGGGGTGCTCGCGGCGTTCGCCGTGGTCCATCACGAGTTGACCGGCGATCGGGAGTTCCGCTGCGTGCTCCCGCGGCACACGCGCAACGATGCCCGCTGGCTGACGTCGCTCGGCTGGTTCGTGGGGGTCGCGCCCTTCTGTCTGGACATGTCCGACTCCCCCACGTTCGACCAGACCGTCGCCCGGTCGACCGCCGCGCTCAAGCGCGGCCGTCAGGGTGCCTCGCTGCCGTTCCTGCGGGTGGCCGACCTGATCGGTCACGAGGGCGGACCCCGCTTCGTGATCTCGTTCATCGACACCCGCTATGCCCCGGGCGCCGGTGCGGCCGATGCGGGCCGGGCGAAGGTCATCCGGAGTCACAGTTACTCGCCCGACGAGGTGTACATCTGGATCAATCGCACACCGTCGGGTCTGCGGTACTCCGCCCGGTTTCCGCGCGAGTCCCCGGTGTACGACCTGGGTGTCGAATCCTCCGCGACCGACGTCCCCACCCGGAGCGTCCCGTCGGGCCATGAGGCTGCGGCGCACCCGTCATCCGGGAACCTTCTGGAGGCACAACATGAGGGAATCGTCACATTCACCGAGCCCGGTGGTCAGGGCGATTCCGCAGTCGACATCGATCCTTCCGCTGGTCCCGTCCACGCCTACCTGCACGGTTTCGCCGAACTGATCCGCAGCCTCGGTGATGCGAGCACATTCTCTCCGGCGTTGTGACCCAGGGCTCCACCGAACGATTGCTCGGTGGGCTAGGGTATTGCCCGGAAGGTCGCGACACCTGCACCTCGAAGGTGTCGCATCGCCCTCGCCGTCCCCATCCCGGCCGGTGACGGCGTACCACCAGACTTGACCGACGTCCGACAACCGTGTCGCGTGCGCTACCGCGTCGTGAGCACCCGAGTACGAGTAAGGCCCAGGAGAACAAGTGCCCAGTACCTCTGCGAACACCCCGTCCGCAATCAGCAAGGTCCTCATCGCCAACCGCGGCGAGATCGCTGTCCGCGTGATCCGCGCCGCCCGGGATGCAGGCATCGCGAGCGTCGCCGTCTACGCCGAGCCCGACGCGAACGCGCAGTTCGTCAAGCTCGCCGACGAGGCCTTCGCACTGGGCGGGCAGACCTCGGCGGAGTCATACCTGGTCTTCGACAAGATCCTCGACGCGGCGCAGAAGTCCGGTGCGGACGCGATCCACCCCGGCTATGGCTTCCTGTCGGAGAACGGCGACTTCGCGCAGGCCGTCATCGACGCCGGACTCATCTGGATCGGTCCGTCACCGCAGTCGATCCGCGACCTCGGCGACAAGGTCACCGCACGCCACATCGCGCTGAAGGCCGACGCCCCGATGGCCCCCGGCACCAAGGACCCGGTGAAGAACGCCGACGAGGTCGTCGCCTTCGCCGAGGAGCACGGCGTGCCGGTCGCCATCAAGGCGGCGTTCGGCGGCGGCGGGCGCGGCATGAAGGTCGCGTACACCATCGAGGAGATCCCGCACCTGTTCGAGTCGGCCACCCGCGAGGCCGTCGCCGCGTTCGGTCGCGGCGAGTGCTTCGTCGAGCGCTACCTCGACAAGGCCCGCCACGTGGAGGCCCAGGTCATCGCCGATCAGCACGGCAACGTGATCGTCGCCGGCACCCGCGACTGCTCGCTGCAGCGTCGTTTCCAGAAGCTGGTCGAGGAGGCCCCCGCGCCGTTCCTCACCACCGAGCAGCGCACCAAGATCCACGAGTCCGCCAAGGCCATCTGCCGCGAGGCCGGTTACTACGGCGCCGGCACCGTCGAGTTCCTGGTCGGCAGCGACGGCCTGGTCTCGTTCCTCGAGGTCAACACCCGCCTGCAGGTCGAGCATCCGGTCACCGAGGAGACCGCGGGCATCGACCTCGTGCGTCAGCAGTTCCGCATCGCCAACGGCGAGAAGCTGGAGTTCACCGAGGACCCGACCCCGCGCGGCCACTCGTTCGAGTTCCGGATCAACGGCGAGGACGCCGGCCGTAACTTCCTGCCCGCCCCCGGGCCGATCTCGGTCTACAAGGAGCCGACCGGCCCCGGCGTCCGCGTCGACTCCGGTGTCGTGGAGGGCGACGTCATCGGCGGACAGTTCGACTCGATGCTGGCGAAGCTGATCGTCACCGGCGAAACCCGCGAGCAGGCTCTCGAGCGGTCCCGGCGCGCGCTCGCCGAGTTCCAGGTCGAGGGCCTGGCGACGGTCATCCCGTTCCATCGGCACATCGTCTCCAACCCCGCCTTCATCGGCGACGGCGAGAAGTTCGACATCTATACCAAATGGATCGAGACCGATTGGGAGAACCCGATCGAGCCGTACACCGGCGGCGAGCCCATCGACGAGGACGAGGCCGCACCCCGGCAGAACGTCGTCGTCGAGGTCGGCGGCCGTCGCGTCGAGGTGTCGCTGCCCGGCGATCTCGCGCTCGGTGGCGGTGGCGGATCGGCCAACGGCGTCGTCCGCAAGAAGCCGAAGGCACGCTCGCGCAAGAAGGCAGGCGGCGCAGCCGTTTCCGGCGACGCCGTGGCCGCTCCGATGCAGGGCACCGTCGTGAAGGTCGCTGTCCAAGAGGGCCAGGAAGTCGCTGCCGGCGATCTGGTCGTCGTGCTCGAGGCCATGAAGATGGAGAACCCGGTCACCGCCCACAAGGACGGCGTCGTCACCGGCCTGACCATCGAGGCCGGCGCTGCGGTCACTCAGGGCACGGTGCTGCTCGAGCTGAAGTAAGACCGCACTGGAGCTTCGCGACTGTGCAACCCCCCCGCTCCCTGAGGAGCCCTGGAGCTTGCGGAGGGGCGGCATCCCCCGCTCCCTGAGGAGCCCTGGAGCTTGCGGAGGGGCGGCATCCCCCGCTCCCTGAGGAGCCCTGGAGCTTGCGGAGCGGCGGCATCCCCCCGCTCCCTGAGGAGCCCTGGAGCTTGCGGAGGGGCGTCACGAAGGGTCAACGCGACAACAAGGCAATGCAACCAGTCGAGATCAACGCCGGGACGTGGTATCTGCGTGCGCTTCGTGCGGACGAGCGGATCACCGATGTCCCGGCGTTGTCCCTTCTCGAGGTCGGCGACCCCGCCGCGTACATCGCTGCGGCACAGCGTGACTGGGAGTCCGAGACACGCTTCGTCTGGGCGACCTGCATCCCGACCACCGGTGAGCTCGTCGCCGTGGTCGGGGTCACGCCGGAGGGTTCCACCGGCCGGCTCTGGGGCGCGGCGCGCGATGGTTACGACGAGGCGCTCGACGCGGCGGTCGGGCCGGTCTCCCGGTTCGCCGAGGGTGCACTCGGCCTGCTGGTCGATGCCTCGCTCGACCACGACCTCGGATGAGGCCCGGAGCCACCGACGACCCGCGTCGACGCCGTAGATGAACTGTTGATGAACACCTGACGCTGCGCCGGCAAAGACCCAGGACAAAACCGGCAATCCCGGCATCGGGCATTTAGGCGAGACCTGCGGTCCGGCAGCATGATTGGGCCATGACCGGAGAGATGCTCCTTCTCGTGCTGTTGGTGATCACGGCACTCGGCTTCGACTTCACCAACGGGTTTCACGACACCGGTAACGCCATGGCCACCTCGATCGCCACCGGAGCTCTGAAACCCAAGGTCGCCGTGGGGATCTCCGCCGTCCTCAATCTCGTCGGCGCGTTCTTGTCCGTGGAAGTCGCCGCCACCATCACCAAGGACGTCCTCAACATCCAGCAGACGTCGGGCGACGTCGTCACCGGACTCACCCCGACCACCGCGCTGCTGATCATCTTCGCCGGGCTCATCGGCGGCATTCTGTGGAACCTGTTCACGTGGCTGTTCGGCCTGCCGTCCTCGTCGTCGCACGCACTGTTCGGCGGGCTGATCGGTTCCGGCATCGCGGCCATCGGCCTCTCCGGCATCAACTGGCACGGTGTGCTCTCGAAGATCATCGTGCCCGCCCTGTTCGCGCCGGTCATCGCCTGCATCGTGGCGGCCTGCGGGACGTGGCTCGTGTTCACGATCACCCGACGCATCGAGGCGAATCGCAAAGAGGCCGGATTCCGGTACGGCCAGATAGCGAGCGCCTCACTGGTGTCACTGGCCCACGGAACCGGCGACGCCCAGAAGACGATGGGCGTCATCGCGATGGCGCTCATCGTGACCGGCCACCTCGACGCCTCGACGGTGAGCCACGGGCTGCCCTTCTGGGTCGTCTTCTCCTGCGCCGCGGCCATCGCGATCGGGACCTACCTGGGCGGGTGGCGCATCATCCGGACATTGGGCAAGGGACTCGTCGAGATCAGCTCACCTCAGGGCATGGCGGCCGAGGCCTCGTCGGCCGCGATCATCCTCACCTCGAGTGCAGCCGGCATGGCCCTGTCGACGACGCAGGTGGCGACCGGGTCGATCCTGGGCTCGGGGGTCGGCAAGAAGGGTGCGCAGGTTCGGTGGTCGGTAGCGGGGCGCATGGCCGTCGCATGGATGACGACGCTGCCGGCAGCCGGACTCGTCGGCGCCTTCTGCTACTACATCGCCAGTCTGCTGGGCGACGTCGCGGGCGGCATCACGATCTTCGTTCTCCTGCTCGCAGCGTCCGGATACCTCTACTGGCGCGCGCAGCAGAACAAGATCGACGCGCGCAACGTCAACGCCGACTGGGACGACACCACCGACTCGATCGTTCCGGCCGACAACGCCGAGCCCACCGCGATCGCCTGACGGTCACCGACGCATCCCGAAAGGACCCGAACACCGATGGACATCGTCGAATCGATCATGAAGGTCTTGCTGGTGGGCCTTATTCTCGGCGCCGGGCTTCCGGCGCTGTTCGCCGTGGGCCTGCGTTGCCACGCGCAGGGCGCGCCCGGTGTCGACGCGGACGGCACCATCTCGAACGGCAACGCACCCCTGCGCCTGCTCGGCTACGCGATCTTCGCGGTTGTCGCACTCGTGATCGTCACGGCCCTGCTGTGGATCACGCGGCAGACCATCTACTACTACTTCGACGTGAAGATCTTCCCGTTCGGTTACAAGTAGGCGGACCGTGGCGGACCGACGGCAGTTTCTCAAGCGGATCGTGGAGTGGTTGCGGGTCGGCTACCCCGACGGAGTTCCCCGCGAAGACTACGTCCCGTTGTTCGCGCTGCTGCGTCGGCAACTCAGCGACGAGGAGGCCGAGAGGGTGTCCGTCGACCTCATCCGCGACCACGGGGATGCGCCACCACCACCCGAACCGATCTCGAAGATCGACGCCGGGGTCAAGATCAGCGCGATCACCCAGGATCTCCCCCACGAGGACGACATCGCCCGTGTCCGAAGGCATCTCGCGGCCTCCGGCTGGCCGTTCGACGACGAACCACTGAACTGACGGCTCGGCAACTGACATTTCGGGGCGCCTGTCGGTGCTCCGTGGTTGCATTCGTGGGCGACCGTGGCCACTCGATCGTGCACCTAGCGGATGTCCATCGCGCCTAACGTGCTTGCTCACTGCGCATTGAGGTCACTTGCGTGCCGGGGGCCGATGGCGTGACGTGGTGGGCCGAGTCAGTCCGATGCCCGCTGCGACGATCAGCCCTGTGCCGGCGAGGGTTGCCGTTGTGAGGTGATCTCCCGGGTAGGAAGGTACCGCCTCGCAGAACAGTCGACGACGATGCATGAAAATTGCCGTATCCGTTCTTCGCTATCGTGAACACGAAGAGTCGACCACGCCCATTCCGACGATCACTATCGAGAATCGGCGGATGCGATCGACGCAACATTTCGGTGCTGTCGGTTGTGGCGCAGCGTTGCGCTGGCGGTCAGCGAGAGGGGGTGGGAGTCAGGTGGCGGAGTTGGTGGACGCTGACCCCAACCGTGACGACGACGTTGTGGGTGAGGACTTGTCGTGGGCGGAGCTGATCAACGCACTGCTCGAGCACACACCCGGGCCGGTGCTCGGGGTGCCGTTGACGGGGCGTGAGGTGTGTCGCCGCGCCGATCAGTCCCAGGCGGGGCGGTTGAGAGAGAGCCGATGCTCTCGTCGTTGCGCCGAGGGCGGGCAGTCGAGCCCGGTTTCGGCATCATCGTGGCGGTCGCCGATGGATCCGGGGTCGGCATCGCGTCTTCACTCGAGAGTTCCATCACCAGCACCGCGGCGAGTCGATGGCACCACGGGTGCGGGCAGCCCACACTGCGTGGCTGTGCCGGCTGCGGCTGGCCGCCGACATCGAGTCCAGCCCCTGACAAAAGGAACGCACCCAGTGGACGACAAGCCAATTCGTGCTGACCCCGCTCGCGCCGAAATCCTCGCGCAGGTCACCAAACGTATCCGCACTCACCCCGACCCCCTGCTGAGGGCGCGGGCAGTCCAGATCGTCCTCGCCGCGGACGGCGTGCAGGCGAGCGGCAGCTTGGCGGACCCCAGAGGGGCTGTGATCGCTCACAATGAGCTACGCAGGCGGGTGTACGAGCTGGCCACGTCCACGGAGCTGGCTGACCTCAAACAAGATTTCCACCGCAGCGGACAGCACCCCGCTCGACATGTCGGCGATCTCGCCTTCTATGGCCTCTTCGGACTGTCGGGTCCGGCGGCATACCTCCTCAGCGCCTTCGCCTTCGAGCTGCCGCCGTCCCTGAACGGGTTCAGCATCGTAGCAATGGTCATGGCCGCACTAACCCCCATCGCCGCCTACTGGAGCTACTACACACTTCACAGCTCCGGCCCGGACGCTCGCGACTGGCCGTGCATCGTCGAACAGGCCGCCCACGCCGCCTACACTGGCCGCGAGGACCAGCCGCCCATCGACGGGGACGACGACGGGGACCTCGCCCGGCGACGAGCCGACGCCGCCCGCGCGCTCGAGGACCTGCTCGCGGCCTGGGGCCACTACAAACTCGACACCGAAGCCTGGTACCTCACCAAACCCCTGCTCCACGACACCACCGGCACCGTCGCCACCACGGTCGCCTACAACACCGCCATGGCCGACCTCACCGCAGCGGTCGAAGCCCTACACGAGGACTCCCCGGCCATCGACGTCGACCGAGCCCTATCCGTCGCCGACCGCGCCTGGGCAGCCTGGTACGACGCCAACGACCACGCCGCCACAGTCGGGCTCGACGACCGCAGCCCCACCGAACGCGCCGCGCTGCAACGCCTCAACACACTCGTCGCACGCCTCACCCACAGCAGCGCCAACGACCCCGAACTCGCCGCACTCAAACGCGGCATCACCCTCTGCCTCGACCGCATCCACACCGTCTCGGTCTCCTGGGCCGATATCGCCGCCCTCCCCGTCCTCGACAACCACCTCATCCGTCAACTACCCACCGGCACTATCGGTGACGACAGCACACACTCCGACGAGGGAGCCACCCGGTGAACTCGCCAGCCGACACCCGACCACCCAACGATCTGCTGCGTGCCCGGCTCCTCGGCCAGCTCTATGGCCTCGACAACCTCGTATCCAGCCACTTGTAGGCGCAACTGTGCCTGAGTCATCGGACCGGCGGGATCGTCGCCGAGCTGATGTTCGTCGCGAATACGATTGTGGCGCAGTACGCAATCGACGCTGAGCTGCCGATCCACCGGGTCTTCCGAATTGTGCGTGGCCACCGCCGAGACCATCACGCGTACGCCGTCGTCACCGGCCCGACTGAGAGCAGCCCGGTCTGTGTTCTCCAGAGTGGCCACCGCGGATTGATCTGCTCGGGCCACGGGGCAACCCCGCGACCTCAACCCAGACGACGGCATCCGACTCGCCACCACGGTTACCACGGGTTTACGTCGATGAACCGTATAGAGCGATGACGGAACCACCTGATGGGCCTGGCCCACGGCGGCTCCAACTGCCGAAACCCTCTCCATCACATTTAGACACCATCACACAGAAATCACAGGAGACACCATGTCAACCCCACCGATAACGATGTCCGGCCTGTCCGATGACACCGGGATGATGGGGATTGTCGACCCGCATGCCTACGAGTCGTTCGTGTCACGACACTGGACTCTGGAATCACTGTTCACCCATTTCGCCACGCAGATGCATCGCCGGACGCTTCTGCTGTGGGAGACCGGCGACGAAGGGTCGTGGACCATCACGGTCGAGAACTCGCCGGTCGCCGCTCACTACCCGATCGTGCGGCAGGCAGCAGGTCCGAGCACCGCCACTCGAGGCGAGCTGGTGGTGGTCAGCTACGACACCCTGACGATGGCTGCGCAGTTTCCGCACAAACGCGTCGACGCGTACAAGGAGTGGCAGGGCTCGGCGGTCGACGTCGCAGTAGGAACCTACGTGTGCGCGGTGAGCCAACTCACGGAACCCGGAATGGTACGAGCCACGACGGCCCAGACTTCCATCTACAACTGACGGCCGGCGACTGCCCCGAGTGGACAGCGATCCAGTGGTACGGCCAAAGCTACGACTCGCTGTGACCACCGACGATGCATCACTCCGAAACAGAGAGGTTGCCCTCAGTAAGGATGCGGCGCGCTGCGATGACCGATTATGAAGTGCCAGAGAGGTATTGCCACACCTGCGCGACCATCGTTGCCTCCGACGACCATCGACTCTGCGAACAATGCGGAGCAAACCTTGTCACCATTCCCGCGGTGGCGACACCGTTGCTGCCAGACTCAGACCATCTACCGAGGCCAATCTGAGGTCAGGAGGAACGTCGTGCCGAGGAGCATGGCTGCGGTTTTGAGTCGCGTGTTGCCAAACGGCAGGGTCCTCGGGATGCCGAGAAGCCAACCCTTGACTCGAACATATATTCGAGTAACATGGAGTCATGTCATCGGGGGCGGGGGCCGGATCCACATCGGCGGATACCTCGAGCGAGTCCGTCGAGCCGCGCCTTCGTCCCGACCATGAACTCTCCGCATCCGAACTCGTCGAGGTCTTGACTCACTGCGCCGGCCTCGCCGCAGCGTCCGCGCACCGGATGTTGGTCGTTGCCAGCCTCATTCACGACGAACGCGAGATGGATTACGCGCAGCGGCGCGCCGAGATACACAGCGGCGAACTCGACTCCATCGAGGCCTTCGAGAACTTGTCGGCACGAGTGGCCGCCGGGGAGAACCCCTACGAGCAGTTCGGGCCGAACGGACTCGAACAGGCCATCGCCGAAGTCGGTGCCACCCTCACGGTCACACCGGCCGAGGCGAGAGAACTCATCGAGGCCGGCGACGCGCTGCGCTACCGACTCGCCTTCACCGGACACGCACTGGCGTGCGGCCGAATCGACAAGCGCCGCTTCCTCATCGCCCTCAAGCGCACCGAACTGATCACCGACGATGACGAGATGCAGACCGTGGACGCCCACCTCGCCGAGGCGATCTTCGCCCGCGCACCCATGTCGACGGCCCGGTTCACCGCCATGGTCGACGCGATCGTCGCGGCGTGGGCGCCCGACGCGATCCGCCGGCGCAAGGAACGAGTCAAGGACGATCGCAAGGTGACGGTCACCCCGGACCGGTTCACGCCCGGGCAGTCCCGGATCTCCGGCACACTGCCCGACGCCGACGCCGCCGAATTCGACGCCCGCCTGTCGTCGATGGCCAACGCGGTACACCCCGGTGACCCACGGACCCTGCCGATGCGACGCGCCGACGCCCTCAAAGCCCTGGCCCGCGGTGCAGCCACTCTCACGTGCCAATGCGACGATTGCGCGCCTGCCGCAACCGACTCCGATGCGGCACCCGACCTCGACGCAGCGGATCCGGCCGCCACCGAGCCACCAGCACCGGCTTCTGAAGTCGAGAACGAGCACACCGTCGACGACGCGTCGGCCACCGACACCGATGTCGATGGTGCGTCCTCTCCGACCGTCTCGCCGCCACCGCAGCTCGCTCCGCGCGCGACCTTCCACATCGTGGTGAACCTGTCGACCCTGATCGGCCTCGACGACGACCCCGCGTTCCTCGACCGACACGGCATCATCGACGCCCACACCGCCCGAACACTGCTCGCCGAAGCGCGACGCACCTACATCACTCCGACAGACGCCGGCCCGCCCTCGGCACCTACTCACCCCGCGACCCGATACGTCCCGTCGAGAAAACTCCAGGCGCTGGTGCGAGCGGGCGAACTGTGCTGCACCTTCCCCGGCTGCAATGCGCCGGTGTGGCAGGTCGATCTCGACCACACCGATCCGTTCGACCACGCCGACGCGCGACGCGGCGGCCCGACCGATGCGTGCAATCTCAAGCCGCTGTGCCGGTTCCATCACCGCATCAAGACCTTCACCAGCTGGCAGGACCACCAGGACGAGTTCCGCACCGCCTGGTTCACCGCACCCACCGGGCACATGTTCGTCGGCAACGCCTTCAGCGGACGCGACCTGTTCAACCGGCTCTCCCCGCGCCGGCCACCCGATCACCCCGCCCGCGACAGACTCAACAGGCAGCGCGACAACGACTTCCGACGCCACCAGCGCGCCGAGAAGCGCTGGAACGACGCCAACCCACCGCCCTTCTAGACACCGCTGGTCATGACGCCACCGACGCCGGGCGGCGAATACGAATGCGCGAGACCCGGCCGCCGACCACTGCGACCTCGACAACGGCGAGCAGGTGACCGCCCGGTGCGATCACGTGAACCATGCGACCGCCCAGTCGCATCGGTGTATGTGCCCGGATGCGGTCGGCGAACAATCGGGTCTCCTCGGCGACCGCCCGAGCGCCGCTGACCACGGTCGCCGTGCCCGGCGGGACCAGCGACCGGTCGACGACGCGAATGCAGTCGTCGGCGAGGAGCCGGACCATCGCGTCGATGTCACCGCCGCCGGCCGCGGCCAGAAAGGCATCGACCACCACGCTCGCACCGCCTGCGGACAGCTCGTCGTCCGGTCGAGCAGAAGCGATCCGGCCGCGCCCCCGGGACGCGTGCTTCTTCGCGCCGTCCACACTCGAGCCGAGAACCGTCGCGATGTCCCGGAACGGGACGTCGAACAGATCGTGCAGCACATACGCGACACGCTGCGCGGGCGTGAGCTGGTCGAGGATCACCATCAGCGCTCGCGACACGTCCTCCCGCTGCAGGTAGTGCTCGTCGGCCGCGACGGCTTCTGCCGGCAGCGCACCGTCGAACAGCGGATCCTCCCGACGCCGACTCCTCGCTCGCAACTGATCGAGGCACACACGCGTGAGTGCCGTCGTCAACCATGCTGCGGGATTGCGGACCTCGGCGTGATCGACATGCGAAGCCTTGATCCATGTGCTCTGTACCGCGTCCTCGGCGTCGTGGATGGAGCCGAGCATGCGGAAGGCGACCGCGGTCAAGCGCGGTCGTAGATCTTCGAATTCTGAGATCGATACCACCGGATGTCACCTTTCCGAGGGGCGAGACGTCGAGACAGACGAGACGCCACTCTCACATCCGGCAACCGACAACCCGCCTCCGAGGAGGACATTCATGACGACCGTACCGACCCGCCGACCACCGGTCAGAACCCGGCCGCCGAAAGGGGACAACAGATGACCACCGTGCTCGTCGTCGCCACGATCGTCTGCATCGTGGCCACCGCCGGTATCGCCGTCGCCGACGTCGCCCGGGCCGACTTCGTACTGGCCAACTCGGCCGAGGTCCATGTCCCGCCTCGGTTCCTGCCCCACCTCGCGACCCTGAAAGCGGCCGGCGCCGCCGGACTCGTCGCCGGTCTGGTCATCCAGCCGTGGATCGGCGTGGCCGCCGGTGTCGGGCTGACCCTGTTCTTCATCGGCGCGGTCGTCGCTCATGTGCGGGCCCGGGTCTTCTACAACATCGCCTTCCCCGGCGCCTTCCTGCTCCTCGCAGCGGCGGCGACGGTCTACCTGGTCCGATTGAGTTCGGCCGCATGACCCGACCGGTACCGAACGCCTCAGCCCATCAGCACCGACGACGACGGGTAGCTCTCGGCGAAACCGGTGGGCAGCGGTGCGATGAAGACGTTCTCGGTGCGGGTTCGGGTGATCCGCCAGCGACCGTCGTCCTTGCGGAAGGCGTTGTTCAGTCGACTCGAGCGCAGCAGCGCCGTCCCGTCGCCGAACAGCCACGGCTGCATGTGAATCCACTGGCCGTCCGCCGTGTCGCCGTCGACGTGGATCTGCTCGGAGGTCAGGTAGTGCGCGTTGAGCAGCAGTGCCGGGTCACGCTTCTCGCCCCAGAAGCGCTGGAAGTGCTCGCGGATCGCCTGCTTGCCCTCGGCGCGCCCGAACTGTCCGTCGTAGTACTCCCCGACCCCCTCCCACACCGCGTCGTCGGTGTAGAGGCCGAGGATGCGTTCGATGCGCTCCGCGTCGTCCGCGAGACCGGGCTCGGGACACGGGGTGTCACACAAGAACATGTATCGAGCCTGTAGCCGCCGGATGTCGGCTTCGGCTTCCAGTGTTTCGACGCGGGCCACCAGGGTGGCGATCCGGGCGTCGACGTCCGCTTCGGTCATCGCCCGAGCACCTCCACCACGGCGCGAGCCTGCTCGATCCAGGCCTCCAGTCGGGCACCGTTCACACCGGGCGGCAGCTGCGACAGCCGGAGCGTCATCGAGTAGCCGCCGCGAGCATCCCGGATCGGCAACACGAGGGAACCGACGTCGTAGGTCTGATCAGACCGTACGTCGCGAATACGGTAGTCGACAGGCGATTTTCCGATGGACTCACAGATCTCGCGTTCCTGCGACGGCGTCAGCCGTCCCCGCTCATACGATTTCGTCGCCGCCCGCATCTCCTCGTAGGCGGTCGAGCCTTCCTCGGGGAGGAACGACACCAGATAGCCGTGCTGCCGGACGAACTCGAGCCGTTCGCGATGCAGTTGTCGCACATCGTCGTCGGCGTTCCGTAGTTTCGCCAGCCACCGCTCGCGGGTCTCGTCGTCCTGGTCGAAGACATAGGTGTCCCCGATCGGCGGCACCATCGGGATGCGATACGCCAGGCCCTCCTCCCGATCGACGCCCGGCGCGGTGGCCGAGAGCACCACGGCCATCTCATCGCGGCTCACCGCCGTCAGGACGGACACCTCGCACCGAACAGACGTGGCCAGCGCCTCGACCTGCGGGCGCGCCGCATGCGCGGCGTGGATCGTCGGCAGGATCTCGTGGTCCATCCTCGCCATCAGCGACGTCGACACGAAGCTGCCGTAGCCGCCCTGGAAGAAGATGAGCGGTGACACGGGGTTGGTCACGGCCAGGTCCCGCACCTCGCAGAGCGCTATCCAGTGATCGCCTGCCTCCACGACGTTGCGGATGCGGGTGTCGATCCAGGCCACCGAGTCGGCCAGCACCGGGTCCCCGGACGGCGACGGGAACCACTCGATGCCCTCGAGCTTGTTCTCCCACCGCTGCGCGACCGTGAGCACGACGTCCTCCTGCTCACCCCCGAGGATGTTGATGCACAACGACTCACAGCCCCGCATCTTCTCGAAGGTGCGCGAGGTCTTCATCGGCATGAAGGAGACCAGCGGCGGGTCCATCGAGACCGAGCTGAAGGTCCCGACGACCATGGCCAGCACCGAACCGTCGTCTCCGCGTCCGGTCACCACCACCACGCCGGTGGGATAGTGCCCCATCACATTTCGGAAGATGCCTGGATCGATGGCACTGATTACGTTGTCGGGCATCGCTTCTCCTGAGATCGAATCGTCGCTGCGGTCTTGTGGTCAGACGGCCGGGACCTCGGCCGGCTCCTTGACGTAGCGCTTCTGCAGGGTCGCGCCGAGTCGCTCCGGCCGGAGGAAGGCGATGCAGAGTGCGCCGCCGACGAGCAGGACGATCCCGGTGATCGTGAAGGCCTGATGCACGCCGTCGGCC
This sequence comes from Gordonia lacunae, assembly GCF_002149015.1. Taxonomy (GTDB): domain Bacteria; phylum Actinomycetota; class Actinomycetes; order Mycobacteriales; family Mycobacteriaceae; genus Gordonia; species Gordonia lacunae. The sequence continues at coordinate 12,805 of NZ_NGFO01000014.1, read as the reverse complement.
ATGTTCCCGGCCATCTCCGCGCTGGGCTTCTCGCCCTTCGGGGGTGAGGAGTACCCGGCGTCGGTCATCAGCCATCCGACGAGGATCGGCGAGATGACCGCGCCGAACGACGCGACACCGCCGAGGGTCGCCATCAGGATGGGCCGCTGCCGGGCGCCGACCGCGTAACCGATCGCGGTCGCGGTCATCGGGAACGCGAGACTGCATCCGCCGGCGAGGCACAGCAGTGCCACCGCGGTGATCCCCGACGTCGCCTGGATCGTGATGAAGCACAGACCCGCCAACACCGCGGCGCAGCCGAACGGGACGGCGATCGCCAGATGGGCCGAGCTCCCGCGACGCATCATCCGGTGCCCGAGCGCACCCAGCCCGAGCAGCACGAGCGCTCCGACCACCCACGGCACGGTCGTCATCGCGCCGACCTCACCGAGCGAGAGCCCGACGACGGTACCGAGGTACTGGGGCAGCCAGGTCGTCAGGAAGCCCTGGACCCAGAAGTTCGACGCCCCGCCGATCACGGCGGACAGGAAGGCCACACTGAGCAGTGCCCGCCAGATCACGACCGGCTTCTGCTCGTCGACCGCGGAGGTCGCGACCTCCTTCGTATCGGTCGCCGCCTCGTCGGCGTCGACGGCCGGCTCGTCCGGCGACGCGGTCTTCTTCGGTCGATAGGGGCCGTCCGCGCCGATCGCCCACCAGGCGATCACCCACACCAGACCGATGATCCCGAGAACACCGAACGCCCAGCGCCAGCCCCACACGGCGATGACCCAGGCGAGCAATGGTGCCGCGAAGACCGGGCCCAGAGTGGACCCGGCGGCGATGAGGTTCGACGGCAGTGCGCGTCGCGTCGGTGAGAACCAGGTGTGTGCGGAGGTGAGCGACATGGCCGTGGCCGGGCCCTCCGCACCGCCGAGCACGATTCGGGTCACGAGGAGGATGGCGGCGCCGCCACCGAGCAGCATCGGGAACTGCAGGACCGCCCAGGTGACGCCCATCGCGAACAGGATCCACTTCACCGATATCTTCGATGCCAGGAACCCGGTGATGACCGAGACGATCGCGTAGAGGAAGAAGAACGCACTACCGATGAATCCGAATTCGGTTGGCGTCAGGCCGAGTTCGGGCATGGCATCGGCCGAGACCAGACCGAGGACCGCCTTGTCCGCGAAGGCGATGATCTGGAACAGGACGAGCATGCCGGTGACGATCCACGCGCGTCTCGACATGCGGCTGAGGTCGATTCGTCGCTCGGGGGCGGCCGGCGATGACGACGGAGTCGCCACCTCGGATTCTCTGATGGTCATTACGTTTCCTTGGGCTGGCGGGCTGAGATGACGCCTGGATTTCGAGGGCTGACATCGACGCTATGGCCCCACGCGCCTACGGCGATACGAGGGAAATCTTTACTGTCGCCGCGATGCGCGAGAGGGCAGACTGGTGCCAGCACAAGAAGGAGGAACGGTGAGCTCGGCCTACTGGAAACAGCCCATCAGTGAGCAGGCGACCGCGGTCCACGAGAAGGTGGTGTCGGCGGAGGTTCTCGCGCAACAGGTTCGTGCGGAGATCGTTCGTACCGACACCGACCTGCGCGCGTGGGTCGAGCTGTCCCCGACCGTCGTCGACGACGCCCGCCGCCAGGATGCGATGCCGGGTCGTCGACCCCTGCGAGGTGTCTCCCTCGGCGTCAAGGACCTCATCGACGCCGCCGGGCTGCCGACCCGTGCCGGCTCGCCGACCACGTCGCCGTCACCGGCTGCGTCGGATGCACCCTGTGTCAGCCGTTTTCGCGATCTGGGGGCGGTGATCCAGGGCAAGACGGTCACGACCGAGTTCGGCTACTTCTCGCCCGGACCGACACGTAACCCGCACCAGCCCGAGCACACGCCGGGCGGGTCGTCGAGCGGATCGGCGGCCGCCGTCGGTGCAGGCGTCATCCCGGTCGCGCTCGGTACGCAGACCGCGGGTTCGCTGACCCGTCCGGCCGCGTACTGCGGTGCCGCGGGCCTGGTCCTCGCGCACGGCTCGACAGACCTGTCCGGCGTCACCGGACTCAGCGAGTCGCTGGATTCGCTGGGCATCCTGACACGGGACATCGCCGACCTGCACTACGTCTACTCCGCCTTCTCGGGTCGCTCACCGATGGTGCCGGGACGTTCGACCGTCCGGACCGTGGTGGTGTGGGGCGGGAGCGATCTGCATCCGATCGATCCCGCGATGTCGGACTTGATCCACCGGTTGCCGGGGCTGCTCGACGCAGCGGGCGTCGAGACGCGGGCGCTCGAATACGACGACCATGTCCGCACCCTGGCCGACGACCACGTGACGGTCATGTCCCATGAGGCGGCCGGAACGCTGGACGATGTCATCCGGGAACACACCACCGCACTCAGTCCGGCTCTCCACGAACTCGTCGACGCGGGCCGCGCGGTCGGCGTCGCCGAGCACGCGGCTGCCCTCATCCGACGTGACCGGTCTCGCGATCTGCTCGCCGAGGCCCTCGGCGATCACACCGTGATCGTCGGTCCCGCCGCACCCGGCCCCGCCCCGCGTGGTCTCGCAGCCACCGGATCGCCGGTGCTGAGCCGTCCATGGCAACTCCTCGGATGTCCGGTAGTCGTCGTGCCCGGTGCCACCACCGACGCCGGGCTGCCCCTCGGCCTCCAGGTGATCGGGTTGCCCGGACGCGAGTCGGCGCTGTTCGAGGTCGCCGCAGTCCTCGAGACCGAGCTCCGGTCGCATCCGGTCGTTCCGGCCTGAGTCCGGTTGGAAGAGAGAAGATCTGCCATGACGATCAAACCCCGCCCCGAGACACATCACCGGATGTTCCTCACGTGCTACGAGGACACCTTCAACTACGGCTGGCACCATGTCGACCTGTTCGTGCACGACGAGTACGGCCGGGAGGTCAACTGGGTGCACTGGACCGTCGAAGCCGATGGCCCGGAGGCCGCCGACGAGTCGGTCCGGCGCGAGGAACCCTGGCTGAACCGGACCTCGGAGTGGCGGCACCAGGTCAGTGCCGTCGGCATGAACTACTGGACGGCAGATGCGGCGTGGGTGTGACCGCAGCAGACGTGACCGCGACGGTGTACGTCGTCGACGACGACCCGGAACTCTGCGAATCGGTCGACTGGCTGCTCGGCAGCATCGGGATCTCGCCGCGGATCTGTCACAGCGCCGACGACTTCCTCGCGCAGTACTCCGGGGACACCCCCGCGTGCATCGTGCTCGACGTCCGCATGCCGACGATGAGCGGTCCGCGGTTGCAGGAGAAGCTCAACGAGTTCGCGCCGCACGTCGCCATCATCTTCGTCTCCGCCCACGGCGACATCCGGATGTCGGTGTCCACGCTGCAGGCCGGCGCGATGGACTTCCTGGAGAAGCCCTACGACCCGCAGCGGCTCCTCGACGCGGTCCAGGCGGGCATGGAGAAGGCGGTCGAACGGTTCCGCACCCACGAGCAGAAGCGGTGGGTGGAATCGAAGGTCGCACTGCTCACCCCGCGGGAGCGGGAGATCCTCGCGCTGGTGGTCGAGGGACTGCCGAGCCAGAACATCGCCCGCCGGCTCGACATGAGCGTGAAGACGGTCGACGTGCATCGAGCGCGGATCAAGAGCAAGACCGATGCCGACAGCATCAGCACGCTCGTGCGCGACATCCTGCGGTTCGACGTCGAGGTGCCGACCCCTCCCTGATGGGGTCAGTAGTAGTCGAGCACGAGCTTCGCGCCGGTGGTCCGCGAGACGCACACCGCCATCACTTCGCCCGATTCACGCTCGGCTTTGGTCAGCACATTGTCACGGTGCTCGGGCTCACCGCTGAGGACCTGCATGATGCAGGTCCCGCAGATGCCCTCCTGACACGAGGTGTCGACGTCGCAACCGTTGTCCTCGAGGACCTCGACGATGCTCCGGTCGGCCGGCACGTGGTACGTCTCCCCGTCGAGCTCGACGTCGAACGCGGAATTCGCCGACGCGTCCGGCTGGTCGGTGGCGTGGAAGTTCTCGAAGTGGACCGCCTCCGCCGGGACGAAACGTTCGGCCAGTTCCCGGACCTTGGTCATGAAACCGTCCGGACCGCAGACGTAGACGTGCGCGTGCTGCGGCGCCGCGTGCAGCGCGGTGGTCAGGATCGGACCGTGCGCCTCGCGACCCACCCCCACGTGCGCGTGCAGCTTCTCCGGGCAGCGTTCGCGCAACAGCGGCAGGAACGCGGCGTCCTCCGCCGTGCGGGCGAAGTAGTGCAACTCGAAGCTGATGCCGTGCACATCCATGTACCGTGCCATGCTCAACATCGGGGTGATCCCGATGCCCGCGGCCACGAGGACGTGATGTGTTGCCGTCGAGTCGATCCCGAGAAGGTTGCGCGGCTCGCTGATCTGCAGGCGGTCCCCGACGCGCAACTCGTGCAGTGCGGCCGACCCCCCGCGGGACTGGTCCTCGCGCTTGACCGCCACGGCGAACGACTCCCGGCCGTCGGGACGACTGCAGAGTGAGTACTGCCGGGTGATGGCGGTCGGCCCGACGACGTCGATGTGCGCACCCGGCGTGTACTCCCCCATCGTCGAGCCATCGGGCTTCGACAGGTAGAAGGTCTTGATGCTCGGGGTCTCCTGGACGATCGCGGAGACGACGACGTCGGTGAGGGCCATGGTGTGCTCCTGGTGAGGTCGGATGGTGCGAAGGGTGCGGTCAGCGGACGAAGAGCCCGCCGTTGACGTCCCAGCACGCACCGGTGACGAAGAAGGCGTTCGCGGCGGTCAACAGGCCGACCATGTCCCCGATGAAGTCGGGGCTGCCCAGCTTGCCGACGGGGATTCCGGCGATCACGGCATCGAGTTTCTCCGGCGGCACGGTCGCCTTCACCACGGGCAGGTCGTGCGGTCCGGGCGCGATCGCGTTGACCGTGACCCCCTTGGCCGCAAGCTCTTTCGCGAAGATCTTGGTGACCGTCAGGATCGCACCCTTCGACGTGGCGTAGTGCGCGCCGGTGGCGGTGCCGCCGTTCTGACCGGCCAGCGAGGCCATGTTGACGATGCGGCCGTAACCCTCGTCGGCCATCGCGGCACCGAATACCTGACAGCCGAAGAAGATGCTGTTGACGTTGGTGTTCAGCACGCGGGTGAAATCCGGCTCGTCGATCGTCATCAGATCGGCCGCCTGGGTCAGTGCGGCGTTGTTGACGACGATCGTCGGGGTGCCCCACAGCGACTGCACGTGCGCCAGCGCATCGACGAAGTTCTGGCGGTGCGCGACGTCGAGAACCGATGCCCGAGCGGTCGACCCGTCGGGCGAGAGGTCCTCGGCGATCCGCTGGGCCGCGTCGAGTGCGATGTCGGTGAGCAGGACACGATGACCGTCCCGATGCAATCGACGGGCGATGAACGAACCCATCCCGCCGGCGGCGCCGGTGACGACCGCGATCCCCTTGGTCGAGTCCATGATCGAGTCCATGTCCACTTCCGCCCTCACACCAGGTATCCCGAGGCGCTGACCGCGTCCTCGCTGTCGATGAGGCGGGCCACCTTCAGGCTGATCCGGTCGCTCCCGTCGGGTCCGAGCTCGATGGTGTGGGTGAGCTCGGCGCCGATCGTCGAGAAGGTGTCGCGCTTGAACGCGTTGAGGATCTGCGCCGAGCGCAGGATGACGGTGTCGTCGCTCACGTCGGACACCGTGAAGCGCGAGATGACGCGCACCGTCCGGGCCGCGGCGACCGCCGACGGTGCGTACCCCTGCATCATCCGCTCGACGCGCAGCCGGCGCATCCGCTTGTCGTCGTACACCATGTTCAGCGACGAGTCGAAGTCGTCGGTGTCGGGATCGATCGGGATGACGTAGTGCGCGTCGTCGGTGTAGAGGGCCTCCCACGCCGGATAGTCCTTGGCGTCGAGGAGTTCGGCCTCCTTCCACACGAGCGCGATGGCGCGGAGGACGCGCGGGTCGTTGAAGGTGTGCAGGTCAGTCATCGCTCATCATCTTCTTCCACATGCCGTAGGACTCACGCATCCCGGTCTCGTCGGTGACATGCGAAGTGGGCCAGCCCTCTTCGGTGGTGTACTCGCGGTTCTCCCCGCGGTTCACCAGGATCGGCATGGTCGGGTTGCCCCCGGCGCCGATCTGCACCCGGTCCCATCCCTCCGCATCGTCCGGACTGCCGAACCCGAAAGGACCCTGGAAGTGCTCATGGATGCGCAGGCGTTCGCGGTTGATGCTCTCCGGCCCGCCCTCCATGCCGATCGCCATGTGCCACACCTCGGTGACGTCCACGCTGATCGGGATGAGGACGCGGAAGAACGACGACGACATCGCGATGTTGGGAAACATGTTGAGGTTGAACCCACAACCGTGCATCGAACGCATGTAGCGACGGATACGCTCGGGGCTCTCCCCCGCCTCGGCCAATTCATCGACCAGGTGCTGGAACCGCGGCTGGATCTCCTCGCTACCGTCGTCGATGTCGAGGTCGGCGTGTGCCGCCGCCATGATCGCGACACTGTGCCCGTTGCCGAGCGCATGTGTCTCGGCGGCCGGATCGTCCATGAACGACATCATGTTCGCGGTCTCGGCGTCGACGGAGGCCATCCACGACTTGTGCACCATCGGGAAGTGATAGCCGTCGGTGGTGTTCTCGAGCTGGATCTTCCAGTTGCCCTTGAAGCGGAACTTGTGGCTGCCGAGGACCTTGGTGGGAAATCCGTTGGACTGCTTGAGGAATCGCTCCATCCAGATCTTGGCGTCGCCCAGGTGGTCCTCGAGCGGCTCGATCTCGGTGTTGAACGTCGCGAAGATCATGCCGAGGTAGCTCTCGGTGCGCAGCTTCTGCAGCGGGAAGTCGTTCTTCTCGACGACGCCCTCGTACCCGTCCGGGTACGGGATGCCGCGGAGTCGACCGTCGAGGGTGTAGGACCAGTTGTGGTACGGGCAGGTGAAACCGTTGGCCTTGCCGCTGCGCTGGTCGCACACCGTCGCGCCGCGGTGCCGGCACCGGTTGAGCAGCGTGTTGAAGTTGCCCTTGCGATCCCGGGTCACGATGACCGGTTGATCACCGACCTGGGTGGTCTTGAACGAGCCCGCCTCGGGGACCTCGCTCTCGTGCGCGACCCACACCCAGGTGCGATAGAAGATCTTGCGCATCTCCTCGGCGAAGATCTCGGGATCGGTGTAGAGCTGACCGGCGACGCGGTCCTTGTCGGCGAGGTCCGCGAAGCCGCGGGTCGGCCGCTCGATGGTGGTCATCGATGTTCCTTCGTATGGTCGGGGGTCGGGTTCGGTTGCCGCGTCAGGAGGCGACGGTCATGAGGCGACGGTCATGAGGGAGCGGTCACGAAGGAACGTCGTCCCGGATGGTGAGAGCTCGGCCCATCCGCGCCTCGACCTTGAAGTACTTCCAGAGCGCGTACTCGCCGACCATGGTGGTGCGCAACAGGTTGCACGCTGCCTTCACGGTGGGTTGGTCGCGCACGTCGGCGAGGACGTAGAACGTCCAGGGCCAGCCATCCGACGGCCCGACCATGTGGGCGTCGTCGTCGAAGGTCCCGATGATGTCGACACCGTCGAGGTTCTTCAGACCCGTGAGGAACTCCATCGTCGCCTCCCACACCGGCCCGATATCAGCCTTGGGCAGGTCGAAGAAGTTCTGGTTGTTCCCCACGCAGAACAGTGTGCGCAACGGTTCGTCGGTCATGGGCGGTGCACTCCTCGCGGTCGAGAGGTCGGGTGGCGTGATGTCGGACTGATGTGTGGATGTCAGGGAAAGCTGGGGATTCCGGCCTCGAGACCGAGCAGCAGGGCACCGGCGGCCTCGTAGGTGTTGGTCTGCAACATGGCGTGCTGGGCGGGCACGAGGGCGTCCTGCAGATACCGCTGGAGTGGATGGGTCTCGTAGATGGCGCCGGTCCCGGCGAGATCGAAGACCTGCAGCACGACACTGCGCCCGACATGCGCGGCGTGGGTGGCGCTCAACCTCAGCAGTGCCTGGTCGTCGGTCGAGATGTGCTGTCCGGCCACGGCCTTGGCCCACACCCGGTCGGTGCTCTCGTAGAAGAACGCCCGTGCCGAACGCAATTCGGCCTCGGCGACCGCGAGGCCACTCTTGTAGGCCGGCCGGTTGCCCTTGCTGGCGCCGCCGGTGATCGAGGTCCGCGCGGCGCCGACCTCGATCGCGTAGTCGAGCGCGCCCCGGGCGGCGCCCAGCGTCACCACCGCGAGCACCTGGGCGGCGTACGCCAGCGCCGGGTAGCGGGTCAGCGGTTCGTCGATCTGGGGCAGGCCGCCACGCACGAAGGTCATCTCCTCCGGCACGAACACCCGATCGGCGCGGACGGCGTGCGAGCCCGTCGCCTTCATCCCGGCGACGTCCCAGTTCTCGACGATCTCCACGTCGGCCGGATCGACCAGTGCCGTCAGCGGCTTGCCGTCGGTCTCGGGTCCGCCGGCCAGGCCGATGCCGATGAGGTCGGCGCCGCGACACCCGCTCGCGAACTGCCAGACGCCGGTGCACAGGTAGCCGCCGTCGACCTTCTGGGCCTCCTGCATCGGGAAGAGTCCGCCCGCGTAGGCGATGTCCGGTCCATGCGCGTAGATCTTCCGCTGCGTCTCCGCCGGGAGTGCGGCGAAGTACACCAGCGACGACCCGAAGCTGGACACCCACCCGGTGGCGGGGTCGACGGCGGAGATCCGCTCGACCAGCGACATGAAGTCCGACGGAGCCATCGGCTCGCCCCCGAACACCGCGGGCGTCGAGGCCCGGTACATGCCGGCCCGTTTCAGCAACGCGATGTAGTCGGCGGGGACGTACCGCTGCGAGTTGAACTCGTCGCGACGATCCCGGAGCACGTCGAGCGCATGATCGAAGGCCGCGTCGCGTGCCGCCCCCACCGGTTCCGCACACACCCGTTCGGTCAGGCTCTCCGCGGTCATCATTGTCTCCGTTCGGAATCGACTCTCGATCTCGAGATCGACACTATGGACGCGGAGTCGGACGCGGTATCGGGATTTCCCGCGTCGCGGGTAAGCAATTCCTTACTTGCGCGTGGTCGACTGCATGGCATCGTGACGGGGGCGAAGGTCGGCTGGGGTAAATCCTGGCTGGGGTGGATGCCGAACACGGACGAAGGTGAGGTGATGGCGATGTTCCCCGCTCGTCGGGACTTCGAGCAGATGATCCGCCACACCGGCACCGGGATCCTGATCCACGAGGCGAGCTCGAAGAACATCCTGTGGGCGAACCCGGCCGCGTGCCGCATCTTCGGCTTCACCCTCGAGGAGCTGAAGCCCCTGAAGGCGCACCACATGAGCGCCCAGGAACGTCAGTACCGTCGGGAGGTCGGGGTGGCGTGGCTCCAGTCGGCGGTGGTCCACGGGTCGAGTCGCAAACAGTGGAAGTACCGCGCCAAGGACGGCACCGAATTCCTCACCGATGCGCGCGCCACCCTCGTGCACTGTGAGGACGGGCCGGTCGTGATGGTCGAGTTCCGCAACATCTCCGACGAGGTCGAGTTGCAGGAGGAACTCACGTGGGTGTCGGAGTCGTTGCAGCGCATCATGACCCACACGTCGGCCGGCATCGTCGTGCTCGACGACGACAACTGCATCGACGACATCTCACCGCTGGCCGCGAAGCTGTTCGGCCGGACCCCCGCCGAACTGTCGGGGGTCCATCTGGAAGACCTCGGACGGTGCGAGCCGCGACTCACCAGCGATCCCGTCGTCGAACGTCTGACGGACGGTGCGGGCTCGGTGGAGATCCAGCAGGAGATCATCAAGGACGACGGCAGCACCGTGTGGCTGGCGGGCGAACTCGAGATCGTCGCCCACGACGGCATCCGGTCGCGGGTACTGACCGTCCGCGACGTGACCGACCGGGTCGAATGGGAACGACGCAACGCCTACCAGGAGGCCAACCTCCAGTACCTGAGCCGCTATCACGCGATGGGCGACATGGCCATGATCCTGGCCCACGAGCTCGGTCAACCGCTCGCGGCGTCGACCAACTACCTCAGCGGTCTGAAAGCCCGTGTCTCGGCCGAGACCGTCGACGCCCGCAGCCTCGCGTACGGCATCGACCAGATCGAGAAGCAACTCCACCGCGCGGCCGACATCGTGGCGTCGGTCCGACGCTATGTGCGACGCATCGAGAGTACGACGACCCTCATGGACCTCAACGAGACCGTCGAGGAGAGCCTGTATTTCGTGCGACTGCGCGCGGCCGAGCAGGGCGTGCGCGTCTACGCCGAGATCCCCGACCGCGACCTGCCCATCCAGGGCGAGAACGTGCTCATCGGTCAGGTCATCATCAATCTCTGCGTGAACGCACTCGACGAGATCGTCCGTCCGACGACCGAGGTCAAAGAACTCTCGATCCAAACCGGCGAGGCCGACGGACTGGCCTCGGTGTGGATCCGGGACCAGGGCCGCGGCATGACCGGCGCGCCCACCGATCGGCTTGCGTCCGGCGCCTTCTCGGCCAAGCAGGACGGCTCGGGCATCGGGCTGATCATCTCCGAACACATCGTCGAGCGGCACGGCGGCACGATCCGGTACCTGCCGAACGAGCCGTCCGGCACCGCCGTCCAGGTGACACTCCCGCTGGCGACCGTGGTGTGAGGTCGATCAGGGGCCACCGTCGAGGATCGCGTCGACCAGTCTGATCTGGTCGACGCGCGACGTCGTCCGCGGGTCCAGCACCGCTGTCACCTGAAGGCCGAAGATGGTCGTCATCAGCAGCTCCACTCCCACGCCGATGTCGCGGGCCGGTAGTTCACCCGCCGCGACCGCCTCGTTCCACAACTGCGCCATCCGCACCTTCCACTCCGCGACCGCCGCGTTGTTCACCTCCGCCATCGCGGTGTCGGTCATCGCTCGCTGCCACAGCGACATGGCGATGCGGGCCTCGAGGGTGGCCTCGTCGGTCAGCGGCATCAGTTCGTGGCACAGGGTCCGCAGCGCCGACCTACCCGTGCGGCGCCGGGTCGCCGACGCGATCCGGGAGTTCGTCGCTTCGATGACGTACTCGTATGCGGTGCGCAGGATCTCGTCCTTGCCCGCGAAGTAGTGGCTGAGCGCTCCGTTGGTGTACCCGGCCTCCGTCGCGAGGTCCCGCATGCTGATCCCGTCGATGCCCCGCGCGGCGAGCAACCGCCACGCGGCGGCGACGATGGCAGACCGGCGCTCATCGTGGTCGACGAGACGTGGCATCACACCTCCATGAGCTCGATTCCGCCCAGGGTAAAGGTTTTACCGACCCTGCTTCCGCTTCCGACGCGCGCACCCCGGATGTAGCCTCCATCACAGCTCTTGGTTCTACGTTCGTTGAACCATACTCGACAGGAGAGCTCCACATGGTCGACACCACCCAGCCGGCGACGGTTCCCGCACGATCAGCCCTCCAGGGCTCGATCGGTGTGGCCGGCATCGTGTTCCTGGTCATCGCGGCGGCCGCGCCGCTCACCTCGATCGCGGGTTCCCTGCCCGTGATGATCGCGATCGGCAACGGCGCCGGAGCCCCGATGGCCTACGTCGTCGCCGCCGCCGTCCTGCTGGTCTTCAGCGTCGGCTACGCGGCGATGAGCACGTCGGTGACCGACACCGGCGCCTTCTACGCGTACGTCACCAAGGGCCTGGGCCGCAGCGCCGGCCTGGGCTCGGCCGGCCTGGCGCTGCTCGCCTACACGACCATCCAGGGGGCGATCTACGGCCTGGCGGCGTCCACCATGCGTGACGTCGTCAGGCGATTCGGTGGCCCCGACCTGCCATGGTGGCTGTGGGCGCTCGTCCTGATGGCCATGGTCGCAGTCCTCGGCTATCGCAGCATCGACCTCGGCGCGAAGGTGCTCGGTGTCCTCCTCGTCGCCGAGATCGCGCTGATCGTCGCGCTGACGGTCGCAGTGCTGGGGCAGGGTGGCGCACACGGCATCGACGTGGTCTCCTTCACGCCGTCGGCGTTCCTGTCGGGCTCACCCGGGATCGCGCTGATGTTCGCGATCGGATCGTTCGTCGGTTTCGAGGCGACGGCCATCTACGGCGAAGAGGCCCGCACTCCGAGACGAACCGTCCCGGTCGCGACCTACGTCGCCGTGGGCACCATCGGAATCCTCTACGCCGTGGCGAGTTGGGCGGTGGTGCTGGCCTTCGGTTCCGACCAGGTGCAGGCCGCCGCGCAGGCCGACCCGGCGACCCTGACCTTCGTCGCCACCAGCACCTTCCTCGGCGATGTGGCCGCCGACGTCATGATGGTGATGCTGGTGACCAGCCTTTTCGCCGCGTTGCTCGCCTTCCACAACGCCATCGCGCGGTACACCTTCGCACTGTCGAGGACGGGCTGGGCGCCGCGCCGGCTGATGCGGGTCCACGCTCGCCACGGTTCGCCCCACGTCGGGTCCGTGGTGCAGACGGTGACCGCGCTCGTGCTGGTCGGCGCATTCGCGGTCGCCGGCGCCGATCCCGTGCTGCAGTTGTTCACCTGGATGGCCGGTGTCGCGATCGTCAGCATCCTCGTGCTGATGGTGCTCACCAGCCTCGCGATCATCGTCTGGTTCCGGCGTGAGGGCACCGACACCCGGATGTGGCACACCAGGATCGCGCCGATCCTGGGCACCGTCGGACTGCTCGGCATCACCCTGCTCGTGATCGCGAACTTCACCACACTCATCAGCGGATCGCGGGTGCTGGCCACCGTGTTCCTCGTCATCATCGCCGCCGTCTTCCTTGCGGGCGCATGCCTCGGCCGCTGGTGTCGGCCCGCGCCCCGGGACGACACCAGCGGCCGAGGCATGCGCCCGCAAGGAAGACGGCGGCGATGATGA
>NZ_NGFO01000013.1 GCF_002149015.1 Gordonia lacunae | reverse complement strand
GGGCGAGGTGGGGTGGGAACGCGTGCGAGGCGAGGGTCACCGCGTCCGCCGAGGTACGCCGGGCGACGAAGCACGGGACGGCGAACCGGTCGCAGAGCTCGCGCGCCGCCGAGGCGGCCCAGCGGACGAGGTGGTCGGCGTCGTCGGCGTTGCGGACCAGGCCGACGAAGGCCGGCCCGACGGCGAAGGTGCCTGCCGACGGGTCCCGGATCAGCCAGCCGCACTCGACGAGTTCGGAGACGACGGCATGTGCGGTGGCGCGCGACATCGAGGTCTGACGGACGATCTCGGCCAGGGTCATCGACGGCTGTTCGGCGCCCGCGAGGAGTTCGACGATGCGGACGACCCGGGCGGTCGGCGGCGACGCCGCACGCACCGGTTGACGCGCGGCGGAGAAGTCACCTACGGTTTGTGTCACATTGTCAACACTTAGTGTCGAATATTCGACATGTCAAGGGGGTTGCTCCGGTGGCCATCACCATCGATGCCGACGGCGAACGTCGTCTGGAACGCACCGAGTCCACAACCGACGGTCGTGTGCACCATCGCGGCTATGAGCTCTCGCACCTCGCGGCGCTCGAGGCCGAGTCGGTGCACATCTTCCGCGAGGTCGCCGCGACCTTCGAACGTCCGGTTCTCCTGTTCTCCGGCGGCAAGGACTCGGTGGTGATGTTCCACCTGGCCCGCAAGGCCTTCTGGCCGGCGCCGATCCCGTTCCCGCTCATGCACGTCGACACCGGGCACAACTTCGACGAGGTGATCGAGTACCGGGATCGCGTGGTCGCCGAGACCGGGGTCCGTCTGCTCGTCAGCTCGGTGCAGGACGACATCGATGCCGGGAGGGTCGTCGAACAGACCGGTCCGGGCGCGAGCCGCAACCGGTTGCAGACGGCGGCGCTGTTGCGCGGTATCACCGAGAACCGTTTCGACGCCGTGTTCGGCGGGGCCCGACGGGACGAGGAGAAGGCGCGGGCCAAGGAGCGCGTGTTCAGCTTTCGTGACGAGTTCGGTGCGTGGAATCCGCGTGAGCAGCGACCCGAGTTGTGGCGCCTCTACAACGGGCGGCACGCCAAGGGGGAGCACATCCGGGTGTTCCCGCTGTCGAACTGGACCGAGCTCGACATCTGGCAGTACATCGCGGCCGAGGGCATCGATCTGCCGCAGATCTATTACGCGCACCAGCGCGAGGTCATCCCGCGCGACGGCATGCTGCTCGCGAAAACCCGTTTCCTGCAGGAACTCCCGGGCGAGGAGGTGCGGACCGAGACCGTGCGGTTCCGGACCGTCGGCGACGCCACCTGTACCGGTTGCGTGCTGTCCGGCGCGGACGATGTGCTGAAGGTGATCGAGGAGATCGAGGTGACCCGGCTGACCGAACGGGGCGCCACGCGTGCTGACGATCGGATCTCCGAGTCGGGGATGGAAGACCGCAAGAAGGAAGGCTACTTCTGATGGGCGACCTCAACGCCGTCGGCGGCGCGACGGAGATGCTGCGTCTGGCGACCGCCGGCTCGGTGGACGACGGCAAGTCGACACTCATCGGCCGCCTGCTCTACGACTCGAAGGCGATCTTCACCGACCAGCTCGAATCGATCGAGCGCACCAGCGCCGAGCGCGGTGACGAGTACGCGAACCTCGCCCTGCTGACCGACGGGCTGCGTGCCGAACGCGAGCAGGGCATCACCATCGACGTGGCCTATCGGTACTTCGCCACGCCCAAACGGAAATTCATCATCGCCGACACGCCGGGTCACGTGCAGTACACGCGCAACATGGTGACCGGCGCCTCGACCGCCGATCTGGCGATGATCCTCATCGACGCGCGCAAGGGCGTACTGGAACAGACACGGCGGCATGCGTTCCTGTCGTCGTTGCTCGGCATCCCGCATCTCACGGTCTGCGTGAACAAGATGGACCTCGTCGACTGGTCGCAGGAGCGTTTCGACGAGATCTGCGCGGATTTCGTCGATTTCGCGACCAAGCTCAACGTCGTGGACCTCACGTTCATCCCGATGTCGGCGCTGCGGGGTGACAACGTCGTCGAACAGTCCACGGCGATGCCGTGGTACGAGGGCCGGCCGCTCCTGAATCACCTCGAGCACGTCTACATCGCCTCCGACCGCAACCTGATCGACACCCGTCTGCCCGTGCAGTACGTCATCCGGCCACAGCGCAGCGACGGTGCCGACCACCGGGCCTACGCGGGTACGGTCGCCGGCGGGGTGCTGGCCAAGGGCGACGAGGTCGTCGTCCTGCCCAGCGGTTTCAGCACCACCATCACCGAGATCTGGGCGCCGGGCGGCCAGCCGGTCGACGAGGCCTTCGCCTCGATGGCCGTGTCCGTCGAACTCGCCGACGAGATCGACATCGTGCGCGGCGACATGCTGGCACGGCCCAACAACCGGCCGTACGTGGGGCGCGACCTCGACGCGATGGTGTGCTGGTTCGCCGACGACACCGAGCTGCGGCCGGGCAGCAGGTATCAACTGCTCTGCGGGACCCGGTTGACCCGCGCGCAGGTGAACGGACTCAACTATCGCCTCGACGTCAACTCCCTGCATCGCGATGAGGCGGCGGAGGGTCTGTCGCTCAACGAGATCGGGCGTGTCGTCCTGCACACGCAGGAGCCGGTGACCTTCGACTCCTACCGGCGCAACCGGGACACGGGCAGCTTCATCCTGATCGACGAGGCGACCAATCGCACCGTCGGCGCCGGGATGATCACGGCGCCGGTGAGCCACGACAGCCACGTCGTGTGGCAGGCGACGAAGGTCACCCGCGAGCACCGTCCGCACCGCGGTGCCACGATCTGGCTGACGGGCCTGTCCGGCTCGGGCAAGTCGTCACTGGCGGTCGAGCTGGAACGGCGCTTCGTCGCCGAGGGGCGTCCGGCATACCTGATGGACGGCGACAACCTGCGACACGGACTGAACTCCGATCTGGGTTTCGCCGACGACGACCGGCGGGAGAACATCCGCCGGACCAGTGAGGTCGCGGCGCTGTTCGCCGACTCGGGATCGGTGGCGATCGTCTCGCTCATCAGTCCCTTCGCCGAAGAACGACAGCGGGCCCGCGAGATCCACGCCGAGCGCGGGTTGCCGTTCTACGAGATCTTCGTCGACACCCCGCTCGCGGAATGCGAGCGACGCGATCCGAAGGGCCTCTACGACCGCGCGCGTCGGGGGGAGATCAGTCAGTTCACCGGCATCGACTCGCCCTACGAGCGGCCGTCGAGTCCGGATCTGCTCATCACGCCCGACGACGGTCCGCCGTCCGAGGTCGCCGACCTGGTGCTGCGTAACCTGGGACTGTGAGTCCGTTCCGCCACCACCGCGGAGCGCTGCCTTGCCACCGGTATCCCGACCGAGAGGAACCCCGTGACCGACGATCGTGCCCTGGCGGGCGAACTGGCCACCGCCGCAGGTGAACTCCTGCTCGACATCCGGCGCTCCAGCGGATTGACGGGCAAAGAGCTCGGTCAGGAGGGTGACCGCCGGTCCGACGAGTTCATCCTCGGGCGTCTCGCACAGGAGCGGCCGGACGACGCCGTGCTGTCCGAGGAGTCGGCCGACGACAAGTCGCGGCTGTCGGCGTCGCGCGTGTGGATCATCGATCCGGTCGACGGCACGCGCGAGTACGGCACCTACGAACCCGGTGGCGGTCGCACCGACTGGGCCGTGCACGTCGCGCTCTGGTCGGCCGACGACGGGCTGATCGCCGGTGCGGTCGCGCTCCCGGCCCTCGGGGTGACATATCTCGACGACGGTTCTGCCGTCGAGCCCGTGGCGGGCCTGGCCTCGCGGCCCCGGACCGGTGTCCCGCGCGTGGTCGTGAGCAGTTCGCGGCCACCGGCGTTCGCCGACGAGGTGGCCGCGGCGATGGCCGGCGAGGTGCTGCCGATGGGGTCCGCGGGGGCGAAGGCGATGGCGGTCGTGCGCGGCGAGGCCGACGCCTACGTTCATGCGGGCGGCCAGTACGAATGGGATTCGGCCGCGCCGGTCGCCGTCGCGAAGGCGAAGGGTCTGTGGTGCGGGCGGATCGACGGGTCGCCGCTCGTCTACAACAACGAGGACACCTACCTGCCCGACCTCGTCATCTGCCGGCCCGAGTTCACCGAGGCGATCCTCACGGTCACCACCGAGGGTGCCGGCGGCTGAGGTCAGCCACGCTCAGTGCGTGACCACGACCTTGATCACGACGATCAGGGTCGCGACGAGCGTGACCGCGCCGGAACTGAGCAGTGTTGCCCGGCTTGGCCGTTGGTGATTGAGCCGGTCGATGACGAAGACCGTGCCGCCGATGCGCAGCAGGATCACGATCTCCGCGACGAGCTGGGCGGTACGCGGCTCGATCCAGCCGATCAGGCCGAGCAGCAGGATCGCGCAGGGCAGGAGCGCCGAGGTCAGGATCGGCACCGAGTCGCGGAGATGACCGAGCGCCTCTGCTCTCGTGGGTTGCGCATCTCCGTTGGAGACCCGGCGCGAGACCCCCTCGGCGAAGACGTGCGCGATGAAGGTCGACGCCGCCGTACCGGCGAGGATCGCGATCCCCACGAAGTCGTCCTCGACGTGCAACGGGATGAGTACGGCGAGGATCAGGATGTTGCCGTAGATGTAGGCGCTGATCCGCGGTGCGGCGTGCTTGCGGTCGAGCGGGTTGTCGCGGCTGAACAGCGGCCCGTGCAGCAGGGTCCACGGACTGTTGCTCATAGCTGGTGAAACTATCAGCGCGGGACCAGTTCGGCGACGACAGCGGCGATGGTGTCGTCGGGCCGGGTCAGGCAGACCGTCGCCGCCACGGTCGCAACCTGTTGCGCGTTCGACGTCACATCCAGCTCGCTGAGAACCGCCGCCCGGTCCGCGTCGTCGAGTTCGCGGAACTGCTTGCACGTCATCGTCGACGCGGTGCCGGTATCCGAGCCGCGCGTCGGTGACGCAGTGGTCCGGGTGGAGGCCGCGGATGTGGCGGGGCTGCTCGTCTCGGTGGCGATCGTGGTCGAGACCGCGCTCTCGGGTGAAGGTGCGGGCGCGGCGTCGTCGGACGAACACGCACCGACCGCCAGCATCATCGTCGCGGCCATGGACAGGCCCGCGGCCACCTCGGCGGGGCGGAATCGGCGAGCGGGAACGGACATGGCAGGACTCCTCGGGACGGTGGTTCGGGTCGAGACCCGGTGGTGACGGGTGGTTGGGGCGGTCAGCGCATGAGTCCGGAGAGGACGCCCGAGATCGCCGACCGGACGTCCGCGGTCTCGATGCGCATGAGGTCGTCCTGGCTGAGAGCGTCGAGATCGCCCGCGCCGCTGAGGCGGAACTCGCGCTCCTCCTCGGCCGCTTCGATGATGTTGCGGATGAAGCGGCCGTTGCCGGCGAGATCGGTCGCGCGCCGCGCGGTGCCCTGGTGTTCGCGGACGTCGTGGTACAGGGGAGCGCACGCCTGCTCGATCTCGATCATCGCCTCGCGGGTCAACGACGAATCCCGCTTGCGCGCGATGAACTCGGCGATGCGCGCGAGCTCGTCGGGAGTGTAGGAGTCGAAGCGCACGCGGCGCGCGAAGCGCGACGCCAGGCCGTCGTTGGAGGCGAGGAACCGATCGATCTCCGAGTCGTAGCCGGCGATGATGACGACCAGCCGGTCGCGGTCGTCCTCCATCCGTGCCAGCAGTGTGTCGACGGCTTCGCGACCGAACGCGTCACCGCCGGACAGTCCCTGCTGGATCAGGGTGTAGGCCTCGTCGATGAACAGGACACCGTCCATCGCCGAGTCGATCAGTGCCGAGGTCTTGATCGCGGTGCTGCCGAGGTGCTCGCCGACCATGTCACGGCGGGTCGCCTCCACCACCTTGTCGGACTTGATGAATCCCAGACCGCAGTAGATCTTGGCGACGATGCGCGCCACCGTCGTCTTGCCGGTGCCGGGCGGGCCGGTGAAGGCGAGATGCAGGCTGCGCGCCGACGTCGACAACCCGCGGTCGGCGCGGACCTTGGCCAGCGTCGCGGTGGACTGGAGCTTGGCCACCTGCTGCTTCACCGAGTCGAGCCCGATCTGTTCGGCCAGTTCGCGCTGCGCCGCGGTCACGAGGGAGCTCTGCTCGTCCGGATCCCCGGACCCCGACACCAGTGTCTCGGCGCGTTGGGGCACCGACTTCGGGTCCCATCGGTCGCCGCGTTCGGCGATCTGCTCCGGAGTCGTCGCGGTCACGCGCAGGGAGGGCGAGCGGATGGCCTCGGCCGCGGCTGCCAGCGACGGGTCGCGGGCATAGGCCTGCTCGAACATCGACTTGGCCTTCTCCTCGTGGCCCTGCTCGCGCAGGGCGAGGCCGTAGACGAACATCGCCTGCGTCGAACAGGCCGCTATCGGGCCGTCGACCGCGTTCTGCAGTCGGCGCATGCCCTCGCCGAGCATGCCGAGGTGCACACACGACGTCCCGGCCATGAAATCGGCGACGGCCTGCATATATGGGTCGTTCCACCGATCCGACCTGGTCAGCGAGGTCAGGACGTCGGGCCACCGCTGGGTGGCGAAGTGGAGGAAGGCACGCACGAAGTCCACGATCGGCACGCGGTGGGCCGGGGGAACCTCGTCGAGCACCTCTTCGGCACCGGCGAAGTCCGCACCGCGGACCAGGCTGGCCGCGTAGGCGGCCGTCGCCTCCACAGCGCTCGACGCCGGGAAGTCGATCATCATGCCCGTGTACCAGCGCCCCGCGATCGTGCCGGGCGGGAGTCCGAGCCGGCGCTGCTCCGCACCGATCGATCCACGTGCGCGGTAGAGCCCCAAGAGGACCTCGTTGCTGTTTTCACCGCAGGCGAGCCGGCCGATCCAGGCGTCACCCAGAGACGGGTCCCACTCGGTCGCGCGGGTGAAGGCTTTGGCGGCCTGCGCGGGATTGTCGACGGGTTCCTGGCCTTCGACGGGGATGTTCAGCGACAGGACACCGAGTTCGAAGAGCGCCCTCGCCTTGCGGACATCGGCCATCGCTACCCCCTGTGTCGTCCCGTCGGCGTACCGACGCCCCTGAACCGATCTCCCCGGGTGCATCCGCGCGCTCGCCGGGGACAGAGTATCGCTAGACCACCCCGACACCGGGCCCAGATCTCCCAGGTCCGCACCCGGACCGCCCCGGCGGCCGGAACCGGCCGCGCCCGCCTAGACTTGTCAGGGTGAGTGCCCAGGTGGATACCGTCTCAGCCGCTGCCCAGACCCCGGACCATCCGCAACCGTTCCGCGAACTCGGTCTCAAGGACGACGAGTACGCGCGCATCCGCGAGATACTGGGTCGCCGGCCCACCGACGCGGAACTCGCCATGTACTCGGTGATGTGGTCCGAGCACTGCAGCTACAAGTCGTCGAAGGTGCACCTGCGCTACTTCGGCGAGACCACCACCGACGAGATGCGCGCGAGCATGCTCGCCGGTATCGGCGAGAACGCCGGCGTCGTCGACATCGGTGACGGCTGGGCGGTGACCTTCAAGGTCGAATCGCACAACCACCCGAGTTATGTCGAGCCGTACCAGGGCGCCGCGACCGGCGTCGGCGGCATCGTGCGCGACATCATGGCGATGGGCGCGCGTCCCATCGCGGTCATGGATCAGCTGCGCTTCGGTCCGGCCGACGCCCCGGACACCCGACGCGTCGTCGACGGTGTGGTGCGCGGCGTGGGCGGCTACGGCAACTCGCTCGGCCTGCCGAACGTCGGCGGTGAGACCGTCTTCGACGCCAGCTACGCCGGCAACCCGCTCGTCAACGCACTGTGCGCGGGCGTGCTGCGCACCGAGGACCTGCACCTGGCCTTCGCCTCGGGCGCGGGCAACAAGATCATCCTGTTCGGTGCGCGGACCGGTCTCGACGGTATCGGCGGCGTGTCGGTGCTGGCGTCGGAGACCTTCGACGATTCCCCGGGCTCGGGACCGAACCGCAAGAAGTTGCCGAGTGTGCAGGTGGGCGACCCCTTCACCGAGAAGGTGCTCATCGAGTGCTGCCTCGAGCTCTATCACGCCGGACTCGTCGTGGGCATCCAGGATCTCGGTGGTGCCGGATTGTCCTGTGCGACAAGCGAACTCGCGGCCGCCGGCGACGGAGGCATGCACATCGACCTGGAGAAGGTGCCGATGCGCGCCGAGGGCATGACCCCGGCGGAGGTGCTCTCCAGCGAGTCGCAGGAGCGCATGTGCGCGGTGGTGACGCCGGAGAACGTCGAGAAGTTCCTCGAGGTCTGCCGCAAGTGGGACGTCCTCGCCACCGTCATCGGTGAGGTCACCGACGGCGATCAGCTGGTCATCACCTGGCACGGTGAGACCGTCGTCGACGTGCCGCCGCGCACCGTCGCCCACGACGGTCCGGTCTACGAGCGCCCGGTCGCCCGACCCGACTGGCAGGACACCGTCATCGCGTCGACCACCGAACCGCTGCAGCGGCCGAGCACGCCCGACCAGCTGCGCGAGACACTGCTGGCCATGCTCGCCTCGCCCGCGCTGTGCAGCCGCAAGTTCATCACCGACCAGTACGACCGCTACGTGCGGGGCAACACCGTCCTCGCCGAGCACGCCGACTCGGGGATGATCCGCATCGACGAGGAGTCCGGGCGCGGCATCGCGCTGGCCACCGACGCGTCGGGTCGCTACACCTTCCTCGACCCGTACCGCGGTGCGCAGCTCGCGCTCGCCGAGGCCTACCGCAACGTCGCCGTCTCGGGTGCGACGCCCAAGGCCGTCACCAACTGCCTCAACTTCGGGTCGCCCGAGGACCCCGCGGTGATGTGGCAGTTCCAGCAGGCGGTCCGCGGACTCGCCGACGGCTGCGCGCAGCTCGGCATCCCGGTCACCGGCGGCAACGTGAGCTTCTACAACCAGACCGGGGCGACGGCCATCCTCCCGACGCCGGTGATCGGTGTGCTCGGGGTCATCGACGACGTGCACCGTCGCATCCCGACCGGCATCGGCACCGAACCCGGCGAAACGCTCATCCTCCTGGGGGAGACCCGGGACGAGTTCGACGGTTCGATCTGGGCGCAGGTCAGCCACGATCATCTCGGTGGCGTTCCGCCGCGGGTCGACCTCGAGCGCGAACGACTGCTCGCCGAGATCCTGACCGCATCGTCCCGTGACGGATTGATCTCCGCGGCACACGATCTCAGCGAGGGTGGCCTGATCCAGACCGTCGTCGAGGCGGCGCTGGCCGGTGAGACCGGTTGCCGGATCCTGCTACCCGAAGATGCCGACCCCTTCGTCTGGTTGTTCTCGGAATCGGCCGGGCGGGTGCTCGTCGCGGTCCCGCGGACCGAGGAGTCGCGGTTCACCGCGATGCTCGACGCCCGCGCGATGCCGTGGACGCGTATCGGCGTGGTCGATCAGGGCAGCGACGCCGTCGAGGTCCAGGACTACTTCTCGGTGCCGCTGACCGAACTCCGCGAGGTACACGAGGGCACCCTCCCGAGGCTGTTCGGCGACGCCGTCCAGACCGCACCCTAGTTGCATCCCGCAACGTTTCCATCTGCGAGGATTCCGTTGTACGTCAATGGAATCAATATCGATTGCAGACGTGCCGCGCTCGTCGGCGGTCGGTTACGCTCCTTGAGTTCTCTGACCGAGTCGAAAGGGCGCAGATGAGCTACCCCTATGATCCGAACCAGCCGCCGAACTACGGCGCGGGTGGTTACGGACAGCAGCCGTACGGCGGGTTCCCGGGCGGTAACCCGGCGGGCCCGGAGCCGGACAACAACCTCGTGTGGGCGATCCTGGCGACGGTGTTGTGCTGCCTCCCACTCGGGATCGTGTCGATCGTGAAGTCGACCTCGGTCAGCAAGCTGTGGGCGGCCGGCGATTACGCCGGTGCGCAGAAGGCCGCCGACGAGGCCAAGAAGTGGGCGATCTGGAGCGCGATCTCATCGGTCGTCATCTGGGTGCTGATCATCATCGTCTATGTCATCTTCTTCGTCATCCTCCTCGGCGCCTCCGCGTCCACGTCCACGTACTGATCGCTTCGAGCGGGCCGTCCTCGGACGGATCTCGGTCCTCTCGAAGCATCGGTTCCTCGGGCCGGCGACCGTGGTCGCCGGCACCGGGATGGTCTGTGCGGCCGTATGGTTCGGCGATCCGACGACACCGGGTGGCGCCCTTCCGGTGTGTCCGACCAAGCTGATCTTCGGCGTGACGTGTCCCGGGTGCGGATCGCTCCGGGCGATCTATTCGCTGCTCCACGGTGACGTCCCGGCAGCCCTGCACTACAACGCCGTCGGGGTGCTCGCGATGGGGTTGCTGCTCGTCGCCTTCGGCGCCTACTGCCTGCGGTTGTGGACCGGCCGCCGGGTTCGCAGCTGGCAGCATCTCCGCTACTCCGGGGTCGTCGTGCTGGTGGTCGTCCTGGCCTGGTTCGCGATCCGGAACATCCCGATCGAACCGTTCTGGTCACTCCACGTCTGAGCGTCCGGCAGCACCGCGGAGCCAGCGGACCAACCGTGATCCCGGCTCGCGCCCAGTCCCGTCGACGTCGAGAGCCGCCAGGGCCTCCGGGTCGTCGGTCGTGATCTGATCGACCCGTAGCTCCAGCAACCTCCTGATGTCCGGGGCGACGCGTGGCCCCACCCGGGTCACCGTGTACCCGTCGACGAGACGGCCGCGCTCGTGAAATGCGCCGACCAGATCGTGGCCGCGTCGATCGGCAGCCAGGATCAACCGGTTCTCCAGGTAGACCATCTCGGCATCCGGTGACGCCGCCACCGCGCGGTCGACGAAGCCGTCGAAGTCCCCGGATCGGATCGCGGCCTCGGCGGCACCGTGATGGCAAGGGTCGTAACCGATCCGGATGCCCGGCGCGGCCGAGGCCAACGTGTCGACCGCCGCGGCGTCGCCGCACGACAGGATGTAGTGCCGTGCGTGAGACGCCACGCTACGGGCGAACACCGCCACGGCCGGGGGATCGAGAGCGGCGTCGTCCTCCTTGAAGTCGAGCTGGAGCGATGCGGTGGGCGCGATGTCGACGCCGTCGAAGAGTTTCGTCAGGTCCTCGAGCAGGAGCACGCGGTCACCGATGGGGTGGCCGTCGTTGTCCCGCAGGTGCAGGTCCCGCAGATACGACGCCGGGAGCGCCGACACCGCACCGGTACCGGTGGTGGCGTGGTCGACAGTCCGGTCGTGCAGGACGGCGAAACCCCGGTCGGCGTGGATCACCAGGTCGACCTCGATGCTCGCGCCGAGTCGCATGCCCTCGACGATCCGGGTCGCGGTGAACGCCGGATCGTCGGCGCGCCGGCGGCCACGGTGCCACTTGAGCATCGTCCGATGGCCATCATGGTCGATGTGGATCGGGGCGGCCGCGGGGTCCGGGGGCGACAAGGCAGTCACAGCTCCGACCTTAGCGATGCATCTCGCCGAATCGGCACGCCGAAGTGGAACGTGTTCTAGTTTGGTTCGCATGACATTGCGCGTGGTCGAGTGGTCGACCGGAACCGTCGGACGACATGCCATCGCCGGGATCGACGCCCGGGGGGACCTCGAACTCGTGGGGGTCTGGGTGTCCGACCCCGCCAAGGCCGGCAAGGACGCCGGTGAGCTGGCCGGCCTCGGCCGCGAGCTGGGTGTGGTGGCGACCGGCGACCGCGACGCCCTGATCGCCCTGAAGCCTGACTGCATCGTGCACACCGCCATGACCGACGACCGCGTCATGGAGGCCATCGAGGACCTGATCTTCTTCGTGGAGAACGGGATCAACGTGGTCTCGAGCGGGCCGGTCGTCCTGCAGTTCCCGCAGGGCATCCTGCCGGATTCGCTCCTGGACCGGATCGAGGCCGCGGGCGAGACGGGCGGTGCGAGCCTGCACGTCAACGGCATCGACCCCGGCTTCGCGAATGACGTGCTGCCGCTGGCGATGACGAGCCTGTCGCAGCGGATCGACGAGGTGCGCTGTCAGGAGATCGCCGACTACTCGACCTACTACCAGCCGGTTGTCATGCGTGATCTGTTCGGCTTCGGGCAGCCGCTCGACGCGACGCCGCTGTTGTTCGCGCCGGGCATCCTGTCGATGGGGTGGGGGAGTGTGGTGCGACAGATCGCCGCCGGTCTCGACCTCGTGCTCGACGAGCCGCTGGTGGAACGCGTCGAGCGCGTCGAGGCCGATCGCGACTACTCGACCGTCTCCGTGGAGATCCCGAAGGGCACGATGGCCGCGGTCCGCTTCGAGGTGGCCGGGCAGGTCGGCGGCGTGGATCGAGTTGTGCTGGAACACTACACACGCACCCACCCCGATCAGTGCCCGGAGTGGCCGTCCCCGCACGAGGGTGACGGTTGCTACCGGATCGCGATCTCCGGCGAGCCCGAGATGACCGTCGAGTTCGGGCATCACGGCGAGAACGGCGACCACAACGTGTCCGGCATGATCGTCACCGCGATGCGCCTCGTCAATTCCGTTGCGGCGGTGGTTGATGCGAAGCCGGGCCTGGTCACCGCACTGGATCTCCCACTCGTGACGGGTCGCGGGTTGTTCGTGCAGGAGTAGCCGCTCGACGATGGTGGCCGATGAGATCCCAGGGGCGCGGGTCATCGAGTGGCGAGTAACTCCATGAGGTGTGCTTCGACCGGTGAGGGGCGGGGTGTGGGAGGGCCGGGTCGTGGTGGTCGGACGTCGATGACGTGGCTGATCGTCAGCCATGAGCTGCGTGCCTGATCGCCGGGCCGGGCGGTCGGTCCGTGGATCTCGTCGCGCACGATGTTCAGATGGTGTGCGAATCGCCGGGGTAGGTCGGGTCGGCGGTTGAGGCGCTCGGGGTTGGGTGGCGCACCGGGTTCGGCGTTCAATCGCCAGACGCAGCGGCCCTCGTCGGTGCCGGACCGTGCGATGCGGGTGGTGTACTGGCCCGGTTTCGGGCCGACCATGCGGTTGTGTCGTGGGCAGGCGGGGGCGAGGTCGTCGATGTCGGTGAGACCACCTTTGGCCCAGTCCTTCTGGGCGTGGTGGAGTTCGACGTGGGTGGCGGGCTGATCGCAGCCAGGTGCCGAGCACACCTCACCGTCAGGACGGGCGAAGGAGACGAGGCGTTGTTCGCGGGTGGCCAGACGTTTGCCGCGTCCGAAGTGCAGGGGAACGGCGGTGGCGTCTTTGAAGATCGCCAACCACGGCTGAACGTCACCGGCCATCGCGATCAGGTCGGGGATGGGGAGCAGGGTGCCGGTGGCGGTGGTGGCCAAGCCGGCTTCACGGATGAGGTCGGTGAGGTCGGCTTTGATGATCAGTTGCACGGGTAGGCCGCGATGGGATTTCCCGAGCAACCCGTCGTCGAGGACGGCTTTCAGTAAAGCATTGAGTGCGTCGTGGTTGATCTGGGCGGGGGTGCGATCGTCACGTTCGGCTGCGGCGGCGAGGGCCTCGGGGTCGGCATCTTCGAAAGATCCTGTGGGCGAGTAAGGATCGTTGGGGTTGTTCATGCCGGGTTTCGCCCAGACGGCCAGCAGCATCGTGACGCGGGCAGCGAGTTCGGGGGTGAGGGTGCCGGTGAGTTTGGCGGTGCCGTCGGCGCGTTGCCGGTTGACCCAGAGGTTGCGGCGTCGTGTGCGTTCCGAGTCGTCGGCCAGGGTGCCGTCGGGGTCGAGGTGGGCGAGGAGCCGCGCACCGAGTTGGGTGATGTCGGCAGGGGTGTGGGCTTCGGCGATCTCGGCCATCTGACGTTCGGCGGCGACCTTCACGTCGTGGTCGACTGCGTTCGGGATGCGGTCGAGGACATCGAGTGTGGCCTGGACGTGGGCCGTGCCCACCGTTCCTTGGGCGAATGCTTCGGCCAGGGTGGGGTGTTCGGGTTCGAGGCGGTCGCCGTTGAGGCAGGTGAGTGTGGCGGTGGCGTTGAGGTGTTTGCGTCGTCGCACCGGGTTGGTGATGCGGAGGCGGTGGTTCATGAACTGGGTGAGCGTGCGGTAACCGGTCTTACCAGGCAGATCACGAGCCTCGACCTCGGCGACCTGCCGGTCACCGGCGAAAGTGGTTCGAGCGATCGCGCGTTCGGTCGCAGACGCGACATCGATCAGCTCGTCGTCGGTACACGGCGACAGATCGACGGTCTGCAGTTCGTCGAGGATCGCGTGCAACTCGGCGACCAGCTCGACGGCACGTGGTCGCGGCGCCGTCGACTCGTCGTCGACATGTGTGGTGTCGGCCATGACGGTCACCCCCCGAAACGTAGCTGCGAATGTATGTTCGAGTATACACCCGTCTCGGTGGTTCGCAACCACGAAAAGGTCTGTGTGACACCGTATATCGACGAATCGCCGAGGTCGATATTCTGTCGGCGGTGAATGATATGGTTCGGCGGGATGGCGTCGTCATCGGCTCGGTCGAGGGGTACTGCTCGGCGCGGGCGATGCGTCTGGCACCCGCCGCGCCGGCGATCAGCCCTGGCGCGCCTTGAATCTGGGGTTGCCCTTGTTGATCACGTAGATGCGCCCCTTGCGCTTGACCACCTGCGAGCCGGGTTGGTTCTTCAACGAACGGATGGATGCACGAACCTTCAACGTAGCCTCCTTAATGGAAATTGTTTCCATTAAAGCAGGTGTGTCGTCCAGGGTCCACCGTCGGGTGTCACACCTGCCAGGTGTGGACCGGCTCACCCTCGTGCATCTGGGTCACGTAGTCGCGCAGCATGCCCTGCAACGCCTGTGTCCGGCTCTCGCCCGCGCGCTCGCGGGCCGCGACCGCCTGGCGTTGCCAGACCGACCCGGTCTGACGAGAGATGCAGCGGCCCTCGATCACCGACAGGTACCGCTTACGGGCCTTGTCGGAGACCCCGAACCGGCGAAGTCCGTCCTCGGCGAGCACGAGGAGCCGGCGGAGGACGAGCTCGTCGGGACGAACCCAGCCGACATCGGGCCAGTACAGCTGGGACTCCATCCCGGAGCGCGCGCCGGACTGCAGGTTCTCGGCGGCGGCGTTGAACGACATCCGCGACCACAGTGGCCGGTCGGATTCGACGAGGCCGCGGACGACGCCGTAGTAGAAGGCGGCATTGGCCATCGTGTCGACGACCGTCGGGCCCGCGGGCAGCACGCGGTTCTCGACGCGCAGATGGGCCTGGCCCTCGTGGATGTCGTAGACCGGACGATTCCAGCGGTAGACGGTCCCGTTGTGCAGGCGCAGTTCGTCGAGGGTCGGGATGCGTCCGTCGTCGAGTTCGGCCAGCGGGTCGGTGTCGGTGGAGACCGGGAGGAGGGCGGGGAAGTAGCGGGTGTTCTCCTCGAAGAGGTCGAAGATCGTGTTGATCCAACGCTCCCCGAACCACACCCGCGGGCGCACACCTTGATTCTTCAGCTCCAGCGGCCGCGTGTCGGTGGCCTGCTCGAAGACCGGGATGCGACTCTCGTGCCACAACGCGGTCTCGGCGAGGAACGGTGAGTTGCCGGCCAGTGCGACCTGCACGCCGGCGATTGCCTGTGCCGCATTCCAGTGCGCGGCAAAGTCTTCCGGCGCCACCCGGAGGTGCAGCTGCAACGACGTGCAGGCGGCCTCGGGCAGGATCGAGTCGGTCGAGGTGCGCAGGTGTTCGGTGTTGTGGGCGTCGGTCAGAGGCACACCGGTGATGTCGATCTCGAGGTCCTCACCCCGCGCGGCGAAGATCTGCTCGTTGAGCAGGTCGTACCGTGGATTCGCCGAGATCCAGTGATGCGCAAAGTGTTCCGACCGCAGCGTCGGGAGCATGCCGATCATCACCAGGTGGCTCGACGTCTGCGCCGCCCGTTGTTCGGCCCGGTTGAGTGACGTGCGCAGCGCCTGCTCGAGCGAGATGGTGTCGTCGGTGGTGAACGGTCGCGGCGAGACGTTGATCTCGATGTTGAACTGCCCGAGTTCGGTCTGGTAGTCGGGATCGGCGATCGCCTCGAGGACCGCGGCGTTGGCCATCGCCGGCCGCATGTCCTCGTCGACGAGGTTGAGCTCCACCTCCATGCCGAGCAGCGGCTTCGGGGGCCGCCCCTGGTCGGTGAACAACCCGTCGGCGAGCATCCGGGCGATCGCTTCCGTCCCGCGCCCCACCTGGCGCCGGAAACGAACCCGGTCCTCACCGGTGAACTGCTGCTTGGACACCTCGGCTCCCATGCGGTCAATACTGCCCGATCCGAGCCGCCCCGAACCCGCTTGGGAGAATGGCCGGGTGCCACCACGTAGGAGAGTGGACCCAGCAGAGGTCCGAGCCGCTGTGCTGGCCGTCTCGGACTGGCTCGTCGAACCGACCGCGCCGTCGCCGGGACGTGCCGCGCTCGCCGACGCCGTCCGACAGTCGGCCCGGACGCTCGAACACCTCGCGCCGGGGAACTCGGTCGAGGTCCGGGTACCCCCGTTCGTCGCGGTGCAGTGCATCGAGGGTCCCCGGCACACCCGCGGGACGCCGCCGAACGTCGTCGAGATGTCGCCCCGGACCTGGCTGCTGCTCGTCGCCGGTGTCGTCTCCTACGACGATGCCCTCGCCGCGGGCGACATCGACGCCTCCGGACACCGTGCCGGACTGATCGCCGACCTGCTCCCGCTCGTCCCGATCGGTACGTCGGGCGATCGGTGAGGCCGGTGAGACGGAGTGTGATCCGTCACTCGATCGGAGCGTCATGGAATGACCCGCCGGACCGCACCGCTGCAAGATTCGCATCGGGAGCCGACCGACCCGTAAACTCCCAGATGTCTCCCAGCCCACTCGACGGACCGATTCGCAGCCCCAGGGAGCTAGTCGATGCCTGATCATTCGATCGCCAACGTGAACCTGCTCGCTCCCACGACGCCGGCGGGCGGATGCTCCGCACGTGGCGCGGGTGCGGCCAACCCGGCCCCGCTGGACGAACCCGAGAACGAACCGCGTGAGGAATGCGGTGTGTTCGGTGTCTGGGCGCCCGGCGAGGACGTAGCCAAACTGAGCTACTACGGCCTCTATGCCCTGCAGCACCGCGGCCAGGAGGCCGCCGGTATCGCCGTCGGCGACGGCAGTCAGGTGGTCGTCTTCAAGGACCTGGGGCTGGTCAGCCAGGTCTTCGACGAGCAGACGCTCGGTGCGATGAGCGGCCATGTGGCGATCGGCCACTGCCGGTACTCCACCACCGGGTCGACCACCTGGGAGAATTCCCAGCCGATCTTCCGCACCACCGATGCCGGCACGGGCGTGGCGCTGGGTCACAACGGCAACCTGGTCAACACCGCGGACCTCGCCGCTCGTGCGCGGGAGCAGGGGATCAAGAGCTCGGCGGCCACGTCGGACTCCGATGTCGTGGGTGCGCTGCTCGCGCACGGCGCCGCCGACAGCTCCATCGAGCAGGCCGCCATGGAGCTGCTGCCGACGCTCAAGGGCGCCTTCTGCCTGACCTTCATGGACGAGCACACGCTCTACGCCGCCCGCGACCCGCACGGGGTACGCCCGCTGTCGCTCGGCCGCCTCGACCGCGGCTGGGTGGTCGCCTCGGAGACCGCGGCCCTCGACATCGTCGGTGCGTCGTTCGTCCGCGACATCGAGCCGGGTGAGCTGCTGGCCATCGACGCCGACGGCGTGCGCAGCTCCCGCTTCGCCGAGCCCACGCCCAGCGGTTGTGTCTTCGAATACGTCTATCTCGCCCGCCCGGACTCGGTGATCCACGGCCGGTCGGTCCACTCGACCCGCGTGGAGATCGGTCGGCGTCTGGCCAAGGAGCACCCCGCCGAGGGTGACCTGGTGATCCCGGTGCCGGAGTCCGGTGTTCCGGCGGCCGTCGGTTTCGCCCAGGAATCGGGCATCCCCTACGGCCAGGGCCTGATGAAGAACGCCTACGTCGGCCGGACCTTCATCCAGCCGTCGCAGACGATCCGGCAGCTCGGTATCCGTCTCAAGCTCAACCCGCTGCGCGAGGTCATCCGCGGGAAGCGACTCGTCGTCGTCGACGACTCGATCGTGCGGGGCAACACCCAGCGCGCGCTCATCCGGATGCTGCGTGAGGCCGGCGCCGCCGAGGTGCACGTCCGCATCGCGTCGAGCCCGGTCCGGTGGCCGTGCTTCTATGGCATCGACTTCGCCTCGCCCGCCGAGCTCATCGCCAACGGCATGGAGTCCGAGGCCGGCATGGTCGAGGGTGTCCGCCAGGCCATCGGCGCCGACTCGCTCGGCTACATCAGCATCGACGAGATGATCAACTCGACCGGGCAGGACGCCTCGGCCCTCTGCGCGGCATGCTTCGACGGCAAATACCCGATCGAGCTGCCCAAGGAGACCTCGATGGGCAAGGCCGTCCTCGAACAGATGCTGGCCAGCGCCGCCGGCGACCGGACGGTGGACCCCCTGACCAAGCCGAACGACAACGTCAGCGCGGTCATGCGGCCCTGATTCCGCGCCGTCGGCCCTCCGGTACCGTATGACCCGTCGGCGAACACGCCGGAAACAACGTTCGACCGAGATCTTTTTGGAACGGGAGTGCTGCGGTGATGACGGAGCGGGATGCTGCTGCCGACGAGACGGCCGGGAGCGCGACACCGGCCTCGTATGCGGCGGCCGGGGTCGACATCGACGCCGGTGAGCGGGCTGTGGAACTCATTGCGCCCCATGCCAAGCGTGCGTCGCGTCCGGAGGTTCTCGGCGGGATCGGCGGTTTCTCCGGTTTGTTCGCGCTCAAGGGCAACTACCGGGAGCCGGTCCTCGCGGCCGCCAGTGACGGCGTCGGCACCAAACTGGCCGTGGCCCAGGCCATCGACAAGCACGACACCGTCGGTCGTGATCTCGTCGCCATGTGCGTCGACGACCTGGTCGTCTGTGGCGCCGAGCCGCTGTTCCTGCAGGACTACATCGCCGTGGGCAAGGTGATCCCCGAGACGGTGGCCCAGATCGTCGCCGGTATCGCCGACGGGTGTGTCGAGGCCGGCTGCGCGCTGCTGGGCGGCGAGACCGCCGAGCATCCCGGCCTGATGCAGGACAACCACTACGACATGTCGGCGACCGCGGTGGGCGTCGTCGAGGCCGACAACGTCCTCACCCCCGACCGCGTGCGTGCCGGCGATGTCGTCATCGGCATGGGGTCGTCGGGATTGCACTCCAACGGCTACTCGCTCGCGCGCAAGGTGCTGCTCGAGTGGGGTCACATGGACCTGTTCGGCCACGTCGAGGAGTTCGGGCGCACCCTGGGTGAGGAGTTGCTCGAGCCGACCCGGATCTACGCCCGGGACTGCCTGGCGCTGATCGCCGAAGCCGATGTCCGCACATTCGCGCACATCACCGGCGGCGGGCTCGCCGAGAACCTGGCGCGCGTGATCCCACACGGGCTCGTCGCCGAGCTCGAGCGGAACACCTGGACGCCCGCGCCGATCTTCGCCCTGATCGGGCAGCGCGGCCGGGTCGAGCAGCTCGAGATGGAACGCACCTTCAACATGGGCGTGGGCATGGTCGCGGTCGTGGCGCCGGAGGACACCGATCGGGCGCAGGCCGTGCTGACCGCGCGGCATGTCGACAACTGGGTCCTGGGTACGGTCAAGCGCGCGAACGACAAGTCCGACACCGACTCGCGGGTCAGCCTGCTCGGGGAGCACCCGCGCTTCTGACGCGATCCCGAACCTGCACTCTCGCAACGACAATGACGCGGGGGAGCTGTCGTACACAGAACACCGAACGCCCGCCGGAGGGGATTCCCTCGGCGGGCGTCGGCGTCTGATGACGACGTGATCACCCCGGAACCGGCGCATGAGCACGCACCACCCATCGAGAAACGGGTGGTGCGTACAAAATTATGGGCCCGCGTCGCCGCGGGTCCGCTCATGCGGAGAGTGTGTGGGGTGATCCCAGGCGTCGAGAGATCAACGCCTGAGGAGTGTGCGCGTCAAGCGCGTCGCCACTCCTCTTCGTCCACCCAGTCGTCCACCGGATCCGGTCGATCTACAACCGGATCGCCCTGCCCGGAAAGCTCGCGCTGCAAGCTTTCCAAATCGGTGTTCGGAGTGGAGTACTTCAGCTGACGTGCAACCTTCGTCTGCTTTGCCTTTGCCCGGCCGCGGCCCATATGGGACCCCCTCGCACAATGACGGGGCGGCCAAACGATTGGCGGCCCCGTTCTCTTGAAGTAATTCTGTCGTGCGGACCAGTCTAGCGCGCCTCTAGGATTTGTGTTGTCCACCCTGGGTTGCCGCGCCGACGCGTCTTTCCGACTTGTTCACCATCTTGGTCGCCTCGCGACGAACTTTGGCCGGCAGATCGTCTCGCGCGAGCAGGGACCGGATCGCCTCGACGTCCCCGCCGGCGAGCAGGTCGCGTGAGCGCACCCCGTGGTCGGGGCGGTGGACGACGGTGATCCGATCGCCCTGCGCCACGCTGCCGTTCTGGACAACTCGCAGGTAGGTACCGAAATCGGCCTGGTCCAGAAAACGTTTCATCCACCGCGGCTCGCCCGCCCATACCGCGAAGGTCTTGCAGGGGACGCGGGGGATGGTCACCTCGAGGACCAGCCCGTCGGTGCCCACTTCCCACCGTTCGCCGACCAGCGCGTCGGTCACCGCCATCCCGTCGATGCGCAGGTTCTCGCCGAACCATCCGTAAGGAAGCTCACGTCCGAGTTCTTCGGCCCACCGGCGCGCCTCGTCGTCGGCGTAGGCGTAGACGGCCTGATCGACACCGCCGTGGTGCCGCTTGTTGCCCACGTGGTCGTCGACGAGGCCGAGCTCGTCGACGGCGAGGCGTCCGCGGCGCGGACGCTTGTCGATGGCGGAGCGGCCGATGCCCTCGAGGATGACGTCATCGCCGGCCGTGCACACGGCCAGCACCACACCCGCGTTCAACTGGTGTGTCCCGGAGCCGTCGAGCCGCTGCGCAGGCGCTCGATGGCGGCGCGTCCGGCCTGGACCCGGTCGTCCTCGAGGATCGAGTCCGGATCGATCCGGGCGCTCACGGCGGACTCGGCGCCCACGGTCAGCTCCACGTCGGCGCCGACGTTGCGCTTGACGAGCGCGAGTGCGATCGGACCCCACTCGTGGTGGTCGACGACGGTGCCCAGCCGGCCGACGGTGCGGCCGGCGGCCGTCACCGGGTCACCGGGCGCGGGGCGCTCGTCACTGCTGCCGTCGAGGTGCAGCAGGACCAGCCGGCGGGGTGACTTGCCGACGTTGTGCACCCGGGCGACGGTCTCCTGGCCGCGGTAGCAACCCTTGTCGAGATGGACCGCGCCGAGTTCGTCGGGCCCACCGATCCAGTCGACCTCGTGCGGGATCGTGCGCTCGTCGGTGTCGGCGCCCAGTCGGGGGCGGCGGGCCGCCACGCGCAGGGCCTCGAAGGCCCAGCTGCCGGCCATCCGCGCGCCGGCCTCGGTCAGGGTGTCCCACCATCGATTCAGCACGTACTCGGGCACGACCAGGTCGACGACCGGAAGGTCCCGGTTCTCGCCGAGCGAGGGCATGCGCCGCCAGAAGCCGAGCGGCTCGTCCTCGTGGTGTGACTCGGGCAGCCCGCCGGCCTGGTAGACGACGGTGTCGGCGCCGATCTCCAGCAGGTCGGCGACCGGTCCGTCGAGCGCGCCCGGTCCGACGAGTGTGATGACTTTCATGTCGGGGCGCGCGGCGGGCTCGGCCTTGGCCCAGAAGACCATCTTGCCGAGGAAGCCGAGCAGCGGTTCGCCGCGGGACCCCTCGGTGTCGAGCCAGGTGACACCGTCGATGTCGGTGAGCACGAAATGCTCCTCGACACGGCCGTTGGCGTCGAGGGAGAGGTTCTCGGCGCTCGACCGGTCGGGGAGGGCGGCGATGTGCTGGCTGGTGATGGTGTGCAGCCAGGTCAGACGCTCGTCGCCGGCGATCTCGATCACGGCGCGGTCGGACCGGTCGACGATGATCACACCGCCGGCGGCGGCTCGTTGCTCACCGAGCGGATCGCCGTAGTGCCACGCGGTGTCAGCGGATTGGAGGTCTCCGGGACCGGGCACCGCCCCGCCCTCGGAATGCCTGGTCAGGATGGGTGAACGGCTCACGCGTCGATTCTACGGGTCGATTCGGCGAACGGCCGGGACGCATGGCAGCCTTCTATCCATGGCGGATTCGATCCTTGTCTCGCTCGACGGTACCCAGCACGATGCCGACGCTCCCTTCCTCCATGCCGACGATCTGGCGGCCGTACGCGGCGACGGCATCTTCGAGACCCTGCTCGTGCGCGCCGGACGGCCGCGATGCGTCCAGCTGCATCTCGAGCGTCTGGCTCGCAGCGCCGCTGCGATGGAGCTCGAGACACCCGACCTCGACGAGTGGCGCGGGGTGATCGAGACCGCGACGCAGGCGTGGACGTCGAAGCACGGATCGGCCGGCGAGGCGCTGCTGCGCCTCGTGTACACCCGGGGGCGCGAACACGGTTCGGCGCCGACCGCCTATGTCACCGTCGACGCGGTGCCCGACCGGGTGGCGGCGGCCCGTGCGGACGGCGTGCGAGTGGTCACCCTTGCCCGCGGCTTCTCGATCGACCTCGCCGCCTCGGCACCCTGGCAGCTGCTCGGGGCCAAGACCCTCAGCTACGCGACGAACATGGCGGCACTGCGGCACGCGGTTGCCGAGGGCTATGACGACGTGATCTTCCTCAGCAGCGAAGGCGCTGTCCTCGAGGGGCCCCGGTCCACGGTCGTCGCCGCCTACGCCGACACCCTGGTGACGCCGCCCACCGAGATCGGAATCCTCGAATCGACGACCGTGAGTGCGGTGTTCGACGTTGCGGCGCGCGAGGGCTGGACGACCAAGACCGACGTCCTGCGACCCGAGGACCTGGTGGCGGCCGACTCGGTCTGGCTGGTCAGCAGTGTGACCCTCGCGGCCCGGGTCACCCATCTGAACCGATACGTGATGCCGGTCGCCCCCGACGCGGCGAGATTCACCGATCTGGTCGATCGGGCCATCTCGGTGGACGACAATTGACCCCGGTCACTCGCACCTGATCTCACCCTCCTGGAGCACATGCCGCAGGCGGTGAGTCCGAAGACACCGCCGCAAGCCGGTCAGCGGGACCTTTGGCGCTTGTCCAAGCCTGGTGACCAGGCGTAACGTCGCGCCTACGACTTACTACTACTCGTAGTAGTAGGTTCCCGGCAGGTTTCGACCTGCCCCCGCAGCCCGGGGGCCGGCAACTCGATTCGAGGCGATATGGACGCTCTGGACGTCTCCAGATGGCAATTCGGGATCACGACCGTCTACCACTTCATCCTGGTGCCGCTGACCATCGGCCTCGCGCCGATGATCGCGGTGATGCAGACGGTCTGGCATGTCACCGGCAACGAGCAGTGGCTGCGCGCCACCAAGTTCTTCGGGAAGCTCTTCCTCATCAACTTCGCGCTCGGTGTCGCGACCGGGATCGTCCAGGAGTTCCAGTTCGGCATGAACTGGAGTGAGTACAGCCGGTTCGTCGCCGACGTCTTCGGCGCGCCGCTGGCTCTGGAAGGTCTTGTCGCCTTCTTCCTCGAGTCCACGTTCATCGGACTCTGGATCTTCGGCTGGGACCGGTTGCCGCGCCGCGTCCACCTCGCGTGTATCTGGTTGGCCGCCATCGGCGTCAACGCCTCGGCCTACTTCATCATCGCCGCGAACTCGTGGATGCAGCACCCCGTCGGCGTCGTCTGGGACGACGAGCGCGGCCGGCCCGCGATGAACGACTTCGTCGCGGTGCTCACCAACAACACGACCCTCGCGGCCTTCCCGCATGTGATCGCCGGTGCGTTCCTCACCGCGGGCACTTTCGTGGCGGCGATCGGCATCTGGTGGATGGCGCGTAACTCGTGGCGCGCGAAGAAGATCCGCGAGGCCGCCGGGACCGGTGACGTCGGTGAGATCCCGGACAGCACGTCGCCGAGTCACATCGACGCGACACCCGAAGACCTCGAGAAGGACGCCCGCGACCTC
The DNA here is from genome assembly GCF_002149015.1 of Gordonia lacunae. Classification (GTDB taxonomy): domain Bacteria; phylum Actinomycetota; class Actinomycetes; order Mycobacteriales; family Mycobacteriaceae; genus Gordonia; species Gordonia lacunae. Next base: position 128,852 of record NZ_NGFO01000013.1, on the reverse strand, counting down.
TGGCGACCGATCACGAGATTCGCGCTGTGGGTGACCATCGTCTCCGGCGTCGCACTGTTCATCACCGGCGACTTCCAGGCGCAGATCATGTTCAAACAGCAACCGATGAAGATGGCGTCCGCCGAGTCGCTGTGCGAGACCGAGACGGGCCCGGGCTTCTCGGTCCTGTCGATCGGGCGCCAGAACAACTGCGACAACATCGAACACGTCATCGAGATCCCGAAGATGTTGTCGTTCCTCGCGAACCACGACTTCGACTCGACGCTGCAGGGCGTCGAGGAACTGCAGGAGCAGTACACCCAGGCCTTCGCCGGCCAGCCGAACGTCCCGGCCAACCAGAATTTCGCACCGAACCTCTTCGTGACCTACTGGGGTTTCCGGGCGATGATCACCTGGGCCCTCGGTTCGGTGGTCGTGGCCCTGGGCGGTCTGTGGTTCACCCGACGCAAGCGGGTGGTCGAATCCAGACGCTTCGGTGTCATCGCCCTGCTGATGATCCCGACGCCGTTCCTGGCCAACAGTTCCGGCTGGATCTTCACCGAGATGGGGCGCCAGCCGTGGGTCGTCGCACCCAACTGGGAGGACGATCTCGATCCGCTCCGGATCAGCATGCTGGTGCAGAACGGTGTCTCCAACCATTCGGCGAGCACCGTACTGGTCACGCTGATCGGGTTCACACTGCTCTACGGCGCACTCGGCGTCGTGTGGTTCATGTTGCAGCGGCGCTACGTCATCGAGGGCCCGGCCGCGCACGATTCGCGACCACCAGGCCACACCGACGACGACGAATCCGAATCCGATGAGCCCAAGCAGCTCTCGTTCGCGTACTAGAGGAGCGTGATCATGAGTCTCGAAGAAGTCTGGTTCCTGGTCATAGCGTTCCTGTTCGTCGGATATTTCGTACTGGAGGGCTTCGATTTCGGTGTGGGCATGCTGATGCCGATCCTCGGATCGAGCCACACCGGCGGCGACGACAAGGTCGCCGCCGACGATCCGGAGGCCGACCCCGACAAACGGCGCCGCGCGCTCCTCAACACCATCGGCCCGGTCTGGGACGGAAACGAGGTGTGGCTCATCACCGCGGGAGCCGCGCTGTTCGCGGCGTTCGGCGGGTGGTACGCCACCATGTTCAGTGCGTTCTACCTACCGCTGTTCCTCATCCTCGTCGGGCTCATCGTGCGGGTCTGCGCCATCGAGTGGCGGGGCAAGATCAACAATCCGCGCTGGCGCATGTGGTGCGACATCGGGATCGGGCTGGGGTCGTGGATCCCGGCGATCCTGTGGGGCGTGGCGTTCGCGAACATCGTGCGCGGGCTGCCGATCGACGCCGATGCCCAGTACACCGGCGGGTTCTTCAACCTCCTCAACCCGTACGCGCTCCTCGGCGGTGCGACCACCCTGCTCGCCTTCCTCACCCACGGCGCGGTGTTCATCTCGCTGAAGACCTCCGGTGTGCTGCAGGAGGATTCGGCCCGCCATGCCGCCCGGCTGGCCTGGCCGACACTGATCGTGGCCGCCGTGTTCCTGCTGTGGACCCAGTTCGCGTACGGCAACTCCTGGACCTGGATTCCGGTGCTCATCGCCGCCGTCGCCGCGGTGGGAATGGTGATCGCCACCCAGATCCGCCGCGAGGGTTACGCATTCGTGTTCACCTGCATCGCGATCGCGGGCACGGTCGCCACGCTGTTCGCCGTGCTGTTCCCGAATGCGATCCCGTCCACCCTGAATCCGGAGTGGAACCTCACCATCGAGAACACGGCGTCGAGCGACTACACACTCACGATCATGACGTGGGCGGCCGTGCTCATCACCCCGGTGGTGATGGGCTACCAGGCCTGGACCTACTGGGTGTTCCGCAAGCGGCTGTCGGTCACGCACATCCCGGACCCGGCCGGAGTCCCGTCGCTGCGAATCCCGAGCAAGTGAGTCGCGTCGCCCGGCCCCCGCTCGATCCGCGGCTGCTGCGGTATTCGCCGACGACCCGCCGGTACATCGGGGTCACCGCGGCGTTCGCGGTGGCCGAGGTGATCGCGATCATCGTGGTGGCGGCGATGGTGGCCGCCATCGTGTCCGAACTGATCGTGTCGCCCGGAGCGCGGTCGTTCGCCGCGCAGACGGTTCATCTGGTCGTGCTCGCCGCGGCCCTGGCGGTGCGGGCGGCGATGGCCTATGGGCACGACCGGTACGCGCACCGCGCCGCCGAGCGGGCCATCGCCGAACTGCGTGCCGAGGCCCTCGACGTCCTCACCGATCCGTCCCGCACCTCGCCACGCTCGCTGACCTCGGTCCGCGAACATGCGAGCACCGTCCTCCTGCGTGGACTGGACGCACTCGGGCCGTACCTGTCGGGTTATCTACCGGCCCTCGTCGCCGCGGTGATCCTGACGCCGGTCGTCACGGTGGTCATCGCAGTCGCCGACTGGCCCTCGGCGCTGATCATCCTCGTCACCCTGCCGCTCATCCCGCTGTTCATGGTTCTGGTCGGACTGATGACACGCGATCGCACCACGCGCAAGCTGGCGACGATGAGCCGGCTGAGCGCGCAACTCCTCGACCTCGTCGCCGGGTTGCCGACGTTGCGGGCCCTGAACCGGGCCGGTGCCCCGGCGCAGCGCGTCGGTGAGCTCGGCGAGGCGCACCGCCGCAGCACGATGAGTTCGCTGCGTGTCGCGTTCCTGTCGGGTGCCGTGCTGGAGCTGCTCGCGACGCTCTGCGTCGCATTGGTGGCAGTGAGCATCGGACTGCGACTGGTGTACGGCGAGATGTCCCTGTACGCAGGTGTGTTCGCGCTGATCCTGGCGCCGGAGGCGTATCTTCCGTTGCGCCGCGTCGGGATGCAGTTCCACAACTCGACGGACGGTCTCACCGCAGCAGAGCAGGTCTTCGGGCTCATCGCGCCGGTGGCCGCCGGGTCGGTCCCGGCGGTCCCCGCCGCGGGGAGCCGGGGCGTCACCGTTGCCGGGCAGCCGATCACGGTGCTCGACGTCGGGGTCCACGGTCGCGACGGGTGGGCTCCGGAGTGCCTTCGCGCGACGATCGAGCCGGGTTCGCTCACGGTGTTCACGGGGCCCAACGGGTCCGGCAAGTCGACGGTGCTGGCGGCGCTCATGGGTCTGCTCGCCCCGGACGAGGGATCGGTGCTGATCGGGTCGACACCGGTCGCCCAGGCCGACCCGGCGGCCCTCCACGAACAGATCGCCTGGCTGCCCCAGCAGCCGGTCGTCGTGCCGGGCACGGTCGCCGAGAACCTGGAGCTGTTCGGTTCTTTGGGCCGCGACACCTTCGAGTCGGCCGCGGCGGCAACCGGTTTCGCGGACCTGGTCATCGAATTGCCCGAGCGGCTCGACACGGTGCTGGGAACCGGTGGCGTCGGACTGTCCGCCGGACAGCGGCAGCGCCTCGCACTGACCCGCGTCCTCGCCTCACCGGCACCGCTTCTTCTCCTCGACGAACCGACCGCCCATCTCGACGAGGCGTCCGAACGCGCCGTGTTCACCGCACTCCGCGACCGAGCTCGTGCCGGGGACACGGTCGTCGTGGTCGCGCACCGGGGCGTCGCCCGTGAGTACGCCGACCGGACGGTCGAGTTCCCGGCGGCCGCAAGTACGACGTCCGGCAGGGCCGCGGAGGTGGATCATGCGCGGTGACCCGTTGATCCGGGCCCTGGGGTTCCTCGGTCTGCGGTTGCGTCCCACTCTTGCCGCGCTCGCCCTCGGCGTCGGCGGTGCGCTGTCCGCGTTGTTCCTCGCGGCGCTCTCGGCCTGGCTGATCACCCGCGCCTGGCAGATGCCGCCGGTGTTGTATCTGTCGGTCGCGATCACCGCGGTTCGCGCACTGGGTATCTCGCGCGGGGTGTTCCGCTACCTCGAACGGCTGGCGACCCACGATCTCGCCCTGGCGGCCATGGCCACAGCGCGTCAGCGGGTGTACGCGGCGCTGGCCTCGGGGTCACCGGGCTACTCGGTCACGCTGCGCCGCGGCGAGTTGCTCAACCGGACCGGGGACGACGTCGACGAGATCGGCAACGCCCTCATCCGTGGCCTGATCCCGATCGGCGTCGGTGTGACGACATCGGTTGCGGCCGTAGTGGTGATGGCCCTGGTGTCGGTACCCGCCGCCGTCGTGCTCGCGCTCGCGCTGGTCGTCAGCGGCGGCGTGGCACCCTGGCTCGCCGCGCGCGGTGGTGCCCGGGCGATCCGGGACGGCGCGCACGCTGCGGCCGAAGCGACCGAGGCCGCCACGACCGCCCTGTGGCACGCGCCCGAGCTCGTCGTCGCACGTCGACGCCACGGTGCACTGGCCGCGACCGCCGCGGCCGACCGCCGGCACCTCGACGCCACCGACCGCGGCGTCCGGTGGCAGGCGTCCGCCGCAGCGGCGACGCCGCTGGCGCTCGGGGCATCGCTCCTCGCGGCATGTGTGATCGCCATCGAGTTGGCCTCGCGGACCACGGGTTCCCTCGCCGGGGTGAGCTCGGGGGAGGGACTGACACCGATGATCCTCGGCGTGCTCGTCCTGCTCCCGCTGTCGGCGTTCGAGTCCACCGCACCGCTCACCGAGGCCGGGCTGCAGATCGAGCGCAGCCGCCAGAGTGCCGCCCGGGTGATGGCGCTCGTCGACGGGGCGCGTGCCGACGGCGTCGCCGAGGTGACCGACGCCGAGATCCACCGCTCCCCGGTGCGCCTGGCCGCCACGGGACTGCGCTGGGGGCACCGGAGCCGGGAGATACTCGGCCCGGCAACGGGTGTGGACCTCGACCTGCACCCGGGTTCGCGTCTGGTCGTCACCGGCCCGAGCGGCGTGGGGAAGTCGACCCTGTTGCTCACCCTCGCCGGGTTGTTGCCACCGGTGGGCGGGGAGGTCACCGCCGTCGACGATGCCGACCTATCGACTGTCGAATTGCGCGCGGCGACATGTTATTTCGCCGAAGAGGCGCACATCTTCTCGACGACGGTCCGGGAGAATCTGCGCGTCGCCCGCGGGGACATCACCGACGAGGAGATCGGCACCGCGTTGGTGGCCGTCGGCCTCGAGAACTGGGCCGCAACACTTCCCGACGGGCTCGACACCGTCCTCGCCGGCGGGGCCGACGCGCTGAGCGGCGGGCAGCGCCGACGGCTGCTCCTCGCCCGGGCTCTGCTCCACCCGGCGCCGGTCGTCCTGCTCGACGAACCGACCGAACACCTGGACGAGGCGGATTCCGACCGGTTGCTGCGCCGTCTCCTGGGGATCGAGCGCGACCTGTTCGGACCCGACCGCATCGTCGTCGTCGTGACCCACCAGCCGCCGGTCGATGCCGGTTCGGCCGAAGTGCTCGAGTTGGCGGGCCGGCCCCTTTCTGCTCTATGAGGTGCTCGTCGCTATTGCTCCTCGCACCTCGGGGACCAATAGTCAGCGGCTCTCTGCCTGTGGGCGGGCACGAGACAAGAACCGGGGCCGGACGCGCATGTCGTCCGGCCCCGGCTCCCCCCTGTGAGAGGCTGGGAGGTCTGGTGGTGTCCCGCGCGGTTAGCCGGCGGACACCTCGTATCCCATCGGCAGCATCGTCGACTTGTGCTCGAGGAAGGACTCGAGGCCTTCGCGACCGTTCTCGCGACCGATGCCCGAGTTCTTGTAGCCGCCGAACGGCGACTCGGGATCGATGGCGTACCAGTTGATCCCGAAGGTTCCGGTGCGGATCTTGGTGGAGATCTCGATGCCGCGCTCGACGTCGTTCGTCCACACCGTGCCGGCGAGTCCGTAGCTCGAGTCGTTGGCGATGGCGATGGCCTCGTCGACGTCGTCGTAGGCGATGACCGACAGCACGGGCCCGAAGATCTCCTCCTGCGCGATGGCCATGTCGTTGGTGACGCCGGTGAAGATCGTCGGGGTGAGGAAGTAACCGGAGTCGAGTCCGGCCGGCCGCTCGCTCTCCAGAACGGCGGTGGCGCCGGCCTTCTTGCCGAGCTCGACGTACTCCTCGACCTTGTTCCGCTGGTTCTCGGTGATCAGGGGACCGAGCTGGGCCTCCGGATCGGACGGCAACCCGACCTTCATCGCCTTGGCGGCCTCGACCATCGCGGCGACGATCTCGTCCTGCCGGCTGCGCGGCACCAGGATTCGCGTCTGGGCGACGCACGCCTGCCCGGTGTTGAACAGGCCGAGGAAGGTCAGCATGAAGGCGTTCGCGGCGAGGTCGACGTCGTCGAGGACGATGGCGGCCGACTTGCCGCCGAGCTCGAGCGAACACCGCTTGAGGGTCTGCGCGCAGGCCGCGCCGATCGCCTTCCCGGCTGCGGTCGAACCGGTGAAGGTGATCTTGTCGACGTCGGGGTGCGCGACGAGCGCCTGTCCCGTCTCGGTACCACCGGTGACCACCGAGATCGCCTCGGCGGGAACGCCGGCCTCGATGAACAGCTGGGCGACGTAGTTGCCGGTCATCGGGGTCTCGGGTGCGGGCTTGAGCACCACCGAGCACCCGGCCGCGAGCGCGGCGCCCATCTTGTTGCATGTGATGAACAGCGGGACGTTCCAGGCGCAGATGGCGCCGACCACGCCGACCGGTTCGCGGGTGATCCGGGTCGTGCCGAACAGTCCGGTCCGGTATTCCTCCCACTGGTAGTCGCGGGCGGCATTCGCGTAGGCGCGCAGGACGCCGGTACCGGGGAGCTGCTGGAGGGTGCTGATCGCGCTCGGCGGTGCGCCCATCTCGGCGGAGACCAGCGCGGTGATCTCGTCTCCGCGCTCGTCGATCAGGTCCGCGACCCTGGCGATGATGTCGGCGCGCTGCGCGGGCGGCGTCGAACTCCAGACCCCGGAGTCGAAGGCCGCGCGTGCGGTGCGCACCGCGGTGTCGACGTCCGTCGCGTCGGCGAGCGGTACGGAACCGACCCGTTCGCCGGTGGCGGGGGAGTGGACCTCGAGGGTCTCGGTCGAATGCGGATCGACCCACCGGCCGCCGATGAGCAACTGGGGTTGGTCGCCCCCGCCGGTGAGTGTGGCGGGTTGGGACTCCACGGTCTCGGTCATTACGCGTGTGCTCCTCAGAGGACGGGGCCCTGCCCGGTGCGAGCGGCCGGCAGCCGCCGACGGACAGGTGTGAACTACGGCACACGCAATACTAGAACACGTTCTAACTCTGATGCCAGGGGTGGTCGTCAGGAACTGCCGAAGGCCACTCTGGCCTCCATTCCCTGCATCACGTCCTCGAGGATCTCGAGCTGCTCGGCCGGATCGTCGGCTTCGAGAATCCGTTGCTGGTCATGCGGCTGTCCCGCGGTCCGCGCCGCCCACCGGTGCACGGGCGAGAGGTCCGCGGCCCGGGGGTCGGCATCGATGAGGGCGTACGCCGCGAGGATCGGCTCCGGGTCCTCGCCGGCGGCGGTGAACTTCTGCCGGGTCAACTCGCGGAGTCGTTCGTCGAGAGTCCGCAGACGGGCGAGGTCGGAGTTGCTCGGCGTCTGTTCGGGCAACACCGTGACCCGGGCGCGGGGATACGGGTCGTCGGGCAGCCATTCGACGACGCGGAACCGTCGGCGTCCGATCGCGGTCAGCGACGCACGACCGTCGGGCAGCCGGCCCGTGATCTCGGCGTGCGCCAACGTGCCGACCTCGCATCGTGTCTCGCCGCCGCCGACCTCGGAACCACGTTCGATCAGCACCACGCCGAACCGGATCGTCGGCGGGTCGGTGGCCGTGTCGGCGTGGTCGTCCAGCATCTGCCGATAGCGCGGTTCGAAGATGCGCAGGGGCAGTTCCGCGCCCGGCACCAGCGCGGTGCCGAGCGGGAACACCGGCGCGACGAGGACATCGCCGGCCGCCGGGTCGGCGGTCAGGATGCGCTCGTCTCAGGCTCTGGGGCGCGCGTCGAGCACGACCTCGAACTCGAGCAGATCGGCGCCCGAGGCGACCGGCTTGGCGCGCTCGCCGGAGTGCGCCTCGCGGGCCGGCCCCGCCGACCAGGCCTGGAAATCCTCCTCCGACTCCCACTCGGTGACGACGAAGTAGCGATCGTCGCCCTTGACGGGGCGGAGCAGCTGGAATCCGAGGAAACCCTTGGACCCGTCCACCGAGTGGGCGCGATTGGCGAATCGCTTCTCCAGTTCGGGGCCCGCACCCTCGGGGACGGAGATGGCATTGATCTTCACAACAGACATGCGTCCACCATAGGCGCTGCGCACGGGCGGTCGGAGCGAACGCCGACACATGCTCCGGTCGTCGGTGTCACTACGCCTCTGCGACTACAGTTCTGGCATGTTCGACGGTGAGGTTCCGCAGGAGACCGGACTCCGCGATCACGGCGGCCCCGACCTCGCCGACGACGCGCACGGTCCGTCGGGTCGCCCGGCCGCGCCCATCGTGTTGCTCCACGGACTGATGGGGCGCGGCCGTACGTGGCGGCGCCAGATCCCCTGGCTGCGCCGGTACGGCCGGGTGTTCACCTTCGACGCCGCCTTCCACACCGGGGCCGATGCCGAGGATCCCTGCGACGACCGCGAACTCGCGACCGAACGGTTCGTCGCCGACCTCGCCGAGGTCCTCACCTGGATCGACCGCGGGCCGGCGGTCCTCATCGGGCATTCGATGGGAGCCCTCCACGCCTGGTGCACGGCGGCGGAGTACCCGGAACTGGTCGCCGCGCTGGTGGTGGAGGACATGGCCCCCGACTTCCGCGGGCGGTCCACGACGAACTGGACCCCGTGGTTCGAGTCCTGGCCGGAGCGGTTCGCGTCCGAGTCCGAGGCCGCGGCGATGTTCGGGCCGGTGGCCGGCCGCTATTTCTTCGAGGCATTCGACAGCGGACGCCTGCACGGCCGGATTCCGTTGTGGGCCGCGATCGCCGAGGAATGGGGCCGGCGCGACTTCTGGATCCAGTGGCGTTCGGTCCGCGTTCCGACGTTGCTGATCGAGGCCGAGTACGGGGTCACCCCACCCGGGCAGATGCGGACGATGTGCGCGGAGAATGACCACGCCACGTTCATCCGCGTGCCGGACGCCGGGCACCTGGTCCACGACGACGCGCCGCACGTGTACCGCGGTGCGGTGGAGGCATTCCTCTCCGGACTCGACCTCTGACGCTGGCGCACAACGACATCGGGGCGCACACGACGAATCGTGTGCGCCCCGAGTCGGGTTGGGATTCGGTCAGGCGGGATCGGCGGGCGCGATGGGTGCGCCGGTGAGCCGACGCCAGCAGTGCACGAGGAACAGCTGGGCGACCGGAGCCGCGACGATCAGGCCGACGTAGCAGACGAGCACACCGACGAGGTTGATGGCGTAGGTGACCAGCAGGGTCAGGATCGAGTCGCCGACCTTCGACTTGGTCAGCTCGAAGGATGCCTTCATCGCGTTGACGGGGGACAGGCTCTTGTCGATGGTCGCGACGACCGAGAACATCAGGAAGAACATCGCGATGATGCCGGGGATGATGCACAGCACGTAACCGATCCCCGTGATGAGTCCGACCAGGATCGCGGTGCCGATGACCGGCCCGAACCGGATCGGGGTGAGGAACGACTTCGCCGTCACCGGTTCGCCGTTCGCGACGCGAACCGCACCGGAGATGATGCTGGCCTGGATGTAGAGGAGGCCAAGGATGAATACGAGATAGACCAAGCCGAAGAGAATCGATCCGCCAACGCCCAGCGATGTCTCGGTATAGGTGAATCCGTATTCGTCGGTGGTCGTCTCGGTGGTGCCGAACAGCGCAGCTGCTGAGAATCCAACCGCGATGAGCGCGGCGCCCAGCAAGAACACCGCGAGTCCGGGCAGGATCATCGCGCCGACGTTGTTCTTGAACTTGCCGAAGGCCCACGAGAACGCGGTGCCCACGTCGATCTTGCCCGTGTCCCCTGGTGCGCCGTAGGGGTCGGGGGCGCCGGGGTAGGCCCCGGCGTCGCCGTACTGCGGGCCACCGGGAGGCGGCGGCGGGGGCGCCTGGCCGTACTGGGGTTGCTGCGGCGGCTGCTGGCCGTACGGCGGCTGCTGGGGAGGCTGCTGCCCGTACTGGGGCGGCGGCGGTGGCTGCTGCCCGTACTGCGGCGGCTGCTGGCCGGGGAAGCCGCCCGGCTGCTGCGGGTCCGGTGGCGGGACAGGGGGATACGGCGGCTGACTCATGGACCGGGACATTAGCAACGATCCGCCCCCGGCGGGAGACTATCTCTGAACGATCAAACGACTGGTCAATGATCGTGGCACGAATTATGGGTTCCCGGAGGCGGGTTCGCGGACCCGGACCGGCACAGTCGTCCCAGAATCGTCGACCGCGTGTCGCCGGGCCGGTGTCATGCCTCGCCTGCCAGGCAGTACCGGCCGTTCGCGGTGATCTCGACCAGTCCGTCCACGAGCAGTGAGTCCAGGGCGCGGTCGCGCTGGGCGGTGTCCGAGGTCCACACGACGTCGAGGGCGGCGCGATCGACCGAATCGTTCGAGTTGCGAAGGACGTCCAGGAGCAGTCCGCGTACCTGACGGTCGGTGCCGGCGAACTTCTGCACCCGGCGCGGTGGCCCGGCATGGGCCGGCCGGCCGAGCCCGACCCAGGTGCAATCGACGAGAGGGCAGTTGTCGCACTTGGGGTTCCGAGCGGTACACACGAGTGCGCCGAGCTCCATCAGTGCCGCCGAGAAGCGCGGGGCCGATGCGGCGTAGGAGCCGTCGTCGGAGCGCGGGAGCAGGGCCTCGGCGTCGGCGATGTCCCGCCGCGACGGGTTCGCCGGCTGCTCGCGGCCGTGAACCGCGCGGACGATGACCCGCCGGACGTTGGTGTCCACGACCGGCACGGTCTGGCCGTAGGCGAAGCAGGCGACCGCCCGCGCCGTGTAATCCCCGATCCCGGGCAGGGTCAGCATCGTCTCGACGTCGTCGGGTACGCGATCGTCGTGCTCGGCGGCCAGCACCTTTGCGCACTCGTGGAGGCGAAGCGCGCGGCGTGGGTAGCCGAGCTTGCCCCACGCGCGCAGCACCTCGCCGGCCGGTTCGGCGGCCATCGCCGAGGGAACCGGCCAGCGCCGAACCCACTCCTGCCACGGTCCGACGACCCTCGACACCGGCGTCTGCTGCAACATGATCTCGCTGATGAGGATCTGCCAGCCGGTGCAGGACGGATCGCGCCACGGGAGATCTCGTTCATGGGTATCGAACCAACCGAGCAGACGGCCCGGTGGCACACTATTGGGCATGACCGCAAACACACCACGGGAGGCGTGGCGCATCCTGCGCGACGGAAACGACCGATTTGTGACGGGTGAATCTCAGCATCCCAGCCAGGGTATCGAGGACCGCGCGCGACTCGCCGGGGGTCAACACCCCCACGTCGTGCTCTTCGGTTGCGCCGACTCGCGGCTCTCCGCCGAGATCATCTTCGACCAGGGACTCGGCGACATGTTCGTCGTCCGCACGGCCGGCCACGTGATCGACTCCGCGGTCCTGGGCTCGCTCGAGTACGCCGTCGAGGTGCTGCAGGTCCCGCTCATCGTCATCCTCGGACACGACAGCTGCGGAGCGGTCAAGGCGACCCTCGACGCGCTCGACGACCTCCAGATCCCCGGCGGATACATTCGCGACGTCGTGGAGCGCGTCACCCCGAGCATCCTCGCCGGTCGCAGTGAGGGCCTGACCCGCGTCGACGAGTTCGAGGCCCGCCACGTGGTGGAGACCGGCCAGCTGCTCATGCAGCGCAGCCGCATCATCGCCGACCGGATCAGCACCGGCCGCCTGGCGATCGTGGGCCTGACCTACCAGCTCAACGAGGGACAGGTCAACGTCCAGGGGGTCTATGGCGACATCGGTGAGCGTCCCTCGCCCACCGCCGTGACCGCCGAATCCGCCTGACGCGCCGAGCGCCCGGGGCCTCGTCAGGGGCCGGCAAACCTGAAGGCGAACTCTAGACTTTGCCTGCTCCGGGCCGCTTTTCGGGTGCGACACGCCGCACGTGATCAGCCGGAAGTCAAGACCCGGCCGTTAGCGTGGTGGGCGTGATCGAACCCCAGGGCCCGCTGCCACCCGAGATCTACTGGCGACGCCGCGCCGTCGCCGTGGGTGGTGCGCTGGTCATGGTCGGTCTGGTCGTCGCACTGATCGTCTGGATGACGTCGGGGAGCGGAGATCCCCAGAACACCGCTGCTGCCGCGAGCGTGTCGTCGAGTTCGTCGGCGTCGTCGACGACGTCGGCACCACCCGCTTCGGAACCGCAGGCCGGTGGCGCGTCGGGCGAGCCGGACGCCGGTGGTGGGGCGGGCGGGGGTGCCGACGGTTCGGGCGCACCCGCCGGGCCGCCCGCGGGTGCGTCGAGTCCCGCCGAATCGGCAAGCCCCGCAGGGGTACCCGGAGGGGCCGGCGGTCCCGCCCTCTGTCCGGATCAGGCGATCTCGGTGGTCCTGTACACCGACAAGCCGACCTACACGATCGGACAGAACCCGGTGTTCACCATCGTGACCACCAATGCGGGACTGTCCGAGTGCACCCGCGACGTCGGCAAGGCCGTCCAGAACGTCATCGTGCGGACCCTCGACGGCACCCGCACGCTGTGGTCGGCGCGCGACTGCTCGCCGCTGAACACGGTGAACAACGTCGTGCTCAAGCCCGCGCAGCAGGTCAAGGACACCATCACCTGGTCGGGAACCACGAGCAGCCCCGGCTGTGAGCGTCCGCGGACCCAGGTGCCCGCCGGTTCGTACTCGGCGATCGGCAAGATCGGTGAGCGTGAGTCGTTCCCGATCACGTTCAACATGGTCGCGCCGGCGCAGGAGCCCTGAGCGAGGCCGGGACCACGAGACCGGGACTAGTCGTAGCGTTCGATGCTGGTCTCCGCCAGCCGGGACAGACCTTCGCGGATGTGGCGGGCCCAGATGCTGCCGATTCCCTCGACCGCCTGCAGGTCGGCCGACGAACTCGCGAGCAGTGCCTGCAGTGTGCCGAAGCTGCGCACGAGCCGGTCGACATGCGCGAACTGCAGCCGTGAGATCCGGGCGAGCAGCCGGTAACCGCGAGGACTCATCGCGGTGTCCTGGGCTTCGATGGTGGTCGGGTACCCGAAGGCGCCGGCCAGCAGAGTCAGATCGAGAAGGTCTGCGTCGCTGAGGTTCTCGACGACCTCGAGCGCCTGGCGGACATCTTCGGCGGTGGCCGGTTCCGGGCTGGCGTAGTAGTCGCGGACGAGGAGTTCGCGCATGGTGTCGTTGTCGCTGATCAGTTCCTCGAGCTGCAGGCTGACCTGGCGGCCGTTGACGCCGAGTTCGAGGACGTACTCCTCGATCTCCACCGACACCCGACGGACCATCTCCATGCGCTGGGCGGTCGACATGGCGTCGCGCAGCAGCACATAGTCTTCGATCTCCGCGCGCGAGAGCGCCGAGATCACCTCGTCGAGCCGGGCCTTGTACCGCTCGAGCGTGGCCAGGGCGACGTTCGCGCGGGACAGGATCGGGTCCGGGCTCTCGACGACGCGCCGGGCGCCGTCGACGTAGACGCTCACGATGGACATCGACGCGCTCACCGAGATCACCGGATGTCCGGTCTGGATGGCGGTCCGCTCGGCCGCCCGGTGGCGGGTACCGGACTCCTCGGTGGGTATCGAGGGGTCGGGGACCAGCTGGACGTTGGCGCGGACGATGCGCTTGCCGTCGGTCGAGAGCACCACCGCGCCGTCCATCTTGGCCAGCTCACGCAGTCTCGTCGGCGCGAATTCGACGTCGAGGTGGAAACCGCCGTCGCAGATCTTCTCCACGTCGGAGTCGTGGCCCAGCACGATCAGGGCGCCGGTGCCGCCGCGGAGGATGCGCTCGAGACCGTCACGGAGCCCGGTGCCGGGCGCGACGCGCGCCACCGTCTCACGCGTCAGCTCGGATCTCACGACTTCGGCGACCATGTCTCCCCTTCTCCGCGACCGGTCTTCGCGACCGGGCCAGATGCCCCGCGACATCGGCCGTTGCGATGTGACTAGGGTACCGGGGTGTGAAGAGCAGCAGTTTTGTGGTGCCCGACGAGCTGGACGAGGTGGAACGCCACCCCAAGGCGGCGAAGGCGGGTGAACCCGTGCGGATGCACAACCCCACGTGCTTCGGCTGCGGGCCGGATTCGCCGCAGGGACTGCACCTGGTGGTCCACGCCGGTGAGGGATTCACCGTCGACGCGTCGATGGAGGTCGAGACGCGGATGGAGGGCGGCCCCGGCGTCATCCACGGCGGCATCCTGAGCACCGCCTTCGACGAGGTGATGGGGACCATCCCGCTCCTGATCGGGCCGTCGGGGGTGACGGTGCATCTGGAGGTGGACTACATCCGCCCGATCCCGGTGGGCTCGACGCTGCGGTTCCACGGCAACCTGCTGGGGCGCCAGCGGCGGAAGATCTTCACCGAGGCGATCGCCCACCTCGGCGACCCGGACAAGCCGGTGGCCAGCGCGCATGCGATCTTCGTGACGATCGACGTGCGCAAGCATTTCGCGGAGCACGTCGACAAGAGCGCCCGGGCCGAGGAGTACAAACGGCGGATGTATCCGTAGGGACGCAGCCGGTCAGAAGGGGGCGTCCACCGGGTTCGCGGTGCGGAGACCGACGGCGTCCCCGATGTTCGCGACGCGCAGGATCCGGATGCCCTTCGGCAGTTCCTCGTCCGTGGCGGCGGGGATGATGGCCTCCCGGAAGCCGAGTCGCTTCGCCTCGGCGAGCCGGCGGGCGACCGCCGAGACGCGTCGGACCTCGCCGCCGAGCCCGACTTCGCCGATGACGACCGTCGACTGCGGGATGGGTTGGTTCTTCACCGTCGAGTAGACGGCGAGAGCGATGGCGAGATCGGCGGCCGGCTCGGTCACGCGCATGCCGCCCACGGTGGACAGATAGACCTCGCTCTTCGCGATCTGCTTCAGGCCCCCGCGTGCCTGCAGGACGGCCAGGACCATCGATACCCGGTTCATGTCCAGGCCGGACACCGCGCGCCGCGGGATGTTCATCTCGGTGCCGTTCGCCAGCGCCTGGACCTCCCCGACGAGGGCGCGCTTGCCGTCCATCGTCACCAGCGTGGCGCTGCCGCTCACGTCTGAATCCCGTTGGTGCAGAAAGATTCCCGACGGGTCGGGTACCTGATGGATGCCGTCGTCGCGCTGTTCGAAACACCCCACCTCGTCGGCGGCGCCGAATCGGTTCTTGACGCCGCGGACCATCCGCAGCGTCGAGTGCCGGTCACCCTCGAAGGCGAGTACGACATCGACGAGGTGCTCGAGGGACCGCGGCCCGGCGACCGCGCCCTCCTTGGTGACGTGACCGACCAGGATGACCGCGACCCCGCGGTTCTTGGCGAGCGAGACCAGGGCGGTGGTGACGGCGCGGATCTGGGTGACGCCGCCGGTCACGCCGTCGGCCCCGGACGCGACGAGGGTCTGCACCGAGTCGACGATCATGAGGGAGGGTGCCACCGAGTCGACGTGGCCCAGGATGGTCGCGAGATCGGTCTCCGCGGCCAGGTAGACGTTCGGATGCACCGCGCCGGTGCGCTCGGCGCGCATGCGGACCTGCCCGGCCGACTCCTCGCCGGTGATGTAGAGCGCGGTGCGGTCCTGTGCCGCCCAGTGTTTGACGGCCTCGAGCAGCAGCGTGGACTTGCCGACGCCGGGCTCGCCGGCCAGGAGGATGACCGAACCCGGCACGACGCCGCGTCCGAGTACCCGGTCGAGCTCGCCGATGCCGGTCGGGATCGCAGCCGATGTCTGGGCGTCGACCTCGGTGATGCGCAACGCCGGACTCGACGGCGCCACCGCCGCTGTCGAGCGCGACGACGTCGCCACGTCGGTGACCTCACCGACCGTGCCCCACTCGCCGCAGTCCGGGCAGCGGCCCACCCATTTGGGTACCTGATGGCCGCAGCCGGTGCAGCGGAACGAGGACTTGGTCTTGGCCACCCGGTCAGCCTAGGTGCCGGTCCCGACAAGACGAACGAGGCCCGGCGATGATCGCCGGACCTCGTCGTGACGTGGGATCGTGCGGGGTCAGTGGCCGCCCTCGCCGTTGCCCTCGCCGTCGGCGCCGTGTTCGCCGGTGCCCTCTTCGGCGTGGCCCTCGTCGCCGTGACCCTGGTTGTAGAACGTCGGCTCGGCGTTGCGCGCCACGTCCTGGCGTTCGAGCTTCGCGCCGCCGTCGACCGGGGTGTCGACGGTGGTCTCACCGGCATCGACCCAGCGGCCGTCGGCCTCGCGCTTCTCGAAGGCGAAGGTCAGTTCGGTGGTCAGACCGGCCGCGACGGTGTCGCCCGTGTTGTCCAGCTTCACGCTGAGGCGCTTCTCGAACTCGGGGTTGGCGCCCACCGGGGTGCCGCCGCGGAGTGCGCCGTTGGGCGGGATGACCCGGTCGTCGGCCTCGGCACCCTCGACGAAGGTCACCTGGCCCTCTTCCGGCCGGATCTCCTTGAGGCGGTAGTAGACCAGGGGATCGGAGTTGGCGACCACGAACGCGAGCTCGAACGGTCCGCCGTCGCCGAAGACGGTCGATGCGTCGTCCTCGGGGTACAGGATCTGCACGTCCCGGAGCTCGAGCTGGTCGACGTTGACGTTCGCGCCGTTCACCGCGGGGAGCTGATTGGCGGTCTGCGAGATCTGACCCGCACCGCACCCGGTGGTGCCCAGGGCGACGGCGATGCCGATCGCAGCAACCGCGGTCACCATGCGAGATGGCCGAACCGCCGACCGCCGCGCGGAAAGTGAAAGCACTGACACCCGATCCTCCCAGGTCAAACGAAGCCGACATGCAGCGCGCGAAACCCTGCACTACGCAGCGTAGTGGGCGTGGTGCGGAAAAGTCCGGCCGGGTACCCGATTGGTCTGGCGGTCGCGTGTCGCGGGGCGTCGCGGGCGGTCGGCCGCGGCGTCTCCCGGGGGTCGCCGGGCGGTCCCGCAGTGGCCGCCGCGCGGGGCGGCGACGGGTCGCCGGCGGCATGCCGCGAACGTCGTCCGGTGGGGCCTCCAGTGGGGTAGCCCACCCTCACCGCGCACCCCTCGCGACCTCGGAAGAGCCTGTCATGAAACGCGTTCACCGCGTTGACCTGCACCGTTGGGTGGGTGCCTCGGAACGCCCGTGCTAGACTGGCTCTACTCGAAAGGGGCAAGGAACATTGAATTTCAAAGTTGGCGACACCGTCGTTTACCCCCATCACGGTGCTGCTCGGGTCGAAGACATCGTGACCCGGACCATCAAGGGTGAGCAGATCGAATACCTTGTTCTCAAGGTTGCCGACGGTGACATGACCGTTCAGATTCCCTCGACGAAGCTCGAGTACGTGGGTGTTCGCGACGTGGTCGGCCAGGAGGGTCTCGACCAGGTCTTCCAGGTCCTGCGGGCGCCGCACACCGAGGAGCCGACCAACTGGGCGCGCCGGTTCAAGGCGAACCAGGAGAAGCTGATCTCGGGCGACATCATCAAGGTCGCCGAGATCGTGCGCGACCTCTGGCGTCGCGAGCAGGATCGTGGGCTGTCGGCCGGCGAGAAGCGGATGCTGACCCGCGCCCGTCGCGTTCTGGTCGACGAGCTGTCGCTCGCCCAGAACACCGACGACGAGAAGGCCACCAGCATGCTGGACGAGGTCCTCGCCGCCGCTTCCTGATCACCGGTCGCCACTGGTTCTGGACTCTCAGTGACCACCACGCCGGAGCGATCCGGCGCAAATGTCTGTGTCATCATCCCGGCCGCCGGGTCGGGTACCCGGCTCGGCGAGCCGGTCCCCAAGGCGTTCGTCGACCTCTGCGGCCGCACGATCATCGAGCGGTGCGTCGACAACATCCCGGCATCGCTGGGCGCGTCGGTCGTCGTCGTGGTGCCCGTCGATCTCGTCGACCGGGCACGCACGCTGCTTCCCGACGTCATCGTCGTCGCCGGTGGTGCCCATCGGTCCGATTCGGTGCGCGCCGGGATCTCTGCCGCCGGCGACGCCGGCATCCTGCTCGTGCATGACGCCGCCCGACCGCTCACACCCGCGCGCGTCTTCACCGACGTGGTCGACGCGGTTCGCTCCGGGCATCCGGCCGTGGTCCCCGCGATTCCCGTGGTCGACACCCTCAAGCAGGTCGTCGCAGTCCCGGGCGGCCTCGAGCG
The DNA here is from genome assembly GCF_002149015.1 of Gordonia lacunae. Classification (GTDB taxonomy): domain Bacteria; phylum Actinomycetota; class Actinomycetes; order Mycobacteriales; family Mycobacteriaceae; genus Gordonia; species Gordonia lacunae. The sequence continues at coordinate 110,800 of NZ_NGFO01000013.1, read as the reverse complement.
CGTGACCCGGACCGTCGATCGCGACGAGTTGCGCGCCGTGCAGACGCCGCAGGGTTTCACCCGCGAGGCTCTCCGGCGTGCTCATGAAGACGCCTCCGGTCTCGCCACCGACGACGCCGGTCTCGCCGAGAGATGCGGGATCGACGTCCACCTCGTCCCCGGAGACCCACTTGCCATGAAGATCACCACACCCTGGGACCTGCGCATCGTGCGAGATGTGGTGGGCCGGTGATGCGGGTCGGCATCGGAACCGACGCCCATCGGGTCGACTCGTCCGCCCAGTGCTGGATGGTCGGCCTGCTCTTCCCCGACGAACCCGGATGCGAAGGGCACTCCGACGGAGACGTCGGCGCTCACGCGCTCTGCGACGCAGTGCTCTCGGCCGCCGGTCTCGGCGACGTGGGTTCGGTGTTCGGGACCGGTCGTCCGGAGTGGGAGGGTGTCTCGGGTGTGCAGATGCTCGCGCATGTACGCACCCTCGTCGAGGCGGAGGGGCTGCGTGTCGTGAATGCGGCCGTCCAGGTCGTGGGCAATCGGCCCAAGATCGGACCGCGCCGCGCCGAGGCGCAACAGGTGCTCTCCGACGCCCTCGGCGGCCCGGTCTCGGTGTCGGCGACGACCACCGACGGGCTGGGCATGACCGGCCGCGGTGAGGGCATCGCCGCGGTGGCGACCGCCTTGCTGGACGCCGCGGGCTAACCCGCGGCGGTCAGCAGGATGTCGCAGGCCCGGTCGACCGCCGCGGCCGGCGGGGTCAGGCGGACGGCCAGCCGTGCGGCGCCCGCCGCGATCGCGGGATCGGTGAGCGGGTCGAGATCGTCCGGGCCGAAGCGGGCGAGACGATTGCCCGCGCCGGCGTTCGCTCGGCGCAGGGCGGCCGCCCACATCGGCTGGTCGGCGCTCAACCAGGCGATGACCGACGGGATCCCCGCACGAGCCGCAGCCGCGGTGGTGCCGGCACCGCCATGATGGACCGCGCCGCGGCACTGCGGCAGCAGGACTTCGTGGTCGACGGGGTTGCTGATGTGCAGAAGTCGATCATCATGTGGCAGAGCGTGTTCGGTGTGTCCGACGACCCGGAGGCCGCGAGCGAGCAGGGTCGCCACGATGCCGGCGATCTGCTCGTCGCCGATCTTCATGCTGCCGAAACCGACGTAGACCGGCGGCTCGCCGTCGGCGATCCAGTCCAGTGCGGCCGTCGTGTCGTCGGAGCCGGCCGACATCGCGTTCCGGGTCGCGGTGTCGGGCAACAGGAAACCGACCAGCGGGCGCTGCGCACCCCATTCCTCGGCGAGGCCCGGGAAGAACGCGGCGTCGTAGGCCTGGATCTCGGGTACACCGCGCGCTCGAAGCCGACGTCCGAGTGGGCCGTTCGCCGGCGGCAGGCCGAGCTCGGTGCGGAGGCGCCGGTCGGCTCCGCGCACCGTCAGCCAGTACGTGCGGTCGGCGAGGGTCCACATGGCCCGGGAGACGGGCCGGGGATAGTGCCTATAGCGGACGTCGAGACTTCCGTTGGGGCGCAACGGACAGTAGTGCAACGGTACGAACGGGATTCCGCGACTCCGGGAGATGGCCTCCCCACGGTCCTGGGCGAGTGGGGCGGTGACCAGCAGATCCGAGGTGTCGGCGAGTTCGGCCATCACCCGCTCGGATGTCGCGCGGCCGTGTTCGGCCACGTCGCCGAGTGCCCGCAGGCGCACGCGCGGATTCTTCGACTTCAGACGCTCTTTCACCAGCGGACTGGCCAGGAGTTCGGCGGTGGAGGGGGCCAGGAGCCGGGTCGGCAGACCCGACGCAGCGGTCATGTCGACCAGGTCCTCCGGCACGGCGAGCCGTACCTCGTGACCGCGTCGGGCGAGCTCGGCTCCGAGGGCGATGGCCGGCTGGATGTCCCCGCGGCTGCCGTGCACCGCGAAGGCGAACCTCATGCGCCCCATAGCTTTCCGGAGATCCCCCAGGCGGTGAGCTCGTCGTCGACGAGGGTCCGCAGACATGCGGCGTCGGGTATACGGACGGGATCGAGTGAACTGACGCTGAACATCACGTGGTCGTCGTTGATCGCGAGCCAGCCGCTGATGCCGCCCTTGCGATCCCGTAGCCGAGCCGGGTCGCCGGTGGCGGTGATGGCCCGGATCGACAGCTCCCCGGGTGTCCCGGTGCCGAGGGTTGCGAATTCGTCGGGCGCCTGGCCGACGTTCGACGCCAGACACAGCGGCGTGGTCACGTTCGAGGCGAGGCGCCGCGTGATCGACCGGCTCAGCGCCTGCAGCACGACCGCTCGCTGCGCGACGGCGCCCGAGTTCGCGGCCAGTCTCCCGTAGGCGTCCTTGCAGGCGGTGCGCACCGCCGTGAGGTCCTCGTAGCGATGCGGGTCGACCTCCACGAAAGCCGTTGCGCCCGAACTGGCATTCGCGCGCCGGTCGTCGAGCGTCCGGGACGAGACGGGCAGCGACACCGGGACCACGTCACCGGGCGAGACGCGTCCGCTGCGTTCCAGGACGCCGACCATCAGCGCGGCGAACAGGCTGTTGTCGGTGCCGCCCCGTGACGTCGCCGCAGCGGTGTAGTCCGCCTGGGGGATCAGGACCGTGACATTCGGCGCGGTCTCGGCGTCGGAGACGTCGGTGCCGGGTGTCGGCCGGCCGGTCACCCGCACCGGCGACGCCGGCGGGGTGGACCGACTCGCGCGCCAGATCCGCACCGCGGTCCGGCCGGCGGTCCACAGCAGATCGGCGGCATCCCGGACGTCGGAGATCAGGCCGGGTTCGGCGCCCGGGACATAGTCCAGGCCGTGGATGGCCTCGATGACCGCCACCGCTCCGGTCCCGCCGTCGGCGATGACATGGGAGATGATCAGCGAGACCAGGACGGAATCGTCGGCCGCGGCCCGCGCGACGACGAGCCGCCAGGCCGGACCGTTCTCGAAGTCGAGCGGGGCGTCGGCCTGGGCGCGTCCCCATGACCCTTCCTCGCCGGCCGGCACCGGATCGTGCTGAACCTCGACCGCGCCTGCCTCCGGGGTGTAGCGCCAGTACGCGCGGCCGGGCCCTCGGTGACGCGCGACGAGCCTGCTCAGGCGTCCGTGGCGGAGTTTCTGTCCCAGCGCGGTGATGGTGTCGACGTAGACCGTGGCCGGGAAACGCCACAGTGTCTGATTCACCACGGGGAGACCGAGGACGACATCCATCCGGACGAAGAGGTCGTCGTCGGCCGTCAGCCGGTCGACGATGGGGTCCGGCGACGACTGGTCGTCGTGGCGGACCAGGGATGCGAAGTTCATGTCTGCCCTGCCGTTGATGGATGCACGCCGTCCGTTGATGTACGCGGGCGTCTACTCGAGGTCTGTTCCAGCGTCCGGGCCATGCTAAGGTAAGCCAACCCTAGGCCAGGCGACGGGTGTCGACAGTGCCCCGGACGCCGCAGGCTTCTTACCACAAGTCGCGCTGCGCCACTTGACTCATGATTGTTGAGGAGCGGTTTGCGATTGCACGATTAGCTTGCCGAACTATCAATTCGGGTTAGATCCGGTTACTGTCGTGACCATCGTGAGACCCGCCGGGGTGCTGCCATGACGTCTGTCAGCCCCGAAAGCCTTGTCAGAAGATGACTTTCCCGCAGAACTCGGAGGACGCGACGACATGACGGGTATTTCCCGCCGGACATTTCCTCGCCGCGGAACAATGCGCACCCTATTCGCAATCGGAGCAATGACAGCGACGATCGGCGTCGTCGGCCCGCTCGTTTCGGCCGGCCCCGCGACGGCCGCGCCCGCTGTCGAGCGGACCGGGGTCGAACGTTCGTTCATCGAGCGCACAGTCGCCGACGGGCCGCATCAGCACCTGGTCGACGTGTACTCCGCGTCGATGCGGAAGACGATAAAGGTCCAGGTCGTGACGCCGCGCGTAGAATCCGGGCCGCGTCCGTCGCTTTATCTGCTCGGTGGTCTCAACGAAGAGGACCCGAACAACAGCATCTGGACGCTCAAGACCGACGTGGCCGGGTTCTACGCCGACAAGAACGTCAACGTCGTCATGCCCATCGCGGGCGACGGCAGCTTCTACACCGACTGGCAGCGCGACGACCCGACCCTCGGGCGCTACAAGTGGGAGACATTTCTCACCCGGGAGTTGCCGTCCCTGATCGACGAGCGGTTCGACGGCAACGGCGTCCGCGGGATCGCCGGTCTCTCCATGGGTGCCGGCGCGGCTCTCGTGCTCGCGGTCCGGAACCCGGGCTTCTACGACGCGGTGGCGGCCTACAGCGGGTGCTTCACCACCACGGGTCCGGCGGGCCAGGCGTACCCCCGGGGGATCGTGGCGGCCTTCGGCGGCAACGCCGACAACATGTGGGGTCCGCCCACCGATCCGGCCTGGGCCGAGCACGACGTCGTCGCCAAGGCCGCGAACCTGCGGGGGTCCACCGTCTACGTCTCCACCGGCACGGGACGTGCCGGCCGGTACGACGCGCCGGGCTACCCGGGCAACGAGAACCCGACCGACCGCCAGGTCATCGGCGGCGCCATCGAGGTCGGCTCCCTCTGGTGCACGCAGCAATTGGATGCCCGGCTCGATCGGCTGAACGTTCCGGCGACCATCCGCTACATCGACCCGGGCACGCACTCATGGCCCTATTGGGTCGACCAGCAACGCGAGAGCTGGCCGACGCTCCGGCGCGGATTGGGCCTGTGAACCCCCCTGCGCCGGGCGCACTCGACGACCGCACCCGAACACCCGCGCCGACGGCGCACATAGACGACAGAAGGTAGGTGGACTGCAATGGAATACACCGAGCTGACCGACTATTCGATGCCCGGCGGCACCGTCACCGCCTGGGAGCCGCAGGTCGACGCCGAAGAATGGCAGACGGACTCCCGACAGCTGTCGTACATGCATCTCGAGCACGCCCGCCGGGCCGTGCGCGAGGGTTCGGAGTGGTACAGCCAGTGGATCGGCACGGCGTTCCGGATCGAACATCCGCTGGATCGGCAAGCCCTGTCCCGCACGATCATCGCCTGGTATCGCCGCCACGAGGCCTTCCGGACCTCGGTGCGCGTCCACGAGCCGCATCACCCGCAGGGCGACCTGACGCGCATCACCGTCGCGGCCGACGCGATCACCGTGCGCGAGCGGGGTTTCGGGGCCGACCTGCCCGCGGGTGAGGTCTCCGAACTGGTCACCGACTACTTCAACCGCACGGTCACCCCCCTCAGCTGGCCGCACTGCATCGCCGTGACGGTGGAGCCGACCGGCGACGACAGCGGGTTCCTGCTGGTGTTCGCGGCTGACCACACCGTGATGGACGCGTACACGCAGGTGTTCGCCATTCGCGAGCTCACCGCGCTCTACGCCGCCGAGGTGACCGGTGAACCGCACGCGCTCAACGAGTTCGGCAGCTACCTCGACTTCAGCGACGCCGAGCGGAGGCTCGGCGAGCAGATCGACGCGAACAACGCCGCGGTCAGCCAGTGGCGCGACTTCTTCGACGACACCCCGACCGCCGTGCAGCCCGAGCCGATCCCGCGTTTCCCGCGGTTCGAGGTCCCGTCCGACTCGCCGCGCACCATCGTCTCGGAAAGACTGCCGGAGAACGGTTTCCAGGCGACGCTGTCGCACTGGCTGCTCGATGCCGCGGAGACCAAGCGATTCGACGCGGTCTGCAAGGGTGCCGGATCGTCGATGACGGCCGGGATCTACACCGCCCTGTCGATGACCTCCGCCGCGCTGTCGGGCAGTGCCGATCTGCGGTTCATCGGACCGGTGCACACCCGGAACGCCATCGAGTGGGGCGAAGCCGTCGGCTGGTTCGTCGGCATCATCCCCGTCGCGGTCCGGCCCGGTCGCCCGGCGAAGTTCACCGATGCCCTGACCGCGGTCGCGGCGACGTCCGCGCAGTACAAGGGCGTGGGGGCGGCTCCGTTCGCGCCGGTCGCCGAATTGATCGGCGGCGATGTGACGCCTCCCGGTTTCGTCGTGTCCTACATCGATCTCCGTCATGCCGAAGGCGCGGCGGAGTGGACCCCGCGCCAGGCGCGGGTGCTGCGCAGCGCGACGCGCGACGCCGACGAGGTCTACTTCTGGATCAACCGGATCCCGACCGGCGTGAACGTGTCCGCACGATTCCCGGCCGACGAGAACGCCGGTGCCGTCGAGGTCTTCCTCTCCACGTTCCAGGCCATCCTGAAGAAGATCGTCGCCGACGGTGACTGCGAATACACCTATCGAGCGGTCGAGTCCGTGCCCGCCGGCGCGCACACCGGAGGATCGACGGCCGCTCTCGGCAGCTGATGGCCGGCGCTCTGCGGTCCGCGGTCGCGACGCCCCGGTTCGGTGCCGCGGGCTCGATGGTCGTGCCGCTCCGCGAGCACCTGTCCGGCGGTCGGACCGTCGAATGGGAACTGCGCGACGCCGAACGCGTGGGCCGTGCCGCGCAGCGGTGGGGCGACGGGGTGTCCTTCCTGCAGTCCGATCACCTCGCGACGATGGGCGACAAGCGGCGCCGCGGCGAGATCCACACCGGATTCCTGCTCGCCGCGCTGCGATTCGACGGCCCCCTCGACGAGGGCGCGATGGCCGCGGCGCTCACCGAGTTCGTCCGGCGACACGAGGAACTGCGCGCGCACTACCGGCCGGGGCCCGATGGTCCCGAACGCTGGGTGAGCGCGGCGGAGGAGTTCGTGATCGACGTCGCCGCCGCCGAGTCCCTCGTGGTGGACGACGCCGACGTCGGGTCGTGGGCGGGGCGTCGGGCATCGGAACGCGCTCGTGCCGAACTGGTTCCGGGCTCGTGGTGGGCGGCGACGGTCGACGACGCCGGCTTCACCTTCTTCGCCGCCACGGACCACGCACACGGCGACGGGTACTCGTCGGTGCTCGCCCTGGCCGAGATCACCGCGCTGTACCGCGCGCATCGGACGGGAGCCGGGTCCGATCTGCCGGACCCGGGCGCTTTCGGACCGGCGATCCTCGCCGAGCGATCCGCCGCGGCCGCGCTCACCGCGGACGACGACCGGGTGGCCGTGTGGCGGGATGCCCTGGCGGACAACGCCGGTCGCGCACCGCGGTGCCCCCTCGACCTGGGGCTCGCCGACGCCGCCCCGGCACCCGCGGTAGCCGTGGAACAATGGCTGCTCGACCCCGACGCGCTCGCGCGCTGCGATGCCCGGCTGGCGGCGACCGGTGGCGGGTTCGCCGGCCTCCTGTACGCCGCGCTGGCAGTGCGTCACCGCGAGATCACCGGGGAGTCACGGTTCTTCGTCTCCACGGTGCTGGCCACCCGCGACACCGAGACCGCGTGGACCCAGGGCTGGTTGTGCAATTTCGCGCCGATCGTCGTCGACCTCCCGGTCGCCGAGGCGGCGACGTTCGACGATGTCGTGCGCACCGCCGGGAACAGCGTGCGCGCCGCGCGCCACGCGGGATCTGCGCCCGCGCACGGGGTTCTGGCGCTACTCGCCGCCGAGGGCGCCTTCCGGGGCCTCGACGGCAGCCCGTACATGGTGTCCTACACCGATCTGGGCCGGCTGCCGATCGGTGACGACCCGGCGCTGGCGACCATGCAGACCTCGAGCGGCGTCGGACCCACCCGGAATGCCAATCTGTGGTTCACACGCACTCCCGATGGACTGGTCGTCCGATGTCATCTGCCCGACAACGAGGTCGCGCGCACGACTGTCGTCGACCACCTCGCGCGGGTCGGCGCCATCCTGAACGACTACGCGAACGAGAGGACCGAGCGGTGAAGCTCTCGAGTTCGGAGACATGGGAGGTCGAACCGGGGGAGCTGGTCCGATGGCGTCCGGTACCCGGGGGGATCTCGACGCAGGCGAGCGCGCCGGTGTCGGAGAACGAGCGGTTCCATCTGGACTCCATCGCGCAGGGGCAACCCGGCTGGATCGCGCTCACGCTCGACTTCCCCGAGCGGCTCGACCTGGGCCGGGTGGGGGAGGTGATGTCGACCGTCATCGCGCGCCACGACGTCCTGCGCAGCCACTACACCGCCACCGACGCCGGATATCAGCGACTGCTGCACGGCGGCGTCGATGTGCGGGAGGGCTCGCGCGAGGCGGATGCCGGGCTCGGCCCCGCGGCGTTCGCGGCCGCGCTGGCCGAGCGGATCACCGCGACCTGCAACCCGTTCGAGCCGCTACCGCACTTCCTGGCCGCCGTCCGGCGGGCGTCGAGCACGACACTCATCTGCGGCTTCGACCACTGCTATGTCGATGCGCGGTCGATGGCACTGCTGTCCTCGGAGATCTGCGAACTGCTCGCCGGCGCGGCGCTGGCGCCCGCGGAGTCCGGCCTGGACGCGCTGTGCCGGGTGGCCGGCGAGGAGGCGGCGGTGGCCCCCGACGACGCCCGACTGGGTGAGTGGGAACGGTTTCTCGCCGCGACCGACTGGCAGGTCCCGGAGTTCCCCGTCGACCTCGGTGTACCGGCGGGGGCCGCCGCCGACATGCGCACGATGGTGACGACCCTGCTGCCCGGCGACACGGCCCGGGCCTTCAGTTCGGAGGTCCATCGGCACGGTGGCCGGACGTACCCCGCGGTCCTCACGTGCGCGGCGAAGGCCCTCAACACCGTCGGCGGTCCCGCCGAGGTGGCGACCGTGGTGCCCACCGGAACCGGCGCCGGACCAGGATGTGTCGGCTGGTCGGTCGGCAACGCGCCGCTGCTGATCACCGCCGGCGACGATCTGTTCGAGGCGGTGCCCGTGAACACCGCCCGGCTCGCCGCAGCACTGCCGCTGGCCGAGATCGGCCTGACGCCGGTCTATGCCGCCTTCGGCCATCGACTCCGCCAACGCCGCAGCGACGTCTTCATGATGTCCTACGTCGACTACACGCGGCTGCCCGGTCCGCATCCGGGCGTACGGGCCGAACAGGTCTCCAGTTCCAAACCCACCGACACCGCGCAGTGGTGGTTCTGGCGGGATTCCGACGGCATCCACGTCCGGGTGCGACATCCCCACACCGAGCGAGCGGTGGCGGTTCTGGCCGCGACCCTCGAGGAGATGCGGACGCTGGTCACCGCGGTCGTCGCGCGGACGGCCGAGCCGGTCGGCGTCTCCGGCGAACGTGCGTGAGGTGCGCGCACCTGCGGCTCGGGCGGTCGGTGGCCAGGTCAGGGTCCGGTAGGATTGCCGGTCGTGACCCTGCGCCTGTATGACACCGATTCCCGAGAGGTGCGCGACTTCGTGCCGCTGCACCCAGGCCAGGCGTCGGTGTACCTGTGCGGCGCGACGGTCCAGGGAGTACCCCACATCGGGCACGTCCGCAGCGGTATCGCCTTCGACATCCTGCGGCGCTGGTTGACCCACCAGGGTCTCGACGTGCTGTTCGTGCGCAACGTGACCGACATCGACGACAAGATCCTGCGGAAGGCCGCCGAGGCGGGACGGCCGTGGTGGGAGTGGGCGGCCACCCACGAGCGCGCCTTCGACGACGCCTATCGTGCGCTGGGGGTCCTGCCGCCGTCGGCCGAGCCGCGGGCCACCGGTTTCGTCACGCAGATGGTCGGCTACATGGAGCGCCTGATCGAGCGCGGCCACGCCTATGTCGCCGACGGCAACGTGTACTTCGACGTCCAGAGCCTGCCGGACTACGGTTCACTGTCCGGGCACCGGCTCGACGACGTGCACCAGGGCGAGAGCGCGGGAACCGGCAAGCGCGATCCCCGCGACTTCACCCTGTGGAAGGCGGCCAAGCCCGACGAGCCGTCGTGGCCGACGCCATGGGGACCCGGGCGGCCCGGTTGGCACCTCGAGTGCTCGGCGATGGCCACCTCACTCCTCGGTGCGGAGTTCGACATCCACTGCGGTGGGATGGACCTCATCTTCCCGCATCACGAGAACGAGATCGCGCAGGCGCATGGTGCGGGAGATCCGTTCGCGCGCTACTGGTTACACAACGGCTGGGTCACCATGGGTGGCGAGAAGATGAGCAAGTCGCTCGGCAACGTGGTGTCGATCCCGGCGATGCTGCAACGTGTCCGCGCCGTCGAGCTCCGGTACTACCTCGGCAGCGCGCACTACCGTTCCATGCTGGAGTACTCGCCGGGTGCGCTCACCGAGGCCGCCGCCGGTTACCGGCGCGTCGAGTCGTTCGTGGAACGGGTCGGTGCGCGGGCGGGCGAGGTGGTCGTCGGCGACGTCGATCCCGAGTTCGCCGCCGCGCTCGACGACGATCTGGGCGTTCCGGCCGCACTCGCGGTGGTGCACAACGTGGTTCGGCAGGGCAACACCGCGCTCGAGTCCGGCGACGGCGCCACCGCGCTGGCGGCGGCCGCCGCGGTGCGCGCGATGATGGGCATCCTGGGCGTCGACCCACTCGACGATCGGTGGGCGGGCACCGCCGACGAGTCGGCCGCCACCTCGGCGCTCGACGTGCTGGTGCGCGCGGAATTACAACGGCGGGCCGACGCGCGGGCCGCCAAGGACTGGGCGACCGCGGATGCGGTGCGGGACCGGCTGGCCGAGGCCGGCATCGAGGTCACCGACACCCCCGACGGTGCGCAATGGGCTCTGAAGGGTGAGGCGTGATGGCAGGGAATTCCAAGCGTAAGGGCGCGATCCGCAAGGACGGCACCAAGAAGGGCCAGACCGTCGGCTCGGGCGGTCAGCGCCGCCGCGGGCTCGAGGCCCGCGGTGCGACGCCGAAAGCCGTTGATCGGCCCTACCATCCGGCCCACAAGCGCGCGAAGGCCGCGTCGAAGTCGGCGACCGGTCGTGGTGGGGCGCGCGCCCGGGACGAGGGGCCCGAGTACGTCCTCGGTCGCAATCCGGTCGTGGAGTGCCTGCGCGCGGGCGTGCCGGCGACCGCGTTGTACATCGCGACCAACTCCGAACCCGACGAGCGGGTCGCCGAGGCGGTCAAGATCGCCGGCGATTCGGCGATCTCCATCCTCGAGGTCGGCAAGCCCGAACTGGATCGACTGTCCACCAACGGGATGCACCAGGGCATCGCCCTGCAGGTGCCGGAGTACCAGTACGCCCATCCGGACGACCTGATGGCCGAGGCCAAGGCGAGCGGCACCCCGCCGCTGCTGGTCGCCCTCGACAACATCACCGACCCACGCAATCTGGGAGCCGTGATCCGCTCGGTCGCGGCGTTCGGCGGACACGGCGTGGTGATCCCGGCGCGTCGCAGCGCGAGCGTGACGGCCGTCGCGTGGCGGACCAGCGCCGGTGCCGCGGCCCGACTGCCCGTCGCCCGCGCCACCAATCTCACCCGCACACTGAAGGACTGGGCCGACTCGGGTGCGCAGCTCGTCGGTCTCGACGCGGACGGTGACGTCACGCTCGACGACTACGACGGCAGCGGCCCGACCGTGATCGTGGTGGGTTCGGAGGGCAAGGGTCTGTCGCGCCTCGTGCGCGAGAGCTGCGACTCGATCCTGTCCATCCCGATGGCCGGTGATGTCGAGAGTCTGAACGCCTCGGTCGCCGCCGGCGTGGTCCTCGCCGAGTTCGCCCGCCAGCGACGCCGGTGACGTCGCCCCGGCCGGTCAGGCCGGCGTGGTGCCGATGTCGATCCCGGCCGCGGTCAGGGCCGCCCGCACGGCGCGCGCGTGCTCGACCGCACCCGGGGTGTCGCCGTGCAGGCAGACCGATCTGGCGTCCACGCCGATCCGTGTCCCGTCGATCGCGCCGATCCGCCCCGTGGTGACGAGTTCGACCACCCGGCGGGCGATCTCGTCGCTGTCGGAGAGCACCGCACCGTTGGTCCCGCGCGGCACCAGCGTGCCCTCCGGGGTGTAGGCGCGGTCGGCGAAGGCCTCGGTGATGGTGTCGAGCCCGGCGCGCGAGGCCCGGGACAGGATCTCCGATCCGGGTAGTCCCATGACGGCCAGCCCGGGGTGGACGTTCCGGACCGCCGTGACCACGGCGTCGGCCTGCTGCGCGTGGTGGACGACCGTGTTGTACAGCGCACCATGGGGTTTCACGTAGGTCACGGCGCCACCCACCGAGCGGGCAAGGGCGTCGAGCGCACCGATCTGGTAGACCAGGTCGGCGATCAGATCCGACGTCGTCATCTCCATGAACCGTCGCCCGAAGCCACTGCGATCGGGGTAGGACACCTGGGCGCCGATCCGGACCCCGGCGGCGACCGCTGCCCGGCAGGTGGCGAGCAGGTCGGCCGGGGTGCCGGCGTGGAAGCCACACGCCACGTTGGCGCTGGTGACGATTCCGAGCATCGCCGCGTCGTCGCCGACGCCCTCGCCGAGGTCGGCGTTCAGGTCGATGCGCGCCGTGGCGGAACTCATGGGGGCATTTTAGTGGGTACAGCGGTGGTCCGAGACCGGCCCGCCGACGCCGGGACGCGCGACCCGGTAGACGGAGTTCCCATTTCGTCTACGGTGGGGGTATGGCATTACTCGACAGTAAGGTGACCACCCGTAACGGCGTGGTCGAGGGCGCCCGGGGGAAACGGCTGCGCAAGGGGACCATCAGCTGGCGAGGCATCCCGTTCGCGGCACCACCGGTGGCTCACCGCCGCTTCCGCGCCCCGGAGCCGGCCCACGACTGGCCCGGCGTGCGCGACTGCACGAAGGTGGCAACGGCGGCGATCCAGGAGAAGCGGTTCACCGCCATCGCGCCCGGCAAGTTCGCGCCGATGGCCGAGGACTGCCTGACGCTGAACGTCTACTCGCCCGACGTCACCTCGTCGGCGCCGCGGCCGGTGATGGTGTTCATCCACGGCGGCGCCTTCATCCTCGGCACGGCGGCCACCCCGCTGTACGACGGGGCCTTCCTGGCCCGTTCCCAGGACGTCGTCGTGGTGACGATCCAGTACCGGTTCGGTCCGTTCGGCTTCCTCGACCTCGGCCAGTTCGCCACCGACGACCGGCCGTTCGACTCCAACGTCGGCCTCCGCGACCAGATCGCGGCACTGCAGTGGGTCCAGGACAACATCGAGGCCTTCGGCGGCGACGCGGGGAACGTCACCATCTTCGGCGAGAGCGCCGGGGGATCGTCGGTGCTGTCCCTGCTGTCGGCCCCGTCGACGACCGGGCTCTACCACCACGCCATCGCGCAGAGTCCTGCTCCGGAACTGATCGTCGAGCCGGACGCCGCGACGATCTACGCGGACGAATTCGTCCGGCTGCTGCGTGACCCGCAGCGTCGTGCCACCTCGCTCGAGCGCGACGAACCGCCGGTCGACACCGTCCATGCGCAGCGCCTGCTCACCTCGCCCAACCCGGCGTTGCTGCTGGCGGCGGGGAACCGGCTGATGCGGTTCGCCGCGAAGACCGCCGGTGGTGCGATCCCGTTCGCGCCGGTGATCGACGGCGACCTCCTGCCGCGGTCGCCGCTGGCCGCCGCCGCGGGCGGGCTGACCCAGCCGGTGCCGCTCGTGATCGGCAGCAACCGCGACGAGGGCAAGCTGTTCGCCAAACTGTGGAACGTGCTGCCCGACGCCGAACGCACGCTGATGCGGGTGGAGGACGACGAGGTCCGCCGCGAGATCGCCTCGCACTACGAGGACGGCGACCGCGACCGCATCCGGCTGGCCGGGGACTCGATCTTCTGGGCGCCGATGAGTGCCTTCGCCGACGGACACAGCGCGGTGGCGCCGACATACGTGTACCGCTACGACTATCGGACGAAGGTCCTCGAGGCCACGGGCTTCGGGGCCACCCACGCCACCGAACTGTTCAGCGTGTTCGGCGCCTACCGGGCGCCGATGGGTGCGGGTCTCGCCCTCGCCGACTGGCCGGCCACCGGTCGGGTCACCAAGAACGTCCAGACCCGCTGGGGCGGGTTCGCCCGCACCGGCGATCCCGGGTTCGGCTGGCCCGCCTTCACGACCGTCGACCGCAAGGTCCTCGTCCTCGACGACCCCGACCACGTCGAGGCCGACCCGGACACCCTGCGCCGCCAGGCGTGGTACCGCGTGCATTCACCGGCCTGACCCTTCGTGGCTCGTCGCTGCGCTCCTCGCACCTCAGGGAGCGGGGGTGGTCGCTTGCGCTCCTCGCACCTCAGGGAGCGGGGGTGGTCGCTTGCGCTCCTCGCACCTCAGGGAGCGGGGGGTGGTCGCTTGCGCTCCTCGCACCTCAGGGAGCGGGGGTGGTCGCTTGCGCTCCTCGCACCTCAGGGAGCCGGGGTGGTCGCTTGCGCTCCTCGCACCTCAGGGAGCGGGGGTGGTCGCTTGCGCTCCTCGCACCTCAGGGAGCGGGGGCGTGTGGTTCTCTCAAGACAAAGGGGGTCAGCCGAACTCCCACACCGACGGTGGGTCGGCGGCGAGGAACGACAGGACGAGCGGGTTGAACAACTCGGGTGACTCCACCGGCAGGATGTGGGTGCCCGGGAGGACCGCCAACCGTCCGCGCGGCAACGTCCGGGCGAGTTCCAGCGCGTGCTCGAGGCGGACGAGGCCCCGGTCGGCGACCACCACGAGCGTCGGCACCTCGACCCCGGCGAACGCCGCGATCTCGCATTCGGGTTCGGTCGTCAGCATCCGGACCGCCTTGTCGAAGACCGCGTCGAAGTGCTCCGGCCCGTCGGGTGACGTGGTGTCGTAGTAGATGCGCAGGTAGTCCACCGTGACCGGGTCGCGCCGCGTCACCTGGTCGATGAAGGCGTCGGCGGCCCGGCCGGCGGCGTTGAGGTAGCCGCCGACGAACACCAGCCGGTGAACCAGGTCCGGACGCTCGCGGGCGACGAGCAGCGCGACCGCGGCACCGTCGGCCCACCCCACCAGATGGGCCGGCCGCCCCACGACGGTCTCGAGATAGACGATCGTGCGTTCGACGATCCGCTGGAGGCTGAAGTCACCCGGGAGGTCGGGACTGTGACCGTGACCGGACCGTTCGGGCACGAACAGGTGCCGACCGGCGTCGAGGAACGCGGGGATCTGGGTCCCCCACGAGGACGCCGAGGCGAACAACCCGTGGAGCAGCACGGTCGGCGGACCGTACGCCTCCCCGGCGGTGAAGTGCCAGATGGTCGCGTCGGCGATGTCGACGTAGACACCGCCGTCGACGTGTTCGCCGGCGTGAACCTGTCGCATCGCGCTCCCTCGAGTTCGCCGGACTCCTCGACCTGCAGGACATGGTCCCAGAGTCGGGAGGTGGTTCGGGGCGTCGTTCGCGAATCGAAACGGCATCGATCCGTCGGGGCGCCCGCCGCCGACCGTCGGCCCGCGGGCAAAGCGGCAGCCCGGTTGAGCGAAAATATGTGCCGACTCGTCTGGTGCGATAGGTTTCCTACGGGGCGGTACCGGGTCGGGAACGGGGGTCACTCGAAGGGTGACATATGCACGTGTCCTTGGGATCTCAAGAGAGGGGATCTCACGCGACGGGATCTCGCGCGCGCCGGCGCGGGCCGGCGGTACTGCTGGCCGGCCTGTTGCTGGCCGGCATCGCTTCGGTGGGGGCGTGGACGTCCCCGCAGGCCGACGCGGCGCCGGGTGATCCGCCTGCGCCGCTGAGCCTTCGCGATCTCGGCTCGTCGACGACCATCGCGTTCCCGGGACAGCAGGGCGAGGTGAGCCTGTCGCTCGCCGTACCGCCGAATCTCACGCCGACCGAGTTGCGCGGTGTCACGCAGTATCCCGCGTTCGTCACCGGTGGGACCATCGACGTCCTGCAGGAGAACCGGCTGATCTCCCGGACGCCGATCAATCCGACTGTCAACTCGCCGATCTCGCTGTCACTACGCGGAGTGCGCGTGGAGCGCAACGCCGCCGACATCGTGCTCCGGACCTATCTGCGCACCGCAGGCTCGTGCCTGTTCGACCCGGACTCGGGGCTGCGCATCCAGAACGCCACCGCCACCTACGGCGGCCGGGAGGCGGAACCGAACAGCGTCGCCGAATTCCTGCCGCCGATCCTCCGCAAGCTGACCATCTATGTGCCCGACGACGTCCGGCCCGCCGAAGGCGCTGCGGCAGTCTCGCTCGCGACCGCGGTGGTCGCCAACTACGGCGCCGCGACGGTGGAGATCGAGACGGACTCGCTGCCGCGCACCGCCGCCGCGCCCACCACGCAGATCGAACCGCTGGAACGCCAGGTGATCATCAACTCCGATCTGCCCGCCGGACTCAGCCTGGGTCGCGGTGCAGGGTGGCCGGTGCTGCGTATCGGTGGCAGCGAGGACGACCTCGCGACGCAGGTCGAGTTCCTCACCTCCGACCTGTCGTCGATCGCCGTCAGCTCCGCGGCGGTCGCCGGACCGCCGTTCGCCGCACCGCAACTCGCGCCGGAGGTCACCACCCTCGCCGAACTCGGTGTGGGAGACCAGCGCGTCTCCGCGACGGGCTGGCCGACCATCTCGTTCGGGATCGACCAGACCCGCCTGGGACGGCCGTCCAAGAACATCCGGATGCAGTTGAAGGGCACCTACACTCCGATGGGCGGCCAGATCGCGGTGTCGATCGGTGACCGGGTGATCGCCTCCTGGCCCGCGGACGCCTCCGGCAGTTATGACTCCTGGGTCGATGTTCCCGCCGACCTGCTCACGCGCTACACCGAGGTCACCGTCACCTACAACCACGGCGACGTCGGCGAACAATGTGGAACGGGGGTGCGCAGTTCGCTGAGCCTGGACTCGTCCGGCGAGGTGCGATCCGAGGTCGCCGACCCGCCGACGCCGTCCGGCTTCGCGTCGTTGCCGCAGGCCCTGATGCCGCGGAACTCGCTGGCCTGGACGACCGGTGACGTCGACGATGTGGCCCGCGCCGTGGCGCTGATGTCCGGCCTGCAGCGACTGTCGGCGGTGCGCCTCGGCGTCGACGTGGTGCCGCTCGACGAGGCGATGTCGGCGTCCGCGCCGGCCGTCGTCATCGCCGCCGACGGCCAGGGACTGCCCGAACTCTCGCTTCCGGTGACCGCCGACGGCGGCACGGTCTCGGTGCTCGACCCCGACGGTCGGCGCGCCGAGGTCCTGCTGTCGCCGACCGTGCGCTTCGGTTCGCTGCAGGTGGCGCGCGACGCCGGGCGCACGGTGCTGGTCGCGACCTCGACCCGGGACCCTGCCGACCTCGACGCCCTGCTCGACTGGCTGGCCGCCGATCCCGATCGGTGGCCGTCGCTGAACGGTGACGCCCTGCTGCAGGTGTCCGGGCAGGAACCGGTGCTGGTGGTCGATGACGATGCCCAGGACTCGGAATCGCCGTCGGACGGCGCGTCGTGGGTGGCGTTCGCCGTCGTCGGGGTCGGCATCGTGGTGGTGGCGGCCGTCGCCGCGACCCTCGTCCTGCGCCGTCGCCGACAACGGACCGCCGAGAGCTGATCGGCGTGCCCGAGGCTTCCGCGACGGCCGCGGCGCAGACCCCGGAACCGCAGACCCCGGACCCGGGGCCGGCTGCGTCGACGAGCGCGGTCACCACGCTCGTCGGCGTCGTCACGCGCCGCAAGCCGGAGAAGCCGCCTGCGGTGTTCGCCGACCACCCGGGGCGGATGGTCGCGCTGCGGTGGGTGTTCCTGATCGGCTGCACGGTGCTCGGGTTCTGGAACACCGTCGTGGCGGTCGTCGACGAACTCGTGGCCCAGACCCTGATCCTGTACGTGCCGGTGCTCGTGGTCCTCGCGCTGATCGCGGTCATCGGTGTCTCGTGGCGCGACTTCGAGGAACTGCCGATCTACGACCGGCAGACCGATGTCATCGTCGGCATGGTGGTGCTGATCCTGGCGCTGGCCATGAAGTATCTGGTCAATCCGCGGTATGCGCGCGCCTATCTGACGACCCACATGGATCTGCTCGCGTTGTGGCTGTTCGTCTTCGGGGCGGCGGTCATGCTGTTCGGCCTGCGACCGGTGGCGCGCTACCGGTGGGTGTGGTTGCTGTTCGTCCTGATCTTCCCGCCCCCGGTCCGCGCGACGGTGCTCCTGATGGGCGGCACCTCGCTGGCCGCGGGCTTCGTCCTGGTGCTGATGGCCGTCGGTGCGACCGCCATCGCCGTGGGCCGGACCTGGCGCCGGAAGCTGTTGGCGGCGTTGCTGGCCGGCGGGGTCGGGCTGGTCGCGTTGTTCGTCTTCGCCGCCCTCGACGCGCCCCGGAACGTGGTGGTGCCGTATCCGGCGTTGATCGCCGCGCTCGCGACGTCGGCGTACATGCTCGTCGACTACCGGCGTCGAGGCGGACGACGGTGGGCGCCGCCGGTCGCCGGCCAGATCAGTCCGCCGAAGGTCGCGTTCGTGGGTCGCCCCGGTCTGGTGGTGCTCCTCGTGGCGATCCTGCTGGCGCTGTGCCCCACCCCGCCGGTCGGCAGCATCTATCAGAGCAACCGGTATGCGCAGCTGGGCATCGGTGAGCCGCTGGTGGTCCCACCCGGCTGGCGGCAGGAGTCCGTCGGCGCCTACGGCTGGGTCTCTCGTCTCTACGGACCGGGCTCGGTGCTGATCCGGCAGGTCATGCTGCAGACGCGGGGAAACCGCGCCTTCGACAAGTTCGCCCGCCCCCGACGGGTGGTCGTCGACAGTGTCGACAGCAGGCGACCGCTGGTCCTCGACGTCTACCCGGACATCTTCCGGTACGACCTGTCCGACGAGCGGTCGAGCCTGCCCGTCGAGGTCGACCTGTCGAACGGGGTGCGCGGTCGCCTGTGGAGCGTGGTCGACGACGAGCGTTATCTCACCTACACGGTGTTGTCGTGGCGGTGGAACAACGGCAACCGCACGCAGCAGATCATGCTGTGGGCGGTCGACAACCACGAGCCCGAGGCCTATTTCCCGGAACCGCGCATCACCATCCTGGCGAACATGAACTCGCTGATGGCGATCCTGTTGCGGGGGAACTCGGTGTTGCTGGACACCGACCCGCAGCTCAAGGACCGGGACCTGCTCGTGGGGCTGGCCGGCGGACTCATCCGCTCCCAGCTCGGCGCCGGGGTAGGGCCGGCGCGATGAGCATCGACGAGGCGAACAGCACCGGGCCGAACAACACCGGGCCGAACAACACCGGCGCCGGCAGCGATGCCGACGCGCCGGGAGTCGCGCGCGGTACACGGCCGACGCGCCCGGTGCCGGAGTTGCTCGCCGACCCGGACTATCGCGCGCAGGCCCTCGAAGACGCCGTCAACCGGCTGCGCAACGCCGACGAGGACATGTCGGCCTCGGTGGCCTTCAGCCGAATACAGAAGATCATCGGCTTCACGCTGCTCGGCATCATCGCCGTCGCGATGGTGATCGAACCGGTCGGCACCTGCGCGACCCTGGTGTCGATCGCCATCGTCGGGTACGTGGTCACGATCGCCGACCGCCTGGTGATCTTCCGGCGCGGACTGGTCAACGGCGCCATTCAGGTCTCCGACGAGGAGGCCCGGTCCATCCCGGACGACGAGTTGCCCGCCTACACCGTGTTCGTCCCCGCCTACGGCGAGCCGGAAGTGGTGGGGCAACTGGTGGCCGCGATGGAGACGATCGAGTACCCGCGGGACAAGCTGCAGGTCCTGTTGCTCCTGGAGGAGGACGACGAGCCGACGATCGAGGCGGCGCGCGGGGTCGAGGAGAACGGGATCGTCACGGTCGTCCTGACACCGCCGGCCCAGCCGCGGACCAAGCCCAAGGCGTGCAACTACGGCATGCACTTCGCGACCGGCGACATCGTCACGATCTTCGACGCCGAGGACAAGCCCGACCCGCTGCAGCTGCGTCGGGCGGTCCACGTGCTCAACAACTCCGGCGACGACTCGGTGGTCTGCGTCCAGGGGAAGCTGAGCTTCCACAACGTGCGCGACAACATGCTCACCGAGTGGTTCACCGCCGACTACGGCATCTGGTTCGGGTTCCTGCTCCCCGGCATGATGGTCAGCCGGGCGCCGATCCCGTTGGGCGGCACGTCGAATCACTTCAGGCGCGATGTCCTCGACACCATCGGCGCCTGGGACCCGTACAACGTGACCGAGGACGCCGACCTCGGTGTCCGCATCGCCGACCACGGATATCGCACCCTCGTGCTCGACTCGGTCACGATGGAAGAGGCCAACGTCGACGCCATCAACTGGGTCCGCCAGCGATCCCGTTGGTACAAGGGCTACATGCAGACGTGGCTCGTCCACATGCGTCATCCGGTCAAGCTGTGGCACATCCTCGGGCCCGTCGCGTTCGCGCGTTTCACGTTGCTGATCGCCGGGACGCCGGTCATCGCCTGTCTGAACATGGTCTTCTGGCTGATCCTGGCGCTGTGGATCGGCGGACAGCCACCGGTCGTCACCGAGCTGTTCCCCGGGCCCATCTACTACCTGTCGCTCATCTCGCTGTTGCTGGGCAACGGTGCCGCGCTGTACATGAACCTCGTCGCGATCCGCGAGGACGACCGCAGCGAGCTGCTCGGCTCGGCGCTCCTGATCCCGCTGTACTGGCTGATGATGAGCGTCGCCGCGATCAAGGGCATGTGGCAGATCCTGGTCAATCCGTCCTACTGGGAGAAGACCTTCCACGGCCTGTCGACCAGCAGTTCGCCGGAACCCGCGGACGAGTCCGAGAAGCCGGAGCCGACGTGACCCGCCGCGTCCCGGCCTCGGTGCTCATCTTCCTCGCGACGTGGATTCCGTATCTCGTGATCGGCGTCTACCTCGCCGCCGAGGTGCAGCTGTTCTTCGGTGACGCGCTGTCGAGGGTCCAGTCGGCACAGAGCGTCCTGTTCAGCCGGACACCGCATCTGGCCGCGATCGGCTTCGTCTTCACCCCGCTCACCGCCATCGTCCAGCTGCCCCTGACCGCGCTCACCCCCTGGATTCCGGAGATGACCACGCAGGCGCTCTCGGCCGTGATCATGTCGTCGGCGTTCATGGCCGGCTCGGTGGTCCAGGCGTCGGGCATCGCGCGCGACCAGGGCCTGCGGCCGCTGGTGGCAGGTACGTTCACCGTCTTCTACGCGATCAACCCGATGATCGTCCTCTACGCCGCCAACGGGATGAGCGAGGCGCCGTACCTCTTCTTCCTCGCGTGGGCCTCCCGTCGGCTGATCCGGTGGGTCTCCTCCGACGACGTCCACGAACTCGTCGTCGCCGGCATCGCGCTCGGGCTGTCGTACCTCACCCGCTACGACGGCGGAGCCGCCGCACTCGCCGCGGCGTTCGTCGTGGGCTGGGTGACCTACTCGCGCCGCGACCGTCGAAAACGGGTGTCGCGCACGCTGCTCGACATCACCCTGATCCTGGCCCCCAGTGCGCTGGCCTTCCTGGCCTGGGCGGCGGCCGGATGGCTGATCACCGGGGACGCCTTCGCGCAGTTCACCTCCGAGTACGGCAACGCCGCGATCATCGCGCAGTCCGGTGGTAGCGGCTCGTCGACGACCGGGGACGCGATCAGGTTCTCGATGACGGAGATGTTCATCCTCGCCCCGTTGTTGCCGGTACTGATCGTCGGGCTGATCGGCGTGCGCGCCCGGCGCCACCGGCTCACCCCGCTGTTGCCTGCGCTCCTGATCCTGGCGGTGCTCGCCTTCCAGGTGTTCGGCTATTCGCGCGGCTCGACCTTCGGCTTCCTGCGCTTCTACATGACGGTCATCCTGCTCGCGGCCGTCGTCGCCCTGATGTCGATCCCGCTCCGGCGACAGGTCCCGATGCGGCGAGAGGGAGCCCACGCCGACATCCTGCTGCCGCGCCCCTATGCGTCGCGGTGGGGGTACAAGATCGCCGCGACCATCGTGATCGTGGTGGTGGCCACCGCGATCCCGGTCACCGCCGTCGGGATGACATCGCCGAAGTACGCGCCGCAGGAGTTCGCGCTCGGGTCGGTGGTCGATCCGCGTCCGGACTCGGTGGACCAGAAGTACCTCGACGAACAGCGGATCGTCCGGTCGTTCTCCACCGAGCGGGCGCTCGCGCAGTACCTCGACGGCATGGACCTGCCCGACGGAGCGGTCCTGTGCGACACCGTGTACGGCTTCGCGGTGGTGGTCCAGTCGACCCGGCCACGCCAGTTCGTCATCCCGTCGGATCGCGACTTCGCGCAGCTGCTCAACGACCCGGTCGGTGGTGGCGTGCAGTACTTCCTCACCGTCCCACCGACCGGCCGGGGACTGGCCGACGCGATCAACCAGCGCTATCCGACCATCTACGAGAACGGCGCCCAGCTCGGTGTTCTCATGCTCGAGGCGCGCAATCAGGGTGCGGATCTACCGGACTGGCGCCTGTACCGGCTCGTGTGACCGACTGTCCGGTCAGGAGGCGTTCTCGCGCACCACGTTCCACGCCGGGTCGTTCGGTCCGATGTCGTAGGTGCATTGCGTGCCACGCGGATCCGGGACGAACGACCACAGCAGGGCGCCGGCGACCCCGGCGGCACGATGGCGCGCGATGATGGTCTCGAACTGCTGGGCCCGGCTCGCCACCGATCGGCACGAGCCGGCGTGGATGCCGATCTCGTTGACCACGAGCGGTTTCCCGAGGGCATGCGCCTGCTCGAGACGCGCGCGCAGATTGCTACCCGCCGGGCCGGACTCGGGGTCCACGTCGGAGCGGTAGTCGTGGAAGTCGAGCACGTCCAGGCCGGTCGAGCGTCCGACCTCGGTGAACCCGCCACCCGCGAGGCCGCACTGGTCGCCGCCCACCAGACCCGAGAAGATCGGCCGATCGGCGTCGAAGGTCCGCAGATGGGCCCCGGCCCGGTCGAAGAACGACTTCAGCACCGCCGTGGCGTCGTCGGGACAGGTGCGATCCCGCCAGTCGCAGGAGGTGGCGCCGCACTCGCTCGCCTCGGGTTCGCCGACGAGTTCCCAGCCGGCGATGGACGGCTCGTCGTGCCACCGCGTCACCGCGAGCTCGACCCACTCGGCGTAGGACAGTCCGCCGACCCGCTGCTCGGTACGCCACCCGTCGACGTAGAAGTCGCGCTCCTTGAATCGCTCGTCCTCACAGTCCCCCGACCCTCCGGTGAGCACGGGCAACACCATCTGACGGTGCCGGGCCGCGGCCTCGAAGACCCGGTCGATCGGACCGAAGTCGAGCAGGCCGCTGCGCTTGTCGACGGCGAAGACCGAGTACAGGTTGAACCTCGTGAGGGCGCGAGGCGGGAGTTTGGCGAAGTAACCGTCGGCGTCCACCTGGGCACCGCACCCCCGGTTGACCGACCAGTCGGTACTGAGCTGATAGGCATTGAAACCCGCAGGCCACCAGGGTTTTCCATCGAGCAGCAGACCCGTCGGGGTGGTCGATGCACGGTGCGACTGGGTCGACTGGGGAGGTCCCGGATCGGGGGTACGCGCACACCCGGCCAGGCACGGCAGGACGACGGCGATCGCGGTCAGGAGCACCGCGAGCGCCCGCTTCGTCGTGCGTCGGTGGACCACAAGGTGCAGGCTACCCGTCACCTAAGGTGTCGGTATGTCGACGTGGTTCCGCAGGGCGGGTACGGGAGTGGCCGGCGGGGGTCGCCGACGGTGGCGTGCCGCGGCCGGCGCGCTGGCCGTCGTCGCGGTCCTGTCCGCGTGCGGGACCGACGCCGCCGAGCCCGGATCGGACGCCGCGAGTACGACCGGCTCGAGCATGGCGAGTCCGTCGCCCACCTCGTACTCGTCGGGCCCGTACTCGCCCACGGAGAGTGCTCCGGCGGTCGTCTACCGCCCGCCCTACATCGAGCGAACCGAATGGACCGACACCGCGGTCGGCCCGAGCCTCTCGGTGTTCCCCACGGACTCCGGGCGCCACACCACCGAGCCCGGCGCGATGGCCGCGGCATGGGCGGAGGTCGTCGCGTCGGATCCCACCGCCGACACCCCCGGCATGCAGGCCCAATTCGACTGCCACTGGCGGTTCGCGCGGATCGTCGAACCCGAGAAGCCCAGCTGGAATCTGGAGCCCGGCCGCCCCGTGGTCGCCGAGGAGGACATGGTCGGCGCCGGCTGCAACCCCGGCTTCCCCGAGGAGTAGCCGCACGCCGTGACCCGCCGCACGCGGTGACTCAGCGCGTGCGATGCACGCCGTGACTCAGCGCGTGCGATGCACGCCGTGACTCAGCGCGTGCGATGCACGCCGTGACTCAGCGCGTGCGATGCACGCCGTGACTCAGCGCGTGCGATGCACGCGGCGGTTGCCGATGATCCGGCACACGACGTAGATCGCGAACGAGATGATCGTGACGAAGACCGACACGGGCAGCTTGGGAGCGAGCGACAGCAGCAGCCCGCCGACCGCCGCGACTTCGGCGAACACGACCGACAGCACCAGCGTGCGCGTCGGATTCGACGTGACGCGGGCGGCCGCGGCGCCGGGGGTGATCATCAGCGACATCACCAGCAGCGCGCCGATGATCTGCACGCCCTGCGCGGCCGCCAGACCCATGATGATCGCGAACACCACGGACAGGGTCCGGATGGGCACGCCCTGCGCCTGCGCGACGCGGGGGTCGGTGGACGCGAACAGCAGCGGCCGGTAGATCACCGCCAGCACGACGACGACGATGCCCGTGGTGATGGCTATCGCGACGAGGCCGTTGATGCCGACGCTGACGACCTGAC
This sequence comes from Gordonia lacunae, assembly GCF_002149015.1. Lineage (GTDB taxonomy): Bacteria > Actinomycetota > Actinomycetes > Mycobacteriales > Mycobacteriaceae > Gordonia > Gordonia lacunae. The sequence continues at coordinate 86,398 of NZ_NGFO01000013.1, read as the reverse complement.
CGGTCAGCAACGCGAAGCCGGTCCCGATCCGCCCGTAGAGGGCGAGGAACAGCACGCCGATGCCGAGGCCGAACGCCATGACGACGCCGATCACCGAGTCGCGCTCCCGCGCCTTGTTGCCGAGGAAGCCGAACACCGCCGCGGCGATGACCGCGCCGATCACGCCACCCAGGTTGACGCTGAACCCGATCAGCAGGGCCGCCGCGGCGCCGGTCACCGACAATTCGCTGGCACCGTGCACCGCGAACGACATCTGCCGCGCGACGATCAGCGGACCCAGCAGGCCACCGAGGAGGCCGAGCAGCACCATCGCGAGCAGTGCCTGCTGCATGAAGTCGTAGCCCAGCAGGTCGATGGTGGTGGAGAAGTCCCAGAGATCGCTCAACGAGCGATCGGCGGCGGTGTAGGTGGTGCTCATGCCAGACCACCCGAGCGTGCGACACCCGAATCCGTCTCCGCGGCACAGTGATGGGCGTCCTCGCCGCCGATCACGACGAGACGGCCGTTGACACGGAGCACCTCGACGTCGCTGCCGTAGAGCTCGCTCAGCGTCTCCGTCGTCATCACCTCATGCGGCTCGCCGATGCGGAACCGACCGTCGACCAGGTAGAGGACGCGGTCGACGTAGGGGAGGATCGGGTTGATCTCGTGGGTCACGAAGACCACGGCCGTCCCGGCCTCCCGGCGCCGGTGGTCGATGAGTTCGACGACGATCTGCTGGTTCGTGGGGTCGAGGCTGGCGAGCGGTTCGTCGCACAGCAGCAGTCCGGGATCGCTCACCACCGCCTGCGCGACCCGCAGCCGCTGCTGTTCACCGCCGGAGAGGACGCCGAGCGGCGCGTCGGCGTACGGCAGCGCATCCACCGCGCGCAGAGCGCGGTCGACGAGCTCGCGTCGGCGCGCCCGTCCGCGCAAACCCACGCCCCAGCGGCCACCGTCGACACCGAACCCGACGAGGTCCCGTCCGCGGATGGCCATCGGGTCGGCATCGTCCTCGGCGTGCTGCTGCGGGATGTAGCCGACCGCGTCGGTGGTGGTGACACTGCCGCGGTCGAGCGCGTACTGGCGCAGCAGGACCCGGAGGAACGAGGTCTTGCCCGAACCGTTCGGCCCGAGAACCGCGATGAACTCCCCGGGCTCGATGGTCAGGTCCAGGTCGTCCCAGAGGATCCGGTCGCCGAACGCGAGGCGCGCACCGGTGAACGTGACGACCGGACGCGCGTCCGCCCCCACCCCGTTGTCACCGACCCCGTTGTCACCGACCCCGTTGTCACCGACCCCGTCGCTGCTCGACCCGTCGCCGCCTGGCCCGGTCAACGGGAACCGGAACCCAGCGCAGCGGTGAGCGCGTCGATCTGGGCGCCCTGCCAGACGAGGTAGTCGGTGACGCCGTCGGGGAGGGTCTCGGTGAACTTCACGACCGGGACGCCCGCCGAGCCCGCGACGTCGCGCATCGCCTGCGTCACCGGGTCCACGGCCTGGGTGTTGTAGATCAGCACCTTCGCCCGGCGGTCGACCAGGATGTCCTGGAGGGCCGCGCGGTCGGCGGCCGCCGGCGACTGGCCTTCCTCCACCGCCTGGGTGAACCCGGCCGGGGCGATGTCGACGAGTCCGGCCTCGGTCAGCAGGTAGCCCGCGAGCGGCTCGGTCTGGGCGACCTCGGTGCCCGCGTGCTGCTCCCGGATCGTCGTGAGCTTCGCCCGCAGGCCGTCGATGCCCGTGGTGAAGGTCTCGGCGTTGGCGCGGTAGGTCTCCGCGTTGCCCGGGTCCCGTTCGGCCAGCGCGTCGGCGACCTTGTCGGCCACCTGGGCGACGACCGGCAGGTCGTAGAAGACGTGCTCGTTCTGGTCGTCGTGCGAGTGGTCGTGGGCCCCGTCGGAGTGATCACCCCCGGACGCGTGATCGTCGCCGTGCTCGGCATGCTCGCCACCGGCCTCCGACGAGTGCTCCGCGCCGCCGAGCAGGGCGAACGCATCGACCGCCGTCGCGTCGGAGTTCGCCGCGGCCTCCTCCATGTAGGAGTCGTAGTGCCCGCCGTTGAAGACGAGGATGTCGGCGTCGGCGATGGTCGCGGTGTCGGCGGCGGACGGCTCGAACTCGTGGGGGTCACCGTCGGCGTTGTTGTACAACGCGGTGACCTGGGCCTTGTCCCCGGCGACGGCGGCCGCCACCGAACCCCACACGTTCGTGGAGGCGACGACGGTCGGGGGGCCGTCGCTCCCGCCGGAATCGTTCGAGCAGGCGGACAACACCAGGGCGGCGGCGGACAGCACGCCGGCCGCGGCCAGCAGGGATTTCCTCATCGACAACCTTTACGCAAATGACAATCGTTACCGAAAGCAGTCTAGGTGATCGGGACGGCGGGCGTGCAGGGTGTCCGCACGCCGGGGGACGCGTCGCGGAGATGCGGCATTTCTCTATGGTGGAGGCCATGACCTCCAGCCCGTTCCCGCGGCGTGTCGCGCTGATCTCCGTGCACACCTCGCCGCTGGCGCAACCGGGCACCGGAGACGCCGGAGGAATGAACGTCTACGTCTGGCAGACGGCGACCCGGCTGGCGCGTCGCGGAGTCGAGGTCGAGATCTTCACCCGCGCGACGTCGTCGGCCGACGCGCCCTCGGTCGCCGCCGCGCCGGGGGTCACGGTGCGCAACGTGGTCGCCGGCCCCTTCGAGGGCCTCGACAAGCGCGACCTACCCGCTCAGCTGTGTGCCTTCACGGCCGGGGTGCTGCGCGCCGAGGCCGCGCAGGCGCCCGGCTACTACGACGTGATCCACTCGCACTACTGGCTCTCCGGACAGGTGGGCTGGCTCGCCCGCGACCGGTGGGGTGTCCCGCTGGTACACACCGCGCACACCCTCGCCGCGGTCAAGAACGCGTCGCTGGCCGATGGCGACACGGCCGAGCCCCAGCTCCGTGTGATCGGGGAGCAGCAGGTCGTCGGGGAGGCCGACCGAATGGTCGCGAACACGCAAACCGAAGCAGCCGAACTGCTCTCGATGTACGGCGCCGCCGCAGAGCGTATCGACGTGGTGACGCCGGGGGCCGATCTGGACTGCTACACACCGGGATCCGCCTCGGCGGCCCGCGCCGCTCTCGACCTCGATCCCGACGAGATGATCGTGACGTTCGTCGGCCGCATCCAACCGCTCAAGGCCCCGGATCTCCTCGTGGCCGCGGCCGCACCGCTCATCCGCGAATCCGCGGCGTCCGGCCGGAAGCTGCGGGTGCTGATCGTCGGCGGGCCGTCGGGCTCGGGCCTGCAACGGCCCACCGCACTGATGGACCAGGTCGCCGAACTCGGGATCGCCGATTCGGTGACCTTCCTGCCCCCGCAGCCGGCGGAGCGTCTGGTGCAGGTGTACCGGGCATCCGATGTCGTTGCGGTGCCCAGTCATTCGGAGAGCTTCGGGCTGGTCGCGATCGAGGCGCAGGCGTGCGGGACACCCGTGATCGCCGCGAACGTGGGCGGTCTCGGCGTGGCCGTCGACGACGGCCGGACCGGTGTCCTGGTCAACGGGCACGGGGTCGGGGACTGGACGAATGCGCTCGAGAAGCTACTCGCTCAACCCGATCGTCTCGTCGAACTCGGACACAACGCCCGTTCCCATGCCGAGCAGTTCTCCTGGGAACACACGGTGGATCAGCTGCTGGAGAGCTACGGCCGCGCCATGCGGTCGTTCGCCGCGCACCGGAGTCCGGAATCGCCCGACTCGTCGGCGACGGCCGCGGCCGCCGCTCGCGTCCGACGCCGCTGGCGGCGCCGGCGCAACCGGGTCACCGTCTGAAGTCATCGAAGAGAGGATGCCGTGAGTCGCACCGAGGTCGTCGACCTGCTCGAGAAGACGCTGGGCGAGAACGAGATCGCCTTCACACGCAAGAGCGGCGGCGGCGCCGACGTCGACCACGTGGTCGTCGAACTGCCCGGCGAACGCAAACTCAAGACCACCGTGCTGCTCACGGCGAGCGAGCACGGGGTCCGGGTGGAGGCCTTCGTGTGCCGTCGGCCCGACGAGAACCACGCCGGCGTCTACAAGCACCTGCTGAAGCGCAATCGCCGCCTGTACGGCGTCGCCTACACCATCGACAACACCGGCGACATCTATCTGGTGGGCCGCATCTCCGCCGATGCCCTGAGCCCCGGCGAGGTCGATCGCATCCTGGGACAGGTCCTCGAGGCCGCCGACGGCGATTTCAACACCCTGCTCGAGCTCGGATTCCTCACCTCCATCCGGCGCGAGTGGGCGTGGCGGGTGTCGCGCGGTGAGTCCCTGCGCAACCTGCTGGCGTTCGAGCACCTCATCGACAAGGAGTCCCTGCCGGAGGCCGGGGCTCCGCTCGAGGGGCGTTATGTGCCCGGCGAGTCGGTCGTCGAGGGTGCACACCAGGCGACTGACGTCGGGTCGAAATCGGACGAATCGTAGACTCATCGCGAGAGGTCCACGTCACATCGTGTCAACATCCGTTGATACGATGCGGGCGAGAAATTCCCCAATGGAGGTGTCATGAGCTTCAAGAGTCCGTTCCCTGACGTCGAGATCCCCGACGTGAGCGTGTTCGAGTTCCTGTTCGGTGCGGTGGCCGAGGAGGACCTGTCCCGTATCGCGCTGGTGGACCCGAAGTCGGGGGCGACGACGACGTATGCGCAGTTGATCTCGCAGATCGACGCGGCGGCGGGTGCGTTGGCGTCGCGGGGGATCGGTGTGGGCGACGTGGTGGGCATCCTCTCGCCCAACATCCCGGCGTTCGCCACGGTGTTCCACGGCATCCTGCGCGCCGGTGGCACCGCCACGACGATCAACGCGCTGTTCACCGGTCCCGAGATCGCCAAGCAGTTGCGGGATTCGGGCGCCAAGATGCTGGTGACGGTCTCACCGATGCTCGAGCAGGCCAAGGCCGCCGCCGCCGAGGTGGGGCTCGCGGATGCGGACCTGATCGTGCTCGACGGCGACGGGCAGGACGCCTCGGGGCACCCGAACGCGGCGGATCTGCTCGGGGCGGGACTGTCCGCGCCGGAGGTGTCCTTCGATCCGTCCACCCATGTCGCGGTGCTGCCGTACTCGTCGGGGACGACGGGCAACCCGAAGGGTGTGGCGCTCTCGCACCGCAACCTGGTGGCCAACGTCGCCCAGATCCGTCCCCTGCAGGGCATGGGCGCCGACGACGTGGTGATCGCGGTGCTGCCGTTCTTCCACATCTACGGGATGACGGTGCTGCTGAACGCGGCGCTGTACAACCGGGCGTCGCTGGTGGTGATGCCGCGGTTCGATCTGGTCGAGTTCCTGGAGAACATCCAGAACCACAAGGTGACGATGGCCTACATCGCCCCGCCGGTGGCGGTGGCGCTGGCCAAGCACCCGATCATCGACAACTACGACCTGTCCTCGCTGCACACGATGATGTCGGGCGCCGCGCCGCTCGACGACGAGCTGGGTCAGGCGGTGGCCAAGCGACTGGACCTGCACATGCTGCAGGGCTACGGCATGAGCGAGTTGTCGCCGGTCAGTCACATCATCCCGGCCGACACCCCGGGTCTGCTGGGGCAGCAGGATCCGCCGCTGTCCTCCACGGGCTGGGCGGTGCCCAACTCGGAGAACAAGATCGTCGATCCCGCCTCCGGCGCGGAGATCGAGCTGCCGAGCGAGGGTCTGTCCGAACCCGGCGAGCTGTGGGTCAAGGGCCCCAACGTGATGCTGGGTTACCTCAACAACGAGCAGGCGACCGCCGACACCATCGATGCCGACGGTTACCTGCACACCGGTGACATGGCGCAGGTCGATCCGACCGGCTGCGTCTACATCGTCGACCGGCTCAAGGAACTCATCAAGTACAAGGGCTACCAGGTGCCGCCCGCCGAGCTCGAGGCGCTGTTGCTGACCAACGACAGGATCGCCGACGCCGCGGTGATCGGCGTGATCGAGCCCGAGTCCGGTGAGGAGATCCCGAAGGCGTTCGTGGTCCGCCAGCCCGATGCCGAGATCTCCGCCGAGGAGGTCATCGAGTTCGTGGCCTCGAAGGTCGCCCCGCACAAGAAGGTCCGCGCGGTGGAGTTCATCGAGACGATCCCGAAGTCCGCCTCGGGCAAGATCCTGCGCAAGGATCTCCGGAAGTAGTTCGGCCCCTGAGGCCTGTACGACGCTGAGACCCGTATGACGTTGTGCCCGGAATCCGGGCACAACGTCATACTTTTTCTGTGCTCAGGGGATCTCGTGCGGCGGGATGTCGTCGTAGTGCGCGTCGGTCGTGCCCGAGCGCCTGCGCCACCAGTAGGTCAGGGCCCACAGGACGACGCCGAGGAGCAACAGCCAGCCGGCGATCACGTACTGCTCGGGATCGCGCCCGGTGACCGGCAGCGTCAGGTATCCGCACGTGAGCGCGCCCAGGACCGCGATCGGGGTGTAGGTGCGGAAGTGCTTGTGCCCCACCTTGTCCTTGCGCAGCACCAGGACCGAGACGTTGACAACGGTGAACACCGCGAGCAGCAGCAGTGCGGTGGTGCCGCCGAGGAGCCCGACGATCGAGCCCGCGGGGTCGGCGCTGACGTAGGTCAGCAGGCACAGGGCGATGACGGTGGTGAAGACGACGGCGGCGAACGGTGTCCGGCGCCCCGGGTGCACGTAGGCGAGGAACTTCGGGAGCACCCCCTGCTTGGCCATGCCGTACAGCAACCGGCTGGCCATCATCATGTTGATGAGTGCGGTGTTGGCGACCGCGAACATCGAGATCCACGGCAGCAGGTCCGACATCGGGAAGTCCGGTGCCGCGGTCTGCACGACGTCGACGAGCGGGGTCTCGCTCTCGGCGAGGACGCCGACCGGGACGATCGCCACCGCACAGATCGCGATGAGCACATAGACGACCGCGGTGATGCCGAGACCGCTCAGCATGACCTTCGGGAAGATCCGGACGGGTTCCTTGCACTCCTCGGCCATGTTCACCGAGTCCTCGAAACCGACCAGGGCGAAGAACGCCAGCGATGTCGCCGCGGTGACCGCGATGAAGACGTTCTTGTCGTCCGGACTCTCGAAGGCCACCACCGCATCCCAGTGATCGGCGTTGCCGCCCACGATGAACCAGTAGCCGATGAACAGCACCAGGAGCAGGCCGGTCAGCTCGACGAGGGTCAGGACCACGTTGGTGCCCACACCTTCGGCGACGCCGCGGAAGTTGATGAACATGACGAGCAGCAGGAATCCGATGGCGATGGCGAACAGGGCCGGGCTCGTGGCGTCGGGCTTGTCGCCGCTGAAGGCGGTCAGCATGTTCACCGCGAACGCGCGGGACGCGGTGGTCGCCGAGGTGATACCCGAACACATGACGGTGAACAGCACGATGAACGTGATGAAGTGGACGCCGAATGCCTTGTGCACGTACAGCGCAGCGCCGGCGGCCTGGGGATACTTCGTCACCAGCTCCAGATAGGAGAACGCCGTCAGCGTCGCCACCGCGAAGGCGATCAGGAACGGCAACCAGGCCGCGCCGCCGACCTCGCCGGCGACCTGGCCGGTGAGCGCGTAGACGCCGGTACCCAGGATGTCGCCGATGATGAACAGCAACAACAGCTTCCAGCCCAACACGCGTTTGAGCTCGGGCTGCTTCTCCGCATTCTGGCCGGTCGCGCCGGCGTCTGTACTGGCTGTCATGCGCTCACGCTAGACCTGCCCCGGTCCGTTCGCGCGGCGAATCGACGGGTTCATTACCATTCGGCCGATCCGCGGCGCGCACCGGGGGTCTTCCCGGGATCGGACCGCCGGTGCGCGGAGGGTGCGCGCCGTCTGTGGAAAACTATCGGCCATGAGCAACGGCACCTTGATCCTGATGCGTCACGGCGAGAGCGAATGGAATGCGTCCAACCAGTTCACCGGCTGGGTCGATGTGGCGCTCACCGACAAGGGCAAGGCCGAGGCCGAGCGCGGGGGCGAGCTCCTCGTCGAGCACGACCTGCTGCCCGACGTCGTCTACACCTCGCTGCTGCGTCGCGCGATCACGACCGCGCACATCGCCCTGGACCGGGCCGATCGGCTGTGGATCCCGGTGATCCGCGACTGGCGCCTCAACGAGCGTCACTACGGCGCCCTGCAGGGCCTCAACAAGGCCGAGACCAAGGAGAAGTACGGCGACGAACAGTTCATGCTGTGGCGTCGCAGCTACGACACCCCGCCGCCGGCGATCGAACCCGACGCCGAGTACAGCCAGGTGGGCGATGCCCGGTACGCCGACCTCGACGAGGTCCCGCTGACCGAGTGCCTCAAGGACGTCGTCGAGCGGTTCATCCCGTACTACCTCGAGACCATCGTCGCCGATGTCCGCGCCGGCAAGACGGTCCTGCTGGCGGCTCACGGGAACTCGTTGCGCGCGCTCGTCAAGCATCTCGACGGCATCTCCGACGAGGACATCGCGGGGCTCAACATCCCGACCGGCAACCCGCTGCGCTACGACCTCGACGACGACCTGAAGCCGCTGAACCCGGGTGGTACGTACCTGGACCCTGAGGCGGCCGCCGCCGGTGCCGCAGCGGTGGCCGCCCAGGGGCAGAAGTAGGCGCCGGAGTCCGTCCCGGACAACCAGACGTGACACATTTCGCCATGGCGTCGACGGTGTGGCGCGCGCTACATTAGACGGCATGGCGGATGTGGGAAACCTGCGAATCGAGCATTCACCTGCGCAGGAACGGTACGAGGCGATCCTCGTCGCCGATTCCTCGGGCGAGGACGAGGTCGTCGGCTACCTCGACTATGTCTCCGAGCCGTACCAGGTGGTCGTCACGCACACCGTGATCCGGGAGCAGTTCAGCGGTCACGGCTATGCGGGACAACTCGTCCGGGCCGTCCTCGAGGACATCCGCGGCAACGGCAAGCAGGTCGTGCCGGTCTGCTCCTATGTGCAGCGTTTCATCGAACGCCACCCCGAGTTCGCCGACATGGCGGTGCCGGTTCCCCAATGACCGTCACGGTCGGGCTGGTCCCAGCACTCGCAGGGTCTCCGGCCAACTCCGCGTGAACAGCTGCCGAACACCTTCGTCAGATGTGCGTTCGGAGTTGGTCGAGCCGTAAGCTGCCCCTGTGACCGCCGCAATCTCCGCCGCGACGATCGCGTTCGTACTCGCGCTCTGCCTCGGTGTCGTGATCGGTCGACGCACCCGGGACCGTGGCCGGTCCCGCGGACTCGCGTTCATCGATCGCCTCTCGCGTGGTTCCGCGTCCGCCGACGCCGCCGCGACCGTCCGCCACGTGACCCTCGGTCCCCGCTCCGTGCCCTCCTGGGCGGAGGTCCGCGACTCCGATGTCCAGGCGACCACCGATGACGGCCGGATGACCAAGGCCGGGCTGCTCAGCATGGTCGTGCGCAACACCGAGACCGCCATCGCCGTCGTCGACGAGTTCCGCGACGTGGTGCTGTACAACCAGCGGGCCGTCGAACTCGGGCTCGTGCGCGAGATGCTGCTGGCCGACCCCGTGTGGGACGCCGTGAAAGAAGTCCTCGACACCGGCGTCGCCCGCCGGTTCGAGTTCAGCCCGCCGATGTCGAGCCTCGGCTTCGTCTCGACCGGCCGGACCCCACGGCCCAGCGTCGAACACGTGCGCTGCCACGCCAAGATCGTCGCGCAGGGGGACGAACGCTACGTCGTCGCCTACGGGCTCGACGACACCGAACACAAGCGGGTGGAGGCCACCCGGCGCGACTTCGTCGCCAACGTCTCCCACGAGCTCAAGACACCCGTCGGGGCGATCGGCCTGCTCGCCGAGGCGCTGCTGGAGTCGGCCGACGACACCGACTCGGTGCAGCACTTCAGCCGCCGTGTGGTCGGCGAGACCAAGCGCATGGGCAACATGGTGAGCGAACTGCTGGCGCTGTCCCGGCTGCAGGACGGCGTCACACCGGAGTTCACCTGCATCGACGTCGATTCGCTCATCGACGACGCGCTGGCGTCGGCGACCCTCGCCGCCGAGGCGGCCGCGATCGAGCTGCGCGCGGACGACCCGATCGGGGTGACCATCCGCGGCGACCGGCCGCTGCTGCTCACCGCGCTGAACAACCTCATCTCCAACGCCGTCTCGTACTCACCGTCGGACACCGTGGTCTCCATCAGTCGCCGGGTCATCAAGATCGAGGGGCGGCCGATGGTGGCCATCGCGGTCACCGACCGCGGGATCGGGATCGAGCCGGACGATCAGCAGCGCGTCTTCGAACGGTTCTTCCGGGTCGACAAGGCCCGCTCGCGGATGACCGGCGGCACCGGCCTCGGCCTTGCCATCGTCAAGCACGTGGCCGCCAACCACGGCGGCACCATCAACCTGTGGAGCAAGCCCGGAACGGGATCCACGTTCACGCTCTGCATCCCGGAGGATCTCTCGGACACCGGCTGGCCGGTGGCGGCCGAGCAGGCTCTGTCGGACCCCGATTCACCGCCCCGCGCACTTCCCTCCGCGCAGGGCGACGACCCATCTGCCCGACCCACCGAAGGACACACGAGTTGACCCACGTTCTGATCGTCGAGGACGAGGAATCGCTGGCGGACCCGCTGGCATTCCTGTTGCGCAAGGAAGGCTTCGAGGCCAGCGTCATCACCGATGGCGCACAAGCCCTGTCGACCTTCGATCGGGTGAGTCCCGACATCGTGCTCCTCGACCTCATGCTGCCCGGGATGTCCGGAACCGAGATCTGCAAGGCCCTGCGCACCCGGTCGAATGTCCCGGTGATCATGGTGACCGCGCGCGACAGCGAGATCGACAAGGTCGTCGGCCTCGAGCTCGGCGCGGATGACTATGTGACCAAGCCGTATTCGGCCCGCGAGCTGATCGCCCGGATCCGCGCTGTGCTGCGTCGCGGTGGAGATGTGCCCGACGACGGTCTCGAGATCGGGATCCTGGAGGCCGGACCGGTCCGGATGGACGTCGAACGGCATACCGTGTCGGTCAACGGAACGCCGATCACGTTGCCGCTCAAAGAATTCGATCTCCTCGAGTACCTGCTGCGCAATGCCGGGCGGGTGCTGACCCGGGGTCAGCTCATCGACCGGGTGTGGGGCGTTGACTACGTCGGCGACACCAAGACGCTCGACGTGCACGTCAAGCGGCTGCGCTCCAAGATCGAGCCGGATCCGGCGAATCCCAAGCACCTCATCACCGTTCGCGGTCTCGGCTACAAGCTCGAGGCATGAGCCGCCGGGCCGCGGCCCCCGGCGGACTACTCCGGGGGCTGTAGCTCGTATTTGACGTCGGTCTCGCGGCGTCGCGTCGCGGCCTGCGTCGCCGGATGGATGGCTATGAGGCCCAAGCCGTTTCGGCGCCGGCAGGCGGCCGCGAGTGCGGCGTAGGCGGCTTCGCCGAGCAGCGCGGTGAGCTCGGGCGCATACGATTCCCAGACCTGCTTGGCGCCGACGTGGGCGTCGGGGGAGCCCGAGCAGTACCACTTCAGGTCGTGGCCGCCCTCGCCCCACCCGCGCCGGTCGAACTCCGTGATCGTCGTCTGGAGCACCTGGGTGCCGTCCGGACGTTCCACCCAGTCCTGCTCGCGACGCACCGGGAGCTGCCAGCACACATCCGGTTTGACCGTCAGGGGCTCGAGCCCCTTCCGCAGCGCCATCGAGTGCAGTGCGCAGCCGACGCCGCCGGCGAACCCGGGGCGGTTGAGAAAGATGCACGCGCCCTTGTGAAGTCGGGTCTTCAGGGCGGGTTCGTCATCGAGGTCGCTCTCCTCGAGGTAGCCCTTGGGGCCGACCGGATCCTTGCCCGAGCCCTTCTTGTGGAACTGCCAGTCCGCGGGCGTCAGCATCGCCACCCCGCGCGCGAGGGTCTCGCGATCGTCGTCGTCGGACAGGTAGGCACCGTGACTGCAGCACCCGTCGGTCTCCCGGCCGGGGAGGATGCCCTGGCACGCCGGGGTGCCGAACACGCACGTCCAGTGCGAGAGCAGCCAGGTGAGGTCGGCCTTGATGACGTGCTCCGGATCGGCGGGATCGGCGAATTCGTACCATTCGCGCGGAAAGTCGAGTTCGACCTCCGGCGCGGGATCGATGCGGGGCGCGGACGGCGAGATGGCGGTCACCTCTCATACGGTAGCCGGAATCGGGCGGGGGAGGCCGCTGCACTACCGTTGACCCGTGCGCTTAGGAGTCCTCGACGTGGGCAGCAACACGGTCCACCTCCTGGTGGTCGACGCCCACCGCGGCGGCCATCCCACCCCGATGAGTTCGACCAAGGCGGTTCTGCGCCTGGCCGAGCAGATAGACGCCGACGGCCGGATGAGTGACCGCGCCGTCGCGAAGCTCATCGAGTCGATCGACGAATTCACCCATATCGCCCGGACGTCCGGCTGCGAGCAGATGATGGCGTTCGCGACGTCGGCGGTGCGGGACGCGACGAACTCCGACGGTCTGCTCGACGAGATCGAGCAGCGGACCGGGGTGCGCGTGCTGGTGCTGTCGGGTCGCGACGAGGCCCGCCTCACCTCTTTGGCCGTGCGCCGGTGGCGTGGCTGGAGCGCCGGGCGCATCCTCGCGCTCGACATCGGTGGTGGCTCGCTGGAGATGTCCAACGGCGTCGACGAGGAACCCGACGTGGCGTTGTCGCTGCCGCTGGGTGCCGGTCGACTCACCCGCGAGTGGCTGCCCGACGATCCGCCGGACCGTCGCCGGGTCGGTGTGCTGCGCGACTGGCTCGATGCCGAACTGCGCGCTCCGGCGGCCCAGCTGCTCGCCCCCGGTGCGCCCGACCTGTGCGTCGGCACGTCGAAGACCTTCCGGAGTCTCGCCCGGCTGACCGGGGCGGCGCCGTCGAGCGCCGGACCGCGGGTGCGCCGCGAACTGACGACGAGCGGGCTGCGCCAGCTCATCTCCTTCATCTCCCGCATGACCAAGGCCGATCGCGCCGAACTCGAAGGCGTCAGTTCCGACCGCGCGGGGCAGCTCGTCGCGGGAGCGCTGGTCGCCGAGGCGGCGATGCGCGCGTTGCAAGTCGATACACTGGAAATCTGTCCGTGGGCTCTCCGTGAGGGTGTGATCCTGCGTCGGCTCGACGCCGAGCAGGCCGACTCGCTGGAGCCGACACCCGCGCGCGGCGTGCACGAGGGCGTCGGCTGACCCGGAGCCCCGGACCCAGGACGTTCGAGAACGAGGACGGAGAGCCACTTCATGCCGAAGGATTCGGAGCCCGAATCTCGACCCATCTCGGTGTCGGAACTACTTGCCCGCTCACAGGGGCCGGAGGGGGACTCACCGGCACGATCGCGTGAGGGACGCGGACGCCGGCGCGCCGGACGTGACGGCTCGTTCTCGGTGTCCGCGCTGACCGGCGAGATCCCACGGGTCACCGACGCCGACGCCGACTCCGCGCCACCCGAGCCCCCGGCTCCGGCGGCACCAGCCGCCCAGCCGACACCCGCCACCCGGCCGGACACCCCGGCCCGGCCCGAACCGGCTGCACCTCCCGCGCGTGCCGGACATCCGGAACGGCCCGCCACGCCGGAGCGGGACACGACCCCGCAGGCCCGCCCGGACACGACCGGTGGGCCGTTCCCGCGCTCCGGGAGCCCGATCCCGCGTCGCCCGGCGGACGACCAGCCCGTCGTCGACCGTCCGCGTGCCGACCGGCAGCAGGGTCGGCCGGGCGGCCGCACCGCCAGCGGGATGCCCGGCTATGGCCAGGGGGCCGTCCCGCCGATGGCGACCCGCGACTTCAGTTCGGAGGCGGTGGCACGACGTCTCGGCCAGACCCCGCCGCGTGACACCGCGCCCGTCGACCGGGAATCGGCGAACGCGGTCACCGGCATCATCCCGGTGGTCGGCGAGAACGGTCAGGATCTGTCCGTCGTCGACTCCGACGACGTGGTCACCTACGACCTCAACGAGGTCGACGCGGGTCCAGGCGGTCCCCGCGAGCGGGGCGACGGCGGGTTCTCCGAGGTCATGGACTTCGATGCGTACCGCAACTTCGCCGACGTGGAGGGCGCGGGCGACGGGCCGGGCAGCCGCGATCGGTCCGGCGCCGCGTCCCGGACGAGCACCGCGGCGAAGAAGCCCAAGACGTCCGGCGTCGGCGGACTGGCGCGCAAACTCTTCGGCGGCAAGAAGCGCGAGCGGACCGAAGACGAGCGGACCGTCGACGAGCACCGGTTCGACGACCCCGACCAGCATGCCCACGATCACGACCAGTACGAGCCCGCCGGTGGCGAGCCGACGTCCGACTGGGCGGCGACCGCGGCGGCCGCTGCGACAGCGGGCGGGACGACGGCGGCGATCGCCGCGGCGCGGCCCGACGTTCACCCGGCCCACGACGACCGCACCGACGACGACCACACCGACGACGACCACACCCACGATGACCGCGCCGAGAGCGACCCGATCGCCGACCGCTCCGCCGACGACCGCACGACGGACCGGCGCACCGACGACCATCCGACCGAGGCCATCGCGCCGGTGGGGTCCGACCACGACGACACGGGCCGCGTCGACCTCGTGAAGGACGAGGAACAACCCCGGGGTTCCGCGGAGGCGGGGGAGCCGGACGAGTTCGTCGCCCTGCACGACACCACGGACATCGACGAGACGCCCGGGGCCGAATCCGGACACCCGACTCCTGCGGACGATCCGGCCCGGCACGGCGATCCGCACGCCGCCGGGGTGGCTCCGGCCGAGCACGCGGAGGCCGACGACGCCCCGGAGGTGACAGCCGAGGAGGCCGAGCAGTCGCCGGTGAAGGCGTGGCTGGTGCTGTTCGGGCAGGCGGTGGTCGGTCTGGCCGTCGGTGTCGGCCTGTTCTGGGGCTTCACCGAGCTGTGGCGGTGGAATCCGTACTTCGCGCTGGTGCTCGCGGTCCTGGTCATCTTCGGCATCGTGACCCTCTCCCACGTGGTCCGGCGCACCAAGGACCTGCCGACGACGCTGCTCGCGCTCGGTGTGGGTCTCCTGGTCACCATCGGGCCCCTGGTGTTGTTGGCCGCGTGAGCCGGCCCGAACCGAGCGGGCCGACGGCGCCGGATCACCCGCGTCCGGCGGCCGAGATCCCGATCGGGCTCTCGACGGCGTCGGTGTATCCCCAGAACACCGAGGCGGCCTTCGCCTACGCCGCCGAACTGGGCTTCGACGGCGTGGAACTCATGGTGTGGGGTGACTCCCTCAGCCAGGACATCCGCCGCGTCGAGTACCTCTCGGAGCACTATCAGGTGCCGGTGCTGTCCATCCACGCGCCGTGTCTGCTCATCACCCAGCGGGTCTGGGGACGTGACCCGGTCGTGAAGCTGGCGCGCGCGGTGGAGGCGGCCGAGGATCTGGGCGCGTCGACCGTCGTCGTGCATCCGCCGTTCCGGTGGCAGCGTGGCTACGTCGCGGCCTTCGACGATCTCGTCGACGAGCTCGAGGCGGACAGCGGCATCGCCGTCGCGGTGGAGAACATGTTCCCGATGCGCGCCGACCGGTTGTTCGGCGCGGGTGAGCCCTCGGTCCGCCGCCTGGCCAAGCGGGGCGGCGGTCCCGGTCTGGCCGCGTCGGCGTTCGGCAAGTCCATCGACCCGACCGACGACGGCTACGCCCACTACACCCTCGACCTCTCGCACACCGCGACCGCAGGCGTCGACGCCCTCGCCCTTCTCGACCGCATGGGATCACGGCTCAACCACCTGCACCTGGCCGACGGCCACGGGGCGGCCACGGACGAGCACCTCATCCCCGGCGACGGCGGCCAGCCCTGTGCGGAGGTGTGCCGGCGCCTCGCGGCGAGCGACTTCGCCGGGGCGGTTGTGCTCGAGGTCACCACGGGTAGTGCGCGCACCAAACCCGAACGCAGCGCGCTGCTGGCCCGTTCGCTAGATTTTGCGCGGCGGCATCTCAAACGGGAGCTGCACCCCGAGCCGCTCGGCCAGTTCAGCAGCTGACGTCTCGGGGGACGAGTCTCCTCGACGAAGGCGGGACGATGACCAGCAAGATCACCGAGGTGCAGGAGCTGACCGAGGTGGACCGCAGCGGTCCGGACTCGATCACCCTGCGGGCGCACATCGACGAGACGTTCACGATCGGTCCCAAGGTGCACGGCGGCACGCTGCAGATGGTGGTCGCGAAGGCGGCCCGAACCGCGCTGACGGCGCTGACCCCGGACGGTGATCGCCTCGCCGAGGCGGCGGCCGCGATGATCCCGGTGGCGATCTCCAGCGACTACCTCACCGCCCCCGACGCCGCGGACATCGATCTGGTGATCACCGTGCGCAAGCGCGGCCGCACCGTCACGGTCCTCTCGGTCGACGCGGTGCAACTCGGTCGTACCGTTGTGTCGTCGTCGGTGACGATGGCCCGGCCCGACAGCGGCCGCCCGCACCATTCCGCTCCCACGGTCCTCGACTCACTGCCCGTGGAGCCGTCGCCGACGGGAATCCCGCTCGACGGTTCGCCCATCGCCGAGGTCAATCACCTGGGGTCCGCCATCGATCTGGTCCTCGACTCCGAGACCTTCCCCGTCGTCCGCGGCGAGACCGGCGAGCCGCTCGTCCGGGGGTGGATCCGGCCGAAGGGCGTCGAGCCCGACGAGTACTTCACCGTCCTGGTGGGCGACATCTCACCGCCCGTCGTGATGAACCTGGCGCTGTTCGGGTGGGCACCGACCGTCCAGCTGACCACCTACGTCCGCCGGCACCCCGCGCCCGGCTGGCTGCGATTCGCCGCGACGAGTTCGGAGGTCGGCCCCGGGATGTTCGAGGAGGACCACCTCGTGGTGGACTCGACCGGGACCGTCGTCGCACAGTCCCGTCAGCTCGCCCTCATCCCCTCAGGAAGGTAGACATCCGTGTCCGAACGCATCGCCATCATCGGCGGAGGCAAGATCGGCGAGGCACTGCTCGCCGGTTTGATCGGTGCAGGCACCCCGACCAAGGACCTCGTCGTCGCCGAGCGACTGGAGAGCCGGGCCACCGAGATCGCCGATGAGTACGGCGTGCTGGTCACCGACGTCAAGAGCGCCGCGGAGTCGGCGCAGTACGTCTTCCTGGCGATCAAGCCCGACGACGTCGACTCGATCCTGCGGATCCTGGCCTCGGCGGAGGACAACGCGGACTCCGAGCGGGTGACCGTGACGCTCGTGGCCGGTCTGCCGCTGTCGCGATACGAGAGCGCGCTGCAGGCCGGGTCGCCGGTCATCCGGGTCATGCCCAACACCCCGATGCTCGTGAACGAGGCGATGTCGGCGGTGTCGGCCGGTCGCTACGTCGGTGACGAGCAGCTGCAGGCCGTGGTCAAGATCCTGCAGACGGTCGGCCGCGTGACGGTCGTACCGGAGAAGCAGATGGACGCGGTCACCGCGGTGTCCGGTTCGGGGCCGGCCTACGTCTTCCTGCTCGCCGAGGCGATGATCGACGCCGGCGTGGGACTCGGATTGACCCGCGCCCAGGCCTCGGAGATGGCGGTCCAGACCATCCGCGGTGCGGGCATCCTGCTGAGCGACTCCGGGCTGTCCGCCGTCGATCTGCGCGCGGCCGTCACCTCGCCCGGCGGGACCACCGCCGAGGCCATCCGGGAATTCGAGGCCAACGGCCTGCGGCACGCCGTGTACCAGGCGACCCGTGCGTGCGCGGCCGCCAGTGCCCGCAGCGGACGTCGAGTGGAAGTCGAGGGTTTGGCGCAGGGACACGCCGTCACCGACACCCCATGAATTGTGGTCGAACGGCCGACAAACCCCAGCATGTTGGGGTCGAGTCACAGGAATCTCAGAAATACCGGTCTCTCACGTCGCTTTTTTCACATCTGCCACGCTAAGCTTCTTTAAGCACGTGCGTGTCTGATGTCCGCAGGAGGGGAAGCCTGCGGCCGCGACGCGTGCACCGGAGGTATGAGTGATTCATGGCACCTGCAGACACTCCTGGTGACAGGACAGGCGCAGTGAGCAATGCGGCTTCGGCGTCGCAGTTCCTCACTGTCGCCGAGGTTGCATCGTTGATGCGCGTTTCGAAGATGACCGTCTACCGTCTCGTCCACAACGGCGAACTGCCCGCGGTTCGGGTCGGACGCTCGTTCCGTGTGCACGCGAAAGCGGTCCACGACTATCTGGAGACGTCGTACTTCGACGCCGGCTGATCCGACGCACGTCGGACGCCTGAACAGCAGTTTTCTCGACAGACCTCCGTGGCCGGCCCCATGCCGGCCACGGAGGTCTTCTGCTTCGACGGTGCCGGCGGCGGAAGGGTGAGTCGCCACGACAGGCCCGGTACGGGCTGTGTAGGCCACCGCGATTTCCCGATCCGGCGTGCCGCCCGGTAGGCTCGGTGGTCGCGTACCTGGATGCGCCGGTGAGCCCTACGGACACACCGCCGCTCGTCGCTTCGCTCCCGGCGCCGTTCCCGGCTGAAGTGCAGACCAGGGCCGAACAAGTACATCAGTGTCAATCGTGAGGAAGCGCCCCGATGGGTTCAGTGATCAAGAAGCGCCGCAAGCGCATGTCGAAGAAGAAGCACCGCAAGCTGCTGCGTAGGACCCGGGTGCAGCGTCGCAAACTCGGTAAATAGGCCTTTCTTCGGCATCGGGACCCGCTCCGGCGGGTCCTTTTGTCGTTCCGCGGCGGCCTCATCGGGCCGAATCCGCCGACTGCCGATAGCCTCGACGTATGGCCGAACCCACCTCCGCCCCGCCTCGGGTGGTCCTGGTCACCGGGGCGTCGACATTCCTCGGTGGCTATCTCGTGGCGCGTCTCGCGGCCAACCCCGACATCGAGACGGTGCTCGCCGTCGACTCACGGGTGCCGCGCAAGGACCTCCTGCGGCGAATGGGGCGGGCAGAGTTCCTGCGGGTCGACATCCGGCGCCCGACCATCGCGAAGGCGCTCGCCGCCTACAACGTGGACACGGTCGTCCACGCGGCGACCTCGATCGCCGACACCGCCCCGCACTCGGCGGCGATCAAGGAGTTCAATCTCGTCGGCGCGATGCAGGTGTGCGCGGCATGCCAGCGCACACCGTCGGTCAAGCGCCTCGTGCTGCGCTCCACCGCCATGGTCTACGGCGCGAGCAGTCGCGACCCGTCACATTTCTCCGAGGAGACCCGGGCGCCCCGCGAGCCGAAGCGTGGATACGGTCGAGATCTACTCGACGTCGAGGGTTATGTGCGTGGACTCGGCCGTCGCCGACAGGACATCGACATCACCATCGTCCGTCCCCAGGCGATGTTGGGCCCGCGCATCACCACCCGGATGAGTTCGTACCTCTCGCTACCGGTCGTGCCGACGGTGATCGGCTTCCAGCCGCGGCTGCAGTTCCTGCACGAGGAGGACGCGCTGGCGGCGATGGAGCACGTGACCCTCGCCGGCAAGGTCGGCACGTTCAACGTCTCCGGTGAGGGCGTGGTGACACTCACACAGGCGATCCGTCGGGTCGGACACGTCGAACTGCCAGTTCCGAGCAGTCTCCTGGCCCCGATCGCGGGAGTGTTCCAGGACTTGCGGTCGGCGAAGCTGAGGTCGTCACAGACGGAGTTCCTCACGTACGGGCGAGTGCTCGACACGACGCGGATGCGGACGGAGCTCGGCTTCGTCCCGCGGTACACGACGCTCGAGACGCTGGACGATTTCATCGAGCGGAGCGGGGTGACGCCGGTGATCGGGACCGATTCGTGGAGATCGCTCGAGCAGCGGGTCGTCGCGGCGGCTCACCAGTTGCAGTGAAATTTCGGGTCATGATGGTGACGAAGTCGACGTGGGCATGCGCAACGTGAGTGCAACCTCTAGAATTGGACGTCAGACCCACATGGCGCCACGCCGCGAATTGTTCTCCGCGACGGCTCGAGCGCAGAACATCAGCGCAGATCCGGGCCCCGGCCCGGCCCGGATCCCGTACCCAGGAAACAAGTAGGGGTGAGCACTTTGGCAGGTGGCGGAGCGACAGATGCACGTACCGCGAAAGTCATTCAGCTCTACACGTCCCCGTCGGGTCCGGACGCGCGTGGCGTCCGGGAGTCCGACCGCCGCCGCCACCCGAGCCAGCAGGTCGGTCACGATCGGTCGAAAACCGCTGCGCCGCAACGCGGATCGATGCTCGGGCACCCGAACACCGATGGTTTCGGCCGGGCGCCGGCGCGGGTGACCCCGATCAGCGACGAGATCACGCTCCCCGATGAGGCGCTGGGCGTCGAACATCGCGGCCCGTCGAAGTCGAGTCCGCTGTTCAGCCTCGGCGGACTCCGCGGCGCCGTCGCCGACACCCTCACCTCGACCGCCGGGTTCATCCGGGAGCGCATGGCGGGGGAGTACGAGGTCGACGAGTTCGGTTTCGACCCCCACTTCACGGAGTCGGTGTGGTTCCCGGCCGTCCGGCAGGTCTACGAGAAGTGGTTCCGTGTCGAGGTCACCGGTATCGAGAACCTGCCGCGCGAAGGCGGGGCGCTCCTGGTCGCCAACCATGCGGGCACCATCCCGGTCGACGCGGTCATCACCTCGCTGGCCGTGCGCGACAACCACCCCGAAGGCCGATTCCTGCGCGTGCTGGCCGCCGACATGGCCTTCGACACCCCGGGGATCAGCGAGGTGGCCCGACGGATCGGGGCGACGCTGGCGTGCAACTCCGACGCCGACCGGCTCCTGCGTGCCGGCGAGCTGACCGCGGTCTGGCCGGAGGGGTACAAGGGCATCGGCAAGCTGTACAAGGACCGCTACAAGCTGCAGCGCTTCGGGCGCGGCGGGTTCGTGACCACCGCGCTGCGCAATGCCGCGCCGATCATCCCGGTGTCGATCGTCGGCTCGGAGGAGATCTACCCGATGCTCGCCGACCTCAAGCCGCTCGCCAAGATCCTCGGTCTGCCGTACTTCCCGGTGACCCCGCTGTTCCCGTGGCTCGGTCCGCTGGGCATGGTGCCACTGCCGTCGAAGTGGCACATCCACTTCGGGCGTCCCATCGAGACCGGGTCCTACGACGAGGCGTCGGCCGACGACCCGATGGTGGTCTTCGATCTCACCGACCACGTGCGCGAAGAGATCCAGCAGACCCTCTTCCGGATGCTCAGCCGCCGCGGGAGTGTCTACTTCGGCTGACCCCGGCACCCCGCGGGTCGGTGGCGCGCGCGTTCGGTGCCCACACCCGTCCGTCAGCTGATAACCATGGAGCATGCGTGCAGTGGTGTGCCGGAACGGCGAGCTGACGGTCGAGGAGATCCCCACCCCCGAGCCCGGTGCGGGGCAGGTGTTGCTGCGGGTGCTGCGGGCGGGGATCTGCGGGTCGGATCTGCACGCCCGCGTCCACTGCGATGCCACCGCCCAGGTGTCCGCCGAGGTGGGCTACGACGCCTTCATGCGCTCCGGGCAGTCGGTGGTCATGGGACACGAGTTCGCCGGCGAGGTGGTCTCCTACGGGCCCGGATGCCGTAAGCGGTGGGCGCCCGGCACGCCCGTGGTGTCCGTGCCGATGATCCGGCACGGTTCGGAAGCGCACCTGACCGGACTGTCGGAGTCCGCGGCCGGTGGCTATGCCCAGTTCGTGCTGGTGTCGGAGGACATGACCTTCGAGATCCCGGAGGGTCTGTCGGCCGAACACGCCGCCCTGACCGAACCGATGGCCGTCGCCTACCACGCGGTCCGGCGCGGCGAGGTCGGGCGCCGCGACGTCGCGGTCGTGATCGGTTGCGGGCCGATCGGTCTCGCGGTGATCACGATGCTGAAGGCGGACGGGGTCCGCACGGTCATCGCGAGCGACCCGTCGCCCGGGCGGCGCGTGCTCGCGCACCGCGTGGGTGCCGACATCGTCGTCGACCCGACGGTCACGTCGCCCTTCGAGCGAAGTGCCGAGGCCGGCAAGTACATCACCCGCGCCCAGGACCTGCTGGGCGCGGCGTTCGACGCGATGCGGACCCTTCGCCGCATACCGCTGGCGCCGTGGTCCTCGCTGTTCCGGATGGCCGATCGGCTGGGTGCGACACCGAAGGGGCCGGTCGTCTTCGAGTGCGTGGGCACGCCGGGGATGATCGAGCACATCGTCACCGAGGCGCCGTTCCGGTCACGCGTCGTCGTGGTCGGGGTGTGCATGGAACCCGACACCTTCCGGCCCGCCATGGCGCTGAACAAGGAGCACGAACTGCGGTTCGTGTTCGCCTACGACCCGGCCGAGTTCTACGACACCCTGCACATGATGGCGAGCGGCAAGGTCGACGTCGCACCGCTGATCACCGCGACGGTCGGTCTCGACGGCGTCGGCGCGGCGTTCGACGCCCTCGGCGGTGCCGAACACCACGCGAAGGTGCTCATCGATCCGATGAGCGAGGTGGCCGCGCTGTAGACGTGCCGTCGACCGTGCGCCCTGCTGGTTGGGCCGGCGCCGAGCGGGCCGTCAGCGTCGAAGGTCCAGCGCTGCCCGGATGATCGATTCGGTGTCGATGCCGTGGAGGCGGTAGACGTCGTCGAGCGAACCCACCTGGCCGAACCTGCTGACACCGAGGGCGGCGCCGCGAACCGCGTTGACGCCGGTCAGGAACGCCAGGGTGTGCGGGTGGCCGTCGAGGACGGTGACCATCGGTGCCGCGCGGTCGGCGGGGAAGACCTGGTCGAGGATCCACGACGGTGCGTCGGACAGGCCGCGCCGGGCCTGCGTCGCCTCGAAGACGAGCCCGGGGCTGGTGACGCACACGACGTCGGCGTCGACGCCCTGGCCGGCGAGTCGGTCCGCGGCGGCCAGGGTCTCGGTGATCACCGCGCCCATTCCGACGAGGGTGATCTGCGGGGAACTGGCACGCCGCAACAGGTATGCGCCCGCGACCGCATGCCGGCGTCGTCGTTCCCGGGCGGCGGGGTCCGCCGGGACGTCGGCGAGGCGCTGGTCGACCGGGCGCGTCGACAGGCGCAGGTACGACGACGTGCCGTCCGGCCGGCCGAGCCGGGCGATGCAGGACAACAGGATCCACTCCACGTCGAGCGCGAAGGCCGGCTCGTAGGTCACGCAGCCGGGTTGTTCGAGGCCGATCGACGGTGTCGTGATCGACTGGTGGGCACCGCCTTCCGCGGCGAGGGTGACCCCGGAGGGAGTTCCGACCAGGATCGACTGCCCGCCCGCGTAGATGCCGTACGACCACGGTTCCAGGGCCCGTTCGACGAACGGGTCGTAGAGCACGCCGATCGGGAAGAGCGGCTGACCCCATCGGCTCCACGTCGCGCCGAGTTCGCCGATCAGCCCGGCCAGATTGGTCTCGGCGATCCCGAGCTCCATGTGCTGACCGGTCGGACGTTCCCGCCAGTGCATGATCGTCTCGGTGTCGTCGTCGAACCAGTTGCGCCGCTCGTCGGGCGACCAGACGCCCACCTTGTTCAGCCAGCCCGCGAGGTTCGTCGTGGAGCTGACGTCGGGACTGACCGTGACCACGCGCGCCGATGCCTCGGGCGCCTCGCGCGACAGGGCGAGCAATGCCCGGCCCAGTGCCGCCTGCGTCGTCGATGTCCCCGTCGGGGTCTTGCCGATGTCGGTCGGCACCGCCGGGGGAGCGGTGGATTCGACAGGGTCGCGACGCAGCCTGCGCGCGACGGTGTCGCACAGCGCGGCGGCCTCGGTACCGTCGGCGAACCCGGACCACGGATCCTCGACGGCCATCCCGAGGCTCGTGGCCAGTTCGCCGTACTGCTCGACCGTCAGCAACGACGAGTGGTTCTGCGGATGGCCTTCGGTCGGGAGTCCGTGGCCTTTGATGGTGTAGGCGAGGATGACCGTGGGTCGGGTGTCGTCGATCTGCTCATAGGCCGTGCGCAGGGCGTCGAGGTCGTGGCCCCCGAGGTTGCGGATCGCCGCGAGCAGGGTTGCGTCGTCGACATCGGCGATGACCCGGGCGACCTCGTCCGCATCGGAACCTTTGCCCGGCAGGCGATGTCGCAGCTCGTCGGCGTCGCAGCGAAGGAGTCGCTGGTATTCGGGGTTGGGCATGTCGAGGATGCGGGTGTGCAGTGCCGAACCGCCGTCGCGGTCGAAGAGGGTCTCGAGCAGGCGGCCGAACCTGACGGCGATCACCTGCCACCCCGCCGCGGCGAACATCGCTTCCAGCCGGCCGGCGGCGATGTTGGGGACGACACGATCCAGGGACTGCCGGTTGAGGTCGACGACCCAGACCAGTTCGCCCAGTTCGGCGACCGACGGGTCGAGGATCGCCTCCCAGACCGCCCCCTCGTCGAGCTCGGCGTCGCCGACGAGCGAGTACTGGCGGCCGAGCACCGTGTCCGACCGGCGATCGGCCCGGACCGCCTCGCTTCCCGCGGCGTCACCGCCCAGCCTGGTGTCGATGTACCGGCGGGCCATCGCGCCCCAGATCGGCGCGGTGGCGCCGATGCCCACCGACCCCGTCGAATAGTCGACCGGGTCAGGGTCTTTGGTGCGACTGGGATAGGACTGCAGGCCGCCGAACTCGCGGAGCGTCGTCAGATACGACTCGTCGAGCAGGCCGAGCAGGTAGTTGATGCCGTGCAGGACCGGTGCGGCATGGGGTTTCACCGACACGCGGTCACCGGGTCGGAGTTGTTCGAACCACAGCGACGTCATGATCGACACCATCGAGGCGCACGATGCCTGGTGTCCACCGACCTTCATCCCCGTCGGATTGGGGCGAACGAGGTTGGCGTGGTGGATCATCGAGGTCGACAACCACAGCACGCGGTCTTCGACCGTCCGCAACGCGTCGGTGGTCGTCCGGGCATCGCCGGCTGGGCTCGCGATCGTCATGATGTGCTCCCGGTGGAGTGTGCTGGTCCGGTGGGGTGTGCAGTTCGCCCTTGTCAGGGGACCATCCGCTTACAATTCTGGCAACAGAGGCCGAGTTCATTCAGCAGAATGCACACCCTGGTCGTTCCGGGGGTGCGAAAGGTTGGCAGTGTGCCCAGCGACGGACAGATCGACGCGATCGACGCCCGCATCCTGCGGGCGCTGAACGACGAGCCGCGGGCGACGGTTCTCGCCCTGGCCGAGAAGACCGGACTCTCGCGCAACACCGTGCAGGCCCGGCTGTCCCGACTCGAGCGCGACGAGGTGCTGCTGCCGTTCGACCGCCGGATCGATCCGTCCGCGTTGGGATTTCCGCTGAGTGCGTTCATCTTCACCAGCGTCACCCAACGGTCACTGGCGACCATTGCCGAGGCGCTCGACGCCATCCCCGAAGTCGTGCAGGTGCACGGACTCAGCGGCGTCACCGACCTGCTGATCCAGGCGGTCGCCCGCGACGCCGACGACCTGTACCGGATAGCGGGCCGCATCCTCGACATCGACGGCGTCGAGAAGACCACGACCTCGCTGGTCATGCATCGGCTCGTCGACCACCGGGTCGGCGGGTTGCTGGATCGTCTCGCCGACGAACCGCGGGCGTGATCGCGTCGGTATGAGCGGCGGGGTCAGCGCTGGCGCAGGAACCGGGCGGCGGCTGCGGCGCCCCCGCCCGCGGCGCCGAGCACGATCGCGGTCCCGGCCCCGTACTTGGCGGCCTTGCGCGCGGTGCGGAAGTCGTACATCTCCCAGCCGCGGACCTTGGCGACGTCGCGCAGGTCGGTGTCGGGGTTGATGGCCACCGCGCGACCGACCAGCGACAGCATCGGCACGTCGTTGTGCGAGTCCGAGTACGCCGTGCAGCGTTTGAGGTTGAGACCCTCGCGGATGGCGAGGGCGCGGACGGCGTGGGCCTTACCGGGGCCGTGCAGGATGTCGCCGACGAGCCGGCCGGTGAAGACCCCGTCGACGCTCTCGGCGACGGTGCCCAGCGCGCCGGTCAGCCCCAGCCGGTCGGCGATCGTCTGCGCGAGCTCGACCGGCGTCGCGGTCACCAGCCAGACCTGCTGCCCGGCGTCGAGATGGCGCTGGGCGAGGGCCCGGGTGCCCGGCCAGATCTTGTCGGCGATGTAGTCGTCGAAGATCTCCTCACCGAGCTCGACGAGTTCGGAGGTCGGCTTGCCTGCGATGAAGGACAACGCCTTCTCCCGGCCCTCGGCGACGTCGCGGGCGTTCTCCTTGCCGGTGATCCGGAACTTCGCCTGCGTCCACGCGAAGTCCATGATGTCGCCGTAGGTGAAGTACTTCCGGGCGGCCAGGCCGCGGGCGAAGTGCACGATCGACGCGCCTTGGACCAGGGTGTTGTCGACGTCGAAGAACGCGGCGGCGGTGAGGTCGCGTCGTGGTTCGCCCGGGATGTCGGCCGTCTCGCGCGACCGCAGCGAGTCGACTGCGGCCTTCGCGCTCGCCTCGCCGGCCAGGGTCTGGCGGAGTTCGTGGGCGGTCTGGCGGAAGCGACCGGTGGCCGCGGTCGCCCGCTGGGAGATCCAGGTGGTGACCCGGTTGGTCTCGTCGTCGACGAGTTCGTGGAGTTCGGCGTCCTCGTCGAAGTCGTCGGTGAACTCGACGCGGGCGGCATGCGCCTCCCAGTCGTCGCCGGTCGGGCCGTCGCCCTGCATCGGATTGGGCGGGAGATCGGTGGCGTCGTCGGGCGTCTCGTCGTCCTGCCGGTCTTCCGGGCCCGGGATCTCGCCCACTGCCCACCTCCCACGCGTAGCGCCAGCACTGCTTGCCGGGTACAGCCTAGTGGTGCCGGGGCCCGAAGTCCGACCCCCGCGCGCGGTGGCGGATCGCACACCCGCTCGGGGCGGGGTCACCCGGGTGATCCCACGATCACGTCGCTGGGAGGATGGTCGCCATGACGGTGGAACTGTTGACCCGTGCGGGGTGTCAGGCCTGCGCGGCAGCCCGCTCCGACCTGACCCGGATCTGCGCCGACCTGGGCGTCGAGTTCACCGAGGTCGACGTCGACCGGGCAGCCGAGGCCGGCCGGGGCGACCTGCGCGCCGAGTTCGGTGACCGGCTGCCCGTCGTCCTGCTCGACGGCGACGAGCACAGTTACTGGGAGGTCGACGAGCCGCGCCTGCGGGCCGATCTCACCGGCCGGCGCTGAGTCGCTCGATCCCGCGCCGCACGCCTAACACAGCACGGCCGGTCCCGAGGGGCCGTGTGAACAGATTCACAGGCAAGTTATATCCTCGTTCCCGTTGGGAAGAGTCGGGTCTCGGTGTCTGGTCGACGCCGACGGATGTGCGGGAGTGAGTGTGGGCGCGGAGCGTGCGAAGTCGGCTGACGCCGACCCTCCCGCGTCTGCCGTTCCCCCGGTCGACAGCCCGGCCACCGACATCCCCGGGCCGACGGTGGCCCGGCTGGCCACCTATCTGCACGTGCTGCGCTCGTTCAGTCGCCGCGGCATCCTGCTCGCGTCCAGCGGCGAGCTGGCGACGGCCGCGGGGGTCAATCCCGCCATCCTGCGCAAGGACCTCTCCTACGTCGGCGCCAACGGGGTCCGCGGGGTGGGCTACGACGTCGGCAGGCTGACCGCCCGGATCTCGATGACCCTGCACACCGACAGCATCCACACCGTCGCGCTCGCCGGAGCCGGCTCGCTCGGCCGCGCGCTGCTGTCGCACGCCGGGTTCGGGCGCGGATTCCGCGTCGTCGCGATGTTCGACGCCGATCCCACCCTGACCGGCACCGTCCTGGAGTCCGGGGGTCCGCAGGTGGCGCCGCTGACCGACATCGCGACCGTCTGCGCTCGAGCGGTCCCGACGGTCGAGATCGCGGTCATCGCCACGGCCGACGACGACGCCCGGCACGCCTTCGACGCCTTCGTGGCCGCGGGGGTGCGACAGGTGCTCAACGTCACGCCGGTGTCGCTTCCGGCGGAGTCGGATGTTGTCGTCAGACAAGTTGATCTAGCCTTGGAACTACAGGTGTTGGCTTTCCAGGCCTCTCGCGGGTCGCGCGACGACGTCAAGGAGCCGCGCGGAACGAAGCCGGCTCGCGGGCACCAGGGAAACGCAATGGGTGAAGAAACGGTGACAGCGTGAGTGTTCTGTTGTTCGGGGTATCGCACCGCAGTGCTCCGGTCGAGGTGCTCGAGCGGTTGGCGGTCTCCGACCACGACCGCCCCAAACTGATCGACGAACTGCTCTCCTCGCGGGCGATCTCCGAGGCGATGCTCGTCTCCACCTGCAACCGGGTGGAGATCTACGCCGTCGTCGACGCCTTCCACCCGGCACTCGAGGCGGTCGGCACGGTTCTCGGCGACCACTCCGGCATGACCGTCAACGAGATGACCCGGCACGCCTACGTCCGCTACTCCGAAGCCGCCGTCGAGCATCTCTTCACCGTCGCGGCCGGCCTCGATTCACTGGTCGTCGGCGAGCAGCAGATCCTGGGCCAGATCCGCAACGCCTACCTCAGCGCCGACGCCAACGACTCCGCCGGACGCGTCCTGCACGAGCTGGCCCAGCAGGCGCTGCGCGTCGGCAAGCGCGTGCACACCGAGACCGGGATCGACCGGGCGGGTGCCTCGGTGGTCTCCGTCGCGCTGCACCGCGCCAAGTCGTTGCTGACCGATCCCGCGACCGGCGCGCATCGCCTGCGTCGTGCCGTGGTCGTCGGTGCCGGCGCCATGGGCGGCCTGGCCACCGCGCAGCTGGCCCGGGAGGGCGTGACCGAGATGGTCGTCGTGAACCGGACCGTCGACAAGGCCGCCCACCTCGCCGGCAACATCGCCGCCAACCACGGCATCGACGTCCGCGGTGTCGGTCTCGACGACCTGCCGGCCGCGATGGCCACGGCCGACGTCGTCGTCACCTGCACGGGCGCGATCGGCGCGGTCGTCGGCGTCGGGTCGGTGCACTCGGCTCTCGCCTCGCGTGCCCGCGCCGGGAGCGGACTGAACGGGCGGAGTCAGGGCGGCAATGCCGCCGCCCCGCTCGTCATCTGCGACCTCGGCCTCCCGCGCAACGTGGATCCCGCCGCGGCCCGGCTGCCGGGCGTGCACATCGTCGACATCGAGGGACTGCGCGGCGACTCCGAGACCCAGGCCGCCGAGGACGACACCCTGGCGGCCCGGTCGATCGTCGCCGCCGAGCTCGCCGACTACCTCACCCATCAGCGTCAGGCCGAGGTCACCCCGACCGTCGCGGCCCTGCGTCAGCGCGCCGCCGACGTCGTCGAGGCCGAGATCCTGCGTCTCGAGACCCGCCTCCCCGACCTCGAGGGCGCGCAGCGCGACGAGGTCGCCAAGACCGTCCGGCGCGTCGTCGACAAGCTGCTGCACGCACCGACCGTGCGGGTCAAGCAACTGGCGTCGACCCCCAACGGGGACCACTACGCAGAGGCGCTACGCGAGCTGTTCGAACTCAAGCCCGGTGCAGCGGAGGCGGTTTCGGCTCCTGACCATCTCGGTGGCCTGCCCGCGGGCGACGCGGCCGGCGAGCTGGGTGACCGATGAGCGCAACCTCTCCCGCGCCGATCCGGATCGGTACGCGGGGTTCACTGCTGGCCACCACCCAGTCGCAGACCATCGCCGACGCGTTGATCGCCGCCGGGCATCCCGCCGAACTGGTCATCATCAAGACCGCCGGTGACGCCTCGGCCGCGCCGGTGGCCGAGATCGGCGTCGGGGTGTTCACCACCGCCATCCGCGTGGCCCTCCGGAACGACGAGGTCGACGTCGCGGTGCACTCGTACAAGGACCTCCCGACGGCGCCCGAGGAGGACCTGACGATCGCGGCCGTCCCGACGCGCGTCGATCCCCGGGATGCGCTGGTCGCCCGCGACGGACTGGTGCTCGGCGAGCTCCCGCCCGGCTCGGTCATCGGGACCTCGGCCCCGCGACGGGCCGCGCAGCTTAAGGCATTGGGTCTCGGTTTGGAAATCCGCCCCCTACGAGGCAACCTAGATTCTCGGTTGGGCAAAGTCGCCAGCGGCGAACTCGACGCAGTCGTGGTCGCCCGCGCCGGGCTCGTGCGGATCGGACGGACCGAAGTGGTCTCCGAAGCGCTCGAACCGGCGGTCATGCTGCCGGCTCCGGCGCAGGGTGCACTCGCTGTGGAGTGCCGCTCAGACGATGCCGAACTGGTGAGAATTCTCGCCGAGTTGGACGACAAGTCCACCCGCGCGGCCATTGATGCCGAACGGGCGGTACTGGCGGCTCTCGAAGCCGGTTGTACCGCACCGGTCGGTGCGATCGCCGAGGTGGTCGAATCGATCGACGAGGACGGGCGCATCTTCGCCGAGCTGTCGCTGCGAGCGGCAGTGGCGGCCGAGGACGGATCGGACGTGATCCGTGCTTCGGCGGTGGGTCCGGTCGATCGTGCCGTTCAGCTGGGCAAGGATCTCGCCGCCGAACTGCTGGAGCTGGGAGCGGGCGACCTCGTCAACTCTCCCTAGCAGAGAACGAACTGCAGCCCTCGCCGAGAGGGCAGGAGAGTGCGAACCCATGAGCCGTACGAAGAAGGCAAATCCCGGACGGATCCTGTTCGTGGGGTCGGGTCCCGGGGACCCAGACCTGCTCACCGTGCGGGCGCGCACCGTGATCACCAACGCGACCACCGCCTACATCGACCCCGATGTGCCCGCGCCCGTGGTGTCGCTGATCGGTAGCGCGCATCGCGACGAACCCGCCGCCGACACTCGCCGATCCACCAAGAAGGCCGAGAAACCCGCCGACGACACGGCGTCTGCCGCCCCGGCCGTCGAGCCGCAGGCCGTCGCCGACGAGGCCGGCCGGGCCGATGCCGGACAGGCCGACGAGGAGTCGGTGGTCCGGCCGGCACTCGGCGACCCGGCCGAGGTCGCCAAGACCCTCGTCGCCGCGGCCCGCAACGGCGACGACGTCGTGCGCGTGGTCTCCGGCGATCCGCTGACCACCGACTCGGTCCTCGCCGAGGTCAACGCCGTCGCCCGCACGTCGGTCACCTTCGAGGTCCTCCCGGGTCTGCCCGCCGCCTCCGTCGTGCCGAGCTACGCCGGCATGCCGCTCGGCTCGACCCACACCGAGGCCGACGTCCGCGGCGAGGTCGACTGGGCCGCGCTGGCCGCCGCCCCGGGACCGCTGGTGCTGCACGCGACGTCGGGGCACCTCGCCGAGACCGCGAGCGCGCTCACCGAACACGGCATGGCGCCCCAGACCCCGGCCGCGATCACCATCAACGGCACCACCTGTGCGCAGCGCACCATCGAGGCCACCCTCGCGACGCTCAACGAGCAGGGCAACGCGCTCACCGGCCCGCTGATCGTCACGGTCGGCAAGGTCGTGGGTGCGCGCGGCAAGCTCTCGTGGTGGGAGTCGCGCGCCCTGTACGGCTGGACCGTCCTGGTGCCGCGCACCAAGGACCAGGCCGGCGACATGAGCGAGCGGCTCGTCAGCCACGGCGCCATGCCCAAGGAGGTGCCGACGATCGCGGTCGAGCCGCCGCGGAGTCCCGCGCAGATGGAGCGTGCCGTCAAGGGTCTGGTCGACGGGCGCTACCAGTGGGTCGTGTTCACCTCCACCAACGCGGTCCGCGCGGTGTGGGAGAAGTTCGCCGAGTTCGGACTCGACGCCCGCGCATTCTCCGGCGTCAAGATCGCCTGTGTCGGAGAGGCCACCGCCGAGAAGGTGCGCTCGTTCGGCATCAACCCCGAACTCGTGCCGTCGGGTGAGCAGAGCTCGCTCGGACTTCTCGAGGAGTTCCCGCCCTACGACGACGTCTTCGACCCGGTCAACCGAATCCTGTTGCCACGCGCCGACATCGCCACCGAGACACTGTCCGAGGGCTTGCGCGACCGCGGCTGGGAGATCGACGACGTCACCGCCTACCGGACCGTGCGCGCGGCACCGCCGCCCGCCGAGACCCGCGAGATGATCAAGACCGGCGGCTTCGACGCGGTCTGCTTCACCTCCAGCTCGACCGTGCGCAACCTCGTCGGCATCGCCGGAAAGCCGCACGCGCGCACCATCGTCGCGTGCATCGGACCCAAGACTGCCGAAACCGCAACCGAATTCGGGCTGCGGGTGGATGTGCAGCCGGAGAACGCGTCGGTGGTCGAACTGGTCGACGCGCTCGCCGAGCACGCCGCCCGACTCCGGGCCGAGGGCGCACTTCCGCCTCCGCGCAAGAAGTCTCGCCGTTCGCGTTCGTGAGACGAAGGACACCGCGATGGCACCCGTGATCCGGCCCCGGCGGCTGCGCACCACCCCGGCGATGCGTCGGCTGGTCGCCGAGACCTCGCTCGAGCCGCGGCATCTGGTGTTGCCGATGTTCGTCGCCGACGGCATCGACGCGCCGGTGCCGATCTCGTCGATGCCGGGCGTCGTGCAGCACACGATGGATTCGCTGCGCGGTGCCGCGGCCGAGGCGGTCGCGGCCGGCGTCGGCGGGTTGATGCTGTTCGGCGTCCCGCGGGCGGAGGACAAGGACGCCACCGGGTCGGGGGCCGACGCCGAGGACGGGATCCTCAACCGCGCCCTGCGCGGCCTCGCCGACGATCTCGGCGACGCCACGGTCCTGATGGCCGACACGTGTCTCGACGAGTTCACCGATCACGGCCACTGCGGCGTCGTCGACGGTCGGGGTCGCGTCGACAACGACGAGACCCTCGAGCGGTACGTGTCGATGTCGCTGGCGCAGGCGCGCGCGGGTGCGCATCTCCTCGGGCCGAGCGGGATGATGGACGGTCAGGTCGCCACGATCCGTGCCGCCCTCGACGCGGAGGGCTTCACCGACACCGGGATCCTGGCCTACGCGGCGAAGTACGCCTCGGCGTTCTACGGTCCGTTCCGGGAAGCCGTCGGCTCGTCGTTGCAGGGCGACCGGCGCACCTACCAGCAGGACGCGGCCAACCGGGCGGAAGCGCTGCGCGAGGTACGCCTGGACCTCGAGGAGGGTGCCGACATCGTGATGGTGAAGCCGGCGATGAGCTACCTCGACATCGTGCGCGACGTCGCGGAGATGAGCGAGGTCCCGGTCGCGGCGTATCAGATCAGCGGCGAGTACTCGATGATCTCCGCCGCCGCCGAACGGGGCTGGATCGACCGGGACGCCGCGATCCTGGAGTCGCTGACCTCCATCCGGCGCGCCGGTGCGTCGATCGTCCTGACCTATTGGGCGACCGAGGTGGCACAGCGGCTGTCGTGATCCCGCGCGTAGCGCTTGTCGTGACGCCCGTTCACTAGGCTGGTCCCATGTCCGCACCGTACGGCCCCGCGCCTGAGTCCGACCCCGGCGGGTCGTCGCAACCGAAGATCCCCGACTCCGTCTCCATCGCCGTCGAGCTGTGGGTGGTGGTGATCGTCGGGCAGATCGTGGCGCTGTTCGCGCAGACGGGCACCTTCGTGGACATGATCGGCGATCAGGTGCGATCGGCTCCCCAGGAGGGGATCCCGCCCGAACAGGTCGACTTCATGACGTCGTCGGGGTTCGTGGTGGGTGTGCTCGTGGTGACCTCGCTGTTCCTCACCGCGATCACCGCGCTGGTCGTCTGGTTCACCCGCAAGGGCTACAACTGGGCCCGCGTGGTGCTGTCGGCGATGGGTGTCTACGTCGTCGTCAGCCTGCTGTTCTCGCTGTTCGGGGACACGTCGCCGACGTGGGCGATGATCCCGCAGGTGATCAGCGGCGTCGCGGCGCTGGGCGCGACGGTCCTGCTGATGCGGGGCGACTCCGAGAAGTACTGCCGGGCCATGGCGCAGGCGCGTAGGCCGCAGCCGGTGCATCCGCCGATGCCGCCCTATCCGCTCGGTCAGAACCCGTACAGCCAGAGCCCCTATGGCCAGAGCCCGTATGGCCAGAACCCGTACGGCCAGAATTCTTACGGCCAGAACCCCTACGGTCAGGATCCGTACGGTCGGAACCCGTCCGATTCGAGTCCCCGGGGACAGAGCCCGTACGACCAGAACACGCCGTATGGTGACAGCGAGCATCGGGGCGAGCGCACCGGCCCGCACCCGCAGAACACCCACCCGGAGAGCCCCCAGACCGGGAATCCGAGCCCGGAGAACCAGAACGAAGGACCGAAGAACCAGTGACAAGTCCCGATCCGGCGCTGCGTCCGAAACTCGTCGTCTGGGCCTATCGGTGCTGGTTGACCTCGGGTGCCCTCCTGATCGCGCTCGGTGCGCTCGTCATCGTCGTGTCCGCGGTCGGCGACTCCGGGACCGTCACGTCCGGGGTGCTGGGCGCGATGGTCGTCGTCGTGGGTGTCGCCTACATCCTGCTGGGCAGCAAGGCATTCACCGGTGACGCGAGATGGCGCTCGTCGCTGGCGGCGCTGACCCTGGTCGTCGTGGCGATGTTGCTGTTCCTGAGCCTGGGGATGAACTTCTTCGCGTTCCCGTTGCTCGCCGGCATCATCGGCCTGTTCGGGTCGTTGCTCGCCTACCGGCCGCCCGCCGAGGCCTGGTACACCGGCAAGGAGCCGGATGCGCCGGCCCGCCGGTCCCGCAAGAAGAACACATGACCGCCGACCCGGCCGGCTCCGAGCCCGACCCCACGGAGTCCGATGTCTCGGAGTCCGATGTCCCGGAATCCGATGCCCCGGAATCCGATGCCCCGGAATCCGATGCCGCCGAAACCGACGTCGCCGAACCCGACGCGCTGGTGGAACCGGCCGGGGAGATCTTGTTCGCCGAGTCCGGCGGGAGTTGGTGGGTGGTCCTGATCGGCCCGATACTGGTCGGCGCGGTCCTCGCGATGGAGATCGCCGGACCCGGCCAGGTGCACTGGCCGGTGCTCGCGATCTTCTTCGTGCTCCTACTCGGGTTCTCCCTCGTGCAGGTCTCCGCCGCCCGGCGGCACGTCAGCGTCGAGCTCACCGAGACCACGCTCCGGCAGGGCACGGTCACGACACCTCTCGCCGACATCCGGACGATCTTCCCGCCCAACCACGGTCACGCCCCGGAGGACTGGGAGAGTGCGTCGGCGCTCGGCGAGCTGCACGGCGTGCCCCGGCGCCGCACGGGCATCGGGGTGGAGCTGACCTCGGGGACACTCGCCCAGGCGTGGGCCAGGGACGTCGAACGGTTGCGCAGCGAACTCACGCAAGCGCACGAGGCCGTCCGGCTGGGGTTGCCGCCCCGCGGCACCTCGGCCACGGGATCTGACCCGGGGGATCAGGAATCGACCGAGTGACGGCCCGCCCGGCTGTCGCGGTAGGCGCGGCGTCGTAGGTCACCGAGCCACGACGGCGCGAACTCGACGCCCGCGGGCCGGTGCAGGATCGGATCGAAGTCGACGTCGAGTCCGGTGAGGACGTGATCGAGTTCGATCCGGACCACCGGGACGAACCGTCCGACCCCTGCCTCGAGGACGATCACGATCGGCTGGTTGCGGCGCAGACGGGCGGCCAGATCCTCGATCGACAGTCCCGAGGACTCCGACGGCTCGAGGATGCGGGCTCGAATCCAGTACAGCTCGCCGTCGTACCGGTAAGGAGTCAGGCTCGACACCGCGGTCGCCCAGTGCGTCGTGGGAAGCGGTACGGGCAGGCGGCCGGCCAGCGGGGCCGGGCCGGCCAGCAGGAGGTCCCAGGCGCCGGTCGCGTTGGTCGACGGCGAGACGCCGCCGCCGCCCACCGTGCCCGGGTCGGTCGACGGGAAGCGGATGGCCAGCCCCACGATGTCCGGTAGTCCGCCGGGCGTGCCGATCCCTTTCGACACCCGCACCGACACCGGCCCGCTCCGGAAGGGCAGTGGGTGATCCGCGGACAGCGCCGCTCGGCCTCCGCACAGCAGTCCGTCGGGATGGAACACCCGTGCATGCCTGAGGGCGCCGAGCCAGCGGAACGGGGTCGTGATGAGGTCGGGTAGTGCGCTCATGAGAACTCCGGTTGTCGGGTGGACGCGCGCCGTGCCCGGAGGCGTCCCCGTGATCGGGTCCGCCGCCGGGCGACGTGCGCAGAACAACTGTCGGTCTAGCCGGACGGGTCGGGGTCGACGGCGTCCTTGATCTTGCCGATGACACCCTTCTCGGTGCCGAACTGCGGCTTCTGCGGGGTGCCCATCGCGCCGTCGTAGGTGGCGTAGAGCTTCGGGTCCGGCGGGGGGCCGGACTGCCGGTCGCCGAGGGGTTGCGGATCGGCCAGGAACTTGAACTCGTGGGCACCGTCGGGGGTGGGCCCGCTGGCCCAGCCGCCCTTGTTCGAGTCCTCTCCGTCGGAGAGGTGCCACAGCGTGCTGGCGTGCTCGCTGAACTCTTCGTCGAACAGATCGTCGGGAGCGATGGTGCCCTCCAGGCCGTCCTCCTTGAGCTCCTCGATGCCCTTCAGCCACAGGTTCTGGTGGAAGGTGTCGCGGGCGAGGTTGAACCGCAGCATCGCCTTCACGCCGGGATCGTCGGTCATGTGCCACAGACGCGCGGTCTGCACGCGTCCCTGGGCCTCGGCGGTCACATTGGCGTGGAAATCGGCGAGCAGATTGCCGCTGTGTGTGATGTAACCGCTGTTCCAGGGCACGCCGTTGCTGTCGGCCAGGCGGGGCCCGCCGCCGGAGAAGATGGCCTGGGTGGGATCGGTGCCGCCGAGGACGGCCGCGACGACGGGGTCCCCGAGCGCGTTCTCGGTCGAGTTGGTGACCGGGGCGCCCTCGAGCAGCCGCGCGACCATGGTCGCGATCATCTCCACGTGACCGATCTCCTCGGTCGCGATGTCCATGATCATGTCCTTGTACTTGCCCTTCATGCGGCAGTTCCAGCCCTGCATGAGGTACTGCATGGTCACGGTCATCTCGCCGTAGGCGCCGCCGAGCAGCTCCTGGAGCTTGCGTGCGTAGATGGGGTCGGGCTTCTCGGGTTTGACGTCGAATTGCATGTAATCGGTGTGGCGGAACATGATTCCCCTTCCGAATCGGCATGTGGGCACGCTGTGCAAGCGCGGATGGGACAAGTCACGGCACAGGCCAGAGCGGACGCGAGGCCCGGGCGATCTCGTCGGTGCGTCGCAGCGTGGTCTCCACAGCGGCGTCGGCGGCAGTATGCCCGCTTTGCCGATGACCAAACACCGGCCCGGAAAACGCACTGCGGCCACCGTCTCCTCGACGGTGGCCGCGGTGGGGCTGTGAGGCGGGCGTTCAGCCGTTCTGCAACATGGGTGCGCGCAACAGCTCCTCGGGGACGCCGAATGCGTCGACGAGCGACCGCGCGTGCGGGCGCAGCTCCTGGCACAGCTCGTTGACCCCGCGGCGGATGGCCTTGGCGCGCTCCACCGAGATGTGCCGGTGCATCAGGAACCAGGACAGGTCGTCCTCCAGTGCCGAGTAGACGAACAGGTCGCACACCTTGCCCAGAAGCTCTGCCGCCGAACGGGAATCGCAGTTCTCGATGGCTTCGACGAAGGCTTCGAGCACCACGCGTTCGATGTGGGCGTGACCCACCTTCAACAGGTGGTCCTGCGCGTTGTTGAACACCTCGAAGGCGTCGTTGTCGTCGTCGAGGGCGCGGCGCAGACGTTGCGCACACGTGCGGACGAGGTGGTCCTCGCGATTGCGGAACAGTCGGATCTGCGTGCTGCGGTCGGTGAGCGCGGACTTCTCGGTGTCCTCGTCGGAGCCGTCGAGCAGGGTCTGCACGACCTGCCGGACCGCGGTCTTCTCGGCCACGACGTCGCGGGCCATACCGGCGATGAACCGCACCCAGCCGCCGGCCGAGAGTCCTTGCACGTCCTCGGAGTACGCCGACAGCAGCTCCTTGGCGATCAGCTGCGTCATGATCGTGTTGTCGCCCTCGAAGGTGGTGAAGACGTCGATGTCGCCGCGCATGATCGACAGCTGGTTCTCGTCGAGATAGCCTGCGCCGCCGCAGGCTTCGCGGCTGACGTTGATGGCATGGGAGGCGTGCCAGGTGGCGTAGGCCTTCAGGCCGGCTGCCTGGCCCTCGAGCTGGCGCTGACGACCGGCGTCGGAATCATCGGGTGCGACCGACTGGACCTCGTGCAGCTCGTCGACGATCTCGTTCTGCGCGAACCCGATCGCGTACGACTTGGCGATGAGCGGCAACAGCTTTCGCTGGTGACCGAGGTAGTCCATCACGGTGATCTCGTCGGTGCCCTCGGGTGCCTCGAACTGCTTGCGGATCAGTCCGTAGCGGGTCGAGAGTGCCAGGGCCTTGCGGCCGGCCGCACCCGCCGTCGCGGCCACGCTCACGCGACCGCGGATGAGCGTGCCGAGCATCGTGAAGAAGCGGCGGTTGGTGTTCTCGATCGGGGAGCTGTAACTGCCGTCGTCGGCGACGTCGGCGTATCGGTTCAGCAGGTTCTCGGCGGGGACGCGGACGTTGTCGAACATGATCCGGCCGTTGTCGACGCCGGCGAGTCCGCCCTTGTATCCGCAGTCGCTGGTGGTGACGCCGGGCAGGTCGTTGCCGTCCTCGTCGCGGATCGGTACCACGAAACAGTGCACGCCACGGCCTTCGGCCTCCTCGTCGGGCCCGCCGGTGACGAGCTGGGCGAACACCGCGGCGTAGCGGGCGTGGGCGGCGGCGCCACCGATGTAGTCCTTGCGCGACGACGGGGTCGGGGAGTTGATGACGAATTCGCGGGCATCGGGGTCGTAGGTCGCGGTGGTCTCGATGGCCTGGACGTTCGAGCCGTGTCCGGTCTCGGTCATCGCGAAGCACCCGAGGACGCTCAGGTCGATGATCCCGGGCACATACTTCTCGTGATGCCGTGCGGTGCCGAGGTTCTCGACGGCGCCACCGAACAGGCCCCACTGCACACCGGCCTTGACCATGAGCGACAGGTCCGCGTAGCCGAGCATCTCGATGGCGGTGATCGAGGCGCCGATGTCCCCGCTGCCACCGTGGTCTTCGGCGAAACCGGCGGCGGCGAAGCCCTGGGAGGCGAGCTCGCGCATCACCTCGAGGGTGTGGGCGCGCGCCTCGTCGAGTGTTCGGGACGGGTCCGGCAGGAGGTCGGCGCGATTCGAGTTCTCCCGCACCGTCTCCCTCGTCGTGCGCCAGCGACCGTCCAGGACGAACCGCAGATTGTCGACGAGCAGGGCTCGCTCGTCCGCGGACAGCTCGTCGTCGGCGGACACCGGTGCCGGCGTCACCGGGTCGTCGACGGTCGGCTCGGTGGCGATGGGCGTCGGACTCGTCGTCGACGGGGTCTTCTCCGTCGAGCTCTTCTCAGCCGGAGTCTTCTCGGAGGGAGCGGTGGGGGTTGCCATGGCTCCACCGTACGTAGTGACCACGCGTCGGACCCAGCTTTTGTGGCGGCCGCTACTGACGAGTAATGCGTGCCGATCCGCTACACAGGTCGGCGCCGAACTCCTTCTTCGGGAACGGCCCGAGGGCCTCGTCGCCTCGATGTGGTGATACTTGACCCATGTCAGTCGCGGACACCGATCCGGTCGTCTTTCGCACGCGTGTCGTCGCCGAGTCGATCCGATTGTTCAGCGAGCACGGCTACGAGTCGACGACCGTCGACCAGCTCGCGGCGGCCGCCGGTATGTCCCGCCGCACGTTCTTCCGGCAGTTCGGGTCCAAGGAGGACGTGATCTTCGCCGATCACGAGTCGTTGCTCGCGCAGGTCGACGACCGGCTCGCCACCGACCACGGTGACCCGTGGCTGGCCGTCTGTGCCGCCGCGGAACTGGTCTTCGCCCACTTCGTGCGGGATCGGGAGCTCGCGGTGCGGCGGGCGCAGGTGGTGCAGGAGGTGCCGGCGCTGCGAGACCGGGAACTGGTGACGACCTATCGCTACCAGGGCGCGTTCGAGGAGTTCCTGCGTGCGCGATTGCCCGACGAGTCGCCGGTTCACGTCGTCGCCTACGTGGCGGCGGTCACCGGCACCCACAACTTCCTGCTCCGACAGATGATCCGCGGCGACGCCGAGGCCACGCCCGAACGGCTGCGTGTGGAACTGGAGCGGGTGGCCTTGGCACTCGGTGCCGCACGCCTCGGGGAGGTGTCGACGCCGGTGGCGGACTCGGGCAGACAGGTCACCGTCGTCACCTACCCGGCGGGCACCGCGCCGGCCGAAGTTGCACGTCGCGTGGCCGAAGAGCTGGGGGAGGGCTGACTCCGGCGCGCGGCCGCGGGACAATCGCCGCGGATTCGAGGACAATCGGCCGGGTAAGGGTTCGTGCGGATTGACATGGCACTCAGTGCCGTGCTGCACTGGTCGTCAACATCTGCCGGTACACGCGTGCCGGGAACGAACAGGCACCGCAGGTGCCGTGAGGAGTTGTCATGGGTTACGGAAATCCCGACTTCAACGTCTTCGAGCTCCCGGAAGAGCACATCGCGCTGCGCGAGGCGATCCGTGCGCTCTCCGAGAAGGAGATCGAGCCCCACGCCGCCGACGTCGACGAGAACTCCCGGTTCCCCCAGGAAGCGCTCGACGCCCTCGTCGCCTCGGGATTCAACGCCATCCATGTGCCCGAGGAGTTCGGCGGCCAGGGCGGCGACTCCATCGCGGCGTGCATCGTCATCGAAGAGGTCGCCCGCGTCGACGCGTCGTCGTCGCTCATCCCCGCCGTCAACAAGCTCGGCACCATGGGCCTGATCCTCAACGGCTCCGACGAGCTCAAGCAGCAGGTGCTGCCCGGGATCGCCTCCGGCGAGGCGATGGCGTCGTACGCACTCAGCGAGCGCGAGGCCGGCTCCGACGCCGCGGGGATGAAGACCCGCGCCCGCAAGGACGGCAACAACTGGGTGCTCAACGGCTCCAAGTGCTGGATCACCAACGGCGGCAAGTCGACCTGGTACACCGTCATGGCCGTGACCGACCCGGAGAAGAAGGCCAACGGCATCTCCGCGTTCATGGTGCACAAGGACGACCCCGGCTTCACCGTCGGACCGCTCGAGAAGAAGCTCGGCATCAAGGGTTCGCCGACCGCGGAACTCTACTTCGAGGACTGCACGATCCCGCTCGACCGCATCATCGGCGACGAGGGCACCGGCTTCAAGACCGCGCTGCAGACCCTCGATCACACCCGCCCGACCATCGGCGCGCAGGCCGTCGGCATCGCCCAGGGCGCGCTCGACCAGGCGATCGCCTATGTCAAGGACCGCAAGCAGTTCGGCAAGCCGATCAGCTCGTTCCAGGGTGTCGAGTTCATGATCGCCGACATGGCGATGAAGGTCGAGGCCGCTCGCCTCATGGTCTACACCTCGGCCGCCCGCGCCGAACGCGGCGAGAAGAACCTCGGCTTCATCTCCTCGGCGTCGAAGTGCTTCGCCTCCGACGTCGCGATGGAGGTCACCACCGACGCCGTACAGCTCTTCGGCGGTGCCGGATACACCCGCGACTTCCCGGTCGAGCGCATGATGCGCGACGCCAAGATCACCCAGATCTACGAGGGCACCAACCAGATCCAGCGCGTCGTCATGAGCCGCGCGCTCCTGCGCTGAGCGCCCCCACCGCTGGTTGAGCCTGTCGAAACCACGGATTCGCCCCGCCGGCCTTCGCCGGCGGGGCGTTTCGTCGACTGGGCGTCGTTTTCCGTCGACTGGGCGTCGGATTTCGTCGACTGGGCGTCGAATTTCGTCGAGCGTGCGATCGTCGCCGTGCCTCACGTCGGGTAGATGAAACCGATCCGCCTCCTGCTGCGTCCGAGTCTGTATGACGATCTTCGTGACCGGTGCCGTCCCCTTGACCACCCGCAACGACGCAACGCTCGGTGACATGGCGTCGGCGCAGTTCGACGTCGGATTCCGGCATCTGCGAGGTAGCAACTTCGTCGATCGGTCGACGCTGCTCACCGCGCGGCAACGGATTCTGGCAGTCGCCGCGAGTGCGCAAGGCGAACCCGTGGTGGGAGGTATGGCGGCGGCGATACTCCTCGGCTCGGCGTGGTACGACGACGACTTCAGCATCGAACTCGTCCGACGTACGACCGGATCCGGACGCCCCGCCAAGGGGACCATCACCCACCGGTTCGACATCGACCCGGCAGATTGGTGCGTTGTCGATGGTGTGCGGGTGACGACCCCCCTCCGCACCGCTTTCGACATCGGCCGAATGCAACCGGCATGGCGCGCTCTCGGCTATCTCGATGCCTTGGCCAAGGCGACCGACCTCGACACCCGGACCCTGGCCCGGTACGCCGACGCCCAGCGGAGACGCCGCCACGTTCGTCAGATACGGGAGTTGGCACCCCTGGTCGACGCGCGAGCCGAGTCGCCGCCCGAGAGTTGGGTGCGGTTGCTCATGTTCCGGTCGGAACTGCCCACCCCGGATCTCCAGATCGCTGTGCCTAACCCGAGCGAAAAGCCCTTCGCGCGAATCGATCTGGGATACGAAGCGCTGAAGATAGGCGTCGAGTACGACGGCGAGGACTTCCATTCGTCACCGGAGC
The DNA here is from genome assembly GCF_002149015.1 of Gordonia lacunae. Taxonomy (GTDB): domain Bacteria; phylum Actinomycetota; class Actinomycetes; order Mycobacteriales; family Mycobacteriaceae; genus Gordonia; species Gordonia lacunae. The sequence continues at coordinate 44,362 of NZ_NGFO01000013.1, read as the reverse complement.
AGCGCGCTCGAGACGAAGAGCGAGACGCGAGATTACGTGAGCAGGGGTGGATCATGATCCGCGTCGATCGCCATCGCCTCCGTGACGAGCCCTTCGGGATCGTCGTCGAGATCGTCACAGCGATGAAGGCACGAGGTGCGTACTGATCGCTACGTCGACGACTTGCGACGCACCGTCGACGCAATCGAGCGCACAGTCAACGCGGCCGGACGCACAGTCGACGAATTTCGACGCACGGTCGACGGGATCCGATGCACAGTCAACGAATGTCGACGCACGGTCGACGGATGACGACGCACGCTCGGCGCGGCATCGCTCAGGCGTACGCGGACCGGAACTCGATGCGCGCGTTCTGCTTCCGGGCCGCGTCGCGGAAGTTCTTCATCGCGCGCTCCATGTGGAAGCCGTTGGTCACGATGATGGCACCGTTGGCGCCCATGGCCTTGAGCATTCCGACGGTGTAGTGCGCGTTCTGCACGGTCGACGTCGACCGCCCCTCGTTGACCATCTGCCACATGGGGATTCCGCGACGGATGAGTCCGAGGTTCATGAACTGCGCTTCGGTGACCGGTAGCCAATGGGTGTCGCCACCGGAGACGATCATCCGGTTGAACGGGTGTTTCTTGCCCAGGTTGGCGGCGACGTCGAGTCTGCGCTTGAGAACGTCGGGCGTCTGGCCGAGGACACCGAACTTGGCGCCGAGGACGACGATGTAGCGCGTCGGCGGACTCTGCCAGAGGAAGTTGCTGTTCGGGGTCCCGAGTTCGGAGCTGCCGAGGTCGACGCTGCCGAAATCGGTACTGATCGCGGCATTCTGGACATTCGCGACCGGTTCCGACGGTGCGGCGGCGACCGCCACCGAGGCGGCCGTGGCGATCGCGGCCGCGGCAGCCGCGGTCGTGAGGGTTCTACGACGCATGGTGACCGAGTGTAGGGATCAGTACGGCCGTGCAGGTATCAGATCGATAACACCTGCATCACTAGTCACTTACGTAACACATTCAGGTGAGGGCGACGTACTTCACCGAGAGGTACTCGTCGATGCCCTCGCTGCCGCCCTCGCGCCCGATCCCGGACTGCTTGATCCCACCGAACGGTGCAGCGGCATCGGAGATCACGCCTCGGTTGACCCCGACCATGCCCGAGTCCAGGCGCTCCGCAACTCGCATGCACCGCTCGAGGTCGCGGCTGTAGAAGTACGACGCCAGGCCGTACTCGGTCGAGTTCGCGGCCTCGATCCCGGCCGACTCGTCGTCGAAGGTGCTGATCACCGCGACCGGCCCGAAGATCTCCTCGCGGGTCACCGGTGCATACGGGTCGACGTTGTCGAGAACCGTTGCCGGATAGAAGAAGCCGCGACCCTCCGGACGTTCACCGCCGAGTCGTACGCGGGCGCCGTCGGCGACGGCCTGCTCGACCGCCTCGGCGACCTTGTCCCGCTGATCCGCGTTCACCAGCGGTCCCAGGGTCACCCCGTCGGAGTACCCCGGGCCCATGTGGACGTCCGCCATCTTCGCGACGAGCTTCTCGGTGAACTCCTCGGCGACGCCCGACTGCACCAGGAAGCGATTGGCCGCGGTGCAGGCCTCACCGCCGTTGCGCATCTTCGCGGCGAACGCGCCCTCGACGGCAGCATCGATGTCGGCGTCGTCGAAGACGAGGAACGGGGCGTTGCCGCCGAGCTCCATCGACGTGCGCAGGACACGATCGGCGGCCTGGCCGAGCAAGCTGCGGCCCACCGGCGTCGAACCGGTGAAGCTGATCTTGCGGATACGGTCGTCGGTGATGAGCGCCGACGACACGTCGCCGCTCGACGTGGTGGGCAGGACCGACAGCACACCTGGCGGGAGACCGGCTTCGGCGAAGGCCTCGGCGAGCGCGAGCATCGTCAGCGGCGTCTCGCGGGCCGGCTTGACGAGGATGACGTTGCCCGCCGCGAGCGCGGGGCCGATCTTTCGCGTCCCCATCGCGAGCGGAAAGTTCCACGGGGTGATCGCCAGACACGGACCGACGGGCTGATGGGACACCAGGATGCGTCCGTTGCCGGCCGGTGCCGGACTGAATCGGCCGCCGACGCGGACGGCCTCCTCGGCGAACCAGCGCAGGAACTCCAGGCCGTACGTCGTCTCGGCGCGGCTGTCGGGCAGGGCGCGGCCGAGTTCGAGCGTCATCAGCATCGCGATGTCGTCGGCGCGGTCGGTCAGCAGCTCGAAGGTCCGGCGGAGGATCTCGCCGCGCTCGCGCGGTGCGGTGGCCGCCCAGTCGGCGGATGCGGCGACCGCGGAGTCGAGCGCGGCACGGGCGTCGACGACTCCCGCGTCGGCGACCGAGACGAGCGATTCCTCGGTTGCGGCGTCGTAGACCTCGAAGGTCGCGCCGTCGGCGGCCGGGGTGGCCCGGCCGTCGATCCAGAGTCCGGTGGGCACGCCGTCGAGCACGGCCTGCGGGTCGAGAATCTCCCTGTCGCTCATGCGCATTCACATCCTCGTCACTCGGCTGCGGGACACCGCTGGACGCGGAGGTCCCCTCGGCGCACCACGCTACTCGCGTGGGCGGGCGGCAGGTCGGTGGTTGCCGATGGGCTTCCCCGCACGCAGGATGGCGGAATGAACGCACGCAGGTTCGGGGATCGACGTCCGCGGCGGCTCATCCGGTCCGGACTCGTGCTGCTCGCGGCGGGTGTCGTTCTCGCCGGATGCGCACAGTCGACGCAAACGCCTGCACAGTCGACGCAAACGCCTGCACAGTCGACGCAAACACCTACACAGTCGACGCAAACGCCTGCACAGTCGACGCAAACGCCTGCACAGTCGACGGAAAAGGCCGCACGGTCGACGAAGCACGTCAACCTCGGCGACAGCTTCAGTGCCGGGACCGGCGTGAGCCCGCTCGAGGCCGACTCGCCGATCTACTGCCAGCGGTCGTCGAAGAACTACGCGCACGTCGTCGCCGAGGACGAGGACTACGACCTCACCGACGTCAGCTGCGCGGGCGCCGACACCGGCGACTTCCGCGAGGCGCAGCACCAGGGCGTACCGCCGCAGCTCGACGCCCTCGACGACAACACCGACGTGGTGACGCTCATGATCGGCGGCAACGACAAGCAGACCTACGGCCGGGCGATCCGGCTCTGCAGCGAACTCGCCGACGTCGACCGCTCGGGTGCGCCGTGCACCGATCGGTACGGGAGCTCACTGATCGACCCGGTCGCCGCCGACATCTACCCGGCGGTCCGGCAGGCGCTGCGCGACGTGCGGGACCGCGCGCCCGACGCCCGCGTCCTGCTCGTCGGCTATCCGTGGCTGCTGCCGCCGACCGTCGGTTGTTATCCCGAGATGCGGCTCGCCGAGGGCGACGTGCCGATGATCCGGGAACTCCAGACGGCGCTGAACACCTACGGACGCCGGGCGGCGGAGGACGAGGGCGTGGAGTTCGTCGACATGTCCCAGGTGTCCGAAGGCCACGACGCCTGTGCCGGCGACCGGCGCTGGATCGAGCCGATGACCACCTCGGGCCCCGGCGCGGTGCACCCCAACGAGCAGGGGCAGGCGGCGATCGCCGAACAGGTGCGCAAGGCGCTCGCGGGGTAGTCCGCGCCACCGCACGGCGACGTCCCGACCCCTCTGACCAGCGAGGATTTGGGTCACCCGGTGCCGTTTGGAACACTGTAGGCCGTGACCCCTTCCGCTGCTGCCACGCCTGCTCCCGGAACGGCCGCCTCCGCCGCGCTGTTCACCCGCGCGACGCAGGCCATCCCGGGCGGCGTCAACTCCCCCGTGCGCGCGTTCTCCGCGGTCGGCGGGACCCCGCGCTTCATCGCCTCGGCGGCCGGGTGCCGGCTCACCGACGCCGACGGCAACGACTACGTCGATCTGGTCAGCTCCTGGGGCCCGATGATCCTGGGGCACGCGCACCCGGCGGTCGTCGAAGCGGTGCGGGAGGCGGCCACCGGTGGCCTGTCCTTCGGAGCGCCCACCGAGGCCGAGATCGAACTCGCCGAGGAGATCATCGGTCGTGTCGATCCCGTCGAGCGCGTCCGGCTGGTGAACTCCGGCACCGAGGCGACGATGTCGGCGATCCGGCTCGCCCGCGGATACACCGGCCGGTCCAAGATCATCAAGTTCGCCGGCTGTTATCACGGGCACGTCGACGCACTGCTCGCCGCCGCCGGGTCCGGCGTCGCCACGCTCGGCCTCCCGACGAGCCCCGGCGTCACCGGTGCGTCGGCCCACGACACGCTCGTGCTGCCCTACAACGACCTCACCGCCGTCGCCGACGCCTTCGCCGAGTTCGGCGACGACATCGCCGCCGTGATCACCGAGGCGGCGGCCGGGAACATGGGCGCGGTCGCGCCGGTGGAGGGCTTCAACGCCGGACTGCGCGATCTCACCCGACGCCACGGCGCGCTGCTCATCATGGACGAGGTCATGACCGGCTTCCGGGTGAGCCCGAGCGGCTGGTACGGGCTCGAAGGTGTGGCCGGTGACCTCTACACCTTCGGCAAGGTCATGAGCGGGGGACTGCCCGCCGCGGCCTTCGGTGGCCGCGCGGATGTGATGGAGCGGCTGGCGCCGACCGGGCCGGTGTACCAGGCGGGCACGCTGTCCGGTAATCCCGTCGCGGTCGCGGCCGGTCTTGCGACCCTGCGCAACGCCGACGTCGAGGTGTACCGCACGCTCGACGCCAACGCCGACCGGCTCGGCACGCTGCTGCACGAGGCCCTCGCCGCGGCCGGGGTCGCCCACCGCGTGCAGAAGGCGGGCAGCCTGCTGAGTGTGTTCTTCACTACCGACCCGGAGATCCCGATCTTCGACTACGCCGGCGTCTCGGCCACCGAGACCTGGCGGTTTGCGCCCTTCTTCCATGCTCTGCTCGAGCGCGGCGTCTACGCACCACCGAGCGCCTACGAGGCCTGGTTTGTGTCCGCGGCGCTCGACGAGGATGCTTTCTCGCAGATCGCCGATGCGCTGCCCGCGGCAGCGCAGGCGGCCGCGACCGCAGCCACCCCGGGGGACAACGCCTGATGCACACGATCGTCCACATGATGCGCCACGGAGAGGTCGACAACCCCGACGGCATCCTCTACGGCCGTCTGCCCGGTTTCCGCCTCTCCGGCGACGGCCAGGCGCAGGCGCGCAAGGTCGCCGATGCTCTCGCCGACCACGACGTCAAGGCCGTGTTCGCCTCGCCGCTGCAGCGTGCGCAGGAGACGGCCACGCCGATCGCCGCCGCGCACGGCGTCCCGATCCTCACCAACGACGACCTCATCGAAGCCGACAACGTCTTCGAGGGCCTCAAGGTGTCGGTCGGCGACGGCGCACTGAGCAAGCCGCGCCACTGGCCGAAGCTGCGGGACCCGTTCACCCCCTCCTGGGGTGAGCCCTACATCCAGCTCGCGCACCGCATGCTGGCCGCGGCCAACAAGGCCCGCGACGCGGCCCGCGGTCACGAAGCCGTCTGCGTCAGCCACCAGCTGCCCGTGTACACGCTCCGCCGGTTCCTCGAAGGTCAGCGCCTCTGGCACGACCCGCGTCGTCGGCAGTGCTCACTGGCCTCGCTGACCAGCCTCATCTACGACGACGACGCGCTCGTCGACATCATCTACTCCGAACCGGCCGGGGCCTCGGACCCGCTCGCCACCGGTGCGTGAGCCGGCTGTGACAGGAGTCCCGCTCGCTGCGCTCCCGGCGACAGCAAGAGAAGTGAAGGTCTGACGTAGTGCGCAAGTTCCTCCTGCCGGCGATGCTGTCGGCCCTGGTCCTGCTGATCGCCGGCTGCAGCACCGGTGACGACGCGGTCGCGCAGGGGAACACCTTCCAGTTCGTCTCACCGGGCGGGCAGACCGTCATCACCTATGCGCCCGACGAGCGCAAGCCGATCGCCGCTCTCACCGGCGAGGACCTGGTGACCGGGCAACCGCTGTCGCTGTCCGACGGCCGGTTCGCGGACAAGGTCGTCGTCGTCAACGTGTGGGGATCGTGGTGCGGCCCCTGCCGCGGCGAGGCCGACGACCTCGAGCGCGTCTACGAACGCAATCGCGCCGACGGCGTGGAGTTCCTCGGCATCAACCTGCGCGACGACCGCGAGTCGGCGAAGGACTTCGTCATCGACCGCAACGTCGGCTTCCCGTCGATCTACGACTTCCCCGGTATGTCGCTGGCCGCGCTGACCACGCCCACCTCGGTGGTGCCGACGACGATCGTGCTTGATCGCGAGCACCGTCCGGCGGCCGTCTTCCTCAAGGCGATCTCCGACAACGAGCTCGACGAGGTCGTCAAGCGCGTCGCGGCCGAGCCGGCGGGGTCGGTGTGATGAACCCGTCCACAGTGGAACTTTCTGGCCTGGAACCGACCACCCTGGTACTCGCGTCGTCGATCGGCGACACGTTCGCCGACACGGTCTCCAGCGGGCCGCTCCTGCTCGCCTTCGCCGCGTGCCTGCTCGCCGGACTCGTGTCCTTCGCCTCGCCGTGCGTCGTCCCGCTCGTCCCGGGGTACCTGTCGTATCTCGCGGGTCTCGTCGGAGCCGAGGCGCCCGCGGTGAAGGTGGGCGAGAGCGCGAAGAGCGGCCGCTCGCGGGTCGCGCTCGCCGCCGGCCTGTTCGTCCTCGGCTTCACCGTCGTCTTCGTCGCCGCCACCGCCACCGTCCTCGGCGTGACGAGCACCTTCGTACTGAATCGTGAACTGCTGCAGCGCATCGGCGGGGTCGTCACCATCGCCATGGGCCTGGTGTTCATCGGTCTCATCCCGGCGTTGCAGCGCGAGGTCCGCTTCGAGCCGCGGCGGGTCTCCAACATCGTCGGGGCGCCGCTGCTCGGCGCGGTCTTCGCGCTCGGCTGGACGCCGTGCCTGGGGCCGACCCTGGCCGCGGTGATCGCCACCGTCAGCGGGACCGAGGGTTCGACGGCGGCCAAGGGCGTGACCCTCATCGTCGCGTACTGCCTCGGCCTGGGCCTGCCCTTCGTGGTGCTGGCCTTCTCCTCGGCGTGGGCCCTGCGCAGTCTCGGCTGGCTCCGCCGGAACGCCCGCACGATCCAGGTGGTCGGCGGTGTCCTGCTGATCGGGGTCGGCGTCGCCCTGCTGACCGGCTGGTGGGACCAGTTCATCGTCTGGGTCCAGGTCCGCTTCGTCACCGACACCCAACTACCGATCTGAGCGCTGGACCCATGACCGATCTGACCGACCGCCCGCAGGTGGACACCCCCGAGCCGGCCCCGAAACCCCACTGGGCCCGCCGCCGGGTGCTGTGGCCGCTGCGCAACCTGTGGCGATCGCTGACCTCGATGCGGACCGCGCTGATCCTGCTCTTCCTCCTCGCGCTCGCCGCAATCCCCGGTGCCCTGCTCCCGCAGCGCGAGCTCAACGAGCAGAAGACGCTCGAGTACATCGCCGCTCGCGGTCAGCTCGGTGTCTGGATGGACCGGCTGCAGCTGTTCGACGTCTTCTCCAGCGCCTGGTTCACCGCGATCTACGTGCTGCTGTTCATCTCGCTCGTCGGTTGTCTGACGCCGCGGATGGTCGAGCACTTCCACAGTCTGCGCGCGAAACCCGTTGCCGCGCCCCGCAACCTGTCCCGTCTGCCCCGGCACGTCACCCACACCGTCGACGGCGACCCGGAGACGGTCGCGCGCCGGATCGATGGCCGGCTGCGCGGCTGGCGTCGCGAGGTGGTGGTCCGCGAGCCGAGCAAGGCGTACCCGGACGGATGCGTCGAGGTCTCCGCGGAGAAGGGCTACCTGCGCGAGTTCGGCAACCTCGTCTTCCACTTCGCCCTGCTGGCACTGCTGGTGTCGATCGCGCTGGGCAAGATGTACGGCTACGAGGGCACCCGCAGTCTCGTCGCCGACGGCGAGCAGGGGCTGTGCAACACCTCGACCGCCGTCTACGACTCGTTCCGCGCCGGCAACCTGGTCGACGGCACGGACCTCTCACCCTTCTGCTTCCGCGTCGACGACTTCTCGGCGACCTTCCTGCCCAGCGGTCAGCCCGACATGTACGACGCCACCATCCGCTACGCCGCGGGCAGCGACGGCAGCGTGGCCGACCTCGGTGATCCCGCCGGCTGGGCGACCACCTCGGTCCGGGTCAACGAACCGCTGCGCGTCGCGGGCGATCGCGTCTACGTGCTCGGCAACGGGTTCGCGCCGACGTTCACGGTGACCTTCCCCAACGGGGAGAAGCGCACGCAGACGACGCCCTTCGTGCCCGACGAGCTCCAGACGATGCTCTCCTCCGGTGCCGCGCGCTTCGACACCCCGGCCGGCCTGTATCCCGACGCCGACGACCGTCGCAAGAACCAGATCGCCCTCGAGGGCCTGTTCGCGCCGACCGCGTCGTTCCACGGCTCGCTGCTGACCTCGTCGTCGCCGGAACCCGACGACCCCTTCGTCGCGATCCGGATCTTCAAGGGCGACACCGGTCTCGACACCGGCAAACCGCAGAACGTCTACTCGCTCGACCAGGATCTGATCGAACAGGGCCGTCTCCAGCGCCAGGCCCAGGTGAATCTCGGGGTCGGCCAGAGCCACACCCTGGCCGACGGTACGACGGTGACCTTCGACGGTTACGAGCGCTGGGTGTCGGTGCAGGTCTCGCACGACCCGGCCCAGGTCTGGGTGCTGGTGAGCTCGATCGTGATGCTCGGCGGTCTGCTGGTGTCGCTGCTGATCCGTCGCCGGCGCATCTGGGCCCGGCTTGTCCCGGTACCGGCCGCGAGCGCCCGTGTCGACGGCGATGACCAGGCCGCTGATGGCCACGACAACGGGCAACGACGTACTGTAGTAGAGATTGCCGGGCTGGCGCGCACCGATCAGGCCGGCTGGGGTGAGGGCTTCGACGAGCAGGCGGCCGATCTCGTTGCCGGCGACGCCGACGCACCCGCCTCGCGGCGGACGACCCGGCGGCTCTAGCAGCCGGCGAAAGGAAGCACATGAACTCCGAAGCTCCGGCGATGCCGATCGACGAGACGCTCGCGCGGTACTCCGACCTGCTGTACGGCACCGCCATGACGGTCTATGTCGTCGCGGTCATCCTGTTCCTGGGCGCGCTCGCCGCGGTCCGCGGCCGGCGTCTCGAGCAGAAGCAGCTGGTGAACGCGGGTGCGAGCGGGACGCAGACCCGGATGCCGGGACGTGTCGACGAGTCGTCGCGCCGGACTCTCGGCGAGAAGCTCGGCAACATGGCGCTGCCGGTCGTCGTCGTCGGGCTGGTCGCCCACATCGCGTCGATCGTGCTGCGCGGTATCGCGACCGACCGCGCGCCCTGGGGCAACATGTACGAGTTCATCTCGATGACGTGTGCCGCGGGCGTGCTCGCCGGATTGGTCATCCTGCGCAAGCGCGAACACCGTCCGCTGCTCTCCTTCGTGCTGCTGCCGGTCATCCTGCTGATGTTCATCGCCGGCCGCTGGCTCTACACCCAGGCGGCACCGGTCGTGCCGGCCCTGAAGTCCTACTGGCTCGCCGTGCACGTGTCGATCATCTCCGTGTCCTCGGGCATCCTCCTGGTGTCGGGTGTCGCGAGCATCCTCTACCTGGTCAAGATGCGCTGGGCGGCGACCTCGCCCGACGACGCCGCCGCGGTCTCGACCCGCCCGGGCGTCGCCGGCGCGATCCGTCGTGTCGTCGAGCACCTGCCGTCGGCCGAACACCTCGATCGGCTGGCCTACAAGTGCGTCGTGATCGGCTTCCCGCTGTTCGGACTCGGTGTCATCTGCGGTGCCATCTGGGCCGAGGCGGCGTGGGGCCGGTTCTGGGGCTGGGACCCCAAGGAGACGGTGTCCTTCATCGCGTGGGTGATCTACGCGGCCTACCTGCACGCGCGGGCGACGGCCGGCTGGCGCAACAACGCCGCGGCCTGGATCAACGTCGCCGGATTCGTGGCGATGCTGTTCAACCTGTTCATCATCAACCTGGTCGTGTCGGGCCTGCACTCCTACGCGGGTCTGTAGGAGGCCCGGCCGTCAGCCGGGGGTGTCGCTCGGGGCGTTCTCTTCGGCCTTCTTGGCCAGCGCCTGCGCCTTGACCAGTTTGAGCAGATCGATGAGCGCGTCGATGGTGTCCGGGCAGAGCGACCCCATGTCGATCCCGGACAGATGGCTGCCGGTGACCTGGAGCATCTCGACGTAATTCTGTTGCTGCCGAACACGTTCGAGATCTTCATCGGGGTTGGACAGGAAGTATGTGACGCTCACGTCGAAGGCGCGGGCGATGGCTTCGACCGTCCGGAACGACGGGGTCCGGGCCTTGCCGGTGCGCAGTTGGGAGATGTAGGCGTCGGACAGCGAATATCCGAGCCGGTTGGCCTTCTCGGCGATCTTCTTGCCGGTATATCGKATGCCGTTCTCGTCACGACTGTGTTCGAAGAGGTAACCGATCTTCTCGGCGAAGCTCAGGTCGTCATCGGTCGACGTCCCTCGCGGAGATCGTCCCGGGGTCAACGGCGCCTTCTCTCGGATCAGCCATCGGGGAGTCGATGGTGAGGTGGACGATACCCTACCCCTGGGTATGTTCCGCAGAGACGTTCTGAACCTGGTCTCAGCTTTTCTGCCGAGCGTCACGCCTCAGATCTCGTCACCGTCGGTGCCGTTGGTACCGCGGGTGCGATTGTCGAGGTCGCGCAGGAAATCGGGGTCGTCGTCGGGGCCGAGCGGGCCGCGCGGACGGGCGCGACGAGGGCCGGACGAGGGGGTGTCGCCGGACTCGTCGGAATGGGGTCCGAAGGCGCGCCACATGAGGAAACCGATGGCGAGCAGACCCAGAACGGCGAACAGATAGATCATGACAACCTCCCGTCGTCCAGCGTACGTGAGATGTCGGAGCGGCCTGGGCGAACGCCCGGCGCCGGGAGCACGCGAGCGCGCCGGGTGTCGCCGGGGTCAGTGGGTACGGCGATTGAGCAGTGCGACGACGTCCTCTTCGCGGAAGCGTCGGTGGCCGCCCGGGGTGCGGATCGAGCCGAGGATGCCCGAACTCGCCCAGCGCGCGACGGTTTTGGGATTCACGTTGAACATCGCGGCGACCTGGCCGGGGGTCAGTGTGTGCTGGCTGGCGAGCCCCGGGGTGATGTAGGTGGCGGGCGGTGCTGTCTCGATGCTGGTCATGATTCCCCCTGGCGTGTTGGAGTGCTCGGTCGGTGCGCCGGAGGTGGCGAAGCGGCTCTGCACGTGGTGGATGAGTTCTTCATGAATACACGCAAATCGCCCAGGTACTCGAACCGTCAGCGGGAGGTAAAGAGCGTGCAAAGGCCCGCGACCTGCGGGAGCGCGACGACCGCCCAGTACGCTGAGGGGGTGAGTGAAGCGCACGACCCAATCCCAGGCAAGAAGGCCGCGCCCGACGAGGCCACCTCCGCATCCACCGCCGCGGACACCGCGCCGCAGGCGGGTGGACGCCCGATGACCGTGGCGGTCGCCCTGTTCCTGTACACGTTCGCGCGGCTGCTCCTCGTCGCCGCGGTCGTGGTGATCATCATGGTCGGCGGCCGCCTGGTCGACGTCGAGGTGCCTTTCCTGGTGGCCGCGGTGTTCGGTGTGCTGATCGCACTTCCGCTCGGCATGGTCCTGTTCAAGACCCTGCGCCTGAAGGTGAACAGCGAGATCGCGGCGCTCGAGGCCGGTCGCCGGTCCAAGCACGACGATCTGCAGGCACGGCTCCGCGGCGACAAGTGAGGCCGACGCGGCTCGTCGACCGTCGCGCCGACCGCGCCTGGACCCAGAACGCCGTCCGCCTCATCGAGGCCGACGGCCGGCGCAGTGCCGACACCCATCTGCTCCGCGTCGCGTTGCCCGCGTGGTCGCGCTGGACCGAACCCGGCCCGACCGGGCCCGGCGGGGCCGGGCGCGATGGGGAAGGGGCTCGCGAGGTCGGCGTGGACCTCTATGTGAAGGACGAGTCGACCCATCCCACGGGGTCGCTGAAGCACCGGTTGGCGCGCTCGTTGTTCCTCTATGCCCTGTGCAACGGGTGGGTCGTCGAGGGCACCCCGGTGATCGAGGCGTCGTCGGGGTCGACGGCGGTCAGCGAGGCCTACTTCGCCGAACTGATCGGGGTCCCGTTCATCGCGGTGATGACGCGGAGCACCTCGCCCGCGAAGACCGCGCTGATCGAACGCCACGGCGGGCGGTGCCATTTCGTCGACCACCCCGGCGAGGTCTATGCCGAGGCGCTGCGTCTCGAGGCCGAACTCGGCGGCCACTTCATCGACCAGTTCACGATGGCCGAGCGTGCGACCGACTGGCGCGGCAACAACAACATCGCCGAGTCGATCTTCGCCCAACTGGCCGAGGAAGAGCATCCGATACCCACCTGGATCGTCGTCGGGGCCGGCACGGGCGGCACATCGGCGACCCTGGGGCGATATGTGCGCTACCGGCGACACGACACCTGGCTGGCGGTCGTCGACCCGGAGAACTCGGTGTTCCTGCCGGCCTATGAGTCTGCCGACGGCACCCTGACCGCCGAGACGGGATCGCGCATCGAAGGGATCGGGCGTCCGCGGGTGGAGCCGTCATTCATCTCGCAGGTGATCGACCGCATGATCGGTGTGCCCGACGAGGCGTCCGTCGCGACCGCCCGCCGCGTGAGCGATCTCCTCGGCCGCCGCGTCGGCGGATCCACCGGCACCAACATGTGGGGGGCCTTCTCGCTCGTCGCCGAGATGGTCGCCGCCCGGACGCCGGGCAGCATCGTCACGTTGCTGTGTGACTCGGGGGACCGGTACGCGACCACCTATTTCGACGACGACTGGCTCGCCTCCCAGTCGTTCGCCCTCGGGCCCGCCGAGACGGTGCTCGACGAGTTCCTCGCCACCGGTCGCTGGACCGCCTGAGACCCGGGCGGGACGCCGCGGGTGGGCTACGATCCGGAAGTGTCGATGGAACCCGGGCGGATGCCCGGCACCGGAAGTGCCCTGGTAGAGGCGGTCGATCTGGTGCGCGAGTACCAGATGGGCGACGAACGGGTCCGCGCCCTGGACGGTGTGAACCTCTCGATCGACGGCGGACAGTTCGTGTCGGTGGTCGGCCCGTCGGGTGCAGGCAAGAGCACCCTGCTGCACGTGCTCGGAGCTCTGGACACCCCGACGTCGGGGCGGATCAGCATCGACGGGGTCGACCTCGGTGCGCTCGACGACACCGCGGCCTCGGAGTTCCGGCGCAATCGCGTCGGTTTCATCTTCCAGTTCTTCAACCTCGTGCCGACGATGTCGGCGTGGGAGAACGTCGCACTGCCGCGCCTGCTGGACAACCAGTCGTTGCGCAAGGCGAAACCTCGTGCCGTGGAACTGCTTCGGCGGGTCGGACTCGGCGATCGGGTCGACCACCGGCCCTCGGAGCTGTCCGGCGGTCAGATGCAGCGCGTCGCGATCGCCCGTTCGCTCATCATGGACCCGACGATCCTGCTCGCCGACGAACCGACCGGCAACCTGGACTCCAAGACGGGTGAGGCGGTACTCGAACTGCTCTCGGAGGTCGCGCACGACACCCCCGACCGGCTGGTGGTGATGGTGACCCACGATCCGAAGGCGGCCGCGGTCGCCGACACCACCATCACGGTCCGCGACGGGAAGATCGCCTAGTGCCGACCCTCGTTTCCCTGCTGGCTGAGCAGGGGAGGAGAGCGACGACCCGTGTCGAAGCCCTCCTCGCCGGGCTCACCCGCATCCGGCTGCTCAACATGCGCGAGATCCGTACCCACCGGCTGCGCCTGCTCACCTCGTTGGCGGTGGTGGTCGTGTCGTCGGCGTTGCTGATCGCGGTGCTCGGGACCTACGGGTCGGCGTCGGAATCGGTGCGGGACTTCAACAATGCGGTGTCGGGGGTCGCCGACATCGAGGTCGCCGGCATCACCGACACCGGCGTCGACGAGTCGCTGGCCGGCGAGATCCGCCGCGATGTCGACGCGGCGGCGGCCGTCGTGCCGATGATCCGCGGATCGGTCGTCGTCGACGGTTCGGCCGTGCCGCTGCTCGGCTCCGATCAGCGCGTCACCCAGCTCTCGGGCAGTCTGCGAGGCGCCCTGCAGCAGGGGCAGGCCGGGACCGGTCCGGGGACCGTCGATCTCGATCGCCTGCGGACCGGCGTCTTCGTCGGTCCGGGTCTCGGTCTCGAGCGCGGAGACCGATTGACCGTCAACGGGATCGAGGTCGAGGTCCTCGAGGTGGTCGACAACGAGCAGGCCGCGGGTCTCAACAACGGCCGCTTCCTCTTCGCCTACGTCGATCTCGCGCAACGACTCGTCGGGCTCGGCGGCCGGCTCGACTCGATCCTCCTCGTGACCGAACCCGGCGCCGACGTGGCCGCGGTCCGCGCGCAGGTGCAGGGCATCGTGGCCGGCCGCGCGGTGGTCGTCGATCCCGACTTCCGCGCCAAGCAGGCCGAGGTCGCGAGTTCGGTGACCCGCGATGCGACGCTGCTGGTCTCGCTCGTGTCGCTGGTGATCGCCGCGTTCCTGGTGTTCAACACGATGAACATGGCGGTGGCCTCACGGCGCCGGTCGCTCGCGATGATCCGGGCGCTGGGCGCCAAGCGGTCTCACCTCGTCGGCGACATGCTCGGCGAGGCCGCGCTGATGGGTCTCGTCGGCGGCGTACTCGGCATCCCGCTCGGGATCCTGGCCGGGCGGGCCGTGATCAGCAGCCTGCCCGAGCCGCCGGCCGATTCCGTCGGCACGGTCATCAACTATCACCTGCCGGGTTATGCGCCCGCGGCCGCGGTGATCGCCTGTGTGGTCGCGTGTGTCGCGGCGACGACGCTGGCCGCGCGGGCGGTGTTCGCGGTCTCGCCGGTGGAGGCGATGGCTCCCGTCGAGGTGTCGGACTCCGCGTCGCGTCGTGGTCCCGCGGTGGTGATCGCCACCGTGCTCGGCGTCGCCGGTCTCATCGCGTCGTGGGTGGTCGTGGCGACCGTGCCGGGCCGCCCGGCCATCGTGGCCGGCGTCTTCTATCTGGTAGGCGCGCTGCTGCTGTGCTTCGCGCTCTCGAAACCGTTGGCCTGGGCGGTGGTTCGGGTGGCGCGTTGGTTCGGTGGCCCCGGACAGCTCGCCTCGGTGAACACCGAGCGCGCCCCGCGGCGTGCGTGGGCGACGCTGATGACGGTCGCGGTGGCCATCGCGGTCGGGATGGGGACGTCGGGAGCGCTGGACAATCTGGTCTCCTCGATGTCGAAATCCCTCGACGGACTCGGTGATCCGGACTTCTACGTGTCGTCGACCTCGGCCGCGAGCCTGCCCCTGGGGCCCATCCTGCCGGCGTCGGTGACCGAACGCGTGGCCGCGGTTCCCGGCGTGACCGAGGTGATCGGCGGTCAGTGGGCCGCGGTGAACATCGGCGAGAGCAAGGCGAACGTGCAAGGGCTCGAGCCGGGTTCGCGGGCACCGTTCATGCGCAAGGCGTCGCCGGAAGCGGTGGCGAGCGTGCTCGCCGGCGACGGCATCCTGATGTCGAACGTCCTGGCCCGCGCATTGGGCGTGGGCACGGGCGACACGGTGGAACTCGCGACCCCCAACGGCCCGCGGCAGACGGTCGTGCGTGACACCGTCGACTATGTCTCCCTCGACTCCGGCGTGGCGGCCATGTCGCAGGAGTTGCTGGGGGAGTGGTTCGATCGCGACGGCGACACCTACCTGCAGGTGATCACCTCGCCCGATGCCGACCCGGATGCCGTCCGCCGGGATCTCGAGGCGCTGGTCGCCGGCGTCCCCACGACGGGCAACAAGCCCATCAGTGTCTACAGCGGCGCCGAGGCCCTCGCGGCCACCCAGGCCACCGTCGAGCAGGCGGGCGCGTTCGCGGTCGCCATCCAGTGGATCGTCGCCGGTGCGGCCGCGATCGCACTGCTCAACACGCTGCTGCTGTCGGTCCTCGAACGACGCCGCGAGCTGGGCGTTCTGCGGGCGATGGGGGCCTCCCGCCGGTTCGTCTCGCGGACAGTGCTCGCCGAGGCGGGCGCGGTCGCCCTGGTCGGGTCGGTCCTCGGCGTCGTGCTCGGTGCCGCCATGCATCTGCTCAGCAACCAGATCCTGACCATCACGACGTCCCTGACGGTGCTGTACTCGCCACGACCGTCGACCCTGCTCTTCGTGACCATCGCGGTGGCGTTGTGCCTGGTCGGCGCCTTCATCCCGGCGGTCCGCGCCGGGCGCATGAACATCAGCGAGTCGATCCAGAACGAGTAGTCCGGTCGCGGAGACGCGATCGGAACGACGATGCCGCACACCCGGTCCGTCAACAATTCTTGACACGGGCCGTATGTCAACATAACCTGACACCATGCACGACGACCACAGCACCGACACCGCACCCGACGCATCGAGCGCCGAGCTGGCCGGAGACGCCGCGAGCGGCGATCCGGCGAGGGGTCTGGCCGCGGTACGCGCACTGCGCACCCTGGCCGACCGACTCGAGGACGTGCAGGTGGCCAACGCCCGTGCCAACGGGTGGAGCTGGCAGGCGATCGCAGAAGTGCTGCAGATCAGCCGACAGGCCGTGCATCAGAAGCACGCACAACGTGAGGCCCGCGCGAGCGGGCCGGAAGGAGACACAGATGTTTGAGCGAATCAGTCGCGATGACAAGATGCTGCTGGCTTTCGCCACGCAGGAGGCCGGCGACCTGGGTCACCGGCAACTCGGTAACGACCACCTGATCCTGGGCATGCTCTGCAATGCCCGCAGCCCGCTGTTCGCGCTGCTCGCCGACCAGGGACTGACGCTCTCGTCGGCCCGGGAGGCGGTACGGAAGTACCACGACGAGCACGCGGATCGATCCGAGACCCCCGAGACCGCCGCCGACGAGTCGGTGCGAGAGCGCTACGAAGAGGACCGAGAGGCACTGCGCAGCATCGGGATCGACCTGGACAAGGTCCGGGAGGCCGTGCGCGGGCGCTTCGGTGAGGACCTGTCCGACGGCTGGGGCGAGCGCGCCGAGCGCGGAACCCGAGGTCGTGGTCACGGGCGGCGCGGGGACGGACGCGGTGGAGACCGACGCCGGGGGCACGGGCACCGGCACGGTCATGGTCGCGGACCCCGTCCGGACTGTGGTCCCGAGGGCTTCGGTCCGGGCGACTTCGGTCCCGGCGGTTTCGGTCCGGGCGGCTTCGGCCCGGGACCCTGGGGCCAGGGTTTCGGCCCCGGTCCGGGCGGACCGTTCGCCGGGGAGGGGCCGTGGGAGTCGGGACGCGGCCGGCGCGGACCCCGGGGCCGGGGCTCCCGGCCGCGTTTCTCGACCGACACCAGGGACGCCTTCGGCCGGGCCATGGAGATCGCGCGGGAACGGGGTGACCGACGCCTGCGCGCCGACCACCTGCTCCTCGGGATCATCGACACCGCCGACGACGCGTCGCAGGCGCTGATCGGATCCGCCACCACCGCGGCGGAACTCCGCGCCGCCGTCGTGGCGGGACTGCCCGACATCGAGGCCCAGGTCTGACAGCCGAGCCGGCCGACCTCAGGTGAGCGCGAGCGTGACCGCCGTGACGACCGCCCAGGCGAGCATCGCCTTGCCGGTCGTGCCGATCGACGGGATCAGCCCGGGGCCGGCCGCGCCCGTGCGCACCGGTGTGTGGGCCTGCCACAGCAGCGGGAAGGTCACCAGCCCGAGCAACGCCCAGGGGGTCGCGAACGCCAGGACCACGCTCATCGCGAGCGGGGTCGCGAGGAGTATCGCGAAGAGCGTGCGGGTCCGGGCGTCGCCGAGGCGGACGGCCAGTGTGATCTTGCCCGATTCGGTGTCGCTGGGGATGTCTCGCAGGTTGTTGACGACCAGCACGCTGCTCGAGATCGCGCCGATGCCGACCGCGCAGGCCAATCCGACCCAGTCGACGCGGCCCGAGGAGACGTACTGCGTGCCGAGGACGGCGACGAGCCCGAAGAAGGTGAACACCGCGACCTCACCCCAACCGGCGTACCCGTAGGGGCGCTTGCCGCCGGTGTAGAACCAGGCGCCGGCGATGCAGATCGCCCCGACCAGCACGAGCCACCAGGCGGTCGCGATCGCGAGGACCAGCCCGCACACCGCGCCGATCCCGAAGCACAGGAACGCGGCGGTCTTCACGGCCTTCGGCGATGCCGCCCCCGACCCGACCAGGCGCATCGGGCCGACCCGATCGTCGTCGGTTCCGCGCACACCGTCGGAGTAGTCGTTGGCGAAGTTGACGCCGATGATGAACGCGACGGCCACCGCGAGCGCGAGGACGGACTTCCACCACGACACGTCGCCGTAGTGCAGCGCCGCGCCGACTCCGGCGACGACCGGCGCGATCGCGTTGGGGAGCGTGCGCGGGCGAGCGCCCTGGATCCACTGCGAAGGGGTAGCCACGTGTCGATCCTGCCACGGCGTCGGAAGCCGACCGGCTGCCCGGTAGGTGTAGAACTTCGTAGCGCCAGGCGCGACGACACACTACGTCTGCGGGGATGGAACCGGTTGGTGCGCAGGTGCGTCTGAAGGCCATGCATCTTCCGGCGGAGTTTCGGGCGCTCGCCCTCCACCAGGACGGCGTGGTGACTGCTGCCGATGCGCGCATGCACGGAATCAACCGGTCGGCGGTACACCGCCGGGTGCAGGCCGGCGAGTGGATTCCGGTGCATCCGCGCATCTATCGGCTCGCCGACCACCCCGAGACCGACCGCACGCGAATCCGGACCGCGACGCTTGCCGTCGGCGTTCACGGGGTCCTTTCGGGACTCGCAGCCGCATGGTGGCACGGAATGGTCGACGCCCCGCCCGCCACGCCGACGGTCACCGCGCTGCGCGGCCGCCACGGTCATCCGGTGACGGGAGTCCGGATTCTCAACCGCGCTCTCGCCGACGCCGACGTGCTGACCCGGGACGGGCTACCGGTCACCGGGGTCGCGTTGTCGGCTTTTGGAGGGGGCGGTGCAGGGTGGCGTCGAGGTCATCGATTCTGCGCTGCTGCAGCGGCGCACCACGGTCGAGCGTCTCGTCGAGGCCTACGACCGGCGGCGCCGTTGCGTCGGCGCGGCGGACATGGGTCCGTTGATCCAGCTGCTGGAATCGGGTGCGCGGTCGGCCGCGGAGCGGCTCGCTGTCACGATCCTCCGGACCGCGGGTATCGACGGGTGGGTGGCAAACCGTCCGAGCTGCGGGTACGTGATCGACTTCGCCTTCTTCGACCGGATGGTGGCGGTGGAGCGACGGACTCGCTTTCCACCGCGACGCCGCCACCTTCCAGCGGGACCGGACCCGACGCAACGCGCTCATCGCAGCCGGTTGGACGGTGCTGAACTTCACGTGGGGTGACCTTCGCGACCGGCCCGAGTGCGTGGTTTCGGCGGTTCGGCGAGCGGCATGTGGGTAGATGTCGCACATCGTTGCGCCAGGCGCGACGGCGCACTACATCTGCACACCGAAGCGAGCCCGCAACGCACGGCGGTCGTACTTGCCGGGCCCGCGGAGGGGGAGCGCGTCGAGTTCGACGACCCGCCGGGGTGCCGCGTAGCGGTCGAGTCGTTCGGTGACCGACCCGCGAATGCGGTTGACGTCCAGGCGTTCTCCGGGACGGATCACGACGAACGCGGTGACCGCCTCGCCGAGCCGGTCGTCGGGGAGTCCGACGACGACGCATTCGGCGACCGCCGGGTCGTCGGCGATCACGGCCTCGACGACCTGGGGTACGACGGTCAGGCCACCGGTCGAGATGGCCTCGTCGGCGCGGCCGACGATGCCGAGCAGCCCGTCGTCACCGACGACCCCGAGGTCGTCGGTGCGGAACCAGCCCGGCTCGGCGAAGGCGGGATGGTCGGGCAGATTGCGATATCCGCGGGCGACGACGGGGCCGCCGAGCAGCACGCGGCCGACGCCGTCGGGCGCCGGATCGGCGATGCGGACCGCGACGTCGTCGAGAGGTCGCCCGTCGTAGACGCACCCCCCGGCGGTCTCGCTCATCCCGTATGTCGCGACGATCGGCAGTCCCTCGTCGACTGCTCTGTCCCACAGCGGCTTCGGGGTCGCCGCGCCCCCGACGAGGATGGCGTCGAGCTCCCGCGAGGCGGCCGTCGCGCCAGGATGTCCGAGGACCTTGACGAGCTGGGTGGGAACCAGCGAGGTGTAGCGCCGCGGGCCCTCGAAGTCGCGTACGGCACGGGCGTACACGTCGGGGTCGAAACCGGCACGCATGTCCAGGATCACCGGCGTCTGCCCGGCGGTCAGGGCGCGGAGGAGCACCTGCAGACCGGCGATGTGATGTGGCGCCAGCGCCAGCAACCAGTTGCCGGGTCCGCCCAGGTGCTCAGCGGTTGCCCGCGACGACGCGGCGAGCGTCGCGGGCGAGTGCTGCGCGCCCTTGGGGACGCCCGTCGACCCGGAGGTCGAGACGACGAGGGACACGGGGTCGTCGATGGGTGCGTCCACGTCCAGGGCCGATCCGAGCTCGGACGCGGCGCGGGCGTCGTCGGGTACGGGGAGGAAGGCCGATGAGCCGTCGAGGAGGGCCCGCAGGTCGCCGATGCGGTCGAGGACCGCCGGCGTCGAGGGGAGCGGAAGCGGTCGCAGGGTTCTCAGGACGGGGCCCCGTCGGTCGGATCGTCCCCGCCGGGATCGTCCCCGGCGGGATCGTCGCCGCGAGGGCCCTCGCCGGAGGGGGCGTTTCCGGCGGGATCGTCGCTGAACGGCCAACCGCGGGAGACGAGGTGGGCGCGCACCCGCGAGATGTCGTCCTCGTGCGGCAGTTCGTGCGTGTAGTGGGTGATCTTGACCCCGGCGTCGATCCGGGAGATCGGTTCGGGTGGGAGGGCGGAGTCACGGACCAGCTCCGCCGAGACCTGCGTGACCTCGTCGTCGGTGAGCTGGCGGCGCAGCAGGGCCACCAGCGGTATGTAGTCGGTGTGTGGGACGCCGTCGGGGTAGCCGGCGCGCAACCACTCCACGACCTTCTGCAGAAGCGTCGGGCGGTCCACGGGGTGTCTCCGATCAGAAGCGGGGACGGTCACTTGTAGCCGAACGGGAAGATCTTGATGCCGGTGTAGTAGAAGATCGTCTGCCGGGTGATCCAGAGGATTCCGACGACGATCACCAGGACGACGATGGCGAAGATCACATACGCCAGGGGCTTCAGCGCAGGATGCGGGCCGGAGGTGGTGCCGTCGGCGTCGACGGTTCCATTGCTCAGGGATTGTAGGCGCAGTCCCACGGCGAACAGGGCGGGCAGACCGGCTCCGAGCACCAGCCCGACGAGTAGGACCTTACCGATGGCCTCGACGGTCTCCACTTCTCAGGTGCTCCTCTCCGGGTCGTGCTGGACGATGATCTCGGCCGGGATGACCGGCGGCAGCGGTAGGCCGCTGTCGCTCTCCTCGGTCGCGACCGCCTCCTCCCACTCCTCTCCGGCGCGGGCCTCGCCCTCCCAGGCGTCGTTGACGTTCTCGTGGTCGACCTTGTTCTCCTGGGCACGCCAGTACATGTAGCCCGATGCGACGACCAGGATCGCGAAGATGATGAGCGCGCCGGTGACGTCCCCGAACAGGTGCGCGATGAAGTAGCAGGCGGCGCCGACCGCACCCGCGGCGGGCAGGGTCGTCACCCAGGCGACGGCCATCCGGCCGGCGACCGACCAGCGGACCTGGGCGCCTTTGCGTCCCACCCCCGAGCCCAGGATCGAGCCCGTGGCCACCTGGGTGGTCGAGAGCGCCATACCCGCCGCGCTGGAGGTGAGGATGATGGCGGCCGACGACGCCTCGGCGGCCATGCCCTGCGGCGAGGTGATCTCCACGAGCCCCTTGCCGAGGGTCCGGATGATCCGCCAGCCGCCCAGGTAGGTGCCGATCGCGATGGCCGCCGCGCAGCTGAGGACCACCCAGAAGGGCAGTCCGTGACTGACGCTGGACGCCTCGAGGTGCCCGGTCGCGATGAGCGCCATCGCGATGACCCCCATCGTCTTCTGGGCATCGCCGGTGCCGTGCGCGAGGGACACGAGCGATGCGGTGGCAACCTGCCCGTAGCGGAAGCCGGACTCCTTCTCCTGGTCGACGATCCGGCGGGTGATGGCGAAGACCAGCCATGTTCCGCACGCCGCGACGAGGCAGGCGATGACCGGCGCGAAGAGCGCCGGGAGCAGGATCTTCGACGTGATCCCGGACCAGTTGATCCCGCTGACACCGATCGCCGCCAGACCCGAGCCGATCAGACCGCCGAACAGGGCATGCGACGAACTCGACGGCAGACCGAACAGCCACGTGAAGAGGTTCCACAGGATGCCGCCGATGAGCCCGGCGAAGATGATCAGCAATGCCGTGGTCGCCGACAGCCCGGTCACCAGTTCGCCGGCGTCGGCCCCGGACGTCTGCTGGATCTTCAGCACGTCCTTGGTGATGGTCGCCGCGACCTCCACGGACAGGAAGGCGCCGACCAGGTTGAGGACCGCGGAGAGCCCGACGGCGACCTTCGGCTTGAGGGCGCCGGTGGCGATCGACGTCGCCATCGCGTTGCCGGTGTCGTGGAAGCCGTTGGTGAAGTCGAAGCCGAGGGCTGTCACCACCAGCAGCACCAGGATCAGCATCTCGCCGCTCATGGTGATGATTGTGGGACCTACCGCCCTCATTTTCCTAAAAACCCGGCACAGTTCCGGTGAACGAGGCGCCGGCCCGGGGCCGACCTATCGAACGTTCAACAGACCCTCGGAAACCGATCGTGCCTGTGGAAGAATCCGACGGCATGACATCGATGAAGCTGGGCATGCCGATCAACTACGCGGGCGACTTCCGCGAGACCATCAACAACCTCGCGGACTTCGAAGCCGCGGGTGTGCAGCGCATCGCGGTTCCGGAGGCCTACAGTTTCGACGCCGTCTCCCAGCTCGGGTACATCGCGGCCAAGACCGAGACGATGGAACTGCAGACCGCGATCCTGCCGATGTACTCGCGGACGCCGACCAACCTGGCGATGACCGCGGCCGGCCTGGACTACATCAGTGGTGGTCGTGCGGTGCTCGGCATCGGAGCATCGGGACCACAGGTCATCGAGGGATTCCACGGGGTCAAGTACGACTACCCGCTGGGTCGGGCCCGCGAGCACGCCGAGATCTGCCGGATGGTCTGGCGCCGCGAGAAGCTGAACTACCAGGGCAAGCACTACACGCTCCCACTCGACGAGGAGCACGGCGGATCGGGACTCGGCAAATCGCTGAAGATCATCAATCATCCGGTCCGCGACAACATCCCGCTGCTCCTCGCCGCCATCGGACCGAAGAACATCGAACTGGCCGCCGAGATGTTCGACGAGCTCCAGCCGATCCTGTTCCACCCGGAGCAGATCGACGCGGCCTTCGGCGAATCGCTCGCGGCCGGCAAGGCCAAGCGGGATGCGTCGCTGGGCGACCTGGGCATCGTCGTCCAGGCCACCGCGCGCATCTCCGAGGATGCCGAGCAGATCGACAACGCCAAGCAGCTGGTGCGCCATCACGCCGCGCTGTACATCGGCGGGATGGGCGCGCGCGGCAAGAACTTCTACAACCAGCTCGCGGTCCGCTACGGCTACGCCGACGAGGCGAAGCTGATCCAGGACCTCTACCTCGACGGCAAGAAGATGGAGGCCGCGGCCGCCGTCCCCGAGGACCTCGTCACGTCGATGTCGCTGATCGGGTCCAAGGCGCAGGTCGCCGAGCGGGTCGCGGCGTTCCGTGAAGCCGGCGTCACCTGCATCCTCGCCTCGCCGACCGCGCCGACCCACGCCGAGCGGGTCGCCGAGGTCGAGCACCTGCGCGACGTCTTCGGGGGCTGATCTCGTCCCTGCGGGGTCCAGCTGACGAGTGATCCGAATACGGCGACCTGTTTTGTGACAGGTCGTCGTATTCGTTTTCCCGGTCATTCGAAGGCCGGGTGCAATTCCGGGACATTTCACCACACTTCGACGACGGTCTGTGAACGTGAATTGCTCGAGAGCATTAATGCGTTTCGACAGATCCCCGCAGCTCGCGGGAAATGCTTTTCCTGATGTGTCGAATAACGCCCGCAACAGTGCTCGCCCCGAGTTGTGGGCCGACAACCCGTCCCATAGGCTCTTGTCATCCGCTCGGCGCGCATCGGTTTCGGTCGACGTTGCCGATGTGATGACGGTGTCGGGAAATGACCGTTCGTCCCGGTAGCGCGTTCGGAGTGAGAATTCACGATGCGACCGGAGAACGGCGTGACAAGAGGACGGCACATGGTGAGTGGTGAGGCAAGGCGTTGAATTCGACGACGCCCGTGTTTCGATCTCGTGGCCGACGCATGTCATTTTCGTGCACGTCGGGGTGTGGCGGCGTGCGCGTTTCTGCTCGAGCGGATCGATTCGCAGTACTGTTCGTGACAGGTCAGGGACCGGGGGGATCAGACGGTCGGCCCGGCCCGTGAGCCCGGGTCTCCCCGGCCATGGATGTGAACGCCGGGACGTCGAATGAGCACGTCGTCCAACCCCGAGATCATCGCGCCGGACGCCCCGCGCCGATTCGCGCTCAGCGCGGCCCAGCGCTCGCTGTGGTTCACCCAGCAGGCAGCCCTCGATGTGCCGATCAATGTCGCCCAGTACGTCGAGATCGACGGCCCCATCGACGCCGAACTCTTCGTCCGCGCGACCAGCGCGGTGGTGCAACGCGCCCGGTTCACCCAGCTCCGGTTCGTCGACACCGAGGACGGGCTCGTCGGCGTGTACGACCCCGGTCTGCACTACTGGGCCGAGATCATCGATCTCCGTGACCGGCCCGACCCCCGTGCTGTCGCCGAGGAGATGATGGCGCAGGACTATTCGCGTCCGCTCGATCCGCGCGTGGACCGGACGGCACGCGGTTGCCTGTTCCGGCTGTCCGATGAGAAGTCCCTGGTCTACAACCGGGGCCATCACCTCCTCTCGGACGGGATGGGCGGCAAGGACCGGATGGTCGAGGCGCTCGCCGCCTATCACGCGGCGGTGACCGGTGAGCCGGCTCCGCCACCGAAGCCGGTCGACCTCGATCTCCCCGCCCGGGCCGATGCCGAGTACCGCGAGTCCACCCGGTTCGGCACCGACCGGGCGTACTGGCGGGAGCACATGGCGGGCGTCGGCATCGCCGCGACCCTGGCGCATCGCCCGGGGCGTCCCGCGGCGGTGGCCCGGCGAGTCGCGTCCGCGGTACCCCCGGCCACCATGGCGAGACTGCGGGACGCCGCGCAACGCGGTTCCACGATGCTGCCCAACGTGCTGGTGGCCGCCTTCGCCGCCTACCTCGGCCGGGCGGCCGCGCAGGGCGACGAGGTCATCTTCCAGTTCCCGGTCGCCGCACGGACGACCGCGGCACTGCGGGCCACCCCGCTACCGGTGGCCAACATCGTGCCGCTGCGCACCGGGGTCACCGGCGCGGGCACTGTCGCCGACGCCCTCCGCACCACCCAGGCCGCGCTCATGGGCGCGCTGCGCCATCAGCGGTACCGCGGGGAGGACATCTGGGCCGACGTCGCCGGAGACCAGTCGTCCGGGGCGACGCCGCGGACGGCCGCCCAGGAACGTTCTGGTCCGATGCTCAACCTGATGCTGTTCGACCGGGAATTCCCCTGCGGCGACGCGCGGGCCACATTCCACATCCTGACCGTGGGTCCGGCCGACGATCTGACGATCAACATCTACCCGGTGCCCGGTGAGGATCAGGATTCCTCCCTGATGATCGGCGTCGAGGCGAATCCGAACCGGTACGACGACGCGGAGGTGGCCGCACACCACGCTCAGTTCCTGTCGATGCTCGACACCTTCGCCAATGCGTTCCTCCGGGCGCCGGACACCCGGGTGGACGACCTGCCGTTGCGATTCCCCGATTCCGAGAGCGAGACCGACACCGGTTCGTCCCGGGGGCGGTCGGTGGAGGACGCCGACGCGACGCCCGTGGGCACCGTCTGGGGGGCCCTCACCGACGCCGCCGCCCGACGGCGGCACGAGCCCGCGGTCGAGTTCCCCGGAACGTCCGTACCCGCACTGCTCACCTTCGAGCAGCTGCACGCCCGTGCGCGCCGACTCGGTGCGCAGCTGCGCACCCTCGGCGCGCGGCCCGGCGTCACGGTCGCCGTCGCGGTTGCGTCGGATGCGGACCGGTTGCTCGCCTGGTGGGCCGTCGCGGCCTCGGGAGCCGCCGTGCTCCTGATCGATCCGGCCGCGCCGCAGCCGATCCCGGACGCCGTGACCGGCGCGCCCGGCGGCCTGCTGGTGATCGCGGACGACGCCGTCGATCCG
This sequence comes from Gordonia lacunae, assembly GCF_002149015.1. Taxonomy (GTDB): domain Bacteria; phylum Actinomycetota; class Actinomycetes; order Mycobacteriales; family Mycobacteriaceae; genus Gordonia; species Gordonia lacunae. Next base: position 18,184 of record NZ_NGFO01000013.1, on the reverse strand, counting down.
TCCACCGACGTTCCCGCGGGTGAGGTGTGGACAATCGCCGGACTGGCCGAGGTCACGCCGGCGCCCGGAACGGCTGCGTCCCGCCCGGACCACACCGCATGTGTCGTCCCCGGAGTCGTCGGAGCACCCGGAACAGCGGGAGTCGTGGCGATCCCGCAGCGCGCTGTCGCAGCGCTCATCGCGGACGGGGTGTTCGCCCCGGCCGCGTCCGACCCGGGCTACGGACGACTCGCGTCTACGGCGCCGAAGGCCTCCTGGGCGTCGCATCTCGAGATCGTCGCGTGTGCCGCCCACGGGCTGCGACTCGTCGACCCGGAGACCGGCCCGGCGACGCACGGCATCGTCCCCGCCGGACTCCTCGCCGACGCGACGCCCGGCACCGCGACGACCGTACTGGTCGTCGACTCCGGCACGCCGCCGGCGCCGACCGTGCGGTTCGCCTTCGGGCGGGACGTGCGGACCACCTACAGTCCGGGTGCCGTGCTGGGGCCATACACCTTGACGGATCGCATCCGACCGGATCAGCCGACCGATCGACCGTTGCCGAGCGGCCGACCGCGACGCGGGGTCGACGTCGCGATCCTCGACCACCGGCTCCGTCCGTTGCCCCCGGGGATCACCGGTGACGTCTACATCGCGGAAACCGGTGCGCCACAGTACTTCATAGGCGAGCCCGCCCGAACCGCGACGGCGATCGTCGCCTGCCCGTGGCAACCCGGCCTGCGCATGGTGGCCACCGGGGACCGGGGTCATCGCGAGCCCGCAACCGGCGACCTGGTCATCGATCATCGTGCCGGGGACATCGTCGGGATCAACGGCGTCCGGGTCGATCTCGCACTCCTCGAGCGCGCCGCGACCGAGGTCGCCGGCGTCGCCGTGGCGAGTGCGGCAGTGCTCGGCGACGGAGTGGGAATCGCCGTCCGCGTGGCGCCGACCGGGGCCGAGGCGACGGGCACCTCCGGAATCCAGGACACGCAGCGGATCAGGGCCGCGGTGCGACGCCGGGTCAACGCCGAGTTGCCGACGGTGCTCTGGCTGCGCCGGGTGGCGATCCTGGAGTCGGTGCCGATCGACGGGTTCGGCGTCGTCGACCGTTCCGTCGCGGCCGCGCTGATCGCGGCGGCTCCGGAATCCCGCGCCGCGCAACGACGCCCGTCGACGCCGATCGAACGCGCCGTCGCCGACGCGGTGACGCACGTCCTCGGTGTTCCCGACCCCTCGATGGACGACGAACTCGTGCAACTGGGCGCCACGTCACTGGGATTCATGCAACTGGCGACGCACCTCGGTGACTCGCTCCGGGTCGTCGTGAGCGTGCGGGATCTCGGCGAGGTCACCACTCTGGCCGAACTCGCCGCCGTACTCGAGGCGGCGGAGCGACGTCGTTCCGGGCCGGGGGAGGCGCCGGGGACCCCGGGGGTCACCCGATACCGCCCGACCCGCGCGCAGCAGGAGATCTGGCTGCTCAACCGCGCCGACAAGCATGCGACCGTCTACCACCTCCCGGTGCGACTCGTTCTCGGCGAGGGCATCGCGGCCGACGTCGTCCGTGCCGCGCTCGTCGATGTCGCGGCGCGACACGAGGCGCTGCGGACCGTCTATCCCGACGCCGGCGGGGAACCGGTCGCGGTCGTCCGCGGGCTCGACGAGGCACGGACCCCGGATGCGGACACCACCGCGCCGACCGTGCCCGTTCCCATCACGACCGGCACACTCGATGCCGCCGGCGTCGACCGCGCGGTCTCGGCGCCCTTCGATCTGACGGTCGACATGCCCTGGCGTGCGGTCGTCGACGAGACCGGCGCCCGGGCCGAAGTCGTGCTCGTCGCCCACCACATCGCGGTCGACGAGTGGTCCCTGCACATCGTGGTCGAGGACTTCGCGCATGCGCTGCGCGCGCGTCTCGACGGCGTGGCGCCGGTGTGGGCCGACGACGCGGTGGGTTTCGGTGCCGTGCTGAGCGCGCGGTCGCACGTCATCGATCCGGCGGCGGAGGTCCACTGGGCGAAGGTGATGCGTGCGGCTCCCAAGCACCTCGCGCTCCCCGAGCCGGCGCGGACGCTGTCGTCGGGACTCACCTCCGGTCCGGCGACCATCCTGCGCCGGAGCATCGGTCGGGATGTCCGTGATCGTGCCTCCGCCCGTGCGCGGGACGCCGGGACGACGCTGAACACGTTTCTGTGCGTGGCTCTCTCGGCCACGGTGGCCGAGTACTCGGACACCGACGACATCGTGATGTCGGTGCCGGTGTCGGGGCGGTTCACCACCGAGGAGCTCCGGCCGGTCGGCATGTTCGTCGAGACGGTACCGGTGCGCACCACCGGCGTGCGGCACAGCGGTGTCGCCGAGGCCCTCGCCCGCGTCGGGGCGGACCTCACGGCCGCGATCACCCACGCCGACGCGGCGCCGACGGGACTCGCCGACGTCATCTTCGCCTACCACGCCTCCCGGCCGGATCTCCCCGGGGCCGCCGTCTTCGCCGATGTGGAGACGCCGCCGACCGGCCAGGCGCGAACCGCATTGGAAGTGACCGTCTTCGACGAACCGGAGGGCTTGTCGGTCGTGCTGACGGTCGCCCGGCGACGCGTCGACACGGTCGCGGCGGGGCACCTCCTCGATCGTTTCGTCCAGACGGTCGCCGCGCTCGCCGACGGTGCGCCGCAGTCGATCATCGCCCGGTGCGTTCCGGCCCCGGTCTGCCGGACGCGACCCGACCGGGTCCGGCGGACCACACCCGTCGATCCGATCGACGCGCTGCGTCGCCACGCGGACACCCGGCCGGACGCCACCGCGGTGATCGCCGACGACACGACCCTGACGTACCGCGAACTCCTCGACCGTGCCGAAGCCGTCGCGAACCGGTTGCGCGAGAAAGGTGTCCGGCCGGGTGATCGGGTGGCCCTGATCCTCCCGCGGAGCACGGACACCGTGGTCGCCATCGTCGCGGTGCTGATCGCCGACGCGGTGTACGTGCCGATCGAACCCGGCGATCCATCGTCTCGGACCGAGCTGATCCTGGCCGCCACCGCTCCCGTCGCGTACATCGAAGACGGAACCCAGGTGCGTTCTGCTGCGGGCGGTTCTCGGGCACAACGGATTCCGGGTGGGGCATACGTGATCCACACCTCCGGGTCCACCGGTGTCCCGAAGGCCGTGATGGTGACCCGGGCGAACCTGGCGGCGATGCTCGGCGCCGCGCTGGACACGATCGGGGCGACCGACCACGACGTGTGGAGCTGGGTCCACTCCTATGCCTTCGATTTCTCGGTCTGGGAGATCCTGGGCCCGTTGGCCTCCGGCGGCCGCGTCGTCGTGCTGCAGCGCGAGACGGTTCTCGACCCGCGGTTGCTGGCCGCCGCACTGGACCGGTACGGGGTCACCGTCTGCTCACAGACCCCGACGGCCTTCGGCAACCTCATCGACCCCGCGGTGTCCGCCGCCGGTCCGCTGCCCCGACCGACGACGCTGCGGACCGTCGTCTTCGGCGGCGAACCGTTGTCGCCGAGCCTGTTACGAAGCTGGGCGGTCGCCCATCCCGAGGTCGCACTGGTCAACATGTACGGCATCACCGAGACGACCGTGCACCTCACGGCCACCGAGGTCGACGTCGACGATGATCGCAGCGACATCGGTGTCCCGCTCGACGGGGTCGCGACGATGATCCTGGGCCGGGACCTGCGCCCGGTTCCGGTCGGCGCCGTCGGCGAACTGTATGTGAGCGGTGATCAGGTCACGCTCGGCTACCACGACGCACCGGGACCGACCGCGTCGCGGTTCGTCGCGGACCCCAGCGGTTCCGGACGCCGGATGTACCGTACCGGTGACCGCGTGCGCGAATTCGCCGGTGGTCACATGGTCTATCTCGACCGCACCGACGACCAGGTCCAGATCCGCGGCCACCGTATCGAACCCGGCGAGATCGTGGCCGCGCTCCGTGACGTGCCCGGGGTCGGCGACGCGCGTGTGCTGGTCGACCCGGGGAGCCGTACCGGCGACGAGCGGCTCCTCGCCTTCGTCACCGAGGACGGTCTCGCCGACTTCGACGTCCTGGACGTGCTCGACGAGGAACACCTCCGCGCGGCCTGCGCGAACAGGCTTCCGGGCCACATGGTTCCGGCGCGGGTCGCGATCGTCGACGGCTGGCCGATGACCTCGACCGGCAAGCTCGACCGCCGGCGGCTGACCGGCCTGCTGCCGCCGGTTCCGGGGACGTCGCCGCGCGCGCTGACGTCGACCGAGCTGTCCATCGCGGACGCCATGCGCGCGGTGATCGGATCCGAGGCCGAGGTCGCCGCGGACACCAACTTCTTCGCGGCCGGCGGAACCTCACTGTCGGCGGCGCGGCTCGCGGCCGCGCTCGCCGGAACAGGCGATCACGTCACCGTCGCCGACGTCTTCGCCCATCCGACGGTGGCCGCGCTCGCCGCGCACATCGAGGCCGCGGCACAGACCGCCCGCCCGGACGACGGCGTCCGCCCCGGCTTCGCCGGCCTCGCGGCTCCTGTGGCCGGGGCAGACCTGTCGCTCACACCCGAGCAGATGGACCTGTGGCTCCGGTGGCGGACCGAACCGGACTTCACCGGCTACCTGATGCCTCTCGCGCTTCCCGTCGACGCGCGCCCCGACGCGCTCCGCCGTGCCCTCGTCGAGATCGTCACGCGACACGATGCGCTGTGCACCGTCTTCCCGGTCGGCGCCGACGGGCCGGTGCAGCGCCGCCTCCGCGACGAGCACGTCGTGGGAGCCCTGGAAGAAGCGCTGGCGACGACGATCCCGATCGCGGACGCGGAGTCGATGGCAGCGACGCTGGGGACCCTGCACGCGCCGATCGACCTCGCCGGCGAGTTGCCGTGGCGGGTCCGCATCGGCGAGATGGACGGTCGGAGCTGGCTTCTCGTCGTCGCGCACCACATCGCCGTCGACGGCGAGTCGTTCCCCATCCTGTACACGGAGCTGAACTCGGCTCTGGCCGGGACACTCCCGGCGCCCGGCGGGGTCGGCTACCGGGAGTACTCGGCGTGGCGATCCCGGACACTGACCGCGCGGCACGCCGAGTTGGTCGCCCACTGGATCTCGGCGTTCGAACGCGCTGTGGCACCGTTGCGGCTCCCGGAACTCAACCCGGGCGCCGGGCACCCGCACTCCCCGGATCCGTCTGCCCCGGACCGGACGGTGGTGCACCGCGTACACCGGGCCCTCGACCGGGCCGAGACCGCGGTCCTCGACGAGCTCGCCGTGACCAGACAGAGCACGCCTTTCATCGTGGTGCACACCGCGCTCGCGGCGGTGCTGGCGAGGCAGGCCGACACCGACGTCGTCACGGTCGGCACGGCGCTGTCCGGACGCATCGATCCGCAGCTGCTCGCCGTACCGGGTCTGTTCGCCCGGGCCGTGCCCCTGCACACCCCGATCGACCTCGATCTCCGGTTCGTCGACCTCCTGGCGACGGTCACCGCGGTCGACCTCGGTGCGTTCGCGCACGCTGATCTCCCGCTCACCGAGATCACCGAGATCGCCGATCCTGAACGGGTCAAGGCCGGGACGCCGCTGTTCGAGGTCTCGTTCGGCGCCGTGCCGGACGAGCTGGTGGCGGCGACCGGTGCCGGTGGCGGCGAGGGATTCGCGTCCGGCGGCAGTCCGACCGGCGCCGATCCGCTGTGGGGTGTTCCGCTCTTCGGCGTGGATGTGTCGATGTTCCGCCGGGACGGAGCCCTTCACCTGACCATGGCGTGCACCGGCGCGGTGGCGAATGCGGCGCGGCTGGATGCGTTGTGCGACCTCGTCATCGAGACGATCCGCCGCGGTGTACGCGACCCGCTCCGCCCGGTCGCGGCGTTGCTCGCCCCCGCGCCGTCGGTTCCGTCGCTGCCGGACCTCGACGCGCAGAGCCGAACCCGGCGCCTCGAGACGCTCGACGAGCTGCTGACCGGAGGTCTCGCCGCCGAGCCGGATGCGATCGCGGTCGTCGATCGCCGCCGTGTCGTCCCAGGTGCCCGTTCTGCACTGACCACCGGCGACCTCGACCGGTCGGCGACGCGTGTCGCACGTGCGCTCATCGCCTCGGGGATCGGTCCGGGTGACGTGGTGGTCGCCCTGTTGCCGCGCTCGGTCTTCGGCGTCATCGCGACCGTCGCGGCGGCCCGCGCGGGAGCCGCTTTCGTCAACCTCGATCCCGCGGACCCGGCGGGTCGGCGACAGATGATCATCGAGCGCTGCCGGCCGCGTGCGGTCCTCACCCTGACCGCGACCGCGGCGTCCGTGCCCGCGGGGGTTCTCACCATCGCCGTCGACGAGTTGCTCGCCCGCGACGCAGATTCCGGCGCGCGGACGCCGGCCGCGGCGCCGTTCGACACCGCCGAGCGGGTGCGGCCGCTGTCGGTGGACGACCTCGCCTACATCACCTTCACGTCGGGAACCACCGGACGGCCCAAGGGCGTTCAGGTGACCCATCGTGGGCTGTCCGGCTGGGCGGGAGACACCGTGGCCCGGTTGCGGCTCGACGCGTCGGACAGGGTGTTGCACACGTACGCAACCGGATTCGATGCTCATCTGATGGGCCTTGTGCCCCCGCTGGTCGCCGGCTCGACCATCGTCGTGTGTCCGCCCGACGTGATCGCCGCCGACGAACTCGCCGAGTTCGTCGACTCCGAACGCGTGAGCGTGCTCCTGACCACACCGTCGGTGCTCGCGACCCTGCGTCCGCCGGAACTCCCCGGTGTCCGGCACGTGGCGGTCGGCGGTGAGCCCCTCGGCGCCGGGCTGGTCCGGGACTGGACCGCCGAGCACACGCTGAGCAACGAGTACGGGCCGACGGAGGCCACCGTCGCGGTGAGCAGCGCGCGATATTCGGCGGCTCCGAGCGGGCCGGTTCATATCGGCGCCGCGCTGTGGGGTGTGGGGATGTATGTGTTGGATCGTGCGCTGCGGCCGGTGCCCGACCACACCGTCGGTGAGCTCTACCTCGCCGGGAATTGTCTGGCGCGTGGGTATCTCGACGATCCGGCGGCCACGGCGCGCGGGTTCGTCGCCGATCCCCACGGGGACGGGGAGCGGATGTACCGGACCGGCGACCTCGTCCACCGTCGCCCGGACGGCACCTTCGTGATCCACGGTCGTACCGACGACCAGGTGAAGATCCGTGGCGTGCGTCTCGAACCGGGCGAGGTCGATGCGGCGCTGTCGGGCTTGCCCGGCGTCGCGACGTCGGTGACCGCGACGCGGACCACCCCGGCGGGGGAGAAGATCCTGGTGTCGTGGGTGGTGGCCGAGGACGGTGCCGAGGCCGCGGACCTCCCCCGACAACTGGCACACCTGTTGCCGCGCAGTATGATCCCGAGTGCGTTCGTGCCGGTGGCGACGCTGCCGATCGGCCGTAACGGGAAGATCGACGTCGCCGCGCTGCCCGATCCGGACTTCGTCGGCGCCGCAACGGCTCCCGCCCTCCGCGCCGGCCGGCCGCCGGCGGGGGCCACCGAGGAACTGGTGTCGGCGGTGTGGGCGGAGGTCCTCGGACGTCCGGTGGCGTCCGTGGACGCCGGTTCCGACTTCTTCGCCGAGGGTGGCACCTCGCTGTCGGCCACGCAGGTGACGTCGAGGCTGGCCGCGGCGACCGGCGCGGACATCGGGGTCCGCGTGATCTTCGAGGCGCGCACGGTGGCGGGGGTCGCCCGGCGTGTCGACGAGCTGCTCGGCTCTGGCGGACCGTCGGCTCCCGGCGTCGCGCCTGCGCGACTTCCGGTTCCGGAGGTGCTGCCGCTGGCATACCCGCAGCGCCGCATGTGGATTCACCATCACTTCGAGCCGTTGTCGACGGCGTACCACGTTCCGGTCGTGCTCCGGATCCGCGGCCGCGTCGACCTCGCGCGTCTGCGCAAGGCCGTCGACGAGGTCGTCGCGGCCCACGCCGTCCTCCGGACCGTCTATCCCGATTCGCCGTCCGGTCCGCGGCAGCGGCGGATCGAGCACCGGAGTCCGGAGCTGCGGCATCGCCTGGTCGACGCCACGGCGGGTCCTGAGGGCCTCCGTGAGCAGATCGAGGACTTTCTGCGCCGGCCCTTCGATCTGGAGTCCGAGTCCGGGTTCCGGGCCGCGGTGTTCGAGCTCGATTCGGCCGACGATCCGCACACTCATCTGGCGGCGGTGCTGCATCACATCGCGATCGACGGATGGTCGACCCGGGTGTTGCTCGCGGACCTGCTGCGCGCCTACGACGGCCAGCGACTCTCGGTGCCGGCCGACGAGGCGTTCACCTACGCCGACTTCACGCAGTGGCAGATCGCCCGGCTCGGCGATCCCGCCGATCCGCACAGCAGATACGCGCGAGAACTGCGGTTTTGGGCCTCGACCCTCGCCGGTGCCCCGGGCCCCCTCCGATTGCCGGGCAGCGTCGACCCCAGCGGTCCGGACACGGATCGAGACGAGGCGGCCCGCCGTGCCGCCGGTCGGTTGTCGACGTCCATCGTCGGGACCGATGCCCTGCACCAGACCGCGAAGACGCTGTCGGCGAGCGTCTTCCAGGTCGCCCACGCCGCACTCGCCGCGCTGCTCGGACAGTGGACCGGCGAACGGGACCTCCTCATCGGCGTGCCGGTGCACGGCAGGCATGCGCCGGAGTGGGAGTCGGTGGTCGGCATGTTCGTCAACACCGTCGCGCTGCGGACCGACCTGCCCCCGGGGTCGACGATCCGCGACAGCGTCGAGCGGGCACGGGATGCCGCCCTGGCCGCACAACCGCACAGCGAGGTCCCCTACGAGGACGTCGCCCGCACGGTTCGCCCCGATGGCCGGGCGGCGGGGGACCCGTTGATCTCGGTGCTGCTGGTCAACCAGGACGTCGTGCCCCAGTCGTCGGGCGAGGTCGTGCTCGCCGGGCCGCCCGCGGATCAACCGGGGTCCACCGCGGACTCCGTGGTGGCCACCCTGGTCCCGGAGTTCACGGCCACCGTGGACGCCAAGTACGACCTCGAAGTCGTTCTCGCCGAACGGGATGACGAGTTGCACATCACCGTCGTGCACTCCGCGTCCGTGCCGACCGAGGTGGCGCGCGCGCTGCTCGACGACTTCCGCAGATTCGTGCTCGCCGCGGCGAGCGACCCGGGGCAGCCGTTCCCCGATGCCGGTGCACCGGTCGCCGACAGGGCAGTGGCGCAGCAGATGCCGGCGGCAACCGTCGCCGGTCGGCCGGTGTCCGCGTCGGCCGTGACGTCCGCGCACCCGTCGTCCCCGGCTTCGCTCGTCGTGGCGATAGCCGAGGTGATGTCCGAGGTGCTCGAGGTGTCGCCGGGGTCGGTGGGGGACACCGACGACTTCTTCACGCTGGGCGGGACCTCGCTGTCGGCCACCCGGGTGACCTCCGCGCTGGGACGTCGTCTCGGCGTGCGTGTACCGACCCGGATGCTCTTCGAGAACCCCACCCCGGTCGCACTCGCACAGGCGGTGACCGAACTCCCCGATGAGGTGGCCGACGCCGACACCGTCGCCGTGCCGACGATTGACCCGGCCGGGGGCGAGGCCGACCTCGGCGACCTGCCGCTCGCCCCCACGCAGCGTCGGATGTGGGTGGGCGCGCAGATGCTCGGCGGTGTGCCGATCTACGCCGTGCCCGTGGTGGTTCCCGTCCCCGCCGGGACCGGTGAACCCGCGGTCGTCACCGCGGTGGAGACGCTGATCGACCGGCATCCGGCGCTGCGCACCCGGTACCTCGCCTCGCCAGACGGACCGCGGCAGCGGGTTCTGGGCGCCTGGCGACCATCCCTTCGGCGGGTGAGCACGACGCGGCTCGCGACCGCCGACGGAATCGGGATGCTGGGGGAGGCCTTCGATCTCACCGCCGAGCCGCCGGTCCGCGTGTGGCTGGTGACCGGCGACGACGAGATGACTCCGGTCGCGGCCGTGCTGATCGCGCACCACATCGCGATGGACGGCGAGTCCGCCGCGATCGTGGAGCGCGAGCTCGCTGCGCTTCTCGCCGGAGAAGAACTCGGCCCGGCGCCGACCGGCTTCCCCGTGGTCGCCCGCCAGATGGCGGCCGACGACGAGCGGTCCCGGGCCGATCTGCTGGACTTCTGGCGTCGTGCGCTCGAGGGGCACAGCGGCGAACTCGACCTCGCCCAGCGACGCCCCGCCGTTCGTGACCTCCGGACCTCCACGACCGAGTATCCGCTCGACAGCGCTGTCGGGGAGGCGGTCTCGTCGGCCGCACGCCGGTCGCAGGCGAGCGAGTTCCACATCCTGCACGCGGCGGTGGTTCTGGCGCTCGCGGTGCACTCCGGGTCCGACGACATCGCGCTGGCTACCCCCGCGTCCATGCGTCGCGAGGCCGACACCGCCGGCACGGTGGGCATGCTCATCTCCACTGTCGTGTTGCGCACCCGGATCGCCCCCGGTATGACGGTCGGCGACCTGATCACGCGTGTCCGCGACGATGACCTCGCGGCGCTCGATCATGCCGCCATCGCCTTCGACGACGTCGTCGCGCTGATCGATCCGCCGCGCGTCCCCGGACGCCATCCGCTGGTACAGGTCGCGTTCTCGCTCGCGGACCCGGCCGGTACACCGAATCCGGTGGTGACCGAACCCGATCCCTCTGGATCTGATTCCGCTGGGGCCGATTCCGATGGGGCCGATGCCGCCGACGCCTGGACGGTGCCGCGCAGCGAGTTCGACCTCCACATCGTGGCGGTGCCCGATCCAGGCGGCTGGCGGCTGCGCGTCCACCACGGCCGGGAACTGTTCGACGAGAGCACGATCCGCACCCTCGGTGAGCGGCTGGTCGCCGCGGTGGCCGCGGTGGTCGGGGAGCCGTCGCACCGCCTCGCGGCGATCGAACCGCTCACCGGCGCGGAGCGGGGATTCGTCGACGGCCGGGCGCGGCCGTCGACGGCGACCGGGGCCGAACCGCTGCTGGCCGAGCTCCTCACCGAGGCCGTCGCGGCGTTCGGCGACCGGGCCGGCATCGCCGACGCGAACCGGTCTCTCACCTACCGCGAGCTCGACGCCTGGGTCTCGGTGACCGCGCGCGCGTTGCGGCGGCGTGGTCTCGGTGCCGGCGACGCCGTGGCCGTCGTGGTACCGCGGTCGATCGAGTCGGTGGTCGCGATCTGGGCGGTCAGCCGGATCGGCGGCGTGTGTGTACCGGTCGACGTCACCTACCCCGCGGCGCGGATCGACCACGTGGTCGACGGTGCCGGGGCGAGCGTGATCACGTCCACCGACATCCCCGTGCAACCCGCGGAACCGGTGGTGTCCGAACCGGTCACACCGGTTCCGCGAGACGCGCTGGCCTACATCATCACGACGTCGGGTACCACCGGGACCCCGAACGTCGTCGGGGTGACCCATCGGGGGGTTCACCGGGTGGCGTCGCTCTCCGACGTCGCACCGACCGACCGGGTCGGGATGGCCATCAGTCCCGGCTTCGACGCGACATTCCACGACATGCTGCTGCCGCTCGCTGCGGGTGCGACGCTCGTGGTGGTCCCCGCCGGGATCGCGGGCGGCGACGACCTGACGCGGTTCCTCGACGACACGGGTGTCAGCGTCTTCACGGCCACCCCGTCGGTTGTCCGCACGTTGCGGCCGGAGTCGATCGGTGCGCTGCGCCTGGTGTACATCGGGGGCGAGGCGCTGTCGGCCGATCTCGCCGCCACATGGTCGGAGCACGCGCAGGTCCGCAACATCTACGGTCCCACCGAGACGACGGTGACCGTGTCCACCTCCGCCTACCGCCGCGGTGACCCGATCCGGTTGGGACATCCGCGCCCCGGCATCGGCGCCGAGGTGCTCGACGCGCAGCTGCGCCACGTCCCGCCGGGCGTCGTCGGCGAGCTGTACATCGGCGGGACCGGGGTCGCCCGCGGTTATCTCGGTGACCCGGCGCTCACCGCGGCGAGCTTCGTCGCCGGCTCCGACGGCGGTCGTCGCTACCGGACCGGCGACCTGGTGCGCTGGGATCGCGACACCGGCGAACTCGTCTACGTCGGTCGGGCGGACCGCCAGGTCAAGATCCGCGGGCAGCGGGTGGAACCCGCCGAGATCGACGCGGTGATCGTGCGGGCGGGCGCCCGCCGTTCGGTGACGGTGCTGCGGCGGGGTCCGGTGGGACCGGCCCTCGTGTCGTACGTGGTGTCACCGTCGGTGCCGGTCGCCGAACTCGGGGCCGCATGCCGGGCGTCGCTGCCCCGGCACATGGTGCCGAGCCGGATCGTCGAGCTCGATGACCTGCCGCTCAGCGGTGCGGGCAAGATCGACGCGCGGCGACTGCCCGAACCCGTCTGGTCGGAGTCGGTGCGCGAACCCCGGACCGCCACCGAGGCGGCGGTTCTGGACGCCTTCCGGACCGTCCTCGGTGAGTCGACGCCCGGACGCGACGCAGGCCGTGACGCCGATGGTCGCGGTACCGGGATACACGTCGGGATGGACGACGACTTCTTCGCCGCCGGTGGGCATTCGCTCGCGCTGCTGCAGTTGCGCGACGAGCTGGCGACCCGGACCGGGCGGGTCCTCGACGCGGCGGACCTGTTCGGTCACCGAACCCCGGCCGAGGTCGCCCGACTGCTGGACGGGACTGCGGGAGCGGACCTTCCGGTGCAACGGGTGCGGCCCCTGTCCCCGGACTCCGCCGAGCGTCGCCCGGAGATCTGGTGTGTGCACACGGCGACCGGGATCGTCGAACCGTTCCGGGTGCTGGGCGAGTCCCTGCGATCTGCCTCCGTGTTCGGACTGCAGCTGCCCGAACTGGTACTCGCCGGCCGGGAGCTGCCGTCGACGGTCGAGGGCATCGCGGCGCTGCACGTCGAGGCCATCCGGTCGACGCAACCGCGGGGACCGTACCGGCTCGTCGGCTGGTCCGTCGGTGGTGTCATCGCCCACGAGATCGCCCGTCAGCTCGTCGAACTCGGCGACGAGGTGGCCCTGCTGGTGCTGCTCGACCCCCGGACACCCGCCGAACTGGGAACCGTCGACGATGAGGAACTGCGAGCGGCCCATCATCCGCTGCGGGAGCTCGCCGAGCGGCACGACCCCGAGGCGCTGCGGCGTTTCGACGATCGGACGAGGGCCCTGGCCGACGCCGCTCGTTCCTACGACCTGGGGCCGGTCGCGGTCGGCAAGGTCGTCTACGTTGCGGCGCAGGACAATCCGAATCCGGAGGACTGGGCGCGGGTGGTCGATCCCGGCGGGCAGGGCGTCGTCGACGTGATGGACGCCGGCGCGACGCATGCGCAGCTGGGGAGGTCGGACGTGATGGCGCGGGTGGCCCGCAGAATCGAGGAGGAATGGTGACCGTATCGGATCCGGCGGCGACGCCGCAGATGTCGATCCTGTTCGTGTGCACGGGCAACATCTGCCGTTCGCCGATCGGCGAACGCGTGCTGGCCGGTCTCGCCGGCCGGGCGGGTGTCCCGGTGAGGTCGGCGAGCGCCGGTGTCGGAGCGCTCAACGGCCAACCCATCCATCCGCACGCCTCGGCCGTGCTGGTCGAGAACGGCTATGACGACACCGGGTTCGAGTCCCGGTATCTGCGGCCGCCGATGCTCGCGGAGTCCGATCTCGTGCTGTGCATGAGTCGCGAACATCGCGCCGCGGCGCAGCAGATGGCGCCGGCGCGATGGAAGCGGGTCTTCACGCTGACCGAGTTCGCCGCGCTCTGTGACCTCGGCGCGCTGCCCGAGATCATCGCCGGGCGTGGGCGTCTCGACCCCAACTCGCACCTGCTCGACATCGTGGATCCGATGGGCCGGCCGCGCGAGGACTTCGACCGGGTGTTCGCCGAGGTCGAGCCGAAGGTGGCGGCGGTGGTCGCGTGGCTGGCGGCGCCGGGAGCGAAGCGAGCGGGCCAATCGTCCGCGGCGCAGGCCTCCGCCGCGCCTGCTCGCACGCAGCCAACGGGGGAGAGCCGATGATCCGGCGACTGGCGGGCAACCGCGTCGTCCAGGTCGTCGCGGTGGTGATGCTGCTCGTCGCGGCCGCACTGATCTGGCTGGCGTACTCAGCATTCCAGGTGCGCGACGACCTGGAGTCGGTGCGCACGGATGCGAGCCGGGCCCGGGCGTTGATGCTCGACGGCGATCAGGCCGGAGCGCGGCAGGCCGCCGAGGCGGCGACGACGCGTGCCCGGGACGCCGAGGACCGGTCGTCCGGCTTCCTGTGGTCGGCGGTGGCGGCCGTGCCGGTCGTCGGATCGCCCCTGAAGTCGGTGCAGCAGATGAGCGATGCCGTCGCGGCGCTTTCGGCCGACGTACTCGTGCCGGCGGCCGATCTCGCCACCGTCCTCGACCCGAATCGGCTGCGCACGGGCAACACCGTGAACCTGGAGCTGCTGCGGGACGCCCAGCCGGCGCTGAAGTCGGTGGCCGCGAAGTCGGCGGCGGTGGCCGCTCAGGTCTCGGCGATCGAACCGAGCTGGCTCGGCGTGGTGGCCGATGCCCGGGATCAGCTCGCCGACCAGGTCGACGCCGCCGATTCGACGGTGCAGGCCACGAGCATCGCCGCCGAACTCGTCCCGTCGATGCTCGGCGCCGACGGCCCGCGCAACTACTTCATGGCGTTCCAGACGCCGTCCGAGGCACGCGGAACCGGTGGTCTCGTCGGCGGTTTCGCGGTGCTGAACGCGACCGGGGGGCGGGTGACCATCCCCGAGCTCGGCACCAACTCGGAGTTCCGCGACCCGGCGACCCCGCAGATCAACCTGGGTCCCGAGTACGACGCGATCTACTCCTACTACCGCCCCTACACCGACTTCCGGAACGGCAACCTCAGCGCCCACTTCCCCGACGCCGCGCAGATCTGGCTCGCGAACTGGCGTGCGCAGACCGGCCGGCAACTCGATGGGGCGATCGCGCTCGACCCGATCGCGCTGAAGTACGTCCTCGAGGTCGTCGGGCCGGTGACGGTGGGCCGCGAGAAGATCACTGCCGACAACGTCGTCCCGATCACGCTGTCGACGGCCTACCAGCGCTTCGCCGACGACAACGCCGCGCGGAAGGACTACCTGCAGTCCATCTCCCAGGCCGTCGTGAACAAGCTCATCACGTCCGGCGGAAGCACCCGCGATCTCCTCGAGGCGCTCGGCCGCGGCGTCCACGAGCGGCGGATCATGATCTACAGCACCGACGCCGAGAATCAGCGGATCCTGGAGTCGACCAAGCTGGGGCACCAGATCTCCGACACCTCCGCGCCGTACCTGCAGGTGGCCGTCGGCAACGCCTCAGGGACGAAGCTGGACTACTACCTCGAGCGCGAGATCAGCTACACCTCCGGCGGATGCGACGGTGACACGAGGGAATCGACGATCACGGTGAAGCTCACCAACACCCTCGACACCGCCGACACGACCGACTACGTGGCCGGGAACCTCGGCACCGAACTGTCGGTGAAGAAGGGCACCAACCTCGCCAACGTCGAGTTCCTGGCGACCAAGGGTGCGGTCCTGAAGGAGATGACCCTCGGCGACGGTGGTGCGTTCTACGTCGAACAGACGCTCCACGGCCGCCCGTACTACTCGACCCGTGTCGGCATCGCGCCGGGCCAGACCGCCACCATCGTGCTGACGATCGACGAGCCCACCTCGGCACACGGTGACGCCGAGGTTCCGATCCAACCGCTCGTCGACGACCCCACCGTCACCGTGGACGTCCCGGCGTGTGGGCCGGAGAACTGATCGTCGCAACCGGGCGCGCTTGTGAACGAGTAGCGTTCGAGGTTCGAGGTTCGAGGTTCGAGGTTCGAGGTCCGACGCAGGTGCGTTCGGTGGTGGCCGGCCAGGGCACGCGGCTCAGTAGTAGTACGGGTAGTCGTCCCAGCGCGGGTCGCGCTTCTCGAGGAAGGCGTCGCGGCCCTCGACCGCCTCGTCGGTCATGTAGGCCAGGCGGGTCGCCTCCCCGGCGAACACCTGCTGGCCCATGAGGCCGTCGTCGGTGAGGTTGAACGCGAACTTCAGCATGCGCTGGGCGGTGGGCGATTTGCTGTTGATCCGGCGCGCCCAGTCGATGGCGGTGGTCTCGAGGTCGGCGTGCGGGGCGACGCGGTTGACTGCGCCCATCCGGTGCATGGTCTCGGCGTCGTAGGCCTCCCCGAGGAAGAAGATCTCGCGCGCGAACTTCTGCCCGACCTGCTTGGCGAGGTAGGCGCTGCCGTAGCCGGCGTCGAAGGAGCCCACGTCGGCGTCGGTCTGCTTGAACCGGGCGTGTTCGGCGGACGCGAGGGTCAGGTCGCACACGACGTGCAGGGAGTGCCCGCCGCCGGCGGCCCAGCCGTTGACGACGGCGATGACGACCTTGGGCATCGTCCGGATGAGGCGCTGGACCTCGAGGATGTGCAGTCGCCCGCCCTCGGCCTTCACCCGTGCCGCGTCGACGGTGTCGGCGCCGGCCGCCGCGACGTCGTCGTCGTGCGAGGTGGCGTACTGATAACCCGAACGTCCGCGGATGCGCTGATCGCCGCCGCTGCAGAACGCCCACCCACCGTCCTTGGGGCTCGGACCGTTGCCGGTGAGCAGGATGGTGCCGACGTCGGGAGTGCGCCGCGCATGGTCGAGGACGCGGTACAGCTCGTCGACGGTGTGGGGGCGGAAGGCGTTGCGGACCTCGGGGCGGTCGAACGCGACGCGCACGATGCCGTGCTCGCGCCCCTCGCCGACGTGGCGGTGATACGTGATGTCGGTCAGATCCGCGAAGCCGGGCACCACCGCCCACGACGAGGGGTCGAAGGGCTGGCCGGCCGGTCGCTGGTTTTCTGACGTCCCCGTGGTGTCTGGCGTGGCGGTCATGGGGTCAGCCTAACGACGGCCCGTCTGCGTGCTCCTCCCGCCCGACGCCCGGCGGACCGGTGGGGAGAGGTCACGAAGTCGACACAACTCCGACGCGGATTGCACTCAACCATTGGATGGTGGCCGGCTGTGGGCTCGAACATCACCGAAATCTCAGTTTCGGGTGCTTAGCTGTCCGTATGGCTGTATGGGGGTGGATCTTGATCGTCGGGGGCGCGTGGTGTGTCGTGTCCGCGGCGGTCGCGGTGATCGTCGGGAGGGCGGTCCGGATCCGAGACGAGAGAGAACGCGGACCGCGCGGGGTGCCGGACTACATCCCGGAGTCCACACGGCGGCTGGCCCGAGGCGGGGTGTGCGTGGATCTCGCCGACCGTCGTCGCGGCGCCGAGAACGCGGCGAGCGGGCCGTCACCGCGCCGCACCGACACCGGCTAGGTCACAGGGCTGCTGCCTCTTATACGGTTGACCGGTGAGTGAAGCGAACGATCGCGTCGTCGAAACCGTCGAAGAGGACCCGCACGAAGGTGGTTTCCGGGCGCACACGGCCATCACCACCGAGCGCGGCGGACCCCGCTACGGAGAGTTCAGCGAGCAGGTCCGTCTGCTCATGGACAACGCCCGGTACGCATGCCCGGACGACGCGCTCGTCGACGAACTCATCGAGCACCTGACCGCTGTCAACGACCGGCTCGCCGCCGTCCGGATCGACGAATGGCATTCGCCGGCCGGGACCCGTATCGACCTGCCCTCGCGGGGCAACATCACCCTGCCGCCGTACGTCGTCACCGAGGTCGACGACAACGGGGTCGTCGCCGAGCTGACGTTCCGCGATTTCCATCTCGGCGGGAACAACGCCGCGCACGGCGGGCACGTGGCGGTCGCCTTCGACGACGTGGGCGGCTTCGCGTCGGCCGTCGCGATCCAGCACGTCAGCCGGACCGCCTACCTCACCGTGCAGTACCGGTCCATCACGCCGCTGAACACGCCGCTGCGCATCCACGCCTGGGCCGACCGCATCGAGGGTCGCAAGGTGTTCATCAAGGGCACCCTGCACGACGGCGATCGCCTCTGCGCCGAGATGGACGCGCTGTTCATCAAGCTCAACCCGGGCCAGGCCTAGCTGTACTGACCTGAGAGGTTAGGTACGCGGTCGGCGGGTGGTCGACCTTTGAGTGAGGTGTGGCCGCGGTGGTGATTGTAGTGATGCAGCCAGCTTGAGTACTCAGCGCAGCGTTCGGCGTCGCTGGTGTAGAGCCGCGCGTAGGCCCACTCATCGGCCAGCGTGCGGTGAAACCGTTCCACCTTGCCGTTGGTCTGTGGCCGGTAGGGGCGGGTCCGGCGATGCTTGACCTCACCGAGCGCGTCACGGAAGACGTGGGATCGGTAACAGGATCCATTGTCAGTCAGTACATTCCGGACC
>NZ_NGFO01000012.1 GCF_002149015.1 Gordonia lacunae | reverse complement strand
CGGTCAACCCGCTCGCGGCCCGACGGGTGGTGTCCGGCACCGAGCCGTACACCTTCGACGTGCCCACAGCCGGGACGTTGCACATCCACGTGCTCGGCTCGCCGCACGCGCACGCACGGATCACCGCCATCGACACCACCGACGCGGCTGCACTACCGGGTGTCGAACTGATCCTCACCCACGAGAACGTCTCGACCCCGAGGTTTTCCACGGGTCGACACGAGAGCCGCCTGGAGGATCCCGACGACACGCTCGTCTTCGACCCGGTCGTGCGGTTCGTCGGCCAGCGCGTCGCCGCGGTGGTCGCGTCGTCTCCGGCCGTCGCCGACCAGGCGATGGCCCTGATCGACGTCACTTACGACGTGCTGCCCGCTGTATTCGACCCGGAGGACGCCCGGACCCCCGGAGCGCCGTTGCTGCATCCCGATCGCACTCCCGCCGACCGGGTCGCCGAGGCCGACCGCAACGTCGTCGCCACCTTCCACGAGGGTTTCGGCGGTGACGTCGACGCCGCCCTCGCCGCGTCGTCGGCGACCGTGCACGGCACCTGGTCAAGCGGACGGGTCTCACACGCCCAGCTCGAGACACACGGTTCGATCGGGTGGTTCGACGAGCACGGCCGCCTCGTCATCCGGACCAGCACGCAGGTCCCGTTCCTCGTCCGCAACGAACTGGCGCTCCTCTTCGACCTGCCGCCCGAGCGCATCCGGGTCTTCAGCGCCCGGGTGGGCGGCGGATTCGGCGGCAAACAGGAGATGCTGACCGAGGACCTCGTCGCCCTCGCCGTGCTCCGGACCGGCAAGCCGTGCGCCTACGAGATGACGCGAACCGACGAGCTGACCCGCACCACCTTCCGGCATCCGATGCGGGTCACCGTCGACGTCGGCGCCGACACGGACGGCCGGCTCACGGGCCTGCGGGTGAACCTGTTGTCGGACACCGGCGCCTACGGCAACCACGCGATCGGCGTGATGTTCCACGCGTGCGCCGAATCGGTGTCGGTGTACAACTGCCCGGTCAAGCGCCTCGACGCCGAAGTCGTCTACACCAACAACCCGCCCTCGGGCGCGTTCCGCGGGTACGGCCTCGGCCAGGTGGTCTTCGCCGTGGAGAGCGCGATGGACGAACTGGCGATCGAGCTCGGCATCGACCCGTTCGAATTCCGCCGGCGCAACGCCGTCGCCGACGGCGATCCGCTCCTCATCGCGCGCGCCGAGCCCGAGGTCGACCTGGTCTACGGCAGCTACGGACTCGACCAGTGTCTCGACCTCGCCGAGCAGGCACTGCGCGCGGGCAACGGGGTCGAGGCACCGCCGGGCGAGCGCTGGCGCGTGGGTGAGGGGATGGCCATCGCCGCAATCGCCACCATGGCCCCGCGCGGGCACTTCGCCGACGTCACCGTCGCGGTCGACGCGGCGGGCACCTACCACGTGGGCGTCGGGACCGCCGAGTTCGGCAACGGCACCACCACGGTGCACGCCCAGATCGTCGCCACCGCCCTGTCGACCGGGCTGGACCGGGTCTCGCTGTGGCACGGCGACACCGACGCCGTCACCCACGACACCGGGGCGTTCGCCTCGGCCGGGACGACCGTCGCCGGAAAGGCCGTCCACTCGGCCTGTCTCGCGTTGCGGGACGCCCTCGTCGAGGCCGCCGCGCGACTCACCGGGACCGAGCCCGCGGCGGTCGGACTCGTCGCCGACGGCGCACTCGTCGACGGCCGGGTCCTCGGGTTCGCCGACCTCATCGGCGCTGTCGATCCGTCGTTCCGGGTCGACCACCCCGCCGGCCCGCGCGCCGTCGCCGCGGGGGCCGAACGCGGTGAGATGCGATCCATCGCGTTCAACGTGCAGGCGTTCCGCGTCGCGGTCGACGTCGACACCGGCACCGTACGCATCCTGCAATCGGTCCACGCGGCCGACGCCGGCACCGTGATGAACCCCGAGCAGTGCCGCGGTCAGGTGGAAGGCGGTGTCGCGCAGGGCATCGGGACAGCGCTGTACGAGGAGATCATGATCGACGAGCAGGGACGGCCGGTGACGAACGTGTTCCGGGTCTATCGCGTCCCACAGATGGCCGACGTCCCGATGACCGAGGTCCACTTCGCCGACACCAGTGATGAATTGGGCCCGTTCGGCGCCAAGTCGATGAGCGAGTCACCCTACAACCCGGTCGCGCCCGCGCTCGCCAACGCGATCCGCCGGGCGCTGGGGATCAGGCCCTGTGAGACGCCGATGTCGCGAGACCGGATCTGGCGGCTCACCCACTCCCGGAACTGAACCCGCTTCGTTAGGGTCGCGTAACAGTCTGCGCGACAACCACATCCGGGCGCGGCGCAGTTGTCACAATTCTGCGCCCGCTATCTCCGGAACGCTTGCGGGGCGCCATGACTCGGAGGACACTCCACCTGTACGTGTTGTCCACAGTCAGAGTTGTCCAGAGAAGGGCGTCACCGTGACTCACACCGCACCCACCCACGAGAACAATCGACCGTCCACCTCGCAGGGGATTGCCGCGGGGACGTCCATCGGCGCCGCGATCATCCTCATCGTCCTCGGTGTCATCCAACTCTTCCAGGGCATCGCCGCGGTCGCCGAGGACGAGGTCTTCGTCCGCGGCGTCGAGTACGTCTACAAGCTCGACTTCACCACGTGGGGTTGGATTCACATCGCCCTCGGGGTCGTGATGGCCGGCGTCGGCATCGCACTCGTCACCGGCGCGACCTGGGCGCGGTTCACCGCGATCGTGATCGCCGGCCTGTCCATCATCGCCAACTTCCTGTGGTTGCCCTACTACCCCTGGTGGTCGATCCTGATCATCGCTCTCGACATCGTGGTCATCTGGGCCGTCTCGACCTGGCAGCCGAAGGCCGAGTACCGGTAGGAATCCGGGCCTTCAGGTCGGGGTCGAGATGACCACGGACACCAACGCACAGAGTGCGGAGCCGAGCGTCGGCATCACCGACTCCGAGCGCGCCGAACTGGAACGACTCCGGGCCGAAGTCGCACAGCTGCGCCAGGAGACCGGGGGCCGTCCTCCGGTCTCCGCCACGGATTCGACACAGCGGCACCGGTGGCGCTGGTTCGCGGTCGCTGTCCTGTGCGTCCTCGTCGCGGTTCTCGCGATCACCTCGGT
This sequence comes from Gordonia lacunae, assembly GCF_002149015.1. Classification (GTDB taxonomy): domain Bacteria; phylum Actinomycetota; class Actinomycetes; order Mycobacteriales; family Mycobacteriaceae; genus Gordonia; species Gordonia lacunae. Next base: position 151,365 of record NZ_NGFO01000012.1, on the reverse strand, counting down.
GACGTCACGGTTCGTCCGCGGCGAGATCCTCGACACCGACCGCTATGTCAGCACCGTCGCGCCACTCGCCTCGGATCCCGCAGTCCAAGCCGAGATCTCGAACACGATCACCGATGAGATCTTCGGTCGCATCGACGTCGAGGCGCTCACCGCGGCCGCGCTGACCGCCCTGACCGACGCGGTCCCGGCCACCGAGAACGCACCGCGCGTCGATCGTGCGGTCGAGGGTCTCGCCCCGGTCCTCGCCGGCCAGGCCCGCTCGTTCGTCCAGCAGACCGTGTCGTCGTTCGTCGCGAGCGATCAGTTCGAATCACTGTGGCTGCAGGCCAATCGGGCTGCGCACACCGCGCTCGTGGCGGTGGTGACCGGCGATGTCGGCCCCTCGTCGGTGACCGTCGACGACTCCGGCACGGTGAGCATCTCGCTGGGCACCGTGATCGACAACGTCAAGGCGCGCCTCCTCGATCGCGGATTCACCTTCGCCGAGAAGATCCCCGCGGTCGACAAGCAGTTCGTCCTCTTCCGATCACCCGAACTCGTTCGCGCGCAGCGCGCCGTCTCGGCGCTCGACACCGCCGCCGACGTGCTCCCCTGGCTGACGATCGCACTCGCCTTCGCCGCGGTCGCGGTCGCACCTCGCGGCCGGCGGATGCGGGCGCTGTCGCTCGCCGGACTCTCGCTGGTCCTCGCGATGCTCGTCCTGGCCATCGGGTTGTTGATGGGGCGAGCGCTCTACCTCGATGCGATGCCCCCCGACATCCTCGCTCCGGATGCCGCATCCGCCGCCATCGACACCGTGCTCGATCCGTTACGTCTGGCCCTGCGAGCGGTGGCCGTCCTCGGCCTCGTGGTCGCCGTCGGGGCCTACCTGCTGGGCGGGTCGGCGTCGGCCACGGCGGTTCGGCGTGGATTCGGTCAAGGTCTCGACTCGGTGCAGCGGATGCGTCGATCGCGCCCGCCGAATGCCTTCGAGGAGAGCCTGTTCCGCGCACGTATCGCGCTGCGCAGCGCGATCATCGGCGTCGCCGCACTACTCCTCGTGTTCTGGAGCTATCCGACCGGGCTGGTGGTCCTGCTCATCGCCGTCTTCGGGCTCCTCGCCCTGCTGATCCTCGAACTCGCCATCCGGCCGGCGAAGAACTGGGCCCCGGACGAGGAGACACCGGACGAGGAGATACCGGTCGAGGAGACACGGCACGAGCCGAGACCGGACCCGGAGTCACCGCCGCCGGGTGAGGCGACCCGCGTCGACGAGACCGTATGAGCCAGGCGTCGGTCGCCGCCGAGGTCGCGCCGCCCGCGACGCGCAGGTGGTGGGCGCGCGCCGCCATGGCGCTGGCCGTGGTCGCGATCCTGCTGCCCGTCGCCGCCGCGGGCATCCTCGGACTGCTCGGCCTGCTGCTCATCTGCGTCGGCTGCGTCGTGGTCATCGTCGTCGCGCTGTACTGGTTCCTGATCAGCCGGGGAGTCGTGCGCGCGGTGGCGGGAGTCCTCGCCGTCGCGCCCATCCCGCTGCTCGTGGTGTTCCTCATCCGCGAACGTCAGCTCTGGGTGGTGATCGTCGCCGCGCTGCTGGCCGCCGCCGCCGTCGGATGCGGCCGTCGCGCACTCCGACCGTCCCGCATCGACTCACTGATGCCCGAACATCCGGCGCCGGAGGTCCACCGCCCGTTCATCATCATGAATCCGCGCTCGGGTGGCGGGAAGGTCGTCCGCTTCGACCTGCAGCGTGCGGCCGAAGCCCTGGGCGCCGAAGTCGCGTTGCTCGACGGGCCGGTGGAGATCGACGTGGTCCAGCTGGCGCGGGACGCCGTGGCCCGCGGGGCAGACCTGCTCGGGGTCGCGGGCGGGGACGGCACCCAGGCGCTCGTCGCGGGCGTGGCGGCCGAATCCGACGTGCCCTTCCTGGTCGTCAGTGCCGGCACCCGGAACCATTTCGCACTCGATCTCGGACTCGACCGTCAGAATCCCGCCCGGTGCCTCGACGCACTGCGCGACGGCGTCGAGTTCCGCGTCGACCTCGGCCACATCAACGGCCGCCCGTTCGTCAACAACGCGTCCTTCGGCATCTACGCCGAGGTCGTCCAGAGTCCCCAATATCGGGATGACAAGACGCGCACGGTGTTACGGATGCTTCCCGACCTGCTGGGCAACGGGTCGACGTCGGGTCTGCGAGCCGCCATCGGCGACGACGAGGTCTCCGGCGCCCAGGCGATCCTGGTGAGCAACGGCCCGTACGCCACCAACGACGTGGCCGGACTCGGCCGGCGCACCCGCATCGACGAGGGACGCCTCGGGGTCGTCACCATCTCGGTGTCCGACACCCGGCAGGCCGTCGGCCTCCTGCGGCGCACGCACGACCGTGGACTCGTCCTGCGGACCGCCACCGAGGTGACCGTCGACGCCGCCGCCGAGGTCATCCCCGTCGGCGTCGACGGCGAATCGTTACAGCTGACCACACCGGTGCGGTGCACCATCACGCCCGGCGCGCTCCGGGTGCGCGTGCCACGAGACCGGCCCGAGACCCGGATCGCGCCACCGCAACTGGACTGGCTCCAGCTGTGGTACCTGGCGTGGCAGCCGCGCCGGGCCGCCTGACCACAGCTGGAGCGTCGAACGTCAGCGACGCAGCAGACCCTTGGCGACATGGGTCACCTGGATCTCGTTGCTACCGGCGTAGATCATGAGCGACTTGGCGTCGCGCGCAAGCTGTTCCACGCGGTACTCGGCCATGTACCCGTTGCCGCCGAACAGCTGCACCGCCTCCATGGCGACGTCGGTGGCCGCCCTGGACGAGTAGAGCTTCATGGCCGAGGCCTCGGACAGGCTGAGCGGCTTACCCGCCTTGCCACGTTCGAGGGCACTGAAGAGCATGTTCTGGACGTTGATCCGCGCGACCTCCATCTCGGCCAGCTTGAGCTGGATGAGCTGGAACTGGGCGATCTCCTGACCCCACAGCTTCCGATTCTTCGCGTAGTCGATCGACAACCGCTGCGCCTCGTTGATGATGCCGAGCGACAGCGCCGCGATCCCGACGCGCTCCGCGGTGAAACCGGCCTTGGCGCCTTCGGAGCCGCGCGAGTCCGAGCCGGTGTCCTCGGTCTCGCCGAGGAGACGGTCCTTGCCGACACGGACGCTGTCGAAGAACAGCTCGCCCGTCGGCGAACTCATCATGCCCATCTTCTTGAACGGCTTGCCCTGCGTCAGCCCCGGCATCCCCTTGTCGAGGACGAACGACAGGACCTTGCGGTCACGCATCGGCGTTCCGCTGCCGTCGTCGAGCTTGGCGAACACGACGATGGTGTCGGCGTAGGGGCCGTTGGTGATGAACGTCTTCTGGCCGGTGAGGATGTAGTCGTCACCGTCTCGACGGACCGTCGTCTTCATGCCACCCAGTGCGTCCGAACCGGAGTCGGGTTCGGTGATCGCCCAGGCGCCGACCTTCTCCATCGTGACCAGTTCCGGCAACCACCGCTTCTTCTGGGCCAGCGTGCCCTTGCCGCGGATGGTCGAGGCGGTGAGGCCCATGCTCACACCCAGCGACGCGACGAGACCGAGACAGACTCCCGCCAGCTCGATGTTGACCATCATGAACATCGAGCCGCCCATGCCGCCGCCGTCGCCGGAGGACTTCTTCTTCTCCCCGTTGGCTTCTGCTTCGAGTTCCTTCTCGAGGGCGTCCTTGGCCATCGCGTCGACGCCGAAGCTCGACAGCAGCTTGCGGGTGATGTCGTACGGCGGGAGCACACCGGACTCGAGTTCGTCGAGATGGGGCCGGATCTCCTTGTCGATGAACGCCCGCAGGGCATCCCGAACCATCAGATCTTCATCGGACCACTCGAACATCGTCACACTCCCAGACCGGTGTCCGCCCGGGGGCGAACATGTTTCAGTTTCGTCGACCCCAACTGTGTCAGGAGTCACTGACGATGTCTAGGTACGCGGTCGCGGTTCTGTTCCTTTCACGCGTCGCCGCAGGTGTACAGGGTCGCCGGGCGCACCTCGTGTGCGAAGTAGCCAGAGGCGTCCGGGCACAGCAGCGCCTGTGCCACCGGCATCGCCACCACCACACAGCGGTCACCGGACCCGGCCCGGGTGCTGCGCCAGGCATGGATACGGGCCACGAAGTCCGCGACGCTCTCGCCCCCGTGCGGGCGGGCCTCCGGATCGGCGAACCACCCGCCGAGGTCGACGGGATCGATCTCCTCCGGGGACAGGCCCGACCACGCACCGACATCGAGGGTCCGCAGCGCTTCGTCGACGATCAGACCGCTTGTCGCGCCCAGTATGTCGGCGGTGGCACGGGTCGCCGCCTCCGGGCCGCAGATGTCGACCGGGCGCGTGAGCGACGCGCTCAGACCGAGCACGTCCCGCCGACCCCGCTGATCCAGAACCGGATCCCCGCCGAATCGCACCGAGTGGTTGGGGCCGGTGCGACCGGCGGTGATGATCTGCATCCCGGATCGACGCCTCAACCGTGTGAGCTGACCGCCGGGGCGCGATCGGCGGCCCGCGAGCGCGCCATCGCCCCGACGAGCAACACGAAGACCACGGTGAGAACCGACCAGAGGATGACCTGGTTGGCGATCGCATACACCCGGAAGTCGCCGATCACGTCACCGGGGAAGCCGGGGAAGACGATCTGCCCGGCGTCGTTGCGGACCGGCTCGGGGACCTCGTCGAACGACGGCAGGAATGCGAGCACGACGGCGACACCGGCCAGGTAGGCCGCGACGGCGGCAACGGCCGAGACGAAACCGCCGATGCGTGGGCGCAGCCACAACGCGAGGACCACCGCCGCGATGGCCAGGATGACCGACGCCACGCTGATGGTGAGAAATGCGCCGGTTCGATCGCCGATGGTGTCGTCGTCGCCGACGGCGGGCGGATTCGCCGGATAGGCGAAGAACGGCACGGCGAACACGGCGACGAAACCGATCGCGCCGAGCGCACCGGCGACCGTGCGGGGGTCGGTCGCCGGATGACGACTGCCGACGTAACTCCACAGCACCGTGAACGCGACCGCGAAAAAGGCGCCCATACACAGGGCGAAGACGACGTTGCCGACACCGGCACCGAGGTTCTCCTGCATCGCGCGGGTGAACAGCTCACCACCCTCGCCGTGGGTGTGGCCGCCCGGTTCGGCAGCGTGGGCCAGCGCTTCCTCGGCGTCCGATCGGGCGCCTTCGTAGTCGATGGCCTTGCCGACGACCGGTTCGAGGTAGAACCGCGCGAACACGAACGAGATGATTCCGGCGATCAGGCCTGCGAGCAGGCCGGCGCCGATGAACTTCTTCTCCATATGGAATCGGCTTCCTGTCGGTGGGGCCGGTGGGACCGGCTCAGTGGCAGGGGAAGCCGAGGAAATGGCGGGCGTCGTGCACGAACTCGTGCACGTGGGTGTCGGAGCCGAAGACCGACACGACGCCCTGGTCGTAGCCGAGGAAGTAGTAGGCGAGACCGGCCAGCAGCACGGTCAGGCTGAGCCAGAGGGCAGCGGTGGCGACCGAGAGGTTCGGTACGGGCAGGGCACGGGCCGGTGCGGTCCGTGACACCGCGGTGCTGCGGGGAGTTGTCATCGTGAGGTCCTTTCGCCGATCTCGCGTCGGAGAGTCCGTGGAGCTGGTGCACGCCGGCACGGCATCCTGACTCACGTCACCCCGTCACCGTCGAAACGTCGACCGCGTTGGTTTGGGCAGCGTTCACAGTGGCGCGACCGTTCCGGACTCTCACCGGATTCCCCGTACTGGCGTGGGATGACTGTATACCCCGTTGTGTCGTACGCGTGAGACATAGTGGAGAGATGCCCCGCCCTTCGGTGCTCGACCGCTTCACCGCTCCCACCCGACGGTGGTTCTCCGGCGCGTTCACCTCGCCCACCGCCGCTCAGAAGGGCGCCTGGACGTCGATCGCCGACGGGGCGAACACCCTGGTCATCGCGCCGACCGGATCCGGCAAGACCCTCGCAGCCTTCCTGTGGGCGCTCGATCGGCTCGCCGCCGATCCCGACAACCGCACGGCAGGCACCAAGGTCGTCTACATCTCGCCGCTGAAGGCCCTGGCGGTCGACGTCGAGCGCAACCTGCGCGCCCCGCTGACCGGCATCACCCGCGCCGCCCAGGAACTGGACCTCCCGGAGCCGAACATCACCGTGGGCGTGCGTTCGGGCGACACCTCGGCCGCCGACCGGCGAGCGCTGGTCAAGACACCACCGGACATCCTCATCACGACCCCCGAGTCGCTGTACCTGATGCTCACCTCGGCGGCGCGGGAGAGCCTCACCGGCGTCGAGGCCATCATCGTCGACGAGGTGCACGCGGTCGCCGCGACCAAACGCGGCACCCATCTCGCACTGACCCTGGAACGCCTCGACGAGCTGCTGGACAAACCCGCTCAGCGGATCGGCCTCTCGGCGACCGTCCGGCCGCCCGAGGTGGTCGCGGGGTTCCTGTCGGGCGCCGCGCCGTGTCAGGTGGTCAAGCCCAAGGCCGACAAGACGTTCGACCTGCGGGTCGACGTCCCCGTCGAGGACATGGCCAACATCCCGCCCCCGGCGTCCGATGCCGACCCCGCCGCACTCGACGACGCGTTCTCGCCGACCGCCGGTTCGCTGTGGCCGTATGTCGAGGCCTCGATCGTCGACCAGATCGAGGCCAACCGGGCCACGATCGTGTTCGCCAACTCCCGACGCCTCGCCGAGAAACTCACCGCGCGGCTCAACGAGATCCACGCCGAACGCCATGGCGACCCGGTCGAGCCCACCGGCAATCCGTCGGTCGCCGGCGGCGCCCCGGCCTTCGTCATGGGCAGCGGCGCCAGTTCCGGTGCGGAGCCGGTACTCGCCCGCGCACACCACGGTTCGGTCAGCAAGGAGCAGCGCGCCCAGATCGAGGACGACCTCAAGGCCGGCCGCCTCTCGTGTGTGGTGGCCACCAGCTCACTGGAGCTCGGCATCGACATGGGCGCCGTCGATCTCGTCATCCAGGTGGAGTCCCCGCCGTCGGTGGCCAGCGGTCTGCAGCGGATCGGCCGGGCCGGCCACCAGGTCGGCGAGATCAGCCAGGGCATCCTCTATCCGAAGCACCGCACCGACCTGCTGCACTGCACCGTCACCGTGGGCCGGATGCTCGACGGCGCGATCGAGGAGATCAAGGTCCCGCAGAATCCGCTCGACATCCTCGCCCAGCAGACGATCGCGGCCGCGGCCGTCGACGACCTCGAAGTCGATCACTGGTACGAGGTGGTCCGGCGCGCGGCGCCCTATCGCGAACTGGGCCGGGGCGTCTTCGACGCCACCCTCGACCTGATCGCGGGCCGTTTCCCGTCGGACGAGTTCGCCGAGCTGCGCCCGCGCGTGAACTGGGACCGCGACGCCGGGGTGATCACCGGCCGGCGCGGGGCCCAGCGACTCGCGGTCACCTCGGGCGGTTCCATCCCCGACCGCGGTCTCTTCGGAGTGTTCATGGTGGGCGAGAAGGCCACTCGCGTGGGCGAACTCGACGAGGAGATGGTCTACGAGTCGCGGGTCGGCGACGTGTTCGCCCTCGGCGCCACCAGCTGGCGGATCGAGGACATCACCCACGACCGCGTGCTGGTCTCCCCCGCGTTCGGCCAGCCGGGCCGGCTGCCGTTCTGGATCGGCGATGCGATCGGACGCCCCGCCGAGCTCGGGGCCGCGATCGGCGCGTTCACCCAGTCGATCGCCGATCCCGGGAAACTCGACGACCACGCGGACCGGCTGGGACTCACCCAGAACGCCCGCACCAACCTCGCCACGCTCATCGCCGAGCAGCGCGAGGCGACGGGGCACCTGCCCACCGACCGCACCCTGGTGGTCGAACGGTTTCGTGACGAGCTCGGCGACTGGCGGGTGATCCTGCACTCCCCCTACGGTTTACGTGTCCACGCGCCCTGGGCGAGCGCGATCTCCCAGCGTCTGCTGGAGACCCTGGGGATCGAGGGTGCCACCACCGCCTCCGACGACGGCATCATCCTGCGGATGCCCGACACCGACGACGCCCCGCCCGGAGCCGACGTGTTCCTCCTCGACCCGGACGAGGTCGAGCAGCTCGTGACCGACGGTCTGGCGGACTCGTCGATGTTCGCCTCGCGTTTCCGCGAATGCGCCGCACGCGCACTGTTGTTGCCGCGGCGAGATCCGGGCCGGCGCGCCCCGCTGTGGCAACAGCGCCAGCGCAGCGCGCAATTGCTCTCCGTCGCGTCGAAGTTCCCCGACTTCCCGATCGTGCTGGAGGCCGTTCGCGAGTGCCTGCAGGACGTCTACGACCTCCCCGCTCTGCTCGATCTGCTGACCCGCATCCGCACGCGCCGGATCCGGGTGGTGGAGACCGAGACGCAGAGCCCGTCCCCGTTCGCCGCATCGCTGTTGTTCGGGTACGTCGGGGCGTTCATGTACGCCGACGACGCCCCACTCGCCGAGCGCCGGGCGGCCGCGCTCTCTCTCGACACCAGCCTGCTGGCACAACTCCTCGGTCGCGTCGACCTTCGCGAACTCCTCGATCCGGCCGTCATCGCCGAGGTGATCGCCCGCCTCCAGCGACTGTCCCCCGAGCGCCAGGCCCGCGACGCCGAGGACGTCGTCGACCTGCTGCGGTGGCTGGGACCCCTCACCACCGCGGAGGTCGAGGCCCGGTACCGCGGCGAGGAGCCCGCGCCCGATATGCTCGCCGAACTGCACCGCGTGGGACAGATCATCTCGGTGAACCACAACGCCCGCGCGCTGTGGGCAGCCATCGACGACACCGCCCGGCTGCGCGATGCCCTGGGAGTGCCTGCGCCGCTGGGTATCCCGGCTGCCTATCTCGAGCCGGTGCCCGATCCGGTCGGGGACCTCATCGGCCGGTACGCCCGCACCCACGGTCCGTTCACCGTGCCCGAGGCCTCCGCGGCCCTGGGCATCGCGACCGGGGTCGTGCGCGACACCCTCAAGCGCCTCGCATCGGAACGTCGCGTCGTCGAGGGCGATTTCCTGCCGGAGAGCGGGGAGGCCACACCTCGGGAGGGCCAGTGGTGCCACAGCGACGTGCTGGGTCAGATCCGGCGCGGCTCGCTGGCCGCGAGCCGCGCCGAGGTGGCACCGGTCGGCACCGAGGTGCTCACCCGTTTCCTCCTCGACTGGCAGCACGCCTCGCCGAACACTCGGCTCCGCGGCGTCGACGGGGTGGCCACCGTCATCGACCAGCTCGCCGGGTTCCCGCTGCCGGCGTCGGCGTGGGAGTCCCTCGTACTGCCCGCCCGGGTCTCCGACTACGCACCGCCGATGCTCGACGAACTGCTCAGCGCGGGCGAGGTGATCTGGTCGGGGCACGGCCGGATCGGCAACTCCGACGGGTGGGTGGCGCTGCATCCGGCCGACGTCGCCGTACTCACGTTGCCCGACGCCGACGAGATCGACACCAGCCCGGTGCACGACGGGGTGACGACCGCGCTGGGACCCGGCGGGGCACTGCGCTTCCCACAGATCGCCGCCGACATCAGCACCGGCACCACGACGCCGGCCGCCGACATCGAAACGGCCCTGTGGGACCTGGTGTGGGCCGGACACGTCAGCAACGACAGCTTCGCGCCCGTCCGGGCCCTACTGCAGCCGCGGCGCAATCCGTCGACGCCCCGTTCGGCCCCGGCTCATCGCGCACGCGGACGGGCGCCTCGGCTCCGCGCCGGGCGGCTGTCCGCCCGGTATCTGACCGAGCACTCCACGTCACCGCCGGTGTCCCCGACGGCGAGTGGACGTTGGTTCGCTCTCGACCACCCGCCGACCGAACCGACGATCGCCACCCAGGGACTCTGCGATCAGTTGCTCACCCGGTACGGCGTGATCACCCGCGGAAGCGTCGTCTCCGAAGAGGTCACCGGCGGATTCGCGCGGGTCTACAAGGCGCTCACCGTCTTCGAGGACAACGGTCACGTCCGCCGCGGCTACTACGTCGACGGCCTCGGGGGCGCGCAGTTCGCCTCGCCCGCCACGGTCGACGAACTGCGTCGGCATGCACTTCCCGATCGCAAACCGCCCCGCGAGGCGACGGTGCTGGCCGCGACCGACCCGGCCAATCCCTTCGGTGCGGCATTGGAGTGGCCACCGTCCCGCGACACCGAGGCCGGACACCGCCCGGGTCGCAAACCGGGAGCGCTCGTGGTCCTCGTCGACGGCGAGCTCGTGTGCTTCGTCGAGCGCGGCGGCAAGACGCTGCTCACGTTCAGCGATTCCATACCGCGTCTCGAGTCGGCGGCCGGCGCGCTGGTCGCACAGGTCCGACGCGGCCGGATCTCCCGCCTGACGATCGACCACATCGACTCGGAGCCGGTGCGCGCCACCGACTTCGGCAAGGTTCTCGTCGAAGCCGGGTTCTCGACGACCCCGCGCGGCATCCGCCTACGGTTCGGTGACCATACCTGAGGGGGACCATGCCTGAGGGCGATACCGTCTTCGCCGCCGCGGCGCGTCTACGGGCCGGACTCGGCGGCCGCGTGCTCGAGTCGACGGATTTCCGGATCCCGTCACTGGCGACCGCGGATCTGTCCGGCCGCGAGGTGTCGGCGGTCCGCTCGGTGGGCAAACACCTGCTGATCGATGTCGCCGAGAGCCGCCCGGGCGCCGGTGACGCCGTCAGCATCCACTCCCACCTGAAGATGGAGGGCGCCTGGCACGTTCATCCTCGCGGGCAACGGTGGCGACGGCCGGCCTACCAGGCCCGGGCGGTGCTGCGCACGGCCGATCACGAGGCCGTCGGTTTCGACCTGGGTGTCCTCGAGCTGCTCGCCGACCCCGATGCCGCACTCGCCTACCTCGGTCCCGACCTGCTCGCCGACGACTTCGATCGAGAGGAGGCGATCCGACGACTCGCGTCGAGGCCGGACGACACCATCGGAGCCGCACTGCTCGATCAACGCCTGATCGCGGGGATCGGCAACGTCTTCCGCAGCGAGATCTGCTTCCTGCGCCGGGTCCTGCCCACCCGGCCCGTCCGTGAGGTCGACCTCGGGCCGGTCGTCGACCTGAGCCGACGTCTGCTGTGGGCCAACCGATTGCGGTCGGCCCGGACCACCACCGGCAACACCTCGCCCAACGCACGGATGTGGGTCTACGGACGCCACGGTCGGCTGTGCCGACGCTGTGCCACCCCGGTGAAGCGCGGCGAACTCGAGTCACCCGGCGGGGAGCGTTCGATCTACTGGTGCCCTCGGTGCCAGATCTGAGCCGGTCGAGGGCCCCTCACACGGGGTAGCGCTCGGGCTCGGGCCCGAACTCGAAGCGGCGGGCGGTGATCGAGTCGACGGCGATCTCCACGTAGTTGTACTTCATCGTCGCAATCCAGGGACGCAGCGGCAGTTGGTCGGCCGCCTCGATCTCGTGGAGCGACACCAGGATCCGCGCCGTTCCCTTGGCGACCACACTCCAGCCGCCGGCGTCGGTGTGTCCGTCCGCCTCGAATGCCACCCGTGGATTCACCGCCAGCTCCGACAATTTCGTGCCCTCGCCGGACCGCAGCACGATGCGGCCGTCGGTCGCGTGGAAGTTCACCGGGAAGATGTCGGGTCGACCGTTGACGCTCAACGCGATCCGACCGAGCTCGGCTCCGCCCAACAGATCCCAGGCCTGGTCGGGGGTGAGCACCCGAACCGGTTCGTCGACCATGATCGTCTCCTTCTCCCCCACCCCGATCGTGCCGCGCGATCAGGGGCGAAGACAGAGGCCAACGTCCCGACTTGTCCGGAGACACCGTCACTTCGGAACGGGCACCGGCTCCAGGATCTCGGCCCTGGCCTCGGGGGCCGCGGCGCGCAGTGCGTCGGCGGAATCGTCGTCGGGTTGCTGCTGCGAGGCCACCTCTGCCTCCACGCGTGCGATGTAGGTCGCCACCTCGAAGTCGCGCTGCTCGGTGGTCCAGCCGAGCAACGGCGCGAGCAGGTCGGCGACCTCGTCGGCGCAGTCGACCCCGCGGTGCGAGTACTCGATGGCGATGCGGGTGCGTCGGGCGAGCACGTCCTCGAGATGCAATGCCGCCTCGTCGACCGCCGCGTACACCACCTCCACACGCAGATACTGCGGCGCCGCGGCGAGCGGCTGCAGCAGGCTCGTGTCCCCGTCGGCGTAGTAGAGCACGTCGTCGATCAGCGACCCGTACCGGTTGAGGAGACGGCGAATCCGGTACGGGTGCAGTCCGAATCGTCGCCCCAGGTGCTCGCACTGGTTGATGAGGGCGAAGTAACCGTCGGCACCGAGCAGCGGGACGCGTTCGGTGATCGACGGCGCGACGCGGGTCGGGATGAAGTCGTCGCAGGCGTCGACGGCATCGGCGGCCATCACCCGGTAGGTGGTGTATTTCCCGCCGGCGATCGACACGAGCCCGGGCGCGACGGTCGCGACCGCGTGCTCGCGGGACAGCTTCGACGTCTCGTCGTCCTCCCCGGCCAGCAACGGCCGGAGTCCGGCGTAGACGCCTTCGATGTCGTCGTGGGTGAGCTTGGTGACCAGGACCTCGTTGACGCGTTCGAGGATGTAGTCGATGTCGGCACGGGTGGCGGCCGGGTGCGCGAGGTCGAGGTTCCAGTCGGTGTCGGTGGTGCCGATGATCCAGTGCGTCTCCCAGGGGATGACGAACAAGACGGAATTGGCGGTGCGCAGGATGATCGCGGTCTCGCTGACGATGCGATCGCGCGGCACCACGATGTGCACCCCCTTCGACGCCCTGACCTTGAAGTGACCGCGCTGTTTGGACAGCGCCTGCACCTCGTCGGTCCACACCCCCGCGGCATTGATCACACAATGCGCACGGATCTCCGTCACGTCGCCGTTCTCGGTGTCGCGCACCCGGACTCCGAGCACCCGGTCGGATTCGCGCAGGAATCCGATCACCTGAGTGGAGGTACGGATGACCGCTCCGTAGTTGGCCGCAGTGCGGGCGACCGTGAGGCTGTGGCGAGCGTCGTCGACGACCGTGTCGTAGTACCGGATTCCGCCGATCAGCGAGTTGCGCTTGAGTGCCGGGGCCACGCGCAACGCGCCCGACCGGGTGACGTGCCGTTGTCCGGGAACGGACTTGGCGCCACCCATCCGGTCGTAGAGGAAGATGCCGGCCCCGACGTAGGGCCGCTCCCAGACACGTCGCGTGAGCGGATACAGGAACGGCAGGGGCTTCACCAGGTGCGGTGCGAGGAATCGCAGCGACAGCTCCCGTTCGCGCAGAGCCTCACGCACGAGCCCGAATTCGAGCTGCTCGAGATAGCGGAGACCACCATGGAACATCTTCGACGACCGACTCGACGTGCCCGAGGCGATGTCGCGCGCCTCCACGAGCGCCACCCGCAGCCCACGTGTCGCCGCGTCGAGTGCGGCGCCGACGCCCACCACGCCGCCGCCGATGACCACGACGTCGAACTGCTCCTCCCCGAATCTCCGCCACGCCTCCGCGCGGTAGAGGGGCCCCATGTCGGCCGGCCGGTCCGGGTTGAACTCGGTGTTCATGGTTGCCGAGCCTAATTGATCTCGGTGGGTCCGACAGCGTGCGACACTGTCCGGCGTGGGTAGGTCAGGCAAATACGTGGCGGCGATCGACCAGGGCACCACCTCGACCCGGGCGATGATCTTCGATCACAAAGGTCGCGTCGTCAGCGTCGAACAGCTCGAACACGAACAGATCTTTCCGCGCGCCGGGTGGGTGGAACACGACGCCGCCGAGATCTGGCGCAACACGCGCCGGGTCGGGGCCGCGGCCCTCGCCTCCGCGGAGCTGACCGCCAAGGACATCGTCGCGTGCGGCCTCACCAACCAGCGCGAGACCACCGTGATCTGGGATCGCAGCACCGGCAAGCCGGTGCACAACGCCATCGTCTGGCAGGACACGCGGACCGACGACCTGTGCACCGAACTCGCCGGCGACATCGGCATGGACCGCTACCGCGACCGCACCGGCCTGCCGTTGTCGACCTACTTCGCCGGCCCGAAGGCCCGCTGGCTGCTCGACTCCGTCGACGGCCTCCGCGAACGCGCCGAGAAGGGTGAAGTGTGTTTCGGCACAATGGATTCTTGGATGGCATGGAACATGACCGGCGGCGTCGACGGCGGTCAGCACGTCACGGACGTCACGAACGCCTCCCGCACGATGCTGATGGATCTGCGGACCCAGCAGTGGGACGGCGAGATCTGCGCCGAGATGGGCATCCCGATGGCGATGCTGCCCGAGATCAGGAGTTCCTCAGGCGATTTCGGAGCCCTGCGCGGCAACGGCCCCCTCCCCGGTGTGCCGCTCGCGGGCATCCTCGGAGACCAGCAGGCGGCGACGTTCGGCCAGGCCTGTCTGGAACCCGGTGAGGCCAAGAACACCTACGGGACCGGCAACTTCCTGCTCCTCAACACCGGCACCGAACCGGTCTTCAGCGAGCACGGCCTGCTCACCACCGTCTGCTACCGCATCGGCGAGCAGCCTGCGCGATACGCACTCGAGGGCTCGATCGCGGTGACCGGTTCACTCATCCAGTGGCTGCGCGACAACCTCGGGTTGATCTCGCAGGCGTCCGATGTCGAGCGCCTGGCCGCCGGGGTCGACGACAACGGGGGCGCCTACTTCGTCCCGGCGTTCTCCGGACTCTTCGCACCGCGTTGGCGCTCGGACGCCCGCGGCGTCATCGTGGGTCTCACCCGGTTCGTCGACAAGGGCCACATCGCGCGAGCAGCGTTGGAGGCCAGCGCTTTTCAAACCCGCGAGGTCATCGAGGCGATGCAGGCCGACTCCGGGGTGGAACTGTCCACGCTCAAGGTCGACGGCGGGATGGTCGTGAACGAACTGCTCATGCAGTTCCAGGCCGACATCCTCGATGTCCCCGTCGTGCGCCCGGTCGTCAACGAGACGACCGCTCTCGGCGCGGCCTACGCGGCCGGCCTGGCGGTCGGCTTCTGGGAGGGCGAGGACGACATCCGCGCCAACTGGGCCGAGGACAAGCGGTGGGAGCCGGGGATGGACGCGGACGAACGCGACCGTCTCTACACGGGATGGAACCGGGCGGTCGAGCACAGCTTCGGCCTGACCTGACCGGGTCCGCCCCTCACACCACGTGATCGGCGAGGACGGCGACCACACCGGCACTACCGCCGAGCGCGGCGGCGGCCTCGTAGGCCGTTTCGCGGAGCGCGTCGCGCGGCGAATCGCCGGTCGCCGACGCGGACATCGCCGCGACCGCGCAGTCGACGGCCCGGGCACGCCGGAAGCTGGCGCGCTGGGCGCCGACGTCGCCGCGGCGCTGGTGTGCGAACGCGTCGAAGTCGTGTTGGGCCGCGACCAGACGGAGTCGGGCGAGTCCGGCTGCCGTGGTACCGCCCTGCCGGCGCCAGTGGCCGATCACCTCGCGGATCTCGGGCGTCGACACCGCCGTCACGTCCAGAACGGTGGCGACGATCAGATGCAGGCACGCGGTGAGGTCCTCGTCGGGGACCGCGTCGACGAGTCGGGCGACGCCGCCGGGCAACCGGTCGACACGCCTCAGCACGGCGCCACCCTTGGCCTGCGGGGGTGACCGGCGATCACACCGGCTCCGGCCTTGCCGGTACCGGACCATCCGCGACAGTTCGGTCGTCGCCCGGAACCGGTTGTGCTGCAGTGCCGTTGTCGACCGGGGAATCGGTGTCGCCGGGCGTGGCGGACCGCGACGAGGAGGCCTCGCCGGGGTCGGCCGGACGAGGTTCGGCGACTGCCGGGAACGTCTGCCGGATCCAGTCGCCGAGCACCGGCGGGCCCACCAGCGGCATGTCGCCGACGATCTCCGCCCCGTGTTCCCGGTTGTGGAGGTACGGCGCGGCGCGATGGCGGTCGTCGTCGGCTCCGGGGCGCCGCCCACCACCCGGCATGCCGGCGAGCGGTGTCCCCGCCGGGCGCTGACCGACCGGCCCGGCCGAGGACGCGGGGGTGGCGGCGGTCGGGGTGGAGGGAGTCGGGGTCGCCGGCGTCGGAGGGGCGGGCGCGGCCGAGAGCGGTGGCGGGACCGCCCCCGGCGTCAGGAAGCAGGGCGTGGCCGTCGTCGACGCGGGAGTGCCCGATCCGGCGCCGCTTCCCGAAGCACTTCCGCGCGACCCGGCCTCCGCGGTCCCGTCGGCACCTGCGGTACGGCGCGATCCCGAGGTCGC
Organism: Gordonia lacunae; assembly: GCF_002149015.1. Taxonomy (GTDB): domain Bacteria; phylum Actinomycetota; class Actinomycetes; order Mycobacteriales; family Mycobacteriaceae; genus Gordonia; species Gordonia lacunae. Next base: position 135,227 of record NZ_NGFO01000012.1, on the reverse strand, counting down.
CGCACCTCGCGGAGTCGACTCGGGGGTGGCCCGGCCTCCGCGGATCAGGCCGTCGGAACCATCGGGGGTGCCGCGGCCCGCGGGGCCCGAGGGCGGGCCCGCCGGGCCCGCCGGGCCCGCCGGCGTCGTCGACGAGCCGGGTCCGCCACCGCTCGGCGGCGGCCCGCCGGCGACGGCCGGGACAGGCACACCGGAGGATGCGGGACGACCGAAATCACCGGCGTCGACGGTGTTGCCCGCCTGCCCGCGCGCGGCATCCGATCCCGAGCCTACGGTTCCGGCAGACCCTCCGGTCCCTGCTCCCCCGAGTCCACCGGTGACCCCGTTGGCGCCGGTCGGGTCGTGTGGCAGCGCGTGCTGCAGTCCGATCATCGGCGACGAGTAGACGCCCGTCATGGCCCGGTCGGCCTCGTGGCGCACCGACGCCGCGTCCTCGGGGTTGTCCCGGATGTGCTGCTGCAACTCACGCAGCCGTTCCTCTTGTCCACGCGCCGACCCGAGGATGCCTGTCGCGCTCGTCAGCGCGTCACCGATCCGGGTCGCGGTGTCCGACGTCGACGTCAGATCAGCAGACAGCGACCGGCCTGCTTCGAGTGCCGCGTCGGAGGCCATCCCGAGCATGCCGTCGCCGAACATCGCGTGCATCCGTTCGGCGGCCCGCCGGACGGACTCGATCGCTTTCAGGATCGTCTCGACGTCACCGCTCGCGCGTCCCGGTTCCATGGTCCTCAGGACGTCGAGGATCTCGTCGATGCTCATGCCGGCCCACTGCGTGCGGTCGCCGTCGAACATGCGCTCGTTGCGACTGCCGTAGGTGTTGGAGGACTTCTCCGGCGAGGTCACGACACCCCCTTCGTCGCTGGCCGGGACGAACGAATTCGTCCGACCCTACCGTGGCATCGCCCGCCTCGGTGAACACCGGCACCGTCTGTGGACAGTGCGGCGGCGACCGTCTCAGTCCAGGTCGTCGTGACGAACCAGCTGCCGCGCGGCCTCGGTGATCGACCCGGTCAGCGACGGGTACACCGAGAAGGTCTGGGCGAGGTCGCCGACCGTCAGCTTGTTCTGCACCGCGAGGGCGATGGGCAGGATCAGCTCGGAGGCGTTTGGTGCCACCACGACGCCGCCGATGACGACCCCCGTGGCCGGCCGGCAGAAGATCTTCACGAAACCCCGGCGCAGACCGCTCATCTTGGCGCGCGGGTTGGTGGCCAGGGGCAGCATCACGGTGCGGGCCGGGTATTCGCCGGTGTCGATCGCGTTCTGCGACACCCCCACCGTCGCGATCTCCGGGCGTGTGAAGATCGCGGAGGCAACGGTTTTCAGCTTGATCGGGCTCACGCCCTCACCGAGGGCGTGATACATCGCGATGCGGCCCTGCATGGCGGCCACGGAGGCCAGCGGGAACAGACCGGTGCAGTCACCGGCCGCATAGATCCCGGCGACCGACGTGCGGGACACCCGGTCGACCTCGATGTAGCCGCCCTTGCCGACGGCGACGCCGGCGCGATCGAGTCCCAGGTCGGTGGTGTTGGGGACCGAACCGACGGTCATCAGCACATGGCTGCCGGTGACGGTCGAGCCGTCGGCCAGGTGCGCGGTGACCGAATCGCCGTGGCGCTCGACCTTGTCGGCGCGGGCGTGCTTCACCAACTCGACGCCACGCTCGGCGAGTGCGTCCTCCAGCACGAGCGCGGCGTCCTCGTCCTCGTGCGGGAGCACACGGTCGCGGCTCGACACCAGCGTCACCTTGACGCCCAGTTCGGTGTAGGCGTGGACGAACTCGGCGCCGGTGACGCCCGAGCCGATGACGATGAGGTGTTCGGGCAGGTCCTCGAGGTCGTAGAGCTGACGCCAGGTCAGGATGCGCTCACCGTCGGGCCGGGCGTCGGGCAGGACGCGGGGCGAGGCACCCGTCGCCAGCAACACCACGTCGCCGTCGTAGCGTTCGGTGGTCCCGTCGGGGAGAGTCGCGACGACGCTGTGGGTCGACACGCCGACCTGCCGCTCGTCGAGCACCGCGGTCCCGGAGACGAGCTTGACGCCCTCGCTGATGAGCCGGGACCGGATGTCTGCGGACTGGGCGAACGCGAGGTCGCGGACTCGCTGGTGGATCTGCGGCAGCGTGACCGAGGTGTCCTCGGTCTTGATGTTGATACCCAGGTCGACAGCGCGCCGGACCTCGGTGCGAATACCGGTGGACGCGATGAACGTCTTGGACGGCACGCAGTCCCACAGCACACAGGCGCCGCCGATCCCGTCCGAATCGATCACCGTGATGTCGGCGCCGTAGGCGGCCGCCGCGAGCGCCGCCTCGTAACCCGCAGGTCCACCGCCGATGATGACGATCCTGGTCACTGTCACTCCTGTTCTCCACGCCGGTTCGTCGCGGCGCCCTTCGTGGGGATGCTGCGTCCGGCTGCGTGGTGTAGCTCGACGGGGAGCGCGGGGTGGTGCGTTCCCTCGGGTCGGCGAGACGGCCGATCCCGTGCGCGCCGCCTACCAAACTAGTCGTGCGGGTGCGGCGGTGTGAACGTGGTCGCACACTGCGCCGGCGGGCCGGTGTCGCCTTCCGGACTCGGCGACGACCATCTAGGCTCCATCCGTGCCCATCTATGCCGCCTACGGATCCAACATGCATCCCGAGCAGATGGCCGAGCGCGCCCCGCACTCGCCGATGTCGGGCACCGGATGGCTCCGTGGCTGGCGTCTGACGTTCGGGGGCGGCGACATCGGGTGGGAGGGGTCACTGGCCACGGTGACCGAGGACCGCGACGACCCCGACGCGCGGGTGTTCGTGGTTCTCTACGACGTCACCACCGAAGACGAGGACCTCCTCGACCGGTGGGAGGGCTCCGAACTCGGCATCCACCGCAAGATCCGGGCCCGTGTCGACACCGCGGACGGCCCGGTCCTCGCCTGGCTGTACGTCCTCGACGCGTTCGAGGGCGGACTTCCCTCGGCGCGCTACCTGGGTGTCATGGCCGAGGCGGCCGAGATCGCGGGTGCCCCCGCCGAGTACGTGCAGGACCTGCGCTTGCGCGAGTCGCGCAACGTCGGCCCCGGCCCGGGTCCCGCGGAGTAGCCGCCGGCCGACTAGCCGGCCGCGCTCGTCGCGTTCAACACGATCCCGGCCAGTGCGCGGACCCCGATCGCGAGGGCGCGTTCGTCGAGATCGAAGTTCGGTGCGTGCAGATCGACCTGTGGCCCGAATCCGTCCCACACGCCCAGGCGAGCCATCGCCCCGGGCACGTGTTCGAGATACCAGGAGAAATCCTCGCCGCCGGGTGACTGCGGTGTGTCCGCGATGGCCTGCGGGCTGATCGCGGCGACCGATCGCTCGAACATGGCGACCGCGATCTCGTCGTTGACAACCGGCGGCACGCCGCGGAAGTACGAGAGGTCGTAGCGGACACCGAGCGGAGCCAGGAGTTCGCCGACGACGCTGCGGACGAGCGGTTCGAGCTCGGCCCAGGTGGTGTGGTCGCCGGTGCGGACCGTCCCCCGCATGCGTCCCTCCTGCGGGATGGCGTTGGCCGCACTGCCGGCATTGGCGGCGCCCCACACCATCACCGTCCCCGACCTCGGGTCGACGCGGCGCGACAACACCCCGGGCAGTCCGGTGATCACCGTGCCCATCGCGTAGATCAGGTCTCCGGTCAGATGCGGTCGCGACGTGTGCCCGCCGGCGGAATGCAGCTGGAGGTCGATGTGGTCGGCCGCAGAGGTCAACGGGCCGGACCGCAGCCCGACTGTGCCGACCGGCAGTCGCGGATCGCAGTGCAGGGCGAAGATGCGGCCGAGACCGCTGGTCACCCCGGCCTCGATGGCGTCGAGGGCGCCGCCGGGCATGACCTCCTCGGCCGCCTGGAAGATCAGCCGGACACCGACGGGCAGCGGTTCGGCCGCCGCGAGCAGTTTCGCGACGCCGATCAAGATGGCCGTGTGCGCGTCGTGTCCGCAGGAATGCGACGCGCCCTCCACCGCCGAGGTGAACGGCAGACCGGTGTGTTCGGTGACCGGCAGGGCGTCCATGTCCGCGCGCAGCGCGATCCGGGGCTCACCGGCCGGCCCCAGGTCGCACACGACCCCGGTACCCAACGGGAGCCGGCGCGGGTCGAGCCCGACGGCGGTGAGTTCACTCATCACCAGCTCTGTGGTCCGCACCTCCTGCCGGGACAGCTCCGGATGCGCGTGGATCGCACGGCGCCACGCGATGAGGTCGGTGCCGTGCTCGGCGAGCCACGAGTCGATGGGGTCGCCCGCCGCGGCGAAACCCGCTCCCGCGGCCGACATCAGAAGACCCCGGGCGGGGTCGGACGCGCGAGATCGTCGAGCAGGGGGGCGCGCAGTCCGCGTTTGATCAGTGCGAGATTGGGGCCCACGGTCGCGGCACGGGCGCCGGCGATCTCGGCGGCCCGGGCCGTGAGGCGATCGGCGTCGACGGCCTCGTCCACGATCCCCGCGCCGACCGCGTCGTCGGCGCCGTATCGCCGGCTCGTGTACATCGCCTCGGTCGCGGTGCGGTCGGTGAGACGGGTGCGTAGCAAGGTGGCCATTCCCCGGGTGAAGGGCATGGTGAGGGCGGCCTCGGGAAGCGACCAGAATCCGCGCTGGGTGCGCATCAGGACGTGGTCGGCGCACAGCGCGAGCATGGCGCCGGCACCGAAGGCGTGTCCGTTGACCGCGCTGACCGTGGGAACCGGCAGGGTGAGGACCTTCGCGTACACCGCGTGCACACGGTCGAGGTACGCGGGCAGCTGATCGGGAGCGGCGACGATGTGATCGGTGTCCAGTCCGTTCGAGAAGAACTTCCCGGTGGCGGTGATCACCAGCGGACGCGTCGGGGTGGCGACGACCTCGTCGAGCAGTCGCTCGACCTCGTCCAACCATTCCACCCGGAACCGGTTCTCCGGATTGGACTCGCTGATCTCCTCACCGTGCGCTCCGAGATGGAGTTCGACGACCTCCCCGGCATCGTTCAGAAATGGCATGTTCCGACCTTATCGCCCCCGAGGTCGCCGCCGCCGACCCGATCGGTCGGCGCGCAGCCGTGATGGGGTCGTACGGGCTGGAGAACGGTTTAGGGTTGGCGCATGGACCCCACCGCCGACGCAGACGCCGCAGCCATCGTCGCCGCGGCCACGATCGCCGCCGAGACCGACGCCGCCGCACACGATGTGGCCGTCATCCTGGGGTCGGGGTGGTCGCCCGCGGCCGAGGCCTTCGGTAGGCCCATCCGCTCGTTGCCGATGGCGTCGATCCCCGGTTTCGCCCCGCCCGCGGCCGCCGGTCACGGCGGAGTCGTCCACTCCGTCCGGATCGGTGATCGACGGGTTCTGTTGATGCTCGGGCGGATTCACGCCTACGAGGGACACGACCTCGCCCGCGTGGTCCACCCGGTCCGCACCGCCGCGGCGGCCGGTGTCCACACCGTCGTCCTCACCAATGCGGCGGGCGGGTTGCGCGAGGACATGTCGGTCGGGCAACCCGTCCTCCTCGCCGACCACCTGAACCTCACGGCCCGTTCCCCCCTGGTCGGTGCTCAGTTCGTCGACCTGGTCGACGCGTACTCACCACGCCTACGAAAGATCGCGCAGGGTATCGATCCGGCGCTCGCCGAGGGTGTCTATGCCGGACTCCCCGGTCCGCACTACGAGACCCCCGCCGAGATCCGGATGCTGCGGACGATGGGCGCCGACCTGGTCGGGATGTCGACCGTGCACGAGACCATCGCCGCCCGGGCCGCCGGGCTCGACGTGCTCGGGATCTCGCTGGTCACCAACCTCGCCGCCGGCATGACCGGCGAACACCTGAGCCATGCGGAGGTACTCGAGGTGGGTCGCACGTCGGCTACCCGGATGGGTGAGCTGCTGGCACAGATCATCGGCGAACTGTAGACCCTCACCGACGTCCGGCCGGCCGAACCGAAGGAGCGACATGAGCTATCCACCGACCGGTCCCGGCGGCTACCCGCGGGGCGGTTACCCGTCGGGTCCCGTGCCGCCCGGCCCGCCTCGGTCGCCGTGGTCGTCGCCCGCGGTGCTGGTGGCGATCGGCGCCGGGGTGCTGCTGGTGGTCGTGGGCGTGCTCGCGGCGCTGCTGTTGATCCCCGGCGACGACGAGTCCGCCGGCCGCGACGCCGCTGCCGGCGGACCGCCCTCGGCCTCGACCTTCACGAGCACGATCACCCGACCCGCCGAGACGACGACGCCCACCACCGCGACACCCACCACGACCTCGCCGACGCCCGACCGGCCCACCCCCACTGTCTCGGGCGCGGACTGGCAGGGGTTCACGACCGGCCCCCGCTGCAACGCCGCGGGCGACCCCGCTGTCGTCGTCGGGCAGACCTCGCGGTCGCGGGTCGTGATCTGCCAGGTCGGCACCCAGACGGGACGCTGGTACTACAAGGGCCTCGCGGCCGAGGGTGGAATCGAGCTGCAGTTCCCGACCCGCACCGGCGACACCTTCGAAGCCCGCAACGGCGGGGTGCGCTACCTCGTCTCGCCGACGAGCCTCACCATCGTCGAGGGCGTCACCGTCCTGACCGAGGAGCCGATGCTGGCGTACTGGTCGCTGCCCGGCTGAGACTCCGCGCCAAGCGGCACCGGCACGAACAGCACCCCAGAAGTGGTGTCGGCGAGCGCTTGTCGATGCGGCACACGCCACGGGCTCCGACGTCGACGAGCGCGCTGGGCAGTCGGTCCGCCAGGCCGCTAGGAGTAGCGCGGACCGAACTGCCGGTCGCCGGCGTCACCGAGGCCCGGCACGATGTAGTTGACCTCGTTGAGGCCGTTGTCGACCGCCGCCACCACGAGTCGGCACGGGTGGCCCGATTCCTTCAGCGCCGCAACGCCTTCGGGGGCGGCGACAACGCACACCGCAGTGATGTCGGTGGCATTGCGGGCAACCAGGAGTTCGATCGTGTGCAGCATCGAACCACCGGTGGCGAGCATCGGATCGAGGACGAACACCGGCCGCCCCGACAGATCCTCCGGGAGCGATTCGAGGTAGGGCACCGGCTGCGCGGTCTCCTCGTCGCGGGCCAGGCCCACGAAACCGACGTGCGCCTCGGGGACCATCGCGTGTGCCTGCTCCACCATGCCGAGACCGGCACGCAACACCGGCACCAGCAGCGGCGGAGACGCCAGCCTCGAGCCGGTGTGCGCCGTCAGCGGCGTGTCGATCACGACGTCGGCGCGCGGCGCACCGGCGAGCGCCTCGTAGATCAGCATCTGGGTCAGATCGGACAGCGCGGCCCGGAATCCGGCGTTGTCGGTGGTCTTGTCGCGCATGGTGGTCAGCCGCGCGGCCGCAAGGGGATGGTCGACGATCAGGGACTCCATGCCCATCACCCTATTTCCTCGGTGGAGGTGGCGTGCCCCTTGGGCGAGTCCCGCACTCCCGTCGCTGTGCGCCGAAATCCGATGGAACCCATCTCGGTCCCGCCGCGTCTGAATCCCATGAGCCCGTCCTCCCCGCTCCCCGATCCCGTCCCAGCCCGACCAGGCCTCCCTGCGGACACCCGCATGTCGGTCGATTCGTCTGCGTTGCACGACTTCTCCGACGCACACCGCACCAATGCCCGGGCACTCGACGGCGCCTCCGGCAGCGACGACGCCGCCGTGGTGGACCTCGCCATCACCTTCGGACTGATCGGAATCGAGTTCCTCGCCGCCGTCGTGGAATTCCTCGACCTGCATCGCCAAGGCCTCGCGGCCGCGGCGAGGCGGGAGGAGCGCGTCGGGGTCACCACGAGTTCGGCAGCCGCGTCCTACGCCGACTGCGACTGCGCGGCCGCCCACCGGGTCATGGCACGGAGTGAGCTGACGCTGTGATCGCCGTCGAGCTCCTCATCGAGCCGTTGCGTCAGCTCGTCGCCGCGCTGGGCACAGGCGTCCTGGCACCGGGCAACCCCGTCGAGCGGGTCCGGACCGATGCGGCCGCCGTCGAATCGGTGCGCCGCCGATCGACGTCGGCCACCGAATCGGTCCGCGTCCGCTGGGACGGGGCGGGGGCGGCGGGCGCCGACGACACGACGACGGCGATCCAGCAGCAGCTCAGCGGACTCACCGACTCCGCCGTCGAGTTCAGCCGGCTCGTCGAGAACGCGAGTCGGACCGTTCACGCGGCGTCGACCGGACTGAACGGACTGGTGGATTCCCTGGAACGGCATGTCCGTGACCTCACCGGCGGACTGGCCAGTCCGGCAGGGCTTCTCGCAGCACTGCCGATAGCCGTCGAGCACCTCGGACGGGGTGTGGAGATCGTCTCCCGCGCCCGCGCCGAGCTCGGCTCGGACACCGAGGCGTTGGCCGGCCTGGCCCGGCGGACGGCCCCGGCCGAGGTGACCGGCGTCGGTTACGGCGACGACCCGTTGTCCGCGGCCCCCACCCCCGGCGGTGTACCGATCACCCTGCCCGACGGCTCGGTCGCCTACGCTCCGAACCAACGAGCGGCCACCGCGGTGCGGGCCGCGCTCAGCCAACGCGGGGTTCCCTATGTCTGGGGCGGCACCACACCGGACGGATTCGACTGCAGCGGCTTCACCCAGTGGGCCTACCGTCAGGCCGGAGTCGAGCTCCCCCGCCTCGCCCAGGACCAGGACACCGCAGGCCATCCGGTCTCGCAGGCGCACCTGCAGCCCGGGGACCTCGCCGTGTGGTCCGGGCACGTCGCGATGTACATCGGCAACGGTCAGATGGTCGAAGCCGGTGACCCGGTGGGCGTCTCGCCGGTGCGGACCTCCAACCTCGACCAGGCGTTCGAGGGCTTCTTCCGTCCCCGGTGAGCATCGGGGGACGCCCGATGCTCCACACCGGTCCGCCGAGTTCATCGAAATGTCGTCGGCACACCACCGACCGTCTGTGGGGGCACTACTGGATTCGCCGCCGACAATCGCTAGGCTGTGTCCCCATGGCCGGAGACATCGTCCCGATTGAGCTCGGACTCACCGACGGAAACAGCTTCACCCTGTGGGCACCCCGCTGGCGTGAGGGTGATGACGAGTGGGAGGCCTTCCTCGGACTCGACGAGGATCTGTATGTGCTGCCCGGTGTCGCCGAGCTCGCCGCCTTCATCCGGACCAGCGAGGACAACGACCTCGTCGAGCATCCCGCCTGGTCGACTGTGGTCGGTGTGCAGGCCGAGGAACTGATTCCCGACGAGCGTCACAGTTACGACCTCGTCGGCGTGCCCGAGCTCGCCGCCGAGGATCCGACGCCGGAGGTCATCGCCGAACTCGAGGACGCTCTCGAGATCGTGCGCATCCTCGGCGAGGTCTGCGAACTGACGCCGATCACCAAGTTCTTCAACGGCAACCCCATCCTGGGAGCCGTCACCACCGGCACACGCAACTTCGACGGCCGCGAGGGCACCGACCTCTGGGTACGCATCGGCCGGTTGATCGCCAAGCACTGGGACGACGTGCTCGACGCCATCGACGGGGTCATCAGCACCCCGAAGGTCGATGCGAAGGCCGTCGAGACCGCCGAGGCCGAGCTCGAGGCCGCGGCATCCGCGGAGGACGAGGACGAGCCCACCGACGACGACATCGAGATCGTCGGTGCCGCCGACACCGACGATGACGAGTCCGCCGATGCCGAGGACGACGACCTCGTCGACGAAGACAACGAGGACGAGGACGAAGACGAGGACGACGACGATTTCTGGGCGTCGGTCGGCATCGACCCGGTCAAGATCGTCACGAGCGCGAACGAGTACCTGACACTCCGGTGCTACCTCGGCGACGATCCGGTCTTCCTGGGGAGCAAGGGCAAGATCTTCGTGTTCACCTCGGCACGCTCGTTGTCACGGTTCCTCGCCGACGACAACACGCACGACCTCGCCGACCTGTCGACGTTCGACGAGGTCCGCACCGAGGCCACCAACGGCTCTCTGGAATTCGACGTCATCGACGACAACGTCTACGTGCTGCCCGGCCTGGCCGACGACATCGCCGACGGTCCGCGCCGCATGGACCGCGACCAGCTCGACCTCGCGGTCGAACTGTTCACCGACGCAGCCGACTACGCCGGCGACAACACGGTCACCGAGGCCCTGGGCACCACCACCCCGCTCGGCTGGTTCGTGGACTACACGGTCAACCCCGACCCCAAGCGGATGGCGCCCAGCGGCCCGTTCGACAACGAGGCCGAGGCATGGCGCGCGCTCGAGCACGACTTCGAGGCCCGGCTCACGAAGAAGGGCTGACCGGGTCCGTCCACGGTCGTTCCGCCACCGCCGGGGGCGCCGCTCAGCCGAGCAGCACCGCGTAGCCGGGCTTGATGACGTCGTCGATGAACGCCAACCGCTCATCGAAGTGGATGAACGCCGATTTCATCGCGTTGACCGTGAAGCGCTCGAAATCGGCCCACCCGTATCCGAACTGATCGGCGAGCAGACCGAATTCCTTGCTCATCGTGGTGTCGGACATCAGCCGGTTGTCGGTGTTGACGGTGACCCGGAACCGGAGTCGGGCCAGCACATTGAACGGATGCTCGGCCAACGATTCCACCGCGCCGGTCTGCACATTGGAACTCGGGCACAACTCCAGCGGAATCCTCTTGTCCCGCACGATGTTCGCGACCTGTCCGAGCCGGGCCCCCGCAAAGGAGTGGGCGGCGAGGTCGACCCCGGCGGGCAGTTCGATGTCGTCGAAGACGCGGACGCCGTGGCCCAGTCGATCCGTCCCGCAGAAGCCGATGGCCTCGTGGATCGACGGCAGCCCGAACGCCTCGCCGGCGTGGATCGTGAACGGCGCGCAGTTGGCACGCATGTACTCGAAGGCGTCGAGGTGACGCGTCGGTGGATGCCCGGCCTCGGCGCCCGCGATGTCGAAACCGACGACCCCCCGGTCGCGGTAGCGGACCGCGAGTTCGGCGATCTCGCGTGACCGGGCTGCGTGGCGCATCGCGGTGACCAGACAGCGCACGGTGATGCTGCGGCCCCGCTCGGCCGCGGCCGCCTCCCCCTCGGCGAACCCCCGCAGCACCGCCTCGACGACCTGGTCGAGATCCAGCCCGCCCTCGAGATGCTGTTCGGGGGCGTACCGGACCTCGGCGTAGACGACGCCGTCGTCGGCGAGATCCTCGACGCATTCGCGCGCGACGCGTTCCAGCGCGCCGGCGGTCTGCATCACCGCGACCGTGTGCGAGAAGGTCTCGAGGTAGCGCTCGAGCGAGCCGCTGTCGGCGGCCCGACGGAACCAGCGGCCGAGCGTCTCGGCATCGTCGATCTGCCTGCCGTTCTCGTCCGCCGGGAGGGCGTCGTAACCCACCTCGTGCGCCAGCTCGAGGACCGTCGCGGGCCGGAGTCCGCCGTCGAGGTGGTCGTGTAGGAGCACCTTCGGGGCGAGGGAGATGTTCGCCGGGGTCAGCGTCGTCATGGAGTGAACCTAACGCGGTCGATGATCAGGGGTCGGGTGCCCGCGCCGCCCGCGTGTTCCGCGGTGTCGGACTCGATGGTCGTCGCCCCGGCCAGCGACGACCGGGCGCCGGCGATCCGGCCCTCATCCTGCGTGTGCAGGGTGAACAGTGGTTGACCGGCCCGGACACGGTCGCCCGGTTTCGCATGGATGATCACTCCCGCCTCGGCCGCGACCGCCTCCCCCGGCTTGGACCGGCCACCCCCCAGTCGCCACGCGGCGTCGCCGACCGCGCGGGCGTTCATCCCGGTGACGACACCGTCGCGCGACGCGGTCACGGTGTCGTGGTGGCGTGCCTGCGGTAGGGGCGCGTCCGGGTCGCCACCCTGCGCGGCGATCATCGCCCGCCACGTGTCCATCGCCCGGCCGTCGGCGAGATGGGTTGCGGGATCGGCGTCGACGAGGCCTGCGGCGTCGAGCATCTCCCGGGCGAGGGTCAGGGTGAGCTCGACGACGTCGGCCGGCCCGCCGCCCGACAGCACCTCGACCGACTCGGCCACCTCCACGGCGTTGCCGATGGCGAGTCCGAGCGGTGTGCTCATGTCGGTGATGACCGCGCGGGTGTCGACGCCGGCGTCATGGCCGAGCTCGACCATCGTCGACGCCAGTTCGCGGGCGTCGCCCTCGTCCGGCAGGAAGGCACCCGAGCCGGTCTTGACGTCGAGGACCAACGCGGCGGTCCCCTCGGCGATCTTCTTGCTCATGATCGACGAGGCGAGCAGGGGGATGGACTCGACCGTGCCGGTGACGTCGCGCAGGGCGTAGAGCTTGCGGTCGGCCGGCGCGAGGTCGGCACCCGCGGCACAGATGACCGCGCCGACCCGCTCGAGCTGATCGAGCATGTCGGCCGTGCTCACCTCGGCCCGCCAGCCCGGGATGGACTCCAGCTTGTCGAGGGTCCCGCCGGTGTGGCCGAGCCCCCGACCGGACAGTTGCGGGACGGCGACACCGAACGAGGCGACGATGGGCGTGAGCGGAAGGGTGATCTTGTCACCGACGCCACCGGTGGAGTGCTTGTCGACGGTGATGAGGGTCTGCCCGTCCCGCTGCAGACCGGACAGGTCCATCCGGCGGCCGCTGTCGATCATCGCGTGCGTCCAGGACGCGATCTCCCGCCGATCCATACCGCGGAGGTACACCGCCATCAGGAGAGCCGACATCTGTTCGGGCGCCACCTCGCCGCGGGTGAAGCCGTCCACCATCCACGCGATCTGCGCATCGCTGAGTGCGTGTCCACCCCTCTTGGTGGCGATCACCGACACCGCGTGGATGATCTCGCGCTCCTGCGCCGCCGTCACGGGCGGATCGCCTCGAGGTCGTCGGGACCGAACGCATCGGGGAGCAGATCCGCGAGTGTCCGGGGCCCGTCCGGGTGATCGATCAGCAACTCGCGCCCTCCGTGTTCGAAGAGCACCTGTCGGCACCGTCCGCACGGCATCAGGACCGCCCCGCGGGCGTCACACACGCTGACCGCGCGCAGCGCCCGGTCGCCCCCGTTCACCAGGGCGGCGACCAGCGCGACCTCGGCACAGATCCCCAGGCCATATGAGACATTTTCCACATTGCAACCAGTGACGACACGACCCTCGGCGGTGACCCCGGCAGCCCCCACCGGGTACCGGGAGTACGGCGCATAGGCCCGGCCGATCATCGATTTTGCCTTGTCCCGCAACGCATCCCACTCGATTTCAGCAACCACGTGAATCTCCTGTCGCACGGCGTCATCGACCGTTCATCCGGATTTCATCACCGCAAAGCTTGGGTAAGGCAAACCTAAGTCGTAATGTCTTGTCGCTCAGATCGGTTCGGGCAATTTACCACCGGAATGGGCTTGGGTTTAGAGTCTCTTCCTATGGGTCCATGGTCGAGTCGGAGCATGCCGATTCGACGCGTCCATCGACGATGTTGGAGGCCACTTTCCCGATGAGCACCTCGACCGAAGTCGCGCCCGACCCGGTGCGCAGACGATCTCTCTATCGCGGCGATCCCGGCATGTGGTCGTGGGTCCTGCACCGCATCACCGGCGTCACGATCTTCTTCTTCCTGTTCGTGCACGTGCTGGACACCGCGGTCATCCGCGTCGATCCCAACCAGTACGACGCGATCATCGAGACCTACAAGACGCCGATCATCGGCCTCATGGAGATCGCCCTGGTCGCCTGCGTCCTCTTCCACGCCTTCAACGGTGTGCGCCTGATCCTCGTGGACTTCTGGTCCAAGGGACCCAAGTACCAGCGGCAGATGCTGTGGGTGGCCATGACCCTGTTCGTCATCGTCTTCGGTGCCGGCACGGTCCGCCTGCTGCAGATCATGTTCAGCCACCTGTAGGAGACACCAGAGATGACCACCTCGGAAGCCACCGGTGTCGCCAAGACCCTCGGCACGCAACACGACCGTCCCGCGAGCCTGGACAACCCGCGCTCGCCCCGCAAGCCCAAGGGCGGCAACTTCGAGAAGAACGCGTGGCTGTTCATGCGGTTCTCGGGTCTGCTGCTCGTCGTCCTGACGATCGGCCACATGTTCATCATGCTGGCGTGGGACGGCGGCGTGCACCGCATCGACGCCTCGTTCGTCGCGGCGCGCTGGAGCTCGCCTTTCTGGCAGATCTGGGATCTCACCATGCTGTGGCTGGCCCAGCTACACGGCGGCAACGGTGTGCGCACCGTCATCGCCGACTACTCCCGCAAGGACTCGACCCGTTTCTGGCTGAACGTGCTGCTCGCCGTGTCGATGATCCTCGTCCTCACGATGGGCACCTACGCCCTCCTGACCTTCGACGTCAACAGCGTCGGCTAGAGGAGACCTAGAACATGCAGGAACACCGCTACGACGTCGTCATCGTGGGCGCCGGCGGCGCAGGCATGCGCGCGGCCATCGAAGCCGCCCCCCGTGCCCGCACCGCGGTGCTGACCAAGCTGTACCCCACCCGCAGCCACACCGGCGCGGCCCAGGGCGGCATGTGTGCGGCACTCGCCAACGTCGAGGAAGACAACTGGGAGTGGCACACCTTCGACACGGTCAAGGGTGGTGACTACCTCGCCGATCAGGACGCCGTCGAGATCATGGCCAAGGAGGCCATCGACGCGGTGCTCGATCTCGAGAAGATGGGCCTGCCCTTCAACCGGACACCCGAGGGCAAGATCGACCAGCGGCGCTTCGGCGGTCACACCCGCGACCACGGCAAGTCCCCGGTCCGGCGGGCCTGCTACGCGGCCGACCGCACCGGTCACATGATCCTGCAGACGCTGTACCAGAACTGCGTCAAGCACGACGTCGAGTTCTTCAACGAGTTCTACGCCCTCGACATCTGCCTCACCGAGAACGAGAAGGGCGAGCAAGTCGCGACCGGCGTCGTCGCCTACGAACTCGCGACCGGCGAGATCCACGTGTTCCACGCCAAGTCGATCGTCTTCGCCACCGGCGGCTCGGGCCGCATGTACAAGACGACGTCCAATGCGCACACGCTGACCGGCGACGGCATGGGCATCATCTTCCGCAAGGGCCTCCCCCTCGAGGACATGGAGTTCCACCAGTTCCACCCGACGGGTCTGGCCGGTCTCGGCATCCTCATCTCCGAGGCGGTCCGCGGCGAGGGCGGCATCCTGCGCAACGCCGACGGCGAACGCTTCATGGAGCGCTACGCCCCGACCATCAAGGACCTCGCGCCGCGCGACATCGTCGCCCGCTCGATGGTGCTCGAGGTGCTCGAGGGTCGCGGCGCCGGACCGAACAAGGATTACGTCTACATCGACGTGACCCACCTCGGTGAGGACGTCCTCAACGAGAAGCTCCCCGACATCACCGAGTTCGCGCGCACCTACCTCGGCGTCGACCCGGTCACCGAGTACGTGCCGGTCTTCCCGACGTGCCACTACGTCATGGGTGGCATCCCGACGAACATCAACGGTCAGGTGCTGCGCAACAACGACGAGGTCGTGCACGGCCTGTACGCCGCGGGCGAGTGTGCGTGCGTGTCGGTCCACGGCGCCAACCGCCTGGGGACCAACTCGCTGCTCGACATCAACGTCTTCGGTCGTCGTGCCGGCATCGCCGCAGCGGACTACGCGAACTCGGCCGAGTTCGCCGAACTCCCCGAGACGCCCACCGAGATGGTCGATTCGTGGCTCGAACTGCTGCTCAGCGATCACGGCCACGAGCGCGTCGCCGACATCCGCACCGAACTGCAGGCCTCGATGGACGCCAACGCCTCGGTGTTCCGCACCGAGGAGACCCTCAAGCAGGCCCTGACCGACATCCACGGGTTCAAGGAGCGCTACGCCCACATCCGCGTCCATGACAAGGGCAAGCGTTTCAACAGCGATCTCCTCGAGGCCATCGAACTGGGCTTCCTGCTGGAGATGGCCGAGGTGACCGTGGCGGGAGCCCTGAACCGCAAGGAGTCGCGCGGCGGTCACGCACGCGAGGACTACCCGGATCGTGACGACGTCAACTACAAGCGGCACACCATGGCCTACAAAAAGGGCACCGATCTCCTTTCAGACATCGAGTTGGAGTACAAGCCGGTCGTGGAAACCCGCTACGAGCCGATGGAGCGTAAGTACTGATGACATCTGTTCTGGACAAGCCCGCGCCCTCCTCCGACGAGCCGCCGTTGCCACCGGTGCCCGACGAGGCCACCATGGTGACGCTCAAGATCTTCCGCTTCAACCCGGAGAACCCCGACGCCCAGGGTTTCGAGAGCTTCCGCGTTCCGGCACTGCCGACGGACCGCCTGCTCAATCTGCTCCTGTACGTGAAGGGCTACCTCGATGGAACACTCACGTTCCGTCGTAGTTGTGCCCACGGCGTGTGCGGGTCGGACGCGATGCGGATCAACGGCGTCAACCGCCTCGCCTGCAAGCTCCTGATGAAGGACATGCTCCCCAAGGACAAGTCCAAAGAGATCACCATCACCATCGAGCCGATCCGCGGCCTGCCGGTGGAGAAGGATCTCGTCGTCGACATGGAGCCGTTCTTCGACGCGTTCCGCGCGATCAAGCCGTTCCTGATCACCTCGGGTAACGAGCCGACCCGCGAGCGCATCCAGAGCCAGGCCGATCGCGCCCGTTTCGATGACACCACCAAGTGCATCCTGTGCGCCTGCTGTACGACGAGCTGCCCGGTGTTCTGGACCGAGGGCTCGTACTTCGGCCCGGCCGCGATCGTCAACGCGCACCGGTTCATCTTCGACAGCCGTGACGAGGGTGCCGTCGAGCGTCTCGACATCCTCAACGACGTCGACGGTGTGTGGCGCTGCCGCACGACCTTCAACTGCACCGACGCCTGCCCGCGTGGCATTCAGGTCACCCAGGCGATCTCGGAGGTCAAGCGCGCACTCATGTTCTCGCGCTGACCCATTCGAACTCTCTCTGCAGCCCGGCGACGGCCCGCACCCTTCAGGGGTGCGGGCCGTCGTCGTCGGTCGCGGTCGAGGTGGTGCTCACGGCGGTTGCCGCCGGACGGAGGATTCCGGCGACGATCGAGTCCGCGCTGCGCGCCTCCTCGTCCGGCTCGGCGGGCCAGAGCAGCATGGCGAGCACCGACCGGATGAGGAACCGCGCATCCGCGGGGTCGTCGGGATCGACGCCGACCAGATCGGCGGCCACCGCGTGCACCGCGGGAGACGACAGGACCGTCGGCGTTGCGCTGATCAGGTTGTCCGGCCGGAGGAACTGCCGGATGACCCGGTCCCCCCGGAGGGCCCGCAGGGTCTCGATGATCGCCGTCCGGGCACGTTCGGGTCCCGTGAGATCGGCGATCGACGCCCGGATGGCGGCCAGCACCGGCGCCGAGGTGGTGGCCAGCACGGACTCGATCAACGCGGCCCGTCCGCCGGCATGCCGGTAGATCGTCGCCCGCGAACAATGCGCCCGGCGACCGAGCTCGTCGAGGTCGAACGCATCGAGTCCGCGCCGGGCGATGAGAGCCGCGGCATGCGCGACGAGGCGTTCGCGGGCGGCGTCCCGCCGTTCACCGCCGACCAGCCAGTCCTGGACCACGAGCCCTCCATTCTCACCATGAGACGATCAATGCTCCCTTGGCGACCGCTACCGCCTGCTCATGAGCCTACGGTGAGACGCCATGACGCACCCACCGATCCCGCCGACCTCTGCTTCCCGGAATCGCGTGCCACCGCGGCCGACGTCGTCGACCCTGGTGTCATGGACACCACCGAGGACCCCACGACCTTCTACTCGCGCCTCCACACCAACTCACCGGTGCAACGGATCGGCGACTCCCCGTTCTTCGCCGTCGGCTCCTGGGATCTCATCACCGAAGCGGTACGCCGCCCCGAGGACTTCTCGTCGAACCTGACCGCGACGATGGTGTGGCATGGCGATGGCACGGTGTCGGAGTTCCCCGTCGCCGGTCTGGGCGATGCGATGCATGTGCTCGCGACCGCCGACGGAGCCCGGCACCGGGATCATCGCAAGCTCGTGATGAGGTCGGTCGCGCCGGCGCGGATCCGTGATCTGGAGCCGACCATCCGCGGGCTCCTCACCCGGTCGTGGAGCGCGAATCTGCACGACGGCCGGATCGACTGGGTGAGCGCTGTGGCACAACGGATTCCGATGGCGGTCGCGTGTGAGCTGCTCGGGTTTCCGGCCGATGACCGCGCCGCACTCACCCGGTGGGCGATCGCGACCAATGTCCTGATCGACGGCGTCATCACGCCGGAGCAGCTGACGACGGCGACCGCGGCGGTCGGCGAGCTGACGGGTTACCTGTCGGCGGCGCTGACCGGCGCCGGGAGCGAAGCGAGCGGGCCGAATGACACCGGCGCCGGGAGCGAAGCGAGCGGGCCGAATGACACCGGCGCCGGGAGCGAAGCGAGCGGGCCGAATGACACCGGCGCCGGGAGCGAAGCGAGCGGGCCGACTGCGCTGGCCGAGGTGGCCGCCCGCGTCGCGGAAGGCGGTCTCGACCACGAGTCGGCCGTGATGATCCTGTTCCAGCTGGTCGCGGCGGGCGCCGAGTCCACCACGAGTCTGCTCAACAGTGTCGTCTGGCTCCTGGACCGTCACCCCGGGGTCGTCGAACGTCTGCGCCAGGCCCCTGAGCTCATCCCCGTGTTCGTGGAGGAAGCGCTTCGGCTCGAGACCCCGTTTCGTGGACACTTCCGGCACGTCGTCGCCGACACCACTCTCGGCGACACCCGGCTTCCGGCCGGTTCGCACGTCTTCCTGATGTGGGGAGCCGCCAACCGCGACCCGGCTCATTTCGACGACCCCGCGGCGATCGATCTCGATCCGGCGGCCCGGCGGTCGCATCTCGCGTTCGGCAAGGGTCTGCATCTGTGCGTGGGGGCTGCTCTGGCGCGGCTGCAGGCGCGACTCGCGATCGAGCTTCTGTTGTCTTCCGCCTCGACCTTCCGGATCGATCTGGGTCAGACGCAGTGGGAGCCGGGGGTTCTCGTCCGCCGTTTCACCACGCTCCCGCTGACGGTCGCCACCTGACGCGGGAGCAGACCGGCGATCCGAGGGAACCGATCAGCGGTTCGATGCGTCGAAGAGAGACCGAGGGTGACCGAAGGGTTGCCGGATCGGTTCTCGCACATCGAACGGAGTTCCCATGGCCCGCGCCCTATTGTTCCGGCTGCTGTTGACGTTCGCGGTGAGTGCGTTCGCCTGCCTTCTGGTCTTCGCCCCGGCCGCGGCAGCGCCCACCGCCGACACCCAGCGAATCACGATCACCCTGACTTCCGACCAGCAGTACAACGGCGCCGCGGTCTGGACCGACGCGGACGGCCGATTACGCACGCAGTCCGACGTCCCGCTCACGCAGCGGGATTCGCACGGTAACTGGACGGCGTCGGTGGTATACACGCGGGCCGCGGGCGATCTCCCCGTCGACGCTCTGTTCCAGTCGGGCGGGCGCCTCTCCCGGTGCGAGATCGAGGTCGACGCCGAGAGCGTCGCCGACCACACCGCGCATGGTGCCCGCGCCACGAGCGCGTGCCGTACGGGGTGAACCCGGCGCTGTTCCTTCCGGCCCGGTTCGCCGCGCACCGCGTCGACGAGAGGAATGGCCGCCGGAACCGTACGCTTGCTCTCGTCATGAGCATCAGAACAGAGCGGGTCGAGGCGCCGGAGCGGCTGCGGGTCTTGGAGATCCGGCACGCGGAGTCCGAGCCGCCGGGAGCATATGGTCCCGCGTTGTACGACACCGCCGAGACGACCACGCTACGGATCTGGCGCGAGTCCGCATCCGTGGACCTGACGGATGTCGACGCCATCGTCGTTCTCGGCGGCGCGATGGGCGTGGGTGACGCGGACCGCATCCCCTGGATCAGCGACGAACTCGATCTGCTCCGTCGAGCTCGCGACCGGGGTATGCCCATCTGGGGCGTCTGCCTGGGTGCGCAGATGCTGGCCGCGGCCTTCGGTGGCGAGGTGTACACCGGAGATGTACCGGAACTCGGCGTGCACCGCGTGATCTTGAACGACGCGGGAATGTCCGATCCGGTGTGGGGCGGCGCGGTCATCGAACCCACACCTCGCGAGATCGACACCGTGCAGTGGCATTTCGACACCGTCACCCTGCCGCCCGGGGCGACTCTGCTCGCATCCTCGGAGTCCTGCGTCACCCAACTGTTCCGCGTCGACAACTGCTATGGCGTGCAGTTCCATCTCGAGGCCGGCGGCCGACTCGTCGGCGACTGGTTGTCACATCCGGAGTCACGGTCCTCGGTGGCCGAGGTCCTGGGCGAACCCGCCACCGACCGGTTTCCCGCCGCGGCGGCGGCCATCGAGAGCGTGACCGCACCGATGGCGGATGCGGTGATGCGGCGATGGCTGCACGAGGTCGTCGGCAACGGCCGCTCTCGCTGGTAACGTGCGGCCGATGACCTCGACGTGGACTCGTCGTACCGCGTGCGCACTCGTCGCCGTGCTGAGCTTCGGTCTCCTGGGCCTGGTCGTCGGAACCGATCCCGCCGTCGCCGTCCCGCTGCCGGCCCCGCCACCACCGACCGTCACCACTCCGGCCACCGATCACTGTCCGCACAAGGTCGCGACCCCGCCCGCCGTCGACGAATCCGAGGTCGTCGCGCCCGGTTCGGCGGCCCCCACTCCCCTCCCGGTTCCGACGCCGGCGGTCGGAGGTGACGAGCTCGCCGGTTGCGGCGTCGTCGCCGACCCGGCCGCCGGACCTGTCCCGCCCCGCCTGACCTCGGCGGGTTGGCTGATCGCCGACCTCGAGTCCGGTCGGGTCATCGCCGCCAAGGACCCCCACGGCCGTTATCGGCCGGCGTCGACGATCAAGGTGCTACTCGCCCTCGTCGCCCTCGACGAACTCGACCTGGCCACACGGGTTGTACCCACCCCCGAGGACTGGAGCGCCGAGGGCGACTCGTGCGGCATGGGACCGGGCGGGGTCTACACCGTGCGCGATCTGCTCACCGGCCTGTTGCTGGTGTCGGGCAACGACTGCGCGCACGCCCTCGCGCGTGAGCTCGGCGGCGTCGACGCCGCCCTGGAGAAGATGAACGATCGGGCACAACGGCTGGGCGCCCATGACACGCGGGCCGCGAGCCCGTCTGGTCTCGACGCCGCCGGGATGTCGTCGTCGCCCTACGACCTGGCGCTGTTCTTCCGTGCCGCACTGGCCGAACCCACGTTCCGCGAGATGATCGCGATGCGTACCTTTCGCTTTCCGGGGTATCCGCGGCGCCCGGACGTCCCGGGCGACAAGGATCATCCGGCCTACGACATGTACAGCACCAATCACCTTCTGCTCGACGGGTATCCGGGGATCATCGGCGGCAAGACCGGCTACACCGACGACGCGCGCAAGACCTTCGTCGGTGCCGCCGAACGGGACGGCCGGACGGTGATCATCGTGCAGATGTTCGGCCTGTCCGTCGACGGCGACCTGTACTGGGATCAGGCCGAGTCGATGTTCGACTACGGCTTCCGAACCGACCCCGCCATCTCGGTGGGCCGCCTCGTCGAGCCGTCGTCGTCCGACGGGGCGACGACGACCGATGGGGCGTCGTCGACAGCGCCCGAACCGTACACCGAGAAACGCGCCACGGCAGCGGGTTCCGATCGGGCATCGTCCACCTCGGTCCAGATTCTGATCGGCCTCGTGGCCGCGCTCGTGGCGGTCGCCCTGCTGCTGCTGGGCCTGCGATTCGCCGGTCGACGCTGAGCCACGACCCGAGCGTCCCGCCCGGGGACGCGGGCGTCAGCGTCGCCGGAGGGCCCCGACGAGCGCGGCAGCTGCCGCGCCCACGCCGGCGGCGGCCGCGAGCGCAGCCGCGCGGGGTGCCGGATTCACCTCGACGGTCGGCGAGATGACCACCGGCCGCCGAAGTTCCGCGTCGGGGTCCTCGACGACCTGATACGAGCTGTTGATGGGGTCGGTCGCACACCACGCGGTGGCGTACAGCACGATCCGCGACGCCAGGTACGCGAAGACGAAGACGCCGAAGATCGGGCCGAAGGCCACCCCGGCCGGCGAGCCGAGAACCGATTGAAGATAGAGCCCGCCAAGCGATTTCATCAGCTCGAAAGCGATCGCGATGACCAAGCCGGCCTTCATCGCGTGCGTCATGGGCAACGGCACCAGCGGAAGCCGCGCGAGCACGAACGTGAAGAGCAGCCAGCTGGCGACCACGGACACGATGATCGCGACCGCCCGGACCACGACCGGGGCCCATGACGCGTCGTCGAGTCCGACCCAGGAGAGCATCGTGGTGGTGAGCCCGCTGTTCCCGAGGGTCGTCAGCGCCATCGTCACCGCGAAGGCCATGCCCAGCAACGCGAACGTGAGGAGGTCCCACACCTTCGACAGAACGGGGTTGCGGTCGACGCGGCCCCCGTACATCTCGGTGAAGGCCACCCGGACGCCGGATATCCACCCGATCCCGGTGAAGGCGGCACCGATCAGACCGACGATCCCGACCGCCGCGCGCGAGGAGATCGCCGAATCGATGACCTCACTGAGCTGTTCGCCCATCTTGCCGGGCGCGGCCTCGACGACGGCCTTCTGCAGGTCGTCGAGCAGTTGGGGTTGGTTGGCGAGCACGAACGCCGCGACCGAGAACACCACCATGATGATCGGGACCAGCGCGAGGATGCCGTTGAAACTGATGGCCGCGGCGTACACGTTTCCGCGCCGGTCGTTGTAGCGTTCGACGGTCTGCACCAGGTGCTCGACGGCGGGCCATCTCTCCCGCGCCGCGGCGAAGGCCGACTTGCCCTTGTCGACGACCGACATCCCTTTGTCCACAGCCGATTTCGCAGTGTCTACCGGTGACTTCGCCGGGTCTGGCGCGGAGGTCATGAAACGGCCTTCCTGGTCAGAGCTCGGGACGTGCGTCCCTGTGCGATCCAAGCACGGGCGTCCTGCGGGTCCGGTGTCACCGGCCAGGCGCCAGGAACCCCACCTTGTCATAGACCGACGCCAGCGTCTCGGACGCAACCGCCCGAGCGCGGGCCGCGCCCCGGGCCAGGACGGCATCGAGTTCGGCCGGATCGGACAGGTACTCGTCGACCCGTCCGCGGAGCGGCGTCACGAACTCGGCGAGCACCTCCGCGGTGTCGACCTTCAGATCTCCGTACCCCTTGCCCTCGTACTTGGCGACCAGGTCGTCGACGCCGACGCCGGACAGGGCCGACTGGATGGTCAGCAGGTTGGAGACGCCCGGCTTCTCGGCGACATCGAACCGGATCTCCGACCCGGTGTCGGTGACGGCGGAGCGGATCTTCTTCGCCGACCGCTTCGGATCGTCGAGCAGGTTGATCAGGCCCTTGTCGGTCTCGGCGGACTTGCTCATCTTGGCGGTCGGGTTCTGGAGGTCGTAGATCTTGGCGAACTCGGACACGATGTGCGCCTGCGGCACCTTGAGCACCGTGCCGAAGCGGGAGTTGAAGCGCTGCGCCAGATCACGGGTGAGTTCGAGGTGCTGCCGCTGGTCCTCGCCGACCGGCACGCGGTCGACTCCGAACGCGAGGATGTCGGCGGCCATCAGGATGGGATAGGTGAACAGACCGACACCCGCCGCGTCGACGCCCTGCTTGGCCGACTTGTCCTTGAACTGGGTCATCCGGCTCGCCTCGCCGAAACCGGTGATGCAGGACAGGACCCACGTCAGCTGGGCGATCTCGGGGATGTGGGACTGCACGTAGATGGTCGACCGCTCGGGGTCGACACCGACGGCGAGCAACTGCGCGACACTCAGGCGGGTGCGTTCGGCCAGCACCTTCGGATCGAACGGCACGGTCAGTGCGTGCATGTCGGGGATGAAGTAGAACGCGTCGAAGTCGTCCTGCAACGCCACCCACTGCCGGACCGCACCGAGATAGTTCCCGAGGTGGAAGGAATCGCTGGTCGGCTGGATGCCCGACAGCACGCGCGGGCGGGTCGGCACCGCACCGGCCGACGGGGCTCCGGTGCGTTCTGCGTCGCTGGTCATGACGCTCAGTTTGTCAGACCCGGTCACTCGTACCGCACGGTGACCGGAGCATGGTCGGACCAGCGGAGGTCGTATGCCGCCGCACGTGCGACCTCGGCCTTGGCCGCGCGGTCGGCCAGCTTCGTGTTGGTGAGCTGGTAGTCGATACGCCACCCGGAGTCGTTGTCGAAGGCCTTTCCGCGCCACGACCACCAGGAGTAGGGACCGGCGTCGTCGGGGAACAGCTCGCGCACGACGTCGTGCCACCCGGCCGCCAGCAGACCGCCGACCCAGGCACGTTCGTGCGGCAGGAAACCGGGGCTCTTGAGATTGCCCTTCCAGTTCTTGATGTCGGCCTCGGCGGGCGCGATGTTCCAGTCGCCGCCCACGACGACGTGCCGACGGCGACGGACCAGCCGGCCGAGATGGGCGCCGAACTCGTCCATGAAGCGGACCTTCTCGTCGTGCTTGGCGATGTCCTTCTCGGCGTCGGACAGTGCGGCCCCCTTGGGGACGTACAGACTCGCCGCGGTCAGCGGCCCCAGATCGGTGTCGATGTCGACCTCGAGGTAACGGCCGAGATCATCGAACTCGGCACTCCCGAACCCCACCCGCACCGTCGACGGGGCCGTGCGTGTCAGAACACCGACACCCGCGTGACCCTTGACGCTCGACGGGCTCATCGTCAGATGCCACCCATCGGCCAGGGCCGGGGCCAGCGCCTCGCGGGCGAGTTCCTCGTCGGCGCGGATCTCCTGCAACAGGACCACGTCCAGCCCGGACGCATCGAGTGTCGAGGCATCGAGCCAGGGCAGGAAGCCGCGGTTGGCCTCCGACCGATGTTTGACCGCTGCGCGGATTCCGTTGACGTTCACCGTGGAGATCGTGAGTGGCACGGGGCCACATCCTACGGGCGAGGTCCGACAACCCAGAGCCCGGCGATCTCGTCTCACTCGTCGGATAAAGGTAAGGCAACCCTTGTGCACAGCGCCCAGGGTATGTAAGCATTGCCTAATCCAGGCACGAAGGTGAGTCCGAAGATGTTCGTTTGCATATGCCGCGCCGTGACGGTCGACGAGGTCCACGCACACTGCGACGCAGGTGCGTACACCGTCGACGCGATCAGCGACCGATGCGGCGCAGGCGAAGGCTGCGGAACCTGCCTGGACCAACTGCACGACATCCTGAGCGAAAGGGCGTCAACCGCGACGACCGCTGCATGACCTGACAGCCGACCCCACCGACCTCGCGCGACACGACGCGCGAGGGGTTTTGTCGTGTTACGGTTCGACCGGACATTCACGGCGAACCGGAGGCTGACACATGCGTGGCGACGACGAGGTCATCGAACTGCTCAACGAACAGCTCACCAGTGAGCTGACGGCCATCAACCAGTACTTTCTGCACGCGAAGATGCAGCAGAGCTGGGGACTGACCGAGATCGCGGCGAAGACCCGCGCCGAGTCGATCGAAGAGATGACCCACGCCGAGATCCTGACCGATCGCATCCTGTTCCTCGATGCGCTCCCCAATTACCAGCGCCTGCTGCCGCTGCGCATCGGGCAGTCGATCCGCGAACAGTTCGAATCGGATATGGCGATCGAGGTCGAGGTCGTCGAACGACTCCGACCCGGGATCGCCCTGTGCCGGTCCAAGGGTGACATCACGAGCGCGAATCTCCTCGAGCAGATCCTCGCCGACGAGGAAGAACACATCGACTACCTCGAGACGCAACTCGAGCTGATCAACAAGCTCGGCGAGCAGCTCTACCTGTCGAAGACGATCGCCACACCGCCGACCAACAGCTGACCATCAGCCGACGACGAGGGCCGACCGGAATCCCCCGGTCGGCCCTCGTCGTCGAGCGGGCGATGTGCTCGGCTCAGGAACCTGCGGCCATGCGCCGGGCGTGACGTCGCGACGTCGCGAGCGCCACGACGGTGACGGCGATGCCGGCCACCGCGAGCAACACGCCGACGACCGACGGGGCGAGATAGCCGTAGCCCGCGCCGACCACCACCCCACCGAGCAGGGCCCCGGCCGCGTTGGCGATGTTCAGGGCGGAGTGGTTCAACGCCGCGGCGAGGGTCTGCGCGTCGGCGGCCACGTCCATCAGCCTGGTCTGCAGCGCGGGCAGCATCGTCGAGCCGGTGAGTGCCACGAGGTAGGTGAGAACCAGTGCCGCCCAGGCGTTCTGCGCCAGCACCGCAAACGCGCCGAGGGACACGGCGCTGGCCGTGAGACCACCGAGGATCGCCACCGGCACGCTGCGGTCGGCGACGTAGCCGCCGACGAAGTTGCCGGTCACCATGCCCAGTCCGTACAGCATCAGCGCGAACGGCACGACCGATACCGACAGTCCCGTGTCGGTGGTCAGCGCGGAGTTGAGGTAGGTGTAGAACGCGAACATCCCGCCGAACCCGACGGTGCCGATGACGAGCGTGAACCAGACCTGCGACCGCTTGAGTGCGCCGAGCTCGGTGAGCGGATCGGTGGTCTTCATCCCGGTGAGCGCGGGTAGCGCGCGGATCAATGCGATCACGGTGGCGACCCCGATGACGACGACGATCGCGAAGGCCGACCGCCAGCCGAAGGTCTCCCCGAGCCAGGCGGCCGCCGGCACGCCGAACACGTTGGCAACGGACAGGCCGAGCATCACCTGGCCCACGGCCTTGGCACGGTTTCGCGGGCCCGCGAGGTGCGCGGCGACCAGCGCTGCGACACCGAAGTAGGCGCCGTGCGGCAGGCCGGCGACGAACCGCGCCACCAGCAGCAGTCCGTAATCCGGCGCGAGGACCGTGGCCAGGTTGCCCACCGTGAACGCCACCATCAAGCCGATCAGCAGGGTGCGCCGGGACATCCTCGCGGTCAGCGCCGCGATCAGCGGAGCCCCCACCACCACGCCCATCGCATATGCCGAGATGACATGTCCGGCAGTCGGTTCGGACACTCCGAGTGATCCCGCGATGTTGGGCAGCAGACCCATCGCGACGAACTCTGTCGTCCCGATCCCGAAACCGCCCAGCGCCAGCGCGAGAATCGTCCAGCGACGTACCCGTCGGGACACGCCGGCAGAGGTCCCCCCAGACGGGTGGACCTCCGGGGCGGTGGACCGATCCGTCAGAGATACGGCGGCCGGGGCATCGGTGGTGGTCGAAAGAGCGTCAGGCACGGTTCATGCCAACCCTGGCCGGGAGGACCTGATTCCTCACAAGGTGGTGAGTTCATTCACACGCGCCGTGTCCGCCCTGTCGCCACGCCGGCCGACCCTCCTCGGTCAGGCGCCCGCAGGGGCCGTGTCGGAGGACTCGGGTTCGTCCCCCGCCGGCTCGTCCCCCACCGGCGCTTCTCCGATCGACTCGTCTCCGGACAGCTCGCCCGCCGACGGATCGGTGGCGGCCGGGACCTCGTCGCGGACGGGCGCCGGGGCGGGGTTCTCGTCGGGCGCCTCGGTACCGCTCGCGTCGTCCGCGCCGGTGGGCGCACCGGCAGCGTCGGCGGGTGGGTCGTCCACCGGGGCCGGGGTCGCCGGCGGCGGCACCGAGGCGCCGACGACGGTCGTCGGCTCCACGCGGGCCGGTTCGATCGGGTCGTCGGTCGCGGTCGCGAGCCTGGTCAACGTGGACGACCGCAGGGTCGCCGTATCGGCCGCGAGGACGGTGACGGTGCCGGTCTGCGGTGCCACCGGTCCGATGATCGCGCCCGCCCAGTACCGCACGAAGTTCACCGGCAGCAGGACGATGCTGCGCAGGCTCGCGGCCAGGGCGGTGGCGCCGTCGACGAACCGCGACGGCGACAGCGTCAGGATGCCCGCCAGGATGTCCTCGACGACGAACAGATCCGGCAGGTAGGCGCCGTACCCGAGCGTCGGCAGCGGGGGCAGCAGATCCTGCACGAGCCGGATCACCGGCTGCAGGTCGGCGAGTTCGATGCCGTACGGCGGGCTGATCGTCGGGCGACCGGACAGGAAGTCCCCGATGTCGCCGGCGTGGCCGACATCGCGCACCCACCCCTGAACGAGTTCGGCGAATGCGGACTCCGCGGCGACCATGCAGATCGCGGTCTCCGGATCGCATCGGACCACTCGCCCGTCGTTCCACGTCGCGGCGCGCGGGTCCCGATACATCTGGAACGGATACCGGTTGTGCTTGGTGAAGTAGCCGAGCAGGCCGTCGATCGCGCCGATCGGATCGTGGATCGGATCCGGCAGATCACAGATGGGATCGCCCTCGATGCAGACCGACACCACCCGGCCCTCGAGTGCGCCGAAGCCGCCATCGGTCACCGACCCACCCCGCGGTCCGGCCATCGTCAGACCGGGGATGATGCCGATCAACGACAGCTCGATGCCGCGTCCGGTCCGGTCGCCCGCGCGCCGCGGGTCCGCGTAGAGCTCGCCGGAGACGGCCCCGGCCACGATGTCGACCAGAACCGGATAGCCCTGCTCGTCGAGCATGACCTCGCCGTTCTCGTCGGTCGCGACGACCTGCTCGATGATGCGTCCGTTGCCGATGTCGGCGAGGACGTCACCCGCGACACGGGCACCCTGCGAGTAGCCGACGACCACGATGTCGGACTCGGCGCCGCATCGTTGCTGATAGCCGGCGATCGCCGATGCCGTCGCACTCCTGCCCTGGCCGGTGCTGTCGTCGTATCCGGCCGCACCGAGGGGCCACAGCGTAGTCGGGTAGCCGACGTGGATCACGTCCTTGGGTTCGGCGAGATACGGACTCCCCGGGTCGCCGACGATGACCACGTCGCCGTCGACCACCGCCGGCGTCTTACCGGTATAGCGCTGCTCCACGCCGACGAGGTGGGCGCTCTCCGGGTCATTGGTTCCGGCCACGATGATGACCGCGCCCGTGTCGCTGCACTCCGCGGCCGTGGCCGGAGCGATCCCGGACAGACAGAGGGCTGCCCCGACCGTGACGACGGTGAGGGCGGCGATTGCCGGCGAGGCCCGTCGGGTCCGGAGATGAGCGATCGCGGCCATGGGCGCTCCTGTGCGAACCCGGACCACCCGATCGGAACCCTCCGACGCAGCCGGGGCTGAGCCGAACGCTAGGTCCGCGACGGTGAAACCGACAGCACGTTGAGGGTCGCTAATGACCGTGAGCAGGCATTATCCATCTGACCACATGCGATTTCACTCGGTCGGAGGACAGCTCATGCCACCCACACGGTGCGCTTGGACAGTGTTGGGCGCGGCCTGACCGGGACGGTTCTCTGGCACTCACATCCGTGTTATATCCTTGTCGCCAGGTCATGAGCATCAGCGTCAAGCCCCGGCTGGCTGATCGGCAACCCTCCAACCGCGGTGGGGTGCTCCGGGTGATGACCGGGTTGCGGGATCGCACTGGCGATCCCCGGCAAGCGCGGGTCCGAAGGTCGGACCCCAACAGGGTCGAGTTGGCCCTGCCGACCGTAGAAAGTGATCAATCGCCATGTCTGATGCCCCTGACGGCACCCCCGCCGACGGCACCACTCCAGCCGACAACTGGAGCTTCGAGACCAAGCAGATCCACGCCGGACAGGCCGCCGACGCGGTCACGAACGCCCGTGCGCTGCCGATCTACCAGACGACGTCGTATGTCTTCAACGACACGCAGCACGCGGCCAACCTCTTCGGACTCGCCGAACCGGGCAACATCTACACCCGCATCATGAATCCGACCCAGGATGCGGTCGAGCAGCGGATCGCCGCGCTCGAGGGCGGCGTCGCCGCACTGCTCGTGGCCTCGGGTCAGGCTGCGGAGACCTACGCGATCCTCAACATCGTCGAGACCGGCGGTCACGTGGTGTCGAGTCCGCGTCTGTACGGCGGCACCTTCAACCTCTTCCACTACACGCTGCCCAAGCTGGGTGTCGAGGTGACCTTCGTCGACGATCCCGAGGATCCGGCGTCGTGGCAGGCCGCGGTCAAGGACAACACCCGCGCCTTCTTCGGTGAGTCGATCTCCAACCCCAACAACGAGATCCTGGACATCCCCGGCATCTCGGAGGTCGCGCACCGCAACGGCGTACCGCTGATCATCGACAACACCGTCGCGACGCCGTACCTGATCAACCCGCTGGCCCACGGGGCCGACATCGTCGTGCACTCGGCCACCAAGTACATCGGTGGACACGGCACCGCGATCGGCGGCGTCATCGTCGACGGCGGGACCTTCGACTGGCGTGTCCAGCGGGACGGGAAGGACCTGTTCCCCGGCTTCACCACCCCGGACCCCAGCTATCACGGGGCCGTCTTCGCCGACCTGGGGGCGCCCGCGTTCGCGCTCAAGGCCCGCGTGCAGTGGCTGCGTGACACCGGTGCGGCCATCGCGCCGTTCAACGCGTTCCTGCTCGCTCAGGGGCTGGAGACCCTGAGCCTGCGCATCGAGCGCCATGTCGCCAACGCGCAGAAGGTCGCCGCCTTCCTCGAGGGGCACGCCCAGGTGGAGTCGGTGGCATACGCGGGCCTGGAGTCCTCGCCCTGGTACAAGCGCGGTCAGGAACTGGCCCCCAAGGGACAGGGCGCGATCATCGCCTTCGAGATCGTGGGCGGAGTGGACGCCGGCAAGAAGTTCGTGGACGCGCTCAGCCTGCACAGCCACGTCGCCAACATCGGCGACGTGCGGTCGCTGGTGATCCACCCCGCCTCGACGACGCACAGTCAGTTGACCCCCGAGGAGCAACTCGCCGCCGGCGTGACCCCCGGGCTGGTCCGGCTGGCCGTGGGCATCGAGGGAATCGACGACATCGTGGCCGACCTCGAACAGGGATTCGCGGCGGCCAAGTGAACCAGGTGAGGCAGCTTTGTCGGTGAGTATCGACCTGAACGCGACAGCGTCTGATCAGCCCGACTGGGAGTCCCTCCCGGACGGGGAACTCGTCGGCATCCCCATCGGATCGCTGCCTCTCGACAGCGGAGCACGGATCGACGACGTCACCCTGGCGTTCCAGCGCTGGGGGACGTTGTCGCCGTCCCGCGACAACGTCATCCTCACTCTCCACGCGCTGACCGGCGACTCGCACGTCACCGGTCCCGCCGACGCCGATCACGACTCGGCCGGATGGTGGGACGGGTTGATCGGGCCCGGGCAGGCCATCGACACGGATGAGTGGTGCGTGATCTCCGCCAACGTCCTCGGGGGCTGCAAAGGGTCCACCGGCCCGGGATCCATCGCCCCCGACGGCCGTCCGTGGGGCTCACGCTTCCCGCAGATCACCGTCCTCGACCAGGTCCGGGCCGAGGTGGCATTGCTCGATCGCCTCGGCATCACCAGTGTCGGTGCGGTTCTCGGCGGCTCGATGGGTGGCGCTCGCGCCCTCGAGTGGGTCATCGAGTACCCCGACCGCGTGCGTAGCGCGCTCGTCCTCGCCGTCGGCGCCCGCGCGACCGCGGACCAGATCGGTATCCAATCCGCTCAGATCGCCGCGATCAAGGCCGACCCGGACTGGTACGGCGGCGACTATCACGGCACGGGACGAAGCCCGTTGCAGGGCATGGGAATCGCGCGTCGAATCGCCCACCTCATGTACCGCAGCGAGCCCGAGCTCGACAGCCGGTTCGCCAACGACGCCCAGGGCGACGAGAATCCCCTGACCGGCGGGCGCTACGCCGTGCAGAGCTACCTCGACCATCAGGCGTCGAAGCTCATGTCGCGCTTCGACCCGGCGAGCTACGTCGTCCTCACCGAGGTCCTCAACCATCACGATGTCGGCCGCGGTCGCGGTGGAGTCGCCAAGGCGCTCAACGAGTGCACCGTTCCGGTGATCGTCGGGGGAATCGACTCCGACCGCCTCTACCCGATCCGGCTCCAGGTCGAACTCGCCGAGGAATTGGGCAACTGCGTCGGCGGTCTCCAAGTCGTCCACTCCGAGACCGGTCACGACGGATTCCTGACCGAATTCGATGCGATCAGCGACCTGCTCAAGCGCACGGTCGAACTCGCGCGACGCGACGCCTGACCGCACGCCCCGATCCGGCCCTCACACAGCGTCGTCTCGGCGGCGTCGGGTCAGCGGGGCGCGGGAACCGTGGGCACCGGGCTGCTGGGCTGGGACGACGGCGGGATCTGCGGCGCCGACTCCCCTGCCCGCTCAGCGGGCTGTCCGGACACCGACGGCGCCTGGGTCGACCCCTGGGCGCGCGTACTGCTCGGCCGCGCCGAACCACCGCGCGAGGACTCCGGCGTCGACGTCGAGTACGTCGGTGGTGGCGGCGTGGGCGCGGCGCTCGGCGGACGGAAACCCGGCGGCAGCAGGTCCGGCGGGATCGTCGGCGTCGAACCGGGCGGGAACGGCAGGTCCGGCCAGGGGAACGGCGACAACGTGCGGGTACTGGTGCTCGTCGACGGTCGCGTCGGCGGCAACTCCGTGGTCGCCCACGCCGGCGGGTCGTTCCAGCCGGTCTGCGGCACGGGCTGCTGTGTCGGAACGGGGGGCACGACGGTCGGCTCGACGGGTTCGGCCGGGATCCGGGTGATGGGCTGAGAGGTGGGCCGCGGGGCGACCGGCGGCTCGCTGTCACTGGTTGCCGCGGCCGGGGGGACGCTGCTCACCGACGGCTGCGGATCGACGGCCGGACGATCGGCGAACGACGAGCTCACCGCGTAGATCGTCATCAGTGTGGCGGCGATGACGGCGCCGGCGACCGCGATCGGCGTCGCGGAGAGCCATTCGCGTTGCGGTTTGCCGCCGATGAACGCGAGACGTGCTGCGCCCGAGTAACTCTGGGCGGCGAGCAGGGCCGCGCCGGTGGCCACGACCAACTCCGGAGCCGCCGGATTGACGACCTCCAGATCGTGCTCCGAGGCGATGGCGCGCACCGCGGGGAGGTTGGCGAGTCCACCGATGAAGACCACCGCGTCCGGACGCACGCCGCGGGACCTTGCGGCCGCGACGTACCGGTCGAACACCTCCCGGGCGTCCCGGATCATCGGCTCGATCGCCTGCTCGACGTGAGCGGCGGACAGCGACACGCGTCCCGCGTTCGCCGAGACGGCGACCACGGACTCTGCGGCGGAGGAACCGCCGTAGGCGATCTCTTCTTTCGCGGTCCGGCAGGCGCTGCGCAGTTCGCTGCGATCGGCGCGGGTGCGGCCGGCTTCGCCGAGGGCCGGGTTGTCGGCGGTCAGCTGGTCGACGATGGACCGGTCGAGTCGACGGCCGCTGAGAACCGTCGAGTGCTCGGGAGTGCCGATCCGACCCTCGCGGGGGTCGACGGTGTAGAGCGACATGCCGGTGTCACCGCAGTCGACGACGACCGCGGCGGTGAAGCGGTCGACCTCGCCGGTGTCGGCGAGGTAGGCGAGAACGGCCTCGTCCTCGCCGGCGAGGCGGACCTGGCGTCGGGGGCCGCTACCCCTCGAGCGCAGTTGCCGACGCTGACTGCCCGTGCGGGCGGCGACCCCGATGGGCCCGACCCTCGTCCCGGCTTCGCGGGCGGCGGTCAGCATCACGTCGATGCCGGCATTCACGCGACCGGCGGAATCGAGACCGTCGGTCGGGTCGACGTCGATGACACGCGAATCGACCACACTGCGACCGAGATCGTCACGCGTCAGGAGGACGTAGTGGATCATGCCAGCACCTGCTGACACGCCCAGGGACGTCACTTCACTCACGGTGTCGTCGGTTGGTGATGCAGTGATACAAACTCCAGCGGTCGGTGCGTCTACGGCAGGGCAACGGAAAGTGCCTGGTCGAGCGGACGACTGGCCGTCAGGTCACGCTCAGGTCTCTATTGTAATCAATCCGTGCCCAAAGAGTCGATCGACGCCGCCAGCCACAGCATCACGCCACCGACGGTGGCCATCACCGTGACGTCGAACGACTTGCCCCTGACCTGCAGTAAACCGGCTTGGGACGACGGGATGAAGGCACGGAGCACGGCGCCGACGAGCAACGCGGCCCCGAAGACGAACGATCCGCGCCGCCAGCGGTCGAACATCACCAGGAGCGCCGCGGCCAGGACACCCAGCATCACCAGCAGATATGGGAGCTGGACGAGCACCGCCCGCAGACGGGTGCCGTCGGTGGGACCGTGGGTCCGGCCCCCTGGGCGGGAGTGCTCGTCGCCGCGCGGCTCGGAGTGAGCGGACTCACTCTGGTGCTCGTCTCGGGTCACGCGTCGCCGCCACCTCCGCCGGCAAGCGTCTGCTCCGCGCGTTCGACCACGTTGACGAGCAGGAACGCACGCGTCAGCGGTCCCACGCCACCGGGATTCGGTGACACGTGGCCGGCGACCTCCCAGACGTCGGGATGGACATCGCCGACGAGACGGCCCTCGTCGGTGCGGCTGACGCCCACGTCGACCACCGCGGCTCCCGGCTTGACCATGTCCGCGGTGATGAGGTGCGGCACCCCCGCGGCGGCGATCACGATGTCCGCGCGTTCGATCTCGGCGGCGAGATCCGTGGTGCCGGTGTGGCACAGGGTGACCGTCGCGTTCTCGCTGCGGCGGGTCAGGAGCAGACCGATGGGCCTGCCGATGGTGACCCCGCGCCCGACGACGGTGACCCGGGCACCGGCCAGCGGGACGTCGTAGCGGCGCAGCAGGTGGATGACACCGCGCGGGGTGCACGGCAGGGTCGACTCCTTGCCCAGCACCAACCGCCCGAGGTTGATCGGGTGGAGCCCGTCGGCATCCTTGAGCGGATCGATCCGCTCCAGGGCGGCGTTCTCGTCGAGGTGCCGGGGCAACGGCAACTGCACGATGTAGCCGGTGCAGGCCGGATCCGCGTTGAGCTCGTCGATCGCGGAGTTGAGCTGTTCGGTGGTGGCATCGGCCGGGAGATCCTTGCGGATCGAGGCGACCCCGATGCGGGCACAGTCGGCGTGCTTGCCCTTCACATAGGAGTGCGAGCCCGGGTCATCGCCCACCAGGACGGTCCCGAGACCGGGGGTGACACCCGCCAGCCGGAGCTTCTCCACCCGCTCGGCCAGATCAGCGAAGATCTCGTCGCGCGTGGTCTTCCCATCGAGTCGTATCGCGGTCACGCCCGACATTCTTCCACTCGTCCCCGCGTATTCCGTCATCGACGGACGGACCGGTCATGCACCACTAGTGTCGGGGTGGTGACCGTGGTGCCTGTCGACGTCGATCTCGCCCGCGCGGCGATCACTCCGCATCTGCGTCGCACGCCGACGCTGCGCACGGCCATCGACACCGTCGACGGTCCGGTCGAGGTGGTCCTCAAACTCGAGTACACCCAGCTCGGCGGGTGCTTCAAGCCGCGGGGCAGTCTGTGGGCGACCCTGCACGCGCGCGAACAGGGGATCCTGACCGACGCCGGTGTCCTCGTCGCCTCCAGCGGCAATGCGGCGATCGGCGCGACGGTCGCGGCGCGGATCGTCGGAGTCCCGGTCACCGTGGTGATCCCCGAGACGGCACCGCCGGTCAAGATCGACGCGCTGCGCGCCGCGGGTGCGCGAATCCACCTCATCGGACGGCGTTACTCCGAGGCAGCCGACGCGGCCGAGGAACTCGCGGAGCGGACCGGCGCGCTCGCGCTGCACGCCTATGATCTCCCCGATGTGGTCGCCGGTGCCGGCACGATCGGCCTCGAGAACATCGACGACGTGCCCGGCCCGCTCACGACGGTCGTCTGTGTCGGCGGTGGCGGACTACTGGCCGGCCTCACCGCGACGCTGCGTCCGGGCGATCGCATCGTCGGCGTCGAACCGCTGGGTGCGTCGTGTCTGCATCAGGCGCTGGCGGCGGGCACTCCCGTGCCCGTCGAGCTGGAGAGCGTCGCCGCCGACTCCCTCGGCGCGACCCGGGTCGGCGACCTGTGCTGGAACGCCGTCGCCGGGAACCCGGCCGTGGGCAGCGTCCTGGTGACCGACGACCAGATCATCGCGGCGCGGCGGATGCTCTGGGACTCCCATCGCATCCTGGTCGAACACGGCACCGCCACCGCGGTCGCCGGTGTGGTCTCGGGACTCGTTCGGCCGCAACCCGATTCGACGCTGTGCCTCGTGCTGTGCGGGGCCAACACCGCGTTGGCGGTGTGAGGGACGGGGTCGAGTGAGATCCGCGCCGCACGGCACCGACTACGCTGACACCATCATGTTCCGAATCATGTTCTACCAGCCGTGCATCCCGCCCAACACGGGCAATGCGA
Source organism: Gordonia lacunae (assembly GCF_002149015.1). Taxonomy (GTDB): domain Bacteria; phylum Actinomycetota; class Actinomycetes; order Mycobacteriales; family Mycobacteriaceae; genus Gordonia; species Gordonia lacunae. The sequence goes on along the minus strand of NZ_NGFO01000012.1, from coordinate 99,286 downwards.
TCCGGCTGGCCGCCAACACCGGGTGCGAACTCCACCTCATCGAACCGCTCGGTTTCTCGATGTCCGACGCGCAGGTGAAACGGGCGGGACTCGACTATCACGAGATGGCCAACGTCACGGTGCATCCCAACCTGGTGACCGCCTGGACGACGCTGAAGCCCGAGCGGGTCTTCGCCTTCACCGCCCACGCCGAGCGGTATCACACCGACGTCGACTATCAGCCGGGTGACGTGCTGCTGTTCGGCCCGGAACCGACCGGGTTGCCGGCGGAGGTCCTCGACGAACCCGAGGTGACCGACCGGGTGCGCATCCCCATGCTCGCCGGCCGTCGTTCCCACAACCTCGCCAACGCCGCGAGCATCGTCGTCTACGAGGCGTGGCGGCAGCACGGTTTCGCCGGTGCTGTCTGAGTGATTTCGACTCGGCTCAACCAGCGGGGCAATCGGCTCAACCGACGAGAAGGTGATCAGCCGACGCGGTAGCGCTTGGTGCGCGCGGTGGCACCGCCGATGAGCGCGATCTTGCTCTTGGGAACGCCGAGGTGGGCGGCCAACAGTTCGGAGACGGCCTTGTTCGCCCGGCCCTCGGTGGCGGGCTCACGGACGTAGACGGTGATCGCGCCGTCGGGCCCCGTCTCGACCAACGGGCCCTTGCTGCTCTTCGGTTTGACGGTCACCACGACCTGTTGCGGCATCGACTTCTTTCCCTGATTGTTCTCGAACACCGACTCGTCTCGGACACCCGGCACTCCCCCCGGCCGAGACCTACTGCCAGTCCCTGGATCTGCTTCCGACCCGAAGATCCATGCGTTGCAGACGATCTGCGACGACCGTCACAGCACCCTCGGCGTTCTGCACCCGTCCGCGGACCAGCAGTGCGGGCGCCGTCTGCGCGAGTACACGGTACCGCGCCCACAGGCCGACCGAACACACCACGTTGACCATTCCGGTCTCGTCCTCGAGGTTGATGAAGGTCACCCCGGATGCGGTGGCGGGTCGTTGACGGTGGGTCACCGCACCACCGATCAGCACCTGCGAACCGTCGGGCACCGACAGGAGCCGGTCGGCGGCCAGGACACCCATCGCGTCGAGCCGGGGACGCAGGAACTGCGTCGGATACGACGTGGGTGTGATCCCGGTGGCCCAGGCGTCGGTGGCCGCGAGTTCGACGTCGGACAGTCCCGGGAGGGTGGGGGTCGCCTGCGCCGACTCCAGGGCCAGCTGGTCGTCGCGGACCGTCGCGGCGGCTCCCGCCTCCCACAGGGCCTGGCGCCGGCTGAGACCGAACCCGTCGAAGGCACCGGCACCGGCGAGCCCCTCGAGTTCCTTCGTCGTCAGCCGGGCGCGGCGGGAGAGATCGGTGATGTCGAGGTACGGGCCGTCGGACCGCCGTTCGACGATGCGCTGCGCCGCATCCTCCCCGATCCCACGCACCCCGTCGAGTCCCAGCCGGACGTCGAGTCCCTCGTTCTCCAGGGTGGCGTGCGCGAGGGAGGCATTGATGTCGGGACGATGGATTGCGACACCGTGCCGCCGGGCGTCGGCCACCAGGGTCTGCGGCGAGTAGAAACCCATCGGCTGGGCGCGCAGCAACGCGGCGCAGAATGCCGCCGGATGGTGCAGCTTGAACCACGACGAGTAGAACACCAGTGACGCGAAGCTCTGCGAGTGACTCTCCGGGAAACCGAAATTGGCGAAGGCCGCCATCTTCTCGAAGATCCGGTCGGCGGTGTCCCCGGTGATGCCGTGCAGGTTCTCCATGCCCTCATAGAAGCGTTGCCGCAGACGTTCCATCTTCTCCGGCGACCGTTTGGACCCCATCGCCCGGCGTAACTGATCGGCCTCGGAGGCGTCGAATCCGGCCACGTCGACGGCCAGCTGCATCAGCTGCTCCTGGAACAGCGGCACTCCCAGGGTGCGTTCGAGTGCCTTGCTCATCGACGGATGCTCGACCGTCACCGCCTCTTCCCCGTTGCGCCGCTTGATGAACGGATGCACCGAGCCGCCCTGGATGGGGCCGGGCCGGATCAGGGCCACCTCGACGACGAGATCGTAGAAGCAGCGCGGTTTCAACCGCGGGAGTGTGGCCATCTGCGCACGGGACTCCACCTGGAACACGCCGACCGAGTCTGCGCGGCAGAGCATCTCGTAGACGGCGGGTTCGCCGAGGTCGAGGGTGGCGAGGTCGACGTCGATGCCCTTGTGTTCGGCGACCAGGTCGATCGCATAGTGCAGCGCGGAGAGCATGCCGAGACCCAGCATGTCGAACTTGACCAGCCCGATGGCAGCACAGTCGTCCTTGTCCCACTGCAGCACGCTGCGGTTCTCCATCCGCGCCCACTCGGTGGGGCAGACATCGGCGATCGGCCGGTCGCAGATCACCATGCCTCCCGAGTGGATGCCCAGATGCCTTGGCATACCGAGGATCTCACCGGCCAGCTCGGCGACGTCGGCGGGAGCGGTGTCGGGCATCTTGGCCCAGGCATCCTGCTGACCGGGCGCGTACCCGAGCGCCCGGGCCATGTCCCGGATCGCCGACTTCCCCCGGTAGGTGATGACGTTGGCGACCTGCGCGCTGCGGGCCCGGGTGTAGCGGCGGTAGACGTACTGGATGGCCTCCTCGCGTCGGTCCGATTCGATGTCGATGTCGATGTCCGGCGGACCGTCGCGCTCGGGGGCCAGGAACCGTTCGAAGAGCAGTGTGTTGGCGACCGGGTCGACGTTGGTGATCCCCAGGGCGTAACAGACGGCCGAGTTCGCCGCACTCCCCCGGCCCTGACACAGGATGTCGTTGTCCTTGCAGTAGTCGACGATGTCGGCGACCACCAGGAAGTAGCCGGGAAAGGTGAGCGTCTCGATGATCGCGAGCTCGTGCTCGATCTGCCGGTAGGCCTGCGGATGTTCGGCCGGGGTGCCGTACCGGCGTCGTGCGCGGGTCATGGTGAGTTCGCGCAGCCAGCTCGCCTCGGTGTACCCGTCGGGGACATCGAACGGCGGCAACTGCGGCGCGATGAGACCGAGATGGAATGCGCAGTCCGCGGCGATGCCCACGGCGTTGTCGATGGCGTCGGGATGCGCGGGCAGCAGCCGGGCCATCTCGTCACCGCTGCGCAGATGCGCTCCGGCGACCCCGGGCATCCACCCGGCGATGGTGTCGATGTCGGTGCGAGCCCGGACGGCGGCCATCGCCATCGCCAGCCGCCGGCGTCGGGGTGCGGCGAAGTGGGCGCCGGTGGTGGCCACGGTCGGCACCCCCGCGTCGGCGGCGAGGCCGGCGAGCACCGCGTTGCGTTCGTCGTCGTCGGCCATGCCCTGCGCGGTCAGTTCCACGACGACGTTGTCGTGCCCGTAGGTCTCGATCAGTTCCCGCAGGGCCTGCTCGGCGGCCGGGACGCCGCCGCGATCGAGGGAACGACGGAGAGCGCCCTTCCGGCAACCGGTGAGGATGAGCCAGTGTCCGCCGCCGGCACCGGCCAGGGCTTCGCGGTCGTAGCGCAGCAGCCCCTTCTCACCCGCGACCATGTGCGCGTCGGCGATGGTCCGCGACAGGCGTCGGTAGCCCTCGCCATCCCGGGCGAGGACCAGCAGATGCTCCCCCGGCGGATCGTTCTGGCCGGTCCGCGCGACGTCGGGCTCCAGCGACAGCTCGGCACCGAAAACCGTCGGCATCTCGAACTCGCGGGCCGCCTCGGCGAAGCGCACGATGCCGTAGAACCCGTCGTGATCGGTGACGGCGAGGGCACGGAGACCGAGTCGTTGTGCTTCCTCGACCAGCTCCTCCGGCATCGACGCGCCGTCGAGAAAGCTGTACGAACTGTGCGCGTGGAGTTCGGCGTAGGGCACCGCCGAGGTGCCACGGGAGATGTCCTCGGCCTGGTAGGCCCCGCGCTTGCGCGACCAGGCCGGGCTGTCTCCGCCGTCGCCGGGGAACGGCGCCCATTCACTGAGATCGGGACCGAATTCGGTGCCGGGCCGGTCGGCACTGCCGGGCGCCCGACCCGCGAGCACCCGCTCCATCTCCGACCACGTCGGTGGTCCTTGATCCCAGCCCACACAGCAAGCGTATCGAACATTAGTTCGACACGACAGCGGGAGTGGCCCCGGGGCCGATTCACCTGCCGGCCCGGCCCCGCTCGACGATGCCGGACCGACGATCGGCCACCCGGGCGGGGTCGAAATCTGCCATCCACTGGACCGACGTGTCCTTCTCCGCGTCGAGCGCGGGGCCGACGAGATGCTGCTCGGCACGCCGATACGAGTCGAGCATGGTCCGTACCGCGAGCTGGTCACTCCCGGCGATGGACATCGCGAGATCCATCGCCGAGGCCATCAGCCGATCGTGGGCCACCACCTCGGTCACCAAACCGACCCGCAGCGCCGTCTCCGCATCGACGAACTCCCCGGACAAGCTCATGCGTCGGGCGAAACCTCGGCCGACCGCCTCCGGCAATCGGGATGTCAGACCCCAGCCCGGCAAGACCCCGACCCGCGAATGGGTGTCCACGAAGCGGGCCCGGTCGGACGCGATCAGGACGTCACACGCGAGGGCGAGCTCTAGGCCACCGGTGGCGGCGACGCCGTTGACAGCGCCGATGATCGGCTTCGGGATCGGACGCCACGGATGCCCGACGGGCACGTCCGCATGATCGAGTAGTCGAGCGCTCTCGGTCGACGAGCCCAACTCGGCCAGATCCAGCCCGGCGCAGAACGCCGACCCCGCACCGGTGAGGATGACCACGTCGACGTCGTCGGCGCGACCCGCGTTCGCCAACTCGGTACGGAGAGCGTCGATCAGGCCGGAACTGAGCGCATTCCGGACCTCCGGACGGTTGAGAACCAGCGTGCGCACCCGTCCGGAGTGTTCGATCAGCAGCGGCGGCTCTCCGGGCGTGTCCGTTCGATCACTGCTCATGCGATGCCTTTCGGTTCGTCGACTGCCGCAGGTGCATTCCGGGCGAGCCGTCGAGACCACACCTGGCGCTGGAGAGCATTGTGGCACCGGATCGGGCGCCGCCGGATCAGCCCGCCGATTGCGGACGCTCGGCGAGCCCGAGACGCAGGTGTTCGCTGTGGTAGACCGCCTCGTCGAGGAGTTGGGCCACATGACTGTCGTACAGGCTGTAACTGACCGACCGGCCGGACCGCGTGCCGGTGACCAACCCGAGATTGCGGAGCAACCGGAGCTGATGGGAGACGGCTGACTGCTCCATACCGACGGCGTCGGCGAGGTCGGTGACCGAACGCGGACCGGAGCGCAGTTCGGTGAGGATGAGCAGTCGGCTCGGGGTCGCCAGCGCCTGCAGCGTGGTGGCGACGTGCGCGGCCGATTCCGGGTCGAGCCGCGCAGCCGGCCGCATCCCCTCGTCGATGCCGTGTCCCATGCAGCGAGATGCTACCGGCTCGACATCACATGAAAACCTCTTCATATGAACTGTTACTGTCGACAGCGACGGTCACGGCAGACGGGAGACGCGATGGGCACGGCGGAGGCGACCGAGACGACGGAACGGGCGGCAGCCCACGCCACACGGACACGAAGAACCGAACGCGCGAACGCCGCCCCACCGTCGATCTTGCGGACCGGGCTCCGGCTGCCCGAGGTGCGCTGGGCGGGCATCGCACTGGCACTGTTCCTCGCGGGGTGGTTGCTCCAACTCTGCGACGCACCCGAATGGTCCTGGTGGACCGCGTATCTCGCGTGCTACCTGAGCGGCGGATGGGAACCGACCCGGTCCGGCCTGCAGGAACTGCGGCAACGACGACTCGACGTCGATCTGCTGATGATCGTCGCCGCCATCGCGGCCGCGTCGATCGGACAGGTCTTCGACGGTGCGCTGCTGATCGTGATCTTCGCGACCTCGGGTGCACTGGAGGTCGTCGTCACCCAGCGCACCGCGGACTCGGTGACCGCCCTGCTCGGACTGGCCCCCGAGCGGGCCACCCTCTCCGCAGCCGACGGCACGACACGCGAGATCGACTGTCGCGACCTCGAAGTCGGGCAGCGCATCCTCGTCCGCCCCGGCGAACGCATCGGCGCCGACGGAGTGGTTCGGCGAGGCCGGAGCGAGGTCGACCAGCAGGCGGTGACCGGCGAGTCGGTCCCCGTCGTGCGCGAAACAGGCGACGACGTGCTGTCCGGCACCGTCAACGGCACCGGCGCCCTGATCGTCGAGGTCGCCCGACCGGCGTCGGAATCGGTCATCGCCCGCATCGCGACACTCGTCGCCGAGGCCTCCGAGACGAAGGCACCGACCCAGCTCTTCCTGGAGAAGGTCGAGCAGGCGTACTCCGTCATCGTCGTGGTCGCCACGCTACTGGTACTGGGTATCCCGATGGTGTTGTTCGACAGCACCTTCGACGAGGCACTCCTGCGAGCCATCGTGTTCATGATCGTGGCCTCACCCTGCGCCGTGGTCCTGTCGACGATGCCGCCGTTGCTGGCGTCGATCGCCAACGCGGGTCGCCACGGCGTCCTGGTCAAATCCGCCGCGGTGATGGAGTCGGTCGGACGCACGTCCGTCGTCGCCTTCGACAAGACCGGCACCCTGACCGAGGGGCGTCCGCAGGTCGTCGACGTGACGGCACTCGGTGGTCGCGAGCCGTCGGAGGTGCTGGCGCTCGCCGCAGCGGTCGAGCACCCCAGCGAGCACCCGCTGGGTCGCGCGATCGTGACGGCCGCGGCCGACCGGGGGCTGGACGTCGCTGCGGTCGACGACTTCCGGGCACTGCCCGGGCGCGGCGTGACCGGCACGGTCGGTGGACGCCGGGTCACCGTCGAGCGCACCCTCGCCGACTCGACCGGCACCGTGGTCGGCGTGCTCGTCGACGACCGGGAGATCGGCCGGATCGAGCTCGTCGACCGCCTCCGGGACGATGCGGCCGAAGCGGTACGTCTGATCGGCGACGTCACGTCGGGTCCGGTCCTGCTGCTGACCGGCGACCGTCCGTCGGTCGCGACCGATGTCGCCGCTCGGACCGGCATCGACGACGTACACGCCGACCTGCTGCCGGAGGACAAGGTCCGGGTCGTCGCCGAGGCGGGCGGGCACGTGCTGGTGGTCGGCGACGGGATCAACGACGCACCGGCGCTCATGGCAGCCGGGACCGGCGTCGCGATGGGCCGCCGGGGGGCCGATCTCGCAGTTCAAACGGCTGACGCGATCATCGTGCGCGACGATCTCACCGCGGTCGCCGCCCTGATCCGGTTGTCGCGCCTGGCACGCCGTTACGTGATCGCCAACCTCTGCATCGCCGCCACGGTGATCGTCACCCTCGTGACCTGGGATCTGATCGGAACCCTGCCCCTTCCGCTGGCCGTCGCCGGCCACGAGGGCTCTACCGTGCTCGTCGCCCTCAACGGCGCCCGCCTGCTCCGGCGGTCGGCCTGGTCGGGTGATCGGGGTGCACAGTCGACGCGATCGGGCGCACAATCGACGCATTCGGGCGCACAGTCGACGCGATCGGGTGCACAGTCGACGGAATGAGACGCACGGTCGACGCATTCGGGTGCGCGACGCCGAGGCGCGTAGTCGTTGCCATCACCGCAAGTTAGTGTCACTCTGAGTACCAGACAGATCCGCGGCCCGCGGGGCGCGGACAGCCAGCGGGCCGTCGGCCCGCCCATCTGATGGGATCTCTCACATGACGAGCTACTTCATCACCGGGGGCAGCGGATTCATCGGACGACGCGTTCTCGACCGTCTCCTGACAGCCTCTCCCGACGACACGATCCACGCACTGGTACGCGAGTCGTCGCGCGCGGCCTTCGTCGCGATGCTCGACGACCTCGGCGCCGGTGACCGCGTGACACCCGTGGTCGGCGACCTGACCGCGCCCGGACTCGGCATCGCACCCGACGCGGTCCCCGCGATCGACCATGTCATCCACCTCGCCGCGATCTACGACATGGCCGCCGACGCGGAGTCCCAGCGTGCCGCCAACGTGGTCGGGACCTCGCGCGCCGCCGACTTCGCGATCGCACACGATGCGCTGTTCCACCACGTCTCCTCGATCGCCGTGGCCGGTGACCACCGTGGACGCTTCACCGAGATGGACTTCGAAGTCGGACAGGGATTCCCGACCGCCTATCACCGCACCAAGTTCGAGGCCGAGCGCGTGGTCCGTGAACGTGAGGGACTCCGTTGGCGCGTCTACCGGCCGTCGATCGTGGTCGGTGACTCGCGTACCGGCGAGATGGACAAGATCGACGGTCCCTACTACTTCTTCGGCCATCTGGGAGCGCTCGGCCGATTGCCCTCGGTTCTGCGGCTGCCGATGCCCGACCTGGGCACGCTGAACATCGTGCCCGTCGACTACGTCGCCGACGCGATGGTGGCACTCATCGGCGTCAATCCCACCCGCAGCGGACTGGTGTTCCATCTCAGCGACCCGAAGTCGCTCACGACCACCGAGATGTACAACGCCCTGGCACCGGCCTTCCGCGCCCCGCGCGGCTTCGACGCCATCCCGCGGTCGGCGGTGGAACCCGTGATGGCGTTGTCCGGCATGGGGATCGCGCGTGTCGGACGCAACCTCGTCGCCGCTCAGCAGGGGATCCCCGGGGCACTGCTCGATGCGGTGACGATCCCGGTCGACTTCCGCGCCGACACCACCGTCGCGGTTCTGCACGACCTCGGCATCACCGTGCCCGACTTCGCCGAATACGCTCCGCGCCTGTGGACCTACTGGTCGCGACACCTCGACCGGTCGCGCAACCGTCGCGCCGATCCGCGCGGGCCGCTCGTCGGCAAGAACATCCTCATCACCGGAGGGTCGAGCGGGATCGGCAAGGCCACCGCCCGGATGTGTGTCGCCCGCGGTGCAAACGTCCTCATCGTCGCCCGCAATGCCGAAGAACTCGCCTCGGCGACCGAGGAATTGAACTCGACCACGAGCAAGAAGGGCATCCCGCCCGGCCAGGTGACCTCGTACCAGTGCGACATCACCGACGAGGAGTCGGTCAACGCGCTGGTCAAGACCGTCCTGGCCGCGCACGGTCACGTGGACGTCCTGGTCAACAACGCCGGGCGGTCGATCCGTAGAGCCACCCTGAACTCGGTGGATCGGTCGCACGACTACCACCGGGTGATGGCGGTCAACTACTTCGGCGCGGTGAACCTCGTGCTCGGATTACTGCCGCACATGGTCGCCCGGCAGGCAGGCCACGTGGTGAACGTGACGTCGGTCGCGGTGCAGTCGCGCGGGCCGCGATTCGGGGCATACGCGGCGTCGAAGGCCGCACTGGAGGCGTTCAGCGACGTCACCGGTACCGAGACCGTCTCCGACCATGTGACCTTCTCCAATGTCCGTCTTCCCCTGGTGAAGACGCGGATGATCGCACCCACCAAGGCCTACGAGAATCAGCCCGGGACCTGGAACGTCGACCGCGCCGCGGCGCGCGTCCTGCACGCCATCGTCGATCGGCCCAAACGTGTCGACTCGCTCGTCGGGCTCGTCGCCGAGATCGGGCACCGGGTCACTCCCGCACTGACCACCCGGATCCTGCACCAGGAGTATCTCGTGTTCGGTGAATCGGCAGCGGCGCTTGGTCGTTCGGATCGCGCCGGTGGGCAGAATTCGTGATCGACACCCCTTATCTCGAGGTCGACGTCGACCGCATGACGCGTAACCTCGCGTCACTCGCCGACCGTGCGCGATCGATCGGCGTCGAGTTGCGTCCGCACGCCAAGACCCACAAGTGCGCCGAGATCGCCCGCATGCAGGTCGATCTCGGCGCCACGGGCCTGGCGGTGGCGACCATCGGCGAAGCCGAGGCCTTCGCCGACGCGGTCGAGATCACCTCGTGCACCGACATCTTCATCGCCTACCCGATCTGGCCGACCCCGGCGAAAGCAGCCCGGGTGCGCGCCCTCGCGAACCGGTTGTCGCTGCGGGTGGGTATCGACTCCGTCGAGGGCGCCCGGCATCTCGGGGCCCTGCTCGGCGAGCAGCGGATCGAGGCCCTGGTCGAGGTCGACTCCGGACAGCACCGCACCGGGACCGCACCCGAGAGGGCCGGTGAGGTCGCGGCGGCAGGAGTGGCAGCCGGACTCGACGTCGTCGGCGTGTTCACCTTCCCCGGTCACGGTTACGGCGTCGGCGACACCCGCCGGCGGGCCGCGGAACAGGAGGTGGCGGCGCTTCGTACGGCGGCGGAGAGTCTGCGAGCGGAGGGAATCGAACCCCGGGTGCGCAGCGGCGGGTCCACACCCACCATCGAATTCGTCGGCGACCCGTCGTATGCGGGCGTGCTCACCGAGATCCGGCCGGGCGTATACCCCCTCAACGACGCCCAGCAGGTCGAGATCGGCGCCTGCGGATTCGACGACGTCGCGTTGACCGCGGTCGCCACCGTGGTGCGGAGCGAGCCCGGACGGATCGTCGTCGACGCGGGCAGCAAGATCCTCGGTGCCGACCGGGCCGCCTGGGCGACCGGCCACGGACGGCTCCTCGACCACCCCGACGCTCGTGTCGTGCAATTGTCCGAACATCATGCCGTGGTGGAGTTCCCGGCGGAATCGGCGTCGATCCCCCGCTTGGGCGACGTGATCCGGGTGGTACCGAATCACGTCTGCAACGCGGTCAACCTCGTCGACGAACTGGTGGCGATCGACGGCTCGGACAGCCGCTGGCCGGTCATCGCGCGGGGGCGCAACAGTTGAGTCAGATCGGCCGGATGCCCTCGCGGACCAGGAACTCGCGGGCCCGCCCGAACTTGCGGTCGCTGGAGAACGCGTACCAACGCTGACTCACACCCGCTTCGTGGACGACGTCCCGGAACCTGCGGAACGCACCTCGCCCCTCTATCGCGCGTTCCAGACGATTCCGCAGGTCAGGATCGGAGATGCGCGTGGCGAACTCTGCCATGTCCCGCCAACTGTCGCGCGAACCGATGCAGCCGAAGCGCAGCCAGCGATCCGGCTCCTCCTCGATGTCGATCTCCTCGTCGAAGACTCCTGGCTCGAGCATCTCGTCGTCGTACACGAAACCGGTGTTCAGGTCGATGAACCCGCCGGTCGACCGGTTCAAATCACCCTCCATCTGGTCGCTGAGCAACTCGAGATCCACCGCTATCGGCCGTCCCGGTGCGGGTTCCCCGCGCAGGCTCGCGAGCAGTTCCTCGGCGAGTTCGGCGTCGCCGGCCTCACCTCGTCTGTTCAATCGCTCGACGATCGACACCGCCACCGGCTCGGCTCGCTCGCGTCGCTTCTGCAGCGCCATCGGTACCCCGGGGCCGACCTGCTCGAGCGCGTCGTCCAGATCGCATCCGGTGACTGCATCCAGGAAACGATCGGCATCGGCGGATGCGATCGATCCGCGCACCTCGCCCAGATCGAGTTCGCGGATCTCCCGCTGAGCGGGCCACTCGCCGACAAGCATCGGGTGGGGAACGGTGGGGCGTGCTGGCGTCTCGACGTCACCATCAGCCGATTGACGACCGTACTGATCCGGGATGTCGCCCCAGCCGAAGTACGCGAGAGGCGCCTTCGGTTGGATTCCCAACACGTCCAGTGGGTCGACCTTCAGATCCCCCACGACGCACCGATGGGTCCACTCGTCGCCGAGATCGAAGGTGTACTGGAACTCGGTGCCCGGCTCCACGAACCGGGAGACCTTGGCGGTGGCGATGTCGACGGGCTCGGAGATCGAGCCACCGGGACCGCCGGCCAACTCGGCACCGAATGCGGCATCGGCGACCAACCTGCCGTCGTCCAGGGTGAAAAGTGACTGATGGGAACGATCCCATCGGGCGAACGCGTCGTCGACGGCGGTGGCCAGATCCCTGAAGGTGTGCGCCGGTCCGACCGCGAAAACCCTTCCGGGCCAGGGCCACAACTCCGTCCCCCGACCACCGAGCAGTTCCACGGTCACCGACAACCACGTGCGTGCCATGCGTCGAGACTGACATCTCGGAGGCGTCGGCGCACGCGTTCACCGTCGAGCGTTCTTCTCGCCGGCTTGACCGGCGCTGCCGTACACCTCAAGGATGTTGGCCCCAGCTTCGGTGCCGTGACCGACCCGCCCATCGTCGTGTCGTATGTATCCGAACCCTTCACAGCCAGTCCTGGTCATCGGCTTGAGAACGTCACGGTTCATCAGAATTCACTCATAGACCCCCTCGACGACCCACTCCCCGGCTCGGTAGCACAGCAACAGGGCACGCGAATCGTCGAGCAGCACCTGTGCCCGCGCGATCAGTCCGGTCTCGGCGGTTCCGACGGGTACCGATGCCCCGGCCGGCCGGTCTGCGCTCCCGACCGGCCAGGGCCCGGCCCACCAGCACAGACCCCAGCTCGATCGGCGCGCCCGGGACGATGCCAGCGCGACGGTCACCGGCTCGGCGGTGAAGGCGCCGCGATCGGTCACCTTCACCGGTTGCCCCACGGCGTCGAGCACGTGGATCTCGGTCTCCACCAACACCGTCGGACTGGGCTGCGGAAGACGACCGGGCCATGGCGCCAGTGGGTCCCGGCGCGGAGCGGGCTCATCGCCCAGAGAGACCATCGTGATCCGTTCGGCGGGTCCGCGACCGCCGCTCAGCACGGGGATGCGGACCGCGTCCCCGCCCAGCAGCCCCTGAATCCGCACCAGCGAACGCCGGGCGCGCTCCTCCACGTCCGGCTCACCGGCCAACCCGCCACGAGAGAGATCGTCGGTGAGCTGGTAGTGCAGGGCACCGGCCTCGACGACCTCGACCGGTTCGAGCCGCAACCGGACGATCGGCGAGTCGGGCCGGGTGTCCCGCGCCGTGACGCGCCCCACCCCTCTCCCCCGGGCCTTGCTACCCTGCCGCGCCGCGCCGGTCAACCACCCCTCGAGTTGCCATCGGATACGATCCGCGGTCGTCTCCGGCGTCAGCGGCTGGGCGCACCGCCAGGTTCGCGAATGCTGTTGTCCGCGTTCGGTGGTCGCGATGATCGTGAGTCGCGTACAGGCCACCGCGGCATCACGGAGACGTCGGTGCAGCGTGTCGGCGAGGGTACGGCCGATGAACGCCGCGACGTCGATGCGGTCGACCGGCGGGTCACAGGTGTGGTCGACGTCGAGTTCGGCCGGCACACCGCGGGACGAGGGGACGCGCCCTGGCAACGCGTTGGCGAGCCGATGCGCGACCACCGCATCCCGGGCGAACCGGGTGGCGACGTCGGTGACGGACATGTCGGCGAAGGCACCGATCGTGCCGATCCCGAGTCGGCGCAGCAACTCCACGAGATCGGCCCGGGACGGGTCGCTCATGCTGGGTTCGACGGCGAGATCGGCGACCGGCCGGCCGGCGAGATACTCCCGGTCGCCTCCGGGCTCCACCTGATGCCCGTGCCGGGCGGCGAGGACGGCGGTGAAGATCTCGTCGGCGATGCCGACCTGCGACTCGATGCCACATGCCGACACCACGTCGACGAGCTCCTCCGCGAGGGCCTCGATCCCCCCGAAATAGCGGGCCGCGCGGTCGCCGGCGATCACCAGGAGGCCGGGCCGGAGCACTTCGAGAGCAGGTATCACCTCGGCGACCGCGGCGACCACCGGCTCGAACAACCGCCCGTCCCGGTTCTCGTCGGCGGTGACCACGGTCATCTCCGTGCACGCCGCCTGCGCCTGGCGTTTGCGCATCCCGCGACGGACACCCGCCGCCCGGGCGGACGCCGAGCAGGCCACCACCCGATTCGCCGACAGCACCGCCACCGGATGCAGTGGGGGCAGGTCCGCCTCGGCCGAGGCCGCCATCGCCGGCCAGTCCGGGCACCAGAGCGCGAGAATCCGCCGGGCCCCCGCCTCCCCGGGGGGCATCAGTTCGCCACCGCGAGCACCGGGGCGGTACTCGTCGCCGCGACCATCTCGACCGTGCGGTCGGCGCCGTGACCCGCCGCCAGGAGCTCGACCTCGGTGCTCTCGGACTGCCGGCCGCGGCCGGACACCGTGACCTGCAACCGCATCCCGCCGATGCGGCCGTAGCCACTGCGCGCGGAATCGAGACCGGCTGCGCGGGAAGCGGTCCGGCTCGGTGGCTGTGGACTGTGCCGGTAGGTGAGGACACGGGCCTCGATGGCCAGCTGCGCGCCCGGCCAGGTGCCGCCGGTCACCAGCAGCACCGACGACTGCTTGCGCACGCGGCCCATGACCACCCGGGCACGCGAGGGGGCCACCATCTCGTTCCGCGGGCGAGTCCCCACGCCGTCGCCCGCCAGGTCCAGGATCACCAGATCCATACCGTCGAGCAGGACCGCCGCCACCTCGACCGGATCGGGACCGGGATCGGGGATGGTGGCGATACGGGACAGGTCGGCACCCATCTCCGCCGCCGACAACAAGCTCAACCGCGGCAACCCGACGATCCCGACCTGCCCACCGGCACGGGTCACCGCTGCGATCATCGCGACCAGCACCGAGCGGGCACCATCGAGACCGACCACCGTACCCCGCGGAATCCCGTTGTGCGGCAGAATATCCGACAACGAATCAGGCACCGGGAGGACACCCGCTGCCCGATCGCGGACCTCGACCACCCGCTGGTCGGGCCGGCCGGACATGGCCGCCATCCGCCGACGTAACCCCGCCAGCTCGTCGGCGCGTCCACGGGCCGCGACATCGGTCACGGCAACACCAGCTGACACATCCATTTCTCGGACACCCTCCAGTCGACATGAGGTACTCGAGCGAGCCGGGAAGGTGCGCGCCACCAAGGTCTCGAACAGTTTCCGAGTGATCCCGAGGGGTACCCCCGGCCGCAGATCATTCGAACACTGTTTCGATTATTCGAGAGTAGAACCAACCACCGACAAGCGTCAACCGAAGTCGGAATCCGTTGTGCGGCAGCAGATATACGCACAAACGCCGAATCGGCGCAGATCAGGGCCGCGCCGGCTCAGAACAACAGCGATCAGAACAGGGTGAGGGCGTGCTGCAACTCGGGGGCGGCCACCGTCGTCGACGTGTCCCGACCCGCCTGCCGGAGACCACCGGACCCCGCGAGACCGTGCCGGTGCACCAGCGGCTTCATCCGGTCACGGAGCCACGACGAATACTCCGGGGTGACGTAGGCGCCACGCCCGTACAGCCCTCGGTAGCGGCGGATGAGAGCCGGATGCTCCTCCGCCAGCCACTCCAGGAACCACGGCTTCGTCGAGGACCGCAGATGCATCGGGAACGCGGTCACGCCCGACGCACCGGCGTCGGCGAGGGCCTCGAGCAAGGAGTCGAGATGCGCGGAGGAGTCGGTGAGATACGGGATGACGGGGGCCACCATCACATGCGGCGCGATCCCGGCGTCGGCGAGGTCGCGGATCAGCGAGAGCCGGGCCTGCGGTGACGGTGTCCCGGGTTCGATCTTCTTCTGCAGATCCGGATCGAGGATCGCCAGCGAGATCCCGACGCTGACCGACACCTCCCCCGCGGCCTGACGCAACAGCGACAGATCACGACGGATCAAGGTGCCCTTGGTGAGGATGGAGAACGGCGTCCGGGACTCGGCGAGCGCGGAGATCACACCCGGCATGAGCCGGTATCGCCCCTCGGCCCGCTGATAGGGATCGGTGTTGGTCCCCAGCGCCACCGTCTCCCGGGTCCACGACCTGCGCTTGAGTTCCTTGCGCAACACCGCCGCCACGTTGAGCTTCACGACCACCTGGGTGTCGAAGTCGGTCCCCGCGTCGAGATCCAGGTATTCGTGCGTCGGACGGGCGAAACAGTAGCGACAGGCATGCGTGCACCCGCGAAAGGTGTTGACCGTGAACTGGAACGGTAGCTGCGAGGCCTCCGGGACGCGGTTGAGCGCACTCTTGGCCAACACCTCGTGGAATGTGACACCCTCGAACTCGGGCGTCCGTACCGACCGGACCAGACCCGACCGGCTCAGCCCGGGGAGCGACCCGTCGTCGACCTCCACCGCCTGATCGGACCATCGCATGGTCCGAGTCGAACATACGTACGAGTGGGCTGTCAAGTGCGTGCCCGCCGCGACGTCCGCGCCGCTATCATCTCCGTATGTCGACGACCGCCGGACCCCACCATGCCCCGGGTCCCCAGTATCTGGTGGCCGGACGATACCGCCTGAAGTCGCGGATCGGCGGGGGCGGCATGGGCACCGTGTGGCTCGCCCGCGACCAGCTCCTCGACCGTGACGTCGCCGTCAAACAGGTCGTCTCCACCGAAGGCCTGACCGAGGACTCCGCGGACAACGTGCGCCAGCGGGCGATGCGGGAGGGGCGCATCGCCGCCAAACTCTCCCACCGCAACGCGATCGCCATGCACGATGTGGCCCTCGACCGCGGTGAACCCTGGTTGGTCATGGAGTATCTGCCCTCACGCAGCGTCGCCCAGATCCTCCACGCCACAAAGACTCTCGCACCCGCCGAAGCCGCTCAGATCGGCGCCCAGGTGGCTGATGCGATGGTCGAGGCCCACGCCGCGGGGATCGTGCACCGCGACATCAAACCGGGCAACATCCTCATCGCCGAGGGCGGCCGCCACACCGGCCTGGTCAAGATCACCGACTTCGGGATCTCCCGCGCCAAGGACGATGTCACCCTCACCCAGACCGGCGTGATCACCGGGACGCCGGCGTATTTCGCCCCCGAGGTCGCCCGCGGAGCCGATCCGCAGGAGGCCTCGGACGTGTACTCATTGGGCGCGACGATCTACACGATGGTCGAGGGCCAGCCGCCGTTCGGCGTCGACGACAACTCGATCGCCTTGCTGCACAAGGTCGCACGTGCCCGCATCAATCCCATGCAGAATGCCGCCGAACTCGAACCGGTACTGCTGCGCCTCCTCGAACCCAGCCCGACCAAACGCCCGACGATGAGCCAGGCACGCGACCTGCTCACCTCGTTCGCGGCCGGCTCCCGCGGCAGCCGCGATCAGGTCCTGACCGGCCTGATCACCCGACCGGGAGCGGGTACGCCGGTCTGGTCGCAGCGGACCAACCGATCGTCCACGACCGGCCCGCACCGCCCGGCCGGCGCCACCCTGCCCCCGTACGCCCCGACGATGTCCGCCGATCGCGGCTCCCGCGACCTGCCGCGTACCCGCCAGGGCATGTCCCCCACGATCATGTCGACGCCGCAACCGCACTCGTCGACACCGAGACCACTGACGGCGCAGCACCATCCGTCCGACAGCCGCCAGCCGTCGTACGGTCCGCCGGCGCAGCCGTCGGGCACGTCGAGCACCGCACTCGCGGTGTCGATCTTCGTGTTCTTCGCGGTGCTCGCCGTGGTCGTCGTCCTCGCGATCGCGCTGTTGCGCTGAGCGGTCGAACGCGGTGGGCGGTCAGCCGATGTGGCGGGTCGCCGCCCACCGGGTGAGCGCGTTGCGGTTGGACTGCTGCGTCTTGCGCAGGACGTTCGATGCGTGGGTCTCGACCGTCTTGATCGAGATGAACAGTTCCTCGGCGATCTCGCGGTAGGTGTACCCGCGCGCGAGCAGACGCAGCACCTCCAGTTCTCGCCTGGTCAGGGAGTCGAGCTCGGGGTCGAGCGGCGGTTCGGGGGCCGAGGACTTCCCGGTGAACGAGTCGAGGACGAAGCCCGCGAGCCGTGGACTGAAGACCGCGTCGCCGTCGGCGACCCGGCGGACCGCATCGGCGAGCTCCGCGCCCGCGATCGTCTTCGTCACGTAACCGCGGGCGCCGGCACGAATGGTCGCGATGACGTCCTCGGCGGCGTCGGACACGCTCAGCGCGAGGAACACCGGTGGTACCGAACCCGGTGTAGCAGAACCGATCCGATCGAGGACGCCGCGCAGGACCGCCACCCCGCCGCCGGCCGGCATGTGGACGTCGAGGAGGACCACGTCCGGGGCCGTCGAGACGATTCCGTCGATCGCGTCGGGTACGGCACCCGCCTCACCGACGACGCGCAGGCCCGGCTCGTCGGCCAGTTCGGCACGGACCCCGGAGCGGAAGACCGCGTGGTCGTCGACCAGGTAGACGGTGACGGGACCGGAGGGGGCGGGGCTCGTCGAACTCGCTGTCATCGTGCCTTCCTGTTGTCGGTCGGGGCGACCGCATCCATCGTTATCTCGGTGGTCATCTCGGTGGTCCGCTCACCGTGTTCGGATCTCTCCTCGTCGGATCTCTCCTCGACCGACCCCCCGTCACCGCGCGGCATCATGAGCCCGACGTTGGTTCCGCGTCCAGGCGTCGACGTGATCCGCACACGCCCGCCCATTCGTTCCACACGAGCGCGGATCGAGCGGGAGATGCCCTGCCGGTCATCGTCGACGGCGGCGAGGTCGAACCCGACGCCGCGGTCACGCACGTACACCTCGACCTCGTCGTCGGTGATCTCGCCGTACACGTCCACCGCACGCTCGCCGGAGTGCTTGGCGGCGTTGACCAGTGCTTCGCGTGTCGCACCGACGAGCGCCGACCAGCGTTTGGCGTCCCGGGTGTTGGTCGGACGCAGATCACCGACGGTGATGATCTCCACCTCGATACCGTAGGCGTCCTCGACCTCGGCGCCCACGCTGCGCAGCGCTGCCGCCAGGGAACCGCGTTCGGTCGCCGGATCACCGAAGAGCCAGGCCCGCAGTTCACGCTCCTGGCTCCGGGCCAGCCGCGCCACCTCCTCGGGCCGGCCTGCTTTCTTCTGTATCAATGCCAGGGTCTGCAGGACCGAGTCGTGGAGATGCGAGGCGATCTCCTCACGCTCGGCGTTCCGGATCCGGGCCGAGCGCTCCTCGTTGAGCGTGCGCAGCAACCGCATCCACAGGGGCACGGTCAGCAACACGACGCCGATGAGGGTCGCGCCGACCGCGAGGATCGTCGAATTGAGTCCGCCGAAGCTGCGATCGCCCGCGACCACCACGACGACCAGTCCGCCGACGACGAGCGCGACCCCGCCGATCAGCCGCGTCCAGGTGAGCAGCGGGGTGCGCGGTGCGCGGTGGGACGTGTCGAACTCACGCCACACCAGGCTGGCGCCGAGCGCGATGAAGACGAACGGGACGAGGTACGACGCCGGGGTCCCCGACGCCGCGAACCCCACCACGGCCATCGCCACCAGCCCGATCATCGCCAGTCCGAGAGACTGACGACGCACACCCGGCGCCGGTGGCGCGGTGTCGTCGCCCTGCGGGCAGAAGAACCAGAGCAGACCGTAGGCGGCGACACCGGCCCCGGCCAGCGCGGCCAGCACCACGAACACGATCCGCACACGGAACACGTCGACACCGAGATGGTCGGCCAGTCCACCGGCGACACCGGCGACCACTCGCCCGCCGTCGCGGCGCACCAGCCTCGGGACCGGTTCGACCTCCATTCGACTCACTCCTCGATCGTCCCATGCGATCGGCTCCGCGACATCGGGGTCAACCCCGGTTCGTGCGTGTCGATCTCAGGGTGTGTCGCTCCACCACCCCCGCACACCGGGTTTCTCCGGGGGACAATTCAGGGGATCACCCGATGTGTCCGGGGCCCGGTGGGCGGCACGATGATCGTCATGGACACCAAGGAGTTCCAGCAGCAGATCCAGGGCATGTGGTCGACCCGCCCGTATCGGCCCGACGATCGGACGATCGCCGGCGTCTGCACCGGCATCGCCGCCCGCTACCGCGTGGACCCGACGCTGGTGAAGGTCGCGTTCGTGGTGGCGGCGTTCTTCGGTGGCAGCGGACTCATCCTGTATCTCGCGGCCTGGATAGCGTTCCCGGGCGCCGGGCGCGCCCGCGCCGATGCGCTCCGGGTCGACACCGCGCGGGCCGGTCACACCTCGCACGGCTCGATGCACGGACTCGGCAACCCCCAGGTCATCCTCCTGGTCGTACTGGCGATCGTCATCGTCACCTCCGTGGGACCCAACCGGACATGGGGCTCCGGGGGACTCGTCGGCGCGATCCTGATGCTCGGCGGCTGGTTCCTGTTGTATCTGCGCACCCCGACCCCGCCGGTCGGCACCAGCATCGACACCGCGGCGGTCACCGACATCGTCGTACCGCCACCGGCCGCCGGACAGTTCGAACGCTGGGTACCGCGCGGGATGAGCAGCGATCCGGCCGACGACGGGTCCGCCACCGCGCCCGGCCCACAGACCGCGGGAGGACAGCTGACCGGAACATCGGGGCCGACGACCGGGGACCCGACCACCGAACATGCGGCCGCTCCGACGCCGGGCGTCGAACTGACGAAGAGCCCTTCGAGGCTCGTCGCTGACGCTCCTCGCACCTCAGGGAACGGTGGGCCCCTCGCTGACGCTCCTCGCACCTCAGGGAACGGTGGACCCCTCGCTGACGCTCCTCGCACCTCAGGGAACGGTGGGCCCCTCGCTGACGCTCCTCGCACCTCAGGGAACGGTGGGCCCCTCGCTGACGCTCCTCGCACCTCAGGGAACGGCGGGGCGATCGAGGTCGCCGACCTCGACGCCAGTCCGCCCGCGTGGGATCCGCTGGGGGCGGCGCGGTTCGCCTGGGATCTGCCCGAACCGGCCAGCCCGGCGGAACCGCCCGCCCGCAGACGCCGACGCTCACCTCTGACACTGGTCATCATCGGTCTCGCGATCATCGCGGGCGCCATCGGCGCGGCCCTGCACCAGATCGGCGCCGACTGGTTCACCGTGCCCCACATCCTGTCGATCTGCCTCGCGGTGGTCGGTGCCGGACTGTTGGTCGCCGCTGTCGTGCGGCGCCGGACCGGGGAGCACAGCACCGGCCTCGTGCCCATCGCGATCGTCCTCGGTGCCGCCGTCGTGGTCACCACGGTGATCTCCGGAGTGAGCGGACTGTCCGGCCCGCTGCCCGCCGGAGGGGCGGGTGAGCGCGAATGGAAGCCGTTGACCGAGAACGACATCCAGGCCGAGTACTCGCTCGGCGTCGGCGAGATGACCCTGGACCTGCGCGAGGTGGATCTCAGCGCGGACCGAACGGTGCGCCTGGAGAACGGCGTCGGGACCATCCGGGTCCACGTTCCCGACACGATGAACGTGCGTGCCAACTGCCAGACCGGCATCGGTGACTACACCTGCCCCACCGGGCTCGACGGCGGGCGCGACGGCACCGACGGCCCGGTCCTGCAGATCGACGCACGCACCGGCATGGGAGAGGTCCAGGTCCTGCGATGAACGCACCCGACAACACCTACGGAGACGACCCCGCGGCCACCCCCGACCACCAGGGATGCGGGTCGACCCATCGCGCACCGGGGCTGGGACTCCTCGGGATCGCGGCCCTCGCGGTGGCCGGATGGGGGCTCGCCGACGGGCCGGCACTGCCCGACGCCGCCGACCTCGGGTGGGTCGCGGTCGGGATCGGACTGTTGATCGGACTGCTGCTGATCGTGTCCGGGACCCGCTCCCGGCGCTGACCGCGACACCGGTCCCGATCCTCGCGCAGACAGAGAAGCGGCCGGTGGCATCTGCCACCGGCCGCTTCTCATCGGCTCATTCCCATTCGATGGTGCCCGGCGGCTTGCTCGTCACGTCGAGCACCACGCGGTTGACCTCGGCCACCTCGTTGGTGATGCGGGTCGAGATGATCTCGAGCACCTCGTAGGGCACGCGCGTCCAGTCGGCCGTCATCGCGTCCTCACTCGACACCGGGCGCAGGACGATCGGGTGACCGTAGGTCCGGCCGTCTCCCTGGACGCCCACACTGCGTACATCGGCCAGCAGGACCACCGGGCACTGCCAGATCTGTGCGTCGAGTCCCGCGGCGGTGAGTTCCTCGCGCGCGATCAGGTCGGCCTTGCGGAGCATCTCCAGTCGGTCGCCGGTGACCTCGCCGACGATCCGGATCGCCAGGCCCGGTCCGGGGAACGGCTGGCGGGCAACGATCTCCTCGGGCAGTCCCAGTTCGCGGCCGACCGCACGTACCTCGTCCTTGAAGAGCAGCCGCAGCGGTTCCACCAGGCTGAACTCGAGGTCGTCGGGTAGCCCCCCGACGTTGTGATGGCTCTTGATGTTCGCGGTCCCGCTACCACCGCCGGACTCGACGACGTCGGGATAGAGCGTGCCCTGCACGAGGAAGTCCACCTTCTCCCCCGCCTCGGCCTCCTCGCCGAGTACCTCGCTGACCGCACCCTCGAACGACCGGATGAACTCCCGGCCGATGATCTTGCGCTTGGTCTCCGGGTCGCTCACGCCGGCCAGCTCGCGAAGGAACACCTCCGCGGCGTCGACGGTCACCAGTTTGGCGCCGGTCGCGCCCACGAAGTCGTGCTGCACCTGTTCGCGCTCACCCGCGCGCAGCAGCCCGTGGTCGACGAAGACGCACGTCAGCCGATCCCCGATGGCCCGCTGCACCAACGCGGCCGCGACGGCGGAATCCACACCGCCGGAGAGTCCGCAGATGGCCCGTCCGTCGCCGATCTGGTCGGCGACCGCGTCGATCAGCGCATCGGCGATGTTGGCGGCGGTCCAGGTGGCCTCGAGGCCGGCGATCTCGTAGAGGAAGCGTGTGAGGATCTGCTGGCCGTGCGGCGTGTGCAGCACCTCGGGGTGGTACTGCACCCCGGCCATGCGGCGCTTGAGGTTCTCGAAGGATGCGACCGGAGCACCGGGCGTCGACCCGGTGACGGTGAACCCCTCGGGCGGGCTCTGCACGGCGTCGTTGTGGCTCATCCACACCGGCTGGGTGTCCGAGAGCCCCTGATGGAGGACACCTTCACCGTTGACCGTCAGCGTCGTGCGACCGAACTCGCGCCCGCCGGTGTTGGCGACCTCGCCGCCGAGCGTGTCGGCCATCGCCTGGAATCCGTAGCAGATGCCGAACACCGGGACGTCGAGGTCGAACAGGGCCGGGTCGAGGTCGGGCGCGTCCTCGGCGTAGACCGACGACGGACCACCCGACAGGATGATCGCGACCGGGTCCTTCTCCTGGATCTTCTCGATCGGGGCGTCGTGGGAGATCACCTCGGAGTAGATGCGCGCCTCGCGCACCCGGCGAGCGATCAGCTGCGCGTATTGCGCACCGAAGTCGACGACGAGCACCGGCCGCGGACCCTCGAGGAAATCCTCGGCGGAGGACGAGTTCGCAGCGGAGTCTGTCGCAGCGGAATCTGTCGCAGAAGAGTCTGTCACCGGGCCGAGTCTAGTGGGCGGACCGGCGCCCGTCCCTGGTCACCCCGCCCGGCGGATGCGGACCCGCGATCCCCGCGTGAAATACTCCGGAATCGACATGACTGCATCGCCGAAATCTCCCAACCGCTGGTCGCTGAGCATCGGCGACCTCACCCAGGCCGCCGTGTTCGCCGCGCTGATCGCCGCGCTCGGCCTGCCGGGGACCATCACCATCGGCACCAGCGGTGTGCCCATCACGTTCCAGTCGCTCGGGGTGATCCTCGCCGGCGCAGTCCTGGGCCCGCGGAAGGGCACGCTGGCCGTGGTCATCTTCATGGTCCTCGCGATCGCCGGACTCCCGATCCTGTCGGGCGGACGCAACGGCCTCACCGCGTTGTCGTCCCCGACCGCCGGGTACTTCATCGGGTTCCTGCCGGCCGTGATCGTCATCGGCGTGCTGACCGCGATGATGGTTTCGACAGGCTCAACCGGCGGGTCGACGGGCTCCGGGAAGTACCGCGTGCTGTGGGGCATCGCCATCAACGCACTCGGCGGCATCGTCGTGCTGTACGCGTGCGGGGTGGCCGGCCTGCTCATCCGTACCGATCTCACCGTGTGGGCCGCCATCGCCACCAACGGCTCGTTCATCCCGGGCGACATCGCCAAGTGCGTCGTCGCGGCCCTCGTCGCGGCCCAGGTCCATCGCGGCCGGCCCGGCCTCATCGAGCCGTTGCGCGCGCGCCGATCCGGCTCCGTGGCCGGCTGAGAAGTCGCCCCACCCCACCGGCGATGATCCAGTTCACCGACGTCTCCCACGCCTACGGCGACCGCGTCGTCCTGCGCGAGGTCTCACTGACGTTGTCGGAGAACCGGATCGGGATCGTCGGCGCCAACGGGAGCGGGAAGTCGACCCTGGCGCGGATGATCAACGCGCTCGTCGTGCCCGACTCCGGGACCGTGACCGTCGACGGGCTCCCGGTCGCGAAGAACAAACGTGAGGTCCGACGCCGGGTGGGGTTCATCTTCTCCGACCCGGACCGGCAGATCATCATGCCGACGGTCCGCGAGGACATCGAACTGTCGTTGCGCCGAACCGATCTCGACAAAGCGGCGCGCCTCGAGCGCGCTCGCGAGGTGCTCGCCCGCTTCGGACTCGACGACCACGCCGACCATCCCGCCCAGCGGTTGTCCGGCGGCCAGAAGCAACTCCTCGCCCTGGCGTCGATCTTCGTGACCGACCCGGCGATCATCGTCGCCGACGAACCCACCACCCTGCTCGACCTGCGCAACACCCGCATGCTCACCGATGTCTTCGCCACGCTCGACGAGCAGCTCGTCGTCGTGAGCCACGACCTCGACATCCTGGCCGACTTCGACCGCGTCATCGTCGTCGATGAGGGGCGGATTGTCGCCGACGACGAACCTCGGCCCGCGCTGGCCGCCTACCGCGAGATGATGGCGTGAACGTCCTCGGCGTCTACCGGCCCGGCAACACCGTGCTGCACCGGTTGCCCGCGGGCGTCAAGTTCGTCGCGATGGGCGTGGTGATCCTGGTGCTGTCGCTGGCGGTCCGCTCGCTCACCGCGCTCGGCATCGCCACGGCCGGGGTCGCGGCCGTCTACGCACTGGCCGGCATCGGGCCCCGCGAGGCCTGGCGCCAGCTCCGACCGCTGGTGTGGCTGCTGGTGTTCATCTTCGCCTTCCAGGTCGTCTTCACCGACTGGCGACGGGCGGTGGTCATCTGCGGTGTCCTCGCACTGTCGGTTGCGCTGGCGGCCGTCGTCTCGCTGACCACCCGCACCACGGACATGCTCGACACGATCGTCCGCGCACTCGGCCCCCTCGCCCGCTTCGGGATACGCGTCGACCTCATCGCCCTCGCACTGGCATTGACCATCCGGGCGATCCCGCTGATGGTCGAGGTGGTGCGGGAGGTCGACGAGGCGCGCAAGGCGCGCGGACTCCGACCCGGTCCGCGCATCCTCGTCGCTCCGGTCGTGCTCGCCGCGCTGCGCACCGCCGACGGCTTCGCCGACACCCTGACCGCGCGCGGACTGGACTGACTCCCCGCCCCGCGTCGCACGAGGGCTCAGAGCAGATCCGAGAGTGCGGCCTCGAGCCGGGGGAAACGGAACTCGAACCCGGCGTCGGCCAGGACGTCCGACCGCGCGCGGCGTCCCGTGAGTCCGAGTGCCGGGTCCGTACGCAACAGCACCGCACCGAGTTTCAGCAACCAGGCCGGCGTCGGCGGCGCCGGCGGGCGCCCGATCTCCGCGCGCAGCATCGCCATGAGTTCGGCGTTGCGCACCGGATTCGGACTGGCCGCGACGATCACGCCGTCGGGCAGGGACACCGCGTCGTCCACGCGCAGTGCCGCGCGGACGATCGTGAGCCAGTCGTCGATGTGAATCCAGCTGAACCACTGCCGGCCGTCGCCGACCCGCCCGCCGAGCCCGAATCTCGTCAGGCCGACGAGCCGGCGCATGGCGGGGGCATCCGCGTCCAGGACGATCGACGTACGCAGCACGGTCAGGTGATCGGTGTTCGCGCCCTCCACCGCGTCTTCCCACGGCTGCGCGACACCGGTCATCTGGGGCAGGCCGAGAGGGACCGGCGTCGACTCCGTGCACCACCGGTCCCCCGCGTCGCTCCAGATCGCCGTCGTGCTGGACTGCACCCAGTACGAGACCGGCGTCGTACGTTCGCGGGATGCGGCGACGAGCGCGCGCGTCGCGTCGACACGACTGCTCCGCAGCGTGGCGATGTTGGCGTCGGTGGGGCGACAGTCCACGAGTTTGCCCGCGAGGTTCACGACCGCCGTCGGCCGATCCGCGACCATCGCTTCGACCCAATCGCCCTGGGTCTTGCCGTCCCAGACCACCTGCTCGAAGGGCGCCAACGGATCGATCCGCCGCGTCAAGATGACCGGATGGTGTCCGCGCGCGGCGAGATCGGTCGCCAGATGCGTTCCCAGCGCACCACTTCCGCCCGCCAACACCACGGTCAGCGACTCTGTGCCCGACATGCGTTCCCCCGTTCGGCAGTGCACGCCGACACTACCCCGGCGACGACGCCGAACGGGATCGCGTACTCACAGTGCGCGTCCCATGCGCGTCGACGCTAGGAGATCCGCTGAGCGGTCATCGGGGGGACCGGGAAGATCGGCAACCGCAGGGCACCCGGCGCGTCGGCCGGGACCACCGGCGACCGCGGCGTCGTCGGCTCGAGCCGGCGGTACGGGTCACCCTGTGCCGGGCGCTGATCCTGGTCGCCCTTGTTCGGCCACAGTGCCGCTGCGCGCTCCGCCTGCGCGCAGATCGTCAGCGACGGATTGACGCCGAGGTTCGCCGACACCGACGCACCATCGGCGATGTGCAGCGTCGGGTAGTTCCACACGCGCTGGTACGGATCGATGACACCGTTGTCCGGGTCGTCGGAGATCGCGCACCCGCCGAGGTAGTGCGCCGTCAGCGGCATGTTGACGATGTCGCCCCACGTTCCGCCTGCGACACCGCCGTTCAGCTTCGCCGCGATCCGGCGAGTCGCCTCGTTGCCCTCCGGGATCCACGTCGGGTTCGGCTCACCGTGGCCCTGCTCGCTGGTGACGTAACGCAGCGGTCCACGCTTGCGGACGAATGTGGTCAGCGAATTGTTGTTGTTCTGCATGACCAGCGCGATGACGGTCCGCTCGCTCCACTGCCGCACCACGAGCAACCGCACCAGCAGCAGCGGGTTGCGGGCGACCTGGCGCAGGAACTGGCCGAACCGGTGACGCCGTGTCCCGCCGTCGGTGAGCAGGGTCTGCAGGTACGCAATCGCGTTGGACCCCTTGCCATATCGAACCGGTTCGATGTGGGTGTTCGGCGCGGGATAGAACGACGAGGTGATCGCGACTCCCCGCGAGTAGTCGTTCTCCGGATCGATCCGCGAACCCATCGCACCCAGGATCGACTCCGAGTTCGTGCGCGTGAGCCGGCCCATCGCATCCGAGATCTGCGGCAGCGTATCGAGTTTCGCGTGATGCAGCAGTCGTTGGGTGTTGAACGTACCGGCCGCCAGGATCACCTGGCCCGCGGTGATCGTCCGCCGGCGACGCCCGAGCGGCCCCCACGACGACGAGTGATGCGTACCCACCTCCCAGACGCCGTCGGGGCGGCGGTTGAGCGAGTCGACGGTGGTCCGGTCGATGATGGTGGCGCCGTTGCGTTCGGCGAGACCGAGGTAATTCTTCAGCAGGGTGTTCTTGGCACCCACCCGGCACCCGGTCATGCAAGCGCCGCATTCGGTACAGGCGGTTCGAGCCGGCCCCGCACCGCCGAAGTACGGGTCGGCGACGGTCTCGCCGGGCGCCCCGGACAGACCCGTCTTCGCACCGAAGAACACGCCGACCGGCGTCGGGGTCACCGTGTCGCCGACACCCATCTCGGCCGCCACCTCGGCGACCACACGATCAGAGGCGGTGACCGTCGGGTTGGTGACCACACCCAGCATCCGGCGAGCCTGGTCGTAGTACGGACCGAGCTCGTCCTCCCAATCGGTGATGTGGTTCCACTGCGGATCGGTGAAGAACGGCGTCGGGGGCTTGTACAGGGTGTTGGCGTAGTTGAGGGAACCGCCGCCGACCCCCGCACCGGCCAGGATCATCACGTCCTTGAGGGCGTGGATGCGCTGGATGCCGTACAGGCCGAGCTTCGGCGCCCACAGCCACCGGTTGAGGCGCCAGCTGGTCTTGGCGAAGTCCCCGTCCTCGAAACGACGACCCGCCTCGACGACGCCGACGCGATACCCCTTCTCCACGAGCCGCAGCGCACTCACGCTGCCGCCGAACCCGGAGCCGACGATCAGAACGTCGAAGTCGGTGGCGTGCTCGGTCGACCTGTCGAATCCCATGGCGAACATACTAACGCGCATTGTCATATAAAGAGACCCAGGTCACCCTAACCCTTCGTGACACGCCCTCCGCAAGCTCCGGGCGCTCCTCAGGGAGCGGTGGCGGCGTACGCCCTCCGCAAGCTCCGGGCGCTCCTCAGGGAGCGGTGGCGGCGTACGCCCACCGCCGCAAACCCACCACAGGGAGCGGTGGCGGCGTACGCCCACCGCCGCAACCCCACCACAGGGTGCGAACGGCCGTCATGAGCCAGCGGGCTCGGGGTCACTCAGGCGTGGACGGACAACCCCACGCGCTGGAACTCCTTCAGGTCGCAGTACCCGGCCTTCGCCATGGCCCGACGCAGCGCACCGACGACGTTCAACTCGCCGTACGGATCGTCCGACGGCCCGTTGAGCACCCGCTCGAGACTCGGACGGTCCTCGTCCGCGGCGACCTGCAGGAGCGCGCCGCGCGGGGTGTCCGGGTGAGCGGCGGCCGACGGCCAGTACCAGCCGTTGCCGGGCGCCGAACTCGTTGCGGCGAGCGAGGTTCCGAGAACGGCGGCGTCGGCGCCGCAGGCGATCGCCTTGACCAGGTCACCCGAGCTGTGGATGTCGCCGTCGGCGATGACGTGGACGTAGCGACCACCCGTCTCGTCCAGGTAGTCGCGACGCGCGGCAGCGGCGTCGGCGATGGCGGTCGCCATCGGCACACCGATGCCGAGGACCTCGCCGGTCGTGGTGGCTCCCGCGGCCGAACCGTAGCCGACGATGACGCCCGCCGCGCCGGTCCGCATCAGGTGCAGCGCGGTGCGGTGGTCGTGCACGCCGCCCGCGATGACGGGTACGTCGAGATCGGCGATGAAGGTCTTGAGGTTCAGCGGTTCCCGCTGGGTGCCGTCGGCATCGACCTGTGCCACGTGCTCGGCCGAGATGATCGTGCCGTGCACCACCAGGATCTCCACCCCGGCGGCCAGCAGCGCGGGGGTCAGTTCCGGTGCGTGCTGCGGGCTCACCCGAACGGCTGT
Source organism: Gordonia lacunae (assembly GCF_002149015.1). Taxonomy (GTDB): domain Bacteria; phylum Actinomycetota; class Actinomycetes; order Mycobacteriales; family Mycobacteriaceae; genus Gordonia; species Gordonia lacunae. Next base: position 70,405 of record NZ_NGFO01000012.1, on the reverse strand, counting down.
GGTGACACCGGCCTCCCGGACCTGCGCGACGGCCTCGCCGAGTAGACCGCTGTCGAGCGGCGCCGCATGCAGCTTCTGCAGATGGCGAACCGCCGCATAGGGATCCGGGTCCTCGGCGGCGATCGCGACGAGTTCGGCGATCTTCGCCTCGACGTCGCGATGACGGGCCCAGAGGCCCTCACCGTTCAGGACACCCAGCGCGCCGAGCTTGCCGAGCTCGATCGCGACCGACGGCGACACCAGGGCATCGGTCGGATGACTCAGGATCGGTGAGGAGAACCGGTAGGCATCGATCTGCCACGCCGTGGAGACGTCCTTGGACGAACGGGTCCGACGGGACGGGACGATGCTGATGTCGCCCAGTTCGTAGGTCCGTCGGGCTGTCCGGCCCATGCCGATTTCGACGAGGTCACGCACCACTGCGCCTTTCTGCGGAGTTCAGCTGCACAACGACCCTACGGCCTGGCCCGGCGGACGCATCCGGCGGGAACGACCTCGGGGAGTTCAGCGGGAATAGTAGTTGGGTGCCTCGGCGGTCAGTGTGATGTCGTGCGGATGGGACTCCTTGAGTCCCGCCGCGGTGATCTGGACGAACCGTGCGGTCTGCAGGTCCGGGATCGTCGACGCGCCGGTGTAACCCATGGCGGCACGCAGGCCGCCGACCAGCTGGTGGATGACCTGGGACAGCGGGCCGCGGAACGGCACGCGTCCCTCGATGCCCTCGGGAACCAGCTTCTCCTCCTTGAGGACGTCGTCCTGGAAGTAGCGGTCCTTCGAGTACGACTTCGCCTGCCCGCGCCCCTGCATCGCACCGAGCGAGCCCATGCCGCGGTAGCTCTTGAACTGCTTGCCGTTGACCAGGACCAGCTCGCCCGGCGCCTCGGCGGTGCCCGCGAGCAGCGAACCGAGCATCGCGGTCGACGCGCCGGCGGCGAGCGCCTTGGCGATGTCGCCGGAGTACTGCAGCCCACCGTCGGCGATCACGGGTACACCCGCCTTCTGGCAGACCGCCACGGCTTCGAGGATCGCGGTGATCTGCGGAGCGCCGACGCCCGCGACGACGCGGGTGGTGCAGATCGAGCCCGGCCCGACGCCGACTTTCACCGCATCGGCACCGGCATCGACGAGCGCCTGCGCGGCCTCACGGGTCGCCACGTTGCCGCCGACGACGTCCACCCGGTCGCCGACCTCGGCCTTCAGCTTGGCCACCATGTCGAGCACGAGCCGGTTGTGCGCGTGGGCGGTGTCGACGATGATCACGTCGGCGCCGGCGTCGGCCAGGGCCATCGCACGGTCCCACTGCGGATCGCCGGTGCCGACGGCCGCACCGACGAGCAACCGTCCGTCGGAGTCCTTGGTCGCGAGCGGATGCTGTTCGGTCTTGACGAAGTCCTTGACGGTGATGAGTCCAGTGAGGCGGCCGTTGCCGTCGACGATCGGCAGCTTCTCGATCTTGTGCCGGCGCAACAGTCCCAGCGCAGCCTCCGCGGAGACCCCCTCCTGGGCGGTGATGAGCGGCGCCTTGGTCATGACCTCGGCGACCGGGCGGCTCTGGTCGACCTCGAAGCGCATGTCGCGGTTGGTGATGATGCCGACGAGCTCACCCTTGTCGTCGACGACCGGCAGGCCCGAGATGCGGTAGCGCGCACACATGGCGTCCACCTCGGCGAGCGTGTGGGACGGCGTGCAGGTGACCGGATCGGTGACCATGCCGGCCTCGGAGCGCTTGACCGTCTCGACCTGGCCGGCCTGCTCCTCGATCGACAGGTTGCGGTGCAGGACACCCATTCCGCCGGCGCGCGCCATCGCGATCGCCATCCGGGACTCGGTCACGGTGTCCATCGCCGAACTCACCAGCGGGACCCGCAACGTCACGTTCTTGGTCACCCGCGACGAGGTGTCGACCTCGCTGGGTATCACGTCCGACGCCGAGGGCAGCAACAGGACGTCGTCGAAGGTCAGGCCGAGCATCGCGACCTTGCCGGGATCGTCTCCACCGGTACGAACAGCAGTCATCGGACCATCGTATCGACTCCCCTGGTGCGGCGATCGTCACACAGGCGTCTTCGTGCCGGTGAGACCGCCTGACCCACTCCTACCACTGCCGCCGGAAGCGGTGAATGCCTGCGGCGCGACCGGCCGCGGATCGGCTACGGTGGTGTGGTGCGTGACCACCTGCCACCCGGCCTCCCGCCGGATCCGTTCGCCGACGATCCCAGCGATCCCGCATCCGCACTGGACAGCGTGGAACCGGGTATCCCGCTGGACGAGAACGAACGGCTCGCGGTCGAAGAGGATCTCGCCGATCTCGCACTCTACGAGGCATTGCTGGCCAATCGCGGTGTGCGGGGTCTCGTCGTGGTCTGCGAAGACTGCCACGAGGACCACTACCACGACTGGGACATGTTGCGCGCCAACCTGATCCAGCTTCTCATCGATGGCACCGTCCGGCCCCATGAGCCGGCGGTGGATCCCCGTCCGGACGCCTACGTCACCTGGGACTACTGCCGCGGGTATGCCGATGCGCGCAGCCATCTCGACGACGAACGCTGACGGCCGGGACACCTCGGCGACACCGCGACCCAAGTCGTCGGTCAGACCACACGAGTGAGGCCCTGCACCGGTTCGGTGCAGGGCCTCACTCGTGGGTCGTGGTCCCGGTGGGTCAGCCGATCGGCCGACCCGATGCGTCCACACCGGGCGGTGGGGTCCACGGGATCTCGGGGAACTCGGCCGGGTAGCGCGTGACCTTGGTGCTCGAGGACGGCGTCGAGGGCTGTGCCGGGGGACTCGACGACGGGACGGTCGAGGGCTCCTGCGGCTCGCTCGTCTGCTCCGACGGCGTGGTCGGCTCGTCGGTTCCGCCACCGGGCGGGGTCGACTCGCCGGGCGACGACGGCTCGTCCTCGCGGCTGGTCAGATCCGGCCGCGTCGGCTCGGTCGTGGCCGGCTGTTCGGCACCCGTCGACGACGCGGGATCGGTGACCTCCGTCGGCAGACCGGCGCCCGCGCGGATGCGGTTCATCCAGTCGGTCATCTCGTCGCGCATCTCGTTGTCCATGGGTCCCATGCGTTTCTGCGCCTCGGCCAGCAGGCTGGCCGCCGCGCCCGGATCACCGGCCGCGATCGCGGCCTCGGCACGCTCGAGATTGTTGCGGACGTCGTGCGCGGCCTGCGTCTGCGACGCGGCCTCGGCGAACACGACCTGCTTGATGCCCCAGAGCGGGTCGCCGGGCTGCGAACCCTCCGACAGCACGGTGAGGCCGGCGGCGGCGACGATGACGATGGCGGCTGCACCCGACACGACGCGCAGGTGGCGCACCATCCGGCGGCCGCGACTGGCCCGCTCGGTGGTCCCGATCGCCCGTTCGACGTCGTCGACGGACACCAGCTCCGGCTCCGGGGTGGCCATGATCTCGGACTTCCAGCCCGACAGCATCTCGGCCAGCTGGTATTCGGCCGCGTCGCGGGTCGGCACCGGTACGTCGCGGGTGAGCGCGTCGAGGAAATTCTCGTCGAAGTTGACCTCGGAGAGGTCCAGGGCGTCGTCACCGGCGGTGGGATCGAAAGAGGCCGGACCGAACGCGGGGTCCGCGCCCGACGGGACCGAATCCGACGGTCGGGGTCCGGGGCCGACAGGCGCCGGACCGCTCGAGCCCGGCGCACGCCGATGCGTGGGTGGCTGGCCGGGTCGATTCGGCTGGTCACCGCCGACGACACGGCGTCTACGCCAATCAGACTGTCCGCTCATCGTGACCTCCTGTCCGTCTCAACTCGTCTTTCAATTTCGCCAGTGCCCGGTGCTGGGCGACTCGTACCGCTCCCGCGGTACTGCCGATGGCCTGGGCGGTCTCCTCGGCCGACATACCGACGATCAAGCGCAGGACCAGCACCTCGCGCTGTTTCTCGGGCAAGATGCCCAGCAGGGCTCTCATCCGTCTGCTGCCGTCGGCGTCGATGGCGAACTGCTCTGGACCGCCGGCGACGTGCGAGACCTCGGGGATCTCCTCGACCGGGTCCGACTTCACCCGCGCCGCCACCCGCATGGCGTCGGCGACCTTGTGCGACGCGATGCCATAGACGAAGGCCATGAACGGCTTGCCCTGGTCCCGATAACGGGGCAGTGCGGTCATCACCGCCATCAATGCCTCCTGCGCGATGTCGTCGGCGGAGAACAGATGACGTTCCCCGACCCCGATGCGTCCTCGGCAGTAGCGCAGGATCGGCTCCTGCACGCTTTCGAGAACTGACGTGAGAGCGGCACGATCGCCTTGGCCCGCGGCCCGGACGGCGTCGTTCAACTCACCACCTGTCAACTTCATCGCGCGTAGGAATCCCCGTGTTACAGATCGGCCAACCGGCCTCGCCGCCAGTCCTGGTACGGGCCCCGACACGGTGACGCCGCCGGTGGCGACCGTCGTGGACCGCGCCTCGTGAGCAGCGTTCCCCGACGTCCCCGGCGGCGATGACGTGGCAGACCCCAACACACCTTAGCGATCAACCCCCCGGCATCAGCGCCATGCCCTTGCCGATCAGCGTGGCGCGGAGCACACGGTGGCGCGCGGCGTCGTCCTCCGACGCCGACCCGGAACCCAGTAACAGGCTCAACGCCGCCCACTCCAGCGGGCGAAGTCCCTCGTCGCGAGCATCGTCGGCGACCTGCCGCGCGAGCGTCGCCGCGCCGCCCCGATCCCCGCCACCGGCGGTGGCAGCCGCGGCGATGAGCTCGGTCTTGATGCGATGCCGAGCCGGTACCGGGGTTCGGGCTTCGGTCATCTCCCGGATCAGCACGGCCCCCGCCCGGGCATGGTCCAGACCGGTGGAGACGTCGCCGCGATAGAGGCCGAGCTCGGCATTCACCCACTCCCAGCGCAATCGGCAGCGTGTCGCCGTCGCCCAGTCCGCGTCGACGGGCCGCCATGACCAGCCGACGTGCGGCGGGCCGTCCGCGGGGTCGAGGACTGCCCTCGCCCGGTCGAGCAGCCGGCGCGAGGCCTCGAACCTCAGCAGACCGAGATTGTCGGCCGCGAGCCCGACGAGTCCGTCGGCGACCGCGGCGCGGGTGAGCGACACCTCCGCCGGACCCGGCGGTTCCGTCGACGCCCGAGCGCCGGCGACGCCGACGGTGAGGAGGGCCCGGCCGTCGATTCCGTGTGCGATCCGGTGACGCCCGGCCTGCCGGATCAGCGACGCGCGGGTGCTCTGGCAGAGCGAGAGCAGTGCGGTCTGCGGCTCGACAGACGCCGCGAGGCCGGTCGGCGGGCCGAGGACCCGGTCCAGCGCGGTGAGCGCTGTGAGGGCGCCGGCGTAGTCCCCGCGTCCGCCGGCGGAGACTGCGTCGGCCCAGGCCCGTAGCAGCGGGGCCGTCACCGGCACGGCCGACGGGTGTCGACGCAGTTCAACGGCGTTCTCGAGCGTCATCCGGGTGTTCTTGGTCACTCGAACTTTTTTGGTTTGCATGAATTTAACGAACGATTCCCAACGTTAATTCTCCGGACAGATCACGGGTGCATCATCGGAAGATTTCCGACATGTAAATCGGTTCGATCGACGTCACCACACCCCAGCGCGCGCCGCACCGGACAGAGAGTACGCCACGCCCGGTGAACTTGCTGGTCATCACGGGTTCAGTCACCCGATCCGGGGGCCGCCCGAACCCCTCGACACCCCTGTGCTATCCGGCCGGGACGGCCTAACCCGCCGTTAACATTTCTGAGACTTTCGCGGCAATCACGTCCCATTTCGAGCCTATTGACGCCATTTCTCAGGCCCGCTTAATGTGAGTTCAGCGTTGCAGGAAATCGACGTTTCTCACCGAGCACCTCGGTGCGGCCCACGACAAGGAGTAGCTGTCATGCCTCAGCCCAATCATCTCCCCGGCCCCAACGCTGACATCTGGGACTGGCAGATGTCAGGACTCTGCCGCGGCGTCGACTCGGCCATGTTCTTCCATCCCGACGGCGAGCGCGGCCGGGCCCGAGCGCAACGTGAGCGGCGAGCCAAGGAGATGTGCCACCAGTGCCCGGTCATCGCACAGTGCCGGGAGCACGCGCTCGCGGTGGCGGAGCCGTACGGCATCTGGGGCGGTCTCTCCGAGTCCGAGCGCAGCATCCTGATGAAGCGCGGCGTCGGCCGCCGGATGGCCAGCTGAGGCCCTGGGCGAACGGGCCCACCCGACAACGGCGAGAGCCGGGCATCCCCGCGAGGATGCCCGGCTCTCGTGTTCGTCGGCTGCGCGACCCGAGGGTCTACGTCAGTGCGCGTGCCCGTGTCCGGCGTGACCGGCCGGCTCGTCGGCCGGCTGATCGGTGATCGCCGTCTCGGTGGTCAACACCATCCGGGCCACCGATGCCGCGTTGACGACCGCCGACCGGGTGACCTTCACCGGGTCGATGATGCCCTCGCCGACCAGGTCGCCGTAGGTGAGGCTCGCGGCGTTGAACCCCGAGCCGTCGGCCGCGCCGGCGACCTTGTCGACCACGACCGCGCCGTCGAGGCCCGCGTTCGCGGCGATCCAGTACAGCGGCGCCCGCGCGGAGTCGCGGACGACCCGTACACCCAGGGCCTCGTCGCCGGTGAGGGACTCGGCGAGCGCGTCGAGCTTCTTCGACGCCTGCACGATGGCCGAGCCACCACCGGGGATGATCCCCTCTTCGACCGCGGCCTTGGCCGCGGCGACGGCGTCCTCGACTCGGTGCTTGCGCTCCTTGAGGGCGGTCTCGGTGGCCGCGCCGACACGGATGACGGCGACACCACCGGAGAGCTTCGCCAGACGCTCGGCGAGCTTCTCCTTGTCCCAATCGGAGTCGGACTGTTCGATCTCGCGCCGGAGCTGGGCCGAACGGTCCGCGATCGCGTCCTTGGTACCGGCACCCTCGACGAGGGTGGTGGCGTCCTTGGTGACCACGACGCGACGGACCGAGCCGAGCACCTCGAGGCCGACGGTCGACAGGCTCAGGCCGATGTCGGAGGACACCACCGTTCCGCCGGTGACGACCGCGAGATCCTCGAGGAAGGCCTTACGGCGGTCACCGAAGAACGGCGCCTTGACGGCGACGGCGCGGATCGTCTTGCGAATCGAGTTGACGACGAGCGTCGACAGCGGCTCGCCCTCGACGTCCTCGGCGACGATGAGCAGCGACTTGCCCGCCTCGACGACCTTCTCCAGCAGCGGCAGGAACTCCGGCAGGGAGCTGATCTTGTCGCGGTAGAGCAGCACGAGCGCGTCTTCGAGGACCGCTTCCTGGCTGTCGACGTCGGTGACGAAGTAGGGCGAGAGGAAGCCCTTGTCGAACTGGACGCCCTCGGTGATCTCGAGGTCGGTGCTCAGTCCGGAGCTCTCCTCGACGGTGACGACACCATCGGCGCCGACCGCGGTCATCGCCTTGCCGACCATCTCGCCGATCTCCTCGTCCCGGGAGGACACGGTGGCGATCTGCGCGATCGCCTGTTCGCCCGAGACGGGGGTCGCGGCGGCGAGCAGGGCCTCGCTGAGCGCATCGGCAGCCTTGCTGATGCCCTGCCCGAGGGCGATCGGGTTGGACCCGGCGGCCACGTTGCGGAGGCCCGCCTTGACCATCGCCTGCGCGAGAACCGTTGCGGTGGTGGTGCCGTCGCCCGCGACGTCGTTGGTCTTGGTGGCAACGGACTTCACCAGCTGCGCGCCGAGGTTCTCGAACGGGTCGTCGAGTTCGATGTCGCGCGCGATGGTGACGCCGTCGTTGGTGACGCTCGGTCCGCCGAACGCCTTGGCGAGGACGACATGCCGTCCGCGGGGGCCGAGGGTGACCTTGACGGTGTCGGCGAGCTGGTCGATGCCTCGCTCGAGCGCCCGTCGAGCGGTTTCGTTGAATTCAATCTGCTTGGCCATGAATCACTTTCTTCAGCGGGAGCCGGTCGCCGCAACGCACATCGCCCCGGTACCCCTGCACGGGGCGCCGGGGCGATGTGAGACGCGATAAAGGCTCGCGGAGTCTAACTCGGCCGGTCCTACTTGCCGATGACGGCGAGGACGTCGCGTGCCGAGAGGATCAGGTATTCCTCGCCGGCGTACTTGATCTCGGTGCCGCCGTACTTGCTGTAGATGACGGTGTCGCCTTCTTTGACGTCCACGGGGACGCGGTTGCCCTGCTCGGTGACCCGACCCTCGCCGACAGCGATGACGGTGCCTTCCTGCGGCTTCTCCTTGGCGGAGTCCGGGATGACCAGGCCCGAGGCGGTGGTCGTCTCGGCCTCGACGGCCTGCACCAGGATCTTGTCCTCAAGCGGCTTGATGTTCACGCTCGCCACGATGTGAGTCCTCAACTTTCGTACTGAGAAAGAATCTGCACGTTCACGGCCCTGTAAAACCTCGTCGTCGCGGGTATCCGAGGCTTCGCTCAGCGCCAACTAGCACTCTATACATGCGAGTGCCAGCACTCAAGGGTGGAGGCTGCAAAAACCCCGACGTGTTCGCTCCCCGCGAACCCGTCCGGCCACCCTCGGCTACAGCTGGCTGACGCGCACCGACATCGCCGGGTCCGACGCCACGGTCAGCGGCGAGGGCTCGGCTCCCCCGCCGATCACATGAGCACCCAGGGTCGCGATCATGACCCCGTTGTCGGTGCACAGCCGCGGCTTCGGCACCCGCAGCTCGATGCCGGCGGAGTCACAGCGCTCCTGGGCCAACGACCGGATGCGCGAATTGGCGGTCGCGCCGCCCCCGAGGACCAGGGTGTCCACCCCGAGGTCACCGCACGCGCGGACCGCCTTCATGGTCAGCACGTCGGCGACCGCCTCCTGGAACGAGGCCGCCACGTCCGCGACGGGCACCTCCGCGCCGTCGCGCCCGCACTTCTCCACATACCGCGCGACCGCGGTCTTCACTCCGCTGAACGAGAAGTCGTGCCGCGAGTCGCGGGGACCGGTCATCCCGCGCGGAAAGGCGATCGCACCCGGGTCGCCGGCGCAGGCCGCGCGATCGAGTGCCGGACCGCCCGGGAAGCCGAGGTCGAGCAGACGGGCGACCTTGTCGAAGGCCTCCCCGGCGGCGTCGTCGACCGTGGTGCCCAGTTCGACGATCGGCTCGGCGAGGTCGGTGACGTGCAAGAGGTGGGTGTGGCCGCCGGACACCAGCAGGGCGACGCACTCCGGCATGGGTCCGTGCTCGAGGGTGTCCACCGCGACGTGACCGCCGAGATGGTTCATCGCGTACAGCGGCACATCCCAGGCGAGCGCGTACGCCTTTGCCGCGGCCACGCCGACGAGCAGCGCACCGGCGAGGCCCGGACCGATCGTGACCGCGATGGCGTCGGGTCGGTCGATCCCGGCGGCCTCCCGCGCCCGGCGCATCGTGGGGACGATCGCCTCCAGGTGCGCACGGGAGGCGATCTCGGGGACCACGCCGCCGAACCGCGCATGCTCGTCGACACTGGATGCCACCTCGTCGGCGAGCATCGTCGCGAATCCCGGCGTGTCACCGTCGCCCGGCGTCCACCGGACGACGCCGACACCCGTCTCGTCGCAGGAACTCTCGATGCCCAGAACGATCACGCCGGGCCCTCCTCCGGTTCGAGCGGCCGGCCCGACACCGGGAGCCGCAACATCGTGTAGGCATCGGCGCCGGACGGCTGATAGTAGTTGCGCCGGAGACCCGCGGTGCTGAAGCCGTGCCGCGAGTACAGCGCGATCGCCACGTCGTTGTCGGTGCGCACCTCGAGGAACACCGGGGCATCGTTCTCGTCGGCGACGGTGAGCATGGCCTCCAGGAGCGCCTTGCCCACTCCCCGGCCCCGATGGTCCGGATCGACGGCGATGGTATGGACCTCGCATTCCCAGGCGTCCGGCTGTCCGAGCAGGGAGATCCCGGCGTAACCGATGACGTCGGCGCCCGCGCGTTCCCGCGCCGCGAAGTAGGTGTTGTACGGCGCGTTGAGCTCGGCCCGGAAGGCCGCCGCCGGCCACGGCGAGTCGTCGGCGAACATCTGACGTTCCAGCGCCGCACAGCGGGGGATGTCGCCGTAGGTGAGGGCGTCGATCACCAGCTCGGGTGTGGTCATCGCGCCGCACCCGCCCGGCGATCCTTCTGCTCGACCGCGTCGGGGCGTCGGAGATACAGCGGGACAAGGGGTTCGGGCATCCGGCCGGCGCCGATGCCGGCGGCCGCGGCCGCGGTGAGCCCGCGCACCGTCGGCACCGCGATCGCAGGCGCGGCACCGGTCCAGCCGGCCGACTCGAGATGAGCCGCGGAACCCGCGACCACCCGGATCCGTCCCGCAGACCAGTCGGGGGCGAGTTCCTCGGCGACCACCGCGGGCGCGGCCACCTCCGGACCGCGCAGACGCCGACCACCCTCGTACAGCGCCCAGTACACCTCCCGCCGGCGCGCATCGGTCACCACGAGAGTCCGTGACCCGGCGTCGACAACGTCCCGATCCGCTTCGGCGGCAAGCGCATCCAGTGAGCACACGCCGTACGCCGGAATCCCGAGCGCATCGGCGAAGGCGGCACCGGTCGCCATGCCGACCCGCAGCCCGGTGAACGGACCGGGCCCGCAGCCGACGACGACCGCGGTCAGATCGGTTCGGGCGGTGCCGGATTCGGTGAGGCTCTCGGCGATGAGGGTGGTGAGCAGTTCCGCGTGCCGTCGATGGTCGGCGACGGCACGTTCGGCCAGGACCCGGACCTCGCCGGCGTGCAGGGCGGCCACTCCGGCCACCACCGAATCGGTGGCGGTGTCGACCGCCAGCACCAGACCGTCGCTCATTCGGCGCTCACCCACTCCCACTCCACATGTCGGACATCGGTGTCGACGTTCCGGCGCAGCCGCACGACGAGATGCCGGTCGGCCAGGCGCTCGGCCACCCCCTCACCCCACTCGACGACGACGACCGCTTCGTCGAGGTCGGAGTCCAGGTCGAGGGCGTCGAGCTCGTCGAGGACCCCCGCACCGTTGCCGGTGCCGCCGAGCCGGTAGGCGTCGACGTGGACCATCCCCGGCCGGTCCGGGCGGCCCGGTCGATGCTCACGCGCGATGATGAAGGTCGGCGAGGTCACCCGGCCCACGATGCCGAGCCCGGCCCCGATCCCGCGGGCCAGCGCCGTCTTACCCGCACCCAGCGGACCGTCGAGGATGACCACGTCCCCCGCGGTCAGGGTCGACGCCAGCTCGGCGCCGAAGGCCTCGGTGTCCGCGACGTCGGGGAGCTCGCGGGTACCGCTGGGACCCACTCCGCTCATCCCCGGCCCCGCTTCCACCAGCGCCGGCGCGGAGCCGGCAGCGCGACCCGCGCGCGGTCGACCAGTTCGGCGATCGCGTCACTCACCAGGCGCGGCTCCTCCATCTGGACCATGTGCCCGGCGCCCTTGGCGACCACCAGGCGCGAGTCGGCACCGAGTTGGGAGTACATCCGCACCGAGTTGCGCAGCGGCGTGAGCCGGTCCCGGTCGCCGCACACGACCGTGGTCGGAACCTGCGCGATCACCGGCAGCGCGGTCGATTCGTCGTGGATCTCCAACGCGTGCAGGAAGTTCACGATGGTCTCGATCGGCGTGCTCTGGATCATCTTGTCGACCGCGGCGCCGAGCGCCGGACTGTAGAATGTCGGCCCGAAACTCGCCGCGACCAGTACCGGTTCGAGTGCCGAGCGGGTCAGCCCGCGTCCGGCCTGCACCAGGCGCGGCGCGCGGCGGACACTCATCCGGAAGGCATCCACCACCGGATTGCGCAGTCCCTCACCGAGTCCGGCGTCGGTGAGACCGCGCGATGCCGTCGCCACGAGACCCACCCCGGCGACCGGACCGTGGGTCGAGAACAGCGCCGGGTGGCGGCGGGCGAGGCCCATCAGGGTCATGCCACCCATCGAATGCCCAACGAGGACAACGGGTCCGACCGGGACGGTGGCCCGGACCACGGCGGCCGCGTCGTCGGCGAGCTGCGCGATCGTGCACGTCTCGGTCGGAGCCGGATCGCTCTCCCCGTGACCGCGATGGTCGAAGAACACCAGACGGTAGTTGCGGTCGCGCCACTCCACGGCCAGTTGCTCGCGCTGGAAGTGCCAGCTCGACAACCGAAGACTGAAGCCGTGCACGAACACGATCGTCAGGTCGGGCGCGGAGTCGGCCGTCACCGTCCCGAGATCGACGATTCGCACCGCGAGCTCCAGGCCGTCATCGGTGGTGACCGTGGTCGCCCGCTCGCCGTAGAGCGCCGTGAGATCGACATCGGCGTGCGGATCCGGGCGGCCCACCACGCTCTTGCGAGCGATGTTGCGCGCAGCTCCGACGGCTGCCATGCCCCCCAGGGCGGCGATGCCCGCCACCCCGGCCAGCAGTCCGACGCGTTCGGAATCGTCCACCAGTGGTGCCCCGCTCACTGTCCGGTCCCCGCGTTCTCGGGTTTCGCCGTGTCCTCGGAATCTACCCCGACGGCCCCCGCGCCGACGTAGCGACGGACCACCCGCGTCCCGACCTGAGAGACGATCTCGTAGTCGATGGTGCCGATCGCGTCCGCCCAGTCCTTCGCGGTCGGGCCACCGGCGGCTCCGGTACCGAACAGTTCGGCCTCGTCCCCTTCGCGGACGCCGGCCCCGTCCGGTCCGAGATCGACGACCAGCTGATCCATGCAGATGCGGCCCACGCCGTCGAACATCCGATCGCCGATCCGGACCCGGATGCGGCCCGACAACAGTCGCGGTACCCCGTCGGCGTATCCCGCGGCGACCACGGCCACCATCGTGTCCCGCGGCGCGATCCACGTCTCGCTGTAGGACACGCCCTGCCCCGCGGCGACCTTCTTCACGAGTGCGATGCGCGCCGTCAGCGTCATCGCCGGGATCAGTCCGAAGTCGCCCTGCGCGGGCACGGGGGTGCGGCCGTACACGGCGATCCCGGGACGGACGAGGTCACGGGCGAGATCCGGACGAGTCAGCGCCGCCGGTGAGTTGGCGATGTGCACCACCTGCGGCGCCGCCCCCAGCCGGACCAGATCGGCCACCGCGAGGTCGAGCCGTTGCGCCTGGGCGTCGTTCAACGGATGCTCGGGTTCGTCGCCGCGCGCGAGATGGCACATCGCCGCGCGCAGGATCACCGATCCGTCCGCGTGTGCCTTCGCGACCCGCTCCGCGAAGTCGGACCACTCGTCCACCGCGACGCCGCTGCGATTGAGGCCGGTGTCGACCTTGGCGGTCACGACGGCGGGCTGTCCGATACGCCGCGCGGCGGCGATCACCGCCTCGAGCTGCGCGATCGACGAGAGCGCGATGTCGATGCGGTCGGTGATCGCACCGGCGAAGTCGGCACCCGGCGTGTGCAGCCAGGCGGTGACCGGGGCGTCGATGCCGGCCGCCCGGAGTGCGGCGGCCTCGGTGAGGTGCGCGACACCGAGTTCGGTGGCACCCGCGGCGAGCACAGCTCGCGCCACGGGGAGTGCGCCGTGGCCGTAGGCGTCGGCCTTCACGACCGCCATCACGTCGGTACCCGACACGGCACGCAGCACGCCGACGTTGTGGGCGATCGCGGCGAGATCGACGGTCGCGGTCAGAGCAGGGGAAGTCATCGCCGTTCATTGTCCCAGATGGCCCGGTACGGCTCGTCCCGGCTGCCTGCAGCGAGAGGTGGGCGACGTTCTACGGACGGGGTCTGAGTAATCACACCGATGTGGAGCGTCGGCCGGGACGGTTGAGTGGACGCCAACGCAGTCCCGACCGTCGCCGCACCCACGGAAGTCATCATGTACAACACCCCGAATCCGCAGGCCACCGCCGTGTTCGTCCCCGCCGACCTCGTGCCCCCGCCCCGCGTCCACGACCTCGCCGCCTTCTCCCCCGTCGATCCGGTCATCCCGTCCGCCGGCCCCGACCGTCCGGGTCTGCGGGCCTCGCTGTCGTCATGGACCGCCAATGCGATCGCCTGGGTGGCGTTCGTCACCGCCGGGGTTCTCTTCCTGCTCGCCCTCGGCCATGCGATGGCCGGCGAACCCGCCGACGCCTACGGCGTCGCGGCCCTGATCGCCTTCGGCGTCGGGGTCGTCGCGGCGATCGCCGCGTGCGCGGGACTGGCCATCTCGTTCACCCAGCGCATCCGGCACGGCGCGCTGCGGCGCGCGGGCACCGTCGCCGACGCGATCGTGCTGTCGTCGGTCACCGCCTTCACCGCGCTGACGGCGCTGTATCCACTCGTGTTCGTGCTGACCGCGTGGTGAACTCGCGGATCGCCGGACGCAGCCCCGACAGCAGGGCCGACGCCCCGATCGGCGCGCCACCACTCGCGAGCTCGGCCGCCCGGGCGTGCACGCGCGCGGCCGCCGCACCGGCGATCCGGGGCGATCTCCCGGCGGCGAGCAGCGCCCCGGCGATCCCCGACAGCACGTCTCCGGCCCCGGCCGTCGCAGCCCACGACGACCCGGCGTCGTTGCCGAGGACGTGACCCGTCGGGTCGGCGACCAGCGTGATGCGCCCCTTTAGCAGCACCGTCACGCTCCACCTCGCGGCGAGACCGGCGACGGCGGCGAGACGGTCGGCGCCCAGCTCGGTGCCGGTCAACCGGGCGAACTCGCCCGCATGGGGTGTCAGCAGGGTCGGCGACGTCCGCCCGTCGACGAGCCCCGGATCGCGGGCGATGAGGGTCAGTGCGTCGGCGTCGGCGAGGACCGGCAGGTCGGTGCCCAGAACCGTGCGCAGGGTCGCCGCGGCCGCATCATCGGTACCCATCCCGGGGCCGAGGACCCACGCCTGGACACGTCCGGCGTCGGCGAGGTCGGGGGTCGCGACGACCTCCGGCCACCGCGCCACCACCTCGGCGTGCGCGGACCCGACGAATCGGGTCATGCCCGACGTCGCGGTCACCGCCGCGCCGGTCGCGAGGACGGCGGCGCCGGGATACCGATGTGATCCGGCGATGATCCCGACAACCCCCTGGGTGTACTTGTCGTCCCCGGGATCAGGTGTGGGCCAGTCGATCTCGTCGTCGGAGAGGGAGCTGAGGGTCGGTGCGCCGCCTCGGCCCGTCTCGGGCAGGACGTCGTCGAGGCCGATGTCGACCAGGACGACTCGCCCGCACTGCGGCGCGGCGAGCAGGTGCGCGCGACGCCGCACCCCGAAGGTGACCGTGAGGTCGGCACGAACCGCCGGGTCGTGGACCTCGCCGGTGTCGGCATCGACCCCGGACGGCAGATCGACCGCCACGACGACGGTCTCCGAATCGACACCCGCGAAGATCTCGGCGGCCTTCGTCCGCAACGGACCCCGGCCACCGAGGCCGACCACGCCGTCGACGATGACGTCGAGTGCATCGGGCAGGCGCTCACCGGTCCGCCCGCCGGCGGCGCGGAATGCCGCCAGGCCGGCGGAGTGGGCTCTGTCCGCGGCGAGCAGGACCGCATCGACCCGCACTCCGCGGCGGCACAATTCGGCGCCGGCGAACAGCGCGTCGCCGCCGTTGTCCCCGGCACCGACGACAACGCCGACCGACCGTCCGTAGCAACCGCCGGTCCGGTTCAGCTCCGCCGCGATCACCTGGGCGACCCCGTGTGCCGCCCGGCGCATCAGGACGCCGCCGGTGAGCAGGTCCCCCGAGGCCCGCTCGGCGTCGCGGACCTCGTCAGCCGTCAGATACCGGATCGGCATGCCGGTCGACTATTCGACGGTCACCGACTTGGCCAGGTTCCGTGGTTTGTCGACGTCGTACCCACGGGCCTGGGCAACGCTCGCCGCGAACACCTGCAGCGGCACGGTCGAGACCAGCGGCTGCAGCAGCGTCGGCGTCTTCGGGATCGGGATGAACTCGTCGGCGACGGCACGCGCGGCGACGTCGTCGGGCTCGGCGATGACGATCGTGCGCGCGCCGCGGGCCTGGATCTCGCGGATGTTGCTGACCATCTTGGAGTGCAGCACCGCGCGGCCGTCCGGGGACGGCATGACCGTGATCACCGGCAGTCCGTCCTCGATCAGCGCGATCGGCCCGTGCTTGAGCTCGCCAGCCGCGAAGCCCTCGGCGTGCATGTACGCGAGTTCCTTGAGCTTGAGCGCGCCCTCGAGCGCCACCGGATAACCGACATGGCGGCCGATGAACAGCACGGTGTTGTGGTGAGCCAGCGAGCGAGCGAGTTCGCGCACCGGTTCCATCGTGTCCAGCACCTGCGCGACGGAATCGGCCATCGCCTCGATGGCCGCGAACTCGCGAGCGACCTCGTCGGCGTACTTGGTGCCCCGCGCCTGCGCCAGCGCGAGCCCCACGAGGTAGGCGGCGACGATCTGTGCGAGGAAGCACTTGGTCGACGCGACGCCGATCTCCGGGCCGGCGTGGGTGTACAGAACCGCGTCGGATTCCCGGGGGATCTGCGCACCGTTCGTGTTGCAGATGGCCAGGACGCGGGCCTTCTGGTCCTTCGCGTGCCGGACCGCCTCGAGCGTGTCGGCGGTCTCACCGGACTGCGAGATCGCCACGACCAGCGTCGACCGGTCGAGCACCGGGTCGCGGTACCGGAACTCACTGGCGAGTTCGATCTCGACGGGGAGCCGGGTCCAGTGCTCGATCGCGTACTTGGCGAGCAGACCGGCGTGATAGGCGGTACCACAGGCCACCACGAACACCTTGTCGACGTCACGCAGGTCATCGTCGGTCAGGCGCTGCTCGTCGAGCACGATGCGGCCGTTCTGCAGATGCCCGAGGAGGGTGTCGGCGATCGCGCGCGGCTGCTCGGCGATCTCCTTGAGCATGAAGAAGTCGTAGCCGCCCTTCTCCGCGGCCGCCAGATCCCAGTCGATGTGGAATGGCTTGCCCGCCCGGACGTTCTGGTCGAAGTCGCTGACCGTGTACGAGTCGGCGGTGATCACCACGACCTCGTCCTGGCCGAGTTCCACTGCATCCCGGGTGTGTTCGATGAACGCCGTCACGTCCGACGCGAGGAACATCTCGCCCTTGCCGACACCCACCACGAGCGGTGTCGACCGCCGAGCCGCGACGATGGTGTCCGCGTGGTCGGCGTGGGTGAACACGAGGGTGAAGGCGCCCTCGAGACGACGCAGCGCGGCGTAGGCGCTGGCCACGAAGTCGCCGGCGGTCGGACCCAGGGCGTAGTACTTCGACACCAGATGCACGG
Source organism: Gordonia lacunae (assembly GCF_002149015.1). Taxonomy (GTDB): domain Bacteria; phylum Actinomycetota; class Actinomycetes; order Mycobacteriales; family Mycobacteriaceae; genus Gordonia; species Gordonia lacunae. Next base: position 53,328 of record NZ_NGFO01000012.1, on the reverse strand, counting down.
CGGTCTCGGTGTCGGTCTCCGACGCGAACTCGACGCCGTCCTCCTCGAGCTCGGCGCGCAGTTCGGCGTAGTTCTCGATGATGCCGTTGTGCACGACGGCGAGCTTGCCGTCGTCACTGGCGTGCGGGTGCGCGTTGCGATCGGTCGGCTTGCCGTGCGTGGCCCAGCGGGTGTGTCCGATCCCGGTGGTTCCCGACAGCGACTCGCGGCCGACCGTGGCGATCTGCTTCTCCAGGTTCTCCAGTCGGAGCGCCTTCTTCTGGATGGCGGTGCTTCCCTCGCCGTCGAGGATCGCGACGCCCGCCGAGTCGTATCCGCGGTATTCCATCCGTCGCAGCGCGTCGACGACGATGTCCAGGGCATCGCGTCGCCCCACGTATCCCACGATTCCACACATAGCTAGTCAGGGTACCTGCGGACGCGGGAGTGGCAGCGCGCCGCGTCGGGTCCCGAGCCGGGGTCACAACCGGCCCCGACCGGGTACGCCGGCACGGCCGTCACTCGATGGTGTCGGGCACCACTGCGTTCGGCGCACCGGAGGGCACCGGGCTCGCCGCGCGGCGGCGCTTGCGTTCCTTCGCGCCCAGCAACTTGGCGATCTTGTCCTGGATCTCCGGCGGGTCGTCGAGATCCACCGCGGGCACCTTCCCGAGGACGGTGTCGGCGTCGGCGAAGGCCTCGTACCGGCTGTCGTCGTCGAGAGTGTGCAGCAGGAACCCGGTGGTCAGGGCACGTACCGCGGTGTGGGTCTTCTTGTCGGCGCCGTTGCCGCCGAGCAGGGATGTGATGGACCGGTGCTCGACCAGTCCGCGCGAAGTGGCGCCCGGCGGGGTACGCAGCACCGCGGCGGGCCGGGGGTCGGCCGTCGACTCCGATCCGTACGACTGCGCCAGCGGAAGCGCGTTGCCGTCGATGGTGTCGAGTTCGCCGATCGCCGACACGATGAGTCCCGGAGCACTCACCCGCCGGGCCGCGGGCAGCAGCGAGGAGGTCGTCGGCGCCGGGAACAGCGCGACCACTCCCCGGGCCTGCGGTTGCGGCTGGCCGTGCAGCACGCCCTCCGACGCGGCCAGCACCGCGGCGGCCGCTCCGAAGCCGTGGCCGGCGAACCCGATCTTGCGCGGGTCGACGGTGATCTCGCCGAAACCGAGCGGGACCCGGGTCACGATCGACAGTGCCGAGCGCAACTGGGCGGCCATCGCGTCGTCGGACACCAGCAGGCCGCGCTGACCCGCGGGGACGGCGACGACGATCCCCCACGACGCGAGGTGATGACACAGGTCGCGGTATCGCTCGACCGACGTCATCCACCCGTGGCCGAATGCGACGGCCGGGAGTCGTTCGCCCTCGGCGGGCGTGAACACGACACCCGGCGTCCCGACGATCCCGAGGTCGCCGCGCAACACGCGATGAGGGCCGCGTCGGGCGAGCGCGGACATCAGCTTCGCGGGCGACTGCGTCGGCTTCTGCTGCTTCTTGCCTGGCACAGCAGACAGCCTATGTGTTCGGCGGCGGCAGATGGGGACTGGCGTCGGCCACGTCGGCCGGCAACATGATGCCCGGGGTGGCGTCGGCGGCGTCGGCGGCGCTCTCGAGGTCGTCGCGCAGCCGCTGTGTCTCCGACCGCACAGCGCGACGACGGTGGTCGTCCATCGCGAGTTCGAGATCCCGCTGTCGCGCGGAGAACAGGTGTGATGCCTCCGCGACGCCCGCGGTGCTGGAGCGGGCCAGTGCCTCGATCTGGTCGGCGAGATTCACTGGTCACCTGCCAATGCGAGATCTCCCGACGACCTGTCCGCCGGGGCCGCGGGAGTCGACCCCGAATCCGGCGCGACAGAATCAGAGACCGGCGCCTCCGTGCTCGGTGAATCCGATTCCGATGCAGCAGGTTCCGACGCAGCAGGTTCCGAGACAACCGGTTCAGACGACGCCCGTTCTGCATCTCGGTTGTCGATGGTCACCGCGCTCGCACCGGTCGCCCCCTCGGCGGCCGGCGCCCCAGGCGGCTCGTGTCCCTCGGCGCCACCCAGCCGGAACGGGATGTCGACGCTGTCGTCGGGTTCGCGGTGGACGCGTGCGGCCTCGACAGGTTCGGGTGGCGGAGTCGATACCGCAGACCCGGACACGGCGGCCGCGGTGGCGGCCCCGATCTCCCGCGACGAGCCGTCGGTGGTCGAGTCATCGGTGGGCGCGGCGGTGGTGGCCGGGGCGGTGGTGGTCGATTCGGCGAGCCAGGCGTGGGCGGCGGATGCGGGCGCGGCGGGCGGCGGCCCGGTGACCGCCACGGCCGGCCGGCCCGCCGGGGGCACCGGCGGATCGCGCGGGCTCTCGGCATCCACCGGATACGCCTCGTCGTCGATGCCGTCGACGGATCGGTTCAGGAGGTCGAGGATCCCGGCGACGCCCCGGGTCGTGGTCTCCAGCGACGTGGTGAACAGGGCGAGCCTCGACGAGATGTCCTCGATCGCCACCCCCATCGGCACCCGGCCGGTGAGCACCGCCCGCGGCAGCTCGGCGGGCGGCACCCCGGCAGCGGTCGGTGCCGTCAACCGGGCAAGGGTCAGATAGAAGGTGCGCAGCAGCCGGTCGATACCCGACGCCGCGGCCGAGGTGGCTTCGGTGAGGGTACGCAGGATGTGCAGGTCCGACTCCGCACGACGCTGGTGATCGATGACCGTGGCGATTGCCACCGCCGCGGACTCACTGTTCCAGCCGTCGTCGAGGCGGACCCGTTGTTCGGGGAGGTGGTGGAGCTGTTCGGACACGGCGCGGTGCGCCGACTGCAGTACGTGACTGTCCGCGGACAGGGCCGCGATGTCGAACCCGTCGACGACGCGGAGTCCGTTGCGGATGGTGGCGTCGTCGGGAGCGCCGACCCCCATCAGGCGCCCGGCCGACAGAAGCTCGATCAGGGCCTCGACCCCGTCCCGGGCGTCGGACTTCAGCACCGACAGCGAGTCCGCGCCGCGCCTCACCGGACGTCCGTTCCCGCGGCGGGCAGTGCTCGCGCGATCTCGACCGCCGCATCGACGTCCCCGTCGGCCATCGCCAGCGCACTGTTGCGTAGCGAGCCGGCCAGCGCCGCGGCGGCCGCGGCCTGCACCCGCAAGCGGCGTGTCAGGGTCGAACTCATCCGGGCGTACACCGCGGCCGACGGACCGAACGTGACGGAGTCCTGACCCGATGTGCCGGAGTCACGCGCCCAGGCCCCGAAGTCGTGGGTGGCCAGGTCGTCGGCGACTGCCGACAACACCAGGGCTGACCTGCGGTAGTACGCCGACACCGCGGTCACCTGGGCGGTGTCCATGGAGACACGGCGCGACCCATCGTCTCCCCCGCTGACGCTCATGCCGCCCCCTTCCCGACGTGCTCGACCGGAGCGCCGGCTCCGTCCGGGCGCGAACCCGCGTCCTGCACACTAGGACGCACAGCGGCGCTCGACGGTTCCATCCGAGCGCCGAACCCGCAGGGAATTGTCGCCCACCCCCGCCCGCGCCGCCAGTGCGCCCTGTCGACGGCGCCCGGGCAGAGGTGCGCGAGCAGGGCACCCGGGCCGGGCTCGGGTTCGACTCAGTCGCGGAATCGGATGCCGTGGGAGGTCACGGCATCGAGCAGAGCGGTGGGCCGCTCGGCGGCCGGGACGTCGTGCACCAGCGCGAAAGAACATCCGAGGGCGCGGGCTCCGCCGTCGGCGGTCTCGCTGTCCCCGACCATCAGCACCTCGTCCGCCGGTACGCCCAGCGGGTCGAGGGCGGCCTGGAAGATCCGGGGGTCGGGTTTGATCGCCCCCACCTCGTACGACAGCGCGAATGCGGCCACGAGATCCTCGACGCCCTGCAAGGCCAGGACCTTGCGCAGGTCGAAGGCGATGTTGCTGACGATCCCGACCGGAACCTGTGCGGCGCTGAGCTTCTGCAACACCGCGACGGTGTCGGCGAACGGGACCCAGGAAGACGGATCGAGCACTCGGTTGTAGAGCGCGTTCGCATGGTCGGCATTGCTCATGCCGGCTGCGCGCAATAACGCCAGGTACCCGGTGCGATGCAACGCCGGATCGAGATCCCGGGACTCCCAGGCATGCCGATCGTCCCCGACGATGCCGTCCGGCAGGCCGACGGGTGCGACCATGCGCCGGATGATGTCCGCCTGGCGGTCGCGGTCGAACTCGGCGCCGGTGTCGTCACGCAGGTCGGCGAACCACTCGTCGCGGGCCTCGAAGCGGAACAGGGTGCCGGAGAAGTCGAACAAGACTGCCCGCGGCGTCGGACCGGTCACGCCCCGGCTCCCTGGACGACATCGGCAAGCCGACCGGCCACCGACAACGCCTGATCGGCGGTCGCGGCCTCCACCATCACGCGAACCAGTTGCTCGGTTCCCGACGGCCGCAACAGGACTCGGCCGGTCTCGCCCAGTTCGGCCTCGGCGGCCGCGACGGCCTCGCGGACCGCCTGCGACTGCGACACCGCGTGCTTGTCGGCGACGCGCACGTTGATCAGTTCCTGGGGCAGCACGGTGACGATGCCCGCCAGGTCGGCGAGCCGGGCGGAGGTGGAGGCCATCCGCGCCATCAGCATGAGCCCGGTCAGGATTCCGTCACCCGTCGTACCCGAACCAGGGACGACGATGTGACCCGACTGTTCACCGCCGATCGAATAACCGCCTCGGCGCAGCTCCTCGAGGACATACCGATCCCCGACCCCGGTGGTGTGCACGGTGATCCCGGCCTCGAGCATCGCGATGTGGAGGCCGAGATTGCTCATCACCGTGGCCACGAGCACATCTTCGCGGAGCTTGCCCTGATCCTTCAGGGACGTCGCGAGCACCGCCATGATGGCGTCGCCGTCGACGATCTGACCGGTGGAATCGACTGCGAGACAACGGTCTGCGTCCCCGTCGTGAGCCAGTCCGAGGTCGGCTCCGTGCTCGAGCACGGCCGCCTGCAATTTGTCCATGTGTGTGGACCCGCAGTCGGCGTTGATGTTCAGGCCGTCCGGCTCGGCGTGGATGGCGATGACGGTCGCCCCGGCGTCGGCATAGGCCTGCGGCGCGAGCTCCGACGCCGCGCCGTGCGCGCAGTCGACGACCACGGTCAGCCCGTCCAGCCGGGTGTCGATGGCCTGGGCGAGGTGATGCCGATAGCGATCGCCGGCATCGGGCGCCGCGACGATGCGTCCGACCGCGGCACCGATCGGACGGATGATGTCGTCATCCATCGCCGCCTCGATGCGGTCCTCGACGTCGTCGTCGAGCTTGTGCCCGCCGGCGGAGAAGAATTTGATCCCGTTGTCGGGCATGGGATTGTGCGACGCGGAGATCATCACCCCGAAGTCGGCGTGATAGTCCGCGGTCAGGAAGGCGACCGCCGGGGTCGGCACCGTGCCGACACAGACGGCGTCGACTCCGGTGGCGGCGAGCCCCGCACACACCGCTGCCTCCAGCATCTCGCCGGATGCGCGCGGATCACGTCCGACCACCGCACGCGGACGACGGTGCGACTCGGTCGCGGAACTCTCTGCGAAAACGACCGCGGCGGCCGAGGCCAGGCGCAACGCGAGCTCGGGAGTGAGCTCCGCGTTGGCCAGGCCTCGGACGCCGTCGGTTCCGAAAAGGCGTGCCAAGATCAGCGCTTGGAGTACTGCGACGCCTTGCGGGCCTTCTTGAGGCCGTACTTCTTGCGCTCGACCGCACGCGGGTCACGGGTGAGGTAGCCGGCCTTCTTCAGGGCGGGACGATCATCCGGGGTGACCTCGATGAGTGCGCGGGCGATGGCGAGACGCAGCGCGCCGGCCTGGCCCGAGGGGCCGCCGCCGACGAGCTTGGCGAAGATGTCGAACGACTCGGTGCGCTCGACGAGGACCAGCGGCGCCTTGATGAGCTGCTGGTGCACCTTGTTGGGGAAGTACTCCTCCAGCGAGCGACCGTTGAGGGTGAACCCACCGGCGCCCGGCATCATCCGGACGCGGACGACGGCTTCCTTACGACGGCCGACGGTCTGGATCGGACGATCGATGACGATCGGCTCGCGGACGTCTTCGGCAGCGGCGGTCTCGTAGTCGTCAGCGGCGACCTCGACGGCCTCCACGACCTCGACAGCAGCCTCGGCGACAGCGGCCTCTTCGACGGCCTCGACGGCCTCGTTGATGTTCTCGTTGCTCACTGGGCCACCTGCTTGATCTCGAAGGGGACGGGGCGCTGGGCCGCGTGCGGATGATTCGGGCCGGCGTAGACCTTCAGCTTCGACGCCATGGCGCGGCCGAGCTTGGTCGACGGCAGCATGCCCTTGACGGCCTTCTCGATGACGCGCTCGGGGTAGGTGGCGAGCAGCTCGGTCGTGGTGCGGGACTTCAGGCCACCGGGATGCCCCGAGTGCGTGTAGTTCAGCTTGCGATCGGCCTTGTTGCTGGTCAGCGCGACCTTCTCCGCATTGATGATGACGACGAAGTCGCCGCCGTCCATGTGCGGGGCGTAGGTCGGCTTGTGCTTGCCGCGGAGCAGATTCGCGACCTGCACGGCCAGCCGGCCGAGCACCACGTTCTCGGCGTCGATGACATGCCACGTACGCGTGATGTCACCGGCCTTCGGGGTGTAGGTAGGCACAGTTGTCCTCAACTCTTGTCTTGTGGGTGCTGGTCGGGTGCACGGCAGAGGTTGTTCCCGGCGACCAGTGGGGACCCGGGCCTCCGCTGACCTGGACACACACGTGCGCACCAGGTGCCGAGCACCAGCGATCCAGGCTACGCGACCGTGCTGGTCAGGGTCAAAACGGCACCGGCCTCCGACCAGGGTCAAAACGGCACCGGCCTCCGGCCAGATTCAAAACGGCGCCGGCCTGTCCTATGACGGCGACACCCGGACCGACCGGACCGCCTCCGCGCATTCGGTCTCGGCCGGCTCGGCCGCGGTACCCGCCTGGCAGCCGATCGAGACCTGCAGGCCGTCGTCGACGACGACGTACCAGCGGATCGCGCCACCCGACGCCGGTGCCTCGCGGTAGCCGATGACGTCGCGGCCGGCGAAGCGGGTGGTGGCGGAGAACTCGGTGACGACGTCGTCACCGCGCTGCTCGATCCGGTTGCGCAGGCTACCGGCCACCGAAGCCAGGGTGGAACCCTCGCGCACCTCGGTGAGCACGGCGATGATGCGCCGACCGTCGTCGGGGTCGACGAACACCGCGCGGGTGGTCGACGGGTCGTCGGCCGCATCGCTCGGGGTGTCCTGGTCGGCCTGGCGCCAGTCCCCCGGCACCGTGAGCGTCGCGCGCCCGAGGCGGACATCCGCCGACGACGCACCCGACGCTGGTTCGCGCTGCCAGAGCCCCACCCCGACCGCTCCGCTCACGACGAGGACCGCCACGACCGCGGCGGCGAGCAGTGAACGCGACCGCCGTCTCGTGCCGCCGACCGGCGGCGAGTCCGGCGGGCGAGGGTCGCGCCCGAGGTCCACCGCGTCGTCCGCGGCGCCGCCGGTGCGGTGCCCGAGCCGGACGAGAAGACCGCGGTCGACGGCGACGACGCGTCCCGCGACCGCGTGCGCGGAGATGACGTCGATCGCCGCGGACACCTCATCAGGGGCCTCCCCGTCGACGAACACGGCCTCGACCGAGTCGTCGATGACGTGGATCCCCTCGCCGTCGACCGGGGTGGACGGATGATCGGCCCCGGGACGGAGGATCCCGGAGCGTTCGACGGCCCAGCCGTCGGGACCCCGGCCCACGATCTGCACGTCCCACCATGACGGCTGCGGGCGGGCGGGGTCGGCCGGCGGCCGCGGCAGGTGGGTGGTCTCGACGACGGCGCAGCGCTGCACGGTGAGGTCGGCGTGACTGCGGGCGACGAGAACCGCCCGCGGCAGCAACGACACCGGTGCGCCCGCGTCGCCGAGGTCCGCGAGAGTCGACACGCGACGCGGTCCCCAGGTACTCGGGTGCCCGACGACCAGCGGCCGGCCCGCGGGCAGGCCGAGGTCGGCGAAGACCCGTCGCCACGCCTGCCGCAGGTGGTCACGCCGGCCGTCGACCACGACGCTCATGTGATCCACCGACTCGAGCAACATCCGCACGTCGCGGTCCACCCGGCGCAGACCGCCCGCCGGCTCCCAGATCAGTGGCGACCCGAACGCGAGGTCGACGACGGCCGGGCGGGGGTCCCGCGGTCCTGACCGGTGCGCGGGTCCCACGTCCGATCCCGGCGCCCCACCCGCTCCCGTCATCGTCGAATCCGTCCTAGTCGCCGACCGGGAGATGAGCGACCTGGATCATCTCCTGAGGCCGGATGCGCGACACGAGTTCGCCGCGGCCGGGTACCAGCGACTGCAGTCGTGACCGCCCGGTGATGAATCCCTCGTCACGGTCGCCACTCATCAACAGGATGTCCGACGACAGATCCTTGAGGCGTGCGATCAGCGGGTCGAACATGGCCCGTCCCAGACCGCCGGAGCGTCGGGCGAGCACCACGTGCAGTCCGATGTCGCGGGCGTGCGAGGCCAGTTCGATGATCGGCAGCATCGGATTGCCCGTCGACGTCACCACCATGTCGTAGTCGTCGACCACGACGTACACCTCCGGCTGGCCCTCGAGCCAGGTACGGTCCCGCAGCTGCTGAACGGTGACGTCCTCGGGCGGCATCCGGTTCTTCAGGTAGGCCGCCAGCTCCGTCATCATCGACGCCGCGCGGTCGGGCGAACTCGCATACCCGGCCAGATGGTCGCCGTCGATGATCCCCAGCATGGTGCGGCGGTAGTCGACGAAGACGATCCTGACCTGCTCGGGCGAGGCGCCGGCGACGAGGCCGGTCACGATGGTCCGCAGCAGGTTGGTCTTGCCGTGCTCGACATCGGCGAAGGCCATGAAGTGCGGCTGAGCGGTGAAGTCGAGGACCACCGGTGCGAGCTCGAGCTCACCCACACCGATCGCGACCTGGTTGGGTGCGAGCGTCAGCCCGGCGTCGGCGACCGCGCGCTGCACCGCTGCGTAGTCGATCTCGGTGCTCAGTTTGCGCACGGCCATCGCCGCACGGCCCGGATAGGCGGTGGTCAGTCTCTCCACCGACTGCGCGACGCCGGCGGGCAGCGATTCGGCGCTGCTGACCGGGTCGAGGCGCGGCAGGGCGATCAGCATGTGCAGTTCCTGCCCGGTCAGGCCGCGGCCGGGACGGTTCTGCGGGACCAGCGCGGCGGCGCGACGCCCCATGTCGGAATCCATCGGATCACCCAGGCGCAGCTCGATGCGGGTGCCCATGAGGTCGCGGACCGCCGGGCGAACCTCGGCCCACCGGGACGCGGTGACCATGACGTGCACGCCGTAACTCAACCCCTGGGCCACGATCGCGGTGATCTGTTCCTCGAGCGATTCCAGTTCCGTCCGCAGCACGTTCATGCCGTCGAGGACGAGGAACACGTCGCCGAACCGGTCCTGGGCCAGCGGGTCGGTTGTCGACGAGGTGACACCGGACCGGAACCACGACGCCCGCCGGGCCCGGTAGTCGCGCATCGACTCGATGCCCAGCCGGGCGAACAGCAGCTCGCGGGACCGGACCACGGCCGCGACCTCGGCGACCGTCCGTCGGACCGCGTCCATGTCGCCGCGCGAGGCGACCGACCCGACATGTGGGAGCCCGGCGAGTCCGGCCAGACTGCCGCCGCCGAAGTCGAGACAGTAGAACTGCACCTGCTCGGGCGTGTGGGACGCGGCGGCCGACAGGATGATCGTGCGCAGCGTCGTCGACTTGCCCGACTGCGGACCGCCGACCACCGCCACGTTGCCCGCGGCACCCGCGAGGTCGATGACGAGTGGGTCGCGTCGCTGATCGTAGGGGCGGTCGACCACACCGATCGGGACGGTGAGGTTTCCCGGAACCGCGGGTTGGGACCAGTCCCGTTCACCGAGAAGGTGTTCCACGGTCGGCGAGGAGTCCAGCGGCGGCAGCCACACGCGATGCGCCGGCGGCCCGGCGCCGCCCAGGCGGTCGACGATCGTCTCCATGAGCGTGGGCACCGGCGCCGAGACCGGTTCGAAGTCGGTGGGCACCTCGGGGGCGGGTGGCTCCTCGTCGAGCAGACTCTCGGCCTGATCGAGCAGGGACCGCGACGCACCCTCGTCCAACGGCACGGGTAGCGCGGTGAACACCTTCAGGTTCCCGCGTCGCAGCGGCGCCGTGGTGCTCGGATCGGACGACTCGGTGACCGTCGGCGAGTAGTAGGCACCCGACACATAGGAGGTGTTGAACCGGATCGGGTCGGCCGAGTCGCACTTGAGGTACGCCGAACCCGGCACACTCGGCAGGTGATACGCGTCGGGCACACCGAGAACCGACCGGGATTCGTTGGCGGAGAAGGTCTTCAGACCGATCCGATAGGACAGGTGCGAGTCCAGGCCCCGCAGTTTTCCTTCTTCGAGGCGTTGCGACGCGAGAAGCAGGTGGATGTGCAGCGAACGGCCCAGTCGTCCGATCGCGACGAACAGTTCGGCGAAATCCGGCTTCTGCGAGAGCAGTTCGGAGAACTCGTCGACGACGATGAACAGTGCGGGCAGCGGATCGAGCCGCACCCCGGAGGCGCGGGCACGCTCGTAGTCGGCGACGTTGGCGTAGTTGCCCGCCGCCCGCAGCACCTCCTGGCGCCGGTTCATCTCACCGGAGAGCGCGTCCTTCATGCGGTCGACCATCGACAGTTCCTGCTCGAGGTTGGTGATGATCGCGGCGACGTGGGGCGCGGATTCCAGACCGAGGAACGTCGCGCCGCCCTTGAAGTCGACGAGCACGAGATTCAGCTCGGACGGCGAGTGGGTCGCCAGCATGGCCAGCACCAGCGTGCGCAGGAACTCCGACTTGCCCGATCCGGTGGCGCCGATGCACAAGCCATGCGGGCCCATGCCGCCGTGCGCGCTCTCCTTGATGTCGATCTCGACGGGCGCGCCGGTCGGCGTGTAACCGATCGGCACGCGCAGGCGCTCCCGGCCGGTGCGGCCACGCCAGGCGGTGGCGGGATCGAACCGCGCCGCGTCGTCGATGCCCAGCAGCGCGGGCAGGCCGGGGTCGGCCGAGGTCGCCTCCGACTCGAGGTGGGCCAGCGTCGCCGCGGTGGCCAGCCGGTAACGCGCCATGCGGCGGGCGATCGCCTCGGCCTCGGGAATCGTGAGGGAGTCCATGTCGGCGAACTCCTCGACACCGGCCGCGCTGCGCGCCGAGACCTTGCCGCCGCGGACGACGAGTTGCAGTCCGCGCCGCACCGCGAGACCGTCCGGCGGTGCCGTCAGGTCGAGGATCGTGACCCCCTCCATGCCCGCGTCGTTGATGATCCGTTCGTCGCCGGCGACGTACCCGTCGTCGATGATCACCACGAGGTGTGCGCGATGGGCGTTCGGCGGCGCCGACCGGCTGAACCGGCCGCGCTCGAGAAGGTCGGCGGCCATCGAGTTCTCCAGGTCCGCCAGCGTCGGATAGATCATCCGCATCGCGCCGACACCGTCTCGCAGCGTCGGATGTCCCACGTGCGGAAGCCATTTCGCCCAGTCCCAGGCCTCCCCCGCGGGATCACCGGTGACGATGCCGATGTGCAGGTGATCGGGACCGTGAAAAGCGCACAGCTCCACGATCATCGACCGGATGAGTTCACGGGTCTCCTGCCGGGCGCCCTCGATGTTGACGGCGGGGAAGCCGCGCAACGAGATCGAGGTCGGCAGGCGGTACACCGCGGAATGCGTGCGCACGAACCGGCGCAGGGCCACCATCGACACCGGCTCGATGTCCTCGAGGGGCCCGGTCTCCGGCGGCATGAGCCGGGTGGCCAGGCGCTGGACGCCCACACCCACCCGCACATGGGCGAAGTCGGCGTCGCTCGGGCGGCGTTCCCACATCCGCCTGCTGCCGATCACGTCGAGCAGCGCACGCGGATCCGGGTGACTCCAGGTGCGCGCCGCACGCTGGTTGTCGACCGTCTCGAAGACCTGACTGCGCAGCTGGCCCAGGTAGCGGAAGTAATCCTTGCGCTCCTCGTTGAGTTCACCGGCGCGTTTGCCGCCGCCGCGCCCGCCCGCGGCGAACATGCCGAACATCGACATCAGCATCATCAGCGGGAACATCATGAACAGCGGGTTGGACAGGATGTTGCGTCCGCCGGTGACGACCATCAGCGACACCATGCCGACCACCGCGACGACCATCACCACCGGCAGCAGCCTCATCAGGAGATTGCCCGGCACCACCCGCGGTACATCCGGTGGCGCCTGGATGTTGACCTCGCCGCCGGGTGTGCGTGGCGGTGTGATGCGCGGCCGACGCACAAAACCCTCGGTCGTCGTGACCACACGTCCCCCCTGACATGTCGCGCTGTGTATCCCCGGGCGGTCGAACCCGCTGAGGTTGGTTATGTTAGCTGCTGAACCCAGGGGGAGGATTGACCTGATGTCGTCTGTGGACGGATTCGCACCGGGGTACCCGACCAGCGCCGCCGACGCGGACACCGGGGACCGTCGGCGGAGTGAGGCGGCCGTCGAGCCCCAACTCGTACGGGTGTCGGTACTGGGCGGCAACACCCAGCTCGACGTCGGACTCCCCGCCGGCATCCCCGTCGCGGGACTCATCGGTGATCTGGTCGCCCAGATCGAATCGCGCAATCCCGCACGGTCGGACCCCGACGATCCCGACGCGGACGCGCGCAATCCCGGACGCCCGCACGACCGTCAGAACAAATGGACGCTCGCCCTCGTCGGGCAGGAACCGCTCCCGCTGCACCGGTCGCTGTCGGAGTCGGGCATCCGCGACGGCGACCTGCTCCTGCTGACCTCGACGCGCACCGGGGAGTCCCCGGTGCTGTTCGACGACGTGGTCGACGCCGTCGCCCGACTCAACGAATCCCAGTTCGTCGACTGGACCGCAGCCGCCGCTCGCCGCGTCGGTTACGCACTCGCTCTCGTCGCCGCGGTCGCGGCGGCGACATCGCTGGCCGCGATCCGGTCCGACACCGGCGCCCTGTGGTTCGCCGGCCTGTCGGGCCTGGCGGTCGTCGGCTTCGTCACGGCCTCGACGATCGTGTCCCGGTACTACCGCGACGAGCAGACCTCGACCGTCCTGTCGCTGTGCGCGGCACCCATGGCATTGGTCACCGGGATGATCCTCACGCCCGGATCGTTCGGGGCCGCCCACCTGACCCTGGGCTTCGCGTTCACACTCGTCGCCGCGGTCGTCAGCTACCGCATGACCGCCGTCGGCGCGACTGCGCACAGCGCCGTGACCAGCGCCGCCCTGCTCGGTGCGGCCGGCTCCGGGGCCCGGCTCCTCATCGATGCACCGGTGCCCGATGTCGCCGCCGTCATCGCCGCGGTCGGCCTCCTCCTGATCGGACTCGCGCCCCGCACCACCATCCTGCTCGCCAAACTCCCGTTGCCCCCGGTCCCGACGGCCGGCGCCGCCATCGACGTCAAGGACATCGAACCGCGCCCGGCCATCGAGGGCATCGGGGCGATCGGCGCGACCGCGCTGCCGAAAGCCGATGCGCTGGAACGTCGTTCTTATCTGGCCAACGCTTATCTGACCGGGATCGTCGGCGGCCTGACCGTCATCACCGCGATCGCGGCGGTCCTCACCGCATCCCCGCTCGCCGGATTCGAATGGCGCAACGCCGTGTACGCCGCGATCATCGGCGTCGTCCTGTGCCTGCGAGGCCGGTCCCACAGCGATCTGTTCCAGGCCGGGATCCTCATCGTCGGCGGTTCGCTCGTCGTGGTCACGCTGATCACCGGGCTCGCCTTCGGCGACGACCGGTGGCCGGTCATCGGTTTCGCGCTCGGCGTCCTCGTCGTGATCGCCGCGTTCGTCTTCGGTGTCGTCGCGCCGAACCAGGACTTCTCCCCCGTGATGCGCCGCTGGGCGGAGATCGGCGAGTACATCCTCGTCGCGCTCATCGTGCCGCTGCTGCTCTGGTTGCTCGATCTGTATCGTATGGTCCGCGAGATCTGATGCGCGACATGCGCATCCGCAGCGCCGGGATGTTCGGGTCGGCTCTGGTCGCAGCGCTGATCGCGGCGTCGGCGTCGCCGGCCGCGGCGGTGACCCCGCCGCGCATCGATCCCGGCGCCCTGATCCGGTCGGCTCCTGTCGCACCGCCGGAACCGACCGAGCAGCGGCATCTGTGCAATACCGCGGAACTGACTCGAAACGTGTCGAAACCGACTGCGGCACAGTCGATGATGAACCTCCCCGAAGCCTGGCGGTTCAGCCGGGGGCAGGGTCAACGGGTCGCGGTCATCGACACCGGGGTGACACCGCATCCGCGGCTCGGCCGTGTGGTCGCCGGTGGCGACTATGTCTCGGGCGGCAGCGGGCTCGACGACTGCGACGCCCATGGCACCCTGGTGGCCGGCATCATCGCCGCCCGGCCCAGCGCCTCCGACGCGTTCGCCGGCGTGGCGCCCGCGGCGTCGATCATCGCCATCCGCCAGTCGAGCAGCGCGTTCCAGAAGAAGGACGATCGCGCCCGGGACGACGGCGCGCCGGTGGTCGGGTCGGGGTACGGATCGATCCGGACCCTGGCACATGCGATCGTGCGTGCGGTCGACCTGCGCGCCACCGTCATCAACATCTCCGAGGTGGCGTGCGCTCCCGCGTCGGAATCGGTCGACGATCGCGCGCTCGGCGCGGCCATCCGGCACGCCTACGACCGCGACGTGGTGGTGGTCGTGGCGGCCGGCAACCTGACCCGCGACGGCGCCTGCCAGAACCAGAATCCGTCCCCCGCCGCCGACGATCCGGACGGGTGGCGGTCGGTCTCCACCATCGCCAGCCCCGCGTGGTACTCGCCGTACGTCCTGACCGTGGGCTCCGTGGACGCCGACACCGGCGCTCCCAGCGACTTCAGCCTGCACGGGCCATGGGTGAGCGTCGCGGCCCCGGGGACCGAGATCGTGAGCCTGGACAGCCGCCGCGGTTCGCGACGGTTGGCGTCGGCGCAGGAGAGCGACGCCGGGCCGGTTCCCCTGATCGGCACCAGTTTCGCCGCGCCGTACGTCGCGGGCACGGCCGCATTGATCCGGTCGCGTTTTCCCGAGCTGTCGGCGCGCGAGGTGATGGACCGCATCATCGAGACCGCCCACTCGCCGGGTACCGGACGCGACCAGCGGATCGGGCACGGCGTCGTCGACCCGGTCGCCGCCCTCACCGCCGAGTTGCCCGCCGATCAGCAGCCGGACCGTGCGTCGGCGCCGATCGCCGCCCCGCCGGTGGCGCGGCCGCCCGATCACAGCGCCCGCAACGTGGCGATCATCGGGAGCGCGGGCGCAGCGATCGTCATCGCGGCCGTCCTGGCGATCGCTCTACCTCATCGGCGGGTGCGCAAGCTCGACCCGGACGAGTTCTGACCTCGCCGCGACACGCGCAACGCCGGTGGCGTCGACGTCCGCTCTACGTACGTGCCGGGCGCAACTCGCGCGGCAGCGCGAAGGTGAGCGTCTCGTTGGCCGTGTTGACCGTCTCAACCGTGCCGTAGCCCCGCTCGGCGAGATAGTCGAGGACACCGCGGACCAGCACCTCGGGCACCGAGGCGCCGGAGGTGACACCGACGGTGCGGACACCTTCGAGCCACGACTCGTCGATCTCACGGGCGTAGTCCACCAGGTGGCCGGCCCTCGCGCCCGCCTGCAGCGCGACTTCCACGAGCCGCACCGAGTTCGAGGAGTTCTGCGAGCCGACGACGATCACCAGGTCGCACTCGGGCGCCATCGCCTTCACCGCCACCTGACGGTTCTGGGTGGCGTAGCAGATGTCGTCGCTGGGCGGGTCGTTGAGCAGCGGGAACTTCTCCCGCAGGCGCCGGACCGTCTCCATGGTCTCGTCCACCGACAGGGTCGTCTGCGACAGCCAGACGAGCTTGGACTCGTCGCGCACCGTGACCGAGTCCACACTGTCGGGGCCGTCGACCAACTGGATGTGCTGGGGGGCCTCACCGGCCGTGCCCTCGACCTCCTCGTGACCCTCGTGGCCGATCAGCAGGATGTCGTAGTCGTCGCGCGCGAACCGCTTGGCCTCCTGGTGGACCTTGGTGACCAGCGGACAGGTCGCGTCGATGGTCCGCAGGTTGCGCTCGGCGGCGGTCTGGTGGACCAGCGGGGAGACCCCGTGCGCGGAGAAGACGACGATCGCGCCCTCGGGCACCTCGTCGGTCTCACCCACGAAGATCGCACCGCGTTCGGCGAGGGTCTCCACGACGTGCCGGTTGTGCACGATCTCCTTGCGCACATAGACGGGAGCGCCGTGCTTGTCGAGGGCACGCTCGACCGTCTCCACCGCACGGTCGACACCAGCGCAGTAGCCGCGGGGTTCGGCGAGCAGGACACGCTTCGTCTCAGACATGCTTCCCAGGGTACGGGTTACGCGGCGTTGCTCGTGATGGCAGAGTGTTGGCATGGATCGCGCACCATACCCGGCCCGGATAGCCGCAGGTCTGATCGTCACCGCTCTCGAGGAGACGCGGAAGCTCCCGGCGCTGCTGATCACGTTGCCGATGACCGCGGTCAGCCAGACACTGCAGGCCGGCATGCGGGCGCAGCAGAACATCGCCGAACTGGCCATCAAGGGCGATGCCGCCCTGGAGATGTTCTTCGACCGGCCCGACGAACAGCCCGAGTGGGCGCGCTTCGACGAGGACGAGGCGACGACCCCCGAGCCGGACTCGACGCCCGCTCCCGCCGCGCCGGCACCGACACCCGAGCCCGCTGCGCCCGAGCCCGCAGCAGCCAAGGCCCTGGCACCGAAGACCCCCGCGCCGACCACCATCGACGAGGAGGTCGAGGAGGCGGCCACCGACGCCGATCTCGCCGCGCCGCCGCGGGCCGACGCCGGACGTTTCGCGCTGTACAGTTCGACCCC
The DNA here is from genome assembly GCF_002149015.1 of Gordonia lacunae. Classification (GTDB taxonomy): domain Bacteria; phylum Actinomycetota; class Actinomycetes; order Mycobacteriales; family Mycobacteriaceae; genus Gordonia; species Gordonia lacunae. The sequence continues at coordinate 36,472 of NZ_NGFO01000012.1, read as the reverse complement.
CGACGAAGTCGTCGCGGCCGAGGTACCGGGCACCGAGGCGGTGGGTGCCTCCGACGGCTCGGGGCCCGAGATCGTCGAACTCATCGACTACGACACCCTGACACTCGCGCAACTGCGCGCCCGGCTCCGCTCGGTCGCCATCGAGGACCTGATCGCCCTCGTCGACTACGAGAAGGCCGCCCGCAACCGCGCGCCGTTCGTGACGATGCTGGAGAACCGGATCGCCGCGCAGAACAAGCGCTCCACCGAAGCGTGACCGGGTCCGACACGAGCGACACACCGCGACGTTCCTCCTCGCCGAACTCGGCCGAGCATCCGTGGCCGGTCCGGACGGTCAACACCAAGATCGCCGACTGGATACACCGGCTCGGACAGATCTGGGTGGAGGGTCAGGTCACCCAGATCAGTCGGCGGCCGGGGACTCGGACCGCGTTCCTCACCCTGCGCGATCCCGCCGCGGACATCTCGATCTCGGTGACGTGCAGCCCGGATCTGCTGGCGCGCACCGAGGTTCCGTTGACCGACGGCAGTTCCGTGGTGGTCTTGGGCCGGCCCAGTTACTACACCGGCCGCGGCACGGTGTCCCTGCGGGTCAGCGAGATCCGGGCGGTGGGCATCGGCGAGCTGCTGCTGCGCATCGAACGACTGCGTCAGCTCATGGCCGCCGAGGGACTCTTCGACGCGCGCCTCAAGCGACCGTTGCCGTTCCTGCCAAGGGCCATCGGCCTGATCAGCGGTCGTGCGAGCGCCGCGCAGCACGATGTGGTGAGCGTGGCCACGGCGCGCTGGTCGGATGTACGTTTCGACATCCGGGAGGCGCCGGTGCAGGGCCCGACGGCCGTCGCCCGCATCCTCACCCATCTCGCCGAACTCGACGCGAGCCCCGACGTCGAGGTCATCATCATCGCGCGCGGCGGGGGCAGCGTCGAAGACCTGCTCCCCTTCTCCGACGAGGCGTTGTTGCGCGCGGTCTCGCGGTGCCGGACGCCGGTGGTCAGCGCGATCGGGCACGAGCCGGACAATCCGCTGCTCGATTTCGTCGCGGATCTGCGGGCGGCGACGCCGACGGATGCCGCCAAACGAGTGGTCCCCGATGTCGAGGCCGAACTCGCCGGGATCGCCGACCTGCGTCGCCGCAGTGCGCAGGCGCTGCGCAACTGGGTGCGTCGGGAGTCCGGCGTCGTGGCGTCCTTCCGGGCCCGTCCGGTGCTGGCTCGCCCCGGGGTGCTGGTGGACTCCGAAGCCGCCCGGGTGGCCGAACTGGTCCGCGTGCTGCGTCGGGATGTGTTGCGGCACATCGATTCCGAGGACCGACGCGCCGACCACCTCGCTGCCCGACTGTCGACCCTCGGTCCCGCCCAGACCCTGGCACGCGGTTATGCGGTGGTCCAGCGCACCGACACCGACCCACCGCACGTGGTCGGCAGCCTCGACGACCTGCCACCGGGTGCGCCGCTGCGCATCCGGGTCGCCGACGGCGCCGCGACCGCCCGGGTCGACGGACCGGCCCCACGACGCTCCCGCGCACGATCCCGTACGAGCGGCGCGACCGGACCGACGAAGGCGCAGAAAGACGGAGGAGACGCGTGAGCACCGACGAGACATTCACCCCGATCGAGGAACTCGGGTACGAAGAAGCACGGGACGAGCTCGCCGAGATCGTCACCACGCTCGAGCACGGCGGGCTCGATCTCGACGCTTCGCTGGCACTGTGGGAACGGGGCGAGGCCCTCGCCACGCGCTGCGAGGAGCACCTGCGGGGAGCCCGGGAACGCATCGAGGCGGTCATCTCCGAGAAGAGCGCCGATTCCGACGACGAGGACGACGACTGATCAGTCGAACCGCGCGAGCAACTCGTGGTCGAGGGCGCTGGCGCGAGCAGCGTCGGCAGTCGGTCGCGCACCCGCGGGCACGAGGGCCGGCCGACGATCCTCCCCACCTCTCGTCGGGGAGGACAGCGGCCGCCCCACAGCGGGTCCGGACACCGGCCCGACGACGCCCGGGGCCCGTGTTGTCACCGCGACCCCGGCAGCGGGCGTGACGAGTGCGTCGGCGCGCGGCACCGGACCGGTCACGACCAGCGGTACCAGAACCGCGACCAGCACGAGTCGCGCCCACGCGACGTGCGGGCCGAACCCGGTTCCCCCATCCATGAGCGCCTCCTGGAGACGACGCTAGGAACTGCGGTCCGAGTTCTCACGAGTAGTGCGCTACCCCACTCGCAGCGGCTCCTGCGCGACCACCGACGACGCGATCGTCTCGATGTCGGCATCGCTGCCCCGCGACAGCACCGCGATGCGTACGTCGCCGAGATCGGTGATCCAGAATTTCTTGCCCTCCGCCGTCTCGTAGGTCACCCACTGGCGTCCGCCCGACTGCCGGGTACCGGTGCCGGCGATGTCGCCGAAATCACCCCGGCTGCCACCGAGGTACGGCACGAACACGTCCTCCGGCGCATCGGTCTGGCTGAGCTGGACGTAGGCGCCACCGCTGCTCAACCAGCCCACCGTGCTGATCCGGTGCCCCTCGATCGCATCCGACGAACCGGAGTTGGGCCGCCATCCCGGAGGCGTCGGCGGGCGGCGGATCGGGAACGGGAGCTGACTCGCATCGGCGTTCAATGCGCTGACCACGTCGAACGGCGGCAGCTTGCTGTCGGCCACGTCTTTCGACGCCCCGATCGAGCAGTTCCCCGAGGCAATCAGCACCAGCGCACAGAGCGCGAGCAACGGCACCAACGACCAGAACATGTCCTTGCCGTTGATGAGAATGCGGGGTTTGTCTGCCATGGCGCCGAGTATCCCACCAGCAGGGTCACTGACCGAATGCCCGGTGTGACATGCAAGGATGGTGTCTGAGACCACCGCCACAATCACTCGGCGCGCACGGATCAGCGCCGGACAGAGGAGTCGATTGCCCATGACCGCCAGCACCCATCAGGCCCCGGACCGCAACCTCGCGATGGAGTTGGTCCGCGTGACCGAGTCGGCTGCCCTCGCGGCCGGGCGATGGGTCGGCCGGGGCGACAAGAACGGCGGTGACGGGGCTGCGGTCGACGCGATGCGCGAACTGCTCTCCTCGGTGTCGATGCGCGGTGTCGTGGTCATCGGCGAAGGCGAGAAGGACGAGGCGCCGATGCTCTACAACGGCGAAGAGGTCGGCAACGGCGAGGGCCCCGACTGCGACGTCGCGGTCGACCCGATCGACGGCACCACGCTGATGGCGGAGGGGCGTCCCAACTCGATCTCGGTGATCGCGGTCAGCGAACGCGGCACCATGTACGACCCCTCGGCCGTGTTCTACATGGACAAGATCGCCGTCGGCCCCGACGCCAAGGGCGCCATCAACATCAACGAGTCCGTCGAGTGGAACATCAACTCGGTCGCCAAGGCGAAGGGCATCGACGTCGCGGACCTGACGGTCATCGTCCTCGACCGCCCGCGCCATGCCGACCTCATCGGCGAGATCCGCCAGGCCGGCGCCAAGATCCGCCTCATCTCCGACGGCGACGTCGCCGGTGCGGTCGCGGCCGCCGACGACTACTCCACCGTCGACATGCTGATGGGCGTCGGCGGCACGCCCGAGGGCATCATCACCGCGGTGGCGATGAAGTGCATGGGCGGCGAGATCCAGGGCAAGCTGTGGCCCCGTAACGACGAAGAGCGCCAGAAGGCCATCGACGCCGGCCACGATCTGGACCGGGTCCTCACCAACGACATCCTCGTCAGCGGCGAGAACGCCTTCTTCTGCGCCACCGGTGTCACCAACGGCGACATGCTGCGCGGCGTCACCTACCGGCCCAACGGCGCCACGACCCGGTCGCTGGTGATGCGCTCGAAGTCCGGCACCGTCCGGCGCATCGAGGCCGTCCACAAGCCGGCCAAGCTCCGCGGCTACTCCCGCATCGATCTCTGAGACCCGATTCGGCCCCTCGCCGGCGCCGGGAGCGGAGCGAGCGGGCCGAATGTCCCGGCGCCTTCCCGGGTCAACCTCTGGCGTGGGGCCGTTCTCGTGGGCGATACGATGCGGTCCGTGAGTAAACCAGCCTCAGCCCCCGAGTTTCTCTACTCCGATCTGCTCCCCACTGGCGCCGACGAGACCCCGTACCGGTTGATCACCACCGACGGTGTGTCCACGTTCTCCGCAGGCGGCCGGACCTTCCTGCAGGTCGACCCGGAGGCCATCCGGAGGCTCACCGCCGAGGCCATGCACGACATCAGTCACTACCTGCGCCCGGCTCACCTCGCACAGCTGCGCAAGATCATCGACGACCCGGAGGCGTCGGGCAACGATCGGTTCGTCGCCCTCGACCTGCTCAAGAACGTCAACATCTCCGCCGGCGGCGTGCTGCCGATGTGCCAGGACACCGGCACCGCGATCGTGATGGGCAAGAAGAGCGAAGGGGTCCTCACCGGCACCGACGACGCCGAGGCGATCTCCCGGGGTGTCTACGACGCCTACACCCAGCTCAACCTGCGCTACTCCCAGCTCGCCCCGCTGACGACCTACGAGGAGAAGAACACCGGCTCCAATCTGCCCGCGCAGGTCGAGATCTACGCGACCGAGCAGGGACCCAAGGGTCCGGAGTACAAGTTCCTGTTCATGGCCAAGGGCGGTGGCAGCGCCAACAAGTCGTTCCTGTTCCAGGAGACCAAGGCGATCCTGAACCCGAAGAGCATCCTGAAGTTCCTCGACGAGAAGATCCGCTCGCTGGGCACCGCGGCCTGCCCGCCGTATCACCTGGCCGTCGTGATCGGTGGCACGTCAGCCGAATTCGCGCTCAAGACCGCCAAATACGCGTCGGCGCACTATCTCGACAACCTGCCCACGGAGGGCTCGATGTCGGCGCACGGATTCCGTGACCTCGAGCTCGAGGACGAGGTCGTCAAACTCACCCAGTCCTTCGGCATCGGAGCGCAATTCGGCGGCAAGTACTTCTGCCACGACGTGCGGGTGGTCCGTCTGCCCCGCCACGGCGCGTCGTGTCCGGTGGCGATCGCGGTGTCGTGCTCGGCCGACCGTCAGGCCCTCGGCAAGATCACCGCCGACGGTGTCTTCCTCGAGCAGCTCGAGACCGACCCGGCCCGCTACATGCCGGCAGCCGGTGTGGCCGAGGACATCTCGGGCGGCGAGGTGGTCGAGGTCGATCTCAACCGGCCGATGCCGGAGATCCTTGCGCAGCTCTCGGAGTATCCGGTCAAGACGCGCCTGTCGCTGACCGGACCGCTGGTCGTCGCGCGCGACATCGCCCACGCCAAGATCAAGGAACGCCTCGACGCCGGCGAACCGATGCCCGACTACCTGCGTGACCACCCCGTCTACTACGCGGGGCCGGCGAAGACCCCCGAGGGCATGGCGTCGGGATCGTTCGGGCCGACGACGGCCGGTCGGATGGACAGCTACGTCGAGCAGTTCCAGGCCGCCGGCGGCTCGATGGTCATGCTGGCCAAGGGAAATCGGTCCAAGCAGGTGACCGAGGCCTGCGGCTCGCACGGCGGCTTCTACCTCGGTTCGATCGGTGGGCCCGCGGCACGTCTGGCGCTCGACTGCATCAAGAGCCAGGAGATCATCGAGTACCCCGAACTCGGCATGGAGGCCGTGTGGAAGATCGAGGTCGAGAATTTTCCCGCGTTCATCGTTGTTGACGACAAGGGCAACGACTTTTTCACCGACCCGAGCGGGGCCGTGAACGTCCCGCTGAGCGGCATAAGGATCCGATCTAAGGAGTAGACACCGATGACCGAGGCAGGCCAGCAGTACCGCATCGAACACGACACCATGGGCGAGGTCCAGGTGCCCGTCGACGCCCTGTGGCGGGCCCAGACGCAGCGAGCCGTCGAGAACTTCCCGATCAGCGGACGCCCGCTCGAGCGGACGCAGATCCGGGCGATGGGACTGCTGAAGGCGGCCTGCGCCACGGTCAACTCCGACCTCGGCCTCCTCGACGCGGAGAAGGCCGAGGCGATCGTCGCCGCGGCCACCGAGATCGCCGACGGTCTCCACGACGACCAGTTCCCGATCGATGTGTTCCAGACCGGTTCGGGCACCAGCTCGAACATGAACACCAACGAGGTCATCGCGTCGATCGCCAAGTCACGCGGCGTGGACGTCCACCCCAACGACCACGTCAACATGTCCCAGTCGTCCAACGACACCTTTCCGACGGCGACGCACGTCGCCGCCACCGAGGCGGCCGTCACCGACCTGATCCCGGCCCTCGAGCACTTGCGAAACGCACTGGGCGACAAGGCGACCGAGTGGCGTGAGGTCGTCAAGAGCGGCCGCACGCACCTGATGGACGCCGTGCCGGTCACGCTCGGACAGGAGTTCGGCGGCTACGCACGCCAGGTCGAGGCGGGCATCGAACGCATCACCGCCACCCTTCCCCGCGTCGGCGAGCTGCCCATCGGCGGTACCGCCGTCGGCACGGGCCTCAACGCACCGGACGGTTTCGGCACCAAGGTCGTCGCCGAACTCGTGCGGTTGACCGGCGTCGAGTCCCTGTCGCTCGCGAAGGACAACTTCGAGGCACAGGCGGCCCGCGACGGGCTCGTCGAACTCTCCGGTCAGCTCAAGACGATCGCGGTGTCCCTCACCAAGATCGCCAACGACGTCCGCTGGATGGGCTCGGGTCCGCTCACCGGACTCGGCGAGATCCTCCTCCCCGATCTCCAACCGGGCAGCTCCATCATGCCCGGCAAGGTCAATCCCGTTCTGCCCGAGGCGGTCACACAGGTCGCGGCGCAGGTCATCGGTAACGACGCCGCGGTCACCTGGGGTGGCGGCAACGGAGCCTTCGAACTCAACGTCTACATCCCGATGATGGCGCGCAACGTCCTCGAATCGCTCAAGCTGCTCGCCAACGTCTCCCGGCTGTTCGCCGACCGGTGCATCGCCGGGCTGCAGGCCAACACCGAGCGGTTGCGCACACTCGCGGAGAGCTCCCCCTCGATCGTCACGCCGCTCAACAGCGCCATCGGTTACGAGGAGGCGGCGGCCGTGGCCAAGCAGGCCCTCAAGGAGGGCACGACGATCCGCGAGACCGTCCTCGCCCGCGGGCTGGTCGGCGACACGCTGACCGAAGACGAACTCGACGCGCGTCTCGACGTGCTGAAGATGGCCAACCTCGACCGGGAGCGCTGAGAACCGTGGCGGCGCAACTGCTCCCCTTCCCCACCGACTGGCAGACCGCGCTCGTGCTCGTCGCCCATCCCGACGATCCCGAGTACGGGATGGCGGCGGCCGTCGCCCGCTGGACCGGTGAGGGCCGCCGCGTCGTGTACGCGCTGGCCTCGAGCGGCGAGCGGGGCATCGAGGGTCTGGCGCCGGCCGAATGCGGCCCGCTGCGGGAAGCCGAGCAGCGCGCGTCGGCGTCGATCGTCGGCGTCGACGAGGTCGAGTTCTGGGGCTTTCCCGACAGCGACATCCGCAACGTCCCCGAGTTACGGGCCAAGATCGCCGAGACCGTCGAACGCGTCCGTCCGCAGGTCATCGTGTCGCTGTTCGGCGGTCCCGAATGGGCGCCGGGGATGCCGAACCAGCGCGACCACATGGAGTTCGCCGAGGCGGTGCTCGACGCCTATGACGCCCTGGAGTCCCCACCGTCGTGGTTGTTCGAGAACGGCCCGGCGGCGACCCACGTCGTCGAGGTCGAGGATCAGGTCGACACGGCTGTGCACGCCCTCGCCGCGCACGACCGGTACCTCTCGGTCCTCGACCCGGACACCCCGGTGCTCGATCAGGCTCGGGCACAGATCGAGATGGCGACGGCCCCGCGCGACGACGGCCCCCGCGGCCACGTGGCCGGCTTCGAACTGAAGCGAGGTCGGCCCGCCCGAGGCCCGGCATGATCCCGCCGGGCGGCGGCCTGCGGTTTTCTGGTCCTTGGCCCTCGCGTCGATGACCTTCGGCCCCTCCCGCCGGGCGCGCCGCCGGTGGATGGTGTGGGGGTCCGTTTCTCCGCGCACCGTCGGAGCACGCCTCTCCCAGGGGGACCGTCATCACCTTCACGGCCGTTCTCGTCGTTCTGTTCGCCGCCTTCGCCGCATGCGCGATCATCGGATTGTCGGTGTGGCTGTTGGTGCTCTTCGGGGTGCTGACCGGGCTGCACTCACTGGCCTGGCTGACCGAGCGGACCTCGGCCTGGCGGCTGCCGGCCGAGACCGAGACGTCGCTAGAGCTGCGCTGACCACCGCAGCGCGACACCGCCGCCGTCCGGCGGGGTGGTCAGCGTGAACTCGCCGCCGACCTTCTCCGCCCGCAGTGCGAGGTTGCGCAGTCCGCTGGGGGTCACGTCCGACGGCAGGCCGACGCCGTCGTCGATGACCTCGACGACGAGTTCGTCGGCGACCGCGATCGACACCGTCACCGTGGTCGCCCGGGCGTGCTTGACGACGTTGCTGACCGCCTCGCGGGTCACCGCGACGACGTGCTCGGCCAGTGGCGGGTCGACCACGGACAGGGGTCCCGACGTCCGCACGTGCATCTGTATCGGCAGGTCGTCGATCTGCTGATCGATGGCCTCCTGCACGCGCTGCCGCAGTCGCGTGACCGTCATGTCCTCGGCCTGCAGATCGAAGATCGTCGTCCGCACCTCCTGGACGATGTCCTGCAGATTGTTGATGGAGCGGGTGAGGCGCGAGCGGATGTCGGGTGAATGCGTCCGCTGCAGCGTGGCCTGCAGACTGAGACCTTCGGCGAAGATCCGCTGGATCACGTGGTCGTGCAGGTCGCGGGCGATGCGTTCGCGATCCTCGAGGACCCGCATCTGGTGGGTCTGCAACGTCGCGGAGGCGAGCTGCAGTGCCAGAGCGGCCTGATCGGCGAAGTCCGCGCTGAGCCCGAGCAGATCCCGCGCGAAGGGTTCCCGTCCGTCGGCCCGCATGGCGATCAGCACCCCCCTCGTGGAATCCGCCGTGCGCAGCGGGGCGGCCATGACCGGCCCGTAGCGCGTCGAATCACCCACGTCGTACTCCAGGTGATTCCGGAGTACCGGGGTCCGCTGGACGAACGCGGTTCCCGACGTCGAGCCGGTGATGGGGATGCTCTGGCCGCGGAAGACGTGACCGTCGGCGCCCTCGGCCACCGTGATGACCAGTTCGTCGATCAGTTCGACGGGCTCCTCGGTGTCGTGGGGTTCGGCGATGAAGACGAGGTCGGCGTCGGCGAGGCTCAGCACCTTCCGGGCGATCTGCTCGAGGACATCCTGGTGATCGGCGCCGGTCAGCAACTCGGTCATCACGTCGCGGTTGGCCTCGATCCAGGTCAGTTGGTTCTGCGCCTGCTCGTAGAGCCGGGCGTTGTCGATCGCGATCCCGGCCGCCGAGGCCAGCGCCTGGATCACCACCTCGTCGTCCTCGGTGAAGACGCCGCCGTTCTTCTTCTCGGTCAGGTAGAGGTTGCCGAAGATCTCGTCCCGAACCCGGATGGGCGTGCCGAGGAAGCTCGTCATCGGCGGATGGTTCGCGGGGAAACCCACCGATTCGGGGTGCTCGGACAGGTCGGACAGGCGCAGGAGTTCGGGCTGGTCGATGAGCAGGCCGAGGACGCCGCCCCCGGTGGGCAGGTTGCCGATCAGCACGCGGGTCTCGTCGTCGATGCCCTGCGAGAGGAACGCGGACAGGTGGTGGCCGCTCCCGAGCACGCCGAGCGCCCCGTACTCGGCGTCGACCAGTCGGATCGCCGACGCCACGATCGATTCGAGTGTGGTTTCCAGGTCGAGTCCGGAGCTGACGACAAGCATCGCCTGCAGGAGTCCATCGGTCTGATCGCGCACGTCGGCGATCTGGCTGATCCGGTCGGAGACCTCGTCGAGCAACTCGCGCAATCGCATCTGCGACAGCGCTTTCTGCAATTCGAGCGATCTCGGGTCGAGTTCCGAGAATTCGGAAACCATATTCGGATCATAGTCAGAGACGAATTCGCCCGCCGCGCTTCGGTCAACGAGGTTTCGGACCACGAAATCCGGGGAAATCGTTTGTTCGCCGTGCGCACATTCGGCGATGTCGGTCGCTGCGCCGTACAATCTGTGAGTCCGTTGCCGGAAGGAGACGGCATGATCAGGGTTTTCCTGGTCGACGACCACGAAATCGTCCGCCGGGGTCTTGTCGAACTCCTCGACTCCGTGTCCGACGTGGAGGTGGTCGGCGAAGCCGCGACCGTCGCGCAGGCACTGGCGCGGATTCCCGCGGTCTCACCGGACGTCGCCGTGCTCGATGTCCGGCTGCCCGACGGCAACGGCATCGAATTGTGCCGCGAGCTGTTGAGCCGCGTCGACGGCCTGCGGTGCCTCATGCTGACCTCCCTGACCGACGACGAGGCGATGATGGACGCCATCCTCGCCGGGGCCAGCGGGTATGTCATCAAGGACATCACCGGGATGGAGCTGGCACGGGCCATCGCCGACGTGGGAGCCGGGCGCTCGCTGCTCGACAATCGCGCCGCCGCGGCCCTGATGGACCGCTTGCGCGCGCGGCAGGACGCCGAGAAGCCGGCGGACGACGGGCTCAGCGAGCAGGACCGGACACTGCTCGCCCTCCTCGGGGAGGGCCTGACGAACCGTCAGATCGCGGCGCGGATGCACCTCGCGGAGAAGACCGTCAAGAACTACGTCTCACGTCTGCTCAGCAGGCTCGGGATGGAGCGACGCACCCAGGCGGCGGTGTACGCGGCGAAGGCCGCGAACCGCGATCGACGGCGCTGAGCCCTCCGCACAGGGTCCTTGGTCCTCACGATGGGGGATCTTCGTCGCATGCGCGCCGGGCGGCAGGGTCGTGTACTGGAAGGAACGGACCCCACGGGGGTCACCCGGTGTGCGACCTGAGAAGGGGGCAGCCGCGTTGACTGCGTCCACGATCGTCGGGATCGACGGTTCGGCCACCGCCCGCGCGGCGGCGTGCTGGGCCGCGCGCGATGCCCGGCTGCACGGTTCGCCGGTCGAACTCATCTCCGCCGCCTGCCCGTCGGCCGGCCTCGTCGCCGAGAGCCCGCAGGCCCTCGAGCCGCTGAGGCGGCGCGCCGAGCAGGCCCTGTCGGCATCGCGCCGTGCGATCGCGGAGTCGAGCGGTGCGGTCGCGGAGACCCCGCCGGCCGAGTCCGTCGCGACCCGGGTCGAGTGCGCACCACCGATTCCCACCCTGCTCGACGCCTCGTCGGCGGCACGGATGCTGGTCGTCGGCAATCGAGGTCATCGCGCGGGCGACCCGGTGGTGCTGGGTTCGGTCGCGGTCGCACTCGCCGAACACTGTCGGTGTCCGTTGACCGTGGTCCGCGACCCGGTCCCGGCTGTGCGGGAGCGGATGTCGGCCGCGGTGGTGGTCGGCGTGGACGGCTCGCCCGCGAGTCGCCGGGCCGCAACGGCGGCCTTCGCCGAGGCTGCGGTTCGCGGCGTCCCCCTCACCGTTGTCCACGCCTGGACCGACTCCGACGGGACCGATCGGGACCCGACGACGCTGTCGCCCGACCACGACCTCGTCGCCTGGCGCAGGTTGCGCGTCCGGGTGGCGGCCTGGCTCGACGACGAGCTCTCGATGCTGCGGCAAGACCATCCGGCGGTCCGGGTGCGGTGTTCCATCGTGCAGGACCGTCCGGCGCGGGCCCTGCTCGACCACGCCCAGGCCGCGCAAATGGTGGTGGTCGGTGCGCGCGGGCGCGGTGGCTTCGAACGCATGCTGCTGGGGTCGACGGGGCTCGCCGTCCTGCAGCGGGCCCGGTGCCCCGTCATGGTCATCCCGTTCGGTCGATGACCCGGTCCCGGGCGCCGTCCACCGAACGATGTGTCATTGGACCCTTGAGATCTACATCACATATGCTGAGACTGGAATGGTCGCTCGTCCGAGTGTGGGAGGGCTCTCCGACGACCGCGACCCGATACGTCCCCGAACGACAGAGGTCCACCGACATGACAGTTGTTTCCGCACTCGTGGAAACCAAAGGGTCCCCCTTCGACCGGAACTGCGACAGTTGCGGACGCAGCTTCACCGTCCGAGCTCCCCTTCGACGGTCCGCACTGGACGACCTCGCCCGGGTCAACGGCTGGCACCTCGGCACCGACACCACGTGGTGCCCTGGGTGCCGATGCGCCCGGTTGAGCCTGTCGTCGTCCTGAGCCGACCGCGCTTGCCCGGTCAGCCCGCCTGACCGGCGAGCCCGAAGAGCGAGGGAACCACGCCGACGAGCTGCGACAGCAGACCGGTCAGGACGTCGGCACCCGGGACACCCGACGTAGCGGGCGGTGTCGCCCCCGGCGGCGTCGTGCCCGGAGCGGTTTGAGGGGTTGCTCCGGGCGCCTCGCCGGCCGGTGCCCCCTGGTTGACGCCGATGGTGATCTTGGGATTCTTCGCCGGATCCAGCCACGCGAGGATCTGCTTCATCAGTTCGCGTTCGATCGCGACACAGCCCATGGTCGGTTCACCGTTGGTGACGTGGAGGAACATCGCCGAGGCCCGGCCCGGGGTGCGCTGCGGATTGTGCGCGATGTTGACCGCATAGTCGTAGACCGGACCGGAGTTGTACAGGTTCTCGCTGTCCCCGCCCGGACTCTGCGGCTGCCGCACGTGGGTGTTGTAGGTCGGCGACTTCATGTTCGAGTCCCACCAGTCCTGCTGGTCGACCTTGAGGTAGGGCATCTTGGTCCCGGGATTGGCCGCGCGGCCGAACGCCTGGTCGAGCGGGAAGGTGCCCTGCGGCGTCCGGTGGACGTTGTCCTTCGGCTCCCCCATGCCCAGCGAACCGAGGAACGCCTTCGTCGGGCCGATGACCGGCTTCCAACCACCGTCGGCACCCTTGTCGAACGCCGTCAGGGTGGCGGTGGTGTCGGACGCCTTGGGGGCCGTGACGACGATCATCTGGCTGGTCGGCCCGCTCGTTCCGGGCGCGCCGGTGCCATCGGTCCCGTCGGCCGATCCGGTCCCGCCCGCCAGTTGGTCGAGGATCCCGTCGAGCAGCGGGACACCCGATCCGGGCGTCGCTCCCGGGTTCGGCGTCGGGGACGTCCCCGGGGTCGTCGTTCCAGGTGTAGTTGTCTCTGGGGCGGCGAGCGACTGGCCGGCACCGCCGACAGTCGCGGCGAGCACCGCGATCACCAGTAGTCCCAGCAGTCTCATTTGCCTCATCAGTAACTTCTGCACCACACCAGTGTGACAGTGCGCAAGAGTCGATGAGTCACGTCCTGGTCACGGTGCGGTTCGGATCGGGTGTCGACCGAGCCGCCCTTCACCCGGCCCACGCGTAGGCGGGACAACGCGTTTCTCGATATGAAAACGGTGAATTGTCATATTTCGCGACGCAGATGACAGAACTATTTCGGAAATCAGAATTCGGAGCACAATGAAATAGCCGGACTTTTATTTGCGTGTTTGTTATCGAATCATTACTGTCGCAAACGACGGCACCTGATAAAGGTGATCGTCCACCGGATAGCCATTCGATCAAAGGGAGAACAATGACATCCTTGGAGAACGTCGAACTGCTCACCGCCATCGTCGACCTCCTGAATGCACTCGGCGACTTCACTCCCATCGAACCGCCGACCGCCTGATCTGACACCGAAGGCCGCGTCGACTCCACGCGAGTCGACGCGGCCCTTGGTTTTCGTTGTCCTGTTGAGTCGCACGAGCATTCGTGCGAAAAGACCGGCAGCCCGGTGACTAGGGTGCGAACTCCTCGAGCATCTCGGTCACGAGTGCGGCGATCGGCGACCGCTCGCTGCGGGTGAGCGTGATGTGCGCGAAGAGCGGGTGTCCCTTCAGCTTCTCGATGACCGCGGCCACCCCGTCGTGACGCCCCACCCGGAGGTTGTCACGCTGCGCGACGTCGTGCGTGAGCACCACCCGCGACCCCGAACCCAGCCGGGAGAGAACGGTGAGCAACACATTGCGCTCCAGAGACTGCGCCTCGTCGACGATGACGAACGAGTCGTGCAGCGATCGGCCACGGATGTGCGTCAGCGGCAGGACCTCCAGCATCCCGCGGCTGAGGACCTCGTCGATGACCTCCGGCGAGGCGAGTCCCTCGAGGGTGTCGAACACCGCCTGTGCCCACGGTCCCATCTTGTCCGACTCACTACCGGGCAGGTAACCCAGCTGCTGCCCACCGACCGCGTACAGCGGACGGAACACGACCACCTTGCGTTGCGTCCGCCTCTCCAGGACCGCTTCCAGGCCGGCGCAGAGCGCCAGCGCCGACTTCCCGGTGCCCGCCTTGCCTCCGAGCGACACGATCCCGACGCTGTCGTCGAGCAGCAGATCGAGAGCGACGCGCTGCTCGGCCGATCGTCCGTGGAGTCCGAAGGCCTCGCGGTCGCCGCGTACCAGCTGCACCCGCTTGTCGGCGTTCACGCGGCCCAGCGCACTCGAGGTCGCGCTGAGCAATCGGATTCCGGTGTGACACGGCAGTTCCCGGGCTTCGTCGATGTCCACGACACCCTCGGCGAACAGTGTGTTGATCGCGGTGGTGTCGACATCGAGCTCGGTCATGCCCGCCCACCCGGAGACGACGACGTCCTGGGCGTGGTACTCGTCGGCGGCCAGCCCCACCGCGCCGGCCTTCACACGCAGCGGCGTGTCCTTGGACACCAGCGTCACGTCCTTGCCCTCGGCACGCAGGTTGAGGGCGCAGGCGAGGATGCGGGAGTCATTGGAATCGGTGCGGAATCCGGCGGGCAGCACCGCGGGGTCGGTGTGGTTGAGCTCCACCTGGAGGGTGCCGCCGTCGTCGCCGATCTCGAGCGGCAGGTCGAGCCGGCCGTGTTCGAGTCGCATGTCGTCGAGCATGCGCAACGCCTCACGCGCGAACCAGCCGAGTTCGTGGTGGTGACGTTTGCCCTCGAGTTCGCTGATGACCACCAACGGCAGCACGACGTGGTGTTCGGCGAAGCGCATGACCGCCCAGGGGTCGGACAGCAGCACGGAGGTATCGAGGACGTAGGTGCGTGTGGTCACGTGGGGCTCCTACATTCGTGCGGCACCCGCACAAACCGGTGTTGGTCGACCGGCGGTCCAGTTGTCCGATGTCCCGGCGTCAGCCGAGGTGGACGAGGACCGGGGCCGGCCCCCTCGCGTTGCTCGCACAAACCACGAATTGAACCTCCCGAACGAACCGCTTCCCCGCGGTCCGTCACTCGCCAACGTACGCGCGAAAACCCGTGGCGGCGCGCCGGAATCGGGTGTGTCGGCGTGAATTGTGGGTAAACCGCCGTATCGTGTTGAGCGGAGACGCAACACGGCGCCACCAGGACTTTTGTCGTCCCGGTGGCGCCGTGTTCACGTTCGCGACGCCGTCGCGGTGGCGCGAGAGGTCAGCGGCCGGTGCGCGCGAGGATGCGGGTGCGCGCGGCCTCCGCCTCGTCGCCGAGACCCGAGACGGTGTCGAGCTTGACCGCGTCGGCCAGTGCCGCCGCGATGGCCGCCTTCACGTCCGCGTTCTCGTAGTCGGCGATGAGTGCACGCTCGGCGTCGAAGTCGGCGATGTCGTGGCCGATGGGCTCGTCGAGCGACAGCGCGCTGTCGATGGCGAGGACGGTGGCATCCTGGTCGGCGATGATCCCGGCATTGAGGAACGCCCCGAAGGTGGTCGCCTGCCCCTGATCGTCGTTGGCGATCTTCGTCAGGATCTCGACGAGTGCTTCGTCGCCGGCGACCGCCGACAGGCGCTTGATGAAGTGCACGCACTGGTTCTCGTGCACGGCCATCAGCGCGAGCACGTCGAGCGGTCCGAGCGGGTCGACCTGCTCCGGGACCTGCCGGTAACCCTGGGTGACGTGGATGCGACGACGCTCCTCGGCGTCCACCGGATCGATGGCGCGCCGGACGACGAGGTAGTCACGCAGCACGATGGCGTGCCGGTTGTCCTCGGCGGTCCACACGCCCACGAGCTGCCGCCAGTCGGAGAAGGCCGGGAAATGCTTGGCCAGCACCCGGTGATACGACGGCAGGTTGTCCTTGGTCAGCAGGAGCGCGAGCAGCCCGGCGCGTGCCTCGTCGGACAGGAAGGCCTCCGACGGGTCGAAGTCCGAGCCGCCGAGGAACCCGAAGTTGCGTCCGTCGTCCCACGGCACCCAGTCGTGCGGATTCCACGGACTCGCCGCCGACTGGTGGTCGTCGGCGATCTCGGGAAGAGCCTTCTCGAGCGCGATGATCAGGTCGTCTTCAGTGAGGGCGTTCATCGTCGAAAGGATACTGACGCGGTACCCGGCCGGGCAATCGGAGGTCAGATCCGGCTCATGAGGCCCCACTCCTCGAGACCCTCGTAGAGCGGGAAGTCGAGCGCGAGCTTGGACACACGCCCGCGCAGCGCCGAGACGTCGGCGGCGTCACCGGCCGCGAGCGCACCGGCGATGATGTCGGCGACCTCGGCGAACTGTTCGTCGCCGAAACCGCGCGTGGCCAGCGCCGGCGTCCCGATCCGCAGGCCCGAGGTGACCATCGGCGGGCGGGGGTCGAAGGGTACGGCGTTGCGGTTGACGGTGATGCCGACCTGGTGGAGGAGGTCCTCGGCCTGCTGCCCATCGAGCGCGCTGTTGCGCAGGTCGACGAGGACGAGGTGGACGTCGGTGCCGCCGGTCAGGACCGAGACCCCGGCCTCGGCGACGTCGGCGCCGGTGAGACGCTCGGCGAGCAGCCGGGCGCCGGACAGGGTGCGCTGCTGGCGCTCCACGAACTCTTCGGTGCCGGCGATCTTGAGGGCGACGGCCTTGGCGGCGATCGCGTGCATGAGCGGTCCGCCCTGCTGACCGGGGAACACCGCCGAGTTCAGCTTCTTGGCCCATTCCTGCTTGGCGAGGATGATCCCGGAGCGCGGCCCGCCGAGCGTCTTGTGCACGGTCGAGGACACGACGTCGGCATGCGGCACCGGCGACGGATGGAGTCCGGCGGCGACGAGGCCGGCGAAGTGCGCCATGTCGACCCAGAGGTGGGCGCCGACCTCGTCGGCGATGGCGCGGAACGCCTCGAAGTCGAGGGTCCGGGGGTAGGCCGACCAGCCGGCCACGATGACCTTCGGCTTGACGTCGAGGGCGATCTTGCGCACCTCGTCCATGTCGATGCGGAAGTCTTCCTTGCTCACGCCGTAGAAGGCGTTCTCGTAGAGCTTGCCGGAGAAGTTCAGGCGCATGCCGTGGGTGAGGTGACCGCCGTGGGCGAGGTCGAGACCGAGCATGGTCTCCCCCGGCTCCATGAGCGCCTGCAGCACCGCGGCATTGGCCTGGGCGCCCGAATGCGGCTGCACGTTCGCGAAGTCGGCACCGAACAGTTCCTTCGCCCGGTTGCGTGCGATGTCCTCGACGACGTCGACGTACTCGCAACCGCCGTAGTAGCGGCGGCCCGGATATCCCTCGGCGTACTTGTTGGTGAGCACGCTGCCCTGGGCCTGCAGGACCGCGCGCGGCACGAAGTTCTCCGAGGCGATCATCTCGAGGGTGTCGCGCTGGCGGCTGAGTTCGCCGTTCATGGCGGCGGCGACATCAGGGTCGAGCTCGGCCAGGGACATCGAGTTCAGGGATGACGGGTTCGCGGTCATGCCCCGATTCTAGGTACCAGGCGCCGGGAGCGAAGCGAGCGGGCCGAGTTGACCGGGCGCCGGGAGCGAAGCGAGCGGGCCGAGTGTCTACCGCAGTTCGCGGCGCAGACTCGCCGGGATCAGCGGCTCGTCGAGCAGGCGTCCGAATGCGGCCGCGCGGTCGTCGGCTGTGTCGAGCCACTCCCCGAGCAGCCGGTAACCCTCGACATAGGTGCTGATGTAAGCGCGCCACAGCGGTGAGGTGAGGAAGCGCAGCATCTGCCGTGCCCGTTCCTCGGGGGCGAAGAGCCAGCGCCGGAGGTGTTCGGCGACGGTGTCGGCGTCGGCGTGGCGGTCGTGCAGCATGAGCGCGGCGTCCTGCCGGACGGACAGGAGTCCGGCCGTGGCGCGTCCGACCGCCATCGCGCGCTCGGCGTCGAAGCGGAGGCCGAGATCGGCGTAGATCTCCTGCGCCCACGCACCCCAGTCGGTGCCGGCGATCGCGGCGAGGGCGTGATCGGCCAGGCCCTCGGCCATCAGGCACTGCGGCGTGTTGACCAGGAAGATGGACTGTTCGTCGTGTCCGGCACCGAGGAGGAGTTGCTCCTTGCGGCAGTGTTCGGTGTGGTGTCCGGGGTAGGCCTCATGCGCGATGAGGGCCGGCAGCGAGGACATGTACTGCGTGAGGTCGGCGTTGATGGCCACGCGCGAGCGGTAGTCCCCGAGGTAGTAGTTGAATCCCGACCACGGCTTGTCGGCGACGACCTCGAATTCGACGATCTCGTTGTCCGGCAACGGGTATGCCGATCGGACCCGTTCGCGGAGCGCGCCGCTGAACGCGCGGACGCACTCGTCCACCCGCTCGGCCGGGATCTCATCGGCACGCCGGTGCGCGGCATAGGCGTTCCGGAGATCGTCGCCCGTGGCGCCCGGGACGCCGAGCGCCTCTGCCAGTTCGGCGTGGGCCTGGCGGTAACGGCCCGGGTCGGCCATCTCGATGTCGACGTCGAAATAGGCGCGCACCTCGTCGACGAACCCGACATCGTCGCCCGCGAACGTGCGCGCCGAGCACTCCAGGGCGCGCAGGTGGGCGCCGACGAACTCGGCGCGGGCCGGGTCGAGTGCGCCGGGCAGGTCGGCGAGCAGGGCGCGGGCGCGTTCGGCGAGCCGGACCGGATCGGGCGCCGGCGCGTTCTCGACCTCCGCTTTCAGGGCGGGATCCCCGGTGTAGGCGTCGACGAAGCCCCGTTCGAGGCGATCGAAGGCGAGTCCGAGTCGGAGGTACTCGGTCACCAGCGGGTTCCGGGCGCGGGTGGCGTCGGCGACGGTCGAGGACGGCATATCGGCAGGCTACCGATCGGCGCCGATCCATGCCGCCCTAAGCTGTACG
Organism: Gordonia lacunae; assembly: GCF_002149015.1. GTDB lineage: Bacteria > Actinomycetota > Actinomycetes > Mycobacteriales > Mycobacteriaceae > Gordonia > Gordonia lacunae. The sequence continues at coordinate 17,589 of NZ_NGFO01000012.1, read as the reverse complement.
CATGATCACTCCGGGAGCGGCGGATCCGACATCGGCGGAGCTGCCCTGATGGCCCGCAACGCCACCGATCGGGATCCGAGTCTGTACCTGGAACTCGACCGGAGGCAGTGGCGTGAACTCCGCGAGTCCATGCCCCTGGTCCTCAACGAGGACGAACTGGCCGAACTCGTCGGCCTCGGTGAACAGATCGACCTGGACGAGGTCGCCGACGTCTATCTGCCCCTCTCCCGTCTGATCCACCTGCAAGTCGCTGCGCGACAACGGTTGTTCGCGGCGACCTCCACCTTCCTCGGCGAGCGGCAGACCAACCGTCAGGTCCCCTTCGTCATCGGGATCGCCGGCAGCGTGGCGGTCGGGAAGTCGACGACCGCACGTGTTCTCGCCGCCCTCCTCGCCCGCTGGGAATCGCATCCGAAGGTCGACCTGGTCACCACCGACGGTTTCCTGCTCCGCACCGCCGAGATGCAGCGCCGGGGCATCCTGCACCGCAAGGGATTTCCCGAGTCGTACGATCGTCGGGCACTGCTCCGCTTCGTCACCGAGGTGAAGTCGGGTGCTCGCGAGGTCGCCGCGCCGGTGTACTCGCACCTCGCCTACGACATCGTGCCCGACGTCTATCACTATGTGCGCCAGCCCGACATCCTCATCCTCGAGGGCCTCAACGTGCTCCAGACCGGCGAGACGCTGATGGTGTCGGACCTCTTCGACTTCTCCATCTACGTCGACGCCAAGATCGACGACATCGAGTCCTGGTACATCTCGCGCTTCCTCCAGATGCGGACGACCTCGTTCGCCAATCCGGACTCGCACTTCCACGCGTACGCGTCGTTGACCGACACCCAGGCGACGGCCGCGGCGCGGGATCTGTGGACCTCGATCAACCGCCCGAACCTGATCGAGAACATCCTGCCCACCCGGCCGCGGGCGTCACTGGTGTTACGCAAGGACTACGACCACTCGATCAACCGGGTGCGTCTGCGGAAGCTCTGACCGACGACGCGGCTCGGCGTTCGTCGAGTCCGGCCGGATAGCCGCCGGCGAGCGCGATCCGGTTCCAGGCGTTGATCATCACGATCGAGGCGACCAGCTGACCCATCTCAGCGGCGTCGAAATGCGCACGCACCGAGTCGAACACGTCGTCGGGTACGCCGTTCTCTCCGATCCGCGTGACGCTCTCGGTGAGGGCGAGCGCGGCCCGCTCGGCCGGCGTGAACGTCGGACCGGCCTCACGCCACGCGGCGATGAGCATCAGTGTGTGAGGATCGATGTCCTTGGCCAGGGCATCGGAGGTGTGCATGTGCAGACAGTAGGCACACCCGTTGAGCTGCGACGCCCGGATCACGATGAGTTCGGCGATCACCGGATCGACGCCGGCCGATGCCGCCCGCTGCAGTGCGACGAGAGCCTTGTAGACGGACGGATTGTCCTGCGGTATCCACATTCTGGTGGCCGGCCGGGTGCCCGCGCTCATCGCCGGCCCCCGGCCGCGGCGCGCTCGCGACCGGCCAGCCACCCGTCCAGTGTCGTCGTGGTGACCACATCCGGGTCGGCGGGCACGAGCCCGCCGCCCCGGATCGCCGGCCCACCGAACCGCACGCCCAGCACCCAGCGCGGCGAGCCGGTCTGTGCGGCAACCGCTTTCGCGACGTCGACCAGATCCATCGGCACCGGCCCGCTCACCTCGACCTTGCGCCTGCCCGATGGGCCCGAGGTCACCTCGTCGGCGACCGCAACGGCCACGTCGGCCACGGCTGCCGGCGCGCACCGCATCCGGGGCACCGCGGCGATCGGACCGAACCGCATCGTGGACATCATCTGCTCGGCGAGTTCGAACCACTGCACCGAGGCGATGATGGTGAGCGCGGCGGGGTCCACAACCTTCGCGTAGGCCGCTTCCTGCGCCGCCTTCCCCTGGTAGTAGCCGAACTTGCCGTTCACCGCCGGATCGTCGGCGTTGGCGATCGACACCACGACGACGTGCGCGACGCCCGCGGAAGTGGCGGCGCGCCCGACGTGGGTCGCCGTGGTCTCGAAGAAGTCGATGGCCTCCGCGGCCTTCAGCGTCTGGAGACTCAGGCAGTCGACGACGGCGTCGGCACCGTCGAACGCCGCCGCCAGACCGCTTCCGGTGTAGGCGTCGACACCGCTCGCGCGATGGGCGCGCACCACCTCGTGCCCGCGCTCGACGAGCAGGTCGGCGACCCGACTCCCCAGCGCGCCGCTGGCTCCCACGACCACGATCTTCATCTCGTTCCTCCTCAAGGACGGACATCTGGAAGTTTCTGGGTTTAGGCTAAGCCGCGATTAGCTCAAGAAAGTGGTCCAATCCGATGGCAGAAAAACGGGTCAATTCGACTGCTCCCGATCCCTGGGCCGAAGTCGCCGAGCGGCTCGGGGCGGACCTCTTCCTGGATCTGCAGCCCGATCCCGCCGCGGGCGCCCGCGGACGGGGTGCCACCCGGCGTCGGGCCCTCACCGAGGCACTGCGCTCGGCGATCCTCGACGACCGTCTGCCGGCGGGAACCGCACTGCCGCCCTACCGATCCCTCGCCGCAGACCTCGGCCTGGCGCGCGGCACCGTCTCGGCGGTGTACTCCGAACTCATCGCGGAGGGGTGGCTGACCGCCCGACAGGGATCGGCCACCCGGGTCGCCGACGGCGCCGCGCGCCCACCGGCCGTCGACGACCCCGGCGCCTCCACCGCCCGGCCCGCACTGCGCCACGACTTCTCGCTCGGGCGGCCGTGTGCCGGCATGTTCCCGCGTAACGACTGGATCCGTGCCACCCGTCGCGCGCTCACCGAGACGCCGGACGACGCCTTCGCCCCGGCTCATCCGCGCGGGCGCGCGGAGCTGCGAGGCGCGCTCACCGGTTACCTCGCCCGCACGCGAGGTGTCCGCACCGGCCCGGACCAGATCGTGCTCGGCACGTCGGTCCTCTCCGCGCTGGAGTTGCTGGCGCGCACGGTGATCGACGGTGTCGTCGCGGTCGAGAGCCACGGCCTCCCCTTCCACCGGCACGCGCTCGAGCGCGGCGGGGCCCGGGTCGTGCCGGTGCGGATCGATTCCGACGGCATGGTGATCGACGAACTCGAACGCACCGGCGCCACCGCGGTGCTGCTGACCCCCAGCCACCAGTTCCCCACCGGCGTCGCACTCTCCCCGGCCCGGCGCATGCAGGTCGTCGACTGGGCGCGACGGACCGGCGCCGTCATCGTCGAAGACGACTACGACGGCGAGTTCCGCTACGACCGCGAACCCGTCGGCGCCTTGCAGGCCCTCGGACCCGACGTCGTCATCCACACCGGTTCGCTGAGCAAGAGCCTGTCGCCGGCCGTCCGCGCCGGCTGGCTGGCCGCCCCCGCACATCTGGTCGAACCGATCCTGGCCGGCAAGGGACTCCGCGAAGCCGACGCGAGTATCGTCGACCAGCTGACGCTGGCCGAGCTCATCGACTCGGGCGCCTACGACCGGCACATCCGCCGCAGCCGTCAGGCCTACCGCGCCCGTCGCGACGCGCTGGTGAAAGCTCTGGCCGGGGTCGGCCTGGAGGTGCCCGGCATCGCCGCGGGCCTGCACGCCCTGATCCCCGTCGCGCACGCCGAGGAAGGGGCGATCGTGCACCGGGCGTACGAGCGCGGGATCGCGGTGACCGGACAGTCCCTGTTCCGGCATCCCGATGCCGATCCGCTGCCCTCCGGTGGGATAGGTGTCGGTTTCGGGACTCCCGCGGCGTCGACCTTCAGCACCGACCTGGGCGCTCTGACCGGGTTGCTGGCCGACTACGTCGGCCGCTGACCACCGGACCGGGCCGAGGCCGGATGAGCTACTTGCCGAACCGCCGGCTCCGCGCGGAATAGTCGCGCAGGGCGCGCAGGAAGTCCACGCGGCGGAACTCCGGCCAGTAGGCGTCGGTGAACCAGATCTCCGAATAGGCGCTCTGCCACAACAGGAATCCCGACAACCGCTGCTCCCCGGACGTCCGGATCACCAGGTCGGGGTCGGGCTGACCCTTCGTATAGAGATTGGCGTCGATCGCCTCCACGGTCACCGCGTCCACCATCTCGGCGGCACTCGCCCCGGCAGCCACCTTCTCCTCGAGCAGCGCGCGAACCGCGTCCACGATCTCCTGCCGCCCGCCGTACCCGACCGCGACATTGACGTTCATCCCGCGCCGTTCGGCGGTCCGGTCGGCGGCCGCCCGTAGGCGTCCGGCCACCGGCTCGGGCAGTGCGTCGAGGGTGCCGACGATGCGGATGCGCCACTCGCCCTCGGGCGCGGAGATCTCGTCGACGATGTCCGGCACGATCTCGAGGAGCGCGTCCAGCTCGTCGGACGATCGGTTGAGGTTCTCGGTCGAGAGCAGGTAGATGGTGACCGCCTCGATACCCAGGCCCGCACACCAGCCGAGCATGTCCGCGATCCGCTGTGCGCCCACCCGGTGCCCGTGACTGACGTCCTCGAAACCTGCTTCGCGGGCCCACCTGCGGTTGCCGTCGCAGATGATCGCGACGTGACGCGGCAGACGCTCGGTGTCGAGCAGCTGGATGAGCCGGCGTTCGTAGACCGAGAGGACGGGGCGTCGAAGTCGATCCGGCAGTAGCTTCATCGTCGGATCGTCCCGGCGTCGTCTCGGCCTCGTGTCACGCAGGACACCTTACGCGCCGGGACGCATCCCGCCGGCCACCGGCGGTGCGGCCGGCCATGCCGCCGATGCGCGAAGTTACGGTACCGTAGGTTGGGTGAGCACGTTGCTGAATGCGCCGGCCGACGTCCGCCCACGCCTGCGCGGAGTCATCCACCACTACTCCGCCTATGTGGCAGCGGTCGCCGGTCTCGCCCTGGTCATCGGCGCGGCCACGGTCGGCGACCCGGTCGCCGTCGTGCCGTGCGCCGTCTACGCGGTCACCGTGCTCGGGCTCTTCGCGATCAGTGCCGGTTACCACCGGATTCCGTGGAAGACGGCACGTGCCCGGACCCGCATGAAGCGCGCCGACCACGCGATGATCTTCCTGTTCATCGCCGGCACTTACACACCGTTCTGCGCTCTGGGCCTGCCCTCGCCGACGAGCTGGTGGGTGCTCGGCATCGTCTGGGCGGGCGCCGCGGCCGGTGCGACCCTCAAGATCGCGTGGCCCGGGGCGCCGCGCTGGCTCGGGGTGACTCTCTACATCGTGCTCGGCTGGGTGATCGTGGCCGTGGCCCCGGCGCTCGTGGGGGAAACCGGCGTCCTCGTCATGGTCCTGCTCGCGCTCGGCGGCGTCTTGTACAGCGTCGGCGGCATCCTCTATGCGGCGCGCTGGCCCGATCCGTGGCCGGAGACGTTCGGCCATCACGAGGTGTTCCACGCCTGCACGGCGGTCGCAGCCCTGCTGCACTACGTCGCTGCTTGGCTCCTCGTACTGGGCTGACCTGCCCTTTCGGTGACCGTGCGCGGTCCGGACGAGTCCGCCATCGCTATGCTTCTTGCGTGAACCCGGACATGCGCGCCATCCACCGCCTCCGCGGTGGGGTCGTGGGCGCGCTGTCGGCGAGTACCGCGGTGGCCGCGCACGGACTCGCGGGTGGCGCTCTTCCCGCCACGACGTCGCTCGTGATCATGACCGCGGCCTGCACCGCACTCGGCTGGGCGATCGGCGCGATGTCCCGGCGCCGTCCGGGGTGGTTCACCACGATGGGTCTCCTGGCGGCCGGACAGTTGCTCGCGCACGTCTCTCTCACCGCGCTCGACGCGTCCGCCGCCCATCACACGGCCGCGGCGGCGGTCACGCATGCCCCCGGCCAGTCCATGCTGCTGGTGCATGCGGTCGCGACACTACTCACAGCGGCCGCGATCCGGGTCGCCGAACCGGCTCTCCTGGCCGTTCTGACCGCGATCGTGGCGCTGATCCGAGCCGTTCTCGATCCTCCCGCCGACGAGCTCACCGGGCTCGTCCCCCGCTCGGCCCACCCAGATGCGCGGCCCCGTCTGCGCGCCATCGCCGCTCTCGACACCCGCGGCCCGCCGGCACTCACGCGCTGATCCATTCCTCCGCCGACCCGTCACCCGACGGGCCGGTCGGTGCGCGTCCGTCATCCCATCTGATCGTGGTCGATGCCGCGTGCCGTCTTCCGCTCGAGAGGCCAACACGTGTCCCTACCCAACCTGTCCCGTCCCGACAACCACCAGGGCGGCGACGCCGCCGTCCACTCCCCCGCGCCATCCACCTGGCAGCCGTTGGTACGACGCCTGCACTTCTACGCCGGTGTCTTCATCGCCCCGTTCCTGGTCGTCGCGGCCATCACCGGCGGGCTCTACGCGATCGCACCGTCGGTCGAACAGGTCGTGTACCGCGACCAGCTGCACACCGACAGCACCGGCGATACCCGCCCGGTCGCCGAACAGGTCGACGCGGCGGTCCGGCTCCGTCCGGACCTCACCCTGTCCGCGGTACGACCATCGACCGAGACCGGCGACACCACCCGGGTTCTCTTCGACGACCCGGCGCTGGGGGCGTCGAAGCGTCTCGCCGTGTTCATCGACCCGGTGACCCTCGAGTCGACCGGCGAGTTGGTGTCCTACGGCAGCAGTGCGTCGTTGCCGCTGCGCACCTGGCTCAGCGAACTGCACCGCAATCTCCATCTCGGCGAACCGGGCCGGATCTACAGCGAACTCGCCGCCTCCTGGCTGTGGGTGATCGCCCTGGGCGGTCTCGTCCTCTGGATCACGGCATTCCGCGCCCGACGCCGGCGACGTCTCGCCGAACTGGTCACCGTCGACCGGTCGGCGACCGGACGCAACCGAACCCGGAACCGCCACGGGGTGATCGGCGTGTGGATCGCGGTGGGACTCGTCTTCCTGTCCGCGACCGGCCTCACGTGGTCGAAGTATGCGGGCGAGAACGTCTCCGAACTCCGCACCGCCCTGAGCTGGACGACGCCCGGCGTCGACACCGCGTTGTCGGCGACGCCGTCGGCACCCGACGGTCACGGGGACCACGGCGGCCACGGGGACGGGGACCGCAGCGGGCACATGCCGGACCTGCCGAGTGCGTCCGGGGAATCGGTGACACAACTCGATCGCGTCCTCGACACCGCCCGGCGCGCCGGAGTGGACGGGAAGGTCGAGGTGACCGTGCCGGCCACCCCGGACACGGCGTTCACCGTCGCGCAGACCAGGCAACCCTGGCAGTTCGGCCAGGACTCGGTCGCGGTGAACGGTGCGACCGGCGGGGTCGTGGACGTCTCCCGGTTCGCCGACTGGCCGCTCGCCGCGAAACTCACCACCTGGGGCATCGCGCTGCACATGGCAATCCTGTTCGGCTGGGTGAGCCAGCTCGCGCTCCTGCTCCTCGCGATGGCGCTGGTGGTGCTCATCGTGCGCGGCTACCAGATGTGGTGGCAACGACGGCCACGACGTTCCGGCGCACTCGCGGTGGGCCGGCCCCCGGCTCGCGGCGCGCTGCGGCGGGCGCCCGTACCGGCGGCCATCGCGGTCTGCGTGGTGGCGGTCGTCGTGGGCTGGTTCGTGCCGCTGCTCGGACTCAGCCTGCTGGCCTTCCTCGCGGTCGACGTCGCTCTCGGAATCCGTGAGCGACAGAGACGCTCCCGGGCCGAATCGAACCGGCTCTTGAACTGACCGTCAGGCGGCGGGGCCGGTGGGCGCGGTGGTCGCAGACTTCACCTCCCGATCATGTCCCCGCCGCCTGCGTGTGCGATCCAGGTCAGGTGATCCTGGTCGGGTGGGCCCATGGGCACATCGCGACGTCGATTCCTCGGTTGGTCGGCGCTCGTCACCGGTCTGGCGTTCACCCCGGGTCTGCTGGGTGGCACGTCGCCGGCAGTACCCTCCCCGGCCCATTCCGGCGGCGTGTTCGGTCTCGGCGTCGCGTCCGGCGATCCCCTCCCCGATGGGGTCGTGTTGTGGACGCGCCTGTCCCGCAACCCCTTCGCGCCGGGCGGCGGCATGGGTCCGCGGCCGGTCCGGGTCGACTGGGAGGTCGCCGCCGACGAGTCGATGACGCGGGTCGTGCGACGCGGAACCGTCCACGCGACGCCGGAGTGGGGACACAGCGTGCACGTCGACGTCCGCGGCCTCGCGCCCGGCGCCGACTACTTCTACCGTTTTCGGGCCCTCGGCGAGATCTCCCCCGTCGGGCGAACCCGAACGGCGCCGGCCCCGTTCGCACGAGTCGACACGCTCACGCTGGCCGTGGCGTCCTGCCAGAACTGGGCCGACGGTTACTACCACGCCTACGCCGACCTGGCCGCCCATGCGCCCGATGTGGTCCTGCACCTCGGCGACTACATCTACGAGAAGCCGATCCCCGCCCGGGGTGGCGCGAGAACCGCTGCCACTCTTCCTCTCTCGGCGACCCGGGAGGCAGTCGACCTCGAGGACTACCGGGAACGGTACGCGCTGTACAAGTCCGACCCGGACTTGCAACTCGCCCACGCGATGGCGCCGTTCGTGATCACCTTCGACGACCACGAGGTGGACAACAACTGGGCGGGAGCGTTTCCCGAGGACCGCACACCGCTGACCGCGTTCGCGCTCCGTCGAGCACGCGCCCTCCGCGCCTGGTGGGAGAACACCCCGGTGCGGATCGCCGCCCGGCCGAACGGAACAGTCATCCGTGCGCACCGGCGGCTGGGTTTCGGGGACCTCGTCGACCTCACCCTTCTCGACACCCGCAGTCACCGCAGCGATCAGGCCAACGGGGACAACGACACCGGTCAGAACGCGTTCACCGCGGACCCGTCCCGGACGATCCTCGGCGCCGAGCAGGAACGGTGGTTGCTCGACGGCTTTGCGTCCTCCCGACACCGATGGGACGTGCTCGCCCAGCAGGTTCCGATGGCCGACCTCGCCCGGACCGTCGGTGCGACCCGAGCGGTCAGCATGGACGGGTGGAGTGGCTACGAGGCCTCGCGCACCCGTGTGCTCGACGGCGCCGCGGATCGCGGCGTTCGCAACCTGGTGTCCCTCGCCGGCGACATCCACCGCAGCGTGGTCGCCGACCTCCGGACCTCGTACACCGATGAATCAACCACGCGCGGAGTCGAACTCGCCGCGACGTCGATCACCTCGGGCGGCGACGGCGAGGACAGCGACGACGGCGACCGCCGCCTGAAGGAGGCCTCGCCCCACGTCCGGTTCGGCAACTCACAGCGCGGCTACCTGCTGAATCGGATCCACTCCGACCGGTGGGAGGCCGAGTTCCGCGTGGCGCCGTCCGTACGGTCACCGCGCGGAACGCTACGGCGTCGAGCACTCATCACGATCCCGGACGCGACCGCCGAGGTCGACGTGGTCTGATCCGAGAGAAGCACACACCCACCGATCCCTGATCCCTGATCCGAAAGCACCGCGAAGCCCCTGGTCCCGAGCCGGAGAGATCTGCTGATCCAGCGCTCCCTGACGCGCCCTCCGCAAGCTCCGGCCTCCTCAGGGAGCGGAGTGCTCGAGTGGTCCACGACGGCCGCCGGGCCGCAGATACCGAGCTGTGAGGAGCGCACGCCGCCGGGCCACGAAGGGTTACCCCCGCGCCAGCGCCGCCAACACCTGAGCGCTGGCCTCCCAGCCCATGCACTTGTCGGTGACGGATTTGCCGTACACCAGCGGGGTGGCCTCGGTCGACTGCGCGCCGGGCTCGAGGAAGCTCTCCAGCATGACGCCGCTGACGGTCGAGGGCTCACCGGCGTCGCGCGCCGCGCGGAGGCGGGTGGCGATCTCGGTGGCGACCTCCGCCTGGCGGACATGGTCCTTGCCCGAGTTGGCGTGCGAGCAGTCGATCATGACCCGGGCCGGCAGCCCTGCCGCGGCCAGCGACTCGGTGGCCGCCGAGACCGACTCCGCGTCGAAGTTGGGGCCGCGCGTGCCGCCGCGCAGGATGATGTGGCAGTCCTCGTTGCCCGCGGTCTCCACCACGGCGCCGTTGCCGAAGTCGTCGACTCCGAAGAAGACATGTTCGGCCGCAGCGGCTTTCACGCCGTCGATGGCGACCTGGACGTTGCCGTCGGTACCGTTCTTGAACCCGATCGGCATCGACAGACCCGACGCCAGCTGACGGTGGACCTGCGACTCGGTGGTGCGGGCGCCGATGGCACCCCACGCGACCGCGTCGGCGATGTACTGCGGGCTGGTCGGTTCGAGGAACTCGCAACCGACGGGCAGGCCGAGGTCGATGATGTCGAGCAGCAGCGACCTGGCGGTGCGCAGGCCACGCTCGACGTCGAAGGTGTTGTCCATCCCGGGGTCGTTGATCAGACCCTTCCACCCGACCGTGGTGCGCGGCTTCTCGAAGTAGACGCGCATGACGATCTTGAGACGCTCGGCGTAGGCATCGGCCAGCGGCGCGAGGCGTCGGGCGTAGTCGATGGCCGCGATCGGGTCGTGGACCGAACAGGGTCCGACGATGACGAGCAGGCGGTCGTCACGCCCGGCGAGGATGTCGGCGATCTCGTCCCGGTCGCGCTGGACGGCGACGGCGCGTCGTGCGGAAAGCGGCAGTTCGCTGCGGACGGTGTCGGGCGAAGGGATCGGACGGAAGGCCCGGATCCGACGGTCGGAGGTCGATTCGGCGTTGTCGTCGGATCGGATCGGGAGGTCCGGCAAGGTGGTCACGTTGTGTGCCTTTCGAGGTCATGCCCGTGTCGATGTGGTGACGAGGCATGCCCTGGGTGTGGTCGGAGCCCCGCTCAAATGACAAGAGCAGCGACCGTCTGGTCGCTGCTCGGGCTCCGGGTGTGTCGTACGCGCGTCAGATCAACGCTTCATCGTGGCCCCACCCGGAGCCTCGATAAAGCGCCAATACGCGCGCACGGTGCTGATCACGGCGACCACACTAGCACAGGATTTTCGCGTTCCGTCTTCACGGGTGTCCCCGGTCGATCAGCTCGCTGAGGACGAGAATGGACTCCGATCGATCCACCGGACCCGCCCTTCGGATGCGTTCGAGTGCCTGCTCGAGGTGCCGTACGTCGCGGGCCATGACGCGCAGGATGGCATCGGCCTGACCGGTGACGGTCGCGGCGCTCACGACTTCGGGGATCGGCTCCCACGCGGCTTCGAGCTGTTCGGGCGAGATGTTGCCCCGGCAGTACACGAGCACATAGGCCTCGGTGGTCCACTGCATCGCCTGGGGGTCGACGATGGCGGTGAAGCCCCGGATGACGCCGTCGGCAACCAGCCGGTCGACGCGTCGTTTGACCGCGGGAGCCGAGAGTCCGACCCGGTCCCCGACCTGCTGGTATGTCGCGCGAGCATCCCGGGTGAGGCACGCGAGTACCTGCTCGTCGAGATCGTCCAGTGGTCGCAACAGAAGCCCCCTCCGTCACCGATTCTCGACGATCTGTTGCATGATCGCGCAAGAAACGTCGATTGTTTGCACCGAAGCCCAAAGATACGCTCGATCCATGACAATGACGAGCCCGGCCGCCGGCCCGCCCGGCCGGCTCGGCGCGTCTGCTCCGGCCGGCCGGCCGACCACCGACGATCTACCCGAACCTCATGTAGCGCACAATTATTCGCCCCTGCCGGTGACCGCGGCCACCGCCGAGGGGGCCTGGATCACCGATGTCGGCGGGCGCCGTCACCTCGACTGTCTCGGCGCCTATTCCGCGGTCAACTTCGGTCACCGCCACCCCCGCATCGTCGCCGCGGCACTCGATCAGCTCGCGCGGGTCACCCTCACCAGCCGCGCGTTCCGGTCCGATCGACTCGAACCGTTCTGCGCCGCACTGGCTTCCCTGTGCGGCAAGGACATGGTCCTGCCGATGAACACCGGCGCCGAAGCGGTGGAGTCCGGCATCAAGGTCGCTCGCAAGTGGGGTTACGACGTCAAGGGCGTTCCCGACGGCCGCGCCACGATCGTCGTGGCCGGCGGGAACTTCCACGGCCGCACGACGACGATCGTCTCGTTCAGCGACGATCCGGCGGCATATACCGGATTCGGTCCGTACACACCGGGATTCGTCCGCGTCCCGTTCGGCGATCTGGCCGCGCTCGACGCGGTGATCGACGAGAACACCGTGGCCGTCCTCCTCGAACCCGTCCAGGGCGAGGCCGGTGTCATCGTTCCGCCCGACGACTATCTGCCCGGGGCACGGGCCCTCTGCAACGAGCGCACCGCGCTGCTGATCGTCGATGAGATCCAATCCGGCCTCGGCCGCACCGGCCGGACGTTCGCGGTGGAGCATTGGGGTGTCGAACCCGACGTCTACCTCCTGGGAAAGGCGCTGGGCGGCGGGTTGCTGCCGGTGTCGGCAGTGGTGGCCGACCGCAGCGTTCTCGGCGTCCTGCATCCCGGTGAACACGGATCGACGTTCGGCGGCAACCCGCTCGCCGCCGCCGTCGGTCACACCGTCGTCGACATGCTCGCCGAGGGAACCTGGCAGCGTCGGGCGGCCGCCCTCGGTGAACGCCTGCACGAGCGGCTGCGCGACTTCGTCGGGGACGGTGTGGTGGCGGTCCGGGGTCTCGGACTGTGGGCGGGCATCGACCTCGACCCCGCGCTCGGCACCGGCAAGGACTTCTGTCGGCAGCTCTCCGAACGCGGCGTCCTGGCCAAGGACACCCACGGCTCGACGCTGCGTCTCGCGCCGCCGTTGGTCATCACCGAGTCCGAGATCGACTGGGCGATGGAACGATTCGCTCTGACCCTACGAGACCGCCGGTGACCGCCGGCCACGGTTGAGCCACCAGGTGCTCGTCGAGAGCACGGCCGCGAATGCGCACCACGCCGGGTAAGGGGCCAGTGCGGCACCTGCCGCCGGGTTGGTCTGTGCGGTGCGCCGGGCGAGATCGGCACTGCTCACGGTGAGCGCCGCCGCCGCGACCGACGCGGTTCCGAGTGCGCCCCGGCCGAAGTAGATCCAGCTCCAGCCGCCGTTGAGCACGAGGTTCGCGCCGAGCGCCGCGAGATACCTCTGCCGTTGTCCGTGATCACCGTTCTCGTCCAGGTCGTCCAGAGTGACGGCGGACGTCACGGCGATGTCGGCGTAGAGCGCGGTCCACGCGACCGGGAAGGCCCAGTCGGGCGGCACGAACGACGGTTTCGCCAGCTTCGGGTACCAGGTCTCGACCGCCGGTGTGGTCACCACGCTGCCGACGGCCGCCGCGGCTGCGGTCGCGAGTGACGTACCGATCAGGGTGGAGATGCGCATGACTCCACTTGTACGCCTCGACTCAGGTGTCGGCGGGCCGTCGGTCGTCGGTGCCGGCGGCCGTCGTGGCATCCGGGGAGCCGGGCACGTCCGGGGTCGCGGTGCCCGGCTCGGCCGGACCGGGCGAGTCGGTGCCCTCGTCGAAGGCCTGGTCGGGTTCGGGATGCTCGGTGTCGAAGGAGGCGGGCAGCTTCTTCAGTTGTCGGCTCATCGACCAGATGAGGAACGCGGTGCCGACGAGCAGCAACAGGATCACGAGCAGGCCCAGCGGTGAGGCCTTGCCGAACTCCGGACCCTGCGGCTCCTCCGCCAGGACCATCACGGTGTTCACGATGGTGCTGTTCATCACGCCTCGATCCCGGCGAACAGGTCGGTCTCGGGCAACGCGGTCTTGACCCGGGTCCGGGCGAGCTCGAACTCCTCGGTCGGCCACAGGCGCTGCTGCCATTCCAGCGGCACCGCGAAGAACACGCCGTTCGGGTCGATCTGCGTGGCGTGCGCACGCAGGGCGTCGTCGCGCTGCGGGAAGTACTTCGAACACTCGACCTGGGTGGTGACGCGACCCATCAGGTCGCCGCGGCTCGGGTCCCATTTGCTCAGCCACTCGGCGAACGGACTCTCCTGGCCGTGCCGCGCGAACTCGTCGGAGAAGAGCACCATCCGGTCGCGGATGAAACCGTGGGTGTAGTAGAGCTTCGACACCGTCCACGGCTGGCCGGTCCCGGGGAACGCGTCCGGATCGCCGGACCGTTCGTAGGCCGCGACCGACACCTCGTGGCATCGGATGTGGTCGGGATGCGGATAACCACCGTGCTCGTCGTAGGTGATGATCACGTGGGGGCGGAACTCGCGAACCACGCGTACCAGGGCCTCGGTGGCTTCCTCGAGGGGCACCGTCGCGAACGACCCCTCCGGCAGCGGCGGCAGCGGGTCGCCCTCGGGCAGCCCGGAGTCGACGAAGCCCAGCCAGGTCTGCCGGACACCGAGCGACTCGGCGGCCTTCGCCATTTCCTCGCGACGGACCTCGGTCATCCGCTCCTTGATGCCCGGCCGGTCCATCGCCGGATTCAAGATGTCGCCACGCTCACCGCCGGTGAGTGTGACCACGAGCACTTCGTTGCCCTCGGCCGCATACTTTGCGGTCGTCGCCGCACCCTTGCTCGACTCGTCGTCTGGGTGCGCATGCACCGCCATCAGACGGAACACCCCCGACTTGGGGTCGCCGACGTGGGATTCGGTCACAGTTCCTCACCTTCGGATCGCTACTCCTCCCATGGTAGGTATTGACGCGTGAACAGTTCGGACGGGGGCGCCGCAGACGCCGGTGACGCACCACGCACGACGCCTGACACGGCACGACCGCACAGCGGTCCGCGCGCCACCTACCCGGAGCATTCGGAGACCGCCCGGGGTCGTCGTCGCTGGTTCGTCGCCCTGTCGGTCCTCGTCGTCGTGGCGGGTGTGGCGCTCGCGGTCATCGGCTACAGCAAGTTCTCCTCTGCCGACGTGACCGGGGAGGCCACCGGCTACGAGATCCTCGACGACTCGACCGTCGCCGTGCAGTTCACGGTCGAACGTTCCGATCCGAGCCGGCCCGCTGCCTGTGTGGTGCGCGGACGTTCGCGCGACGGCGGAGAGACCGGCCGGCGCGAGATCCTGATCCCCGCCGACGCCGCCGAGCGCATCGGCGTCCGCACCGAGATCACGACGTCGAGGCCGCCGGTCATCGGTGAGGTGTTCGGCTGCACGCTCGACGTGCCCGCCTACCTGAAACCGTCGGATCAGTGACCGCTCCCCCGACCGGCCGCAACGAACCGCAGGTACCGCGCGCCGCCTTCGCCTCGATCGGCAGCCGCTACTTCCCCCTCCTGGTCGCACTGTTCGTAGGCGTCATGCTGATCAGCAACGTCACCGGGACCAAGGGTGTGGTGCTGTTCGACGACTGGCTCCACATCGATCTGGGTCCGATCCAGATGAACGGCCTGGTGACCGACGGCGCCTTCTTCCTGTTCCCGCTCGCCTACGTCCTGGGTGACGTGATCAGCGAGGTCTACGGGTTCCGGGCCATGCGCCGGACGATTCTCGCCGGGTTTGCGGTGTTGATCCTCGCCTCACTGTGTTTCTGGCTCACCATTCATCTGCCGGCGGCCGATTTCTACGAGGGCCAGGAGTCCTTCGAGACGGTCGCCGGAGTCGTCCCACAATTCCTGCTCGCCGGATTGGCCGGATATGTCGTGGGCGAATTCCTCAATTCCTTCGTCCTGGTCAAAATGAAGGAACGCGCCGGGGAACGTCATCTGTGGGCGCGCTTGCTGGGATCGACGATTGTCGGCGAATTCGCCGACACCCTCGTCTTCTGCTCGATCGCTGCCACCGCCCTGGGTATCTCGACCTGGGGAGACTTCGTCAACTACACGATCGTCGGCTTCATCTGGAAGACGCTCGTCGAGATCATCATCATGCCGTTGACGTATTTCGTTGTGGGATGGCTCAAGCGGGCCGAACCGACCTATCAGGACGCACTCCAGACGGCGTCGCGCAGCGCAACCGATGTGCCATAGGTCTCATCACCTGGTACCATGAACGGATACACGGCTCCGCGAGGGGTCGTGTTGCTGCATTTATAGCAGTCCATATGCCCCTGGTGTAAACGGTCGCCCGGGGCCGCGGACAACACAAAGGAGTGACCGATGACCGACACCCAGGTGACCTGGCTGACCCAAGAGTCGCACGACCGCCTCAAGAGCGAGCTCGATTCGTTGATCGCCAACCGTCCGGTCATTGCCGCCGAGATCAACGAGCGCCGCGAAGAAGGCGACCTCAAGGAGAACGGCGGCTACCACGCCGCTCGCGAAGAGCAGGGTCAGCAGGAAGCGCGCATCCGCCAGCTGCAGGAACTGCTCAACAACGCGAAGGTGGGCGAGGCGCCGACCCAGTCCGGCGTGGCGCTGCCCGGTTCCGTCGTGACCGTCTACTACGACGGTGACGAGAAGGACACCGAGACCTTCCTCATCGCCACCCGCGAGGAGAGCGGCCAGGGCGGCCTGGAGACCTACTCCCCCAGCTCGCCGCTCGGTGCCGCCCTCATCGACGCCAAGGTCGGCGAGACCCGCGAGTACTCCGTGCCCAGCGGCGCCACCATCAAGGTGACCCTGGTCAGCGCGGAGCCGTACCACGGCTGATCGACACTCGATGTGAGCCCGGGACGACACCGTCGTCCCGGGCTTCGTGTTTTCGGACTGTGGGTTTCTGATGCCATGACCGGCAGACCTCCACTCGACCGATGGACTTCGACCGAGGTCCAGGATTCGAGTTGGGGTCTGGCAGCCAGGCGTCGGTGAACCCTAAGCGTTGTCGACCCCGTAGACCGCCTGCGCGGAGGTGAAGCCCTCGTACGCGAGCTGCTCGATCACGCCCTGCCGCGGGAACGCCGTCTTCGACCGGTAATCGCGGGCCTTCTTCACAGCCTGATCGTTCCAGTCGACCGTTCCGTCGGCCTCCACCTGGGCCACCGCGTACGTCGCGTCAGCAGTCGAGAATCCGTCGTACTCCAGCTGTTCGATCAAACCCGTCTTCGAGAACGCCATGAGCGACAAGTAGTCCTTCGCCTTCGCCAGGTGTACGACGTGTCTCCGAACCCGGACGCCGCGGTGGCTGGTGCGTCGTCGAGTGTCAATGCAATTCCGCAGACGCCGCTGACTCCGGCGATGAGCCAGGGCCATATACGGAGCGCCGCCGGCGGGTGTGATGCGGCCGGCGTAGCACCGGGAGAACGGTGGGAGCGGACATTCTGGGGGCCGGTCATCGTTGTGGCCCTTCGTGATGTCGATCCGCAGCACTCGACCGGCAGACGTCAACGCGACCGCCAGACGTCGATCGAGGTCTGCCGGTCGAGTTGAGGTCTGGCAGTCAGATCTAGCTGTACTGACCTGAGAGGTTAGGTACGCGGTCGGCGGGTGATCGACCTTTGAGTGAGGTGTGGCCGCGGTGGTGATTGTAGTGATGCAGCCAGCTTGAGTACTCAGCGCAGCGTTCGGCGTCGCTGGTGTAGAGCCGCGCGTAGGCCCACTCATCGGCCAGCGTGCGGTGAAACCGTTCCACCTTGCCGTTGGTCTGTGGCCGATAGGGGCGGGTCCGGCGATGCTTGACCTCACCGAGCGCGTCACGGAAGACGTGGGATCGGTAACAGGACCCATTGTCAGTCAGTACATTCCGGACCGTGAATCCGCACTCCAGGAACCAGGCGTTGGCCCGTTCCCAGAAGTCGGCGGCGGTCTGTTTGCGTTCGTCAGCCAGAATCTCGGAGTACACCAGTCGGGAGTGGGCATCGAGGGCGGTGTGCAGGAAATGGTGTCCCCGCAGCGGATCGCCCCATGTGCTACGGCGTCCTGAACTTTTATCTGCTTGCGAGTTGTGATTGCCCTGGGTTCGACCGAGCATGCGC
>NZ_NGFO01000011.1 GCF_002149015.1 Gordonia lacunae | reverse complement strand
TCCGCAACACCCGACTCAACGCCGCCGCCACGTGCATGGCCCAAGGCGCGCTGACCGGTAGCCCCGGCGCCCGCGCCTACTACGACAATCTCCGCGACCAGAAGAAGTCCCACACCCAAGCACTACGCGCGGTCGCCAACCGGCTCGTCGGCATCCTCCACGGCTGCCTCACCCACCGAACCCTCTACAACGAACACACCGCCTGGCACCACCGCACCAACCTCGCCGCTTGACACCTTGCACCCCTGGGATGTCTTCGTGACGCGCCCTCCGCAAGCTCCGGGCGCTCCTCAGGGAGCAGGGGGCCCGGCGATCAAGCACGCCGCTCATGGCTGACAATCAGCCACGTCATCGACGTCCGACCACTACACCCCGGCGCGCCTGAACCCCGCCCGTCCCTCGTCGAAGCACACCTGATGACGCTCCTCGCCACCCTGTGACAGCCCCCCGGGAAATTCAGACCCGCCGACCAGCGAACCTCACCTCAACCGATGGACCTCGATCGAAGTCCAGCAGTCGACGTGTGGTTCACCGGTCGGATTTCACCTACAGCCTGATGAGTTCGTGCGGGCGATTGTTGAGCGGCTCGCAGCCGTCCTCGGTGACGACGACGATGTCCTCGATCCGGGCACCCCAGCGGCCGGAGAAGTAGACACCCGGCTCCACGCTGAACGCCATGCCGACCCGCAGCGGGATGTCGTTACCGCCGACGATGTAGGGCTCCTCGTGCACCGACAGCCCGATTCCGTGCCCGGTGCGGTGGATGAACCGCTCGGCCAGTCCGCGCTCGGCGAGGAGATCACGCGCCGCGGCATCGATCGAGGACGCAGTCACCCCGGGCCGGACGGCGGCCACGGCCGCGCGCTGCGCCTCGAACAGTGCGGCGTAAGCATCGGCGATGTCGGCGGGCGGCTCGTCGAAGCAGTACGTGCGCGTGGAATCGGAGTTGTAGCCCGGCTCGACCGGACCGCCGATGTCGACCACGACGATGTCCGACCGCTCGATGACCCGGTCGGAGAACTCGTGGTGGGGATCGGCGCCGTTGGGGCCGGACCCGACGATGATGAACGCCGCCTCGGTGTGCCCCTCCTCGAGGATCGCGGCGGCGATGTCGGCGGCGACCTCCCGTTCGGTGCGTCCGGGGACCAGCCAGTCGGCCATGCGCGCGTGCACGCGGTCGATCGCGGCGCCGGCCCGGCGGAGTGCGTCGATCTCCGCGGCATCCTTGATCATCCGGAGTTCGCGTAGGACGTCGGTCGCCAATTGCGGTGTGGCGCCGGTGTGCCGGGCCAGCGGGATCACATGCAGGGCGGGCATCGAGTCGGAGACGGCGACGCGCGGTTGCGCCGGCAATCCGGCCAGCGCCAGCGCGTGGGCGTCGTCTCCGTCGACCCAGTCGACCACCTCGATGTCGAGATCGCCCACCGCCGAGGCCGACAGCGACGGGACCTCGAGCCGCGCGATCACCAGTCGCGCATCGCCGCTCGCGGAAATCACGAGCGCCGTGAGCCGTTCAAAGGTCTCCGCCCGCGACCCCACCAGATAGCGCAGGTCCGGTCCGGGAGCGACGACGAGCGCGTCGAGATCCGCGGCGCGGGTGAGGTCGGCGGCACGGCGGAGCCGGTCCCGGTACACCTCCGCGCCGAAGAGCGGTGCGGCCCCCGTTCCCGTTGTCGCGACCCGTGCTGCTCCGCTCCCAGATGCCATGCGACGAACACTACCGCCGACTCATGACAGAGTGTGGGGGTGACGGATTCGTTGATGCTGCTCGACGGCGCGAGCCTGTGGTTCCGATCGTTCTTCGCCCTCCCGGAGAAGATGACCAGCCCGGATGGCCGGCCGGTCAACGCGGTCCGGGGATTCGTCGACACGATCGCGAATCTCGTGGTGCGCGAACGGCCGTCGCGACTGGTGGTGTGCCTTGACCTCGACTGGCGCCCGGAATTCCGCACCGACCTGATCCCCACGTACAAGGCCCATCGCGTCGCGGTCCCCGACGGTGGCACCGACATCGAGGGCAGGGACGTCGACGTCGAAGAGGTGCCCGACACGCTCACCCCGCAGGTCGACATGATCATGGCCGTCCTCGCCGCGGCGGGCATCGCGACCTCGGGCGCCATCGGGTGCGAAGCCGACGACGTGATCGGCACCCTGGCGTATGACGAGGCGAACGATCCGGTGATCGTGGTCAGCGGCGATCGGGACCTGCTGCAGGTGGTCGCCGACGATCCGGTCCCGGTGCGCGTCCTCTACGTCGGCCGCGGGCTGGCGAAGGCGGAGATGATGGGGCCGGTGGAAGTCGCCGAGAAGTACGGGGTGCCGGTCGAGCGCGCCGGAATCGGGTACGCGGAGATGTCGATGCTGCGCGGTGACCCGTCGGACGGGCTGCCGGGTGTGGCCGGTATCGGTGAGAAGACCGCGGCGAAACTGATCACCGAATACGGGAGCCTCGACGCCCTGGAGGCGGCTGCCGCCGACCCGTCGTCGTCGGTGCCCACCCGGAGCCGGAAGTCACTGCTCGCGTCGGTCGACTACCTGCAGGCGGCACGCATCGTCGTCTCGGTGCGCACCGATGCCGAGACGATCGACAGTGGCCCGGATGTGCTGCCGGCCGAGCCTGCCGATCCCGCGGCCCTCGCCGAACTCGTCGAGGAACTCGGCATCGGGGCGTCGGTCGGGCGGTTGGCGAAGGCCCTCGGCTGGCCGCAGGCCGGCTGAGGCCTTGGTGTCACAGGCCGACTGAGGCCTTGCTGTGACAGCCGGCTGAGGCCCGGTCAGCTGGGACGCGAGACCTCGTAGCGTCCGTCGTCGTCGAGGAACGTGAGGGTCACCTGCTGTTGCTGTCCGCCCACGGTGACCGAGCAGGTGAACGAGGCACCGGTCTCGACCCGCTGGCCGGACGGGCACTGCACGTCGGAGACCTCGCTGGCCTGGTAGTCCTCGGTGAGGATCTTCTGCACACCGTCTTGGGCGGCCTGCTGGTCGAGGTTCTTCGGTGCCCACCCGGGTTTCCAGAACGCCGTGAGCAACACGATCGCGGCGATGAGGATCAACGCACCGCCGCCGACGAACATCAGTGTCCGGGCGGTCTTGTTCGATTTCCCGGTGGCCATCCCGCTGAACTGGTCGCCGCCCCCGTACTGGTTCTGGCCGTACTGGTTCTGGCCGTAGGGCTGCTGACCGTAGGGGTTCTGGGCGTTCGGCGCCCCGGCTGCCTGCGGGTTCTGGCTGTACGGCTGTTGGCCGTACTGGCCCTGCCCGGGCGCCCCGTACTGACCGGCACCCGCGCCGTACTGTCCCGGTGCCCCATACTGTCCCGGAGCGCCGTACTGGTCGGCACCGTACGAACCCGGCTGCCCGTACTGCTGAGCGCCCGGTTGACCGTACTGTCCGGGATTGCCCACCTGCGTCGGCTGAGACTGAGCCGGACCCGAATGGGGAGGCTGCCCCGCTGCTCCGAACGGCTGCTGGTAGGGGTTCTGCTGGTAGGGATCCGGTTGCGGCTGACCATAACCCGGGTTGTGTGCGGCCGGGTTGGGGGCCATGGTGGTCGGGTCGGCCTGGGGCGCACCGGACTGGCCGGCGCCGGGGCGATTCACGACCTCGGTCTTGCCGTCCGGACCGGACTGATCATTCGACGGTCCCGGATTGCCGTGCGGAGTGGCGCCAGAGGGAGTCGAACCGGCGGGATTCGGAGGGGACGGGTTGGGGTTGTACGGGTCGGTCATGAATCCCTCCCACTCGGCCGTCCACCCGCTGACCGGGTGCCGGCGAACTGTGACGTCGCGGCAGTATCGGGGCGGGCCCGCCGACACCGAATGCGGGATGAACGTTACCTCAGCTGCCTGGGACTATCAGCCAACATCGCACGTGCCCCGCGGACGCGTCGTCCGGTGAACCGACACCCGCGAACCAACCGCATCGACTCAGCCGAGTTCGGCGGCGACCACGCCGCGGCGGATCGCCTTGACCGCTGCCCGCGCCGTCGCACCGAGGCGGGTGTCCGATCCCACCCCGAGCCGGATCTGTTCGAGAAGATCCACGACCTGCCGGTTCCACCGCACGAAGTCGCCCGGCGAGAGCAATTGCCCGCGTTCACCCGCCAGGAGCAGGGCCTCCCCCAGCGACCGTCCCGAGGCCCAGGTCGCCACGGCGACGGAGAATCCGGTGTCGGGTTCGCGTGTCGGACTCACCCGATGACGCTGCTCGATCGCGGTGACCCGCGACCAGATCTCCACCGTGGCCGCCATCGCGGCTCGCATCGAGCTGCTGCCCGGTAGCGCGTCGACTCCGCTGTAACTGTCGCGCCGGCTCTCGTACACGAGCGCAGCGACCACCGCGGCGAGATCGGACGCCGAGAGATCGTCCCAGACGCCGGCCCGGATGCACTCGGTCACCACCAGGTCGCTTTCGCTGTAGATGCGGCCGAGTAGCTTGCCGGAGTCCGTGACCGACATCGTGTGTCCGGTCGACTCGCTCGATTCGGCGACGCGTTCGAGATATCCCAGTTCACTGAGGACGCCCACGATGTGATCGAAGGTGACGCCGAGCGTCGACGTCCGCTCCCCGATGCTGCGCTCGGCGTTGACGATGTCGCGCACCAGCCGATTGCGGCGTTCGGCGAGGCGGAACAGGTCGTCGCCGTTCGGCAACTGATGGGCCGGATGTTCGCGCAAGGTGCGTCGAAGGTGCGCGAGCTCGGCGTCGTCGGCCGCGTCGGCGCGCTTCTTCTGGCGTCCGCGGGGCATCTCGATGCCGGTCGAGCGCAACGCCGACGCCAGGTCGCGCCTGCCCCGGCCGGTGCGTCGATCGGCGTTCTTCGGCAGGCGCATGTTGCCCAGCACCTCGGGTGGATTGACGAAGTCGCGGGTACCGACGCGTCCGCACCAGGCGTCCTCGGTCAGCACGAGCGGCTTGGGATCCTGCGCCTGCGTGGCCGGTTCGATGATGACCGCCAGGCCGCGGTGCCGCCCGACGGGCACGCCGATGACGTGTCCGCGCTTGAGCGCCGCCAGGTCGGCGGTGATGGCGTCGTGTGTGTCGACGCGCTTGCGGTACTTGAGGTCTCGTTCGCGACGCCGGATGTCTTCGCGCAGGGTGACGTATCCGAGGAACCCGGCGTAGGGCTCGTCATGCGAATCGGTGTCGGCCTCGTCGGGTTCGAGACCGCGTGCCTGTGCCGCGCGGGCGAGCTCACCGTCGAGTTTGCGGAGCGAGCGCTGCGCCTCGTCGAGTTTGCGGGCCTGCCCGACGACCGACCGGTCGGCCTGGAACTGCGCGAACGATCGATGCAGCAGCTCGCGGGCGCCGTCGAGGCCCAACCGCCCGAGCAGGTTGACCGCCATGTTGTACTCCGGCGAGAACGAGCTGCGCAACGGAAAGGTCCGTGCACCGGCGAGGCCCGCCACCTCCTCCGGGACCACCTCGGGTGTCCACACGACGACCGCGTGGCCCTCGACGTCGATCCCGCGGCGGCCGGCGCGTCCGGTCAGCTGCGTGAACTCGCCAGGCGTCAGATCGACATGGGCTTCGCCGTTGTATTTGACGAGACGCTCGAGAACCACCGAGCGGGCCGGCATGTTGATCCCGAGCGCGAGGGTCTCGGTGGCGAACACCATGCGCACCAGGCCGCGCACGAACAGTTCTTCGACGGTGTGCCGGAAGGTCGGGAGCATGCCGGCGTGATGAGAGGCGAGGCCGCGGCGCAGCCCCTCCCGCCATTCGTGCACCCCCAGCACGTCGAGGTCGGTCGGCGACAACTCGGTGAGGTGGCGGTCGACGATCGCGTCGACCTCGTTGATCTCCGCGGGTGTGAGGAGCGAGATCCCCGACCGCAGACACTGCGCGAGGGCGGCGTCGCATCCGGCACGCGAGAAGATGAAGCCGATGGCCGGGAGCAGTGCCTCCCGGTCGAGTCGCGTGACGAGGTTCGGGCGGGACAACGCCGGTCCCCGTCCGTCGCGCCGGCGGGGTCCGCTGCCGCGCCCCCGGCCACGGCCGCGCGCTGACTCCCGCTCGTCGTCGGCCATCAGGATCCGGTGCCGGATCTGACGTTTCAGCTCGGGATTGACCCGCGGACGGGTTCCGGCCTTGCGCGCCGGACCGGTGTCGGCGGGGTCGAACAGGTCGAACAGCCGCTGGCCGACGAGCATGTGCTGCGACAGCGGCACCGGCCGGTGCTCGTCGACGATGACCGAGGTGTCCCCGCGGACCGTCTGGATCCAGTCGCCGAACTCCTCGGCGTTGCTCACCGTCGCCGACAGACTCACCACCCGCACCGAGGGTTCGAGGTGCAGGATCACCTCTTCCCACACGGCCCCGCGGAACCGATCGGCCAGGAAGTGCACCTCGTCCATGACGACGTGGGACAGCCCGTCCAGCGCCCGTGACTCGGCGTAGATCATGTTGCGTACGACCTCGGTCGTCATCACGACGACCGGCGCGTCGGGGTTGATGGAGCTGTCCCCGGTCAGCAGCCCGACCGACTCGTGCCCGTGGACGGCCACCAGGTCGTTGTACTTCTGGTTGCTGAGGGCCTTGATCGGTGTGGTGTAGAAGCATTTCGTGCCCCCGGCCAATGCGAGGTGCACGGCGAATTCGCCGACGATGGTCTTGCCCGCACCGGTCGGCGCGCACACGAGCACGCCGTGCCCGCCCTCGAGTGCCTCGCACGCGCGGAGCTGGAAGTCGTCGAGTCGGAAGGCGAGTCTCGACGTGAACGAGTCGAGTTGCGTCACAGGACGTCGTCGAAGGTTGCGCGTTCCCGGGCCGAAGTGCGGGTGGTGCCTGCGCCCACACGGCTAGCGGGAGCCGGGATCGGCGACGCCGGTGCGATGGGCTTCGTCGGCGGCAGTGGGCTGGCCTCGTCGTCGGAGAGGTCGGCCCAGGCGGACGCCTTCTTCGCCTTGCGCTTGTCGACGATGCGCGCGAACTGGATCGCGAACTCAAGCAGCACGGTGAGCGCGAGCGCCAGGGCCAGCATGGTGAACGGATCCTGACCCGGTGTGGCGATGGCCGCGAAGACGAAGACCGTGAAGATGAGGCCGCGACGCCAGCTCTTCAGCCGGGCGTAGGTCAGCACGCCCACGACGTTCAGGGCGATGATCAGCAGCGGCAGTTCGAAACTCACGCCGAAGATCACGAGCACGTTGAGCATGAAGCCGAAGTACTGGTCACCGGCCAGAGCCGTGACCTGGACCTCGTTGCCCACGGTCAACAGGAAGTCGAAGGCCTTCGCGACGACCAGGTAGGCAAGCACCGCACCGCTCACGAACAGCGTGGTCGCCATCGCGACGAACAGGATGCCGTAGCGGCGCTCGTGGGCGTGCAGACCCGGGGTGATGAACTGCCAGATCTGGTAGATCCAGACCGGGCAGGCGAGCACGACACCCGCGGTCAGCGCGACCTTCAGGCGAAGCATGAACTGATCGAACGGGCCGGTCGCGAGAAGGCGACACGAATCGTCGGGGGTCAGTGTGGCGCGTGACGAGGCGGGCAGGTCACAGTACGGTCCGCGCAGCACGTCGCCGAGCGACGGGATGCCGAGGAAACCGTGGCTGTACCAGATGAACCCGAAGATCGTCGTGACGATGATGGCCAGCAGCGAGATGACCATACGGGCGCGCAACTCGTACAGGTGCTCGACCAACGACATGGTGCCGTCGGGATTGAGCTTTCGCTTGCGTTGCCGGGGGTCGAGTCGTCGGGGAATCGGAAGAGTGGGCACTGGCGATGCTCCGACGCGCCCCTATGCCGATTTCTTGACGTCGGCGTCGTGCTGCGTGGCGGGCTGGGTGGAATCACCCGCCGGCAGCTCGCGCCGCGACGGATCGACCGGCGTCGCGTCGGCGGCGGCCTGCGAGTCCTTGTCGTCGTCCTTCTGCATCTCCTTGACCTCGCTCTTGAAGATGCGCAGCGACTGTCCCAGACCTCGGGCGGCGTCCGGCAGCTTCTTCGAGCCGAACAGGATCAGCAGCACAATGGCGACGATCGCCCAGTGCCACCATGACGTGAAGCCCATGAGATCACCCTTCAGATCGGATCAGACAGTGCCCAATGCTACCCGACATGCGGCCGGCCGGGAGGGGGCGAGGCGGATGATCCTCCCAGCCCAGCGGCGGCGGTCGTGCTCAGCGATAGCGCCTGCGTGCGGCGGCTGCGGAGTCGGCGACCGCCGCGGCGACGTCCGGCTCGTCGACGACCCGGACGGCCCCGCCGAATCCGAGCAGGAAGCGGGTGAGCCACTCCGGCGACCCGTAGACCAGCCGCGCGCGGACGGGCAGATCGGCGTCGGGTCGGTCGTCGACCTTCTCGGCGGGTTCGAGCGGGTAGTAGTCGAGAACCCACAGATGGTCGGCGTCGATCTCGATCTCGACGGCCGGGAGGTCGGGGTTCTCGGCCACCAGGACCGACTGGTTCGAGGTCGCGGCCTCGGCCGGCGGGCGGCTCGGCTCGTCCAGGGCCGTCGCGGTGTCGACGCGGTCGAACCGGAACAGCCGCACCCCCTCGGCCATCCGGCACCAGGCCTCGAGGTAGGTGTGCTGGTCCATGACCTGGAGCCGGATCGGGTCGACCACCCGGTCGGTGATGCTGTCGCGTCCGGCCGAGTAGTAGCGCAGGCGCAGTGCCCGCGCCTGTTTGGTGGCCTCGCGGATCGTCGAGTACGTGGGGTTCTCCCCCGACGGGTCGGGAGCCGTGTCGGAAGCTCCCGCGACCCCGGGCACCGTCGCACCCACCGCCTGCTCGATCTTGGCGATCGCCCGGCGTGCTGCGACCACATCGACGACGCCCGGCGTCTCGACCAGCGCCCGTAGTGCGACGAGGAGCGTGCTGGCCTCGACCGTCGTCAGACGTAGCGGCCGGTCCATGCCGGCGGTGAAGCCGACCGTCACATAGCCCTCGCTGAACTCGAGTTCGATCAGGTCATCGGGGTAGTACCCCGGCAGTCCGCAGACGAAGAGCAGTTCGAGATCCTTCGTGAGCTGCGCCTGGGTGACCCCGAGTTCGGCGGCGGCCTGGACGATCGAGATCCCGCGGCGGGCCTGGAAGTACGGAACCATCGCCAGCAGCCGGTTGAGGCGCGATGGTGCTGCGGCGGCCATCAGACATTCACCCCGCTCAGGCGGTCGAGGCTCGCGATGACGAGTTCGCGCAGCTCCGGCGGATCGAGGACGACCGCGTCGCGGCCCACGCCCAGGACCATGCGGGCCACCGTGGTCAGCGAGTGGATCTCCAGGGTCACGATGTCGCCGGGGTCGCCGTCGAGGTCGGCGGGTTCGGTCGCCGTCGCAGCGCGACGCAGGCCGAACGCCCGGTCGGCCGCCACCCAGATCCGAGCGGTCCGACCGTCGGACCCGGACGCGGAATCGACCGCGGCGGAGACGATCTGCTGGAGATCGGTGCCGGCCGGGACCACCACGGCCGCGGCGGCACCGACCGCCGAGACAGCCGTGATCCGCGACAGTCGGAATGTCCGGGTGGCATCGCGATCCCGGTCGTGACCGACGACATACCAGCGACCCCGATGCGACACCACTCCCCACGGTTCGACGCGCCGCGTGGTCGGCGCCGCGGCTGCGGACGACCGATGTCGGAACTCGACCGCCCGCCCGTCCTGAACCGCCGCGAGCAGGCCCGCGATGACCTCCTCGGACCCGAGCGACCGCGACGACCCGCCCGTGGTGATCCCCAGGTCGTCCTCGGAACGGACGTCGAGCCCTGCGGCCCGCAGCTTGAGGATCGCCGTCTGCGACAGCGTCGAGACCTCCGGGGTGTCCCACAGCGCGGCGGCCATGGCGATGGCCGCCGCCTCGTCGGACTCCAGGGAGATCTCCGGCAGCTCATAGGAATCGCGGTCGATGCGGTACCCCTCGCCGCCGGCGGCCATCGGCGACCGGCCGGTGACGAGCGGGATCCCGAGATCGCGCAGTTCGTTCTTGTCCCGCTCGAACATCCGGTTGAAAGCCTCGTCGGACTGCCCGTCGTCCGAGTACCCCGCCACATTGCGACGGATGTAGTCGGCGGTGACGTACTGCCGCGTCCACAGCAGGCAGATCACGAGGTTCAGCAGACGCTCGACTTTGGGGGTTGCCACCGAGTCAGGTTAGAACGTGGCCGTTCACCGCGTGCGGAGGCACGCTGCGTCGGCCGAGAACCCGGCGCTCACATCGAGGCGATGAGGCGATCGACACGCTCGTCGACACTGCGGAACGGGTCTTTGCACAGCACCGTCCGCTGAGCCTGGTCGTTGAGCTTGAGGTGCACCCAGTCGACGGTGAAGTCGCGGCCGGCCTTCTGGGCGGCCGAGATGAAGTCGCCGCGGAGCTTCGCGCGGGTGGTCTGTGGCGGCTCGTTGACCGCGGTCTTGATGGCCTCGTCGGTGGTCGCCCGGGCGACCAGACCCTTGCGCATCAGGACATCGAAGACGCCGCGTCCGCGTTTGATGTCGTGGAAGGCGAGGTCGAGTTGCGCGATCTTCGGATCCGACAGTTCCATCGAGTACCGGTCCTGGTAGCGCTGGAATAGCTTGCGCTTGATGACCCAGTCGACCTCGGTGTCGACCTTGGCGAAGTCATCGCTCTCCACGGCGTCGAGCATGCGTCCCCACAGGTCCACGACCATGTCCATCTCCGGATCGGGCCGTCGGTTGGTGAGGTGCTCGACGGCGCGGGCGTGGTACTCGCGCTGGATGTCGAGAGCGCTGGCCTGCCGGCCGCCGGCCAGACGGACCGGGCGGCGCCCGGTCGGGTCGTGGCTCACCTCCCGGATCGCACGGATCGGGTTGTCGAGCGCGAAGTCCCGGAATGCGACGCCGGCCTCGATCATCTCCAGCACGAGGGCCGCGGAGCCGACCTTGAGGAGGGTCGTCATCTCGGACATGTTCGAGTCACCGACGATGACGTGCAGCCTGCGGTACTTCTCGGCGTCGGCGTGCGGCTCGTCGCGGGTGTTGATGATCGGGCGCGAACGGGTGGTCGCCGACGAGACGCCCTCCCAGATGTGCTCGGCGCGCTGGGACAGGCAGAAGGTTGCCGCCTTGGGGGTCTGCAGCACCTTGCCTGCGCCACAGATCAGCTGGCGCGTCACGAGGAACGGCAGCAGGACGTCGGAGATCCGGGAGAACTCCCCCGCCCGCACGACGAGATAGTTCTCGTGACATCCGTAGGAGTTGCCGGCCGAGTCGGTGTTGTTCTTGAACAGGTAGATGTCGCCGCCGATGCCCTCGTCGGCGAGGCGCTGTTCGGCATCGACGAGCAGGTCTTCGAGAACCAGCTCGCCCGCCCGGTCGTGGTTGATCAGCTGGATGAGGCTGTCGCATTCCGCCGTCGCGTACTCGGGGTGGGAACCCACGTCGAGATAGAGGCGGGCGCCGTTCTGCAGGAAGACGTTCGACGACCGCCCCCACGACACGACCCGGCGGAAGAGGTAGCGCGCGACCTCGTCGGGACTCAGGCGGCGGTGGCCGTGGAAGGTGCACGTGACACCGAACTCGGTCTCGATGCCCATGATTCGTCGCTGCACTTGACCAACCCTACTCGCGCGGACCGCGGCGGACCGGTCGACACGCACCGGCCGCCGCGACCCGCGGCGTTCTCGTCACTGTTCAGTGGACGGTGTCTCACCAGGTGCTTCGTCGGCACCGGCCGGTATGTCCGAGGCCTGCGCATCCGAGGCCTGGGCCTCCGCGGCCGCCGGGAGCAGACCCTCGACCGCGGACGTCGTCAGGCGCCGGAACGCGCGCCGTGGACGGTTGTGGTCGAGGACGGCGACCTCGAGGTCGCCCGCGGCCAGCACCCGCCGTTCGGTCGGGGTACCGCCACCGTTGTCGGCCGGGGCCGTCAACGCGGTCACCGCCACGCCGATGGCCCGGCCGAGTTCCATGTCCGGCTCGTAGATCTCCTTCAGCGCCGCCGCGATCGGTTCGGTCGCGCCGCCCATCACGAGGAACCGGGTCTCGTCGGTGATCGACCCGTCGTAGGAGATCCGGTACAGCTGCGAACGCTTCGGCTTACCCGGCCGGGCGACCTCGGCGACACAGAGTTCCACCTCGAACGGCTTCGCCTGCTCGGTGAAGACGCTGCCGAGTGCGTTGGCGTAGGTGTTGGCCAGCGACAGCCCGGACACGTCGGCACGGTCGTAGCTGTAGCCGCGCATGTCCGCGATCTGGATGCCGGCCTTGCGCAGGCTCTCGAACTCGTTGTACTTGCCCACCGCCGCGAAGCCGATCCGGTCGTAGATCTCGCTGGTCTTGCGAAGGGTGTTCGACGGATTCTCGGCGACGAACAGGACGCCGTCGGCGAAGGTGAGGATCACGACGCTGCGACCCCGGGCGATGCCCTTGCGGGCGAGCTCGGAGCGATCGCGCATGATCTGCTCGGCGCTGGCGTAATACGGGAAGGTCATCGGGCACCCCCGTCGTGCTCGGCGCTGCGGCGTTCGATGACGGCGCGCGCCGCCGCCTCGATGTCGGTCGCGTCCACCTCCCGGGCTCCGTCGGCGCCGACGATCGCGGCCATCGGGAAGATCTTGCGGACCAGGTCCGGCCCGCCGGTGGCCGAGTCGTCGTCGGCGGCGTCGTAGAGCGATTCGACGGCGATCGCGAGTGCGTCGTCGGCGGTGAGGTCGGACCGGTACAGCTTCTTGAGCGATGACTTGGCGAACACCGACCCCGAGCCGATGGCCGTGTAGCCACCGAACTCCTCGTGCCGGTCACCCGCGACGTCGAAGCTGAAGATGCGTCCGCGCTCGGACGGATCGTCGTGATCGATGTCGTAGCCGACGAGCAGCGGGATGGCCGCCAGGCCCTGCAGAGCGGCACCGAGATTGCCCCGCACCATCGACGCGAGGCGACTGACCTTGCCGTCGAGGGTCAGCGGGACACCCTCGATCTTCTCGTAGTGCTCGAGCTCGACGGTGAACAGGCGCACCATCTCGATCGCGATCCCGGCGGTCCCGGCGATACCGGCCGCCGAGTACTCGTCGGTGATGTAGACCTTCTTGACGTCGCGCGTGGCGATGAGGTTGCCCATCGTCGCGCGGCGGTCGCCGGCGAGGACGACTCCACCCGGGTACGACACCGCCACGATCGTGGTGCCGTGCGGGATGTCACCGGCTCCGTCGGTGCCGCCGGCGAACGACCCCACGCGGTCGACCTGGGCCTGCGGGAGCTGGTCGGGTGCATGCGTCCGGAGAAAATCGGTGAACGACGAGATGTCGGCGCCGAACGACGAACCGGAACGGGCTGGGGACAGCGGGGGCAGTGAACCGAACCTGTCGCTCACTGGCCGCCCTTCTGGACGTAGGCGCGCACGAAGTCCTCGGCGTTCTCCTCCAGCACGTCGTCGATCTCGTCGAGCAGATCGTCGGTGTCCTCGGCCAGCTTCTCGCGACGTTCTTGTCCGGCGCCGGAATCGGGGCCCACGCCCTCGTCGTCGCCGCCGCCACCACGCTTGGTCTGTTCCTGCGCCATCTGCTGCCTCCTTGAAACCGATCGCCCCTTGGCGGGCTACCGCGGTCGAGGGAGTCGGGATCGGTTGTCGCTGTCGCGGCGGTGATCCGGTGTCGCTGTCGCAACGGCGATCCGGTGTCGCTGTCGCAACGGTGATCCCTGGTGTCTCGACCCTGCGGAATCGTGTGCTCCCACACTACCTGTGGGGACGACAACTGTGGCGGAACGAAGCACATGCACATCGGAGATGGGCGCGGGGTGCCGCGACATGTCAGGTGGTGAGCTGATCCACCAGTTCGGCGGCCGAGTCCACCGAGTCGAGGAGCTTGCCGACGTGCGCCGCGGTGCCACGCAGCGGTTCGAGGGTGGGGATGCGGACCAGCGAGTCCCCACCGAGGTCGAAGATGACCGAATCCCAGCTCGCGGCGGCGACGTCGGCCCCGAACCGGCGCAGGCACTCGCCGCGGAAATAGGCACGCGTGTCGCGCGGCGGCTCGCTGATCGCGGCGAGTACGTCGTTCTCGTCGACCAGTCGCTTCATCGACCCGCGCGCGACGAGCCGGTTGTACAGGCCCTTGTCGAGCCGGACGTCGGAGTACTGCAGGTCGATGAGCTGCAGTCGGGGTGCCGACCACGAGAGGTTCTCGCGCTGGCGGAAGCCTTCGAGGATGCGCAGCTTCGCCGGCCAGTCGAGGATGTCGGCGCACTCCATCGGATCGCGCTCGAGACGGTCGAGGACGTCGGCCCAGGTCTGCAGGACGTGCGCGGCACGCTCGTCGTCGGAGTGTTCCTGTTCGTGGAACTTCTGGCAGCGATCCAGGTATTCGCGCTGCAGGGCAAGCCCGGTCAGTTCGCGGCCGTTGGTCAGGGCGACCGTGGCCGTGAGCGACGGGTCGTGACTGATGGTGTGCACGGCCTGCACCGGCCGCGCGAGCTCGATGTCGGAGAAGTCGACGCCGGCCTCGATGAGGTCGAGGACGAGCGCAGTGGTCCCGACCTTGAGGTACGTCGAGGTCTCGGCCAGGTTGGCGTCGCCGATGATGACGTGCAGCCTGCGGTAGCGCTCGGGATCGGCGTGCGGTTCGTCGCGGGTGTTGATGATGCCGCGCTTGAGGGTGGTCTCGAGTCCGACCTCGACCTCGATGTAGTCCGACCGCTGCGACAACTGGTAGCCCGCCTCGTCGCCGGACTGGCCGATGCCCACGCGTCCGGAACCGGTGATCACCTGTCGTGAGGCGAAGAAGGTGGTGAGCCCCGCGATGACCGCGGTGAACGGCGTCTCGCGCGCCATGAGGTAGTTCTCGTGGGTGCCGTAGGAGGCGCCCTTGCCGTCGATGTTGTTCTTGTACAGCTGCAGCTTGGGGGCGCCGGGGACGCTCGCCACGTGCCGGGCCGCGGCCTCCATCACGCGCTCACCCGCCTTGTCCCAGATGACCGCGTCCATCGGGTCGGTGACCTCGGGCGCCGAGTACTCGGGATGGGCGTGGTCGACGTAGAGCCGGGCGCCGTTGGTGAGGATCATGTTGGCCGCACCGATCTCGTCGGCGTCGATGATCGGGGCCGGGCCGGACCCGCGTCCGAGGTCGAAGCCGCGGGCGTCGCGGAGCGGCGACTCCACCTCGTAGTCCCAGCGTGTGCGCTTCGCGCGCGGCACACCGGCCGCCGCCGCGTAGGCCAGAACGGCCTGGGTGGACGTCATGATCGGGTTCGCGGTCGGGTCGCCGGGCGCGGAGATTCCGTACTCGACCTCGGTCCCGATGATTCGCTGCATCCTTCGAGGGTAGATGTTCACTCGCCACCGGTCGCAACCACCGCACGCGCTGAGTACGGTCGACGCCGTGAAAGCATTCCGCCGGTTCACCGTTCGAGTCCCGCTGCCCGACCGGATCGCCGACCTCGCGCCGTTGTCGCACAACCTGCGCTGGGCGTGGCACCTCCCGACCCAGGAACTGTTCGCCACGATCGATCCGGCGCTGTGGTCCTCGACCGGCGATCCGCTGCGGGTCCTCGCCGACGCCGACCCGGCGCGTCTGACCGAACTGGCTTCCGACGAGGACTTCGTCGCGCGGGTGGCCGACGCCTACGCCGACCTCCGGCAGTATCTCGACGCCCCGCAGTGGTTCCAGAGGTACGCGGCCGAGGCATCGGGACAGGACGGTTCGCCGCAGGACCGGGTGGTGCCGCCGGGAATCGCGTACTTCTCCATGGAGTTCGGTGTCTCGGAAGTGCTGCCCATCTACTCCGGCGGCCTGGGCATCCTCGCCGGTGACCATCTGAAAGCGGCCTCGGACCTCGGGCTGCCGCTGATCGGCGTCGGATTGCTGTACCGCTCCGGGTACTTCCGGCAGGGCCTCGATCACGACGGTTGGCAGATCGAGCGGTACCCGGTGAACGATCCCGCCGAACTCCCGCTCACGCTTCTCGACCGAGGGAAGCGAGTCGGCGACAGCGACGACGACACCCCGGCCGACGGCGCGGACCCGGTGATCGTCGAAGTCGCGATGCCCGGGGGCGCGACCCTGTCGGCGCAGGTGTGGATCGCGACCGTCGGACGAATCCCGTTGCTGCTCCTCGACTCCGACATCGACCGCAACGACGGCCAGCCCGACGGCGCCGTCCTGCGCGCGGTGACCGACCGGCTCTACGGCGGCGACCAGGAACACCGCATCGCGCAGGAGATCCTGCTGGGCATCGGCGGCGTCCGAGCGCTGCGCGAGTACGTGCGCATCTCCGGCCGACCCGAGCCGACGGTGTTCCACATGAACGAGGGACATGCGGGATTCCTCGGCGTGGAGCGGGTCCGCGAACTGGTGGCAGGCGGGCTCGACTTCGACACCGCGGAGGCAGTGGTCCGCGCGTCGAACGTCTTCACCACCCACACCCCGGTCCCGGCCGGGATCGACCGGTTCCCAGCCGACCTCGTCGCCCGGTACCTCGACGCCGACGACGACGGCGTCTCACGCCTGCTCCCGGGACTGGCTGCGGCGACGGTCATCGAACTGGGCGACGAGGCGGACCCGGGTGTGTTCAACATGGCGCACATGGGCTTTCGGCTCGGACAACGCAGCAACGGTGTCTCGCAGCTGCACGGCGCCGTGAGTCGCGAGATGTTCGCCGACCTGTGGCCCGGTTTCGACTCCGCAGACGTACCCATCGGCGCGGTCACCAACGGTGTGCACGGACCGACCTGGGTGGCCCCCGAGTGGCGCGACTTCGCCGGCGGAGACGAGGATTCCGCGCCCGAGGTGTACGCCGGCCTGTCCGACGAGACCATCTGGCGCACGCACGAGGAGCTCCGTTCGAGACTCGTCGGGGAAGTGCGCCGCCGAGCCCTCGCGAGCGGCCTCGAACGTGGCTTCACGCACGCCGAACTGAGCTGGACCGCCGACCTGTTCGACCCGCATGTGCTGACGATCGGATTCGCGCGGCGGGCGGCGACGTACAAGCGCCTCACCCTGATGCTGCGCGATCCCGAGCGCATGCGCGCCATCCTCACCGACCCCGAACGTCCGGTACAGCTGGTCATCGCGGGCAAGGCGCATCCCGCCGACGACGGCGGAAAATCGCTGATCCAGCAGGTCGTGCGGTTCACCGAGGACCCGGAACTGCGCGGCCGGATCGTGTTCCTCCCCGACTACGACATCTCGATGGCACGCGCCATCTACGCGGGTTGCGATGTGTGGCTGAACAATCCGGTGCGGCCGATGGAAGCCTGCGGGACATCGGGGATGAAATCGGCGCTCAACGGCGGACTCAACCTGTCGATCCTCGACGGCTGGTGGGACGAGATGGCCGACGGCGAGAACGGCTGGGCGATCCCGTCGGCTGAGGGGATCGCCGACGAGCACCGCCGCGACGATCTCGAGGCGCAGGCCCTCTACACGCTCCTCGAGGAGACGGTGATCCCACTGTTCTACCGTCGCGACGACGACGGCGTGCCCCGCCGGTGGGTGGAGATGATGCGCCACACACTCACCCGGCTCGGACCTCGGGTGCTGGCGTCACGCATGGTCCGCGACTACACCACCGAGCTCTACTGCCCCGCCGCACGGTCCTACGAAGCCGCATGCGCCGACGGGTACGCGGGGGCACGCGACCTCGCGGCCTACCGTCGGACACTGGAGACCGGATGGTCCTCGGTGCTCGTCGCCGGGGTCGAGGACGTCAGGCGCGCGGACGGTCTGCACGTCACCGCCCATGTCGCGCTCGGCGACCTGGCGCCGGAGGCGGTGACGGTGCAGGTCGTGCTGGGCCGGGTCGGCGACGACGGCGACATCCTCGATCCGACGTTCACCGCCATGGCGCCCGAACCCGACCGCGACGCGTCGGACCGGGTGGTGTTCACCTCCCTCCTGCCGCCGTCGGCCTCCGGCCACCTCGGCTACACCGTCCGCGTACTCCCGCGTCATCCGCAGCTGTCATCCGAGTCCGAACTCGGCTTCGTGCGCTTCCCGACGACGACCGGGTGAGCTGACGAATTCAGGGTGTTCCCGGATACCGTCACCGCCCTCGCCACGCCACACTGGCCGGACAGTGCCAGTGATGGGAGGACCGGATGGCCGTGTCGCCGACGGTCGCGAGGGCGGCGTCGCAGATCGCCTCGATGCTGGGTGAGCGACGCATGCGGCTGGTCGCGACGCTCAACAAGCACGTGACCAACCCGATCGTGCTGCTCTGGGCCGGGCGCGTGGCGGGGATGGCGGTCGTCGAGCACGTGGGCCGCCGCAGCGGACGCCGCTACCGCACGCCGGTCATGGCCATCGTGTCGGGTCAGCGGTTCTGGGTTGTCCTCAACTACGGCGCGGGGTCGGACTGGGTGACGAATGTGCTCGCCGCGCAGGGTGCCTCGATCCGGCACCGCGGTCGGCAGCGTCGACTCGAGGACGTCCGGGTGGAACCGGCATCCCGCAGCAGTGTCCCGCTCCCCGATCGTTTCGACGACGAGCGAGAAGTGCTCAGCGCGATCCTGCGAGACGCGTGAGGCGGCGGCCCCCAGCTGGTCGGCCCGGCGATGGGCCTCGTCAGCGCTTCTTGAGCCGCAGCCGCGAATAGGTGAAGGCGAGCAGCAGCGCGCTGATCACCGCGAGCACTCCGTAGGCCAGCGCGGTGTGCGCGATCGACGTCTCCCACAAGGTGATCCGCTGCGGGGCGGCGACATTGATGCTGTACAGGTCCACGCTGCCGGCCGCGGCCACGTATCCCCAGAAGGACGGGAAGACCCACGACAGCTGTTCCAGTCCGATGCCGTCGAGCTTGAACAGGCCGCCGCAGAACACCAACTGGACCATCACGACGATGACCAGCGGCGGCATCACCTGCTCGTTGGACTTGACGGCCGACGAGATGGCGAGTCCGACCAGCGTGCTCACACAGGCGAGGACGGCCACCGCGACCAGCAACGCGAGCGGCGGCGGCAGGACCGGTCCGCCGAAATCGGGCAGTCCGCGGCCGGCGAAGGTGATGCCGACCATGATGATCGTCTGCAGTACCGCGGCGATGAAGAACACCACGATCTTCGCGAAAAGATATGCGCCGGGGCGTAACCCGACGGCGCGCTCGCGTTCGAAGATGTCGCGCTCCCCGACGAGATCGCGCACGGTCAGCGCCGCACCCATGAACGCGGCGCCGACGACCAGCACGACCAGGATCTGGATCGCCTCGGCGCCGTCCTTCGGTGGCGGGGCATTCGGGATCACCTCGAGGCGCGCGAATCCACTCGAACCCGGGATCACCAGGGTGAGCAACCCCAGCACGACGGGCAGCAGCACCAGGAAGACGAGGTAGCCGACGTCGGCGAAGATCAGCCGTACCTGCCGCCGGGCGATGGTCGACGACTGTCGGGGGAAACTCGTGTGCGGCACCGGGATCGGCGGACCAGGCGGACGCTGCGGCGGTGGTGGGTTCGGCGCACGGCGGTGCCGGTCCAGATACCGCATGTGCGCCGTGTCCGGCTGATCGGCGACGTAGGCGAAGATCTCGGCCCAGTCGGACGTGCCCATCTCGCCCTCGACCTGTCCGGGCGGGCCGCAGAAGGATGTCTTGCCGCCGGGCGCCAGCAGGAGCACCTGGTCGCACATGGACAGATAGGTCAGCGAGTGCGTGACAACGAGCACCACACGTCCGGCGTCGGCGAGCCGGCGGAGGGTGGCCATCACCTGGCGGTCGAGCGCCGGATCGAGACCGGACGTCGGCTCGTCGAGGATCAGCAGCGACGGGCCCGTCAGCAACTCCATCGCCACCGACGCACGCTTCTGCTGGCCGCCGGACAGCTTCTCCACCCGGGTGTCGACGTGCTCGGTCAGCTGGAGTTCGCTGAGCACCCCGTCGATGACCCGGTCCCGGTCGGCCTTCGAGAGATCGGGCGGCAGGCGTAGTTCCGCGGCATAGCGCAGCGCCTGCCGCAGCGTGAGCTTGTGGTGGAGTACGTCTTTCTGCGGCACCATGCCGATACGGGTGCGCAACGCGTCATACTCGGCGTGCACGTTGCGGCTCTCGAAGGTGACCAGACCGCTCGTCGGCGAATTGAGTCCGGCCGCGATCTTCGACACCGTCGACTTACCCGCGCCCGAAGGCCCGATCACCGCGGTCAACGTGCCGGGGCTGGCACTGAAATCGACATCGGCCAGCAGCCGCTTCCCGCCGTCGACGACGAGGCTCACCCCGTGGACGTGGAGGCCGTCGGCGACCGCGGCGCTCTCCTGGCCGCGCATCAGGGTGCCGCCGGACACCACGAAGTCGCTGTTGCCGATCGTGACGACGTCACCGTCGGTCAGGGGCGCACTGGAGACCCGCCGGCCGTTGACGAAGGTTCCGTTGACGCTGCCGAGATCCTCGATCACGAGGGCGGGCCCGCGGCTCGACACCTGTGCGTGATGCCGAGACGCCAGCACGTCGCTGACGACGATGTCGTTGTCGGGAGTGCGTCCGATGCGCTGGACCCCGCGCAGCGAGATCGATTCGCGCTCGGGCGGAGTCGGCGCGCCGGGCAAGCGGTAGACCGCGGACACATTCTGCTGCAACGCCTGCAGATGCGGCGCGTTGAGCACATCCGGCGGCATCGGATCCACACCGCCGAACTGGCGGCCGATCGCYCCGCCGGCGGGGCGGGCGGGCATCCGGCCGGAGACCGGGGCTCCCTGGCCCGGGAAGCCGGCCGACCGCGGACCCGACGACGGGTGACCCGACTGCATCGGGCGCGAGACCGGCGGGACCGGCCGGGACGGCATGCCGCGACCGGGTCCGCTCGACGGTGCCCGGCCCCCGGGCACGGGCGAGTCGACCACGAGATCGACGACCGGGCCGGTGTTCAGGTCACCGAGGCGCACCTGCATCGAGCCCGGCACCATGAACTCGGCCATCCGCTGACCGTTGACGAAGAAGCCGTTCGTGCTGCCGATGTCGACCAGGCACCAGGCCACCCCACGCCACTCGATAGCGAGATGCCGACGAGACACCATCGGGTGGTTGATCACGATGTCGTTGTCGGGTTCACGGCCCAGGGTGACACGGCGGGACCCGCCCAGTGGGTGCGGTGCCCCACCGTCGACGATCACCCGTCCACGCGCCATCGATGTGCTGTTCATCGCCGACAACTCTAGTGCCTGAAGACGCTGTTCACGCCGTTCTGTCGAGCAGACAGCCGACCCCGTGGGAGTCGGCTGTCTGCTCGGTGGAGTCGACTGTCGCTACAGGTACTGACCCGTGTTCGTCTCGGTGTCGATGGCCCGGCTCGCGCCCGCACTCTTGCCGGTGACCAGCGTGCGGATGTAGACGATCCGCTCGCCCTTCTTGCCCGAGATCCGGGCCCAGTCGTCGGGGTTGGTCGTGTTGGGCAGGTCCTCGTTCTCCGCGAACTCGTCGAGGATGGAGTCGAAGAGATGCTGGACGCGCAGACCCGGGGCACCCGTGTCGAGTTGCGACTTGATCGCGTACTTCTTGGCCCGGTCGACGACGTTCTGGATCATCGCGCCGGAGTTGAAGTCCTTGAAGTACATGATCTCTTTGTCGCCGTTGGCGTACGTCACCTCGAGGAACCGGTTGTCCTCGCTCTCGGCGTACATCCGTTCGACGACCTTCTCGATCATCGCGTTGACGCAGGCCGTGCGATCACCGCCGAACTCGCCGATGTCGTCGGCGTGGATGGGCAGCTCCTCGGTGAGGTACTTGGAGAAGATGTCGATCGCCGACTCGGCGTCGGGACGCTCGATCTTGATCTTCACGTCGAGACGGCCCGGACGCAGAATGGCAGGGTCGATCATGTCTTCGCGGTTCGACGCACCGATCACGATGACGTTCTCGAGACCCTCGACGCCGTCGATCTCGCTGAGCAGCTGCGGGACGACGGTCGTCTCCACATCGGAGGAGACACCCGACCCGCGCGTGCGGAAGATCGAGTCCATCTCGTCGAAGAAGACGATGACCGGAGTGCCCTCCGAGGCCTTCTCACGCGCCCGCTGGAAGATCAGCCGGATGTGGCGTTCGGTCTCACCGACGAACTTGTTGAGCAGTTCGGGGCCCTTGATGTTGAGGAAGTACGACTTCGCCTCCTTGGCGTCGTCGCCGCGCACCTGCGCGATCTTCTTCGCCAGGGAGTTGGCCACGGCCTTGGCGATGAGCGTCTTGCCACATCCGGGCGGACCGTAGAGCAGCACACCCTTCGGCGGACGCAGCTGGTAGTCGCGGAACAGGTCCTTGTGCAGGAACGGCAGTTCGACGGCGTCGCGGATCTGCTCGATCTGGCGACCCAGACCACCGATGTCCTCGTATCCGACGTCGGGGACCTCTTCGAGGACGAGATCCTCGACCTCGGCCTTGGGCACGCGCTCGAAGGCGAAACCGGCCTTGGTGTCGATGAGCAGCGAGTCACCGGGACGCAGCTTGCGGCGCAGGCCGTCCTCTCCGTCGACCTCGCCCAGCAGCGGCTCGGCCAGCCAGACCACCCGCTCCT
The DNA here is from genome assembly GCF_002149015.1 of Gordonia lacunae. Classification (GTDB taxonomy): domain Bacteria; phylum Actinomycetota; class Actinomycetes; order Mycobacteriales; family Mycobacteriaceae; genus Gordonia; species Gordonia lacunae. The sequence continues at coordinate 140,037 of NZ_NGFO01000011.1, read as the reverse complement.
CGTCGGCGTGACCGACGACCAGGGCGCGCTTGCCGTCGCCGAGCACCTCGCGCAGCGTGCTGATCTCGCCGACGGTGTCGAACTCGCAGGCCTCGACGATGGTCAGCGCCTCGTTCAGGCGCAGGGTCTGGCCCTTGGTCAGCGTCTCGGTGTCGATGTTCGGCGAACAGGTGAGCCGCATCTTGCGGCCGGAGGTGAACACGTCGACGGTGGCGTCTGGATGCACGTCCAGCAGTACGCCGTAGCCGCTCGGCGGCTGACCGAGCCGGTCGACCTCTTCGCGCAGGGCGATGAGTTGCTGTCGGGCTTCCTTGAGAGTGTCGAGCAGCTTCGCGTTGCGTGCGGTGAGACTGTCCACTCGCTCCTGGAGGTCCCCGGCCGGCCGGCCGGCCGCGCCGCGCGCAGACGAGTCCGAGCCGCTCCGCGACAGCGGCGACTCGGAGCCGCTCCGCGGCGGGGGCGGAGTGTAGGCGGGTACGAAGCCCTCGTCGGATGCACTGGCGCTCTCGGGAACCCCGCGGTCCCCCAGTGCGTCGTGGCGGTCAGATCCGGTCATTGCTGACTCCTCTCGCCGGCAATCACCCGATCCCTCGATCGGAATGCTCGCGCCGTATCCCTACGCTACCGGCCGCGACGCGGAATCGCCGTCTGCCGCGCAATCGCCGGTGTTGACGGTGTGTTAAATGTGCGTCTTCGCAACGTATTCGCGATGTTTCACCGCGACCTCGGACGGGGTCAGCCCTTGCTGGGTCGACGCTGCGGGCGCAATGTGGTGGTCCCGTCGGCGAGCCGCCGGGCGGTGATCAGAAAGGCGGTGTGGCCTTGCATTTTGTGTTCGGGCCGCACCGCGAGGCCCACCGCACTCCACTCGCGCAGCAGGGTCTCCCAGGCCCGGGGCTCGGTCCAGCACTCCTGTTCGCGCAGGGCCTCCATCACCCGGGACAGCTGGGTGACGGTTGCCACGTACACCGTCAAGACCCCGCCTGGTTTCAACACCGTGCGGACCACGTCGAGGGGTTCCCACGGCGCGAGCATGTCCAGGATGACCCGGTCGAACCGTTCGTCGGGATCCACGTTGGCCAGGTCGTCGACCGTCAGGTGCCAGTTGTCCGGGCGTCCGCCGAAAAAGGTCTCGACGTTGCGGGTCGCGTACTCGGCGTGGTCATCCCGGATCTCGTAGGAGACGACCTCGCCGTCGGCACCGACCGCCCGCAGCAGCGAACACGTCAGCGCACCCGACCCGGCACCGGCCTCGAGCACCCGCGCACCCGGGAAGATGTCGCCCTCGAGCACGATCTGCGCCGCGTCCTTGGGGTAGATGACCTGGGCTCCGCGCGGCATCGACAGCACGTAGTCGACCAGCAGCGGCCGCAACGCGAGATACTGGGTCCCGCTGGTCGCGGAGACGATGCTGCCTTCGGGCGAGCCGATCAGATCGTCGTGGGAGATCGCCCCGCGGTGGGTGTGGAACTGCTTTCCCTCGTCGAGCAGCACCGTGAACTTGCGCCCCTTGGCATCGGTCAGCTGAACCCGGTCGCCGATGGCGAACGGTCCGGTGGTGGGCACTGGTGCTTCCTCTCGTGAACGATCCGAACCCGCGCGCCTGCGCGCAGCGGTTCGTGGGCCGTGTGGACGTTACCCGACCAGGTGGGTCCGACCCGCCTCGTGTCACCCGTCGCGCGGTCGGAGACGCGGTCCCGTGCGACCCGAGTGTCGGGGCGCCGGCCTGTCGGGGCCGGCGCCTACCCTGCGAAGGGTGAGCACGATGACCGGTGTCGGGGACACCTCGACCAGCACGACCCCAGCCGGGGTGCCCGGCCCGGATTCCCAGGGCACCGGCGGGCGCGGCATCGTCGGACGGCCGCTGGCGCTGTCCCCGTCCCGCGCCGCGGACTTCAAGCAGTGCCCCCTGCTCTATCGGTACCGCGCGATCGACCGGTTCCCGGAGACACCCACGGCCGCGCAGACCCGGGGCACCGTGGTGCACGCGGCGCTGGAGAACCTGTTCGACCTCCCGGCCGAACTCCGCACCCAGGACTCCGCCGAGCTCCTGGTCGAGGGAGCCTGGGCCGCACTGTGCGAGGGCGACCCGGACCTGGCGAAGGTGATCGGCGAGGGCGGGCAGGAGGCCTTCCTCGCCGACGCGTACAAGCTGATCGCCACCTACTACACGATGGAGAACCCCACCGCGTTCGACGCCGACGCGGTGGAGGAACACGTCGAGATCGACGCCGACGACATGCTGATGCGCGGCTTCATCGATCGCATCGACGTCGCGCCGACCGGCGAGATCCGGGTCGTCGACTACAAGACCGGACGATCCCCGGGCGAGGCCTACGAGGCCAAGGCGCTGTTCCAGATGAAGTTCTATGCGCTCGCGATCCTGCGCACCCGCGGGGTGGTGCCGGCCCGCCTGCAACTGATGTACCTCTCCGACGGGCAGCAGCTGATCTATCGCCCGGACCACGACGAACTGCTCCGCTTCGAGCGCACCCTGCGCGCGATCTGGCAGGCGATCCGCGCGGCCGTGACGTCCGGCGATTTCCGACCGAAGAAGTCCTGGCTGTGCAAGTTCTGCGAGCACCACGCCCGCTGTCCCGAGTTCGGCGGTGAGGTCCCGCCGTACCCGGGCCCGCCGCCGGGATTCGCGGCCTGATCCCACGCCGGCAGCCCGTCGGCGTGCCCCCGCACCGGACGACTATGTCGATGGTCATAGAGTGGCCGGGTGGAGAACTCGTACTACGATCCCATCGACGCCCCGTCGGATGCTGCGAGGTCTGACTCCGAGCACGACTTCGAGTACTTCCGCCCGACCGACGCCACGCTGAGCGTGTGGTCGCCGACCATGCAGCACGGCGGTCCCCCGTCGGCCCTCCTGATGCGGTCGCTGCTGCGGTGCGAGCCCGACCCGGCCCAGCACTTCACGAGGGTGACCACCGAGATCCTCGGCCCGGTCGGGTTGGGCGTCAACCGGGTGTCCGCCCGGGTCGTACGACCCGGCCGCCAGATCAGCCTCGTGGAGACCGAACTGCAGGTTCAGCAGGCCGACGGGACGTTCCGCGCCGCCGCACGATCGGTGGGTTGGCGTCTGCGCGTCGCCGACACCGCCGAGATCGCCGACGGTCCCGCTCCCCTGACCCCCGAACCGGACGAGTCGAAGGCGTTGATCGGTTTCTCCGACGACAGCGGCGAGGCGGTCGACTGGGGCACGCTGGGGTTCATCGGGACCGTCGAGTCGATCCGGGTCGAGGGACGCAACGGGACGACTCCCGCGGTGTGGCTACGGCCGGCGATCCCGCTCGTCGCCGACGAGAAGATCGCGGACCTCGAGTCGATGTTCACCGTCATCGACGTCGCCAACGGGCTGGGAACCCGGCTTCGGCCGAATCGGTGGACCTGGATGAACACCGACACCACCGTGCACCTGACGCGCGTCCCGAGCGGACCGTGGGTCGGCATCGACGCCCACATGATCACCGGCCCGGACGGATTCGGCAGCACCTTCGCCGACCTCTACGACGCGTCCGGGCACATCGGCCGGTCGGCCCAGACGGTGATGCTCAGCGCGGTGCGATAGGCCACGCCGTCTGCTTCGTGTGGCGCGAGCGTCGCACGCTACCCCAGGCCGGAGCTTGCGGAAGCCGGTCCGAGCCCCCGCTCCCTGAGGAGGCCGGAGCTTGCGGAGGCCGGTCCGAGCCCCCGCTCCCTGAGGAGGCCGGAGCTTGCGGAGGCCGGTCCGAGCCCCCGCTCCCTGAGGAGGCCGGAGCTTGCGGAGGCCGTCACGAAGGGTCCTCGTGAGAGGCGTCGGGAACCCTTCGAGGCTCGTCGCTTGCGCTCCTCGCACCTCAGGGAGCGGGAAGGCTGTCGCTTGCGCTCCTCGCACCTCAGGGAGCGGGAAGATTCGTCGCTTGCGCTCCTCGCACCTCAGGGAGCGGGAAGGCTCGTCGCCCGCGGGTCCGCAAAGCGGCTAGAACCGGCAGGAGCGGATGTCGGTCGCCAGGATCGCCTTCGCGCCCAGCTCGGACAACTCGTCCATGAGGTTCTGGTGGTCCTTGCGGGGAACCATCGCGCGGACGGCGACCCAGTCCGGGTCGGCCATGGGTGCCACGGTCGGCGACTCGAGACCCGGGGTGAGCAGCGATGCTCGATCGAGAAGGGAACGGGGGCAGTCGTAGTCGATCATCACGTACTGCTGTCCGAACACCACGCCCTGAACACGGGCGATGAACTGCCGTTCGGCCTTGGTGAGATCGGCGTCGCGGCGGGAGATCAGGACGGCCTCGGAATCACACAACGACTCTCCGAAGGCCACCAGGTCGTGCTGACGCAGCGTGCGGCCGGAGCCGACCACGTCGGCGATCGCGTCGGCGACACCGAGCTGGATCGAGATCTCGACCGCACCGTCGAGGCGGATGATGTCGGCGGTGATGCCGTGCCCGGCCAGGTCCTCACGCACGAGGTTCGGGTAGGACGTGGCGATGCGCTTGCCCGCGAGATCGGCCACGCTCCACTGCTGGTCGGCGGGCGCCGCATAGCGGAAGGTCGACGAGCCGAAGCCCATCGCCAGCTGCTCGGAGACCTCGGCCCCGGAGTCCCGGGCGAGGTCGCGCCCGGTGATGCCCAGGTCCAGGCGGCCGGACGCGACGTAGATCGCGATGTCCTTGGGGCGGAGAAAGAAGAACTCGACGTCGTTGTTGTTGTCCAGGACCGTGAGGTCCTTGGCGTCGGTCCGGCGACGGTAGCCGGCCTCGGAGAGGATGGCCGACGCGGATTCGGAGAGCGCACCCTTGTTGGGTACGGCCACTCGCAGCATCTCGATGTCCTTTTCGTGGGGTTGCGCCCGCGGGCGCGGTGATGGAGCTGAACGGTGTGTCGTGCGGAAGGTGTGTCCGGACCGGGTCAGCCGGTCACAGATGTCGGTACACGTCCTGCAGCGTCAGTCCGCGCTTGATCATCATCACCTGCAGCCAGTAGACGAGCTGCGAGATCTCCTCGCCGAGCGACTCGTCGGATTCGTGTTCGGCGGCGAGCCAGACCTCACCGGCCTCTTCGATGATCTTCTTGCCCAGGGTGTGTACACCCGAGTCGAGGGCGGCGACGGTACCCGAACCCTCGGGACGGCTCTGCGCCTTGTCGCTGAGTTCGGCGAACAGATCCTCGAAAGTCTTCACGATTCCTCATTTTTGCATGTCGTGATGCGCGCGAGACCGCCGGTCCACGCGTCGGCGACACAATCGAGGTCCAGCCCGACGAGAGAGGTCCGGAAGACGCGCAACCGACCCGGTTCGACCGGCGCCGCGGACTCGACGACGAGCGTCGGACATCCGGCCGCCGACGCCGCCTGGGCACCGGTCGGCGAGTCCTCGACCGCCAGGCACTCCGCGGTCGGGACACCGAGGAGCTCCGCGGCTCGTAGGTAGGGGTCGGGCGCGGGTTTGCCCACCGCGACCTCGTCGCCGCAGACCGTCGTGGTGAAGCGTTCCCGCCCGATGGTCTCCAGGGCCACCTCGGTGAGCTCCCGCACCGTGTTCGTCACCAGCACCATCGGGATCCCGGCCGCGGCCACCAGGTCCAGCGCTGCGGACGCTCCGGGACGCCACGGCAGGTCGTCGGCGAACAGTTCGGCGACCCGGTCGAGGGTCCAGCGTCCGTCGGCCTCGGGATCGCGATCCGCGGCGGACAGACCGGCCGCGTCGTGGACCTTCGCCAGCGCGTCGGGCAGCGAGTTCCCGAGGGTGGATTCGCGGAGTTCCGGTGACATCACGATGCCGTGCCGCACGGCCAGCTCGGCCATCGCGACGTCCCAGATCGGTTCGGAGTCGAGCAGCGTGCCGTCCATGTCCCACAGCACCGCTGCGGGCAGGCGCACACCCGAGGGCGCGGTCGTGGTGAAGGAGGTGGCGGCGGGGGCCGGACGGCTCGGACGGGCGGTGTCGGTCACCCCTGCATCATCGCAACCCACTGCTCGGTGGGCTCGTCGGCGGGGTAGAACAGCTCGATGGTCAGTTCGTCGAGAGTGACGTCGCGCGGCGAACCGAACGTGGTGAGTGTGCTGAAGAAGGACAGCACCTGCTCGCCGAGTTCGAGCTGGAACGGCACCAGCAACGCCGCCGGATCCGGTGGCCCGACCCGGTCACGCGCGAGGCGACCGTCGAGGGCGGCGACGGACGGATACGCCGACACCTCCCGTTCGAGATCGGCGAGGCGCGGGTCGCCGGTGATCCGCGCCATCCGCCGGAGCAGGTCGAGGAGGTAGGTCGCCCAGTCGTCGAAGTTGTGCGTCCGTTGTGCGAAGCCGTCCGGATGCAGCGAGACCCGGAACAGGTTGACCGGGACCGATTGCAGTTCGCGGGGCAGCATCTCCAGCAGCGTGAGCGCGGTGTCGTTGGCCAGGACGACGTTCCAGGTCCGGTCGAGCGCCACGCCCATGTTCGGGTTGTGGGCGTCGAGCAACCGCTGCACGGACGACCGCACGCGCGACATGGTCTCCGCGTCGAGCGGTTCCTCGCTGTATCGAGGCGCGTGCCCTGCCGCGAGGAGAAGTGAGTTGCGTTCGCGCAGTGGCACATCCAGGCGCTCGGACAGGGCCTCGAGGAGTGCCGGACTCGGCCGGGACCGGCCGGTCTCGACGAAGCTGAGGTGGCGTGGTGAGACACCGACCTCGTAGGCGAGGTCCAGCTGACTCAGCGAGCGACGAGAGCGCCACTGCCGCAGCATGCTTCCCACCTCGACCGTCATGAGGGCCATGCTAGGTCCCGGATGGGGGCCGCCACGACTACCTCACGGGTAACGGTTGCCGGAAGTCCGGGACATCAGGCCTTCAGACAGGACTCGATCAGCTCCAGCGAGTGTCCGATGGTCTGGGCGAGGACTTCCTCGGGTTCGCCGTCGAACACCTCCCGGGACGCGCTGACCCGTCCTCGGTGATCCAGTCCGAACCACACCGTGCCCGGCGCCGCCTCATCCGGTTCGGGCCCGGCTTCGCCGGTCACCGCGACGACCAGATCGGCGTCGAAGAGGCGCGCGGTCGTCGCCACCATCGCGCGCGCCGCCGTCTCACTCACCACCGGTCCCTCGGGAACCTCGAGCAGGCTGTACTTCACGTCCTTGTGGTACGCGACGACGCCACCCCGGAACCATGTGCCCGCATTCGGCGCCTTGCTCAGCTCCGTCGCCAGATTCCCTCCGGTCAGCGACTCCGCGACCGCAATCCGTACACCGGCCTCCATCGCGGCGTCGGCCACGCGTCGGCAGGTCTCCGAGAAATCACTCACGTCCGACATGTGTCGCTCCCTTCGCGTCGGCGTCGATCATCGCTGGTTCGTATCCATTCGACCGCATCCTGAAACGACTACCTGGTAGGTAGTGGTGCCGGCGGCACCGGGTGCGCGAGGTTGGGGACATGACCCGTATCGAGAGCGACCCCGTGTCCGCGCCGCACACGACCGTGCTCGTCGCGCCGGCGATGGGGGTGCCGGCGCGTGTGTACCGTCGCCTGACCGAGGCGCTGACGACAAGCGGATTCGACGTCGAGATCGTCCCGCGCCGCGGGATCGAGGAGGGCAGTGAGCCACCGTCTCGACGTTCCGACTGGTCCTACGCCGACGAGGCGGCCGACCTGGCCGACGCCGTGGCCGCGGCCCGGGCGGACGACACCGAGACCAGGGTCCTCGTGGTCGGTCACAGCCTGGGTGCGCAGTTGGCCGCGATGGTGGCCGTGCCGGCGGAGCACGCCCCCGACGGAATCGTGGCGATCGGCGCGTCGGTCCCCCACTTCCGCCACTACGGCCTGCGCGGCGTCCCGCTCGCCGCACTGGCCGCGTCGGTCGCCCCGGTCGCGGGGATCGCCGGCCGGTGGCCACGAGGCGGCTTCGGCGGCCCCACGCCGCGCACGCTGATGCGGGAGTGGGCACGCATGGTGCTGACCGGGCGGGCGCCGTTCGCGCTCGACTCCCGAATCGTGGTGCCGGCGTTGTCGATCCGGCTGCACGACGACGAGCTCGTCACCGACCGTGCGGCCTCGGCGTTCGACGCCGCGTTCGCACCGGAGGCGATCACTCACTGGCGCTACGACGACGCGCACTGTCCGCCGGGCGGGAGCACCACCCACATCGGTTGGGTCCGCACGCCCGACACCGTCGCGCACCGAATCGCGGACTGGTGGGACTCGCACACGACCATCACGCCGGCGCCCATCGGGTCCGATGCCGTCCGACGGTGATGATCAGGGCGCCCAGACCCCCGACGTGGACTCGATCCGTTCCCGGGTGCGGGCTGCGGTGCCACGAGCCCACGCACCGGTCGAGACGACGGCGAGAACGAGGACTGCGACACCGCACAGAGCCATGATCAGCCACACCGGGCGGGCGGCTGCGGCGAGGCCATCGGCAACCGACCCGTCGATCCCGGCGAACGCCACCGCGCCGAACACCGCGACCCCGAGGGCAGTGCCGACCTGACGACCGGTCGAGGCCATCGCCGACGCCAGCCCCGCCTGTGTGCGCGGCATCCCCGACACCGCACCGTTGGTGATCGGTGCGTTGAGGAACCCGAAACCCAGACCGAAGACCAGGTACGACGCACCGACGTAGACGAGAGCGGTGTCGTTCCCCAGGCCGGTGAGCATCAGTGCGCCCGCCACCATCGCCACTCCCCCGATCACCATCGGCGTCCGGGCTCCCCGGCCGCCGACGAGCCGACCGGCGATCGGTGCGCAGACCACCGACGCCGCCGCCATCGGCAACATCATGAGTCCTGCGCTCAGCGGCGACATACCGCGAACCTCCTGCAGGTACAACGTGTTGAGGAACAGGAAGCCACCGGTGGCGGCGAAAGCGATGACCGCACACGCCACCGAGCTCGAGAACGGCGCACTCCGGAAGAACCGCGGGTCGAGAAGTGGTTCCGTGCGGCGACTCTCGTAGGCGATCAGCGCGACGAGCGCACTGACGGCGACGACGAAACACCCGACCACGACCGGGGACGTCCAGCCCAGGGGACGCCCCTCGATGATGGCGAAGGTGAGGGTGGCGAGGAAGGTCAGGATCAGGACCTGTCCGACCGGGTCCGCCCGACGGGCTCGGTCGGCCTTGGACTCGGGGACGAAACGCCTCGTCAGGGCCACCGCGAGCACGCAGACCGGGACATTGAGCCAGAAGATCGCCTCCCATCCGATTCCGGACACGAGAGCGCCACCGACAACCGGCCCGAATGCCAGGCTCATGCCGAATGCGGTGCCCCACAATCCGATTGCCTGGGCGCGTTCTCGTGGATCGACGAAGACGTTGGTGACGATCGACAATGCGACCGGGTTGAGCATCGCCCCGCCGACGGCTTGCAGCATGCGCGCCCCGATGAGCGCCTCGGGTGTGGGTGCCAGCGAACACAGCACGGAGGCGACACCGAAGGTCACCAGACCCACCTGGAAGACCCTCTTGCGACCCAGACGGTCTCCGAGTGATCCACCGAAGATCAGGAGGCTGGCGATCACGAGCGCGTACGAGTCGAGGACCCATTGCAGCTGCGCGGGCGAGGCACCCAGGTCCGAGCTGATCGACGGCAGTGCGACATTCACCGCCGAGACGTCGAGACCGACGATGAAGAGACTCAGACAGCAGGTGGCGAGGATGACGAGCCGATCCCTACGCGTGAGGACGCCGTCGGCCGAGCGAGCGCGCAATGCTGCGCGTGCAGCCTTCACGACTCGGCCGCCTCACGGAGGAGGCCGAGCAGGCCCGCGAGCTGCCGGAGCTGCTCCTCGTCGAGCGCGGCGAACATGCCGGGCGCCGTGGCCGGGTCCGCGGTCACCTCGTCCACCACACGACGTCCGACGTCGGTGATGGTGACGCGTTTGACTCGGCCGTCGTCGGCGTCGGCCTCCCTGGTCACGAGCCCGCGGGCGACGAGATCGTTGACAATGCCGCTCATCGCCGACGCGTCCACGCCCATCCGTTCCGCGAGGTCCCGCTGGGTCATCGGCCGTACCGCGACGCGGCGGAGTGCCCGGAACCGGCTGAAGGGGATGTCGATGACCTCGCTGATGCGGTCGCGCGATTGTTTGGCCTGGTCGCGAACGAGACTGTTCATCGTGAACCACACTTCGGTCGCGGTCTGCGAGTGGGCGCCGATCCCACCGTCAGTTGTAGACATACAACAATTGTATAACTACAACTATCCCTCGGCAATCTCCTGGGGATGGAGCCGGGTTCCGGGGGTTCACGACGCACGGTCACCGTAGGCTGGGATTCAGCAACGTCGAGCGAAAGCGGAGTCGCCATGTCGAAGATCCTGGTGTTCGGACACCGCAACCCCGACACCGATGCCATCGGGGCCGCGATCGGTCTCGCCTCCCTCGAAGCCGCGCTGGGCAGTGATGTCGAGGCCGTCGCCCTGGGCCGGCCGAGTCTCGAAACCGCTTTCGCGCTCGAGCATTTCGGCCTCGACGCGCCCCGCGTGATCGAGACCGCCGCGCCGTCGGACGTGATGCTCGTCGACCACAACGAACGGCAGCAGAGCGCCGCCGACATCACCGACGTCACCGTGCTGAAGGTCATCGACCACCATCGGATCGCCAACTTCGAGACGGCGGCGCCCCTCTACGTCCGCATCGAGCCCGTCGGGTGCACGTGCACGATCCTCACCCGGATGTACGCGGAGAACGGGGTCGACATCCCGCGTCCCGAGGCGGGCATCATGCTCTCGGCGATCATCTCCGACACCCTGCTGTTCAACTCGCCCACCTGCACCGACGCCGACCGCGCGGCCGCCGCGGAACTCGCCGCCATCGCCGGCGTCGACGTCGACGAGTACGGCGACGCACTGCTCCGCGCGGGCACCGCCCTCGGTGACGAACCGGCGTCGGCGATCATCGGCCGGGACTCCAAGAGCTTCGCGATGGGACCGAAGACGGTGCGGGTCTCGCAGCTCACCACGGTCGACTCCGCCGAGGTTCTCGACCGCCGCGACGAATTCCTCGCCGCGATGACCGCCGAGAAGGATGCCGCAGGCTACGACCTCTACCTGCTGCTGATCACCGACGTGATCGCCTGCGACTCGGACCTTCTGGTGGTCGGCGAACCCGTGGCGGCCGTCGAGCGGGCACTGGGGGTCACCGTCGCCGACGGTCACACCTTCGGCAAGGGGATCGTGTCACGCAAGAAGCAGATCGTGCCGCAGCTGACCGAGGTGCTGGACGTCTAGCTGCCGACGCCCTCACCGTGCCGGCCCGCTCCCCCGGCGAATCGGGTTGCGCCGGCGAGTGTGTCGGTCGCCAGGGAGACCATGCCGTGCCGCAACTCGTTGCCGATCGCCGCATCGGTGTCCAGGCCGTCCTGTTCGAGGACCGACAGCCGGTCCTCACGCATGCAGGTCTGCGGGAACCCGGCGATCTCGGTGGCCAGCGTGATCGCGGCCGGCAGTGACGTCCCCGACGGTACGACGCGGTTGGCGAGCCCGATCGACAGCGCCTCCGCGGCCGGCACCGCCCGGCCGGTCAGCACGAGATCCATGGCCCGGCTCTCACCGATCAAGCGCGGCAGACGGACGGTACCGCCGTCGATCAGCGGGACGCCCCACCGGCGACAGAACACCCCGAAGACGGCATCGTCGTCGGCGACACGGAGGTCCGCCCACAGCGCCAGCTCCAGTCCGCCGGCCACGGCGTGCCCGGAGATCGCCGCGATCACCGGTTTCGATAACGTCATCCGCGTCGGGCCCATCGGCCCGTCGCCGTCGGGCGCCACCCGGTTCGGCACACCGTCCGAGATCGCCTTGAGATCGGCCCCGGCACAGAACGTCCCGCCCTCGCCGTAGAGAACCGCGACGGACACCGAGTCGTCGGCGTCGAACCGGCGGAAGGCATCCGCCAGCGCGTCGGCCGTCGCCCGGTCGACGGCATTGCGCCGATCCGGCCGGTCGATCCCGATGATCCGCACCGGCCCCTCGGTCCGCTCCAGAACCGTCATCGCCTGTCCCCCGTCCCTCGATCGGCTGCGGACGTACCTCAGGTGTTGAAGTACTTCGCCTCCGGATGGTGCAGCACGAACGCATCGGTCGACTGCTCGGGATGCAGCTGCAACTCCTCGGACAGTTCGACGCCGATCCGACCGGGCTCGAGCAGCTCGATCATCTTGGCCCGGTCCTCGAGGTCGGGGCAGGCTCCGTAGCCGAACGAGAAACGGGCGCCGCGGTATTCGAGGTCGAAGAAGCCCTGCGCGTTCGCCGGGTCCTCGCTGTCCATCGTGCGGTCGCCGAACGTCAGCTCGCTGCGCACGCGCTGGTGCCAGTATTCGGCGAGCGCCTCGGTCAGCTGGACCCCGATGCCGTGCACCTCGAGATAGTCGCGGTAGGCGTCCTCGGCGAACAGCTTGTTGGCGAAGTCGGCGATCGGCTGACCCATGGTGACGAGTTGGAACGGCAGCACGTCGACCTTGCCCGCGGCCTTCGCGTCGTCGCGCGACCGGATGAAGTCCGCGATGCACAGGAACCGCGACCGCTGCTGACGCGGGAACGTGAAGCTGAACCGCACCGGCGCATCCGGTTCCGGCTCGGTGAGCACGTGGACGGTGTCGCCGTCGCTGACCGCCGGGTAGTACCCGTAGACGACGGCCGCGTGCTGCAGGATGTTCTCGGTCGACAGGCGATCGATCCAGTAGCGCAGGCGCGGCCGGCCCTCGGTCTCGACGAGCTCCTCGTACGACGGCCCGTCACCACCGCGGGCGCCGCGAAGACCCCACTGGCCCAGGAACAGCGCGCGCTCGTCGAGGAGTTGCATGTAGTCCGCGATCGGGACGCCCTTGACGATCCGCGACCCCCAGAACGGCGGCGTCGGGATCTCGTTGTCGGCGGCCACATCCGAGCGGGCCGGCACCGCCACGGGCTCCTCGGCGGCCTTGCGTTTGGCAGCGATGCGCTTCGATCGGTCGTGCCGGGCCTTGCGTTCGGCGGCCTTCTCCGCCGCCGCCTTCGCCTCGGCGCTGTCCGGATCGGGTCCCCCGCCGCGCTTCGTCGCCATGATGTCGTCCATCAGGCGCAGACCCTCGAAAGCGTCACGCGCATAGTGCACGTCGCCCTCGTAGGTCTCGGAGAGATCGTTCTCGACGTAGGAGCGGGTGAGCGCGGCGCCGCCCAGCAGCACCGGGTACTCGTCGGCGAGACCGCGGGAGTTGATCTCCTCGAGGTTCTCCTTCATCACCACGGTCGACTTCACCAGCAGTCCGGACATGCCGATGACGTCGGCCCGCTTGTCCGCGGCGACGTCGAGGATGGTCGCGATCGGCTGTTTGATGCCGATGTTGACGACCTCGTAACCGTTGTTGGACAGGATGATGTCGACCAGGTTCTTGCCGATGTCGTGCACGTCGCCCTTGACGGTGGCGAGCACGATGCGGCCCTTGCCGTCCTCGCCGGTGGCCTCCATGTGCGGCTCGAGATGCGCCACCGCGGTTTTCATCACCTCGGCGGACTGCAGCACGAACGGCAGCTGCATCTGACCCGAACCGAAGAGCTCGCCGACGGTCTTCATCCCCGACAGCAGTGTGTCGTTGATGATCGACAGCGGTGGCACCTGGGTCATCGCCTCGTCGAGATCGTCGGTGAGCCCGTTGCGCTCGCCGTCGACGATCCGGCGCTCCAGCCGCTCGAACAGCGGCAGCTTCGCCAGTTCCTGGGCCCGCGACTCGCGCGCCGAGGCGGCGGAGACACCCTCGAATAGCTCCATCAGCTTCTGCAGCGGGTCGTAACCCTCGCGTCGCCGGTCGTAGACGAGATCGAGGGCGACCTCGCGGTGCTCCTCCGGGATCCGGGCCATCGGCAGGATCTTCGACGCGTGCACGATGGCCGTGTCGAGGCCGGCCTGCACGCACTCGTGCAGGAAGACCGAGTTCAGCACCTGTCGCGCAGCGGGATTGAGCCCGAACGAGATGTTCGAGATGCCCAGCGTGAAATGCACGTCGGGGTGAGCCTCGTGCAGCCGGCGGATCGCCTCGATGGTCTCGATGCCGTCGCGCCGGACCTCCTCCTGTCCCGTCGAGATCGGGAAGGTCAGCGTGTCGAGGATGATGTCCTCTTCGGCGAGACCCCAGTTGCCGGTGATGTCGGCGATCAGCCGCTCGGCCACCCGGACCTTCCAGTCGGCGGTCCGCGCCTGCCCCTCTTCGTCGATGGTGAGCGCGACGACCGCCGCGCCGTGTTCGACGACGAGCTGCATGATCTTGGTGAACCGGGAGTCCGGTCCGTCGCCGTCCTCGTAGTTCACCGAGTTGACCGCGCAGCGCCCGCCCAGCGATTCCAGACCGGCGCGGATGACCTCCGGCTCGGTGGAGTCGAGCATGATCGGCAGCGTCGACGAGGTCGCGAAACGACTGGCGAGAGCGGTCATGTCGGCGGCACCGTCGCGCCCGACGTAGTCGACGTTGAGGTCGAGCATGTGGGCGCCGTCGCGGGTCTGGTCCTTCGCGATGTCGAGGCACTTCTGGTAGTCCTCGGCGATCATCGCCTCGCGGAAGGCCTTGGAGCCGTTGGTGTTCGTGCGTTCACCGATGACCAGGAAGCTGGCGTCCTGGTCGAAGGGCACCGCGGAGTAGAGCGACGACGTCTCCGACTCGTGCTCCGGGGTACGGGTCGCCGGGGTCACCTCGGCGACCGCCGCCGCGACCTGCCGGATGTGCTCGGGGGTCGTCCCGCAGCAGCCGCCGACGAACTCCAGTCCGAACTCGCCGACGAACTGCGCCATCGCCTGCGCCAGTTCCTCGGGCGTCAGCGGGTACTCGGCGCCGTTGGCGCCCAGGACCGGCAGACCGGCGTTCGGCATCACCGACACCGGGATACGGGCGTGCTTGGACAGGTACCGCAGATGTTCGCTCATCTCCGCCGGACCGGTGGCGCAGTTGAGGCCGATGAGGTCGATCCCGAGGGGTTCCAGTGCCGTCAGCGCGGCGCCGATCTCCGACCCGAGGAGCATCGTGCCGGTCGTCTCGACCGTGACGTGCGAGATGATCGGGATCTTGCGACCCACCCGCTCCATCGCCCGGTGCGCGGCGACCACTGCCGATTTGACCTGCAGGAGGTCCTGGGAGGTCTCGATCAGGACCGCGTCGGCGCCGCCCTCGAGCATGCCGATCACGCACTCGAGGTACGCGTCGCGAATGGCCGCATACGTGGTGTGGCCGAGGCTGGGCAGCTTGGTGCCCGGCCCGATCGATCCGAGTACGAACCGGGCGGTGCCGTCGGCCGAGGGACCCATCTCGTCGGCGACGCCGCGCGCGATGGCCGTGCCCTTGTACGACAGCTCCCGGATGCGGTCGGCGATGTCGTAGTCGCCGAGATTCGAGAGGTTGCACCCGAAGGTGTTGGTCTCGACGGCATCGGCGCCGGCCTCGAAGTAGGCACGGTGGATGCTCTCGAGGACGTCGGGCCGGGTGTCGTTGAGGATCTCGTTGCAACCCTCGAGACCACGGAAGTCGTCGAGCGTCAGATCCGCGGCCTGCAGCATGGTGCCCATCGCCCCGTCGCCGATCAGCACCCGGCGCGACATCGACGACAGGAATGTCGTGTCGAAATCGCGAGGATCGGTTCCGGAGAAGTCAGGGGACATGGTTGACAGCGTAGTTCGCCCTCTCTGCGTGTTCGGTCGTAGGCTGGATCGGTGAACGCTGAGCAGACGTCGAACCTTCCCCAGCTGCGCAGACCCATTCTGCTCGCGGCCTTCGAGGGGTGGAACGACGCCGGGGACGCCGCCAGCAGCGCTGTCGAGCACCTGGCACTCGAATGGGACGCCCGACCCCTCGCCGACATCGACTCCGATGAATACTACGACTTCCAGGTCAATCGCCCCACCGTGAATCAGATCGACGGCGTCACGCGCCGGATCGACTGGCCGACGACGTCCATCTCGTACTGCAGTCCGCGCGGCGCCGACCGCGACATCGTGCTGGTCCGCGGCATCGAACCCAACATGCGGTGGCGCGCGTTCTGCGCCGAGATCGTCGACCTCGCGCAGGAGCTCGGGGTCGAGACCACGGTGATGCTGGGGGCGTTGCTCGCCGACACCCCGCACACCCGCCCGGTGCCGGTGACCGGCGCGGCCTACAGCAGCGAGTCCGCGGCCCGGTACAACCTCGCCGAGAGCCGCTACGAGGGCCCGACCGGCATCACCGGCGTCCTCCAGGACCTCTTCGTCCAGGCGGGCCTGCCGGCCGTGTCGTTCTGGGCGGCGGTCCCCCACTATGTGTCGACGCCGCCGAACCCCAAGGCGACGGTGGCGCTGCTGACCCGGGTCGAAGAGGTCCTCGACATCGAGGTGCCGCTCGGCACGCTCCCCGAGCAGGCCGAGGAATGGGAACGCGCGGTCACCGAGATGACCGAGGACGACGAGGAGATCGCCGATTACGTGCGCGGGCTCGAGGAGCGCGGCGACGCCGAGGTCGATCCGGACGAGGTGATGGCGAAGATCGACGGCGACGCCCTCGCCGCCGAGTTCGAGCGCTACCTCAAGCGCCGCGGTCAAGGGCCGTTCGGGTCCTGACCCGAACGGTCGGACGTCAGCCGATCTTCTCGATCGACACCACGGGGGTGGTGATCCGCCACGTGCGGACCTCCGGGTCGTCGGCTGCCCGCACCCAGAACTGCGCGGATTCACCCAGGCGACACGACTTCACGCCGAGCAGCGGGATGTCCTCGGAGTCACGCCGGAGCCGGCTGACCGTCCAGTCCTCGTCGTCGGTGCCACCGACCCCGGGGGCCCGGAGAAGCGTCATCTCGGTGAAATCCAGCAGGTAGGTCGACGTCCGGGTGACGACGGTGTACACCCCGGCGTCGGTCTTGGGTCGGATCTCTTGCACGCGCGCCACGTCAGCACTCTACCCAGACGCCGGCGAGCCGACATCTCGGTGTCGGGACGACACCACTCAGGCGCCGGGAACGAGCGGAATGCCCAGCAGGGCGTCGACCGCGGCCGCGAGCTCGGCCGGCGCCGTCGTCGACGAACCGATGCCGTTGCGCACGTCTGCGCACCAACCATCGACTGCGGCAAGCGCTTTGGGGGTGTCGAGATCGTCGGCCAGGTGCTGGCGGATGCGGGCGATGACCGGCTCGGCGTCGGGACCGATACTTGCGCCGAGCGCCGCACGCCACCGGGCGAGGCGTTCGACGGCGGTGTCGAGGACCTCCGCGGTCCACATCCGGTCACCGCGATAGTGGTCGGCGAGCAGGGCGAGGCGGATCGCCGCCGGGTCCACGCCGTCTCGACGCAGCACCGAGACGAACACCAGGTTGCCGCGGCTCTTGGACATCTTCTCGCCGTCGAGGCCGACCATCCCGGTGTGCACGTAGTGCCGGGCGAACCGTCGCGAACCGGTGAGGGCCTCGCCGTGCGCGGCCGAATATTCGTGGTGCGGGTAGATGAGATCGTTGCCGCCGCCCTGGATGTCGAACTCGATCCCGAGGCGGTTCAGCGCGATCGCCGAACACTCGATGTGCCAGCCCGGCCGGCCCGGACCGAACGGTGACTCCCACGACGGCTCGCCGGGCCGCTCGGCACGCCAGAGCAGCGCGTCGAGCGGATCGCGCTTGCCGGGACGGTCGGGGTCGCCGCCGCGTTCGGCGAAGAACCGCGACATGGTCTCGCGGTCGTACCCCGACTCATACCCGAACTGGTCGGTGGCGTCGGTGCGGAAGTACACATCCGGGAACTCGGCGTCGTCGACGGTGTAGGCGGCACCGGAGGCCAGCAGCTTGTCGACGACCTCGACGACCTCGTTGACCGATTCGACCGCGCCGATGTAGTCGCGCGGCGGCAGGACCCGCAGGGCGGTCATGTCATCGCGGAACAGCTGCGTCTCCCGGGCCCCGAGGTCGCGCCAGTCGACGCCGTCGCGATCCGCCCGCTCGAACAGCGGGTCGTCGACGTCGGTCACGTTCTGCACGTAGTGGACCTCGTGGCCCTGGTCGCGCAGCACCCGATTGACCTGATCGAAGGTCACATAGGTGGCCGCGTGCCCCAGGTGGGTGGCGTCGTACGGGGTGATGCCGCAGACGTACATGGTCGCGGTGGCGCCGGGTGCGACGGGACGGACCGCGCGATCGGCGGTGTCGTAGAGACGGAGGGCGGGTCCACTACCCGGAACGGCGGGGAGTTCGAGATCGGGCCACGACTGCATGCGTCCACTGTATTGCCCGCTGGGGGTGTATCGCGTTCGGGGGCGAGCTGCCCGCTCCCCTCGTGCCGAGTGCGCCGCGCTCGCTCAGAACGGCGGCCACGGTATCGGGCGATGACCCGGCGGGTGCGGCATGGTCGCGCTCTCGGCGACCACGATCGCCCGGATCGCCAGCGACTCGATCTCGTCGGCGGTGATGTGCTCGGCGAGCTGCGTACGCAGCGCCGACCCGTCGGTCTCGAGCCGCTCGGCGAGCTCGGCGACGTCGGCGACGAGGTGCCCGGGCACCGGCTCCCCGGCCCAGCCCCACAGCACGGTCCGCAGTTTGTCCTCGCCGTGCAGACAGATGCCGTGGTCGATCCCGTAGACGACACCGTCCAGGCCCTCGAGCACGTGTCCGCCCTTGCGGTCGGCGTTGTTGAGGATCACGTCGAGCACCGACATCCGCTGCAGCCGCGGGTCGTCGGCGTGCACCAGGACGACCGGGTCGCCGTACGGGTCGTAGGCCTGGAGCACCGCGAGGTACCCGGCGGGCACGGCTCCGACCGGGCAGAGGTCGACGAGGTCGATCCGCGGCTCGGTCTCCGGGATCGGATGGTCGGTGTTGTCGGGTGTCTCGACCCAGCGCTGCACCATCCCCGGCCCGAGTGGCCCGTCGCGGTGCACCGTCGTCGGGATCGTGTCCCAGCCCAGCGCCTCGGAGATCAGATACGACGCCACCTCCCGTCCGGCGAGGGTGCCGTCGGGAAAGTCCCACAGCGGGACCTCGCCGCGGACCGGCTTGTAGACACAGCGCACCGATGCCTGGTCGTCGAGCACCGCGTCGCACACGAGGGTCGCGTTGCTGGCCGACGGGATCCGGCCGAGGATCGTGAGTTCGCCTGCGCGGAGGACGTGGTCGACCGCGGGCTCGTCAGTCACGCGCGGAGGGGCCGGTGTCACCGGGCTCGTCGGGGTCGTCCGGGTCACCGGGCTGCGGTGCGTCCCCGGCCTGGCCGAACGGGTCCTCGTCGGCCACCAGACCCGGGTCATTCTGTGCGGCAAGGCTGTTGAAGACGTCGGGATCGATGAAGTCGAGGGACTTGCTCAACTCCGCGTCCCGCTTGTAGCCGTTGGTCCGGATACACAGGTGACCCTCGGGATCGAGCGGTTCGCTGCACAGCGGGCACGGCTGCCGTCCCGCCGAGATCACCTTCGACGACCGGGCGGCGAACTCGCGGGCGGCCGCGGTGGTCAGGAAGACACGCACCGCATCCGGGCCCTCGTCGGTGTCGTCGAGGACGACGCTCTCGTCGAACTCCCCCTCGGTGATGGCGAGCAACTCGACCACCACGGCCTCGGACTCCGCGTCCCAGCCCAGGCCCATCGTCCCGACCCGGAACTCGGCGTCGACCGGCATCACCAGCGGGCTCAGATCGCCGACCCGGTCGGTCTCCGGCGGGATCGGGGTTCCGAAGCGGCGGTGGATCTCGTCCAGCAGCGCACCGATCCGATCCGCCAGGATCTGGACCTGCTGCTTTTCCAGCATCACGCTGATGATGCGGGCCTCGTGGACCGCCTGGAGGTAGAACGTACGGTCGCCGGGCTGCCCGATCGTGCCCGCCACGAAGCGGTCCGGGCTCCGGAACACGTGGATGGCTCGAGACATCACACCTCCTTCGTCGTCTGGTTCATTATCCCGATGTCGCGGGGATCGTCGCGGCACCGTTCGCCGACGGCGTGACATCCGCCCCGGTGTCGCCGCCCACGACCGCATCGTCGGCCGGGCGCTGCCCGTCCGGCGCCGGCGGCGGGGGCTTCGGGATGGACAGCGTCGCGGTGGCGTTCACGGTGTGCACGTACGGCCGCGACGAGGCGTACCGGATCACGCTGATCGACGCCGGTTCGACGACGATGCGCTGGAAGGCGTCGAGGTGGGTGCCCATGGCGTCGGCGATGACCGCCTTGATGACGTCGCCGTGCGAGCAGGCGATCCACACCCCGGAACCGTCGGGCCCGCCGTGGATCCGGTCCAGTTCCCGGATCGCGCGCACCGCGCGCGCCTGCACGTCGGCCAGCCCCTCGCCGTCGGGGAACACCGCGGCCGAGGGCTGTTGCTGCACGACCTTCCACAGCGGTTCCTTGAGCAGTTCGGAGATCGACCGCCCGGTCCAGCCGCCGTAGTCGACCTCTGCGAGGTCGTCGACGACGATCTCGGGCGGGGCCTGCCCGTCGGCGTCCAGCGCGGCCAGCAGCGGCGCGACCGTCTCGGCGCAGCGGTCGAGCGGCGAACGTGCCACCGCCCGGATGGAGCCGAGGTGGTCGCCGAGGCGTCGAACGAGATCATCGGCCTGGGCGCGCCCGCGGTCGTCGAGATGGACGCCGGCGCTGCGACCGGCGAGCACCCCCGAGGTGTTCGCCGTCGAACGGCCGTGCCGGAGAAGGATCACGGTCATCCCACAACCATAGGCACCGGCCCTGCGGGGCCGCACGGCGCGCGGAGTCCGGCGCGGCGGACGTGACGTCAGGTCGCCGAGATCGCGCCCGTCGACAGCAACACGATCAGGGTCACGCCGAGCACGACCCGGTAGGCGCCGAACCAGTTCATCGAGTGCGCGCTGACGAATCTCAGCAGCCAGGCGATCGCGGCATAACCGACGACGAACGCGATCAGCGTCGCGACGAGCAGCTGCGACCCGGACGCCTCCATGCCCTCACCGCTCGGGTTGAACGCGTCCGGGAGGCTGAACAGACCGGAAGCGGTGACCGCGGGGATGGCCAGCAGGAACGAGAAGCGGAAGGCGGCTTCACGTTCGAGCCCCAGGAACAGGCCCGCGCTCGCCGTGGCCCCGGAGCGCGAGACCCCCGGGATCAGGGCGAGGCACTGGGCGCCACCCATCACGAGGCCGTCGCGCAGGGTGAGTTGCTCGAGGTTCCGCTGTTTCTGCCCGTACCGCTCGGCGAGCCAGAACACCCCGGCGAACACGATGAGCATGATCGCGACGAGCCACAGATTGCGCCCGGTGGTGCGGATCTCGTCCTTGAAGAGGTATCCGATCAGACCGATCGGGATCGTCGCGAAGATCACATACCACCCGATCCGGTAGTCGACGTTTCGCTCGTCGGCATGCCGCAGCCCGCGGAACCAGGCGGTGATGATGCGCACGATGTCCCGGGCGAAGAAGACCAGGACGGCAGCCTCGGTACCGAGCTGGGTGACCGCGGTGAAGGAGGCGCCGGCGTCCTCCCCGAACATCAGCTCGGAGGCGATGCGGAGATGCCCCGAGGACGAGATCGGCAGGAACTCGGTGAGGCCCTGTAACGCCCCGAGGACGATCGACTGGGTCCACGTCATGGTGTCGGTCACGGCGCCCGATGCTACTTGGGCCCGCGGCGCCCGACCCGACACGGCACTCGCCGTCGACCCGCCTGAGTGACGCGCGGACACGGTCACGCAAGATGGGGACATGTCCTCGCCGCGACCATCCCGCACCCCTCACCAGTCCCGCACGGGCATGTCGCGGGTGCGGGGCCCGGTCGCCGCAGCCGCGGCTCTGGTGATCGGTGTGGGCATGATCACCGCGTGCGGCTCCGACGACGGCACGCCCGACGTACCGACCGTGACGCCGGCGACCGCGCCGGAGGCGCCGGCGAGTTCGGCGGCTGCCCCGGCCGGGACCGTCGTCCCCGCTCCGGCCGGGGCGCGGGCGCTGGCGGCGTCGGGCGAGAGCGTTGCCGTCCTCGCGGCCGACGGCAACCAGATCCTCCGATACGACACCCGGGCGGTGACCGCGCCGCCCCGGACCATCGCCGTCCCGGGTCTCACCGCTCTCGCGGCGGGTGACGACGGCGGATACGTCGGTGCGGGCCCCGGTGTTCTCGTCGTCGTCGACGCCGACGGTCGGGTCCAGACCGGCGATCTCGAATCCGACCAGCCGACCGCGGTGACGCGGACCGCGTCAGGCTTTCTCGTCGCCGGTACGGCGGACGGACGAGTTCTCGTGTACGACAAGGACTTCGCGAAGAAGCACGATCTCGATCGCTTCGTGCGGGTGGACTCGCTGACCGCGGCACCGGAATCCGCGGAGGGGCTCGCCGGCCAGGTCGTCGTCCTGGACCGCGCACAGTCGTCGGTGACCCCGGTCGACCCGGAGTCCGGCGACCTGGGGCCGGCGCTGCGTGCCGGCAACGGGGCCACCAACTCCACCGTCGACGAGTTCGGACGGGTCCTCGTCGCCAACACCCGCGACGGCGAGATCCTCGGGTTCTTCGGATCGCCGCTGGTGATGCGCTTTCGCTATCCGGTGGCGGACGGACCGTACGCCGTAGACTACGACGACACCCGGGACCGGCTCTGGGTGTCGACGACCGGCAACAACGAGGTGGTGGCATATGACCTGGCAGACGGTGAACCCACCGAGGTCCAGCGGTTCGCGTCGGTCATGCAGCCCGACCGGATCGCCGTCGACTCGTCGGGCACCGTCTACGTGCTGTCCGCGCGTGACGGCGGACTCCAGGTCGTCCCGGCTGGGCGGGCCGAATGACTGCTGACCGTTCGAACGCGCGATCCGCGCGTACCTCGGCACGGCTCGGTTCCCGCTATCCGGACGGGTGGGAGGTCACCACGGAGGATGTCGAGTGCGTGCTGCTCCGTCTGCCACCCGACGTGACCCGTGTGACCGCGTCGATGCGGCTGGCTCTCGAAGCCGAGTTCGGCGGATGGGAACTGTCGCGGGTGCGGCTGTACTCCGACGGCACCCGAAAGGTACTGCTGAAGCGGCGCCGGCCGCCGCGAGGGTCCCGCGGACCCCACGGCCGCGACCCGGCCGACGAGCAGTCCCCTGACCACAACGGCCACGACCCCCGGAGCGCACGCGCATGCTGATGTCCCGCGGTGCCACCCGAGTACTCCCCGTACTCAACCGGTGGTGCTATCCCCTGCTGCGGTCGATCATGTTCCGCGTGGATCCCGAGCGAATCCACCACATCGTCTTCTCGGTCCTGCGTGTCGTCGGGCGGTTTCCGCCGCTGGCGTTCCTGACCGCCAAGCTGCTCGGGCGGCACGATCCCGTCCTGCGCACGCGGGTCTTCGGTGTCGACTTCCCCGCCCCGATCGGTCTGGCGGCCGGGTTCGACAAGACGGCGGGTGCGGTGAACACCTGGGGTCAGATCGGTTTCGGTTTCGCCGAGATCGGGACGATCACCGGTCAGGGGCAACCCGGCAATCCGACGCCGCGTCTGTTCCGGCTTCCCGCCGACCGCGCGCTCATCAATCGGATGGGCTTCAACAACCCGGGCGCGGAGGTTGCCGCACAGCACCTGACCGGCGTCCGACGGGGCCCGGTGTCGGTGCCCATCGGCGCCAACATCGGCAAGACCAAGGTCGTTCCGGTCGATGACGCGATCGACGACTACCGGCGCTCGGCGGAATTGCTGGGACCGCTGTCGGATTTCGTCGTCGTCAACGTGAGCTCGCCCAACACCCCGGGGCTGCGCGACCTGCAGGCGGTGGATTCGCTCCGACCCATCTTGGCCGCGGTGCTCGAGGCGGTGCATGTGCCGGTGCTGGTCAAGATCGCGCCCGATCTCGTCGACGACGACATCGACGCCGTCGCGGACCTGGCCGTCGAACTCGGCCTGGCCGGGATCGTCGCCACCAACACCACGATCGGCCGCGACGGTCTGCACACCTCGGCCGACGAGGTCCGGGAGATCGGTGCGGGTGGCCTCTCCGGGCCACCGGTCGCCGCCCGGTCGCTGACCGTGCTTCGTCGCCTCTACAACCGGGTCGGCGGACGGATCGCGCTCGTCAGCGTCGGTGGCATCGAGACCGTCGACCAGGCCTGGGAACGCATCTGTGCCGGCGCCGACCTGCTGCAGGTCTACACCGGCTTCATCTACGGCGGACCGGTGTGGCTCGATGAGCTCCACGCCGGCCTCGCGCAACGGGTGCGCGCCGGAGGCTTCGCCTCGATCTCCGACGCGGTGGCGTGCGCGGCTCGCAACCAGCCCTGACCGTCACCGATCGCCCGACACCGATCGGGTGGACGAACTCAGATGTTCTCGCCGGGCTGTTCGTAGGTGCCGATGAGGGTCGCGCGCGCGATCGCGTGAGAGAACAGGTTGAAGCCCAGGTACGCGGGCGTCGCGTTCTCCGGCAGTCCCAGGGACTCGGTGTCGACGGCGTGCACGACGACGAAGTACCGGTGCGGGCCGTGTCCGGGCGGCGGCGCCGCACCGATGTAGCGGCGCAGCGAGGCGTCGTTGGTGAGCGTGACCGCCCCCTCGGGCAGGCCGGAGCCCTCCTCGTCACCTGCGCCTTCGGGCAGGCTCGTGACCGAGACGGGGATGTCGGCGACCGCCCAGTGCCAGAACCCGGCGGCGGTGGGAGCGTCGGGATCGTAGACGGTGACGGCGAAACTCTTGGTCTCGGCGGGGAATCCGGACCAGCTCAGCTGCGGTGAGAGGTCTTCGCCACCCGCGCCCATGATCCCGCTCACCTGCCCGTTGGCCAGCGCGGCCCCGTCGGCGAGACTCTCCGAGGTCAGGGTGAACCCGGGCAGGCTCGGTAGCGGGGAGTACGGGTCGAATGACGACATGTGTTCACCTTTCTCATGTTTCGCGTGTCGCACAAGGGCCGGGCATGCCCCGACCGGGTGGTCCCGGTCGGCAGGAAGGCCGTGCCGCCCACTGTAGGTGAGGGTTCAGCTGTGTCGCAGGAAGTGTTCGAAGACCTTGGTGCCGAACAGAACCGAGTCGACGGGGACCCGCTCGTCGACGCCGTGGAACAGTGCCGCGAAGTCGAGTTCGGGTGGCAGCTGCAGCGGCGCGAACCCGAAGCACCGGATCCCGAGTTTCGCGAATGCCTTGGCGTCGGTGCCGCCGGAGAGCATGTACGGCACCGTCTTTCCCTGCGGATCGTGTTCGAGGATGGCCGCGTTCATCGCCTCGACCAGGTCGCCGTCGAAGGTGGTCTCGTAGGAGTCGAGATGGGTGATCCACTCGCGCCGCACGTTGGGCCCGATGAGTTCGTCGATCTCCTTCTCGAAGGCGGCCTGGCGCCCGGGCAGGACGCGGCAGTCGACGACCGCCTCGGCCTTCTGCGGGATGACATTGGCCTTGTACCCCGCCTTGAGCATCGTGGGGTTGGCGGTGTCGCGCAGTGTCGCGCCGATGATCCGCGCGAGATTGCCCAGTTTGAACAGCGACGTCTCCAGATCGGGGGCGTCGGGGCTCAGGTCGAGACCCGTCTCCGCGCTGACCTCGGCCAGGAACTGGCTCACCGATTCCGTCATCACCAGGGGGAATGTGTGTCGCCCGATCCGGGCGACCGCTTCGGCGACCTCGGTGACGGCGTTCTCGTCGTGCAGGAACGAGCCATGTCCGGCCCGGGCCTCGGCGGTCAGCCGCATCCACGCGAGGCCCTTCTCGGCCGTCTCGACCAGATAGAGCCGCTTCTGCGTGCCATCGGGCCGGTCGACGGTGAGCGAGAAGCCGCCGACCTCGCCGACCGCCTCGGTGATGCCCTCGAACAGCTCGGGCCGGTTCTCGACGAGCCAGTGGGAACCCCACGACCCGCCGGCCTCCTCGTCGGCGAGGAAGGCGAAGACCAACTCGCGGGGCGGGACGGTGCCGTCCCGTTTGAACTGACGCGCGAGTGCCAGGGCCATCCCGGCCATGTCCTTCATGTCGACCGCGCCGCGGCCCCAGATGTAACCGTCCTTGATCGCCCCGGAGAACGGATGCACGCTCCAGTCGGCCGGCTCGGCGGGCACGACGTCGAGGTGGGCGTGGATGAGCAGTGCGCCGCGATCGGAGTCGGGCGGCCCGGCGAGGCGGGCGAACACGTTGCCGCGCCCGGGTCGCCCGGACTCGACGTACTGCGTCGTGTAGCCCACCTCCTCGAGCTGCTGGGCCACCCAGCGGGCGCACTCCTCCTCACCCTTGGTGGTCTCGGGCTCGCCCGTGTTGGAGGTGTCGAAACGGATCAATTGGCTGACCAGATCGACCACTTCGTCGGTCGCAGACTGTGAAGACACCCCTCACTCCTACGGGATTTGGGATACACGGGCAACCTCGGTTAGGGTTATCCCGCTGCAGCGAGACGACGGCGAGAGATCGCCGGAAACACTCACCGCGGCATGCATGTCCGAGTGGCGGAATGGCAGACGCGCTAGCTTGAGGTGCTAGTGTCCTATTAACGGACGTGGGGGTTCAAGTCCCCCCTCGGACACCACCAGAACATCGAGAAGAACCCCGGCTTCGCGCCGGGGTTCTTCTCGTTGGGCCTGCTGTCGTAGCGGTCGCCTGTCAGGGCGCGACGGAATCCGCCAGCGCCGCCCAGGCCCGCGAGTACGGCAGGTCGATCGAGTTCTCCACGAAGGCCCGCAGGATGGCGCGGCGCAGGCGTCGCTGCACCGCCCACTGGCCGTTGGGCTTGGTCTTCACGGTCAGTCGCAGGACGACCTGATCCGACGACACCTCCTGCACACCGAGCATCTCGATCTGGCCGAGGATGTCGGTCGAGTCCTCCTCGATCGCGGTGCGCGCCGCCTCGTCGGCCACCTGCTGCGCCTTGTCGATGTCGGCACCGGGAGCCACCGGGACGTCGACGCGCGCGACCGCGAACTCCTGGCTCATGTTGCCCACACGGGCGATCTCACCGTTGCGGACATACCAGAGGGTGCCGTCGATGTCGCGCAGCGTCGTCACCCGGAGTCCCACCGACTCGACCTCGCCGACCGCCTCGCCGAGGTCGACGATGTCACCCACGCCGTACTGGTCCTCGAGCAGCATGAACACGCCGGTCACGAAGTCCCGCACCAGATTCTGCGCTCCGAAACCGATGGCGAGGCCGACGATCCCGGCCGAGGCGATGAACGGCGCGATGTTGACGCCGAGCACGCTCAACACGCTCAGGACCACCCAGACGAGCAGGACGATCGACACCGTGGACTTGAGGACCGAACCGATCGTCGCGGCACGCTGGGCGCGCCGGGCGGCGATCTGCGCGCTGCGCTCGGGCGAGGGCGATTTCGACCGCAACCCGCGCATGAGGGCCGTACCCCGGCCCGGCTCCCCGCCCGCGGGTCGTGGCCGGGTGGCGCGGTCGATGGAGCGGTGGATCACGAAACGGACGATCAACGCGACGACCACATAAGCGACGATGCGAGCTGGATTCTCGATCAGCCATTCGCGATTCGTTTCCGTCCATTCGAAGGCAGAGTCCTGAATCGACATGGGTCCGACCGTACGGATCATGACCTCGATGTCCAGCCGCCGAGGGGTCCGGTCGTCATGGGCGACCGGATGTGCGGCGGTCGAAAACCGTTGTCAGCCTGCGGTGAACGTGACGATGTTCTGATCGAGGATCATCTGATCCTCGTGTGTGCTCTCGGTCACGCCGGGGGTGAGTCGGAGGGGCACCCCGGTTCCCTCGGAGGCGTCGAAGGCCGCGGTGTCGGCCACGCGCCCGGTGATCGCGAATCTGTCGGTCACACTCGGGACCCCCTCGGAACCGAGGAACTCCGGGCCGTTCATGACATGAACGTGCAGGTGCGGCGCCACCGAGTTCCCGCTGTTGCCGACCTTCCCGAGGACGTCACCGCGCCGCACGCGGTCGCCCGCTCCGAAGCGCACCGAACCAGGCTGCATGTGCGCGTAGTTCACGTAGAAACCGTTGCCGATGTCGAGCACGAGGTTGTTGCCGTCGGCGTCGTCGATCGGCAGTCCGTCCGGATACTCGCCCGGGGTCTGCTCGGGCAGGTCGTTGCGGCTGACGACGACCGTGCCGTCAGCGACGGCGAGGACGTCGTCGCCGAAGATCCGGTAGCTCGCCGGGTTCTTCTCGTCGCCGACGAAGATCCGTCCGTCCGCGGCCGCCTGCTCCCAGTCCACCGCGTACCGCTGGGCGAGGACCGGCGATCCGTTCAGCGGGAGGACCGCGCGGGTGTGCCGGACAGCGTCGCAGCACGCGTCCGCGGCGATGTAGTACTCGCCGGCGAGCGGCGGTCCCAGAACCGGGACGGTCGAATCGCTCACCGTCACGGGCGCGATGCGTTCGTCGACCTCCCGCATGCCGGGCGGCGCCTGATCGGCGCGCACCGAGATCTCATGGATCAGCTGCTCGGGTGGGTTACCCGGGACGACCACGTGGAGGAACAAGACGCCGTTCTGGCCCGCCGCCAGCACAGCCGAGTACCCCTCAGGTGCGCCCGGGGCCGACGGCACCGACGGGGCGCCGGTGGGTTTGAGCCGGCCACGGACCGCGTTCTCGTCGAGCGAGAGGAGCGGTCCGCCGTTCGGGGTGGCGTCGAGAACCTCCACGCCGGTGATCGTCACCGGCACCCGCATGAAATTGGTCAGTGAGATCTCATAGACCAGGTGATCGTTCCTGTCGGAACCGGCGAACGGCGTCGGGGCGAACATCACCGAACCGACCACCGGGGTGACGACGGGTTCCGGTGGGGCACCACTCGACACGGCCATGTCGCTGCTCGCGGCGCCATCCGGATCCGACGAGTTCGTGCCGCACGCGCTCACCAGGAGTACGGCACCGGCGCCGAGTGCGGCCAACATGAGTCGTGTCGAGGCCATCGGTTCCTCCGGGGCTCATCGGGCCGACGTCGGTTCGTCCCGGCTGCGGCGAGCGTAGGGGTCCAGCGGGGTGGCGCGGCGGCGTTCGCGCCGGACCCGGCACAATTGTGTGGTGACCCAACGCCTGTTCTTCGACTGCGACACCGGCATCGACGACTCGCTCGCGTTGATCTACCTGCTCGCACGCGCCGACGTCGACCTCGTCGGCGTCGCCTCGACCGCCGGGAATGTGCCCGTCGACGTCGTCACGTCCAACAATCTGTCGTGGCTGGAGCTGTGCGGACGCCCCGAGGTTCCGGTCCACACCGGCTCGGCCACTCCCCTCGTCGCCGCACTGATGACCACCGAGGACACACACGGACCGCTGGGGGTCGGACACGCCGAGCTGCCTGCCCCGACCACGACGCCGAGCCATCTCGATGCCGCCGACGCCTGGATCGAGGCGTCGCAGGCACACGACGGTGAACTCGTCGGCCTGGTGACCGGCCCGCTCACGTCCCTGGCGACCGCGATCCGCCGTGACCCGGGCCTGCCGCCGCGCCTGCGCCGACTCGTCATCATGGGCGGTGCCTTCCACACGCACGGAAACACGACACCCACCTCCGAGTGGAACGTCGCCGTCGATCCGGAGGCCGCCGCCGAGGTGTTCGCCGCCTTCGGCACCGCGGGCGCACCCGAACCCATCGTCTGCGCACTCGACCTCACCGAATCGGTCGTCCTCACCCCCGACCACGTGGTCCGGCTCGCCGCCGCGGCCGGCAGCGCACCCGTCGAGTGCCCGGACCCGACCGACGACCGCGGACTCCGCTCCGTCGCCGACAACGAGATCATCCGGCATCTCGTCGACGCGCTGCGGTTCTATTTCGAGTTCCACGACGACCACGACGAGGGCTACATCGCCCACCTCCACGATCCGTTCGCCGCGCTGGTCGCGCTGGCCCCCGACACGGTGCAGACGCGCGCGGCGCATGTCGACGTCGAGCTCGCCGGGACCCTGACCCGGGGCATGACCGTGGCCGACGAACGCTGGATGACCTCTCCCGGGCCGAACGCCCGCATCGCGACCGCCGTCGACGTCGAGGCCGTCTTCGACGAACTCATCGAGACGATCGGCACGTTCGCCCGCACCCGCACACCCGACGTCGTCGGCACCGCGCCGGAGGAGTCCGCGGGACTACTCTGAACGGGTGACTCGACTCGGTTACCAGATCCCGAACTTCACCTACCCCGGCGTCGCCGCCGACAAATTGTTCCCCACCGTGGTCGCGCAGGCGCAAGAAGCCGAGAACTCCGGTTTCGACACCGTCTTCGTGATGGACCACTTCTATCAGCTGCCCATGCTCGGTGAGCCCGACGATCCGATGATCGAGTGCTACACCCTGCTCGCGGCACTCGCGCAGCACACCTCGAAGGTCCGCCTGTCGTCGCTGGTCACCGGCAACACCTATCGCAATCCGACCCTGCTCGCGAAGACGGTCACGGCCCTCGACGTGGTGTCCGGCGGTCGCGCCCAGCTCGGCATCGGCGCGGGATGGTATGAGCTGGAACATGATTCACTCGGCTACGAGTTCGGGACGTTCACCGACCGGTTCGAGCGCCTCGAGGAGGCGCTGCAGATCATCCTCGGCATGCTGGCCGGTGAGGCACCGAGCCTCGACGGCAAGCGCTATCGGGTCGTCGACGCCCTCAACGTGCCTGCGCCGCTGTCGAAGATCCCGGTGATGATCGGCGGGGGCGGCGAACGCAAGACGTTGCGGATGGTCGCGCAGTACGCCGACGAATCGAACCTGCTGTGCACGCCGGCCGACATCCCCCGCAAACTCGACGCCCTCGCCGAACACTGCGAGCGACTCGGCCGGGACCGTTCGGAGATCACCGTGACCGTGCAGACATCGGCGTGCGTGGCTCCCACCTCCGCCGAGGCGACTGCCGAACTGGAGGCGTATCTGGAGCGCACGCCGGCGGCCGAAGCGCGTCGCGGTTCGACGATCGTCGGCGACCCCGACGAGGTGGCCGCCCGGTACGCCGAACTGCTCGCGGCCGGCATCGATGGTGTCACGGTGAACGCACCCGCCAACGGCCATGTACCGGGCCGGGTCTCGCTGCTCGGCGAGACGCTGGCACCGCTGCTGGCCTGACCGCGGCCACCTCTGCTCCCTGAGGCGCGAGCGAAGCGAGCCCCCGCTCCCTGAGGTGCCGCTCCTGCACCTCACGGGAGCAGAGGTGGGTCACTCAGCGCTCGTCGAACGCGTCCACGATCCGTTGCGCCGCGAGTGCGGGGGTCAAAGACCCGTCGCGCAACTGTTGCTCGACCTCGCCGCGGACACCGCGGACCGCGGGCGAATCACCGAGCCGGGACAGCACGATGTCGTTCACCATCGCCCAGGTCCAGTCGATCTGCTGCTGATTGCGTCGGGCCGTGAACTCGCCTGCCTCGGTGAGGGTCTCGTTGTGTCGCACGACGGTCTTCCAGAACTCGTCCACCCCGGTGTTCTCGATCGCGCTCATGGTGAGCACCGGTGGCATCCACAGCGCGTCGTGCGGGTAGAGGAGTTTCAGAGCGTTGGTGAGTTCGCGCGCCGCGCCCTTCGCCTCGTTGAGATGCTTGCCGTCGGCCTTGTTCACCACGACCACATCGGCGAGCTCGAGCACACCCTTCTTTATGCCCTGCAACGAATCCCCGGTGCGGGCCAGGGTGAGGAACGTGAACGTGTCGACCATGTTGGCGACCGTCACCTCGGACTGGCCGACGCCCACGGTCTCCACCAGCACGACGTCGAAGCCCGCGGCCTCGACCAGCACGATGCTCTCGCGGGTGGCCTTGGCCACGCCACCGAGCGTGCCCGACGTCGGCGACGGCCGGATGTAGGCGTTCGCCGCCGTCGACAACCGGCCCATCCGGGTCTTGTCGCCGAGGATCGAACCCCGCGTGCGCGTCGAACTGGGGTCGACGGCGAGCACCGCAACCTTGTGACCGAGCTCCAGCAGATGCATGCCGAGTGCCTCGATGGTCGTCGACTTGCCGACCCCTGGGACGCCGGTGATGCCGACGCGGAACGAGTTGCCCGCGTGCGGCGTCAGCTTCAACAGCAACTCCTGGGCGGCCGCCCGATGGTCGGCGCGCCTGGACTCGACGAGGGTGATCGCGCGCGCCAGGTCGGCGCGGCGATCGGCCAGCACGGCCTCGGCCAGCGCGTCGACGTCGACGGGACGTCGAGGTTGGACCGCCATCAGTTCGCGGTCGCCCCGGGCAGCTCCAGGCCGAGGGTGTCGGCGAGCTTGCCGATCAGCTCCACGGCCGAGTCGGCGATGACCGATCCCGGCGGGAAGATCGCGGCGGCACCGGCCTCGTACAGCTCGGCGAAGTCACCGGGCGGGATCACACCGCCGACGACCACCATGATGTCCTCGCGGCCGACCTCCTTCAGCGCCTCCCGCAGGGCGGGGACCAGCGTCAGATGCCCGGCGGCCAGCGACGACACACCCACCACGTGCACGTCGTTGTCGGCGGCCTGGGCGGCCACCTCCTCCGGCGTGGCGAACAGCGGGCCCACGTCGACGTCGAAGCCGAGGTCGGCGAAGGCGGTCGCGATCACCTTCTGGCCGCGGTCGTGACCGTCCTGGCCCATCTTCGCGACCAGTACACGCGGCTGTCGACCTTCCGCCTCGGCGAACTGGCGCACGGCCTCGATCGCCGCGTCGATGTTGCTCACCTCGCCCGCCTCATGTCGATACACCCCGCTGATCGTCTTGATCTCCGCCTGATGCCGACCGTAGACCTTCTCGAGCGCCTCGGAGATCTCGCCGACCGTCGCCTGATGACGCGCGGCCTCGATGGCCAACGCCATCAGGTTGTTCTCCAGGCCGCCTTCCGACGACGCGGCGGCGCGGGTGAGATCGGCGAGAGCCGCCTCGACCGCCGCCGAGTCGCGCTCCGCGCGAAGCCGGTCCAGCTTCTCCAGCTGCTCGGCGCGCACCTTGGAGTTCTCGACCTTGAGGACCTCGATCTCCTCGTCGTCGGCGACCTGGTACTTGTTCACACCGACCAGCGGCTGCTGGCCCGAGTCGATGCGCGCCTGGGTGCGGGCCGCGGCCTCCTCGATCCGCAGCTTCGGCAGACCCTCGTTGATCGCCTGCGTCATGCCGCCGGCCTCTTCGACCTCGCGGATGTGCTTGCGCGCCTTCTGCGCCAGCTGATGCGTCAGCCACTCGACGTAGTTCGAACCGGCCCACGGGTCGATCGGCCGCGTGGTGCCCGACTCCTGCTGCAGGAGCAGCTGGGTGTTGCGCGCGATCCGCGCGGAGAAGTCCGTCGGCAGCGCGATCGCCTCGTCCAGGGCGTTGGTGTGCAGCGACTGGGTATGCCCCTGGGTCGCGGCCATCGCCTCGACGCAGGTGCGGGCCACGTTGTTGAACACGTCCTGGGCGGTCAGCGACCAGCCCGAGGTCTGCGAATGTGTCCGCAGCGACAGCGATTTCGCGTTCTTCGGCGCGAAGTCGGCGACCAGTTCACTCCACAGGAGACGCGCCGCGCGCAGCTTGGCGACCTCCATGAAGAAGTTCATGCCGATGCCCCAGAAGAACGACAGTCGCGGGGCGAACTTGTCGATGTCCAGGCCGGCCTCGAGCCCCGCGCGGATGTATTCGACGCCGTCGGCGAGGGTGTAGGCCAGTTCCAGATCGGCCGTCGCACCGGCCTCCTGGATGTGGTAGCCCGAGATCGAGATCGAGTTGAACTTCGGCATCTTCTGGCTGGTGTACTCGAAGATGTTCGAGATGATCCGCATCGACGGCTTCGGCGGATAGATGTAGGTGTTGCGGACCATGAACTCTTTGAGGATGTCGTTCTGGATGGTCCCGGCCAGCTTCTCCGGCGGCACGCCCTGCTCCTCGG
This sequence comes from Gordonia lacunae, assembly GCF_002149015.1. Classification (GTDB taxonomy): domain Bacteria; phylum Actinomycetota; class Actinomycetes; order Mycobacteriales; family Mycobacteriaceae; genus Gordonia; species Gordonia lacunae. Next base: position 106,416 of record NZ_NGFO01000011.1, on the reverse strand, counting down.
CGGCCACGACGTACAGCGCGAGGATCGGCAGCACGGCGCCGTTCATCGTCATCGACACCGACACGCTGCCGAGATCGATGCCGTCGAAGAGCTGACGCATGTCGAGGATCGAGTCGATCGCCACACCGGCCATGCCGACGTCGCCGGCGACGCGCGGGTGGTCGGAGTCGTAGCCACGGTGGGTCGCGAGGTCGAACGCGACCGACAGTCCCTTCTGGCCGGCCGCGAGATTACGGCGGTAGAAGGCGTTGGACTCGGCGGCGGTCGAGAAACCGGCGTACTGGCGGATGGTCCACGGCTGGTTGACGTACATCGTCGGGTACGGGCCCCGGATGAACGGCGCGGCACCGGGAACCGAGTCGAGCGGGTACGGATGCTCGGCGTCGGCGAGGACGGCGTCGCGCTCGGCGCGGGTGTAGACCGGCGTGACGTCGATCTGCTCCGGGGTGTTCCAGGTGACCTGGTCCACCGAGTAGCCGTGCGCCGAGGCCAGTTCGTCGGTGACCGCGGCCGCGGTACCGGACGGTCCCCCGCCTGCGGTCGACGTGCCGGTGTCGTCCGATGCCAGACCGATTCCGGCGAAGCTCGGGATCGACTGTGTCACATCGGGTTCGGTCTGGGTCATGCCGTTGCTCCCGCCGTCTTCGGGGATGTCGAGGCCAGCTGGTCGAGAAGGTCGCCGAGGGTGCTCACCGCATCGATGCCGACCCGCAGTGAACCGTCGGGACGATCGTCTCCCGCAGGCCATTCCTTGTCCGGTCCGGCGAGCAGGACCTTCGACAGCCCGGCCGCGCGTGCGGCCGCGAGTGCGGCGGGCCCCTCCTCGGCGTACCGGGCCTTGGTGCCGCAGAGGACCGCGATCGGGGTGCCCGCGCCGACCACCGCGTCGCCGATCTTGTCGGCGGTCAGCGGGCCCGGGTTGACGACGGTGATGCCGCCGGCTCCCAGGAAGTTCGCGACAAAGGTGGTGCGGCCGTTGTGTTCGGCGACGCTGCCCAGCGGGATCAGCAGGATCGAGGGCCTGGCCCCGTGCTCGGCGAGCACGACGTCGGACCGATCCCGCAGCTCCTCGAAGGCGCGCCCGATCCGCGCGAGGCGCGGCGTTCCGGTGACGACATCGGTGACCGCCGAGGCCGGTGCCCCCGTCGTCTCCGACAGCGCACGCTCGTCGATGTTGGGGAACTCGTTGACGCCGGTGACCGAGATGCGACGGTGTGCGACCTCGGTGTCGCGGCGTGCGAGCGAGGCGTCGACCTTCTCGGCGATCCATCCGGTGTCGAGCGCGACACGGTACCCGCCGGCGGCCTCGACCTCGGTGAACGCCGCCCAGGCGTTGGTCGCGAGGTCGTCGGTGAGGGACTCCACGAACCACGAGCCGCCGGCCGGATCGAGGACGCGTCCGATGTTGGACTCCTCGAGCAGCAGCAGCTGGGTGTTGCGGGCGATACGACGGGAGAAGGCGGCGCTCGAGGTGCGCTTGTCCGCCGGGATGGTCGCGTCGTAGCCCAGGACGGTGAGCTGATCGGCCCCGCCGACACCGGCTCCGAACGCCGCGATGGTGCTGCGGAGCATGTTCACCCACGGGTCGCGTTGGGAGTACATCGAGAGGTCGGTCACTCCGTGGGTGAGCGCGCCGCCGGCCTCGGGTGCGCCGACCACCTCGGCCACCCGGGCCCAGATCTTGCGCAGCGCACGGAACTTCGCGATCGTGGCGAACTGGTCGTCGTCGGCCGAGACGCCGAAGGTGATCTGACCGAGCGCCGCCTCGGCCGAGAGGCCGGCAGCGGTGAGGTCCCGGAGGTGGGCGACCGCGGCGGCCACCGTGAGGGCCAGTTCGAGGCCGTTGTCGGCACCCGCGGTGGCGAAGTCGCTTCCGTCGACGCGGAACGTACGCACGCCGACGGGCAGCCCGGAGGCGGCGAGCGCGGTCGCCTCGTCCGGATCGACGGTCGGGCGGCCGGAGAAGGTGGCCGTCAACGGCGACAGACCGAAGGAGTGGACGGTGGCCGCCGTCGGGGCGGCGGCGACCGGAGCGGCCTGGGCCTGTTCCTTGAGGGCGAGCAGTTCGCGGGCCGCCGCGATCCCCTCGGTGCCCGCGTCGAGGGTCACCGGCACCAGATCGAGGTAGACGCCGCGCAACGCGGTCGCGAGGTCGGCGACCCCGAGCCCGTCACCGGGCCTGCTCACCGAGAGCCAGAGTCCGCTCGTCCCGTTGGCCATCGCCTCGAGGATGAGCTCGTTGAGGTCCTCCGCCGCAGTCGCGTCGTCGCCGAACCGTTCCGTGACGCGCCACCCGGTGGTGACGTCACGAGCGGGGTCGGCGCCGCGGACGAACGGGAAGCGACCGGGAACACCGGGTTCCGCGAGCTCGTCGCGTCGCGTGTAGAGCGGCCGGATGGTCAGCCCGTCGGCGGTGTCGGTCGAGAGCAGCGCCTCGGGTGTGTCGGGCAGCTCGTCGACGTCGACACGTCGCGACTTCGCCAGAACGGCCGCGGCGGCCGTGGACCACGCCTGGTAGGCCTGATCGAGTTCTGGGTCGGGTTTGGGCTGGTCAGTTTGCTGTGGCATGTGGGGAAGCACACCTCCGTGAATGCACTGTGATGAGCGCGTAGACGACACTAGCCGATCGCTCGCTCGGCCCGGCGTCGAGGTGGGCGTGACGTGGCCCACTCGAGCAGGCTGACCGCCGCGCGGTCCAGAGTAGAGTGTCCGAGTGCCCGATCCTTCCACTGTCAGCGAGGACGTCGCCGACTCGATCGGGACCGACGCCGCCGATACCGCGGACGCGGGAGCGGCCGGGGACGGCCGGACCTCGACGTCCGCTCGCCGGGGATTCGATCGCCGGGTCCTGCGCCGGGCACTGGTCGCCGTCGCGCTTCTCGCCGCCGTGCTGGCCGGCTCCTACTTCGTGCCGCTGCCCTCGATCGCGAGCGTGCGCGACTGGGGCGCCGATCTGGGACCGGCCTTCGTGTGGTTGTTCTTCCTCGCCTATGCCGTCGTCACCATCGCCCCCATCCCGCGTTCGACGTTCACCGTCATGTCTGGCATCTTCTTCGGGCCGCTCGTCGGCTTCGCGGGGGCGATGATCGCCTCCTCGATCGCGGCGGTGGCCGCCTTCGCCCTGGTCCGCCGAGTCGGACGGGATCGCGTGCAGCCGTATCTGAAGACGCCGGTGGTCCGGGCCGTCGACTACCGGCTCGAGCGCCGCGGCTGGCTGGCGGTCGGGTCGCTCCGCTTCATCGCGGCCTGCCCGTTCTCGGTGGCGAACTACTGCTCTGCCCTGTCGTCGGTGCGTCTGGTGCCGTACGCGGTGGCCAGCATCCTCGGCATGGCCCCGGGCACGGCGGCCGTGGTGATGCTGGGCGATTCGCTGACCGGCGACACACATCCGCTTCAATTGGCGGTCACCGGCGGCTTGTTCGCGATCGGTATCGCGGGCCTGGTCCTGGACTCACGCCTACCCGTGTCGCGCATAATCAACCGATAGTCGACCGCCTTCAGAGCACCGAGGTGAATATTGTCCAACGCAGACGAGGCCGAGCAGAGAGCGTGGCGCATCCACGCAGCGCTATTGGATTGGACCGGGAAGGTCGACCAGAAGGCTTCTTTCGTACTAACTCTCGAAACTGCAGCGCTCACCGCAGTGGTCGCCATTCTTGCACAGACGACTTTCAGAAACTCACTCAACCATTCTCAGTTCGCTCTTTTCACGCTGGGTATTGCATCGATCGCTTGCGCGATGTATTTGTGTGTTCTTGCAATACGGCCACGCTTGAAGTCGCACCGAACGTCTTCGCAGATAGAGGGACATTTCATCTTTTTTGGCCATCTCACCGCCCAAACCCGTGCTGAAATCCGGGGCCATTTACTTAGTTCCGATATACTAATACCTCTTGTTAATCAACTGAAAGAAATGAGTGACATCTGCTGGAGAAAGCACAAGCGGGTACAATGGTCAATTAACCTATTCGTGGTCGGATTAGTTTTGATTGGCATCCCATGCTTGATATTCATGCTCGCCGACCACTTTACGGACGCCAAAAAACCATAATGAGCAGCACTAATTCCAAAGAACAATATTTCGTAATTACCGCCGATCAAAAAAACAGCCGATCCGCCCCTGACCGGGTGGACGAACTCATTAGCACCCTAGATAGCAGCGTACCGACGGTTAGGCCATTCGAACGCACTGCAGGAGACGAATTTCAAGCGGTTCTCGATGATCCGATGGCGCTCGCAAGTTTGGCGGTCGAAATCTGTTCCGATGGCCACTGGAGCGTGGGAATTGGTGTCGGACCGGTAGAATTGCCCCTCCCTTCTTCCACCAGAGCATGCCGTGGGCCAGCTTTTGCATCGGCACGAACTGCAGTCGAGGCCGCGAAGCGTCAAAGAATTCCGCTCTGCGTCCACGGACCTGACATCCGTTGGTGTCACCACGCGCAGACGGCGGCCCGCTTGATTACGAACATTATCGCCACTCGGAGTGCAGCCGGAGTAGAGGCCGTAACCCTAATCCGCCAAGGATTCTCTCAGGTCGAAGCGGCGGGGAGCCTCGGCATCACGCCCCAAGCTATGAGCCAGCGGCTCCGAGCCGCAGGCTGGGACCTAGAATCCGACACGCTAGATTTAGTTGGCGATTGCCTTTCCGCCTCTGCAGGCCGCAATCGCCGATAAACACCACGTGTTGAAATGCCGAACAGAGTCTACAAAATCTGCCGGTCGCTGTATTCGCCGCGGAGACGGTAGGCAGACACAGCGTATACACAAGAACTAGCTCGACGTCTTCGGCGCCCAATTGAACCGAGCCTCTAGGTCGTGGGCTCGGCCGTGCCCGGATCCGCGGGTTCGGACCAACCGCCATCGGCGAGTTCGGCCGGCTCGGTCCCGACCGGCGGTACATGCCGCGAGGCCCGTCCCGCGCGCGCGGTGATCTCGGGGGCGACCGGGGTACGGGCGACCGCCTCGGCCTCGGCGACCGCCTGGGCGACCTTCGGATCCGAGGCCATCGAGAACCAGTCCTCGGTCTCCGAGTCGTCGATCGGTGAGGGCGGCGAGTCGCTGGGCTCGTACCGGAACACGCCGTCGTCCCCCTGGACACCGAAGGACTTCGCGAATCCCTGGAGGGCCGAACCGAAGTCGGAGGGCACGACCCACACCTTGCTGCCCTCGCCCTTCGCCATCTCGGGCAGCTGCTGCAGATACTGGTAGGCCAGGAGCTCCGGGGTCGGTTTGGCCGCCTTGATCGCGGCGAAGGTCTTCTCGATCGCCTTCGCCTCACCCTGTGCGTTGAGGTACGACGCGGCGCGCTCGCCCTGCGCCCGCAGGATGCGTGACTGCCGGTCGGCCTCGGCCGCGAGGATCGCGGCCTGCTTGGCGCCCTCGGCGGCGAGGATCTGCGACTGTTTGTTGCCCTCGGCGGTCTTGATCGCCGACTCGCGCTGGCCTTCGGCGGAGAGGATCGTCGCCCGCTTCTCGCGGTCGGCCTTCATCTGCTTCTCCATCGACTCCTGGATCGACGGCGGCGGCATGATCGATTTCAGCTCGACGCGGGCGACACGGAGTCCCCAGCGGCCGGTCGCCTCGTCGAGCACGCCGCGCAGCTGACCGTTGATGGAATCGCGAGAAGTCAGGGTCTCCTCGAGCGTCATCCCGCCGACCACGTTGCGCAGTGTCGTGATGGTCAGCTGTTCGACACCGGCGATGTAGTCGTCGATCTCGTACACGGCGGCCCGGGGGTTGGTGACCTGGAAGTAGACGACGGTGTCGATGGACAGGGTCAGATTGTCCTCGGTGATGACCGGCTGCGGCGGGAACGAGACCACCCGCTCACGGACATCGACGCGAGCGCGGATACGGTCGATGAACGGCAACAGCAGCGTGAGTTGCCCGGACACGGTTCGCGTGTAGCGGCCCAGTCGTTCGATCACCGCCGCCTCCGCCTGCGGGATGAGTGCCACCGACTTGACCAGCATCACCACCACGAGCAACACGAGCAAGACGAGGACGGTCAGGCCGAAGATCTCGTACTCCATGGTCACCTTCCTGCGTTGTCGTTCCTACGTGTCCGCACTGCCGCTGCGGATCAGGCGCGCCACACCACCGCGGTCGCGCCGTCGATCTCGACGACGGTCACGTGGGTTCCCGGTTCGAGCACCTGAGACGGGTCCATCGCGCGGGCCGACCACACGTCGCCGTCGATCTTGACCCGTCCGTCGGTGGCGTCGACCTGCTCGGTCACCACCGCGGGCCGGCCCTCGAGGGCCTCGGTGTTCATCAGCACCGCGGGGCGGTTGAGCATGTGCCGGCGGGCGATCGGACGCACCGCGACGAGGAGCAGCACCGAGACGAGTGCGAAGACGACGCCGTCCACCCACAGCGGTGGCTCGAAGACGAAGTCGACGCCCGCCGCGGCGAGCGCACCGCCGGCCAGCATGAGCAAGACCAGTTCGCCCCCGAACATCTCCGCGACCGTCAGGACGATCGCGGCCGCCAACCACAGCAGGGCGCTCATGCGTCCAGTCTGCCAGAGATGTCCGACCCGCCTTCGGCGCTCGCGACGCGGAGGGGCCCCTGACGGTGTCCGGCCGGACGGGTCACCGGGCCTCTTCGGCCGCGGTCACGAAGTCGATGAGTTCTTCCACCGAACGCAGGAGATCGACCTCGAGGTCGCGGAAACTGCTCACGCCGCTCAGCACCCGGCGCCAACCGTCGCGCGGCTCCCCCCAGCCGAGTTCGGCGCACACCCCCGTCTTCCAATCGGTGCCCCGCGGAATCCGCGGCCACGCAGGGATGTTCACCGACGCGGGCTTCACGGCCTCCCAGACGTCGATGTAGGGGTGCCCGCACACGAGGACGTGCTCCCCGACCTCGGCGGTCAGATGTGCCTCTTTGGACCCGGCGACCAGATGGTCGACCAGGACACCGGCTCGCCGGTGAGGCGCGGGCTCGAATTCGTCGAGCGCCGCGTCGAGGTTGTCGAGACCGTCGAGGCTGACCACGACGACGCCCTCTGCACGGAGGTCGTCACCCCACACACGTTCGAGAAGCGTTGCGTCGTGCACACCCTCGACGAAGATCCGGCTCGCGCGGGCAGTGCGCGCGCGGGCGCGGGGCGCGGCTCGCGAACCCGACGCGGTCATGGCCGGCTTCTGCGGGCCCCTGGTGCGCGGCCGCACCAGCGTCACCGGGCGGCCGTCGATCAGGAACGCGCCGGGGTGCATCAGGAACACCCGGGTCTGGCCCCGGCGATCCTCGAGACGCACGAGGTCACCGGAGTAGCTCTTCTCGAGTCCGACGACGGCGCCGCAGAATCCGGTCGCGGCGTCCTCGACGACCAGATCCCGCTCCGCCGCGACCTCCGCGGGACGCGGCTTCGCCCGGCGGGGCTGAGAGAGCACGTCGCGCCCGTAGCGGTCATCCATCGCACACCACCTTCTCGTCGGTCATCTCGCCGCCGCGATGGACAGGTCGGGGCGGCGCACACACCGTATGCCCCGCGGCTCCGCGCACCCGGTTGCCACGCCCGACCCGGCCGTCGGCCGCGGCGGTACCCTGGCATCTTGATGAATCGCAGCCGCCTCCTCTCCTCGACCGTCGCGTGGCCGACGTGTGCACTGGGCGCGTGGTCGGCCGCCTGGCTGACCGGCCGTTGCTCGCCCGACGACGTGATCGAGGCACTCGCGGAATCGGCCGATCGCCACGTCGTGCAGTGGCCGGCGGCCCCCGGTCCCGCGACCGAACGGGTCTCGTCCGCAACAGGTTCGATGAGCGGGGTACTCGACCTCCTGGCGCTCCTGCGACCCGCGCGGCGGCTCGTGGTCCGGCTGCCCTCGACCGGCGACCCGCAGGGACTCCCGCCCCACGCGGCGACATCGGCCGCTCTCGGCGCGGGCGAGGTCCTGCTCGTCGACGATGCGACCGATACGGGCACCCTCGCGCTCGTGCCGGCCTTCACCGTCTCGGCATCCGCCGCGGACGGCGGCGAGCCACCCTTCATCACGTGCACGTGGTCGGCGTACCGCTACGACACCGCGCTCGACCTCGGGCACCTCGTGTCCGCGGGACCCAGCGCGGGTGACCTGGAATATGATCTGCGCCAAGCAGTCCGGGACGCGACGACGATCATCGGCGGGCTCGGCGGACGACGGTCGGCGGACCCGACCGATCTCCGCACGCAACTTGTCGCGCTCACCTCACGGCATCGGGTCGCCCTGCCGCCGCACATCCTGGACGCCCGGTCGACCCGCCTCATCGACACCGCGGCGCAAGTGGAGGCCATCGTCGACCTCGCGGGCGCGCGCGGTGTCGAGATCGGCGACAGTGCCGGGCAGTGGGATTCCGGCGACGCGACCCTCCGGGGACTGCAGGTGCTGACCCGGACGGCCCGCGCCGCCGCGGTCAACCAGACGATCGTCGAACTCCTGCGCCGCTGAGTCCACACCGCCACGCCCCGGGACGTCAGACCCGAAGCCGTGGTGGACGTTCGGACACGACGCCGTACAGATCGAGACCGTCCCGCCGCTCCGTCGCGAACGGGGCTGCCCCCCATTCGTGGACGAACCAGTCCCGCAGCCGTTCGGAACCGGTCCAGGCGTAGTACGGGCGGACGGCGGAGACACAGAACCGTTCCACTTCGCGCATCATGCCGGTGAGTGCATCGGCACCGCGCGCTTCGGGGAGCACCGCGGCGATGCGGACGTCGACGGCGTCTGGTGCCGGGGACGGCAGCTGCGGGCTGGTGAGGAATCTGATCAGTCGCTCACGGAGTCCGGGAATGGTCGCGGCCCGGACGAAATCGGCCGGAACGAGCGGCGGCTCACCCTCGGGCGACAGGTCGACATCGTGCGGATGCCAGATCAGAATTCCCGCGAGATGTTCGTTCTGGTGGGATCCGATCACATATCCGGAGTCGAGGTAGGGCCGCACCAATATCTCGGCCAGCCATTCACACAGCGTCGGGTCGGTGATGTGCTCACCCAATACCCACCGGTACAGCGGGATTTCCTCGAGCGCCCGGGCCAGGAGTGCGGTGGCGGGCCGGAGGTCGGCTCTGGTGAGGGTCCGCTCTGCGGTGAGCACTTGGTCACACGTCCAAAAGGGCTGGTCACACCGTGGTGGGCGGCGTCGACGACGCCGCCCACCACAGGTGAACGGTTCTAGGTGCCGGACTCGCTGCTGCCGTCAGCGGAGCCGGTGGCAAGTGTTTCGAGAATCGGTCCGAGGACGTCGATTTCGAGTCTGATAGGTCCTTCTGCCATGGGGATTCCTCTCTCACATTCGCACCCTGATTCAGGTACGCGTACCAAGAGAGTTGCATTTCGGTTGAGGTCCAGATCACATTTTGATGCATTCCTATACCGAATCGTTATGTTCGCAAAACACTTTACCGATCGGCCGACGTGGGCCGCGGGAACGATTCGGCGATCTATTTCCTGGGCCGTGCCGCGGGCACGCAGCACCGGTCCCGACACGTGCGGCCGTTGTCGCCGCACCCCATGGCGGCAAGGTCGCCGTTGCCCCCCGCGTAGGCCTCCACGAAGTCGCCGATCATCGAGATGAAGCGCGGGTCGGGACCCACGGTGTCGGCGCGCGCGTAGTCCATGCCGAGCCGTTCGGCGACCTCGGCGGCCTCGTTGTCGAGATCCCAGATCACCTCCAGATGATCGGAGATGAACCCCACGGGGTACACCACCACGCGCCGGACCCCCTCGGCAGCAAGGCTTTCCAGATGATCACAGATGTCCGGCTCCAGCCATGGGATCTGCGGCGGACCCGACCGCGACTGCCAGACCTGATCGAAGTCGGTGACGCCGAGCTCGTCGGCGACCGCGCGGGACGCGGCCATCACCTGGCGCGAGTACAACCCCCCGCCGTCGGTCGCCGGCCCCGACGCGGCGTCGGCCGAGCTCGGTACCGAGTGGGCGGTGAACACCAGCCGCGGGGTCTCGTCACCCGGCCCGAGCGTGTCCATCGCGCGGCGCACCGCGTCGGCTCCGGCCGCGACGAACGCCGGATGCGACCAGTACTGCGGCAGCTTGCGCAGCACCACGGCACCGTCGGACCGGCCGCTGCCCGGCTCGCGTCCGGCCAGCGCTGTCAGTGCCCGGTCGATGTCCTCGTGGTACTGCCGGCAGCCCGAGTAGCCACCCCACGCCGACGTCGGGAACACGAGGATCCGCCGGTGTCCCGCCGTGTACATCTCGGCCAGCGTGTCCTCGACCATCGGGTGCCAGTTGCGGTTCCCGAAGTAGACCGGGAGGTCCATCCCGCGCCGCCCGAGCTCGTCGCGGAGCGCGTCGATCATCTCCAGGTTGAGCCGGTTGATCGGCGAGACGCCACCGAAGTGGAGGTAGTGCTCGGCCACCGACTCGAGCCGCTCGCGTGGGATCCCGCGTCCACGGGTGACGTTCTCCAGGAACGGCATCACGTCGTCGGGTCCGTCCGGCCCGCCGAACGACAGGAACAGGACGGCATCGAAGGGAGCGGAGACGAGGGGCGCGGGGTCGACGGGTGTGGTGGTGTCCCCCGGTGCTGGCGAGCTCATGAGCCGGTGGTCATGCCCTCCGGGAACCAGGTGTTGTGGCTGGCGCCGCCGTCGACATAGACGATGGAACCGGTGGTGGCCGGCAGCCAGTCGCTGAGCAACGCGCAGACCGACTTGGCGACGACGGTGGGGTCGTCGACGTCCCAGCCGATCGGCGACGCGCCGTCCCAGTACTCGTTGAGCATGGTGAGCTGCTTGGCGTCGTCGGTCGCGGTCCCGGCGATGGCCTTGGCGGCCAGGGTCTTGATGGGACCGGCGGCCACGAGGTTCGACCGCACGTTCTTGGCGTTGCCCACCTCGCGCGCCACGTACCGGTTCACCGACTCCAGGGCGGCCTTCGCCACACCCATCCAGTTGTAATACGGCATCGCGGTGCGGGGATCGAAGTCCATGCCGACGATCGAGCCGCCCTCGTTCATGGCGGGGAGCACAGCGCGAGCGAGCGAGGCATAGCTCCACGCCGAGATCTCGAAGGCCTTCGCGGCATCGGGACCCGGTCCCTCCAGGAACGGCTTGGCCTCCGGGCCCATCAGGGTCCGGGGTGCGAAGGCGATCGAATGCATGACGCCGTCGATGCCCTGCGGCGCCAGCTCGGTGATCTTCCCGGCCAGTGCGTCGAGGTCGTCCTCGTTGGTGACGTCGAGACCGATGGCCGGCGGCACCTCCTTCGGCAACCGCCTGGCGATCCGGTCGATCAGCCGAAGCCGCTCGGGGATGCCGGTGATGATGACGGTCGCGCCCTGCTCCTGCGCCATGGCGGCGGCGTGGAAGGCGATCGACGCATCGGTGATGATGCCCGTGATGAGGACGGTCTTCCCGTCCAGGATTCCGCTCACGTAGATGTGCTCCTGGGATCGACGTTGATTGACGTGCCGTGTGACCGCGGGTGCTGGCCCGCTGATCGGATGAGGGTCAGTGACCCATGCCCATGCCGCCGTCGACGGGCAGGACCGCACCGGAGATGTATCCGCCCTCGTCGGAGGCGAGGAAACTGATGGCCGCGGCGACGTCCTCGGGCTTCCCGGTACGGCCGAGCGGGATCGCCTGCTTGGCCATCTCGATGTAGCGGTCCTCCATCGACGCGGTCATGTCCGTCTCGATGAATCCGGGCGCCACGACGTTGGCGGTGATGTTCCGGGAGCCGATCTCACGCGCGATCGAGCGCGCCATTCCGATGAGGCCGGCCTTCGAGGCCGCGTAGTTCACCTGCCCGGGGATACCGGACATCGCGACCACCGAACCGAGGAAGATCATGCGGCCCCACTTGGCGCGCTGCATCCCCTTGGTCGCGCGCTTGGCGCACCGGAACGCGCCGGTGAGGTTCGCGTCGACGACCTTCTCGAAGGATTCCTCGGACAGTCGCATGAGGAGCATGTTGTCGGTGATACCCGCGTTGGCGACGAGGATCTCGACGGGACCCTGGTGCTCCTCGACCTCGGCGAACGCGCGGTCGACCGACTCCGAGTCGGTGACATCGCACTTGACGCCGAACAGTCCGTCCGGGGCACCGGAACCACGGTGGGTCACCGCCACCCGGTGGCCGTCGGCCGCGAGGCGCTGTGCCACGGCCAGACCGATTCCGCGGTTGCCGCCGGTGACCAGGACCGAGCGGGAGGGATTCTGCGCTTCGTTGCTAGCTGCCGTCATGGGTGTTCAACCTATCCGTTCTCGTTGCGGGGGTGACACGCGGTCGGCCGGCGGCACACCCCGGACACGTCCGCGTCAGGGCAGCCGACGATTGATGGCCAGGGCGGCGAACGCCGACACCAGCGCAAACAACGTACCCGCGATCAGCCACGGCTTCGAATTGTCCCCGCGGCGGGTCTCGTAACCGATCTCGTCCTGGAGCTGCTCGTAGACCTTGTTCAGTTCGTCGAGGCTGGCCGCGGTGAAGAAGTCGCCACCCGACAGGTTGGCGATCTTGCGCAGCGAGTCGTCGTCGACCGGGACCGGCACGCGGTCGCCCTCGAGTTCGACGGTGCCCGTCCGGGTGCCGAAGGAGATGGTGGAGACCGGGATCTTCTCCTCCTTGGCCTTGCGAGCAGCGGTGAACGCACCGCGCGGGTCGTCGGGATCGTCCGGCACGGTCTCCTTGCCGTCGGAGAGCAAGACGATGCGCGCGGGCGGCGCGCCTTCGGTGCCGCCGAGGACCGCGTTCAGTGTGCTGATCTGTTGGAGCGCGGCGAAGATGCCCTCGCCGGTCGCCGTCTTGTCGTCGAGCCGCAGTTTGTCCACGGCGACCTTCGTCGCGTTGTGGTCGGGTGTCGGTGACACCAGGCTCGCCGCAGTCCCGGCGAAGGAGATCAGACCGAGGTTGATCCCCTCGGTCAGCTCGTCGGCGAACTTCTTGGCCGCCTCCTGGGCCGCGCGGATCCGGGAGGGCGACACGTCGGTGGCGTTCATCGACCGCGACACGTCCATCACCAGAACCACCGTCGCCTTGTTGCGCGGCACCTTCCGATCCGCCTGCGGACCGGAGAGTGCGACCGTCAGGAGGATCAGCGAGATGATCAGGAGCGCGATCGGCAGGTGACGCAAGCGGCCGCGGTCGGCCGGGGCGACCGACTTCAGCAGGTCGAGGTTGGCGAAGGTCAGCGCGCGTTGCCGGCGGCGCCGCAACATGTACACGTAGGCGACGCCGAGCAGCACCACGACCAGGAGCAGCAGCAACCACCAGGGACTGGACAGCATCGATCTACCCCACCCCCGCCGCGAGGCCGCGGCGGCGTTGTGCGACGAACTTGACGGTGTCGGTGATCCACTCCCGGTCGGTGCGCAGGGTCAGGACGGCCCCACCACAGCTCCGCAGAGTGCGGTGGACCCGCTGCTGGTGCGCCGCGGCCGCGGACGCGAAGTCGCGTCGCAGTTCGTCGGTGATCGTCACGTCGTGGATCTCGCCGGATTCCGCATCAGCCAGGGTGACCTCGCCGATCGCCGGCAGGTCGAGGTCGCGGGGGTCGAGAACCTCGACCGCGAGCAGTTCGTGATGGGCGCCGATCGCGCGCAGCGAGCGTTCCCAGTCGATGGGCCCGAGGAAGTCGCTGATGACCACAGCGAGCCCGCGCCGGCGCTGGGGCCGGCGGAGTGCCTCGATACCCGCCTTCAGATCACCGCGCACCCCGGGGGAACTGCGCCGGGTGGTGGCGATGGCCTTCAGCAGGTTCTGGGCGTGCGCGCGTCCGGCCCGAGCCGGCACCCGCACCAGGTCGTCGCCGGTCACCACCAGGGCACCGTGCCGGTTGCCGCCGCCGGAAGTGAGGTGGACCAGAGCCGCGGCCGCAGCAACCGCCAGGTCCCGTTTGGTGCAGTCGACGGTGCCGAAGTCGAGACTGGCCGAGGCGTCGACCACGAGCCAGGTCTCGAGTTCACGGTCGGCGATCATCTGCCGGACGTGCGGCTGGGTGGTGCGGGCGGTGACCGACCATTCCATCCGCCGGACGTCATCGCCCGGCTGGTAGGCCCGCGCCTCGCCCGGTTCCGAACCCGGTCCGGGGATCAGCCCCAGGTGCTCACCCTGCAGCACGCCGTCGAGCTTGCGCCGCACGGTGAGCTCGAGCATCTTCAGGGCCGCGGTCAGTTGCGGCTCGTCGAGCAGACCGGCGCCCAGGCGCGGAAGGTCCCGATTAGCCGCCATACTGAGGTGAATTCCGGTTCGCCGGTGCCGAATTCGGGTCGCCCGGGCCGGCAGACTGTGAGACCTGTTGTCCCGCATAGCCATTCGGTCCGTGGCCGCCATTGGGCGCCTGCGGCTGCCCGGTCGGGTACTGCCCCTGCGGTATCGGCTGCGCGCCGACCTGCGGTAGTCCGACGGTCTGCAGGACCCGGGCGATGACCTGGTCGGCGTCGATCTCGTCGGCCAGTGCGTCGTACGACAGCACCAGACGGTGCCGGAGCACGTCGGGCATGATCTCGACGACGTCCTGCGGGATCACGTAGTCGCGACCGCGGACCAGCGCCAGCGCCCGGGCGGCGGCCACGATGCCCAGTGTCGCGCGTGGGGAGGCACCGTAGGACAGCCAGGAGGCGACGTCGGTGAGGCCGAGCTCGGCCGGGCGGCGGGTGGCGTTGATGACGCGGACGACGTAGTCGACGAGGGCGTGGTGGACGAAGACGTTCGCCGCGGTCCGCTGTAGGCGCAGCATCGCGGCCGGGTCGAGGACCTGAGACGCGGTCGGCGGGACGTTGCCCATCCGGTAGACGATCTCGCGCTCCTCCTCCACCGACGGGTAGTCGACGAGGACCTTGAACAGGAAGCGGTCCCGCTGCGCCTCGGGCAGCGGGTAGACGCCCTCGTTCTCGATGGGGTTCTGTGTCGCCATCACCAGGAACGGGTCCGGCATCGAGTAGGTCTTGCCGCCGATCGAGACGTGACGCTCGGCCATCACCTCGAGCAGGGCGGACTGCACTTTCGCGGGTGCGCGGTTGATCTCGTCGGCCAGCAGGAAGTTCGCGACGACCGGGCCGAGTTCGGTGTCGAACTCCTCGCGGCCCTGGCGGTAGATACGAGTACCGATCAGGTCGGTGGGCACCAGGTCGGGGGTGAACTGCACGCGGGAGAAGGATCCGCCGACGACGCGGGCGAACGTCTCGACCGCGAGTGTCTTCGCGACACCGGGCACACCCTCGAGCAGGATGTGGCCGCGAGCGAGAAGACCGACGAGAATGCGCTCGACGAGCTGATCCTGGCCGACGATGACGCGCTTGACCTCGTAGATGGCCCGCTCGAGCAGCGCGACGTCGGCGTCGCTCAGCACCGAGGAGTCCGCTCCTGCCGCCGCGGGATCCCCCGTGGCCGCCTTGCCGAGGGAGTGCGATTCGGTCAACCCGTGCTCCTGTTCCTCTGAACTGCTGTCCGGTCGAGCGGCGATGCGTCAGCCCTGGGCGCGGCCACGATCCCGCACCGCGCAGGCGTCGACCCCGCGTGTCTGTGCCAGCCTAGCCGTGCGAACTGAAAAGGTGCCAAGAAGACTCGGCGGGTGTCGGTCGTTCACGACCGCCGCCCGACCGCCGGCCGTCAGAGCAGACGCACCACGTTCGGCATCGCGCCGTCGGTGCGCAGGGGCGACACCTTGACGACGTCTCCCGACTGCGGCGCCTCGACCATCTTGTTGTCCCCGAGGTAGAGCGCGACGTGCGCGCTCGCGTTGGGGCCGTAGAAGATCATGTCGCCGCGGCGCATCTGCGACAGCGGGAACTGCGGTCCCGAGGTGTATTGGTAGCCGGTGTAGTGCGGCAACTCGATACCCACGCCGGCGAACGCGTAGATCATCAGACCCGAGCAGTCGAAGCCGATCTTGTTGTAGTCGCCATAGCTGTCGGCGACGCCGCCGTCGCGGATGCCCTGCGTGGGGCCGTTCGCGTCACCGCCGCCCCAGGCGTAGGGCACGTTGAGCTGGGAGAGGGCGCGGTTGACCGCGATCTCCACGGCCTGCGGGCCGCGCAGACCGGGACGGACCATGCCGCCTCCGCCGCCACCGCCGGAGGAACTCCCGAACAGGGTCCCGAGGCTCCCGGAACCGAGCCGCGCGCTGAGGGTGTCGCCACCGCTGCTGCCGGTGAGATCCGCACCCCCGATGCCGAGCTCGTTGAGCAACTCCGACTGCGGCAGTTGCTGCTGACCGACGAGACCCGCGAGGATCGACTGGCCGACATCGACCGCGAGGCGTGCGGCGGCCTCGGCCGCGACTGCGAGCGCCTGGTTGTCGGTGACCGGTGTGGCGGGCAGCGCCTTCAGGGCACCCTCGGCCGACGGGGCGGTCGGGAACAGGTTGGACAGCAGATCGCTCGCCGACGGCCCCTCGACCGTCTTCTTCGGGACGTAGCCGCGAATCGTGTTGAGACGCTTCTGTACCCGGTCGCGCTCACCGATCAGGGTGGCCTTGCGCTTCTGCTGGGTCGCGATGGCGGTCTTCGCCTCGGTGACCGCGGCCATCGCATCGATCTTGCGCTGCTCGGCACTCTTGGCCGCGAACGACGCCTGCCGGCGGGTGGCCTCCACCGCGGCGAGACGGTTGGCCTTCTGGTTACGTGCGACCTGCAGCCGCCGGATCATCTCCTGCTGCTTCTTGCCGACCTGGTCGATCAGCTTCATGCGGTCGAGCACGGCCTGCGGGTCCTCCGACGACACGTAGTTCGACATCGAGCCCTGCTCGGGACCCTGCTGATAGGCCAGGCGCGCGAACCGGTCGAACTCCTTCTGCGCGTCGACGACGGCCTTGCTGGAGCGATCGAGTTCGGTCCGGGCTCCGCGCGCGGCCACCGTGGCGAGGCGCCGCTGCGCGAGCGAGTTCTGGAAGTCGGCGATCGACCGGTTCACGTTCTCCTGGCGGGCCGCGAGCGCCTGGTCCAGGTCGGCGATGTCCTGATTGACCGTCGCGATGCGATTGATCAACCCGGAGATGGGCGACTCGGGCGTCTTCTTGGGTGCCGCATCGGCGTGACCCGCGCCGAGCGCACAGATGAGTACGACAGCCAGGGCTGCCGAGACGCGCGCCGGCCACGACGCACCAGTTCTTCCTCGCCTCACCTGGAACTCCTCGCGATTCGTGCGGGGATCTGGCGATCCCCGGCCGGCGATCGTCCGGGTCGTCGAGAACCGCGGCGATCACGCACTGCACTTGCGTCACTTCGGACCCTGCAGAGGACACAGGCATCACACGTGACATCAGAACCGTACGTCACATCAACCACACGAGAAAACCGCGATCGTGAATTACAAACGCGTGATTACCTGGGAAAATGCCGTGAACTGGCGAAAGATCGAACAGTCGTCAAGGTCTCGAATTGGCAACAGACCGTACGACACGCCGACGGTGGTCCGCGTGCGTGAACGGAAAGGGTGTCAGGGCCCCGGAGTCGGGCGGCCCCGCTGCCGGGTCGAGCGGTGCCCGAGCGTCCGGACTACCGACCGGACGCGGACGGCTCGCGGTGTCGCGACGACGGTTCATCCGACGTCGTGTCGACGGCCTGCACGGGGCCCAGCGGCCCGGCGGCCAGGTTCCTCCGGGAACGGATCTGACGCAGTCTGGCGAGCACGGCTCCGATCGCGACGACGAGGACCAGCAGGACACCGACGATCGTCCAGTCCACGTTGGGACCGGTCATCGTGTCGATCATCTGCCGCGCCGCACCCGCCGGGTCGGTGAGTGTGAGGCCGTCGGTGGCCTGCTCCTGCACCACGCGGCTGAAATCCGGAGACGAGCTGCCGACCGAGTTCGGGCCCAGCACGATGACGGTGCCGCCGACCTGATCCTGCAACTGGTTGGCGATGTCGCGATAGAGCGTGAAGCGCGGCTGTACCTGATCGATGACCACGAAGCTCACGTCGTGGCCCTTGGCCTTGGCGTACTCGACGACTTCGAGCATGCGGGGCAGCTGCTCGGGCGTCGCGCCGGCGACGGCGTCGTCGGCGATGTCGCGGGACAGCTCACCCATGTCGACCCCGACGAGTCCGGTGAGTTCGTTGTTCTCCGCAGGAGCTGCCAGCACCAACGTCGTCGCCTGCGGACCCATCCGCCACCCCTGCCTCTCGAGATCACCGGGGTGGCGCCGACGTGGACGGCCGGTATCGCGTCGGCGTCGAGTGTCCACTCGCCGAACCCCGCCCTGCACCGTACGACACAATGGAGTCGTCTGGGTATTCCGGTGTCGGCACGTCCGCCCGGCGCGTCCCGGGCACGAGCTTGGTAACAGTACGCTCGTACTGTTAGACTGGACGATGTTGTCGCGGGTGACCCTCACGGACATCCGATGGCGCCGGCGCAGCCCGTCGGTGCAGAACGTCAGACGGCGCACGACCGTCGGAACGGGGAGCGACGCCCGTCCGACCGGCCCCGCCCGACCGCAAGTGGATCATCGAGTAATCGCCGGCGCAGCCCGCCGGCACACGAGGAGAGTGGATTTAGACGTGAGTATCAATTCCTTCGGCGCCCGCGGAACGCTGGACGTCGGTGACAACAGCTACGAGATCTACCGTCTGAACGCCGTCGAGGGCACCGGCAAGCTCCCCTACGCTCTGAAGGTCCTGGCCGAGAACCTCCTCCGCACCGAGGACGGCGCGAACATCACCAAGGAGCACATCGAGGCCCTCGCCAACTGGGACCCGAACGCCGAGCCGAGCGTCGAGATCCAGTTCACGCCCGCCCGCGTGATCATGCAGGACTTCACCGGCGTGCCCTGCATCGTCGACCTCACGACCATGCGTGACGCCGTCAAGGAACTCGGCGGCGATCCGGACAAGGTCAATCCCCTCGCACCCGCCGAGATGGTCATCGACCACTCCGTGATCATCGAGGCCTTCGGCAACGCCCAGGCGTTCGAGCGCAACGTCGAGATCGAGTACCAGCGCAACGAGGAGCGCTACAAGTTCCTCCGCTGGGGCCAGGGCGCCTTCGACGACTTCCGCGTCGTGCCGCCGGGCACCGGCATCGTCCACCAGGTCAACATCGAGCACCTCGCCCGCTCGGTGATGGTCCGTGACGGCGTCGCCTACCCCGACACCTGCATCGGCACCGACTCGCACACCACGATGGAGAACGGCCTCGGCGTCCTGGGCTGGGGCGTCGGCGGCATCGAGGCCGAGGCCGCGATGCTCGGCCAGCCCGTCTCGATGCTCATCCCCCGCGTCGTCGGCTTCAAACTCACCGGCTCGGCCAAGCCCGGCGTGACCGCCACCGACGTGGTCCTCACGATCACCGAGATGCTGCGCAAGCACGGTGTGGTCGGCAAGTTCGTCGAGTTCTACGGCAACGGCGTGGCCGAGGTCCCGCTGGCCAACCGCGCCACCATCGGCAACATGAGTCCCGAGTTCGGCTCGACCTGCGCGATGTTCCCGATCGACGGCGAGACGGTCAACTACCTCCGGCTCACCGGCCGCAGCGAAGAGACCCTCGCGCTGGTCGAGGCCTATGCCAAGGAACAGGGCATGTGGCTGGAGAAGGACGCCGAAGAGGCCGTGTACTCGGAGTACCTCGAGCTCGACCTGGCCGACGTCGTCCCGTCGATCGCCGGCCCGAAGCGCCCGCAGGACCGCATCGAGCTCTGGGACGCCAAGAACGCGTTCCGCAAGGACATCCACAACTACGTCGAGAACGGCAACTCCGCGCCGCAGACCAAGCTGGACGAGGCGGTCGAGGAGACCTTCCCGGCGTCCGATCCCGCGACGCTGTCCTTCGCCGACGACGACGCCGAGCCGCTGCACTCGGCCGCCAACGGTGCCGAGGGCCGGCCGACCAAGCCGGTTCGGGTCGATTCCGAGGAGCGGGGATCGATGATCCTCGACCACGGCATCGTCACCATCGCCTCGATCACCAGCTGCACCAACACCTCCAACCCGTCGGTCATGCTCGGTGCGGCCCTGCTCGCCAAGAAGGCCGTCGAGAAGGGTCTGACCTCCAAGCCGTGGGTCAAGACCTCGATGGCACCGGGGTCGCAGGTCGTCACCGGCTACTACGACAAGTCCGGTCTCTGGCCGTACCTGGAGAAGCTCGGCTTCTACCTCGTCGGCTACGGTTGCACCACGTGCATCGGCAACTCCGGCCCGCTGCCGGAGGAGATCTCGAAGGCGATCAACGACAACGACCTCACCGCCACCGCGGTGCTGTCGGGCAACCGCAACTTCGAAGGCCGCATCAACCCCGACGTGAAGATGAACTACCTCGCGTCGCCGCCGCTGGTCATCGCCTACGCGCTGGCCGGCACCATGGACTTCGACTTCGAGACCGACCCGCTGGGCCAGGACACCGACGGCAACGACGTGTTCCTCAAGGACATCTGGCCGACCAACGAGGAGATCGAGGCGACCATCGCCTCGTCGATCTCGCCGGAGCAGTACGCCTCGGACTACGCCGACGTGTTCAAGGGCGACGAGCGCTGGCAGAACCTGCCGACCCCGTCGGGCAAGACCTTCGAGTGGGACGACGAGTCCACCTACGTGCGCAAGCCTCCGTACTTCGAGGGCATGCAGCGTGAGCCGTCGCCGGTCTCCGACATCAAGGGCGCACGCGTGCTCGCGAAGCTCGGCGACTCGGTGACCACCGACCACATCTCCCCCGCGTCGACGATCAAGCCCGGCACCCCCGCCGCGCAGTACCTCGATGCGAACGGTGTGGCCCGTAAGGACTACAACTCACTGGGCGCCCGCCGCGGCAACCACGAGGTGATGATCCGGTCGACCTTCGGCAACATCCGTCTGCAGAACCAGCTGCTCGACGGCGTGACCGGCGGTTACACCCGCGACTTCACCCAGGAGGGTGCGCCGCAGTCGTTCATCTACGACGCCGCGCAGAACTACGCTGCGCAGAACACGCCGCTCGTCGTGCTGGGCGGCAAGGAGTACGGCACCGGCTCGTCGCGCGACTGGGCGGCCAAGGGCACCAGCCTGCTCGGCGTGAAGGCCGTCATCACCGAGAGCTTCGAGCGCATCCACCGCTCGAACCTGATCGGCATGGGCGTCATCCCGCTGCAGTTCCCCGAGGGCGAGTCGCACAAGTCGCTGGGCCTCGACGGCACGGAGACCTTCGACATCACCGGTATCGAGGAGCTGAACAACGGCACCACGCCGTCGACGGTGCACGTCACCGCCACCAAGGAGGACGGCTCGACGGTCGAGTTCGACGCGAAGGTGCGCATCGACACCCCGGGTGAGGCCGACTACTACCGCAACGGAGGCATCCTGCAGTACGTGCTGCGCAACATGATCAAGAGCTGACAGGAGGCACTCGACGTGCCCAAGGTCAGTGATGACCGGCTTGCCGCGCGTCGTCGGGAGATTCTCGACGGCGCGCGGCATTGCTTCGCGGAGTACGGATACGACGGCGCGACCGTCAAACGGATCGAAGAGTCCACCGGCTTGTCCCGGGGCGCGATCTTCCACCACTACCGGGACAAGGAAGCACTGTTCCTCGCGCTCGCACGCGAGGACGCCGAACGCATGGCCGATGTGGCGGCCGAGCAGGGCCTGGTGCAGGTCATGCGTGACATGCTCACCCGGCCGCAGGACTTCGACTGGCTCGGCACACGGCTGGAGATCGCCCGAAAGTTGCGGACGGACAACAGCTTCCGGGCGGAGTGGGTGTCATACTCGGCCGAGGTCGAGCAGGCGACCCTGAGTCGGCTGGAACGTGGCCGCCAGGCGGGACGCCTGCGCGACGACGTGCCGACGGACGTGCTGCTGAACTATCTCGACCTCGTCCTCGACGGCCTGATCACCCGATTGGCCACCGGCCAGCCCACCGACGACCTGCACGCGGTGCTCGACCTCGTCGAGGAGTCGGTGCGCGCTCACGAGTGATGCTCACCGCGCGCTCAGGATGGTGACGATCTCACCGATCGAGCGGTTCGCCGACAACCGGTAGGCCAGGACCGCCTCATCGCCCGTCAGCTGGACGACGGGATCGCCTCTCATGCCTCGCGTCGTCCAGCGGGCGGTCCCGGCCACCCCCGAGCCCATCGGCCGCAGCTCCGGCACCGGTATCCGTGGGTTGTCCGGGACCGGGGCCCATCCACGTGCCTGCCGCATCCGGCGGCCCGTGACAGCGACCAGCCAGCACTCGGCGACCGCGACGGGCCGTATCGACGACACCACCCGGTTCGTGACGTCGAAGGTCATCGTCATGGTGTCGGCGCGCTGCACCCGCATCGACGATCCGAGCAGCGCGAAACGTGCCATCCGATCGTTGTGGAGATCGAACTCCGCGCCGAACCCGCGCAACGCCTCGGTGCACTCGGCGGACAGATACCGCGCCGGCGAGTCCCGCTCCCGGCGACGCTCCTCCTCGTCGCGTCGCCGGTCACCGATCGGGCGGTAGTCGCGTTCGAGCGCCTGCCGGTCCGCCACGGCTCCCTCGGCCAGACGCTGGTACAGCCAGGCGGGATCGATCTGCAGGAAGTACCGGAAGTGAATCCGGCGCGGCCCGTCGGCAGCCGACACCGGCGAGTCCTCGACGAGCAGCCGTACGCCCTGGTCGACCGACCAGACCGCGGCGACCCGTCCGTCGACGTCGGCCACCCAGGACCACCCCCGAGCACGGATCTCCGGCGCCGCCGACGCGAGGACGACACTCAGCGCCGTACCCGGCTCCACCGCGAGCGAATGCGCGTGGGAAGAGACGTCATCGCCCATCGCCACACTGTCGCGATCCACCTCGATCACCAGCGAAGCCGTCACGCCCGGAGCCTATCGTCCGGTCGCGCCCGCCGAGCGGTCCACGACGCAGCCCAGCCGGCGAGAACAGCGCGTCGAGCGGTGATCCATCCCACATCGCTACCGATGTTAAGGAGTTCCTAACCTTACTTAGCGCACGCTAAGGTGCCCAGGTGAACTACGACATTTCCGGTCCTGCCGTCTCTCGCCGGACCCTCATGCGCTCCGCGGCCGGCGCCGGAGCCCTCGCCGCGCTCGGCGCCACCGTCACCCCGGCACAGGCGGCGCCGGGGCGGACCGCGATCGTCATCGGTACCGGCTTCGGCGGCGCGGTGGCCGCCCGCCGGCTCGGCGGGGCCGGCTACCGGACGACGGTGTTCGAGCGTGGCCGCCGATGGCCGATCCGGCCGGACGGCAACACCTTCGCCACGACCACCAACCCGGACAAGCGCGCGGCGTGGTTCGGCAGCCCGGCCGGCGCGAGTGCGGCGAGTGGACTCCCGGTCGAGCCGTACCCCGGCGTCCTCGACCACGTGATGGGCAACGGCGTCGAGGCCGTGTACGGCGCGGGCGTCGGCGGCGGGTCGCTCGTGTTCGGGTCCTTCACCCCCGTCCCCCGCCGCCAGGATTTCGACCACATCTTTCCCGCGGCCGCCGACTACGCCCAGCTCGCCCAGACCTACTTCCCACGCGCCAAAGCCGGCCTCGGTGTCTCGCCGCTGCCCGCGGACATCCTCGCGCACCCCAAGTACATCGGCGCCCGGTCGTGGCTGAAGGTCATCGAGCGCTACGACGCCGCGCCGCACTTCTTCGACTTCGCCATCGACTGGGACATCGTGCGCGACGAACTGGCCGGCCGGGCGACCCCGTCGGTCACCGCGGGCGAACTCAGCTACGGCGTCAACAGCGGCGCCAAGAAGTCACTCGACCGCAGCTACCTCCTCGCCGCCGAACGGACCGGCAACGTCTCCGTCAAGCCGATGCACGAGGTCTTCGACATCCGGCCGCGGTCTCGGCGCGCCGGATTCGTCGTCACCGCACGGGTTCTCGACCAACAGGGACGCTCGGTGCGCACCGTGACCGCCGAGGCCGATCACCTCTTCTTGGCCGCGGGCTCCTTCCACACCACCCGATTGCTCGTCGAGGCGCGGGCACAGGGCCGCCTCCCGCGACTGTCGCCGCGCATCGGTGACGGCTTCGGCGTGAACGGCGACTTCCTCACCATCCGGGCCAACCCGCGCGAGGACTTCGGCGCCGTCCAGGGCGGCCCGGGTTATGCCCGGATCTACGAGGACAACCTGCCCGGCGGTCCGGTCTCGATGGTCTACCAGGCCACCCCGCTGCCCGCGCCGCTCGGCAAGGCTGCGACCACCCACCTCGTGCAGGCCCACACCGACGAGCGCGGCACGATCGACTACGACCACCGCACCCGTCGGGCGCAGTTGAACTACCCCCACCCGGCCGACCGCAACGATCTCGACCGTCGCAGCAACGCATTCATCAGGCGGTTCCACGAACGCACCGAGGGTCGATTCGGGTTCGGCGCGAACGGCACCCACGTCTCGTCACGGGCGCTCGGCTTCGGTTCCGCGAGCACCTATCACGGGCTCGGCGGCGTGGTGATGGGCGCGGCGGCCGACATGGACGGCGGCGTGCGTGGCTACGACAACCTGTGGGTCGTCGACGGCTCCTTCGTCCCGGGCGCCGTGGGTCTGGTGAATCCCGCGCTGACGATCACCGCCCTCGCGGAGCGAACCATGGACAGGTTTCTCGCCACGCACTGAGGGACTGCGGAATCGGACACGGCGCTAGGGTAATGTGACTCGCACCACCCTGAACGAGCGTTAGATAATGTTCGTTCAGGGTGACCATCCCTTCGTCACGAGGAGCGCCACCCTTGTTCCCTGGAGTCTTCGCGAAATCCACTCCCGACAAGCCGGCCGTGATCCGTGCCGCGACCGGTGCGGAACTGACCTACCGTCAGCTGGACGAGAACTCGACCCGGATCGCCAACTATCTCGAGTCCCTCGGCCTCCGGCGCGGCGACAACATCGCGGTGGTCTCGGCCAACGACTTCGGAGTCTTCGAGGTGTACTGGGCGGCCCTGCGCAGCGGTCTGTACGTGACCGCCGTCAACCACCACCTCACCGCGGCGGAGACCAACTACATCCTCGCCGACTGCAACGCCCAGGTCCTGTTCGCCGGCGCATCGGTCGTCGATGCGGTGGCCGCGTCCGACGAGATCGAGGCACTGGTGGGCCCGGGACGACGCATCGTCTGGGGTGGCGACCTCGACGGCTTCGAGAGCTACGACAAGGTTCTGGCCAATGCCTCGGCCGAACCCCGCACCGACCAGCCGCGCGGCACGGACATGCTCTACTCGTCCGGGACCACCGGACGCCCGAAGGGCATCAAGACACCGATACCGGAGGGACAGGTCGACGAGGTCCCCGACGCCTACACGGCGATCTTCGCACCGATGTACGGCTACGACGACACCTCGATCTACCTCTCCCCCGCACCGCTGTATCACGCAGCGCCACTGCGCTATTGCGGGATGACCAATTCGGTCGGCGGGACCGTCGTGATGATGGACCGATTCGATCCCGAAGCGGCTCTCGCCGCCATCGAGAAGTACCACGTGACCCACAGTCAGTGGGTCCCCACCATGTTCATCCGGATGCTCAAGCTCCCCGCGGAGATCCGGACGAAGTACGACGTCAGCAGCCTGAAGGTCGCCGTGCACGCGGCCGCACCGTGCCCGATCGAGGTCAAGCGCGCGATGATCGAATGGTGGGGCCCCGTCATCCACGAGTACTACGCGTCGACCGAGGCCGCCGGTGCGACCTTCATCGGCCCCCAGGAGGCGCTGGATCATCCCGGATCGGTGGGCAAGCCGTTGCTCGGCGTCGTCCACATCTGCGACGAGGACGGCAAGGAACTCCCGACCGGCGAGGTCGGGCAGGTGTTCTTCGAACGCGAGGACGTGGCCTTCCAGTATCACAACGACCCCGACAAAACCCGCAAGGCCCAGCATCCCGAGCACGAGAACTGGTCCACCACAGGTGATGTCGGGTACGTCGACGACGAGGGATATCTGTACCTGACCGACCGCAAGGCGTTCATGATCATCTCCGGCGGCGTCAACATCTATCCACAGGAAGCCGAGAACGTCCTCATCAACCACCCCGCGGTGTTCGATGTCGCGGTGATCGGCGTCCCCGACGCCGATCTCGGCGAGGTGGCGAAGGCGTGTGTCCAGCTCGCGGACGGCTACGAGCCCACCGATCAGCTCGCCGAGGAGTTGATCGCGTTCACCACCGACAACATCGCGGCGTACAAGGTGCCCCGATCGATCGACTTCGTCGACGACCTACCGCGCACCCCCACCGGAAAGCTCGTGAAAGGCGACCTGCGCAAGAGGTATTGGCCGGCGACCTGACGTCACACTCACACCCCCTGCCGCCGAACCTTAGCTTACGCTAAGCTAACTCTTGCTGAGTTTGTCCGGTGTTCGGGCACCGCGAATCGACCGGTGCCGCATGATGTTCGGGGCTGGGAGTACAGGTTTTGAACACACGCGTGGGGAACGTATCCTCGCCGGTCGGCCACCGGATGGTGGCCGACCGGGTCGTCGCACGACTCGTCGACGCCGGTGTCCGCACCGCCTTCGGCGTCCACGGCGCCAACATCGAGGACATCTTCGACGCGGCCCGGAGGCATCCGCGGCTGCGCCCGGTCGTGGCCAAGCACGAGTTCGGCGCCGGCGCGATGGCCGACGGACACCTGCGGCTCACCGGTGAACCGACCGCGGTCCTGACGACGTCGGGCGGCGGGGCACTCAACGTCGTACCGGCGCTGGGCGAGGCCTACGACAGCCGCGTGCCGGTGATCGCCCTGATCGGCTCGGCGCCGTCACCCACGGTGGGACGCGGCGGTTTCCAGGACATGCTCGACCCGCCCGACACCGTGGATCTGCGCGCGGTGTTGTCCGGTGTGACCGGCTTCTGCGGGCTCGTCGACGAGCCGTCTGGTCTCGATCGGGTTCTCGACGTCGCGTTCGCCACCACGGCGCGCGGTCTGCCGGCCGCGGTGATCCTGCCGAAGGACGTCCAGTGCTCGCCCGGCCCGGGCGCGGATGCGATCGCAGACCGCCCGGCAGACGTCGACACGGTACCCGCGACCGTGGTCGACGGACTCGCCGACCGGCTCGCAAAGGTCACGCGCGACGGCGGGACCGTGTGCATCTGGGCGGGCGACGAGGCGTCCCGTCTCGAGATGTCGGATGCGGTGGACGATCTCGCGCACCTTCTCGGCGCCGCCGTCGTGGTCTCCCCGGGTGGGCGCGACATCGGTCGCTCCTGGTGTTCCGGGGTCACCGGGGTGATGGGGCATCCGTCGGCGCACCGCGCCGTGCGGGATGCACAGGTGCTCCTGGTGATCGGCTGCCGGATGTCGATGACGGACCGCGCGGGCCTCGACGACGCGCTCGCGACGATCCCGATCATCCATCTCGGCAGCGCGCCGCCGCGCACACCCGCTGCCGCCGAGCACATCCGAGCCCCGCACCTGGCCGACACGATCGATGCGCTCCGCTCCTCGCTCGCCGACCGGGTCCCCCGCCGCCGTGTTCCGCGGGTCCATCCGATCGACCATCTGCCCGTCGTCCCGTCGACCACGGCCGTCGGGATGCCCGACGTCATGGTCACCATCGGCGACGCCCTCCCCGAGCGCTGCGCCGTGTTCGCCGATGCGGGGAACACGGGTGCGGCCGCGATCCACCACCTGCCGTTCGGCGACGGCCGGTTCGTCGTCGCTTTGGGCATGGGCGGGATGGGATGGGCCATCGCGGCGGGGATCGGGTCCGCGATCGCGGGGGACGACCGGGTCGTCGTCATCGCCGGCGACGGCTCGTTTCTCATGCACGGCATGGAGATCCACACCGCGATCGAACACGACGCACCGATCACCCTGATCGTCGTGAACAACGACGCGCACGGCATGTGCGTGACACGGGAAGCGCGTTTCTTCCCCGACGCACCGAGCGTCAACCGGTTCCGACACACCGACATCGCAGGCGGGCTCGACGCGATGTTCGCCGGTCTGGCGGTACGTTCCGCCCCCGACCTTCCGACCCTGCGTTCGGCGTGCGTCGAGCTGTTGTCACGTCCCGGACCGAATTGCATCGTCGTGGATGTCGATCCCGACGAAACACCCCCGTTCGCCCCACTGATCGCGAGAGGTACCCCATGACCACGCACTCCCCGGCCCTGTCCGACCTCGGGGACGCCGCGGCCACGCTCGACGGCGTGGTCCGGGTGGAGACCCACCCCCGTTCCGCCAACACCGCGCTCGTCGTCGACAAGGTTCGCTCGGTGTATCCCCATCATCAGGTGTTCGGCGACTTCTGCCCGGTCCAGGGTTACGTCGACGCACCGCCGCGCGAGCTGTTCGAGTGGCTTGCCGACACGCGTTCGCTCGAGGAATGGACCTACAGCACAAGGGATTTCACGGCGACCGACGAACCGGGCCTGTGGGTCGGACACGATCGCCTGAACGAGGACACCAAGATCTATGTCCGGACCGTGGCCAATCCCGACGCGATGACCGTCGACTACCACTGCGCATGGGATCAGGGCAAGCACCTCTGGATGATCTACCTGATGCGCGTCGTCGACGCGCGGCTCGTGCTCGACCGCCCCGGTTCGGTCGTGCTGTGGAACAACTGCCATCACCCGTTCTACGACGAGAACCCGTACCCCGACACCGCGCCGGCCGGACGGGAGGAGTGGGTGGGTGACCTGTGGGACATGTTCGGCGCCGGACATCAGATCGAACTCGACAACCTCACGGCCATCGCCGAACACCGCCACCGCGCCGGCCTTCCGCTGACCCCCGAATGGATGCGCTCATGACCGCCGTCCCCGCCCCGTCCATCTCCCTCGCCGATCTCGCCACCTACCGGCCGGCCGCGCGGGTCCCTGCGGAGTTCTTCGCGCAGTACGCCGAGGACGACGAACTCGCCGACAACGTCATGTTCCGGGCACCCGCCTTTCGGCACCATGCGGCGGACGGCGAGACCTCCGCGGACATGATCGTCGCCGCCGCGCGCCGTCTGCTCGATCGGCACGGCGACACCTATCTCGACGACGTGGACGTCGTCCTCACGCACAGCCAACTACCGGAGGTCCCGGTTCGCGGGTGCGTGGGCGAGGTCGCCCATCGCCTCGGACTCGCGCCGCGGACGGTGCTCGACGTGCACAACGGCGGATGCGCCGCGTTCGTCCATCTGATCGAGATCGCCGGCGCACTCCTGCGCGCCGGCGGCGGTCGCAAGGCCCTGATCGGCCTGGCGCAGAACAGCGCCGGACAGATCTTCACCCAGGAGCAGGTTCGGGTGAAGGCCCAGGCCGCGATCCCCGGCGACGGGGCGGCGGTCGCGACCCTGACGCTCGGCGATGCGGGTAACCCGGTGCTGGGCACCGAGACCCGGTCCTTCGGCGAGTTCTCGGCGGACATGACCGCCGTCGCACGACCGGAGCGCAAGTACTGGGAGGCGGGTCCGGGCCAGATCCACGTCGGCTTCACCGAGGCGAAGATCGCGAAGGTCCTGGCGCGGGGGAACCGGATGGTTCCCGAGGTGGCCGCGGCGCTGGCCCATCGGATCGGCATCCGACCGGCGGACCTGGACCTCCTCGTCACCAATCAGCCCAACCGCATCTTCCTGCGCAACTGGCGGGAGGCCATGGAGTTGCCCGAGTCGCGGCATCCCGACACCTTCGACGAGTGCGGGAACCTGTTCGCGGTCGGGATCCCGATGACACTGGACGCGGCCATCGACGACGGACGCGTCGGTCCCGGGGACGTCGTGATGATGTCGGCGTTCGCCCATGCCGGCGACTTCGCGGCCGCCGGGGCGATCCGGTGGAACGGCCGTTCGTGACCGTCCTCCTGCCGGGTCCGGCGAGTGCACGCGCCGAGTACTCGACCTCGCGCTCGACGGACACCGTGCGGTGCGATCGGAACGAGTCGGCGTACCCACCCCTGCCCGCGGTGGTGTCCACGCTGCGCCGTCATGCGGGCGCTGCGCACCACTACCCGTCGTTTCGCCCCGACCATCTGCGCACGACGATCGCCGCGCACACCGGGTCCGAGGCCGACCACATCACCATCGGTGCCGGTGCGACCGCCGTTCTCGCGGCGATCCTGCACGACTCGGCGACGCGATCCCGGACCACGGGCCACTTCGCCCCTCGGATCGTCACCCCGGCGCCGACTTTCGAGGGTTTCGCACTGCTCGCCGACATGATCGGCCTGGTGCTCGACACGACGCCGCTGCTCGACGACGGCCGGCCCGACCTGGCCGCGCTCGTCGCAGCCGCCGGCCCGGACACCGCGGCGGTCATCATCTGCAGTCCCCACAACCCGACCGGATCGGTCGTCACCGACGACGAGATCCGGGGGTTGCTGGCGACCGTCGACCCGTCCACTCCGGTCGTCCTCGACCAGGCGTACGTCGAATACTGCCGGGACGCGCCCGACGTCCGTGTGCTGCTCGACGAGCACCCGAATCTCGTCGTCGTCCGGACCTTCTCCAAGGCCCACGGCCTCGCTGGGCTGCGCGTCGGGTACGCGTTCGGGTCGGCGACCTCGATCCGCGGCGCCCGGCGCCTCGAGATTCCCTTCTCGATCACCACGGCTGCCGAACACGCTGCCGCACTCGCACTCTGCGCCGCCGACGAACTGGCCGGACGGGTGACGGCGATGCGCCGCGAACGCGCGCGACTGGCCGACGCCCTCCGACGGGCCGGGCATCCGGCACTGCCGAGCGAGGCGAACTTCCTGTACCTACCGGGCGCCGACGGCATCGAGTTCGGTCGGCGGTTGCGTGCCGCCGGGGTCGTCGGCCGGGAGTTCGACGGACACGGCCACCGGTTGACGGTGCCCGACCGGGCCGGTACCGACCGGGTCGTCGAGGCGGTCAGGCGAGCTCGATGAGCTCCTGATACTCCTCGCTCCAGTGGTCCTCGGTGCCGTCGGGCAGCAGGATCACGCGCTGCGGGTCGAGCGCGGCCGCGGCGCCCGGATCGTGGGTCACCAGGACGACGGCGCCGGTGTAGCTGCGCAGCGCGTCGAGGACCTGCTCGCGCGAGATCGGGTCGAGGTTGTTGGTCGGCTCGTCGAGGAGCAGCACGTTCGCGGCCGACGACACCAGCCCCGCCAGCGTGAGACGGGTCTTCTCACCACCGGACAGCGTGCCGGCCGGCTGATCGAGCTGTGCACCGCTGAACATGAACGCGCCCAACAGACCCCGGAGGTCCTGTTCTCCGGCGTCGGGCGCGGCGTGCCGGATGTTCTCCCACACCGAGGCCTGATCGTCCAGGGTGTCGTGTTCCTGCGCGAAGTAACCGATCTTCAGACCGAAGCCGGGCTCTATCTGCCCGGTGTCCGGCTTCTCCACTCCGGCAAGCATTCTCAGCAGCGTCGTCTTGCCCGCGCCGTTGAGACCCAAGACGACGACCCGGCTGCCCTTGTCGATCGCCAGGTCGACGCCGGTGAAGATCTCCAGCGAGCCATAGCTCTTCGAGAGACCAGAGGTCATGAGCGGGGTCTTGCCGCAGGTGGCGGGTTCGGGGAACCGAATCCGCGCGGTACGGTCGGCCACCCGCTCGTCGTCGAGGGCGTCGATCATCCGCTCGGCGCGCTTGAGCATGTTCTGCGCGGCCGTCGCCTTGGTGGCCTTGGCGCCCAGCTTCGCGGCCTGCGCGCGCAGTGCGGAGGCCTTCTTCTCGGCATTGGCACGTTCCCGACGACGACGCTGCTCGTCGGTCGCCCGGGCATCCAGGTACCGCTTCCAGCTCATGTTGTAGATGTCCGCCTCACCGCGCACCGCGTCGAGGAACCACACCCGGTTCACCACGTCGGCCAGCAGATCCACGTCGTGACTGATCACGACGAGACCGCCGTCGTGGTTCTGCAGGAAGCTGCGGAGCCAGGCGATCGAATCGGCGTCGAGGTGGTTGGTCGGCTCGTCGAGCAGCAGGGTCGTGTCGGACTTCCCCGAGCCGTCGGAGGCCGCGAACAGGATCCGCGCGAGTTCGATGCGGCGTCGCTGACCGCCGGAGAGTGTCCGCAGCGGCTGCTCCAGCACTCGATCCGGCAGCCCCAGGCTGTTGCAGATCCGCGCCGCCTCGGACTCCGCGACGTAACCGCCGAGCGAGGCGAATCGCTCTTCGAGGCGGCCGTAGCGCGCCACCGCCTTGTCCCGGAGCTTGTCGTCGGCGGCCTCGGCCATCTGCGCCTGCTGCTTCTCCATGTCGCGCAGGATCTGGTCGAGACCGCGGGCGGAGAGCACCCGATCCTTGGCCAGGACGTCCAGGTCGCCCTCTTTGGGGTCCTGCGGGAGGTAGCCGAGCTCGCCGGACCGGCGGATGGACCCCGCATACGGTTCGGTCTCGCCGGCCAGGATGCGCAGCGTGGTGGTCTTGCCGGCACCGTTGCGGCCGACGAGGCCGATCCGGTCGCCGGGCTGGATGCGGAGGGCGTCGCCGGGCGCCGACAACAGGGTCCGAGCACCCGCTCGTACCTCGAGGTCGGTCGCGGTGATCACGACGATCGATTCTACCGGTGCCGCGCCACTGGTTTGTCCACCCACAGGCCGGCGCACCGCGTGCGCGAGTCCGCCCGCGGTGACATGGTGGCCCGATACGGTGTGGGACGTGACGCACTCCACAACGATTTCGCAGAACTTCCCGCAGACCTCCGACCTGACCGGCCGCTCCGCACTCGTCACCGGTGCCAGTCGCGGCATCGGTGAGGCGATCGCGACCGAGCTCGCCCGACGTGGTGCGTCGGTCGTCATCACGAGCCGCAAAGCCGAGCCGCTCGAGGAGGCCGCCGGCCGCATTCGGGAGTCGGTGCCCGGCGCGACGGTCTCGGCGTGCGCGGGCAACACCGGTGACGCCGACGACCGGGCAGCCGCGGTGGCCGCGGCCGTCGCCCAGGGCGGCGGCATCCACATCCTCGTCAACAACACCGGCATCGCACCGCTGGCCGGCCCGCTGATGGATGCCGATCTGTCCGCCTACCGCAAGACGTTCGACACCAACGTGGTCGCCGCGCTGGGATTCGTCCAGGAGGCGTATCGGGCGGGCATGAAGGACACCGGCGGGTCGGTCGTCAACATCTCGTCCGTCGCGGGCCTGCGGTCGACCGGCGTCATCGCGGCCTACGGCACGTCCAAGGCGGCGCTGATCCGTCTCACCGCCGAACTCGCCTGGGAACTCGGACCGAACATCCGGGTCAATGCGATCGCCCCCTCGATCGTCCGCACCAAGTTCGCATCGGTGTTCACCGAGGGCAACAACGAGGCTCGCGCGGCGGCCTCGTATCCGATGAAACGGATCGGCGAACCCGAAGACGTGGCCCGTGCGGTCGCCTTCCTGGCCAGCGACGAGTCGGCGTGGATCACCGGCGAGACCCTCGCCGTCGACGGTGGCATGCTGGCCACGGGCGGTTCGTGATCCGCCTGCCCGACGACGCGCCCCCGTCCGGATCGCCGCCCGCGACGAAGGACGGGGTGTGAGTTCCGGAGTCATCGTCGCGGGGGCCGGACCGGCCGGCCGCGCCCTCGTGCACCGACTGGTGCGTGCCGGCGTGTCCGTCACGCTGGTCGACCCGTCGCCCGATCGGGTCTGGCGGTCCACGTTCGCCTGCTGGTCCGACGAGCTGCCCCACTGGATCGAACCGTCCGCGATCGCCGCCCGCACCGAGGGGGTCGGCGTGGCGGGCCGGGATCTGGCGGAGGTCGCCCGCGGTTACACCGTCTTCGACACTCCAGGCCTCCAACGGTCACTGTCACTCGACGGGGTTGCGACCGTTGCCGCGCGTGTCATCGAGATCGACGGCGCGCGTGTACATCTCGACGACGGCACGGTCCTGACCGGCGACGCGGTCGTCGACGCTCGGGGCGCGCTCCCCCATGACGCGCCCCGGCAGACCGCGTTCGGGATCGTCGTCGATGCGCGTACCGCCGAACCGATCCTGGCCGGCCACGAAGCGCTGCTGATGGATTGGCGGGGTGGCGCCGACGACCCCCGGTCGCTGCCGTCGTTCCTGTACGTCGTTCCCCTCGGCGGCGGCGAGTACCTGCTCGAGGAGACCTGCCTGGCCGGGTATCCCGCGCTGGGCCTCGACGAACTCGAACGTCGACTCGCCGCACGCCTGGGCGGCATGCCCGCCGACGTCCGGCGGGTCGAGCACGTGGACTTCCCGCTGACCGGTTCGTCGCCACAACCGTGGCGCGATGCCACCTTCCGATTCGGCGCCGCGGGCGGCTTCAAGAACCCGACGACCGGTTACAGCGTCGCGACGTCGCTCATGTGCACCGACGCGGTGGTCGGCGCTCTGGCCGCGGGTCGCGACCCCGCCGTCGATCTGTGGCCGTCGTCCACCCGAGCGGTGCACAATCTGCGTCTACGCGGGCTCAGCGCACTGCTGCGACTCGGTCCGGCCCAGACCATTGCCTTCTTCGAGGCGTTCTTCGCGATGCCCATCGCCGCTCAACGCAGTTACCTCAGTGGGCGCGACGACCTCGCCGGCACGATGGGCGCGATGACGCGGGTCATCAAGGCAGTGGACATGCGCACCCGAGCCGTCGTGGCGCGTGGCGCCATGTCGACGCCGGCGTGGGCCGGCGACGCCGACTGATCAGCGCCGCAGCACCCGCCACCGCCGGATCATGTCGTCGACGTCGACGGTGTGCGCGACGACACTGTGCGGCAGCGCGATCTGGCGTGACGCCAGATGGGCTTCGCGCACACGGCGATTGAAGTCGACGAGGATGTCGCGGACCGCGTTCTCGTCGGCGATGTCGACCAGCGACCCCGGGAAGTCCTGCGCCTCTCGACGCAGCTGCAGCGGCGCGGGGAGCAACGCGGACGAATCCAGGTTCTCGTCGCGGATCTTGCGTTTCACCCACCAGTCGGGATCGTCGCTGTCGGTGAGATCGAGCGGCTTGCCCGCACCTGGCAGATCGTCGAACTCACCGCGTTCGGTCGCCTCACGGATCATCCGCTCGACTCGTGATTCGAAGCGTCTCATGCGATCAACTCCTCGCACGGAAGGTGTCGTGGAACCGACGAGCGCCGACCCGGTCATCGATCGTGACCGGAGCCGGCGCTCGGGATGCCAGAGGCGTCTACTAGACGGTGAAGCCGAGGGCGCGCAACTGCTCGCGACCGTCGTCGGTGATCTTGTCGGGGCCCCACGGCGGCAGCCAGACCCAGTTGATCTCCAGTTCGGTGCACAGTCCGCTGCTGACCAGTGCCCCACGGGACTGGTCCTCGATCACGTCGGTCAGCGGACAGGCCGCCGAAGTGAGGGTCATGTCGATCTTGGCGACCGCGTCATCGGTCACCTCGATGCCGTAGACCAGGCCGAGATCGACGACGTTGATGCCCAGTTCGGGATCCACGACGTCGCGCATGGCCTCTTCGACATCCTCGATGGCAGGCAGCGAGGTCGCGGGTGCCGGAGGTGTCCCCGTCACGCCGGTGTCGGTCGGGGTGGTGGTCACTGTGTCGTCACTCATGCTGTCTCCGCTCGTGTCTCGTGACTGTCCATCGTCTGCGCGAGTGCGTCCTTGAACGCCATCCAGCCCAGAAGTGCGCATTTGACGCGCGCCGGGTACTTACTCACCCCGGCGAACGCGATCCCGTCGCCGATGACGTCCTCGTCCCCGGCGTCCTTGCCGCGCGAGGTCATCATCGAGTTGAACGACTCGACCGTGGCCAGCGCTTCCCCGACCGACAGGCCGACGATCAGATCGTGCAGCACCGATGTCGAGGCCTGCGAGATCGAGCATCCCTGCCCGTCGTAGGACACGTCGTCGATGCTGGAGCCGTCGTCGGACACCGCCACGCGCAGCGTCACTTCGTCGCCACAGGTCGGATTGACGTGATGGACTTCGGCGCCGAACGGCTCACGGAGTCCGCGGCCATGCGGGTGTTTGTAGTGATCGAGGATCACTTCCTGATACATCTGTTCCATCCGCATGGCTCAGACCGTCCCGAAGAACTTCTGCGCCTTCACGATGGCGGCGGCGAGCGCGTCGACCTCCGCGAACGTGTTGTACGCGGCGAACGATGCGCGTGCGGTCGCCGCGACACCGAAGCGGCGATGCAGCGGCCATGTGCAGTGGTGACCCACCCGGATGGCGACGCCCTCGTCGTCGAGGATCTGACCGAGATCGTGCGCGTGGATGCCGTCGACGAGGAACGCGACGGCCCCACCGCGATCCTCCGCGGTCGACGGGCCGATGATGCGCACGCCGTCGATGCCACTCAGCTGGTCCAGCGCCCGCACGGTGAGCGCGTGCTCGTGCGCCGCAACGGCATCCATGCCGAGATCGGTGAGATACCGCACCGCGGCACCGAGCCCGACCACCTGCGAGGTCATCGGGACGCCGGCTTCGAATCGCTGGGGCGGCGGGGCGTAGGTCGACGCCTCCATCGTCACGGTCTCGATCATGGATCCGCCGGTGATGAACGGCGGCAACGCATTCAGCAGATCCGACCGGCCGTAGAGGGCGCCGACGCCGCTGGGCCCGAACATCTTGTGGCCTGAGAAGGCCGCGAAATCGACGCCGAGAGCACCGAAGT
Organism: Gordonia lacunae; assembly: GCF_002149015.1. Classification (GTDB taxonomy): domain Bacteria; phylum Actinomycetota; class Actinomycetes; order Mycobacteriales; family Mycobacteriaceae; genus Gordonia; species Gordonia lacunae. The sequence continues at coordinate 70,070 of NZ_NGFO01000011.1, read as the reverse complement.
CGACGGCCATGTGGGGAACCGACTGGCACGCATCGAGCACGACGAGCGCCCCCACCGCGCGGGCGCGCGCGACGAGTTCGGGCACATCGGCGACCGCGCCGGTCACATTCGACTGGTGCGTGAAGGCGACGACCTTGACCGACTCGTCGAGGGTCAGCGAGTCCAGGTCGATCCGCCCGTCGTCGGTCACGCCGTACCAGCGCAGGGTCGCGCCCGTGCGGCGGCACAGCTCCTGCCACGGCACGAGGTTCGCGTGGTGCTCCAGCTCGGTGATCACGACGGTGTCGTCGGGGCCGAGCGCCGACCCGCCGAGGACATCTGCCGACCGCGGGTCGCCGAGGGTGTAGGTCACGAGGTTGAGCGCCTCGGTCGCGTTCTTGGTGAACACCAGTTCGTCGGCGGAGGCGCCCACGAACGCCGCGATGACCTCGCGCGCGTCCTCATAGGCGTCGGTCGCCTCCTCGGCGAGCTGATGCGCACCGCGGTGCACCGCGGCGTTGTGATGCGTGAGGAAATACCGCTCGGCGTCGAGCACCTGGACCGGACGCTGTGATGTCGCGCCGGAATCCAGGTACACCAACGGTTTCCCGTCGCGCACCGTCCGCGACAGGATCGGGAAGTCGGCCCGCAACGCGGCGACGTCCAGTGCCGCGGGAGCCTCGGACGTTGCCTCTGTCGAGAGTGTCACCTGGTACACCTCCTGTACTGAGGGACTCGGACCGGTCGGGTGGCTCAGCCGGCCTTGGCCGCCGTGGTGAAGCGCTCGTAGCCCTTCTCCTCGAGCTCGTCGGCGAGCTCGGGACCGGCGGATTCGACGACCCGTCCGTTGACGAAGACGTGCACGAAGTCCGGCTTGATGTAGCGGAGGATGCGCGTGTAGTGCGTGATCAGCAGGATTCCGCCGTTGTCGCGGTCCTTGTAGCGGTTCACGCCCTCGCTGACCACGCGCAGGGCGTCGACGTCCAGCCCGGAGTCGGTCTCGTCGAGGATCGCGATGCGCGGCTTGAGCAGGTCGAGCTGCAGGATCTCGTGACGCTTCTTCTCGCCGCCGGAGAAGCCCTCGTTGACGCTGCGCTCCGAGAACGACGGATCGATGTCGAGCGAGGTCATCGCCTCCTTGGTCTCCTTGACCCAGTGGCGCAGCTTCGGCGCCTCACCGCGCACGGCGGTGGCGGCGGTCCGCAGGAAGTTCGACATCGAGACGCCGGGCACCTCGACGGGGTACTGCATGGCCAGGAACAGTCCGGCGCGGGCACGCTCGTCGACGCTCATCTCCAGCACGTCCTCACCGTCGAGGGTGATGGAGCCGGAGGTCACCTCGTACTTGGGGTGGCCGGCGATGGCATAGGACAGCGTCGACTTGCCGGAACCGTTGGGGCCCATGATCGCGTGGGTCTCCCCCGACTTCACGGTCAGGTTGACACCCTTGAGGATGTGGATGGGCTCGGCGTCGGTGTCGGTCTGCGCGACGTCGACGTGCAGATCGCGGATTTCCAGTGTGGTCATAGTCTCAGGATTCTTTCTCCGGGCTGGGGACGTTCGTGTGGCTGGTGTTCGGCGGGCGAACGGCGGTCAGGCGCCGGCCAGTTCGAGTTCTTGCTCGACCGCGGCCGAGAGCCGCTCGCGCAGCTCGGGCACACCGATCTTGGCGATCACCTCGCCGAAGAAGCCGCGGATGACCAGACGGCGGGCCTGATCCTCCGGGATACCGCGGGCCTGCAGGTAGAACAGCTGCTCGTCGTCGAAACGTCCGGTGGCACTGGCGTGCCCGGCGCCGACGATCTCGCCGGTCTCGATCTCGAGGTTGGGCACCGAGTCGGCGCGCGCGTTGTCGGTGAGCACCAGGTTGCGGTTCAGTTCGAAGGTGTCGGTGCCCTCGGCCTCGGCGCGGATCAGCACGTCACCGATCCACACGGTGTGGGCCTCTCGGGTCCGATCACCCGAGACGTCGCCCTGCAGCGCACCCTTGTAGACGACGTTCGAACGGCAGTGCGGCTGGCTGTGATCGACGAGGAGGCGCTGCTCGAGGTGCTGGCCGGCGTCGGCGAAGTACAGACCCCACAGCTCGACGTCACCGCCGGGTGCGTCGTAGTGGACGATCGGCGACAGGCGAACCAGGTTGCCGCCGAAGCTGATCGCGAAGTGCCGGACCACCGAGTCGCGGCCCGCGCGCACATGGTGCGTCGCGACATGGACCGCGTCGTCCTCCCAGTCGTGGATGTTCACGACGGTCAGGGCCGCGCTGTCGCCGACGACGAACTCGACGTTCTCCGCGAACGTTCCGCTGCCCTTCTGGTCGAGCACGACGACCGCACGGGCGAACGCCTCCAGCCGGATCTGGGTGTGGCCGAACGCGGTCTCGCCCTCGCCGGGGCCGGTGACCGTGACGGTGACCGGGTCGGCGAGTTCGACCTCGCGGCCCACGGTCACCACGGTCGCCTGCGTGAACGACGAATATGCCTGAGCGGCAACACGGTCGAATGGCACGCCGCCCTCACCGAGGCGCTTGTCGTCACGCCCGACGGTCTCGACGGTCACACCGTCGGCCGCCCCGGTGACAATCGTCGACGACTCGCCGGTCCGCTGCGCGGTTCCGTCGTGCAATCCGCGGAGACGACGGAACGGGGTGAACCGCCACGCCTCTTCACGAGGACTCGGCACCTCGAAGGCGTTGACGTCGAACGAGGTGAACAGCTCACCCTTGTTGACGACAGGCGCCTGGGAACCAGGCGTGGACACGGGCAGTGTGGGATCGGCCATCAGCCGACAGCTCCTTCCATCTGGAGCTCGATCAGGCGGTTGAGCTCGAGCGCGTATTCCATCGGGAGTTCCTTGGCGATCGGCTCGACGAAGCCGCGGACCACCATGGCCATCGCCTCGTCCTCGGTCAGACCACGGCTCATCAGGTAGAAGAGCTGATCGTCGCTGACCTTCGAGACGGTCGCCTCGTGGCCCATCGTCACGTCGTCCTCGCGGATGTCGACGTAGGGGTAGGTGTCACTGCGGGAGATGGTGTCCACCAGCAGCGCATCACATTTGACCGTCGACCGGCTGCCGTGTGCGCCGTTGTTGATCTTGATCAGACCGCGGTAGGACGCGCGTCCACCGCCCCGCGCCACCGACTTGGAGACGATGTTGCTCGAGGTGTTCGGCGCCAGGTGGACCATCTTCGAGCCGGTGTCCTGATGCTGGCCCTCGCCCGCGAACGCGACCGAGAGGACCTCACCCTTGGCGTGCTCGCCGGTCAGCCAGACGGCCGGGTACTTCATCGTGACCTTGGAACCGATGTTGCCGTCGATCCACTCCATGGTCGCGCCGGCTTCGGCCTTCGCGCGCTTGGTCACCAGGTTGTAGACGTTGTTCGACCAGTTCTGGATGGTCGTGTAGCGGCAGCGGCCGCCCTTCTTGACGATGATCTCGACGACGGCGGAGTGCAGCGAGTCCGTCTTGTAGATCGGCGCGGTACAGCCCTCGACGTAATGCACGTAGGCACCCTCGTCGACGATGATCAGAGTGCGCTCGAACTGGCCCATGTTCTCGGTGTTGATCCGGAAGTAGGCCTGCAGCGGGATGTCGACGTGGACGCCCGGCGGCACGTAGATGAACGAACCGCCCGACCACACCGCGGTGTTGAGCGCGGAGAACTTGTTGTCACCGGCGGGGATGACGGTCCCGAAGTACTGCTGGAAGATCTCCGGGTGCTCCTTGAGCGCGGTGTCGGTGTCGAGGAAGATCACGCCCTGCTTCTCGAGGTCCTCACGGATCGAGTGGTAGACGACCTCGGACTCGTACTGCGCTGCGACGCCGGAGACCAGGCGCTGCTTCTCCGCCTCGGGGATGCCGAGCTTGTCGTAGGTGTTCTTGATGTCCTCGGGCAGATCGTCCCACGTGGCGGCCTGCTTCTCGCTGGAGCGCACGAAGTACTTGATGTTGTCGAAGTCGATGCCCTCGAGCCCCGCGCCCCAGCCCGGCATCGGCTTCTTGTCGAAGATCTTGAGTGCCTTGAGGCGCTGCTCGAGCATCCACTCGGGCTCGCTCTTCTTCGCCGAGATGTCGGCGACGACCGCCGGGGACAGCCCGCGCTTGGCGCTCGCGCCCGCGACGTCGGAGTCGGCCCAGCCGTAGCCGTACTTGCCGAGGGCGGCGATCGTCTCCTCTTGGGTGAGGGGCGCCGCTGGGGTCGGGGTGGCCGGATCGGTGACAGTCATCGCGTGGCCTTTCGGGTTGTCGTGGCGGTCGGTGTCGGGATCGGGGTCGCGCGGCGCGATACGGGCTGGGTATCGGGATCCGCGCCGGCCCCGGGCGGGTCGGGTCTGTCCTCGTGCGTCCCGCCCGGCGGCGGGTGGATCGGCACGTGGGTGGTGCAGGCGCAGTCACCGTTGGCGATGGTCGCCAGACGCTGCACGTGCGTGCCGAGGAGTTCGGTGAAGACCGCGGTCTCCGCCTCACACAGCTCCGGGAACTCGGTGGCGACATGTGCCACCGGGCAGTGGTGCTGGCAGATCTGCAGGCCGGTCCCGACCTGACGGGTGTTGGTCGAGTACCCGGCGCTGGTCAGCGCGTCGGCGATCTCCTCGACGGTGTCGGCGACCGTCACCGGATCGGTGCTGGGGCGGACGTCGGCCACGATGCGTTCGACGCGTTCGCGGGCGAATTCGGCGACCGCGTCGGACCCGCCGAGATCGCGGAGCTTGCGCATCGCAGCGCCGGCCAGGTCGTCGTACGCGTGCCGCATCTTGCCCCGCCCGGAGGCGGTCAGCTGGAAGTATTTGGCCGGGCGGCCGCGACCGCGCTGGCCGAAACCGGGTGAGGCGACCTCGATGTCCCCCGCGCCCTCGAGGGCGTCCAGATGGCGGCGGACACCGGCCGCCGAGATCCCGAGACGCTCGCCGATGTCGCCCGCGGTGAGCGGGCCGTCCTCGACGAGCAGGGTGACCACGGCCTCGCGTGTCTGACCGTCGTGGTGCGCGTCGGCACCACCGGCCGTCCCCGCACCGGTCCCCGCGGCTCCCGTACCAGCGGAGGGCACGGCGCCGACGCTGTCCGAAGACAGCACAACATCGTTCCGCATGGTTTTCACAACACGAGTGTGACGTAATTGCTTCCCAGCTGCCAGCAAGGGTGCCCTTATCGCAGGGGGTCGTGAGGCCACCACGTCCGGCGATTACAGTCGTCGTGTGCCCGAAACCACAGCTCCGCGCCGCGTGCCGGACTACTTCGGACTCGTGTGGACCCGGCTGCTCGCCGTGCTGACCTATCTCGGGCTGCGCAAACAGCGCCCCGCCGACACCGCTCCCGCGGACACCGATCGCGGCGACTACGGCAAGACCGTCGCCCGCCTGCACGACGACGAGCGCGAGGTCGGACCGCTCAACGCCGAGGAGACCCGCAGGCTGCGCCGCATCAAGCTGTTCGGCGCCACCGGTTCGGTCCTGATCCTCATCGGTGCCCTCGGCACCGGGGCGGTGCCGGTGCTGCAGAACCCGGTCGCCGGGATGCGGGTCCTGTCGCTGCCGTCGCGCATGTTCGGTACCGCGCTCGCACTGTCGATCGGCGGTGCGATCACCCTCGTCGTCGCGTGGCTGCTGCTCGGCCGGTTCGCGGTCGGCCGGTTCAGCGTCGAGGTGCGGCACGGCCGGAGCCCCGAGCGCCGGATGAGCCGCCGCCAGGCCGACCGGACCCTCATGCTGTGGATCGCACCGATCGTCGTGGCTCCCCCGCTGCTCAGCAAGGACATCTACTCCTACCTGGCCCAGAGTGCGATCGCGTTCCGCGGGATGGACCCGTACTCGGTGAGTCCGGTCCGCGGACTCGGCGTCGACCACATCCTGACCCGCTCGGTCCCCAACCTGTGGCGGGACACCCCGGCGCCCTACGGCCCGTTCTTCCTCTGGATCGGCGAGGGCATCACCAAGATCACCGGCGACAACATCACCGCCGCGATCTTCCTGCACCGCATCGTCGCGTTGATCGGTGTGGCGCTCATCGTCTGGGCACTGCCCCGACTCGCCCGACGCTGCGGGGTGTCATCGGTGGCCGCGCTATGGCTCGGCGCGATGAATCCGCTGGTCATCCTGCATCTGGTCGGCGGCATCCACAACGAGGCCCTGATGCTCGGGCTGATGCTCGTCGGCCTCGAGCTGAGTTTCCGCGCGATCTACGGCGCCGACCGCCTCCGCAGACCCGGCACCCTCGTCCCCACCCGGGCGGGCTGGCTCCTCATCGCCGGGGGCGCGGTTCTCGCGGCGTCGGCCATGATCAAGGTCACGTCGATGCTCGCGCTGGGCTTCGTCGGCATCGCCCTGGCGATGCGCTGGGGTGCCACCCTGCCCGCCCTCCGGCACGCGCCCATCCGCGAGTGGTGGGACCGGTCGCGCTCGTCGGTCTACATGCTGAGCGCGTCCGCGGCCTTCTACGTGGTGGTCCTCGGCGTCGTGATGATGGGCATCTCGCTCGGCACCGGGCTCGGTTTCGGCTGGACCGGCACGTTGTCGACGGGTGAGATCGTCCGCTCCTGGATGTCGATGCCGACCCTCCTGTCGGTGACCACCGGACGGATCGGCGTGACCCTGGGGCTCGGTGAGCACACCCAGGCGATCCTCGAGGTGGCCCGCCCCATCGGACAACTCGTCGCCGCACTGTTCATCGTCCGGTGGATGCTGGCCACCCTCGGCGGCCGGCTCCATCCCCTCGGCGCCCTCGGTGTGTCGATGGCCACAGTCGTGCTGTTCTTCCCGTTCGTCCAGGCCTGGTACCTCCTGTGGGCTGTGATCCCCCTGGCAGCGTGGGCGACCGGCGCCTGGTTCCGGATCTCCACCATCGCCGCGTCGGCGATCATCGCCATCGTGGTGATGCCCACCAGTTCCAACACCAGCGGAGTGGTACTGGCACAAGGACTTCTGGCCGGCGTGATCATGGTCGCGGTTCTCACCGCGCTGTTCTTCGAGGACCGCGCGCCCGGCCGCCGGCGTCGTCGTGGACCCGCTCCGGACGACCACGAGACCCCGGCCGACCCGGCGTCGGCACGACGATGAGCGCATGCGCGGTGGGCCGGGTCACCGCTTTTCGTCCCTGGGCTCCGAGCGCCTAGTCTGACCTGTGTGCGAAGCACGACCTCTCGGCAGATCAGCGACGACGATCGAGTGAACGATCGTCGGCTCCGCGATCCCGGGTCCGCCCCCGGCGAGGCCGCCGCGGATCGGCCCGGTTCCACCGGTCCCGCGGTCGAGATCAGCGGTCTGGTCAAGCGCTTCGGCGACCGCACCGCCGTTGACCGGCTCGACCTCACACTGCGGCGCGGCGAGATCCTGGCCCTGCTCGGGCCCAACGGAGCGGGCAAGACGACCACCGTCGAGATCTGCGAAGGATTCACCACGCCCGACGCCGGCACCGTCCGCGTCCTGGGCCTCGACCCCGTCGCCGACAACGACGCGCTCCGGCGCCGCATCGGCGTCATGCTGCAGGGCGGCGGCGCCTACCCGGGCGCACGCGCCGAGGAGATGCTGCGCCTGGTCGCGGCGTACGCGGCCGACCCCATCGATCCCGACTTCCTCCTGGAGGCACTCGGCCTGACCGAGGTGCGCCGGACGTCCTACCGCCGTCTGTCCGGCGGCCAGCAGCAGCGGCTCGCGCTGGCCTGTGCGGTCGTCAACCGGCCCGAGCTGGTCTTCCTCGACGAACCGACCGCGGGGCTCGACGCCCACGCCCGGCTCGTCGTCTGGGAGCTCATCGACCGTCTGCGGGCCGACGGCGCATCGGTGCTGCTGACCACGCACCTGATGGACGAGGCCGAGGAACTCGCCGACCACGTCGCGATCATCGACCACGGGCGGGTCGTCGCCGACGGCACACCCGCCGACCTGACCAGCACGGGCGCGGAGAACGAACTGCGTTTCACCGCACCGCGCGGTCTCGACCTGTCGATGCTGGTCCTGGCGCTGCCGGAGGATTACCACTGCACCGAGGCCACCCCGGGTTCGTACCTGGTGATCGGCCCGATGACGCCGCAGGTGCTGGCCACCGTGACCGCGTGGTGCGCGAAGATCAACGTCCTCGCCACCGATCTCCGGGTCGAGACCCGCAGCCTCGAAGACGTCTTCCTCGACCTGACCGGACGGGCCCTACGACCGTGACCTCCTCCGTTCCCACCGACGCGCAGCGTTCCGGCACGTTCCCCGACGGCCTGTTCCGCCCAGCACCGCGCCCGGCGTCCCTGCCGGCGATGATCGCGGCCCAGTCGACGCTCGAACTGAAGCTCCTGCTCCGCAACGGCGAGCAACTGCTCCTCACGATGTTCATCCCGATCACGCTGCTCGTCGGCTTGTGCCTGCTGCCGATCGACACCGGCTTCGGCGCCGGCCCGGCAGAGCGGGCGGCGCTGTTCGTCCCGGCGATCCTGACCGTCGCGGTGATGTCGACGGCGTTCACCGGACAGGCGATCGCCGTGGGCTTCGACCGTCGCTACGGGGCACTCAAACGGCTCGGCGCCACCCCGATCCCGCGCTGGGGGATCATCGTCGGCAAATCGATCGCCGTGCTCGTGGTGGTCGCGTTGCAGTCGGTGATCCTCGGCGCGATCGGTGCCGCGTTCGGCTGGCGCCCGAGTCCCGTCGGCCTGCTCATCGGCGCGGTGGTCCTGGTGGTCGGGACCGCGTGCTTCGCGGCGCTCGGCCTGCTGCTCGGCGGCACGCTCAAGGCGGAAGTCGTCCTCGCGCTGGCGAATCTGCTGTGGTTCGCGTTCATCGGCCTCGGCAGTCTGGTCGTCGTCGATTCCAACGTCCCCGACGCCGTGCACTGGATCGCGCGGTGCATCCCGTCGGGGGCCCTGAGTGAGGCTCTCGAGATGGCCTCCAAGGGTTCGTTCGACGCCTTCGGGGTGGGTGTCTTGCTGGTGTGGGCCGCGGTGGCCGGCACCTTGGCGGTGAGGTGGTTCCGATTCCGATGACATCCGATACTTCGAACGCACCGGCCGGGTCCCGGTCCGGTGCGCGACCCTCGTCCACCGACGACGCCCCGCGCCCGCTGACCGGTCCGTGGCGATTCGTCCCCGGCTTCGGCCGGCCGACGGCACGATTCGTGCACCGCTGGGCGATCGCCCTGCTCATCTCGAACGTGGGCATCGTCGCCACCGGCGGTGCCGTCCGCGTCACCGGGTCGGGACTCGGATGCCCGACCTGGCCGCGGTGCACCGACGAATCCTTTGTGCCGCATGGCGAACTGGGCGTGCACGGTGCCATCGAATTCGGCAACCGCATGCTCACCTGGGTGCTGATCGTCATCGCCATCGCGACCTGGATCGCGGTCCTCCGCTTCGCCGGATCCGCCCGTCGCGACAAGTGGCTGGTCACCCTGATCGCGCTCGGCATCCCGTTCCAGGGGGTCATCGGCGGTATCACCGTGCTCACGCAGCTCAACCCGTGGGTCGTCGCGCTGCACTTCCTGCTGTCCATGGCCCTGGTGTCCGCGGCCGCGGTGCTCGTCTTCCGGATGCGTCCCTATCCGGCGCCAAACGCGCCCGAGGCGGCCGACTCGGATGCCCCGCCGACCGCGACCCGCCGGCTGGGCATCTACCTTGCCTGGCTCGTCTACCTGGTCACCTGGATGGCGATCTACCTCGGCACGGTGGTGACCGGTTCCGGGCCGCATGCCGGTGATGCCGACGCCCCGCGCAACGGTCTGGACCCCGACAACGCGACGCAGCTGCATGCCGACGCGGTCTTCGCCCTGGTCGGTCTCTCGATCGCGGCGCTCGTCTACGCCCGCGTCTTCGCGCGGCCGCAGCAGCGGTCGGCAGTGGTGTTCATGCTGCTGTTGCTGCTGCAGGGGCTGATCGGGTTCGTCCAGTTCGCCACCGACCTGCCCATCGCGCTCGTCATCGCGCACATGTTCGGCAGCGCGGTCCTGCTGATCGGGGCCACCTGGCAGCTCCTGGTCGCCCAGAACTCAGTCGCGAAGAACCCGGACCCGGCGGAGACGGCCACGAAAAAGGCAGACCCGCTGCGCGAGTCTGCCTGATCCGGCCGAGGCCTCAGAGGATGGCGCGGTTGCGCGCCCGCGGGAAACGCTTCTGTCGCGCGACCCACCCCGCCATCTTGCGGTAGTGCGAGGTCGACACCGTCGTCTCCGAGGTGAGGTCGCGATCCCACTCGGCGATCTCGAGACCGTCGACTGCATCGACCACGGCCTGCGCGGTCACCAGATCGGGTACGACCCGGTCACCGAGGATGCCGTTCGCATCGCCGACCAGCGTGATCCGCACACCGGCGTCGCCGATCGCCTGGAGGACGACCTTCGCGCTGCCACCTTCGCGTGCGACGAACTTGCGTACCGAGGCGACGACCTCGGTGGGTGCCTCGACCTTCTGCTGCGTGCTCGAGTTCTCGTCGGCGGTGGTGTTCGTCATGGGGGTCAGCATACCGGGGCGATGTCGGCGTGTAGAACGGTGTCGTGCGAGCTATCCAGGTGACCCGCCACGGCGGCCCCGACGTCCTGACCTTCGGCAGCGTCGACGATCCGATTCCCGCTCCGGACGAGGTGATCGTCCGGACCTCCGCGGTGGGCGTGAACTTCATCGACACGTATCTGCGCCGCGGCCTGTATCCCTCGACGCCGCCCTACGTTCCCGGCACCGAGGGCGCCGGCGTCATCGTCGCGACCGGCTCGGAGGTGACCTCGCTGCAGGAGGGGCAGCGCGTGGCGTGGTGTGCGGCGCCCGGTTCGTACGCCGAACTCGTCGCGGTCCCGGCGTCGAAGGCCGTTCGGGTACCCGACGCGATCGACGACGCGGTCGCCGGCTCGTCGTTGTTGCGCGGACTCACCGCGCACTACCTCCTCGACGGGAGTGCCCATCCACAGGCCGGCGATCCGATCCTCGTCCACGCCGGTGGCGGCGGTGTCGGACTGATCCTCACCCAGCTCGCCAAGCGTCGCGGACTGACGGTCATCACGACGGTGTCGTCCGACGAGAAGGAGGAGCTCTCCCGGTCGGCGGGCGCCGACCATGTCCTGCGCTACGGCGAGGACCTCAGCTCCCGGGTCCGTGACCTGACCGACGGGCGCGGCGTGCCGGTGGTCTACGACGGTGTCGGCGCCGACACCTTCGAGCAGTCCCTGGCGTCGACGGCCATCCGCGGGATGGTCGTGCTCTTCGGGGCAGCGAGCGGTCCGGTGCCGCCGTTCGATCTCCAGCGGCTCAACCCGGCGGGATCACTGTCGGTCACCCGGCCGACGCTGGCCCACTTCACCGACACCGCCGAGGAACTCGACTGGCGAGCCGGGGAGTACTTCGAGGCGATCGTCGACGGCGACGTGGAGGTGCGCGTCGGTCAGCGTTACCGACTGGCGGATGCGGCAGCCGCGCACGCCGACCTGGAGGCTCGGGTGACGACTGGCACCACGGTGCTGCTGCCGGCCGGGGTGTGAGCCGGTCTCAGAAGTACGACGAGATGGTCTGCAGTCCGACGACCGCGTCGATCGCGAGTCCGCAGAACACGATGGCGAGATACTCGTTGGACTGCAGGAACACCTTCAGCGGGGCGACTTCGGCACCACGCTTGGTGTCGCGGTAGAGCTTGTGCACGCGCTCGAGGAACCAGCCACCGGCAGCCAGCGCGATCACGGTGTAGATCCAGCTGGTCGCCGGGATGAGCAGGAGCGAGCTGACCACGGTGAGCCACGTGTAGATCAGCATCTGCCGGGTGACGCGTTCCTCGGTCGCGATGACCGGGAGCATCGGCACGCCGGCCGCCTTGTAGTCCTCCTTGTAGCGCATCGCGAGCGCCCAGGTGTGCGGTGGCGTCCAGAAGAAGATGACGGCGAAGAGCACGATCGGCTGCCAGCTCAACGAGCCGGTGACCGCGGCCCAGCCGACGAGGGTCGGCATACAACCGGCAGCACCGCCCCAGACCACGTTCTGCCAGGTACGTCGCTTGAGGATGAGCGTGTAGACGCCGACGTAGAAGAGGATCGTCGCCGAGACGAGCAGCGCCGAGAGCAGATTGGCGGCGAAGTACAGCACTGCGAACGACGCCGCCCACAGCAGGAGACCGAAGATGAGGGCGCTGCGGGTCGCGACGGCACGGCGCGCCAGCGGACGCCGGGCGGTGCGCTTCATCTTCTTGTCGATGTCGGCGTCGGCCACCATGTTGAGCGTGTTGGCGCTCCCGGCTCCGAGCCAGCCGCCGATCAGGGTGAATGCGATGACCGCGATGTCGACGTGGCCGCGGTCGGCTTGCAGCATGACCGGAATCGTCGCGACGAGAAGCAACTCGATGACACGCGGCTTGGTCAGTGCGATGTAGGCGAGAACCGTCGCACGCACGCGCCCGGCCCACGACTGATCGGCCGGCGCGACCGGATCGGTCGATACCTGCGGATTCGATGCGGTGTCGGTCGAGTGAGATGCGGCGGAACTGTCCCCGCTCACACGCTCCCCTATCCTCACGAACACTCCTCGTCCGCCCGCACAGACGCCCGCGGGCTACTACAGAGCATGGTAGACGTTTGCCTTTGCGAACCGTGAATCGAGGCGGGGCGACGATGCGGGCGGGCCCACGACCGGCGACGACACCCGAACTCGCCGGTAACCATCGGTCGCCGCGCAGCGCGCGCCCGGCGCCGATTACTCTGGACTCGTACGCGCCGACGATCGTCGGTTGCCCGAATACGGATAGCCCCCAGTACCGATCGCCACTTGTACAAGACGGACCGAGTACGAATCGCACCGAGCAGGCACAGGAGACAATCAGCATCGTGGCCGACACAGACGAGATCCGCGCATTGACCACCCCCCGTCACCCGGACGACTGGACCGACCTCGACACCCGGGCCGTCGACACGGCCCGGATCCTGGCGGCCGACGCAGTGCAGAAGTGCGGAAGCGGTCATCCCGGCACCGCGATGAGCCTCGCGCCGCTCGCCTACACCCTGTTCCAGCGCGTGATGCGCCACGACCCGACCGATACCGACTGGGCCGGCCGCGATCGCTTCGTGCTCTCCTGCGGGCATTCGAGCCTCACGCTCTACATCCAGCTCTATCTCGGTGGCTTCGGACTCGAGCTCTCCGATCTCGAGGCACTGCGGACCTGGGACTCCCTCACGCCCGGCCACCCCGAGTTCCGCCACACGCGCGGCGTCGAGATCACCACCGGACCGCTGGGTCAGGGTCTGGCCTCGTCGGTCGGTATGGCGATGGCCGCCCGTCGCGAACGTGGCCTGTTCGACCCCGACGCGGCGCCCGGACAGAGCCCGTTCGACCACTACATCTACGTCGTCGCCTCGGACGGTGACATCGAAGAGGGCGTGACGTCGGAGGCCAGCTCGCTGGCCGGCACCCAGCAGCTCGGCAACCTGATCGTCTTCTACGACCAGAACCAGATCTCGATCGAGGACGACACCGACATCGCGCTGTCGGAGGATGTCGCCAAGCGCTACGAGGCCTACGGGTGGCACGTGCAGACCGTGGCGGGCGGCGAGGACATCGTCGCGATCGAGGCGGCGATCAAGGCGGCCCAGCAGGTCATCGACCGGCCGTCGATCATCTGCCTGCGCACGATCATCGGCTACCCCGCGCCGAACATGATGAACACCGGCATGGCCCACGGCGCGGCTCTCGGCGAAGACGAGGTCGCGGCGACGAAGAAGGTCCTCGGGTTCGACCCGGACAAGAACTTCGAGGTCACCGATGAGGTGATCGGCCACACCCGCAAGCTCGTCGACCGCGGAGCCGAGGAGCGCACCGCGTGGACGTCGTCGTTCGACGCCTGGGCGGAGAAGAACCCCGACGCGAAGAAGCTGTTCGACCGGCTGACCGCCCACGAACTTCCCGAGGGCTGGACCGACGTGCTGCCCAGCTGGAACGTGGGCGACAAGGACGTCGCGACCCGCAGCGCGTCGGGCAAGGTCCTCGGCGCACTCGCGCCCGTGCTGCCCGAGCTGTGGGGCGGTTCGGCCGACCTGGCCGGCTCGAACAACACCACGATGGACGGTGAGCCGTCGTTCGGACCGACGTCGATCAGCACCAAGAAGTGGTCGGCGAATCCGTACGGCCGCACCCTGCACTTCGGCGTGCGTGAGCACGCGATGGGATCGATCCTGTCGGGCATCGCCCTGCACGGCCCGACCCGCGCCTACGGCGGCACCTTCCTCCAGTTCGCCGACTACATGCGTCCCGCGGTTCGCCTCGCGGCACTGATGGAGATCGACCCGATCTACGTCTGGACCCACGACTCGATCGGTCTGGGCGAGGACGGCCCGACCCATCAGCCGATCGAGCACCTGGCCGCGCTGCGCGCGATCCCGAACCTCGACGTCGTGCGTCCGGCCGACGCCAACGAGACCGCCTACGCGTGGCAGCACCTGCTCACCCGTCGCAATCACCCGGTCGGCCTGGCGCTCACCCGTCAGAACATCCCGATCCTCGAGGGCACCTCGGCGCAGGGCGTCGCGAACGGCGGATACGTCCTGAGCGACTCCGAGGGTGACCCCCACGTCGTGCTCATCGGCACCGGCTCCGAGGTGTACCTCGCCGTCGACGCACAGAAGGCGCTGGCGGAGAAGGGAATCAAGGCGCGCGTCGTCTCGATGCCCTGTGTCGAGTGGTTCGACGAGCAACCGCAGGGGTACCGCGACCACGTGCTGCCGCCGTCGGTTCCGCGCGTCGCCGTCGAAGCCGGCATCGCCATGCCGTGGTACCGCATCGTCGGTGCCGGTGGCGAGATCGTCTCGATCGAGCACTTCGGGGCCTCCGCCGACTACAAGGTGCTGTTCACCAAGTTCGGCATCACCGCCGAGGCCGTGACCGCGGCCGCCGAGCGCGCCGTCGCCGGCTGAGCGCCCACAACCCAGAGGAGAGAATCGTGACCCAGAACGAGAAGCTCGCCGAACTGTCCGCCGCCGGAGTGTCGGTGTGGCTGGACGACCTGTCCCGGGACCTGATCAGCTCAGGCGATCTCGCGGATCTCATCGCAACCAAGTCGGTCGTCGGGGTGACCACCAACCCGTCGATCTTCCAGGCCGCGCTGTCGACGGGCAACGCCTACGACGACCAGGTCAACGAGTTGGCCGCACGAGGCGCCGATGTCGACGCCACCATCCGGACGGTCACCACCGACGACGTGCGCAACGCCTGTGACGTCCTCGCCCCGACCTTCGAGTCGACCGACGGCGTCGACGGACGCGTGTCGATCGAGGTCGACCCGCGCCTGGCCCACGACACCGATGCGACGGTCGCGCAGGCCGTCGAGCTGTGGAAGATCGTCGACCGGCCGAACCTGCTGATCAAGATCCCCGCCACCGAGGCCGGGCTCCCCGCGATCAGCAAGGTCATCGCCGAGGGCATCAGCGTGAACGTCACGCTGATCTTCTCGGTCGAGCGCTACGAGAAAGTCATCGAGGCCTATCTCGACGGCCTCGACGCCGCGGCACAGGCCGGGCACGACCTCTCGCGCATCCACTCGGTCGCGTCGTTCTTCGTGTCGCGGGTGGACACCGAGATCGACAAGCGACTCGACGCCATCGGAACCCCGGAAGCCGTCGACCTGAAGGGCAAGGCGGCACTGGCCAACGCGCGCCTCGCGTACTCGGCGTACCAGCAGGTCTTCGAGGTCGAATCCCGCTTCCCCGACCTGCTCGCCAAGGGCGCCCGGCCACAGCGCGCCCTGTGGGCGTCGACCGGTGTGAAGAACCCGGACTACCCGGACACCCTGTACGTGAGCGAACTCATCGCACCGAACACGGTCAACACGATGCCCGGCAAGACGATGGACGCCTTCGCCGACCACGGCTGGGTGAACACCGAGTCCATCATCGGTCGCGCCGCGGAGTCGCAGGAGATCTTCGACAAGATCGCCGCGGTGGGCGTCGATCTGACCGACGTCTTCCTGGTCCTCGAGAACGAGGGTGTCAGCAAGTTCGAGGACGCGTGGAACGATCTGCTGAGCGCGACCGCCGAACAACTGTCCGCGGCGAACAAGGGCTGACGCGCAGGTGGCCGGAGGCGAGGGTTCAGGCGGATCCGGTACTCGGACCGACCCTGGTACGTGGACCAATCCGCTCCGGGACCCACAGGACAAGCGGCTGCCGCGCATCGCGGGACCGTGCAGCCTGGTCATCTTCGGGGTCACCGGTGACCTGGCACGCAAGAAGTTGATGCCGGCGGTCTACGACCTCGCCAACCGCGGCCTCCTGCCGCCGTCGTTCGCCCTCGTCGGGTTCGCCCGGCGCGAGTGGACCGACGAGGACTTCAGCGCCGTCGTCCACGACGCCGTCCGGGAACACGCACGAACCGGATTCCGCGAAGAGGTGTGGGAACGCCTGGCCGAGGGATTCCGGTTCGTACAGGGCGCCTTCGACGACGACGCCGCCTTCGACACGTTGCGGGACACGCTCAAGTCGCTCGACGTCGAACGCGGTACCGACGGCAATCATGCGTTCTACCTGTCGATCCCGCCCAAGGCGTTCCCCGAGGTCTGCGAGCAGCTCGAACGCAGCGGGCTCGCCGCCCCGACCGGGGACAGCTGGCGGCGGGTGGTGATCGAGAAGCCGTTCGGTCACGACCTCGAGTCCGCGCGCGAGCTCAATTCGATCGTCAACAACGTCTTCCCGGAGTCATCGGTGTTCCGCATCGATCACTATCTGGGCAAGGAGACGGTCCAGAACATCCTGGCCCTGCGGTTCGCCAACCAGCTGTTCGACCCGCTGTGGAGTTCGCATTACGTCGACCACGTCCAGATCACCATGGCCGAGGACATCGGTCTCGGCGGCCGGGCGGGTTACTACGACGGCATCGGCGCGGCCCGCGACGTCATCCAGAACCATCTGCTGCAGCTCATGGCCCTGGTCGCGATGGAAGAGCCGATCTCCTTCGAGCCCAAGCAGTTACAGGCCGAGAAGATCAAGGTCCTCGCCGCGACGCGCAACGTCCTGCCGGTCGACGAGAACACCGCGCGCGGCCAGTACGGACCCGGTTGGCAGGGCAGCGAGAAGGTTCCCGGCCTCAAGGAGGAAGAGGGCTTCGCGAAGGACTCGACGACCGAGACCTTCGCCGCCATCGCCCTCGAGGTCGACTCCCGCCGCTGGGCGGGCGTGCCGTTCTATCTCCGCACCGGCAAGCGGCTGGGGCGCCGGGTCACCGAGATCGCGCTCGTCTTCAAACGCGCTCCGCACCTGCCGTTCGATCAGACCATGACCGAGGAGCTCAGCCAGAACGCGCTGGTCATCCGGGTCCAGCCGGACGAGGGCATCACCCTGCGCTTCGGTTCGAAGGTCCCCGGGTCGAGTATGGAGGTCCGGGACGTCAACATGGACTTCAGCTACGGCACCGCTTTCACCGAGGCGTCGCCGGAGGCCTACGAGCGGCTCATCCTCGATGTCCTGCTGGGTGAACCGTCGCTGTTCCCCGTCAACGAGGAGGTCGAGTTGTCATGGCGCATCCTCGATCCGGTACTCGAGCACTGGGCCGCGTCGGGGTCGCCCGACACCTACGAGTCCGGGACGTGGGGTCCGCGTTCGGCCGAGGAGATGATGGCCCGCACCGGTCGCGCGTGGCGCCGGCCGTGACGAGAAGTCCGCACGCCCTCACCGACCGGTCCGTTCAGGAGGCCACCCGATGATCGTCGAACTGCCGAACACGTCGACCGGCAAGGTCGCGAAGAAGATCATCGAGGTGCGCGCGGCCGGAGGTGCGCTGAGCCTGGGGCGCGTCCTCACGCTGGTCGTGTGCGTCGAGCTCGGTGAGCCGATGGAGGGTGCGATCGAGGCGGCGGTCGGCGCCAGCCGCGAACACCCCAGCCGCGTGATCGTCGTGTATCGCGGTGTGCGCGAGGGCGACTCGCGACTCGACGCGCAGATCCGCGTGGGTGGTGATGCCGGCGCCTCCGAGGTGGTGGTGCTGTCGCTGCAGGGCGAACTCGCCGACCACCCGGACAGTGTCGTGACCCCTTTCCTCCTCCCCGACACCCCGGTCGTCACCTGGTGGCCGGGTAAAGGGCCGGAGCGTCCGGCCGCCGATCCGCTCGGCAAGCTCGGTCACCGGCGCATCGTCGATGCCGGCAAGGCCGACGACTCGGTCGCGGTTCTCGCGCAGCGGCTCGAGACCTACTCCCCCGGCGACACCGACCTCGCCTGGACCCACGTCACGCACTGGCGCGCGATCTTGGCCTCCGCGTTCGACCGCCCGCCCCACACCCCGGTCACCGAGGTCCAGGTGACGGGTGCGCAGAACTCGCCGTCGGTGGATCTGCTCGCCGGCTGGCTGCGGTCGACCCTGCAGGTTCCGACACGACGACGCCGCGGCAGTTTCGAGATCCGGCTCCTCCGTGACGACGGCCCGACCATCCTCGCGGTGGACGAGGAGAACAACGCGGTGCTCTCGATGCCGGGCAAACCCGACGGACGGGTGGCGATGGGCAGACGCGAACTGCCCGCGTGTATCGCCGAGGAATTACGACGACTCGACACCGACGAGGTGTATGTCGAAGCGCTCAAGGGAGTGCCCGAGGTCGAGTTCGCAGACGACGCCGAAGGAGTTGCCGCCCGATGACCACCGAGACCCTCGTCTTCGATTCCAAGCACGAACTGATCGAGACCGCCGCCACCCGTTTCGTGGATCTCGTCACCCGTGCGCAGGCCGAACGTGGCGTCGCCAGCGTCGTGCTGACCGGCGGCAGCAACGGAATCGGGATTCTCACGGCACTCGCCGCCGACAGCGGCACCATCGACTGGTCCAGGGTCGACATCTACTGGGGCGACGACCGCTTCGTCCCCGCCGACGATCCGGAACGCAACTCCGGTCAGGCGCGCGAGGCGCTGCTCGACAAGGTGCCCGTCGACCCGTCGCGGGTGTTCCCGATGGCCCCGTCGGACGGCCCGCTCGGTGACGACATCGAGGCGGCCGCCGCCGACTACGCCGCGATCCTCGCCGGCCGGTCGAGCGACGGTGTGGCTCCGGAGTTCGACCTCCACCTCCTCGGCATGGGCGGTGAGGGGCACGTCAATTCGCTGTTCCCGCACACCGCGGCCACCGCCGAGACCACGAAGTCGGTGGTGGCCGTCGAGGATTCGCCGAAGCCGCCGGCGCGTCGGATCACGCTGACCCTGGCCGTGGTGAACCGCTCGCGGCAGGTGTGGTTCCTGGTCGCCGGGGCCGACAAGGCCGAGGCCGTCAGCGCGGCCCACCGGGGTGCGGATCCGGCCGACTGGCCCGCCGCCGGCGCCCGCGGCACCGAGGAGACGATCTGGTTCCTCGATGATGCGGCCGCCGCCGGCCTGACCTGATCTCGGCTAACCCGAATTGCGCAGCGCGGTCGCGAGGCCGTTCATCGTGAGCTGGATCCCGCGGCGCACGATCGGGGTGTCCTCCCCTGCCCGGAAACGGCGGAGCAACTCGACCTGCAGCAGGTTCAGCGGTTCGAGGTACGGGAACCGGTTGTAGACCGACCGCTTCAGCGCGGCGTTGTCGTGGAGCAGGTCGTCGGTGCCGGTGATCTTCGCGCACATCGCGATCGTGCGTTCGTGTTCGTCGACGATCATGCCGAACACCTTGTCGCGCAACTCCTCGTCGGGAACGAGCTGCGCATACCGGTGCGCGAGACCCATGTCCGACTTCGCCAGCACCTGGGCCATGTTCGACATGACGGTCCGGAAGAACGGCCACTTCGCGTAGTAGCGGCGCAGGGTCTCCAGACGGTCCGGGTCGTCGGCGACCCACTCCTCGAACGCCGACCCCGTGCCGTACCAGCCGGGCAGCATCACGCGCGACTGCGTCCACGAGAGGACCCACGGGATCGCACGCAGATCGGAGATCTTCTCGGTCTGCTTGCGCGACGCCGGACGACTGCCGATGTTCAGCGCCCCGATCTCCGACAGCGGCGTCGACGTCGTGAAGTACTCGACGAACCCCGGGGTCTCGTGCACCAGGCGGCTGTACGCGGCGCGGGCCTTTGCCGCGATGTCGTCCATGATCTCGTAGGCCGAGTCGGATTCGTCGCCGAGGCCCTCGGTGTCCAGGAGCGAGGACTCGATGGTCGCGGCGAGCAAGGTCTCGAGGTTGCGTCGCGCCGCCACCGGCTCGGCGTACTTCGCGGCGATGATCTCGCCCTGCTCAGTGATACGCAGCGAGCCCTGGACCGCGCCGGGCGGTTGCGCCAGGATGGCGTCGTAGCTGGGTCCGCCGCCGCGTCCGACGGTGCCTCCGCGCCCGTGGAACAGCCGCAACCGGATCCCCGACTCCGACGCCGCGTCGACGAGATCGAGTTCGGCGCGGTAGAGCGCCCAGTTGGCGGCCATGTAGCCGCCGTCCTTGTTGGAGTCGGAGTAGCCGAGCATGATCTCCTGGATCCCGTTCTGGGACTCGACCATTGCCCGGTAGAACGGGACATCCAGGATCGCCAGCAGTGTCTGCGCGCCCTGCTGGAGATCCTCGATGGTCTCGAACAGCGGGACCACGCGGACCGTACAGCGCGGCGATCCGCCGTTCGGATCGTAGAGGCCGGCCTCCTTGAGGAGGATCAGCGCCTCGAGCATGTCACTCACCGAGGTGCACATGCTGATGATGTAGTTGGGCACGGCCGCCGGCCCGAAGGTCGCGACCGCTCTCGCGGCTGCCCGGACGATTCCGAGCTCCTTGGTCGCGAGCTCGCTGAGTTCGGCGTCGGGGCTGGTCAAGGGACGACGCGCGCTGAGCTCGGCCGACAGGATCTCGATCCGCGCGGATTCCTCGAGGGAGGCATAGTCCGGATGCACCCCCGCCCACGCGAGCAGTTCGGCGACCACTTCCTCGTGTGTGTCGGAGTTCTGCCGCATGTCCAGTCCGGACAGGTGGAAGCCGAACGTGCGCACCGCTTCCCGCAGTGCGAGCAGCCGATCGTCGGCGATCGGGTCGTCGTTGTTGGCGCGGAGCGCGCCGTCGATCACATCGAGGTCGGCGAGGAGTTCGGCCGCGTCGCCGTACGGTTGTCGTCCGTCGATCAGATTCTCCTCGCTCGAGGTGAGGAAGTCGCCGTCGAACATGTCCCGCGCGGTCGCCAGCAAACGGGATCGGATGACGCGCAGGGCGAGTCGGAAGGGTTCGTCGGCGCCCGGATCGTCGGCGCCGGCGCCGGCGAGGTCGAACAGCGTTGCACTGGCGTCGATCAGCCGCGCTGACATGCTGAGTTCCTGTGCGAGACTCTCGAGTTCGGTCAGGTGGTGTCCGACGGCGGCCTGCGCCGCGAGGGTGGTGGCCAGGGTCACCACCTCGGAGTTCACGAACGGATTGCCGTCGCGGTCGCCGCCGATCCACGACCCCATCCGGATCATCGGATCGTCGGCCAGCCCGGCATCGGGGTATGTCGAGCGCAGAGCGGCCCGCACCGCGGTGTTGATGGCCGGCACGACCTCGAAGAACGACGCGTCGTAATACCGCAGACCCGAACGGATCTCGTCCTGGATGGTGAGACGTTCGAGGCGGATGAGGGCGGTCTGCCACAGCGTCAGGATCTGACGCCGGATGGACTCGGTGACCGCCGCGTCCTCGTCGGGCGTCAGCTCGGTCCGGCCGCGGAACCGCATCAGCTCGGTGATGCGGTTCTGGGCCTCGAAGACGGTGCGGCGCCGGGTCTCGGTGGGGTGTGCGGTGATGACCGGGATCACCGCGGCGTCGGACAGGGTCCGGCCGACCTCGTCGTCGCCGAGACCCGCCTCGGCGAGCTTGCGGTAGGTGGCGGCGAGACTGCTGTCCTGGGGCGGGTCACCGGCCCGGACGTGAATGGCTCGACGCCGCTCGCGGTGGATGTCCTCGGCCAGATTGGCCAACAGCGCGAAGTGACTGAACGCGCGGATGACCGGGACCGCGGTGGAGATGTCCAGGTCGACGAACATGTCGGCGAGTTCGGTCCGGTCGATCTCGTTGCGACGCACGCGGAACGCGGCCACACGGGCGGCTTCGACGAGATCGAAGACGTCGCTTCCGGAATGTTCGCGGACGACGTCGCCGAGGATTCCGCCGAGGAGGCGGATGTCCTCGCGCAGCGGTTCGGTGAGTGCCCGGCCCTCGTCGTCGACGACGATGTGGTCGACGATGGAGATGGATGGGCGCCAGTCCGGGACTCCCCGTGCGGGGACGGTTTCACTCATGCCGTCAAGTATCCCGGCATCGCCCGGGCGCGGCATCCCGAGATGCTATCCGGACAGTTTGATGTCGACGCCCACGCCGACGATGAAGATCACCCAGATGAGTCCGACGAAGATGGTCAACCGGTCGAGGTTGCGTTCGACGACGCTCGAGCCCGACAGGCTGGACTGGACACCGCCGCCGAACAGCGACGACAGACCGCCACCCTTGCCGCGGTGCAGCAGGATGAGCACGATCAGCAACACGCTGGTCACGATCAATCCGATGTCGAGTGCACCTTGCACAGTCACGAGTCGCAACGCCCTTCCGTAAAGCCCCTACATACAGCTGTGGCAGGCCGGCCCGATCGACGAAGTGAATCGACTCGAGGCCAACCTGCCACAGTGTACGCGTGGGTATGACCCGTCAGGGCAAGGGGCCACCCGCGGCGATCGCCGACAGCGTCGCGAACTCGTCGGACTTCAATGATGCGCCGCCGACCAGCGCGCCGTCGACGTCCGGACGTCCGACGAGGTCGCCGACGTTCTTGGCGTTGACCGATCCGCCGTAGAGGATGCGCACCGACGCCGCGGTCTCGGCGTCGGCGATCTCCACCAACGCCTCGCGAATGGCCTTGCAGACCTCCTGCGCGTCGTCCGCGCCGGCCACGCGGCCGGTGCCGATCGCCCAGACCGGCTCGTAGGCGATGACGGTCTTGGCGATCTCCGCCGCGGACAGACCGGCGAGCGAACCCTTGAGCTGCGCGACGTTGTAGGCCACGTGCTCGCCTGCCTCGCGGACCTCGAGCCCCTCGCCGATGCACACGATCGGGGTGAGCTCGTGCTTGAGGGCGGCCTTGGTCTTGGCGAGCACGATCTCGTCGGTCTCACCGTGCAGCGTGCGACGCTCCGAGTGTCCGACGACGACGAACGTGCAGCCCAGCTTCGCGAGGAACGCTCCGCTGATCTCGCCGGTGTAGGCACCCGAGTCGTGCTGCGACAGGTCCTGCGCACCGTAGGTGAGCAGGAGCTTGTCCCCGTCGACGACGGTCTGCACGCTGCGGATGTCGGTGAACGGTGGGATCACCGTCACGTCGACCTTCTCGAAGTACTTCGCCGGGAGGGCGAACGCGATCTTCTGAACCAGCGCGATGGCCTCGAGGTGGTTGAGGTTCATCTTCCAGTTGCCCGCGATGAGCGGTTTACGAGTTGCCATGGATCAGCTCTCCAGAACCTTCAGTCCGGGGAGTTCCTTGCCCTCGAGGTACTCCAGCGATGCGCCACCTCCGGTGGAGATGTGCGAGAAATCGGAGTCGGGCAGACCCAGGGTGCGCACCGCGGCCGCCGAGTCGCCGCCGCCGACCACGGTGAACGCGCCGTTGCCGGTCGCGCCCGCGATGGCCTCGGCGACACCGCGGGTGCCCGCCGAGAACTTCTCGAACTCGAACACCCCCGACGGGCCGTTCCAGAAGATCGTCTTGGCACCCGAGAGGACCGCGGCGAATCGCTTCACCGACTCCGGTCCGATGTCCAGGCCCATCCAGCCGTCGGGAATGGCGTCGGAGGCCACCGTGTCCGACTCGGCGTCGGCGGCGAACTTGTCGGCCACCACGACGTCGACGGGTAGGTGGATCACGTCGCCGAACCGCTCCAGCAGGCTCTTGCAGACATCGATCTGATCTTCCTGCAGGAGCGACGTTCCGACCGAATGTCCCTGTGCAGCAAGGAAGGTGAATGCCATCCCGCCGCCGATGACCAGCGTGTCGACCTTGGGTGCCAATGCCTCGATCACGCCCAGCTTGTCCGAGACCTTCGACCCGCCGAGGACGACCGCGTAGGGACGGGTCACCTCGTCGGTGAGCTTCGACAGGACGTCGACCTCCGCGGCCACCAGCTCCCCCGCGTAGTGCGGGAGCAGCTTGGCGACGTCGTAGACCGAGGCCTGCTTGCGGTGCACCACCCCGAAACCGTCGGAGACGAACGCGCCGTCGTCGCCGACGAGCTCGACGAGCGCCTTGGCGAGCTTCTCGCGGTCGGCGTCGTCCTTGGAGGTCTCCCGCGGATCGAAGCGGATGTTCTCCAGGAGCAGGACGTCGCCGTCGGTGAGACCCTCCGCACGGGCGAGCGCGTCGGTTCCGACGACGTCACCGGCCAGCTGCACGTTGCGGCCGAGTTCCTCGCCGAGACGGGCGGCGACCGGCGCCAGCGAGAACGCCGGATCCGGCTCACCCTTCGGACGACCCAGGTGCGCGGTGATGATCACCTTGGCACCGGCGTCGATGAGTGCGTTGAGCGTCGGCAGGGACGCGAGGATGCGACCCGGATCGGTGATCGTCGACCCGTCGAGCGGGACGTTGAAATCCGACCGGACCAGCACACCCCTGCCCGAAACACCTTCCTCCAGAAGGTCTTTCAGAGTGGGAACACCCATGAGGCGTTGACTCCTAAAGTCGTTGGGGGGCGGGTCAGAGCGACTTGCCGACGAGACCGATGAGGTCGACGAGGCGGTTGGAGTAGCCCCACTCGTTGTCGTACCAGGACACGACCTTGGCCTGGTCGTCGATCACCTTGGTCAGGCCGGCGTCGAACAGCGAGCTGTGCGGGTCGGTGACGATGTCGGACGAGACGATCGGCGCATCGTAGTACTTGAGGATGCC
This sequence comes from Gordonia lacunae, assembly GCF_002149015.1. Classification (GTDB taxonomy): domain Bacteria; phylum Actinomycetota; class Actinomycetes; order Mycobacteriales; family Mycobacteriaceae; genus Gordonia; species Gordonia lacunae. Next base: position 45,327 of record NZ_NGFO01000011.1, on the reverse strand, counting down.
CTTGAGCGGACCGTCGGCCGCCGCCTTGAGCGCCGCGTTGATCTCGTCGGCCGTGGCGGTCTTCGACAGCTGCGCGGTGAGGTCGGTGACCGAACCGGTGGGGATCGGGACGCGCAGCGCGTAACCGTCGAGCTTGCCCTTCAGCTCCGGGAGCACCAGGCCGATGGCCTTGGCGGCGCCGGTCGAGGTCGGCACGATGTTGATGGCCGCGGCGCGTGCGCGACGCAGGTCCTTGTGCGGGCCGTCCTGGAGGTTCTGGTCCTGGGTGTAGGCGTGGATGGTGGTCATCAGGCCCTTGACGATGCCGAACTCGTCGTTGAGGACCTTCGCCAGCGGGCCGAGGCAGTTGGTGGTGCACGAGGCGTTGGAGATGATGTTCTGGCTGCCGTCGTACTTGTCGTCGTTGACGCCCATCACGATGGTGATGTCCTCATCCGACGCCGGGGCGGAGATGATGACCTTCTTGGCGCCGGCGTCGAGGTGTCCCTGAGCCTTGGCGCGAGCGGTGAAGATGCCGGTCGATTCGACGACCACGTCGACGCCCAGATCGCCCCACGGGATCGCGGCCGGGCCCTCCTTGACCTCCAGGGCCTTGATCTTCTGCTCACCGACGACGATGGTGTCGTCGCCCTCGAGGGTGACGTCGTCGGAGAGGCGACCGAGGATGGAGTCGAACTTCAGCAGGTGCGCGAGGGTCGCGTTGTCGGTCAGGTCGTTGACCGCGACGATCTCGATGTCGGTGGTGCCCAAAGCTTTTTGCGCTTCGACGGCACGGAAGAAGTTGCGGCCGATCCGGCCGAATCCGTTGACGCCTACCCGAACAGTCACAGTTGTGCTCCTTAGCGGTATTCATGGTCGGGCCTGGTGGTCAAGCCCTGTCTGGCCGCGCGTGAGCGGTCAGCGAAAGCACACCTGAGTGGTCACGCCTCCGCGCACGTCGACACCAGCCTAGTAGGCGACCCTGTGCTCGGCACACCGCAGGTCCGGGTCACGCGCGCCGGTGGACCGCCGGCGCGTGTCTCAGGCCTCGTCGAGCAGCTCGGAGGTGACCGCGGACTCCGTGTCGGGGATGCCGTCCTGGCGCGCCTTCTTGTCGGCCATCGACAGCAGCCGCCGGATTCGACCGGCGACGGCGTCCTTGGTCATCGGCGGGTCGGCGAGCTGGCCGAGCTCCTCCAGCGACGCCTGCCGGTGCGTGATGCGGAGCTGCCCGGCGGCGATGAGATGGTCGGGCACCTCGTCGCCGAGGATGTCGAGGGCGCGTTCCACGCGGGCCGCGGCCGCGACTGCCGCACGCGCCGAGCGACGCAGGTTGGCGTCGTCGAAGTTGGCCAGGCGGTTGGCGGTCGCACGGACCTCCCGTCGCATCCGGCGTTCCTCCCAGACGAGCCGCGTGTCGTGGGCACCCATGCGGGTGAGGAGCGCCCCGATGGCCTCGCCGTCGCGGATGACGACCCGGTCGGCGCCGCGGACCTCACGCGCCTTGGCCGTGACACCGAGCCGCCGCGCCGCACCGACCAGGGCGAGTGCCGCCTCCGGTCCGGGGCAACTGACCTCCAGGGCCGACGACCGGCCGGGTTCGGTGAGCGATCCGTGTGCGAGAAATGCTCCGCGCCAGGCGGCCTCGGCGTCGGCCACACTGCCGCCGACGACCTGTGCGGGCAGGCCGCGCACGGGCCGGCCGCGCAGGTCGAGGAGTCCGGTCTGCCGCGCCAGGCCCTCGCCGTCCTTGGTGATCCGCACGATGTAGCGCGCCGACTTGCGTAGTCCGCCGCCACGCAGGACGTGGACGTCGGAGGCATAGCCGTACAGGTCGTGGATCTCGCGCCGCAGCCGGCGCGCCACGTTGCCCATGTCGACCTCGGCCTCGACCACCACGCGGCCCGCGACGATGTGCAGGCCGCCGGCGAAACGCAGCAGCGCCGACACCTCGGCTCTCCGGCAACTCACCTGAGTCACCGACAGGCGACTGAGTTCGTCCTTCACCGCCGCCGTCATCGCCACCGGTACCTGTCCTCCTGTCAACAGACCACACGTCCCTCGAAGAATCGCGGAGACTTCGCCTGGGTCAGGCGTCCGCTCGGCCAGAGTAACGGGTCAGTTCACCTTCGCACAGTTCGTTCACCACGGCGGCGACTTTCGCCGGGTCATGGACCTGTCGGCCGGGCACCGCGACGTCCCCGACATTCAGTTCCGCACCGAACAATCCGGCCGCGCGTTCGAGGTGATCGCGTTCTCGTCCGGCCGGAACCGAGGACGCGTCGACGAGGACATGATCGACCCGGAGGGTGTTCGCATGCGCGTGCAGCACGTGCAGGTGACGCTCGACGGAGAACCCCGGGGTCTCCCCCGGCTCGGGTGCCAGATTGACCACGAGCACCTTGCGGGCGGGACTGCGCTGCAAGGCCTTCAGCTGCTCGGGCACCAGCACGTGCGGAATCACGCTGGAGAACCACGAGCCCGGCCCCAGCATCACGAGGTCGGCCGATTCGATTGCCGCGAGCGCCGATTCGCAGGCCGGCGGGTCGTCGGGCAGCAGGCGGACGCGACGCACCTTGCCGGGGGTGGTGGCCACCGCCACCTGCCCGCGGATCTCGCGACTGATCCGTGGGTCGGCCTCGAGTCCCGAGACGTCGGCCTCGATGTCGAGCGGCACGGTCGACATCGGAAGCACGTGACCCTCGATGCCGAAGATGGTCCGCAACTCGGCGAGTGCTCCGACGGTGTCGCCGAGCACCTCGGTGAGTCCGGCGAGGAGCAGATTGCCGATGGGATGCCCGGCCAGGGCCCCACGGCCACCGAATCGGTGCTGGAGGACCTCGGCCCACAGTTCGTGGCGGCGACGAGCGGCCGGGTCGGCGGCCGAGGAGTCCTCCAGTCCCGGCGGCGTACTCATCAATGCGGCGAGCGCCATTCGCAGGTCGCCGGGCGGGATGAGTCCGAGTTCGGCGCGCAGGCGCCCGGACGAACCCCCGTCGTCGGCGACGGTGACCACCGCGGTGATGTCGGCGCTGAGGTAGCGCATCGCGGTCAGTGTCGCGTAGAGGCCGTGGCCGCCGCCGAGGGCGACGATCCGCGGCTCCCGGGCACTCATTCGCGCCCCAGGTCGCGGTGCATGACCCGGACGTCGTAGGACGCGGTCCCGGCGTCGTCGACGGCGCGGCGCAGACGAGCCGACAGTTCCTCGGCGATGGCCACACTGCGGTGCTTGCCGCCGGTGCAGCCGACGCTGATCGTCATGTAGCGCTTGCCTTCTCGCAGGTAACCGCGGCCGACGATCGAGACCAGGCCAGTGTAGAGGTCGAGAAATCCGTCCGCGTCCGGCTGGCCGAGGACGTAGTCGCGGACCGGCGCCTCCCGGCCGTTGTGATCGCGCAACTCGTCGATCCAGTGCGGGTTGGGCAGGAACCGGACGTCGGCGACGAGATCGGAGTCGATGGGCAGCCCGTACTTGAACCCGAACGACTGCACCACGATCGACAGCCGGGGTTCGGTGTCGCCGGGCGCGACGCCCTCGACGATCGCGCGGAGTTTGGCCGCGGTCAGCGCGGAGGTCTCCACCACCAGGTCGGCGACGTTCTTGATCGGGGCCAGGATCGCGCGCTCGCGGGCAATGCCCTCGACGAGGGTCTCCTTGCCCTGCAACGGGTGCCGCCGGCGTACCTGTTCGAAGCGGCGGACCAGCACCTGGTCGCTGGCGTCGAGGTACAGCAGCCGGGTGCGGATCCCGGACTGTTCCAGGCTGTCCCGCAGTTGCTCGAGCTGGTGGGCGAGGTTGTCGTCGGAGGCGCGCAGCACCATCGCGAGCCGGGTGATCGAGGGATCGTCCGCCCGGACCATCCCGACCATCGTCGAGATAAGGGACGGGGGCACGTTGTCGGCGACGTACCAGCCGTCGTCCTCCAGCACGTTCGCCGCGGTGGATCGTCCCGCACCGGACATCCCCGTCACGAACAGCACGGTGAAATCGGTCCCGATCTGCGCCGCGGTCACCGTGCCCTCCACGTCGGTGTGGTCACTCATCGCCACCTCGTCCCGCGTCACCGGTCGCCACCGTCATCTCCTTCTCGGCTCCCGCCGGGGCCGGGGTCGGGGTCTGTTCGGGCACCGGGGCCTCGTCGGAGAGCGCGGACTTGACCGCGCGCGCCGTGGTGAGACCGATTCCGGGCACCTGGGATATCTCGTCCAAGGATGCCTCACGCAGCCGCGCGACCGATCCGAAGTGGGTCACCAGCGCGGTCCGGCGCGTCCGGCCCAGACCGGGGACGCCGTCGAGCACCGACTCGGTCATGCGCTTGCTGCGCTTGCTGCGGTGGAACGTGATGGCGAAGCGATGCGCCTCGTCACGGACGCGCTGCAGCAGGAACAGGGCCTGGCTGTTGCGCGGCAGGATCATCGGGTCGTCGTCGCCGGGCACCCACACCTCCTCGAGGCGTTTGGCGAGTCCGATCACCGAGACGTCGGTGATGCCGAGTTCGTCGAGCACCGCGGCCGCGGCGTGCACCTGCGGCGCACCACCGTCGACGACGTAGAGGTTCGGCGGGTAGGCGAATTTCCGGGGCTGTGCCGGCGTGTCGGCGGCGGCGCTGATCTCGCCGGACACCGGCGGCGGCGCGTCGGAGTCGGTGCGGTGCCGGAGGAACCGGCGGCGCGTGACCTCAGCGATGGATGCGACATCATCGGAGTGCCCCTCGCCGGCGGCGTGCCGGATCGAGTAGTGCCGATAGTCGGACTTGCGCGGCAGACCGTCTTCGAAGACGACGAGCGAAGCGACCACGTCGGTGCCCTGGACATGCGAGATGTCGACACACTCGATGCGCAGCGGTGCCTGGTCGAGCAGCAGCGACTCCTGCAGCTCGGTGAGCGCCGCCGACCGGGTCGTGAGGTCGCCCGCGCGCCGGAGCTTGTGCTGCGCAAGGGCTTCGCCCGCGTTCCGGGCGACGGTCTCGAACAGCGCTTTCTTGTCGCCGCGCTGCGGCACCCGCAGCCGGACGCGGCTGCCCCGGAGTCCGGACAGCCATTCCTCGAGTTCCTCGGCGTCGGACGGCAACTCCGGGACGAGCACCTCGCGCGGGATGGACTCCCCGTGTGCGCGGTCGGTACCGACGTCGACCGTGGCGTCGAAATCGACCTGGGCGCCGTAGAACTGGGTGACGAACTCCCCCACGACGTCGCCGTCGGTGCCGTTGTCGCTGCGCTCGACGACCCATCCGCGCTGACCGCGTACCCGCCCGTCGCGGACGTGGAAGACCTGCACCGACACCTCGAGCTGGTCACCGGCGAGCGCGATGACGTCGGCGGTGGTGCCGTCGCCGAGCACGACGGCCTGCTTCTCCATCGCGCGGCGCATCGCACCGATGTCGTCGCGCAACCGTGCGGCGCGCTCGAAGTCGAGGTCCTCGGCGGCGACGGTCATGTCCCGCTCCATCTTGCGGATCATCAGGTCCGTGCGGCCGGCGAGGAAGTCGCAGAAGTCCTCGACGATCTCGCGGTGCTCCTCGGCATCCACCCGCCCCACACACGGTGCCGAGCACTTGTCGATGTAACCGAGCAGGCACGGCCGGTCGATCTGCCGGTGCCGTTTGAACACACCCGCCGAGCAGGTCCGGGCCGGGAAGACCCGGGTGAGCAGGTCGACCGTCTCGCGGATCGCCCAGGCATGGGCGTACGGGCCGAAGTACCGCACGCCGCGCCGGCGCGGGCCCCGGTACACGAACAAGCGCGGGTACTCCTCGTTCAGCGTGACCGCGAGCATCGGGTAGCTCTTGTCGTCCCGGTAGCGGACGTTGAAGCGCGGGTCGAACTCCTTGATCCAGTTGTATTCGAGCTGGAGCGCCTCCACCTCGGTGCCGACGACGGTCCATTCGACCGACGCGGCCGTCGTCACCATCTGGCGGGTGCGCGGGTGCAGCGAGGTGATGTCGGCGAAGTACGACGTCAGCCTCGACCGGAGGTTCTTGGCCTTGCCCACGTAGATGACACGACGATGCTCGTCGCGGAATTTGTACACCCCGGGATCGGTCGGGATGGACCCCGGCGCGGGACGGTAGGTAGTCGGGTCGGCCACGTGTTCCAGGCTAGTGGCCGGGCCGGACAGTCCCGCGGTAGCGCTCCTCCAGCTCGCGGAACCGGCCCATCGCGTCGATGGCGCGCTGACCGTCACCGGCCTGAACAGCCAGGACGGTGATGTGTTCGTCCGCGGGGAACAGCAGCCACGCCCCGAAGCCCTTCTCCGGGTACGTGAGACCGAGAACACGATCCCACTCGAAGAGTCGCACCGTCACCAGGTTGCGGACCTCGACACCGGCGGCGCCGACGCGCAGCCGCGGCCGGGTGAACAGCAGGATGGCCGCCGAGATCAGCACGCCGATGAGGATGATCGCGACCTGGTCGGAGCCGCCGAGGTTGCGGACACCGACGTCGTCGATCGTCAGCAGCAGACCGAACGTGATGTGGATCGCGAGCACCACCACGGCCGCCGCGATCGCCCAGCGGGGCAGGTTGCGGGGCCGGTAGACCAGATCCCATCCGGCCGCGTCGGTCACGGCCGGCGGGGTGTCCGCAGAAGTCACGCCGATGCTCCTCCGACGGCCACCGGGAGGGTCTCGCCGCGTTGCAGCGCGCGCAGGGTCAGCGCCGACGCGAGCGCGGCGACGGTTGCCTGCGCGCCCTTGTCCTCCGTCGAACCCGGCAGACCGGCACGCGCGATCGCCTGGTCCTCGGTGAGCACGGTGAGCACACCGTTGCCGACCGGCGTCGACTCGTCCAGCGACACCCGCGTGAGGCCCGCGGTGACCGCGTCACACACGTACTCGAAATGCGGTGTCTCGCCCTTGATCACGACGCCGAGGGCGACCACCGCGTCATGGGTGCGGGCCAGCGCCTGCACGATGACGGGCAGTTCGATGGCGCCCGCGACCTGCACGATCGTCGGCTCGGTCACGCCGTTGTCCCGTGCAGCCCGGATGGCTCCGTCGAGCAGTGCGCCACAGACGGTCTCGTGCCACTGCGACGAGACGATGGCGAGACGCAGGGTCCCGGCATCGGCGAGTTCGAGGGTCGGCTCTCCGTGTCCGCTCATGCAGGTGCTCCTTCGGATGCGCCGTCGGTGGGCTGTGCGTGATCGTCGAGGCCGACCAGGTCATGGCCCATCCGATCCCGCTTGGTTCGCAGGTAGCGCAGGTTCTCGGCGTTCGCGCGCACCGGCATCGGGACGCGGTCGACGATGTGCAGGCCGTATCCGTCGAGTCCGACGCGCTTCGCCGGGTTGTTGGTCAGCAGCCGCATGGACCGCACGCCGAGGTCGACGAGGATCTGAGCGCCGAGCCCGTAGTCGCGTGAATCGGCGGGCAGGCCGAGCTCGAGGTTGGCGTCGACGGTGTCGGACCCGGCGTCCTGCAGCTGGTAGGCCTGCAGCTTGTGCAGCAGCCCGATCCCGCGGCCCTCGTGGCCCCGCATGTACAGGATGATGCCCCGGCCCTCGTCGGCCACCATCTCCATCGCCGCATCGAGTTGCGGCCCGCAGTCGCAGCGCAGCGAACCGAAGACGTCGCCTGTCAGGCACTCCGAGTGCACGCGCACCAGAACGTCGTGTCCGTCGGCGTCGCCGCCGGTGATGTCGCCCTTCACGAGCGCGACATGTTCGACGTCGTCGTAGACGCTGGAGTACCCGACCGCGCGGAAATCACCGTGGCGGGTGGGGATTCGGGCGTCGGCGACGCGCACCACATGCTTTTCGTGGCGACGCCGCCAGGCGATGAGGTCGGCGATCGAGATCAGCGCGAGGTCGTGTTCGTCGGCGAACACGCGCAGCTCGTCGGTCTGCGCCATCGAACCGACATCCTTCTGGCTGACGATCTCGCAGATCACCCCGGCCGGCGCCAGATCGGCGAGGCGGGCGAGGTCGACCGCTGCCTCGGTGTGTCCCGGGCGGCGCAGCACGCCGCCCTCCTTCGCCCGCAGCGGGACCACGTGGCCGGGGCGGGTGAAATCGGCCGCGGCGGCGTCGGGATCGGCCAGCAGGCGCATCGTCGTGGCGCGGTCGGCGGCACTGATGCCGGTACCGATGCCCTCGCGGGCGTCGACGGTCACGGTGTAGGCCGTGCCGTGCTTGTCCTGGTTCATCGAGTACATCGGCGGCAGACCGAGTCGGTCGCACGCGTCGCCGTCGAGCGGGACACACAGGTAGCCGGAGGTGTAGCGCACCATGAAGGCCACCAGTTCGGGGGTCGCCTTCTCCGCCGCGAAGATCAGGTCGCCCTCGTTCTCGCGATCCTCGTCGTCGACCACGACGACGGCCTTGCCCGCCGCGATGTCGGCGATGGCGCGTTCGATCGTGTCGAACGCGACGCCGGTCCCCTCGGCTGCGGTCACGTCTTCACCGTCTTGTGGCGACTCGCTCATCAGAACCTCACTCGTTGTGCTCATTTCGCCCCCGCAACATCAGGAGTACCAGTCGTGTCCGAACCCAGATGAAGGCGCTCGACGTATTTGGCGATGACGTCGACCTCGAGGTTCACCACGGTGCCGGGTCGGGCGGCGCCGAGGTTGGTCTCGTTGAGGGTCGTCGGGATCAGGGAGATCTCGAACCAGGAGTCGTCGCCCGATCCGCCGACCGCCGACACGGTGAGTGACACACCGTCGACGGTGATCGATCCCTTCTCGACGAGGTAGCGCGTGAGCGTGGCGGGTACGGCGATCCGTACGACCGTCCAGTTCTCCGACGGGCTGACCGCGGCGATCGTGCCGGTGCCGTCGACATGTCCCTGGACGATGTGGCCGCCGAATCGACCGTTCGCGGGCATGGCGCGCTCGAGGTTGACGGTGCTCCCGGCGGCGAGGTCGGACAGCGAACTGCGGCGCAGCGTCTCGCCCATCACGTCGACGGTGAACTCACCGGGACGGAGGTCGACGACGGTCAGACACACGCCGTTGACGGCGATCGAGTCGCCGTGGCCGGCGTCGGCGGTGACCACTGGGCCGCGCACGGTGAATCGGGCGGCGTCGGAGAGATCCTCGCGGTCGGCGATGACGCCGAGTTCTTCCACGATTCCGGTGAACACGCACTCCTCCTGCTCGCTCGGAGCAGACAGGGCGGCCTTGTGTCGCCTGTTCTCTCGCATCCGGACTGTGACCGTCGGCTTCGGATTCGCACCGAATCTGCTGTCCCTGCCTGGTGGCAGGCGCTCGCGGGCTGGACGATGCGGATCCACCGCACCCTCATCACCGCCGGTGGGGAATTTCACCCCGCCCCGAGAACTGGTGACATCGACGCTAGCACGGTCCGGGAAGTCAGTCGCATTGCGATTCCGGTGAGTGAAAAGCGTCGCCGACATGTCGTGCCCTCAGTTGTCGCGCGAGGTGGTCGACGGTCGTGCCAGCGTGACGAGGATGTCCTCGCCGAGCCGGGTCACCGATCTCGTGCTGAACCGCAGGCCGCCGTCGAGGGTGGTCACCCCGGGGATCTCGACCGAACTGCGACCGGCGCCCAGCACCAGCGGGGCGACGTAGGCGTCCACCTCGTCGACGAGTCCGGCCGCGAAGAACGCCCCCAGGATGGACGGTCCGCCTTCGACCAGCACCCACAGCGCGTCGGGCAGTGCCGCGAGGACGTCGGCGGGGTCGTGGGAGTCGACCTGGATCAGCGGGCCACCAACGGGCTCCCGGAGGCGGGCGTCGGCGGGGAGATCGCGATGGCCGAGAACGACGCGGGCCGGTTGATGCGGGTACAATGTGCCGTCGGCCGTGCGCGCGGTGAGGGTCGGGTTGTCGGCCAGCGCGGTACCGGTGCCGATGACGATGGCGTCGATCCGGGCGCGCTGTGAGTGCGCGTGGTCGCGGGCTCGCGGGCCGGTGATCCACTGGCTGGTGCCGTCGGGCGCGGCGATCCGGCCGTCGATCCCCGATGCGATCTTCGCGGTGACGTGGGGTCGGCCGAGACGCTGCCGGGTGAGCCACGGGCGGAGCGGGCCGTTCTCGGCGTCGTGGGCCGCGACTCCCCCGGTGACGCGCACCCCGGCGGCCCGGAGCGTGTCGGCTCCGCCGGCGGCGACCGGGTTGGGATCGCTCACCGCGTAGTGGACCTCGGCGACGCCCGCCTCGACGAGGGCCTGTGCGCACGGGCCGGTGCGGCCGGTGTGGTTGCAGGGTTCGAGGGTGACGATCGCGGTGCCGCCGCGCGCGGCCTCGCCCGCGGCTCGCAGGGCCATCACCTCGGCGTGCGGCCCGCCGGGTGGCCGGGTCGCGCCGATGCCGGCGACGGTGCCGTCGGCGGCGAGGATGACCGCGCCGACGGGCGGGTTGGGTGAGCTGATCCCCATCGCCTCCCGGGATGCGCTGATCGCGCGATCCATGGCGGCGGCGATGTCCATCGGTCAGCCCTGGTTCTGAGCCCGGGCGGTGGCGGCCGACTCGCGGAGCGCGGCGACGGCCTGTCCGGGGTCGTCCGCACCGTACACGGCCGAACCGGCGACGAAGCAGTCGATCCCGGCTTCGGCGGCCTCTTCGATGGTGTCGGCGTTGATGCCGCCGTCGATCTCGACGAGGAGCCGCAGATCCTCGGAGTCGATGAATTTCCGGATGGCGCGGGCCTTCTCGAGGACCTCCGGGATGAACTTCTGCCCCCCGAAGCCCGGCTCCACGCTCATGATCAACAGGGTGTCGAAGTCACGCAGGATCTCCAGGTACGGCTCCAGCGCGGTCCCCGGTTTGATCGAGAGTCCCGCCTTCGCCCCCGCGGTGCGGATGTCACGGGCGACGCCGATCGGATTCTCCGTGGCCTCGGCGTGGAAGGTGACGTTGTGTGCACCGGCCTCGGCATACGGCGGCGCCCAGCGCTCGGGGTTCTCGATCATCAGGTGGCAGTCGAGCGGGATGTCGGTGGCTTTCAGCAGGCTCTCGACGATCGGGAGTCCCAGGGTCAGGTTCGGCACGAAGTGTGCGTCCATGACATCGACGTGCAGCCAGTCGGCGCGGGTCTCGCCCGGCCGCGCCACGGCAGCAGCCTCGGCCGCGAGGTTCGCGAAGTCCGCGGAGAGGATGGAGGGAGCGATCATGGGCGCGGTACCGGCGGTGCACATGGTCGACAAGTGTAGGGCGCGGCCCTGTCCACGGACGAAAGCCCTCGGCAGTCTCAGAGACCGTTCGCCGGCCAGCCGGGAGACGGCGGTAGTACCGGCCACGGCTCCGGTCCCGTCTCGACCCCGACTCTCGGAAGGTCGGGGTTCGGCGGCAAGGCGTTGCACGCGATATGGTCGGCTCGATTCTCTGGACCCATTCCCAAGCGATCGAAGAACGAGACCTGCCAGCTGCCGAACATCGACGTGAAGGGTGTGGTCTGAGGGCCGTGCTGATCAGCAGGCGGCAACCTCTCGCCCGTGCGGACGAACTCGATCGTGATTGGATAAGCCCAGCGATTCCCGATATTGCGCCACGTGACGCCCCCGCCATCGGACCGTTGCTCAATGGACAATAGCTCGCTGCGGCACACAATCAACCGACTCCGGTCATCGGAGTCTTCGCGACGCAGAGGCCGCAGAAACAGCGTGTTTACCACCCTGCTTGTTTGACTGTCGCTCGCCACCAAGCGGATTCGCTCGTCGGTGCCTGGGGGCGATGCCGCCGCGAAGCCGGGATATCCCCATTCCATCGACTGCCCCTCAAAGGCAAGTTCGAATGACTCCGTGTACGCCCGGACAAACGACCCTTCCGGGGTCTCGAGGCCGAGAACGTTCGTAGGAATCCAGCGGAAGGACATGTCCAGATCAGGCGGCAAGCGCTTTCCTGCCGGAGCGACGGCAGAACTGTTCGTCGGCTGCTCATTGTGTGACGAAGTGCTGGAACAACCAGCTACTGAAAGGACCATGAGAAGCAGCACCGTCAAGTGCAGGCCACGGACTTTTTTGGCAGCAATTCCTGCGATGCGCCTACCTTTTGTACACATCTTCTAGGTTCTCGTTGTGCCGTAGTGCGAAAGAGTTGATATCCGAAGCGAGTTTCTGCTGAATGAACGTTCCGGCCCGGCTCTCGCTAGTGACGCTAGCCATTACACCGGTCCGCTTCATTTCGTCGAAATCTGCGTTGCTGTCACCCGAGAACAGATCCCGAAAGCCGGGATCATCCGCCAGTTCCGGGTGGGCCTCGAAGTATCCTGCGAGAATCTGCACGTATTTTGCGTTGGGATTGACATCGTCGTCGAACATGTCTTTGCGCAGCTGCTGAATTTCCGGGTCGGCCTTGATCGTGTCCGGGTCGGTCGGTAGCCCGGACAGATCCAGCTTCACCTGTGGCGCCGCGGTGTCGATGAGCAGCTTGACAGCGGGATCGAGGCCCGGAACGGCGGTGAGAAGCGTCTTCGCACTGTCGAACATGGCGCCCGCGACCGCCGCGTCGTGGGCTGCCAGGTGCCTGCCGTCGATCTTCGTTTCCTCGATGTGCGCGTCCAATCCGCCGATCATGGCTCCTTCCAACCGTCCGGTGACTTCGCCGAGCCCGTAGTCGTGCGGGTTCTTGCCGAACTCCTGCTGCATGACGTCGATCTGCAGGGCGGTCAGGGAGTTGACTGTTCTTCCCGCGGTCGCATCAGAATTGAGGATCTCGAAGGTTGCTTTCAGGTCGTTCACGTCAACTTTCGACACACCATGCGTGTGAAAGAGTTCGGGATCGGCGCCCGCCAGAACAGCGGTGTGCGAGCCGATCGCGGAGGCCAACGTGCGCGTCAGCTCGGGATTGAGTTCGCCCAGCGCCGGCTTCCTCTCTCCGATGTCGATGAGCGCATCTTTGTTGTCGCCGAAGTACTGCGCCAGCGCGGTCGAGATACTGCCCGCACGCTGGCTTTCGAGCACAGCTTCAGGAAGACTGCCGTCGGGTGCGTAGGCCGCACCGGGCATCCAGTTGAAGAGTCTGTTGATGCCGTCGTTCTCGTGCCCCGCCTTGTCGGTCCAGTCGAACGTCAACAGGTGTTTGAGGACTTCAGCGTCCTTGAAGGACCGTTCGGTGCCTGTGAGGTCGAACGATGAGGGCATCGAATTGCTCACCTGGCCACCGGTCGCAGACATCACCGCATCGTGTACCGCGATGTGATCACTGCCTGCAACGTCGAGCATCCGGATCATGAGACCTTCGAGTTCGTTCTTGGACACGTCGTTGTGGTCGAAGAATCCCGGATTCGACACGAGCTCACCGCCAGAGAACGCTGCCAGCTCACCGGCTCGAACCATCAACGCTCGGTCGACGTCGCTTCCCAGCTGAACGGACTCCGAGCCGTACATTCCACCCGGGGAGTCGACGGAACGGTGCTCGAGGATGTCCATCACTGTCTTGAGGTCATCGAAGGTCTTCAGATCGGTAACCGACCTGTGGCCACCGGAGTGTGGGCCCGAATCCGGAACTGTCACGTGCCCTTTGCTTGCGGCGGGACTGCTCAACACGTCACGTAGGGGCGCCGGGAGTTGGTTCAATCCGCCGGTGACGAACGGAGCATTCGTCCCCCAGATCTCGGCGAACACGTTCGAGTCGGTCTGCTCGGTCCGCAGGTGGCGGTTGCCGAGCATGTACACACCGTCGGCGAGACTCTGTTTCAGACTTTCTCGCTCGGCGCCGGTGTACTTGTCGCCGAACGACTCCAAGGCGCCGAGGGACAACGGCTGCCCGTCGGGACCGCCACCCCAACTCGGCGTGTAGATCGCCTTCAAATAGTCGAACTGCTCCTTGGGAATGACGGCGTGGTCGCCGCGCGCCAACGCCGCGGATTGTTCCGGGGTGAGGCCGGTGGCGCGGAAGAACCGGTCTTTCTGCTCTTTCGTGGCGGTTCCACTCATGATGGCCTGGACGTCGATACTCGCCTGGCCCGGTGAGTAGCTCGACGCCAGGGGCGCGTTTCCTTCGGCATCGCCGAAGGCCGCCGAGAGAACTCGCGCCCCGTTACGGTCGTCCTCGCCCATCTGATCGGCCAGGGATTGGAGCGAGAGTGTCGCCGTCCTCGCCTCCTCGGCGCGCGCGGCCCGAGCGTCGAGAATCGAACGCTCCGTTGCGCTTCCGACCTCCACGTCCGCCAGTTCGGCCGCATAGTCGCGGGTGTCGCGCACCGTCCAGTCGTCGGCAACGCTGAACCTGTCGCGTTCGAGGCCGAGCGCGCGAAGCAGCGCCGTGGTGCGATTCGGGCTGATCGCTGACGAAGTGTTTCGCAGGACGTTGGCAGCGTGGGTGAGATCGGCGCCCAGTTTGTTGATCTCGACTCGATCTGAGCCGGCGCGGGCTTCACATCCGAGTTGCGATGCGCCGACCCACCCCTTCGAGTCGCCGGCCCTCATCGGCGCATCCGCCATCGCCTGCGTTTGTTTCCGAAGACCATCCACCCCGGCGTCGAGTGCGTTCGCCGCAGCGTCCAGGGACATCAGGTCCCACCCGTTGACGACGGAACGCGACGGACGCGACATCAGAACTCGCTGATCGCACGGAAGCCACTGGCCAGTGACTCTTCGGTGTCGGCGACGTCGCCCGCCGCTTGATAGCAGGTCTGCGACACCTGGTCCATCCTCGCTGCCGCCCGGCCCAACAACGTGCGAACAGTGTCGTCCTTACCTGAGCACGCCGCACCGATCGCCGAGGCCGGCATCGCACCCGAAGCGTCGCCGAAGGCGGACTTCCCGGTCCACAGGGCTCGCGTCTCCGACGAGCATCGAGCCAGCGCATCGCCGACGCCGGTGATGACACCCAGTTCCTCGACACCAAACCGTTCAGCCATACAAACCCCCCGAGTCTGCATCAGTCCACGACGTGGCACACCGCCACCACGAACAACCTAGTACGACATCACGCTGCCGTCCGTCCGCCATCCACAATCAGGAGGCAGCGAGTATCTGGATCAGGCGCGTTTCGACGCCGCTCCATGTTGCCGGCTGATGCCCGATCGCGGGCGGGGCAACGCTCCGATGTCGGGCCTTGGTCGGGGTGATCACGTCGATCACGCGTACCCCGCCCACCATCTTCACGTTGTAGAACCAGCCGGGCGCTTCCTTGGCGCGGTTGTGGAGCACGCAGGTCCCGTCTGCGTTGACCGCGCTGGTCGGCCCCCTGCGTCGGTGCGGTGCCGCGTGGTCGATCTCCGCGACCGGCGCACCGCAATAGGGGGTCCGGCACCGCTGGTCTCGTAGACGTATGTAACGGGCAAGTGCGGGCGGGAAAGCCCGCGATCGAGATTCCATCGCGACCAGGGCCCCGTCGGATGGTCGGGCGTACAGGCGGCGCAGTGTCGACGCGGTCTCACCCTCGGGGTCTACCGAATCGGCTATCAGGAGTCTCGCGACGGTCGCCGGGACCGGACCGTACCCCGACACGTCCGCGGCCGTATCCGCCAGGCCCAACAAGCTCTGTTCGGACAGAACGACATTCACCGCGATCGGCGTCGGCTCCGCAACCGAGCGGCCGGTGACACGCTCGACGAGGGTGTCGGCCATGACTTGCTCATGAGAGCGGCCATCGGACGCGGACACCGAGTCGGCGTGCTTCTTGAGCGCGGCGTACACCGCGATCCCTTCCGCCATCGGCAGCAGCGCCGACAGTTGCGTCATCAGATCCGGCGCGGGCCGAACGGTGACGCGACGATCCTTCTCGGCCTTCGCCTTCCGAGCCACCACCGCTTCTGGTTCCAACTCGTAAGCGTGTCGTTTGGCGAGCGCCTCGATCTCGCGATCGGACATACCCACCAGCACCGCGGGATCACCACAGATGCGGCGGTCGATCTCTTCGCGCGATTCACGTATCAGATAGGCGGTCTCGCGCACCAGGATCGTTGCCCGCCACTCGGTGAGGACTCCCGCGGTGAGTGCCGCCAGAGTGTGCGGCATCTCGTACGCCAGGGCGCGGGCGAACCCGAGGCACTGACTTCCCTTGCGAGGCGACACCTTACGCGCCAGACCCACTTCGGCAGCCAGGCCACGCCCGCGTCGCTGGTGAGGGACGTTCTGCGCGGCCTCGTGCGCCGCGCGCAGGTCATCGAGATTGGCGGTCTCACGCACCTGGGCCGCCGTGCACGCCGACTTGATCTCCTCGAGAAGAGTGAGCCGATCCACCGACTCCGACTCGTCGACACCTGCGGGCATGGCCGACAGACCACTCACGATCGACCGGAGGTGATCGGTAGCCAAGCGTTCTGTTGTATCCGGCACCGTCTCGTACATGCATTCGATCATACGCGGAAAACCGCACATGCGACGCTACTTTCCACAACCTCAGCACCAACTTTTCACTTAGCCATTGAGTTCAGTGATGGAGTCTGTAACACTTAGCCACATGGCACATAGTTCTACTCCTTTGGACGAGATCTTCGGCGCCCTGTCCGACCCGACGCGTCGCGCCGTCGTCGAACGCCTGGGGCGTGGCCCGGCCAGTGTCGGCGAACTCGCCGACCCCTTCCCCATCACCCTGCCGTCGTTCATGAAGCACCTACGCGTCTTGGAAGACAGCGGTTTGGTTCTGACAAGGAAAGTCGGCCGGACGCGGATGTGCACGCTCGACCGACGGCGGCTGCGTCGATTGTCCACCTGGCTGGACCATCAGCGCACTGCCTGGACCGAGCGCACCGACCGTCTTGAACACTTCGTCACCGACACCGACACCGAGGAGACACCATGATCGACCCCGAACTCGACCTGATCCTGCGCCGGGTGATCCGCGCTCCGCGAGAACGTATCTGGGATGCGTGGACCCGGCCGGAGCAATTCGCACAATGGTGGACGCCGGCTCCGACGGTCACCCGCGTCGACCGCCTCGAAGCCACACCGGGTGGCGCGCTCGTGACCCGGATGAGCGAGGACGGAACCACTTTCGTCCCGCACATGGACGCCGTCTTCCTGGTTGCGGAAGCCTACGAGCGCTTGGTGTTCACCAATGCCGTCGACAGTTCGTGGCGGCCCGCCGACCCCGCGCCGGTCCCGATGACGGCCGAGATCACCCTCGCCGAGCACGCGGACGGAACCGAGTACAGCGTCGTGGTACGCCATGGGAGCCCGGCCGACCGGAACCACCACGACGAGCTCGGCTTCTACGACGGCTGGGGGTCGGTCACCGCCGCACTCGCCGACCTGGTGGAACACAAAGCCCCACAATGACAATTGCCGTCGCGGACTTCGTCTTGTTTGACGACGCCACGATGGTCAGCCCTAGGCCGATGGAAATATCTGCCAACCGGGTGACGGCTCCATAGCCGGCCATGGTCGCGGCGCGAAATCGTTCGGCTGTCGCGGAATTTCAGCGTTCCTCCCGATTCGGTCGCACTCCGCCTCATCGTTGATGTAGCGCCTGCCGCCGACGGATTGGCGAATGTAATCGACAACGCGCCACGCGCCGAACACGTCTCGGTTGGCACCTCTGGCTGTCCCACCCCGGTCGACCGCCGGAAGTGCGCCAGGCGTGCGTTCGAACCGGATGACAGCGGGGAAGGTCCACTCCGGGTAACTCGTGTTCAGCCATTCGCGAGAAGGGTCCTCGGGATTCTTACGCACGGATTGAACATCGCTTCGGCACAGCACCATGGTCGTGAACAACCCGTCGTCCTCGCGCCTGAGAGGACGGAAAAAATAGGTGCCGGCCAGGTCTGTCGAGTAGCTCGGGGACACGAGCCGACCAGCAACGAGGGAGTCGATGTCCCCTGGTGCAGCCTCCCTGAACCCCGGATAGCCCCACTCCGGAGATCGACCGGCGAACGCCAACTCAAACGATTCGACGAAGGCCCGCACGAAGGTGCCCGTCGGATCATGCAGGTCGACGACATCGGTCGGCGCCCAACGGAAGGCGACGTCGTACCGCGGCGGCAGATGATCCGCCGACGGTGCCACCGACGACGACTCCGAGAGAGGCGGATCGTTCTCGCCACACCCGGTTGACGTGGCAAGGACTGCCAGGACCAGGAACAACCCGACGCCGGTTCTGGCTGCGCGTGGCGAAACGACCACAGTCACCAGCCCTCCCGATGCTCGGTCGCGGTCCTGGCTCGGTCGAATTGCGGGTCGTACAGGGTGCTGTAGTTATCGATCTCGACGCCCGGGAGATTCAACATGAATTCTGGGACCTTGCCGATGTCCACCGAGTTCGGCGGCAACGTATCGCCGGCGCGTAGCGCTTCAAAGAACGCCTCCCCTCGGCCGGGAAACATACGTCGAAAATTCGGGTCGTCAACGAGATCGGGATGTGCACGAAGATGGCCCTCCGACATCTGGACGTATTGGGCCTCCGTCGACATGGTCTTGAAGACTTGGTTGTCGAGAGCTGACAGCTCCGCATTGGCGCTGCCTGCCCAGGAGGGAGCCCCACATCTCAAGCTTGGTTTCTGGCGCGGACACGTCGAGAATGGCTTTTACGACTGGGCCGCGCACTGCAGAAACCAGGGCCTTTCAGTCGCCCAGAGACTTCCGATCTCGGAACCACATTGCGCGAGCGTGGCTCCGACCTCGTAGATCGTGCCGACCTCGTCCACAGCAAACCGTTCGCCCACCATTTCCCCCGTCCGAGCGCACGCAGGCTCTCTGCCAGTTGCGAAAACGCGATCGCAGACTACCCCAGGACGACTCCGAAGTCTCTGCCTTGTGCACACGTTGACCGACCGGACCGGGCTCGGTCGTGGTCGTCAGTCCCGCGTCAACGCCGCCAGGAACATGGCGTCAGTGCCGTGGACGTGTGGCCAGAGCTGTACGTGAGGGCCGTCGCCCAACAGATCCGGGCCGAGCTTGCCCACCGTCACGAGCGGGCGCGCATCGAGCTGACGCACACCGTCGATCGACGCCACCACATCGGCCACCACCGCAGTCGTCTCGGCCGGGTGCGGCGAACACGTCGAATAGACCACGACACCACCGGGTTTCACCAGGCGCAGCGCCTCGGTGAGCAACTGCTTCTGGAGGACGACGAGTTCGTCGACGTCGGCAGTGGTCCGGCGCCACCGGGATTCGGGTCGCCGGCGCAGCGAGCCCAGGCCCGAGCACGGGGCGTCGAGCAGGATCCGGTCGTAACCGGCGTCGAGTCCACTGGACCGGGCGTCGGCGACATGGATGGTCACCGGCAGGTCGGCCACGACCTTGCGGATCAGGCCGGCACGATGCTCGGACACCTCGACCGCATCGAGTCGGGCACCGTCGATCTCGGCGAGCGAACCGATGAGTGCGGCCTTCCCGCCAGGACCGGCGCACATGTCGAGCCACCGCCCGGCGTCGTCGGCGACCTCCGCCACGGTCACCGCACGGGCGATCAGCTGGCTGCCCTCGTCCTGGACACCCGCGTATCCCTCGCGGATCGCGGCGACGTCGCCGGGATCGCCACCCGGCAGGTACACGCAGTACGGCGAGTAGTCGCCGACCTCGCCCTCGCTGGTGAGAGCGAGTTCCTCGGCGGTGATGAGCCCCGGACGCGCCACGAGATGCACCGGTGGTCGCTCGTCATCGGCGGCCAGCGCCGCCTGCAGTTGTCCCGCCGAGCCGCCGAGCGCATCGCGGAACACCTCCGCGATCCATCGCGGATGCGCGTACTGGAAGGCGAGGTAGCCGACGAGATCGTCCGCGGGCGACGGGGCGAGCTCTTCCACCCACATGTCCTCGTCCTTCTGCGACACCTTGCGCAGCACCGCGTTCACGAAACCGGCGGGCCCCATCCCGTTCTCGGATCGGACCAGATCGACCGACGTGGACACCGCCGCGTGGGCGCCGACCCTCGTCCGCAGCAGCTGATAGGTGCCCAGACGCAGGACGTCGAGAACCGTGCCGTCGATGTCGGCGACGGGCCGTTTCGCGGCGGAGGAGATCACGGCGTCCAGCAGACCCTGCGCCCGCGCGGCACCGTAGGCCAGTTCGGTGGCGAAGGCGGCGTCGCGTCCGTCGATCTTCCTGTCCCGCAGCATCTTCGGCAGAACCAGGTTGGCGTAGGCGTCGCGTTCACGTACCGCGCGAAGGGTGTCGCGGGCAGCAACGCGCGCGGGATCCAGATCCTTCTGCCGGAGTTTGCCGCTCATCCCAGGACCGTCCCGTCGGTCAGACGCGCACCGCGCGCCCAGTCGGCCGCGGGCATGGGCTTCTTCCCCGGTGGCTGCACGGTGCCGAGTGTGACCGGCTGCGAACCTGTTCCGACGAACACCGCCTTCTTGGTGACCGCGAGCACACCGGGCGCGAGGGCACCACCGGCGACCGCCTCGGGCAGGCCGGGATCGTCGGTCGACGCGACGACCGACACCGGCCCGACCTTGATCCGCGCCTCGTCGAGACTCGTCCACGGTCCGGGCGCGGGGGTGTATGCGCGGATCAGGCGATCGATGATGTGCGCCGGCAGGTCCCAGCGGACCTTCGCGTCGTCGACGTCGATCTTGGGTGCGTGGCTCACACCCGTCGTCGGCTGTGGTTCGGGGGCGAGCTCGCCCGCCGCGAGGCCGTCGAGGGTGGACAGCAACAACCCCGAGCCGGCGTCGGCCAGCCGTGCCAGGATGTCGCCGCTGGTGTCGGTGGGCCGGATGGTCTCGGTCAGCACACCGAAGACCGGGCCGGTGTCGAGGCCCTTCTCGAGCCGGAACGTGCTGGCGCCCGTCACCTCGTCGCCGGCCGCGATGGCGGCCTGGACCGGAGCCGCACCCCGCCAGGCGGGCAGGACCGAGAAGTGCAGATTGATCCACCCGTGCTGCGGGAGGTCCAGTAGTCCGGGAGGCACGAGGCCGCCGTAGGCCACGACGGCACCGCAGTCGGGAGCCCAGCGCCGGAGCACGTCGTCGACCTCCGGCTCGGACAACCGACGCGGGGTGATCACCTCGAGCGAGTGCTCGTCGGCGAGCAGACCGACGGGAGACCGCATCACCTTGCGGCCGCGACCGGACACCGCGTCGGGGCGGGTGATGACCCCGACCACCTCATGCGACGGCGAGTCGATGAGGGCCTGCAACGACGGCACGGCGACCTCGGGGGTCCCGGCGAAAACGATGCGCATTCATCCGATCGTAGGCGGGTCGATCTGCACCCGGATCGGCCCGGTCTGTCGATGCGTGTTGCGGCGCACCTGACCCGCGACGAGCGCTTCGGCGAGGAGCCGTCCGTGCTTGCGCGGCAACCGCACCAGGATGCGATCCATCTCGTCCCGGTCCATGTCCTCGGGGGTGGCGGCCTCCCACTCGGCGCTCCCCGCGGGCGGGCGCACCCCCGGGGGGAGCGGCACCGGCCCGAGAACGTCGGCGTCGGTCGGCAGGTCGAGATGCTCGACGAAGTCCGTGATCACCCCGGTCGGCCCGTCGACCGAGGCCATCGTGACCGCAGGCGGAAAGCCGAGTTCCACCCGCTGCCGCAGCTGGATCGTTGCGAATCCCACCGGGTCCCACCGAATCAGCGCTTGCACGGGTGCCAGCGAGGAGTCGGCGACGATCACCACGCGACCGCCCTCACCGTGCGGCGTGACCATCGCGGCCAGTCCCATCCAGCGCCGGACCGCATGCTCCTCGGCACGCAGGTCCGCACGGTCCAGCTGTGCCCAGGTGTCGACGACGATCGCCGCGCCGTACCCGCCCGGCGCGACCGGCTCGGCGCCCGGTGTCGCGACCACGAGCCGCGCGCCGGGTTCGATCTCGTCGAGGATCGTGTCGCCCCCGCTGGTCAGCACCGGCACACCGGCGAACGCGCGTCCCAGTTCTTCGGCGGTCCGGCGCGCACCGGTGACCGTCGCACGTACCGAGGTGTTGCCGCACTCCGCGCAGCGGAAGGACCGTTCGGGACGCCCACACCATCGACAGCTCAGCCGTTGGTCGGCGTCGAGCTGGAGAGGGCCGTGACAGGCGCGACAGCGGGCGTGTTCCCGGCAGCGCGTGCACGCCAGCGATGGCACATATCCCCGGCGCGGGACGCTGAACACGACCGGACGATCGGCGGCGAACGCCGAGCGTGCCGCGTCGAAGGCGACTTCGGGGATGCGCGCCGACCTCGCCATGGGGTCGCGTGCGATCTGGCGGTCGTCGTCGGAGATCGCCTGGACGCGCGGGCTCCGGGCACGGACGGTCGAGCGATCGGCGACGAGATCGTGTGCCCAGCCCGACGCGACCAGCGCCTGTGCCTCGGCGGTGCGGGCGAAACCACTGAGCAGTAGTCCGCATCGCTCGTGGTGCGAGCGCAGCACCGCCACCTCGCGGGGGTGCGGATACGGGGCCCGCGGGTCCGACATGCTGTCGTCGCCGTCATCCCACACGACGACGAGGCCGAGATCGGCGACCGGTGCGAACACCGCACTGCGGGTCCCGATCACCAGTTGCGCGGCGCCGCGCCGCACGGCCAGCCATCGGCGGTAGCGCGCGGTGGGCCCGAGGCCGGCCGAGAGCGCGACACCACGATCGCCGATCAGCGGCTCACACTCGGCCCACACGCGGTCGAGATCCCGCTGATCGGGGACGATGAGGATGCACCCGCGCCCGGCCGCGAGCGTTGCCGCGGCGAGTTCGGCGAGACGACGCGGCCACTCCTCCCCCGGCAGGGCCTGCCAGACAGCGCGCGGATGACCGTCGACGAGATTCTCGATGTAGGAGTCGGCGAGCGGATACCGGTGCCAGTCGGTGAGCTCGGGGGTCTCGACGACGGCAGCCGGCTCCGGTGTCGTCTCCTTCTCCGTGCGCGCGTGCCGCGGCGGGATCGCCAGACGCACGACGTCACCCATGGTGCCCGCGTACCGGTCGGCCACCGCGCGACACAGCGCTGCCAGCTGCGGGGTCAGGACCGGTTCCGCGGACACGACCCGGTCGAGCCAGCCCAGCTTGCCGGGGTGATCGCTCTTCTCGATGCGGTCGAGAAGGTAGCCGTCGACGAGCCGGCCGGAGAATCGCACGCGGACGCGCACACCGGGCTGCGCGGCCTCGTCCTGGTCGACGTCGATCAGGTAGTCGAAGGGCCGGTCGAGGTGCGCGAGTCCCAGAACAGGCAGAACACGGGCCACCGGCAGCTCAGCGGCCGGGACCCGTGCTCCTTTGGGTGTCAGCGAGAGTACTTCCGCAGAGGGTCTACAGACCCGCGGCGGCCCGCAGCTTCTCCGCGCGGTCGGTCCGCTCCCACGGCAGGTCGACGTCGGTGCGGCCGAAGTGGCCGTAGGCGGCGGTCGGCGCGTAGATCGGGCGCAACAGGTCCAGGTCGCGGATGATCGCGAGGGGACGCAGGTCGAAGTTCTCCTTGATGACGCGCTCGATGACGGCCGGATCGACCTTCTCGGTGCCGAAGGTCTCGACGAACAGACCGACCGGGGCGGCCTTGCCGATCGCATAGGCGACCTGGACCTCGATGCGGTTGGCCAGTCCCGCGGCCACCGCGTTCTTGGCGACCCAGCGCATCGCATAGGCCGCGCTGCGGTCGACCTTCGACGGGTCCTTGCCGGAGAATGCGCCACCACCGTGGCGGGCCATGCCGCCGTAGGTGTCGACGATGATCTTGCGACCGGTCAGGCCGGCGTCACCCATCGGGCCGCCCAGGACGAACTTGCCCGTCGGGTTGACCAGGAGGCGGTAGTCGGTGGTGTCGAGGGTCGGCAGGTCGATCTCGGCGAGCACCGCGTCGACGACCTGCTTCTTGATGTCCGGGGCGAGGAGGTTGTCGAGGTCGATGTCGGCCGCGTGCTGCGTCGACAGGACCACGGTGTCCAGACGGACCGGCGCGTCGCCGTCGTATTCGATGGTGACCTGCGTCTTGCCGTCGGGGCGCAGGTACGGCAGTGTGCCGTTCTTGCGCACCTCGGTGAGGCGGCGAGACAGGCGATGGGCCAGCGCGATCGGAACCGGCATGAGTTCGGGGGTCTCGTTGGTGGCGTAGCCGAACATCAGGCCCTGGTCTCCGGCGCCCTGGCTGTCGATCTCGTCCTCCGAGATGCCGCTGCGGCTCTCGTGCGAGTTGAAGACGCCACCGGCGATGTCCGGGGACTGCGCACCGATGGCGACGTTCACGCCGCACGATGCGCCGTCGAAGCCCTTGGTCGAGGAGTCGTAGCCGATCTCCAGGACCTTGTCGCGCACGATCTTGGGGATGTCGGCGTAGGCGGTCGTGGTGACCTCGCCGGCGACGTGCACCTGTCCGGTGGTCACGAGGGTCTCGACCGCGACGCGCGCCTTCGGATCGTCGGTGAGGATGGCGTCGAGAATCGAGTCGCTGATCGCGTCACAGATCTTGTCGGGGTGTCCCTCGGTGACGGATTCGCTCGTGAACAGGCGTGACGAGGTGGTCATCAGATCCTCTCGAGATCTACGCGCGTCGATGGTCGACGCGCCGCTGGCAGTGTCGGCCAGGTCCGACTGGCCGGGTGAATACATCCAACCTAATCGGTCGGTCGAGCTCCCCGACCATCAGGCACCAGTTGGCGCACTTCGTCAAGTATCCGGCTCGACATGAGTGTTTTCGACCCGAAGGGCAATGCGGTCTCATCGCCGTTGGCGGCGAGCAACCAGCCGGTGTTGTCCTCGGTCCCGAAGGCCTTGCCGTCGCCGACCGCGTTGACGACGAGCAGGTCACAGCCCTTGCGGGCCAGTTTCGCGCGACCGTGGTCGAGGACGCCGCCGGTCTCGTCGCCGGTCTCGGCGGCGAAGCCGACGATCACGGTCTCGTGCGGGATCCGGCCCTCGTCACGGGCGGTGACGAGACCGCGCAGGATGTCGGGGTTGGTGGTCAGCCGGATCGGCGCCGGCCCCTCCTCGCCCTTCTTGATCTTGGACTCGGCGACGGCGACCGGGCGGAAGTCGGCGACCGCGGCGGCCATGATGACGACATCGGCGTCGGCGGCGCGCTTGGTCATCTCGTCGGCGAGTTGCTCGGCGGTCGAGATCCGCACGATCGAGACACCGGCCGGGTCACCCGGGTCGGCGGTGGACCCGGCGACGACGGTGACGCTCGCGCCGCGCTGGGCCGCGGCGCGGGCCAGCGCGAAACCCTGCTTGCCCGAGCTGTGATTGCCGAGGTAGCGGACCGGGTCGAGCGGCTCCCGGGTGCCGCCGGCACTGATCAGCACGCGGACGCCGGCGAGGTCGTACGGCAGCGCATCGGACCGGTCGAGGAGCAGCTCGCCGACCAGTGCGATCTCTTGGGGATCCGGGAGCCGGCCGCGACCGGAGTCGGTACCCGTGAGGCGCCCCGACGCCGGGGTCATCACGATCGAGCCGTGCGACCGGAGCGTCGCCACGTTGGCCTGGGTCGCGGGGTGCTCCCACATCTCGGTGTGCATGGCCGGGACGAACAACACCGGACAGCGGACGGTCAGCAGCGAGGCGGTCAGCAGGTCGTCGGCGCGTCCCTGGGCGGCGCGGGCCATGAGGTCGGCGGTGGCCGGGGCGATGACCACCAGATCGGCGCCCTGTCCGAGACGGACGTGGGCGACCTCGTCCACGTCGTCGAACACGGTCGTGGAGACCGGGTTACCGCTGAGCGCCTCGAAGGTCGCCTTGCCGACGAACTCGAGCGCCGCCGGCGTGGGCACGACACGGACGTCGTGGCCGGCCTCGGTGAAGTGCCGGATCACCGAGCAGACCTTGTAGGCCGCGATCCCGCCGCCGACGCCGATCAGGACGCGCCGCCGGGTTCCGGTCGCTGTCGTCATCAGGGGGCCGGGGCTATTCGCCCTCGGTGTGCTCGAGCAGGTCGGAGTGGATCTCGCGCATGGCGATCGAGAGCGGCTTCTCCTGGAGGCCGGGCTCGACCAGCGGGCCGACGTACTCGAGGATGCCGTCGCCGAGCTGGTTGTAGTAGTCGTTGATCTGGCGAGCGCGCTTGGCCGCGTAGATCACGAGCGCGTACTTCGACGACGCGCGGTCGAGCAGATCGTCGATCGGCGGATTCGTGATGCCCAACGGCGTGTCGTAGGCCGGTGCGTCGGCGATGTCGGTGATGTCGAAATTGGTCGGGGTGCTCACACGAACTCCTGCGTCGAGGTCTGGGTGTCGGAAAGGGCCGGTCAGGTCGCGGATGCGGCCGGCTGTTCAGGTCCGACCAGCAAGGATACCAACTGATCGGCTGCGCGGTCGACTTCGCTGTTCACGATGACGTGGTCGAACTCGTCCTGAGCGGCCATCTCGGTGCGCGCGGTGGCCAGCCGGCGCTCGATGGCCTCGGGGGTCTCGGTGGCCCGGCCGGTCAGTCGGGAGACGAGTTCGTCCCAGCTGGGCGGTGCGAGGAAGACGGTGACCGCCTCGGGGAGCCGGGCGACCACATTGCGTGCGCCGACCAGGTCGACCTCGACCAGAACCGGCTTACCGGCTTCCAGTGCGGCCAGGACCGGTGCGATCGGTGTGCCCGAGCGCTGCAGGCCGCCGTGGATCTCGGCCCACTCCAGGAGCTCGTCGGCGGCGATCATCTTGTCGAAGTCGCCGGCGGAGACGAAGTGGTAGTCGCGGCCGTCGACTTCGCCGGGCCGCGGGTCGCGCGTCGTCGCCGACACGCTGAAGTAGACGTCGGGTACCGCGGCGCAGACCTTCGCGACCACGGTGGACTTGCCGACGGCCGAGGGGCCGACCAAAACGATCAGTCGACCCCTCGTGCGTCCGGTTCCCTCGTGGTCCGGGCGGTTGTTCACCGTCCGGTCCACGGGTTCGTCTCGCTGCCGTATTCGGTTCGGTTGCTCACGCTCAGGAGCTGAACTTCTCGAGCAGAGCCTTGCGCTGACGGTCGCCGAGACCGCGCAGGCGGCGGGTCGGGGCGATCTCGAGCTCGGTCATGATCTCCTGCGCCTTGACCTTGCCGACCTTGGGCAGGGCCTCGAGCAGGGCCGAGACCTTCATCTTGCCCAGGATCTCGTCGTTCTCGGCATCCTTGAGCACCTGCTGGAGATCGGTGCCACCGCGCTTGAGGCGCTCCTTGAGCTCCGCGCGGACACGACGAGCGGCAGCTGCCTTCTCCAACGCAGCGGCGCGCTGCTCATCGGTCAACTGGGGAAGGGCCACGGGGTTCCTCCGTCTTTCGTTCTCGAGTGGGACTGCATCGGTCGCCCAGAGGGCGTCCGAGGCGCTGTTGCCGTGCGACCGCGGCTGGATCGCCATCGCCGGCCTGCCGGCCGGGTCTGCACCCGGCCGACGCCATCAAATGTTGGCGGCGAATGCGACCGTACCGACGTGAGCAGGCATTTGCGAGTGCGACCCCCCGTTTTCGCGGTGTTTTCTCATGTTGTAGGGCCCTCGGCGCGTTCACACGGGCGCAGCACCGATTCACTGTTCGCGCCACCGCCCTGACTACGTGTTTTACGCCATCTCCGCAGGTCAGCGAAGCATCGCGCGACCAGCGGTTCGATAGCAACGCGAAATACCCGCGTCCGGACCCCGGACGCGGTGATACGCGTGTGACACGAGTGGTGTGACCTGAATTTCTGCGATTGAGGTGGGGCGTCGCGCGTGTCGCGCAGACCCCGGTCGTCGGCATGTGGGGTGACGCGCGCGGAGTCGCCACCGGCGGCTCAGCCCAGCGCGGCCTCGACCTCGTCGCGGGTACGCACGAATGCGTCTCGCAGAGCGGCCGGGTCCGGCCCCGCGCGGAGCACGCCGCGGGAACTGGCGGGCAGCACCCAGGCTGGATCGGCCCCGTCGAACACGATCGGCAGGTCCGCGGGAGTGGCGCCCTGGGCGCCCAGGCCGGGCGCCAGGATCGGGCCGCGCAGATCGGCCAGATCCAGGCCGTGCTCGCGCGTGGCCCCGACGACCAGACCGACCGTCGCCGTACCGTCGGCGTTCTCGGCCGCAGCGGCGTCGACGATCGACTGTGCGACCGTCCGCTCCCCCGCCCGCGCCCGCTGGATGTCGCCGCCCTCCGGATTCGACGTCCGCGCCAGCACGAAGACCCCCCGCTCGCCGTGACGCGCGAGATCGAGTGCCGGGCGCAGGGATTCGTATCCCAGGTAGGGCGATGCGGTCACCGAGTCGGCGCACAGCGGCGAGGACTCGGACAGCCAGGCCTGCGCGTAGGCGGCCATCGTCGATCCGATGTCCCCGCGTTTGGCGTCGGCGATGACGAGTGCCCCGGCGTCACGGCAGCCGGCGACGACGCGTTCGAGGACGGCGAAACCCGCGGCCCCGAACGGCTCGAAGAACGCGATCTGGGGCTTGATGACGGCCGCCACCGGACCCAGCGCCTCGACGCAGGCGTCGGCGAACACCGACAGTCCGTCGATGTCCACCGACAGGCCCCACTCCTCGAGCAGCGCCGCGTGTGGATCGATCCCCGCGCACAGACGCCCGCGCTCGGCGACCGCCCGTGTGTAGCGGCCACCGAACCCGGACGCGTCGGTCACGACCGGCCGGCCAGGTCGGCGTGGCGGTTCTGCAGTGACCGCACCCCGATGTCGCCGGTCATCGCGGCTTCGATGCCCTGCACGGCGGCTGAGGCCCCCTGCACCGTGGTGATGCACGGGATGTTCACCGACACCGCGGCGCTGCGGATCTCGTAGCCGTCGACGCGCGGACCCGAATTGCCGTACGGGGTGTTGATGACCATCGTCACCTCGCCGGCGCGGATGATGTCGACGATCGTGCGCTGCCCCTCGGCCGCCTCGAAGTGCTTGCGCACCGTCTCGCACTTGATCCCGTTGCGGCGCAACACGTCCGCGGTCCCCTCGGTCGCCAGGATGTCGAATCCGAGGTCGGCGAGGTGCTTGACCGGGAAGATCAGCGCGCGCTTGTCCTTGTTCGCCACCGACACGAAGATCGCGCCGCCGGTCGGCAGGGAGCCGTAGGCGGCGGTCTGCGACTTGGCGAACGCGCGGCCGAAGTCCGCGTCGATCCCCATCACCTCACCGGTCGACTTCATCTCGGGGCTCAGCAGGTTGTCGACCCCGCTGCCGTCGTGACGCCGGAAGCGGTTGAACGGCAGGACCGCTTCTTTCACCGAGACCGGAGCCGTCGCGGGCGCCTCTCCGCCGTCGCCGGTGGCGGGCAGGATGCCCTGCTCCCGCAGGTCGGCGATCGACGCGCCGAGCATGACCCGCGCGCACGCCTTCGCCAGGGGCACCGCGGTCGCCTTCGAGACGAACGGGACCGTCCGGCTCGCACGCGGGTTGGCCTCGAGCACGTAGAGGATGTCGTCCTTCAGCGCGTACTGGACGTTCAGCAACCCCTTCACGCCGATGCCCTTGGCCAGCGCCTCGGTCGAGGTCCGCACCATCTCGAGGTCGGCGCGCCCGAGGGTCACCGGCGGCAGCGCACACGCCGAGTCGCCGGAGTGGATACCGGCCTCCTCGATGTGCTCCATCACGCCGCCGATGTAGACCTCGTCACCGTCGCACAGGGCGTCGACGTCGATCTCCACCGCGTCCTCGAGGAACCGGTCGACCAGCACCGGGTGATCCGGGGTCAGCTCGGTCGCGCGAGAGATGTAGTCCTCCAGGGACTTCTCGTCGTAGACGATCTCCATGCCGCGGCCGCCGAGGACATACGACGGCCGGACGAGCACCGGGTAGCCGATCCGCCCCGCGGTCTCCCTTGCCTCGTCGAAGCTCGTCGCGGTACCGAACGCCGGGGCCGGGAGCCCTGCCTCGGTCAGCACCTTCCCGAACTCGCCACGATCCTCGGCGAGGTCGATGGCGGCCGGGCTGGTGCCGACGATCGGCACGCCCGCCTCCTCCAGACGATGTGCGAGACCGAGTGGCGTCTGGCCGCCGAGCTGCACGATGACACCTTCGACGGTGCCCGACTGCGATTCGGCGTGGTAGACCTCGAGCACGTCCTCGAAGGTCAGCGGCTCGAAGTAGAGACGGTCGGCGGTGTCGTAGTCGGTGGACACCGTCTCCGGATTGCAGTTGACCATGACGGTCTCGTATCCGGCGTCGGACAGCGTGAGCGCTGCGTGCACACACGAGTAGTCGAACTCGATGCCCTGCCCGATGCGGTTGGGACCCGAGCCGAGGATCAGCACCTTGGGCCGGTCGGGCTGCGGGGCGATCTCGCTGGTCGCGCCGGGGTCGAGTTCGTAGCTCGAGTAGTGGTACGGCGTCTTCGCCTCGAACTCGGCCGCGCAGGTGTCCACGGTCTTGTAGACCGGCCGCACACCGAGCCCGATCCGGTGGGCGCGGACAGCCGCTTCGTCGGCGAAGTCCGAACGCAGAGCGGCGATCTGACGGTCGGAGAAGCCGGTGGACTTGGCTTCGCGCAGCAGCGTCTCGTCCAGGGTGTCGGCATCGCGGATCTCCGCGCCGAGCGCGGCGATCCCGCCGATCTCGGCGAGGAACCACGGATCGATGGCGGTGGCCTCGTAGAGGTCCTCGATCGTCGCGCCGGCCTCGAAGGCGAGCATCAGCTTGTACAGCCGGCCGTCCCGCGGTGTCTTGACGTCCTCGAGCAGCGCGGCGAGGTCGACGGTGGACGGATCGGGCCGGTTAGGCTCGGCCCAGAAACCGCCGGCCTTCGTCTCCAGCGACCGCATGACCTTGCCGAGGGCCTCGGCGAAGCTGCGACCGAGGCTCATGGCCTCGCCGACCGACTTCATCGTGGTGGTGAGGGTGTCGTCGGCACCGGGGAACTTCTCGAACGCGAACCGCGGGGCCTTGACCACGACGTAGTCGAGCGTCGGCTCGAAGCAGGCCGGGGTCTCCTTGGTGATGTCGTTGACGATCTCGTCGAGGCTGTACCCGATGGCGAGCTTCGCGGCGATCTTGGCGATCGGGAAACCGGTGGCCTTCGACGCCAGCGCCGACGACCGCGACACCCGCGGGTTCATCTCGATGACGACGAGGCGGCCGTCGCGCGGGTCCTGGGCGAACTGGATGTTGCAGCCACCGGTGTCCACACCGACCTCGCGCAGGATGTCGATCGAGAGATCGCGCATGATCTGGTACTCGCGGTCGGTCAACGTCATCGCCGGGGCGACGGTCACCGAATCGCCGGTGTGGACGCCGACCGGGTCGAGGTTCTCGATCGAGCAGACGACCACCACGTTGTCGCGGTTGTCGCGCATGAGCTCGAGCTCGTATTCCTTCCACCCGAGGATCGACTGCTCGATGAGGACGTTCGCCGTCGGCGAGGCGGCGAGACCGCCGCCGGCGATCCGGTCGAGATCCTCGTCGTCGTAGGCCATCCCCGAGCCCAGGCCGCCCATGGTGAACGACGGGCGCACGACGACCGGGAACCCGAGTTCGGCGACGGTGTCGCGGACCTCGTCCATCGTGTGACAGACGCGCGACCGCGCGCTCTCCCCGCCGACCTTCTCGACGATGTCCTTGAACATCTGCCGGTCCTCGCCGCGCTGGATGGCGTCGAAGTCGGCGCCGATCAGCTCGATGCCGTACTTCTCCAGCGAGCCGCGGTCATGCAGGGCGACGGCGGTGTTCAGGGCCGTCTGACCGCCGAGGGTCGCGAGGACGGCGTCGATCGGGTGTCCGGCGTCGCGCTCGGCCTCGATGACCTTCTCCACGTACTCGGCCGTGATCGGCTCGATGTAGGTGGCGTCGGCGAACTCCGGGTCGGTCATGATCGTGGCCGGGTTGGAGTTCACCAGGCTGACCCGCAGGCCCTCGGCCTTGAGCACTCGGCACGCCTGGGTGCCGGAGTAGTCGAACTCACAGGCCTGACCGATGACGATCGGCCCGGACCCGATGACCAGGACGTGGTTGATGTCTTCGCGGCGCGGCATCAGGCACTCGCTCCTTGCTCACGGTCGCCCTCGAGCAGGGTGACGAACTTGTCGAACAGATACGCGGCATCGTGCGGGCCGGCGGCCGCCTCCGGGTGGTACTGCACGGAGTAGGCGCGGCCGGAGAGCAGCTCGACGCCCTCGACCGTGCCGTCGTTGGCGCACACGTGGCTGACCCGCGCGCGGCCGAAGTCGGAGTCGAACTCCTCCCCCGCCTCGCCTTCGAGCGCGAAGCCATGGTTCTGCGAGGTGATCGAGACCTTGCCGGTGGCGTGGTCGACGACCGGGATGTTGATGCCCCGGTGCCCGAACTTCATCTTGTAGGTCGAGCGGCCCAGCGCGCGGCCGAGGATCTGGTTGCCGAAGCAGATGCCGAACAACGGGATGTCCCGGCCGAGGACCCCGCGGGTCAGTTCGACGATGTCGTCGGCGGTGGCCGGGTCGCCGGGACCGTTCGAGAGGAAGACCCCGTCGGGCTTGAGGTCGGCGATGGCGTCGAGCGCGACGGTCGCCGGCACGACGTGGGTGCGGACACCCCGTTCGGCGAACATCCGCGGCGTGTTCGTCTTGATTCCCAGATCGATCGCGGCCACCGTGAAGCGGTGCTGGTCGAGCGGTTCGACGACGTAGCCGCGGTCGGTGGTGACCTCGTCGGCCAGCCGGGCGCCCTTCATGTCCGGCTGGTTGCGGACGCGGGCGACGAGTTCGTCGGTGCCGGCCAGGGCCGGACCGGAGAAGATACCGGCCTTCATCGACCCGTGATCGCGCAGGATGCGGACCACGGTGCGGGTGTCGATGCCACCGATCCCGACGATGCCCTGACGGTCCAGCTCCTCCTCGAGGGAGGTCGTCGCGCGCCAGTTGGAGACGCGTCGGGTGGGGTTCCGCACGGCGTAGCCCGCCACCCAGATCTTGCCCGAATCACCGTCGACGCCGGTGCTGCCGGCGCTACCGGTGCTCTCGCCGTCCTCGGTGTTCCAGCCGGTGTTGCCGATCTGCGGCGCGGTGGCCACCACGATCTGGCGGTGGTAACTCGGGTCGGTCAGGGTTTCTTGATAGCCGGTCATCGCGGTGCAGAACACCGCCTCGCCAAGGGTCTCGCCGACTGCGCCGTAGCTCCGGCCGGTGAACACCTGACCGTTCTCCAGCACCAAGACCGCTGTGTTCATTCCTGTGCCCCTTGTTCCTGTGGCCCATGTCCACTGTCATGCGGCCCGGCGAAGGCGTTCACCCAGCCGGGGTAGATCGATTTGTCGTCGGCGCGCAGCCCGGAGTCGATCTCGGTGCCGCTGGGCAGGACCCAGCGGATCGCGAGGACGCCGTCGGCGGTCATCACCTTGCCGGCGATACCGCGCTCGGTCCGGACCACGGTGACCGACTCGCGCGGAATCCAGATGTCACTCGCGCCCTGGCGCGCGATGAGGATGCCCGTCTCGAATTCGGTCAGCACCGACGATGCGCGGTCACCGATGTCCCCGACGGTCACCCGGTTCTGCCAGCTCGGCGCGATGGTGCTGCCGAGGTAGAGGCCGGTATCTGGACCTCTGAGCACCGCACCCGGGTCGGCGGGGATCGTCGGCAGGTCACCGATGACGTCCGTCTGCGCCGCGGTCTTCTTCCGGTTCCCCGTCGCCAGCAGGTAGAACACCGAGATCACCCCGATGGCCAGAAGTGCGACGACGCCGATGAACCACGCGTTGAAGACGATTTTGCCGTATCCGAGAAACGAGGCGATCACCGAGGCGACCACCAGCACCGCGAGGACCACCGGGATCAGTCCGCGCCTGGGCCTCGTGGTCATCGGGTCACCTGCCCATCGCGGGCGGTGACCACGCCGCGCAGCACGGTTGCGGTGACGGTGGCGGGCATGGTCATCGTCTCGAACGGGGTGTTGGCCGACAGGCTCGCCAGGTCGGGACCGTGCACCACCCACGACGTGTCCGGATCGACGACGGCCAGGTTGGCCGGCTCGCCCACCTCGATCGGGCGGCCCTGATCGGTGAGTTCGACGATCTGCGCGGGCCGCTCGCTCATGACGCGCGCGACGCCGCGCCAGTCGAGCAGCCCGGGCTTCACCAGGGTCTCCACGATGATCGGCAGCGCGGTCTGCAAGCCGAGCATCCCCGGCTTGGCCTGGGCGAACTCGCAGCACTTTTCCTGGGCGGCGTGCGGGGCGTGGTCGGTGGCCACACAGTCGACGATCCCCTCGGCCAGCGCCTGCCGCAGCGCCTCCTTGTCGCGGACCTCGCGCAGGGGCGGATTCACCTTGTTCACCGGGTCGTACGTCTCCAGCCGGGAGTCGTCGAGGAGCAGATGGTGCGGCGTCACCTCGGCGGTGATCGCGATGCCCTGGTCCTTGGCCCACCGCAGCAGTTCGACGGTGCCCTCCGTGGATGCGTGGCAGATGTGGATACGCGCCCCGGCATCGCGCGCGAGCAGGGCGTCGCGGATGACGATGGACTCCTCGGCGGCGCGCGGCCAGCCCGCCAGACCGAGACGCGAGGCCGTCGGCCCCTCGTTGGCCACGGCACCGATGGTCAGCCGCGGCTCCTCCGCGTGTTGGGCGATCAGGACGCCGAGCCCGGTCGCATACTCCAGCGCGCGGCGCATCAGGAGCGGATCGTCGACGCACTTGCCGTCGTCGCTGAACATCCGCACTCCGGCGGCGCCGGCGGCCATCATGCCCATCTCGGCGAGTTGCTTGCCCGCGAGACCGACGGTCACGGCGCCGACGGGGTACACGTCGACGAGCCCGACCTCGCGTCCGGACCGCCACACGTTGTCGGTGACGGTGGAGTTGTCGGCCACCGGGCTGGTGTTGGCCATCGCGAAGACGGCGGTGTAACCGCCGAGCGCCGCGGCCGCCGAGCCCGAGCGGATCGTCTCGGTGTCCTCGCGACCGGGCTCCCGCAGGTGGGTGTGGAGGTCGACGAACCCGGGCAGCAGCACGCCACCCTTGCCGTCGATGACCTCGGTGCCCTCGGAAGCGGTGACCGCGGAACCGATCTCGGTGATCACGCCGTCGACGACGAGAACGTCGATCGGGTCTCCCTCGCCGTATGGGCGGACGGCTCTGATGAGAACGGATCCGGTCGGCGGTACGGATCCGGTGGTGGCGCTCACTGTCGGAACTCCTGAGGCGGTGTGGTGGGGGTTCATCGGTGGTGGTGGGTCATAGGTGGGCTCCCGCGGAATCGGAACCGACGAGCAGCCGGAACAGGACCGCCATCCGCACGTGCACGCCGTTGCGGACCTGTTCGAGCACGGTCGCCTTCGGCGAATCGGCCACCGAGTAGCCGATCTCCATGCCGCGCAGCATCGGTCCGGGATGCAGGACCACCGCGTCGTCGTGCAGCAACCCCAGACGCCGGTCGTTGAGCCCGAACCGGACCGAGTATTCCCGGGCGCTCGGGAAGAACCCACCGTTCATTCGCTCGGCCTGGACGCGGAGCATCATCACGGCGTCGACCGCGGGGAGTTCGGCGTCGAGACTGCCGGACACGCTGACCGGCCACTGGTCGACGCCCACCGGCAGCAGGGTCGGGGGCGCGACGAGCACGACCTCGGCACCGAGTGTCGACAACAGATGTGCGTTCGACCGCGCGACGCGGGAATGGATGATGTCGCCGACGATCGCGATGCGCCTGCCCTCGAGCGACCCGAGCCGCTGACGCAGCGTGAGCGCATCGAGGAGTGCCTGCGTGGGATGCTCGTGGGTCCCGTCACCGGCGTTGATCACCGCGGGGCCGTCGCCGTCGGGCGTCGTCGTCCAGTCGGCGATCTGGGCCGGCGCACCCGAGGCAGGGTGCCGGACGATCAGCGCGTCGGCGCCCGCCGCGTGCAGGGTCTTGGCGGTGTCGCGCAGCGACTCCCCTTTGCCCGCAGAGGAACTCGAGGCGCTGACGTTGATGACGTCGGCGCTCATCCACTTCCCCGCGACCTCGAAGGAGACCCGGGTGCGGGTCGAGTTCTCGTAGAACACGGTCATCACCGTGCGCCCGCGCAGTGTCGGCAGCTTGCGCACCTCGCGTCCGGTGAGGGCCTGTTCGAAACGCTCGGCGTCGTCGAGGAGGGCGGTGGCATCGTCGCGGCTGAGGCCTTGCGTCGACAGCAGATGCCGCATCACGAATCACTCTCCGCCGCAGCCGAACTCGACGCCGACGCGAGGACGACCTCGTCGATGCCGTCATGCTCGACGAGATGAACCGAGACCTGCTCGTCGCGGGCCGTGGGGATGTTCTTGCCGACATAGTCTGCGCGCAACGGGAGTTCGCGGTGGCCGCGGTCGACGAGGACCGCGAGCTGCACGGCCGCGGGACGGCCGAGATCACGCAGGGCGTCGAGCGCGGCGCGGACCGTCCGCCCGGAGTAGAGGACATCGTCGACGAGGATCACGATGGCGTTGTCGACGCCGCCGGCCGGGACCATCGTCCGCTCCAGCGGACGATGCGGCTTACCGCGCAGATCGTCGCGGTACAGCGTGATGTCGAGGTAACCCACCGGTACGTCGACGCCCGCGAACTCACCGATCTTGCCACCCAGCCGGGTGGCGAGAGATGTTCCGCGAGTGGGAATTCCGATAAGAACGACGCGGGGTGCGTCGGGCGAGTCCAGAGCAGTCTTCTCGATCACCTGGTGTGCGACACGAGCAATCGTGCGCGACACGTCAGCGGCATCGAGCAGCACCCTGGGAGCGGGGCTGGCCAAGGCCGACCTCCTTCTCCGCCTCGCAGGACGGATCGTTAAAGGATGTCTGTCTCGCGACACTCTACACCGGGCGGCGACGCGGACGAATTCCCGCGACGTACGCCACACCCGGTGCGGATCAGTTCTGCTCCGGCCGTCCCGGTGCGGGCTCGGTGGCCGCGGCCGCTCTCACCTGCGGAGCGAGTTCGGCGATCTTGGCCAGCACCCCGTTGACGAAGGCCGGCGAGTCGTCGGTGGAGAGTTCCTTGGCGAGTTCGACCGCTTCGTCGACGACCACGATCGTGTCGACGTCGAGCGAGTTGAACAGCTCCCAGGTCGCCAGCCGCATGATCGCGCGGTCGACCGCCGGGAGTCGTTCCAGGGTCCAGTCCCGCAGGTAGGACGAGATGACCGCGTCGACCTGAGACTGGTCCTCGGCGAGTCCCTGGATCACGGTCGCGGTGTAGTCGTGGATCGAGCCGACGCTCTCGTCCGAACGGACGTACTCACGACGTTCGGTGACGAGCTGCGCGGGACTCACTCCCTTGGCCTCGGCCTCGAAGAGCAGGTCCACCGCGCGGCGCCGCGCCTTGTGTCGGGTTCCGGGTTGCTTCACAGGTCAGGAGTTGACGCGGCCGAGATAGCTGCCGTCACGCGAGTCGACCTTGAGCTTGTCGCCGGTGTTGATGAACAGCGGCACCTGGATCTCGGCTCCGGTCTCCAGCGTGGCCGGCTTGGTGCCGCCGGTGGAACGATCGCCCTGGAGTCCGGGATCGGTCTGGGCCACGATCAGCTCGACGGTGACCGGCAGCTCGACGAACAGCGGGTTGCCCTCGTTCAGCGACACCTGCACGGTCATGTTCTCGAGCAGGAAACGCGCGCCGTCGCCGACGGTGGCCGGCGGCAGGGAGAACTGCTCGTAGTCCTGCGCGTCCATGAACACGTAGTCGGTGCCGTCGTTGTAGAGGAAGGTCATGTCGCGACGGTCGACGGTGGCGGTCTCGACCTTGACACCGGCGTTGAAGGTCTTGTCGACGGTCTTGCCGCTCAGCACGTTCTTGATCTTGGTGCGCACGAACGCGGGCCCCTTGCCCGGCTTGACGTGCTGGAACTCCTGGATCTGCCAGAGCTGGTCGTCCATGCGCAGCACGAGGCCGTTCTTGAAATCGGCGGTGGATGCCATGTGGTATTCGTTCCCTTGCAGTCAGATGACGGTGAATGTCTTGTCGGTGGCGGTCAGCAGGTCGGGGTCGCCGTCGGTGACCACCAGGGTGTCCTCGATCCGGACCCCGCCCCATCCGGGCAGGTAGACACCGGGCTCCACGGTGACCGCAGCACCGCATGGCAGTGTACCCGCCGCCAGTTTGCCGATTCCCGGCGCTTCGTGGATCTGCAACCCCACCCCGTGGCCGAGACCGTGCACGTAGTGCTCCCCGTGACCGGCGTGGTCGATGACGTCCCGCGCCGCCGCGTCGACCGCCCGGAGGTCGGCGCCGGGTGTCAGCGCCGCCCGGCCCGCGGCCTGCGCGGTCGCGACGAGCTCGTAGAGGTCACGCTGCCACGACGCGGCACGCCGCAGGACGAAGGTCCTCGTCATGT
Organism: Gordonia lacunae; assembly: GCF_002149015.1. GTDB lineage: Bacteria > Actinomycetota > Actinomycetes > Mycobacteriales > Mycobacteriaceae > Gordonia > Gordonia lacunae. Next base: position 7,465 of record NZ_NGFO01000011.1, on the reverse strand, counting down.
CCGAGTGGTACCCGCCGACGACCGAGCCGAAGTCGATCTTGACGAGGTCGCCGTCGGCCAGTGCGGTGTGCGTCGGCCGGTGATGAGGAATCGCCGAGTGGGCGCCGGCCGCCACGATGGTCTCGAACGCGATCCCGTCGGCGCCGAGGCGATACATCTCCCACTCGAGGGCACGCGCGACCTCGCGTTCGGTCGTCCCGGCCCGCAGGACGCCGCCGGCGATGATCTGCGCCAGGGCCGCATCCCCGATCGCGCACGCCGCCCGGAGCAGCTCGATCTCCCCCGGTTCCTTGACCGCGCGCAGGTTCTGCACGAGACCGGTCGTGCTGACGAGTTCGATCCCGGAGTCCCCCAGGGCAGCGGACAGCGCTCGGTGTCCGGCCACGGTCTCGGTGTCGGCTTCGAAGCCGACGCGACCGGCCCCGGTGGCCCGGGCGTGGTCGACGAGGGCACGTGCCGCCGCGCGTTCGATGATCGGCTCGACGTCGGGCACCTGCTCGGCGACCTGGGTGAGATACCGGCCGTCGGTGGCGATCCGGTCACCCGCCGGGTCGTCCACATCGATCAGCACCGCGGCGTTGGAACCGGTGAAACCGGTCAGATAGCGGACGTTGACGAGATCGGAGACGACGAGGAACGAGACCGGGTCGTCCGCGGTTCGCAGTTCGGTACGCAGCCGGGCGCGACGGCCGGCCGTGTCGTGGTTGATCGGCACCCCCGCCACGCTACGGCGGGCGCCCGAACCGTGCGAACCCGACCACTTCGACCAGGTGTGTCCGCTGTCACCACCGCCGTGCGTAAGATGACGCGCATGTCTTCGTGGTTGGTGCGCGGTCTGACGATGACCGCCGTTCACGTCCTCGCCCGGGTGCTGCTCGGATTCGCAGTGGTCCAGGCGCCGCTGAACTCCACCGTCTGGCGCACCATCGCGATCGCGGTCGTCGTCCTCATCGCCCTGGTGTGGGGCGGCTACGACGGTATCCGCGACGCCCGCGCGAACCCGGACCCGGACGACTACGAGGACCTCACCGTGCGCTGGCTGCAGGCCGGCGTCCTGGCCGGTGTCCTCGCCGGACTGATCTCGTGGATCCTCGGCACCGTCGTCCTCGCCGGGATCGGCCAGGCCAGCCTGTTCGTCGAACTCATCGCCGGTGCGTCGTTCACCGCGCTGCTCGTCTTCGTCCCGGCCTTCGTCGGTGCGGCGATCGGCCGTTTCCTCGTCCGGCGCGACCAGAACAAGGGTGCTGCCGACGACGACTGGTCGGTCCACGAGGACCGTTCGCACCACGGGGACGGCACCCCCTCCGACGCGGATGCGCCGACCCAGCGTATTCGCTGAGCCCCAGGAAAGAGCCGCGCGTGCGAGTGGCCGAATCTGTGCTCCCTGAGGTGCGAGCGAAGCGAGCCACGAAGGGGCTCGCAAGGCGCCTCAACAGGCCCTTCGTGGCTCGTCGCTATCGCTCCTCACACCTGAGGGACCAATGGATGTGTGGCTCTTTCGGATCAGGGAGCAGTGATTCGGTACAGGCCTTCGCCTCAGAGCAGCACCGACGTGCTCTTCGCCGCCGGGCCACCGGCCACCGCCGAGTAGGCCGCCGCGATGAGACCGGGGTCGGGCCCCTCGAGGCGTCCGGGCTTGGCGAGTCCGTCGAGCACGACGAAACGCAGGACGCCGGAACGGTTCTTCTTGTCCCCCGCCATGCCCTGTAGGAGATCGGCGAACGCGTCGGGGTCGTAGGTCGTCGGGAGCCCCACGAGATCCAAAATGGACTTGTGCCGATCCGCGGTCGCGTCGTCGAGGCGCCCGGCCAGGCGCGAGAGCTCGGCGGCGAACACCAGCCCGACCGACACGGCCGCGCCGTGACGCCACCGGTAGCGCTCCCGACGCTCGATCGCATGTCCCAGGGTATGGCCGTAGTTGAGGATCTCGCGGAGCGACGACTCCTTCAGATCGGCCGACACCACATCCGCCTTGACCTGGACCGAGCGCCGGATGAGATCGGGAAGCACCGGCGACGTCGGATCGAGGGCGGCGTCGGGATCGGCCTCGATGATGTCGAGGATCGTGGGATCGGCGATGAACCCGGTCTTGATGACCTCGGCGAGTCCGGCGACGATCTCGTTGCGCGGGACGGTCTCCAAGGTGCCGGTGTCGATGAGCACGGCGTCGGGCTCGTGGAACGACCCGACGAGGTTCTTCCCCGCCTCGGTGTTGATGCCGGTCTTGCCCCCGACGGCGGCGTCGACCATCGCCAGCAGCGTCGTCGGGATGTGGATGACCCCGATCCCGCGCATCCAGGTGGCCGCGACGAAGCCGGCGAGATCGGTGGCGGCGCCACCGCCGAGGCTGATGACCTTGTCGTTGCGCTTGAGACCGATCCGGCCGAAGACCTCCCAGCAGAAGGACGCGACCGACAGGTCCTTACCGGCCTCCGCGTCCGGGATCTCCACGCGATGGGCGTCGAATCCCTTGCCCGCCAGATACTCTCGCACCTGCTCGGCAGTCTTGGCCAGCGGCGGTTGATACAGGATCGCGATGCGGTCGGCGCCCTGGGCCGCGGCGGCCACCTCGCCGAGGAGTCCCCGGCCGATGGTCACGTCGTAGGGCGCGCCGGCGTTGACCCGGATGGCGATGGGTTCGGATTCAGACATTCTCGGCTTCCTCACATCAGTTCGCGGGCGAGTCGGACGACGACGGCGTCGGCAACCGTGTCGGGATCGGCATCAGCATCGACGTCGAAGGTGGACACCGCCTCGTAGACGGCCGTCCGCCCGGCCAGCAGTTCGGCATATCGGGCGGCGGGATCCGCGGTCGCCAGTAGCGGACGGTCGGTTCCGGACACCCGCTCGTATCCGCGCTCGGGCGTGACCCGGAGGTACACGACGCGCTGGTCGGCCAGGGCTTCCCGGACGCCGGGGGTCGTCACCGCCCCGCCGCCGAGCGACACCACCCCACCGTGGTTGTCCAGGACGTCGGTGACGACGTTCTCCTCGATCGTCCGGAACGCCTCGACACCATCGGATTCGAAGATCTCCGGGATGCTGCGTCCGGTGCGGCGGACGAGCTCGACATCGGTGTCGATGAAGTCGACGCCGAGCCGATCGGCGAGCACGCGACCGACCGTGGACTTACCCGCCCCCATGAAACCGATCAGCACGGCCGCCGGACGCCGCCCCGTCGTCGCACGCGTCGGGGTCGGTGGCGTCGGGGGCTGGGTCATGCCCGAGGCGGACGCGCGTCGACGGCGGCCTGGTAGGCGGCGAGGTTCGCGGCGGTCTCGCCGACCGAGTCGCCGCCGAACTTCTCGAGGGCGGCCTGGGCCACGACGAGTGCGACCATCGCCTCCGCGACCACTCCCGCCGCGGGCACGGCGCAGACGTCGGAACGCTGGTGGATCGCGCTGGCCGTCTCCCCCGTCGACATGTCGATCGTCGACAGTGCGCGAGGCACGGTCGAGATCGGCTTCATGGCGATGCGCACGCGCAGGTCCTCGCCGTTGGTCATGCCGCCCTCGAGCCCGCCCGCGCGGTTGGTCGAGCGCAGGACGCCGTCGGCACCGGGCACCATCTCGTCGTGGGCTTCGCTGCCGCGCCGGCGGGCGGTGGTGAAGCCGTCCCCCACCTCGACGCCCTTGATGGCCTGGATGCCCATGAGCGCGGCCGCGAGCTTCGCATCCAGGCGGGTCTCACCGCTCACGTGCGAGCCGAGACCGACCGGCACCCCGGTCGCGACGATCTCGACGACACCGCCGAGGGTGTCGCCGTCCTTCTTCGCCGCCTCGATCTCGGCGATCATCGACTTCTCGGCGTCGGCGTCGAAGGCGCGGACCGGGCTGGCGTCGATGGCCTCGAGGTCGGAGATGCGCGGCGGCGGGCCCACATAGGGATCGCTCGCGCCGATCGAGATGACGTGGGAGACCACGTCGATGCCGAGCACCTGACGGAGGAAGTTGCGGGCCACCGTGCCCGCCGCGACGCGGGCCGCGGTCTCTCGCGCGCTGGCACGTTCGAGCACCGGGCGGGCGTCGTCGAAGCCGTACTTGAGCATGCCGGAGTAGTCGGCGTGGCCGGGCCGGGGACGGGTCAGCGGTGCGTTGCGGGCGCTGCCCTCGAGCTCGGCCTCGTCCACCGGGTCGGCGGCCATCACCGTCTCCCATTTGGGCCACTCGGTGTTGCCGATCTCGATGGCGACCGGACCGCCCATGGTCTGGCCGTGGCGGACCCCGCCGAGCACGGTGACCTTGTCGGCCTCGAACTTCATCCGCGCTCCGCGGCCGTAGCCGAGCCGGCGGCGAGCCAGTTGCTCTCCGATGTCGGACGAGGTGACCTCGACACCGGCCACCATGCCCTCGACGATGGCGACCAGGGCGGGACCGTGGGATTCTCCGGCAGTTATCCAGCGCAACACAGTGGTCGATTGTTCCATGCGGCCGTGCCCCGGCCGACGGCGGCGCCGCCGAATCACGGGTAGCACGCGTCACAGCAGACCGGCGACGACGATCGTCGCGCCGACGAGCGCCGGCCCGTGCGGATGCGAGGCGGCGCCGGGCTGCTCCCGGCGAGCCACGCGGTCGGCGACCACCACTCCCACCGCGACGAGCGAGGCGAGCGCCACGACGAGAAGCGCGGCGTCCCAGCGCAGGGCGAGCGCACCGCACGCCGCGGCGAGCTTGACGTCCCCGCCGCCGCACCACCGCTTCCCGAACGCCAGCACATACGGGATCGCGGCCGTCAGCACGGCCACCGCCGCCGCCGGGTGGACCACGCACGCGCCCATCGCACCGCAGACCCCCGGCCAGACGAGCGCATTCGGGATCCGACGGGTCTCGGCGTCGGTCACCGCGACGACCGACAGCCACACCAGGATTGCGCACTCGCCCATCCGCCGAGCATGTCGCGGCATCGACGTGTCACCGCACAGCTCTCCACAAGACGGGCGTCCTGTGGACGGGCCCCGAACGCCATGGCCGTCAGCCGGCGGTGAGGGCCTCGATCATCACCTCGCGCGGTGCGGGGAGCCCGGTGAAGAGTTCGACCTGCCGGAACGCCTGGTTGACCAGCATGACGAGACCACCGACGACGGTTCCGCCCGCCGCATCGACCGCCGTCGCGAGAGGCGTCGGCCAGGGGTCGTAGATCACATCCACGACCTTGCGTGCTCGCGCCAGTGTCGATGCCAGTCCCCCGGCCGCCTCGGCGGGCACGGTCGACACGACCACGGCGGAGTCCCGGCACCGGCGGTCCAGGGCCTCGGCGGATTCGAAGGGCAGGATGTCGCCGCTCAGCCCGAGCCGTTCGCAGAGCTCGAGGACGGGCGCGGCGCGTCCGGCGTCACGGGCGACGACCACGATGTCGGTGACGCCCGCGCCGGCGAGCGCCATGATCGTCGGTAGCGCCGTCCCGCCCGCCCCGACGACCACGGCGAGGGGCGTGGCCCCGGACGCGATGTCGGCGCCGACCGCGAGATCGGTGAGCGCACCCGCCATGCCGTCGATGTCGGTGCAGTCGGCGCGCCATCCGGACGGCACCCGCACGAGGGTGTTGGCCGACCCGACCAACTCGGCGCGCTCGGTGCGCTCGGTCGCGAAATCGAGGGCCGCCCTCTTGTTGGGCATGGTGACCGAGAAGCCGATGAAGTCGGCATCGGCGCCGGCCACGATCCGAGGCAGGCGATCGGCGGTGCACTCGATCCGGTCGTATCGCCAGTCGGTGAGGCCCAGCGCCCGGTACGCGGCCAGGTGGACGCGCGGCGAGCGCGAGTGCGTGATCGGCGAACCCAGGACCGCGGCCCGACGGTGAGCGCCGTGCGGGGAGCGGACGTCGGCAGGCACGGTGTTCACAGCGGGCCCACTGGTCACTGACTACATCCCGTGGCCACCAGCTTGTTACGGCAGGCGACCTCGCGATTGCGCTTGTGGTCTTCGAAGGTGTTGGCGAACAGCGTCGTCCCGGCGGTGTCGACCGTGACGAAGTACAGCCAGCCGCCCGGGGCCGGGTCGAGCATCGCCTCGAGGGCCGGTACGCCGACCGCCGCGATCGGCGTCGGCGGCAACCCCTTGTAGCGGTAGGTGTTCCACTCGTTGTCGTTCTTGTAGGCCTCGCCGTGGACGTCGATGTTCGTGATGTCGGCGGTGTAGTTCTGCGTCGAGTCCATCTGCAGCAACTGGTCGCGGTCGAGGCGGTTGCGGATGACCCGCGCCACCTTCGGCGCATCCTCGACGTGACGGACCTCGCGCTCCACGATCGACGCCGCGATCAGGGTCTCGTACGGCTGGAGCCCGGAGTTGTTGCGGTCCAGCAGTCCCCACTGCTCGAACATCGCCCCGCTCTTGGAGATCATCTCCCGCAGGATCTGCGTGGCGGTGTGTTCGGGTTCCACGCGCTCCCAGGTGGTGGGCGCGATCAGTCCTTCGATCCGACGGTGGTCGCCCGTCATCGCGGCGACGTTCTGACGGGCCCACTCGGGTACGCCGAGCTCCTCCGGCGTGGCGTCGGCCGCGGCCTTCTCGAGGTCGGCGACGGTCACCCCCTCCTGCTGCCCGTTGATCGAGACCGACGTCGCGTTCTCGATGAGCTGGAAGATGCCCGGGGTGACCTTGCCGTCGATACCGGTCTTCGAGTCGAGCTGCAGCCCCGGCGGGATGACCACCCGCCCGACCCGGTGCTCGGCTCCGTCGTCGGTCAGCATCTCGACGGCGGTGGTCGCCGGGATCTGGGTGCGCATCTTGTACAGTCCGCCCGACATCGGCTGTCCGCCAGCGGCATCGACGAAGGCGCGCACGCTGCCGACCACGTCGGCGTCGACCAGGATGCGGCCGAAATCGGCGAGTGTGGAGTTGTCCGGGATGTCGACGACCACGTCACCGGCACCGGCGGCGTTGGTGTAGTCCTTGCGCGACTCGAGCAGGCCGGTGGCGCGCACCCCGTAGTAGCCGACACCGGTGATGAGCGCGAGCATGAAGACGATCGCGAGGGCCAGTACCGCGCGACGTTTGCCGCGGCTGCGCGTCCGGCGTGGGGCACGACGCGTGTGCTGATCGGACTCGGTGTCGTCGACCCCGGCCCACCAGTCGTCGTCGGCCTCCTCGACACCCCGGCCGGGTGCCGGGGCGGCCGGAGCGGGGTCGCGGACCGGACGTGCGGTGTCGGCGGGTGGGTCGTATGGCGCGTCGTCGTACGACTCACCCGAGTGGTGCTCCCGCTCGTACCCCGCGGGATCGTAACCGGCGGGGGTGGAACGCATTCGGTCCCTGACCGGCGCCGCGCGATATCCGTCGTCTCGATATCCGTCGTCCCGGGACCTGCGGACCGGCGGCTCCGGGGCGGGCGGACGAGCCATCGTGACGTCGGTGTCCGGCGGCGCCGGGCGCGGTGCGGCCGGCGGCGGGGCCGGCGTCTGTCCCGGCGGGATGCGGACCGGCGTCGCGCGCGGCCGCGGCGTGCCGGGCACCGGACGTGCCTGCTC
>NZ_NGFO01000010.1 GCF_002149015.1 Gordonia lacunae | reverse complement strand
GACGGCGACAAAAGTGTGGGAGCGCTTGTGGACATCAGCACCGATGACGATCATGGAGCTTGCCTTCCTGTCACAGGGTGGGCGGACAGTCGGGCCGGTCGGTGGACATACTTCAGTGGAGGGGCGCTGCCACGCTCCTATCAAGTCACGCCGGCCGGTCCGTCACACCAGATGCCGGCACGATGAGGCAACACCAACCCCGCAGGGGTGGCAGGGAGCAGGAGAGCCAAACACCCGGTGGACGAAACCCAATCACCACTGACGTGGCTCCACAACCCTGACACTGAAGGGAGCAGGAGGAGTCCGCACAACAAGGGCCGGTGACCCGAAGGTCACCGGCCCTTGCCGACTGTCTTACGTGCGCGTGACTACCGCGGCCCTCAGAAGAAGGCGGGGCGGAAGGTCTTGGCCCACGACTCCTTGAAGGTGCTCTGCCAGTAGTCCCACCAGTGCGCACCGTCCGGGGTGATCCGGGTGGTGAGCTTGACGCCCGGGACGAGCGCCAGGCGGCCGATGTAGATCTGGCTGCTGGTCGACGCGGCGACCTCGAGCGGGATCATCTGCGCGAACTTGACCGGATCGAAGTTGCTGCTGGCCGGGTTGACCGACGAGTCGTACTTGCTGCCGACACCGCTACCGGACGAGACGTAGACGTTCTTGCCCGCCAGGTTGCCCGCGCTCAGGAACGGGTCGTTCTGGAACCAGGTTCCCGCGGGGTAGAAGCCCCACATGTTGAACGGGTTGCCGCCGACCTCCGCGACCGAGGCCATGATGCCCTGGGTGAAGCCCGGCATGGTGACGGTCGGGTAGCCGCTGTAGGACGCGACCGCCTTGTAGAAGTTGGGGTGGCGCGATGCGAGGTTCAGCGCCGAGGTGCCCGACATCGACAGTCCGGCGATGCCGTTGCGGCGGTTGTCGCTGCCGTGACGTGCCGCCATGTAACCCGGCAGTTCGCGGGTCAGGAAGGTCTCCCACTTGTTGACGCCCAGCTTGGGATCGGGGGTCTGCCAGTCGGTGTAGAAGCTGCCTGCGCCGCCGAACGGGATGGCGACGTTGGTGCCCTTGCCTGCCATGTAGCGGGCGACATCGGTGTTGATCAGCCAGCCGCTGTTGTTGGCGGGGGCGCGGAGTCCGTCGAGCAGGTACAGCGTCGGCTTGGGTCCGCCACCGCCGGCCGAGACGATGCACACGGGCACGGTCCGGTTCATGGCGTTCGAGCGGACGTACTCGACATTGCAACCGTTGGCCGCAGAGGCCTCCGGCGGAGCTGCGACCAGCGTCGCACCCGACACGGCCACGAGAGCCACGAGTCCGGCGACGAGGCGCTTACGGGCGCGTGTCAGCATTCGTCAGTTTTCCTTTGGATCACCACGGCCGGAGCCGGCCGCTTGCGGGTCTTGCCTACCGGGTACTGCTGCGGGCTTGTGTACGAAGTCGTACGAGGAGGGATTGTATTGGTCCCCCCGGGCAGCGGTACCCGTCCTGGAGAAGTGTAACGGCACGATAACGCCACGGCAAAGGCGAGAGCGGGTCCCGTGACCGCGTATCGGAGTGGGACACGTCACATTTCCTGGCGCTGAACAGCCCATTCGGGACATAGGCGACAGACCTGCCACGTACCGCCCCTGCTTCGGTTCCCGTCCTGCGATCCGGCCGTTACCGGTTTGCGTGGGCAACGGTGACCGTGCCCGCAGGGCGGGGAGAGAGTCCGTCCTGCCTGCCGGCCGATCGTCGCCAAGTCCGCTCGACCGGCTCGCGGAACCACTAGGGTCGGAACGTGCACATGGGCGAGTATCTGTCCGCGGACGCGACCACCCTGGCCGGCCTCGTCGCCGCCGGAGAGGTGACGGCCGCCGAAATCCTCGACCTCGCGCGAGCCCGTGCGGACGCGGTGAATCCGTCGCTCAACGCCATCGTGATCAAGATGGACGCCGAAGCCGATGCGCGCGTCCGGGGCGATCTCACCGGGCCGTTCGCCGGCGTCCCGTTCCTCATCAAGGACCTCGCGCAGGACTACCGCGGCTATCCGACGACCCGCGGGTCCCGTGCCCTCGCGACACATATCGCGCGCGAACACTCCTTCGGCGTCCAGCGGTTCCTCGACGCCGGCCTGGTGATCTTCGGTAAGACGAACACCCCCGAGTTCGGCGCGAAGGGGATCACCGAACCCACGTTCTGGGGACCGACGCGCAATCCGTGGGACGTCGAGGTGACCCCGGGCGGCTCGTCGGGTGGCAGCGCCGCCGCGGTGGCCGCCGGGATCGTCCCGGCGGCCGGGGCCAGCGACGGCGGCGGTTCCATCCGCATCCCCGCCGCATGCACCGGGCTGTTCGGACTCAAGAGTTCGCGGGGCCTGATGCCGTTCGGTCCGCAGACCGGCGAACCGCTCTTCGGGATGGGCGTCGAAGGCGTGGTGACCCGCACCGTCCGCGACGCCGCGGCCCTCTACGACGCACTCATCGGGCCGACGCCGTCGTCGACGTACCCGACGCCGCTGCACACCGAGAGCTACACCGCCCGGATCGCAACCCCACCGCGGTTGCTGCGGATCGGCTACACTACGACGTCGGCGATCAACGCGAATCCGCACCCGGAGGCGGTCGCCGCGGTCGAGCACGCCGCATCGGTGCTGACCGATCTCGGCCACCAGGTCGAGGAGGTCGCCCCGCCGCACGACGACGCTGCACTCGCGCGCGATTTCCTCGACATCTGGTTCGCCAAATGCGCCGCGCAGGTCGACGAGGTCCGCCGACTCACCGGTGCTCCCGACTCCCACTTCGAGGCCGACACCCTGACCCTCGCGGAGCTGGGCCGGGCCGCCGGCGTCGTCCCCCTGTTCACCGCACTCGACCGGATCAACGACCATGTCCTGGCCCTGGACCGCTTTCATCAGACCCACGATCTGCTGCTGACGCCCACGCTCGCAGTGCCGCCACCCCGGGTCGGTTCGATGACCACGCCGCCGATCCTGCAGCGGGCGGCGCGACTCGCCTCGAGAGCACGGTCCGGCCGGGCGATCTCGCGCCTGGGGATCATCGACAAGCTGATCTACGAGAGTCTCGGCTGGGTGCCGTACACGCAGCTCGCGAACCTCACCGGCCGCCCCGCCATGAGCGTGCCGCTGCATTGGACCGACGCCGGGCTCCCGCTCGGCGTGCAGTTCGTCGGCCGGCTCGGTGCCGACGGTGATCTCCTCGCGCTCGCGGCCGGACTCGAGGCGGCCGCGCCGTGGTTCCACCGGTACGCCGACATCTCGCTGTAGTGCCGGGCTAATCTCGTCTGCGAATGCACATGCTCCGGAGCAGCCCGGGGATGGCGGCGGGCGTGAGGAGTTGCGGTGACGGAGCACGGGGCCGACGCGGTGGTCGTCGGTGCGGGACTGGCGGGACTCGTCGCGACATACGAGCTCACCAAGGCCGGGCGCCGCGTCGTCGTGGTCGATCAGGAGAATCGCAACAACCTTGGCGCGCAGGCGTTCTGGTCGTTGGGCGGATTGTTCATGGTGGACACCCCCGAGCAGCGACGGCTGGGCATCCGCGACTCTGCCGACCTCGCGCTGCAGGACTGGATGGGGTCGGCGGGATTCGATCGTGACGACGAGGACTACTGGCCACGCCAGTGGGCCCGCGCGTACGTGGACTTCGCCGCCACCGAGAAACGGCAATACCTGCACGACCTCGGCCTGCGGATCACCCCCATCGTCGGGTGGGCCGAACGCGGCGGCGGGTTCGCCGACGGCCACGGCAACTCCGTGCCCCGGTTCCATCTCACGTGGGGAACCGGACCGGAGGTGGTCCGGGTCTTCGCCGAGCCGGTCCTGGAGGCGGAGAAGCGCGGGCTCGTCGAGTTCCGGTTCCGGCATCGCGTCGACGAGCTCGTCGTCGACGACGGCGGCGCCGCCGTGGGCGTGCGAGGTGTGACCCTCGCCCCGACCGACGTCGACCGTGGCCGGGCGTCGAACCGAGACGTCGTGGGCGACTTCGAGATCCGTGCCGGGGCGGTCATCGTCACGTCCGGCGGCATCGGACACAACCACGATCTGATCCGCAAGAACTGGCCGGTCGAGCGCCTCGGCCCCGCTCCGGAGACGATGATCTCCGGCGTCCCGGCCCATGTCGACGGCCGCATGCTGGAGATCAGCGAGACCGCTGGCGCCAACATCGTCAACCGAGACCGGATGTGGCACTACACCGAGGGCATCCACAACTGGGACCCGATCTGGCCCGACCACGCGATCCGGATCATCCCCGGTCCGTCGTCACTCTGGCTCGACGCCAACGGCAATCGCCTCGCCCCACCGAACTTCCCCGGCTTCGACACCAATTCGACGATGAAGGCGATCCTGTCGGCCGGTCACGACTACTCGTGGTTCATCCTCACCCAGACGATCGTGGAGAAGGAGTTCATGCTGTCGGGATCGGAACAGAACCCCGACATCACCGAGAAGGACCTCAAGCTCACCGCGCGGAGCCGGCTCGCGAAGGGTGCCGCGGGGCCGGTGGACGCCTTCGTGCGAAACGGCGTCGACTTCGTGGTCGCCGACAACCTGCCCGAGCTGGTGGCCGGGATGAACAAGATCGCCCGCGGGCCCGAGCTCGACCTCGCACACATCGAACGGATCATCTCCGCGCGCGACGCCGAGATCGGCAACAAGTTCTCCAAGGACGCGCAGCTGATGGCGATCACCAACGCCCGACAGTTCCTCGGCGACAAGATCGTTCGCGTCGCCAAGCCGCACCGGCTGCTCGATCCGGAGCACGGCCCGCTGATCGCGGTTCGGCTCAACGTCCTCACCCGCAAGACCCTGGGCGGTCTCGAGACCAACCTCGACTCCCAGGTACTCCGACCCGACGGCAGCGCCTTCGACGGCCTGTTCGCCGCCGGTGAGGTCGCGGGCTTCGGCGGCGGCGGCGTGCACGGTTACAACGCCCTGGAGGGCACGTTCCTCGGCGGATGCATCTTCTCCGGCCGGGCAGCCGGGCGGGCAGTGGCCCGGGCCACACCGCGCGGCTGATCGCCGGTACGACCGCACCTCGTCGTCGAAAAGGGTTGCCTGCCCTCTACATTCGCGGCACGATCTGCTGCCCCACGGCACCTGCGCATGGGCTAGTGTGTTCAGCGTGCCGGTCCCCCAGACGATCCTGACCCGGAAGACGAAGTCGGCGATCTTCCTTGTCTTCACCATCGACGACGGCGGTGAGGACGCGGTTCGCGATGCGTTGGAAGAGATCCCCGGACTGAACAACGCGGTGTCCTCGCGAGCGCCGGAGGCGGCGCTGGCCGGGATCGTGTCGATCGGATCCGCGGCGTGGGACCGCCTGTTCGCCGGCCCGCGGCCGCGCTCGTTGCGTCCGTTCGTCCCGTACGAGGGCGAGGTCCACACCGCCCCGGCGACGCCCGCCGACCTTCTCGTGCACATCAAATCCGACGACATGGGCCTGTGCTACGAGCTGGGCGCCAAGATCACCGAGGCGCTGGGGGACGCGGTCACCGTGGTCGACGAGGTGCACGGGTTCCGTTACTTCGACCTCCGCGACCTCATCGGGTTCGTCGACGGCACCGAGAACCCGACCGGACAGGCCGCGATCGACGCGATCACGGTCGGCGAGGAGGACCCGGACTTCGAGGGTGGCAGCTACGTCGCGATCCAGCGCTACGTGCACGATCTGTCGTCCTGGAACGACCTGAGCACCGAGGACCAGGAAGCCGCGATCGGGCGCACCAAGCTCGACAACGTCGAGATGTCCGACGAGGTGAAGCCCCCGAACTCCCACATCGCGCTGAACGTCGTCGAGGACGAGAACGGCGAGGAGATCGACGTGGTCCGCGACAACATGCCCTACGGCGACGTCTCGGGCGCGGGCGTCAACGGCACCTTCTACATCGCCTACTCGGCTGCACCCGATGTCACCGAGGAGATGCTGCGCAAGATGTTCATCGGCGACCCGCCCGGCACCTATGACCGCCTCCTCGACTTCACCACGGCGGTCACCGGATCGCAGTTCTTCACCCCGACGCTCGACTTCCTCGAAGACCTGCCGCCCGCGCCCGACGCCGCATCCGACGCACCCCCGGTGCCGGCGACCCGTTCCGACGGTTCGCTGGGTATCGGGTCTCTGCACTGACGACACCTCGAGAACCGACCACCGCACCAGGAGGACACCATGAACAACCTGCATCGCGAACTCGCACCGATCTCCGACGCGGCGTGGGCGGAGATCGAGGAGGAGGCGACCCGCTCGTTCAAGCGCAACGTCGCGGGCCGGCGCCTCGTCGACGTGACCGGGCCGCTCGGTTCCGACACCGCGTCGGTGACCCTGGGACATCGCACCAAGATCGACTCACCGGCCCAGGGCATCACCGCATTCCAGCGCCGCACCCAGTCGCTGGTCGAACTCAAGGTCCCGTTCACGGTGTCCCGGGAGGCCATCGACGACGTCGATCGCGGCGCCAAGGACTCCGACTGGGACCCGGTCGTGGAGGCCGCGCGCGAACTCGCACTCGCCGAGGACCGGGCCATCTTTGAGGGATACGCCGCGGCGTCGATCAGCGGCATCCGGGCCGAGGCCGCCGCCGCCCCGATCCCGCTGCCCACCGACGTGCGCGACTACCCGGAAGCGGTCAGCCAGGCGTTGAGCACGCTCCGGCTGGCGTCGGTCGACGGCCCGTACGCGGTGGCCCTCTCGGCTGAGGCCTACACCCAGGTCAACGAGACGTCGAACCACGGTTACCCGATCCTCGAGCACATCCAGCGCCTGTTCACCGGCGACATCGTGTGGGCGCCCGCGATCAGCGGCGCGTTCGTCATGAGCACCCGCGGCGGCGACTTCGAGCTGACCATCGGCCAGGACGTGTCGATCGGCTACGACTCACACGACGCCGATGTGGTGAACCTGTACTTCCAGGAGTCGTTCACCTTCCTCACCCACACCGCGGAGGCGGCTGTCGCGCTCACCGAACCGCCGACCGTCTGACCAGCTGTCCACCGTCCTCGCCGGCCCCGGGTCCCGTCGGGCCGATACTCTGCGGCGTCCGTTGCGAGCGGCAACTACTCTTGCGCAGGTGATCGCAGTGAAATCCGGCCCGCTCCCGTTCCCGGCGGTCAGATGCTGACCCGCCTCATCACCACGTACCTCGCGCGGTACCGGGTCAACGTCGTACTCGTCATCGTGCTGCAGCTGCTCGCGACCACCGCGATGCTGTTCCTGCCGAGCCTGAACGCCGACATCATCGACAACGGTGTGGCCCGCGGGGACACCGGTTACATCCTGCGCATCGGCGGATGGATGCTGCTGGTGAGCGTCGCGCAGATCATCGTCACGGTCACCGCCCAGTTCTTCGGGTCCCGCGCCGCGCTGGGGGTCGGGCGCGACATCCGCGGCGATCTGCTGCACCGGGTGAACTCGTTCTCCGCGCGGGAGGTCGGCACCTTCGGCGCCCCGTCGCTGATCACCCGCACCACCAACGATGTCCAGCAGGTGCAGATGCTCATCGTCATGAGCAGCGCCATCCTGGTGATGGCCCCGATCATGTGCATCGGCGGCATCATCATGGGCGTCCGCGAGGCGCCCGCATTGTCGTGGGTCATCGCCATCGCGGTGCCTGTCCTCGGGGTCTCGATGGGAGCCATCATCGCGAAGATGATCCCCGGCTTCCGGGCCATGCAGGAACGGATCGACAACGTCAACCGCGTGCTGCGCGAGCAGATCACCGGCATCCGGGTCGTGCGGGCATTCGTGCGGGAGGACTACGAACGCAAGCGGTTCGCCGTCGCCAACGACGATCTCGCCGATGCGACCCTGCACGTCGGCCGGCTGATGGCACTGATGTTCCCCGTCGTCATGGTGATCACCAACGTCACCATCGTCGCGGTCATCTGGTTCGGCGGTCACGCGGTCTCCGACGGCTCGCTGGAGATCGGCGCGCTCACCGCGGTGATGAGCTATGTCATGCAGATCCTGATGTCGGTGATGATGGCGTCGTTCCTGGCGATGATGGCGCCGCGCGCCGCGGTCTGCGCCGAACGCATCTCCGAGGTCCTGGCCACCGACACCTCGGTCCATCCGCCGACCGAGCCGATCGGCTTCGCCGCCCATCCCGGCACGGTGGAGTTCGACGCGGCCGAGTTCCGGTACCCGGGCGCCGACGACCCGGTGTTGAGCGGCATCGACTTCCGCGTCGAGCCGGGCACGACGACCGCGATCGTCGGGTCGACCGGATCGGGCAAGACGACCCTCATCGGGCTGGTCCCGCGACTCATCGACACGACGTCCGGCGCGGTCCGGGTCGGCGGCACCGACGTGAAGCGGCTCGACCCCGACGAACTGCGGTCGGTCGTCGGCCTGGTGCCGCAGCGCCCGTACCTGTTCTCCGGAACCGTCCGCTCGAACCTGCTGCACGGCAAGGCCGATGCCACGGACGACGAGATCTGGGAGGCGCTGCGCATCGCGCAGGCCGCGGATTTCGTGGCGGCGATGCCCGACGGTCTGGACACCGCGGTCTCCCAGGGCGGCACGACCGTCTCCGGCGGCCAGCGCCAGCGCCTCGCGATCGCGCGGGCACTCATCCGGCGGCCGGCCATCTACCTCTTCGACGACTCGTTCTCCGCCCTCGACCTCACCACGGACGCGCGCCTGCGCGCCGCACTGCGTCCGGCCACCCGCGACGCGGCGGTGATCGTGGTGGCCCAACGCATCTCGACCATCGTCGACGCCGAGCAGATCGTCGTGCTCGATCGCGGACGGGTGGTCGGTCTCGGTACGCACGACGAATTACGGCAGTCGTGCCCGACCTATGCCGAGATCGTCGAATCCCAGATGGCGATGGAGGAGCGCGCATGACCCGGCCCGGTGGTCCGCCGATGGCGGCCGGACCCGAATCCAAACCCCGCTCGTTCTGGCCCTCGGTCAAACGCGTTGTCGCCCAGCTGGCCTCCTACCGCCTGTTGATGGCGATCACACTCGGGTCGCTGGTGGGTTCGGTCGTGCTGATCGCGATCGCGCCCCGCGTGCTCGGTTACGCCACCGACCTCGTCTTCGACGGCGTCATCGGCCGCACCCTGCCCGACGGGCTCACCAAGGAGCAGGCGGTCGCCGGTCTCCGCGAGAGCGGGGACGACACCTTCGCCGCCATGGTCTCGTCGATGGACGTGACACCCGGCGTCGGGGTGGATTTCGGCGCCGTCGGACGCGTGCTGCTCATCACCCTGGCGCTCTACGTCGTCTCGTCGCTGCTCGCATGGCTGGCCGGCTACCTGCTGAACATCGTGGTCGTCGGCACCATCCGGCGGCTCCGCGACGACGTCGAGGCCAAGGTGCATCGCCTGCCGCTGCGCTACTACGACACGATGCCTCGCGGTGAGCTGCTGAGCCGGGTGACCAACGATCTCGACAATCTGTCACAGAGCATGCAGCAGACCATCTCCCAGTTCGCCAACTCGGTCCTGACGGTGATCGCGCTGCTGGTCATGATGATCTGGATCTCCCCGCTGCTGGCGCTCATCGCGGTGGCCACGGTGCCGCTGGCGATCATCGCGACCGGCATCATCGCCAAACGGTCGAAGCCGCACTTCTCCGCGCAGTGGTCCTCGACCGGCGCTCTCAATGCCCAGGTCGAGGAAGCCTTCACCGGCCACGAACTGGTGACCGCCTTCGGCCGTCAGCGCGAGATCGAGGCGACCTTCGACGAACGCAACGAGAAACTGTACGAGTCGAGTTGGCGCGCGCAATTCATCTCCGGCGTCATCATGCCGACGATCATGTTCCTGGGGAACCTCAACTACGTGGCGGTCGCGGTCGTCGGTGGACTACGCGTGGCGTCGGGTTCGCTGAGTCTCGGTGAGGTGCAGGCGTTCATCCAGTACTCGCGCCAGTTCACCCAGCCGCTGACGCAGATCGGTTCGATGATCAACCTGATGCAGAGCGGCGTCGCCTCCGCCGAGCGGATCTTCGACATCCTCGACGCCGACGAGCAGTCGCCCTACTCCGCGACTCCGAAGTCGCCGGCCGACGACAAGGGGCTCATCGAGTTCGACGACGTCTCGTTCCGCTACGTCGAGGACAAACCGCTCATCGAGAACCTCAGCCTGGTGGCACGCCCCGGGCACATGGTCGCGATCGTCGGTCCGACCGGTGCGGGCAAGACCACCCTGGTGAACCTGATCATGCGGTTCTACGACGTCGATTCCGGGGTCATCCGGGTCGATGGCGTCGACTCGACCGAGATGACGCGGGACGACCTGCGTGAACGCACCGGAATGGTGTTGCAGGACTCCTGGCTCTTCGGTGGCACCATCTACGACAACATCGCCTACGGCGATCCCACCGCCTCTCGGGAAGAAGTACTCGACGCCGCCCGGATGAGTCATGTCCACCACTTCGTGCGGACTCTTCCCGACGGTTACGACACGGTTCTCGACGACGAGGGTGGCGGGGTGAGTGCCGGTGAGCGACAGCTCATCACGATCGCGCGGGCCTTCCTCGCCCGGCCCACGATCCTCATCCTCGACGAGGCGACCAGCTCGGTCGACACCCGCACCGAACTGCTCATCCAGAAGGCGATGGCGAACCTGCGGTCGGACCGGACGAGTTTCGTCATCGCACACCGGCTGTCCACGGTGCGCGACGCCGACGTCATTGTCGTCATGGAGGACGGGCACATCGTCGAGCAGGGCAGCCACGACGAGCTGCTCGCCGCCCGCGGCGCGTACTGTCGGCTGTACGAAAGCCAGTTCACCGGGGCCATCGAGGCGAGCTGACCCTTCGTGACGCTCGCACGCTCGCTCCTCAGGGAGCAGAACAACGCTCCGAGCGTGCGGAGGGCGCGACCCCCCGCTCCCTGAGGAGCGCCCGGAGCTTGCGGAGGGCGCGATCAACCCCGATCCCTGAGGAGCGCCCGGAGCTTGCGGAGGGCGCGTCACGAAGGGTCTGGCGACCGAGTCAGCGGGGCAGGCGGTTCGAGGCCGGACCGTCGCCGGCGACCAGATCCGCGGCGTGGGCGGGTTCGAGACGTCCGTACCACTCGCCGGCGGGGTTGACGATCGCGAGCGGACCCAGGTTGCAGGGACTCAGGCAGCCCGTGCCGGTGACCTTGGTCGACGTCCCCTTCGACGTGGCAGTGAGTTGCCGGTGAAGCGGTCCGGCGCCATAGGCCATGCAGCGTGGACCTTTACACACGAGCACGTGCCGGTCGTGGTCCTCGATCACCGACCAGGCCGGGCTGCGATAGGCCGCCGGCGAGACGCGGATCTCCGCGTGCGGCACCCGCTCGATGAGGTCGGCGAGCCCGGCGACGACCGCTCCGGTGATGTCCGACTCGAGGATCCGGATGTCGAGGTCGACACCGGAACGACTCTCCCGCCAGTTCGCGACCGCCCGCTTCGTCCAGGTCACCAAGTACTTGTCGCGCGGAACCGCTACCGGGACAAGGCTGATGGCCGACAGCCCGTCGCCGGCCGCGCGGTCGAGCTCGTCATGGACGGTGGGTGTCGCGATGTCCAGGTAGGCGAGGCCGACGTCACGGTCACCCGATGCCCGCAGCGCGTCGACCATCGTCATCGCCGACGCCTCGTCTAGTCCACTCACCGTCGGGCGGAGCACGACGACGATCCGGCAATCCGTCGAGGTGGTCATCGGCCGAGCGTCGCCGTGAAGTCGATCCCGCTGGCGGGGACCAATCCGTACTCCTCGAGGGACTTGCGCAGCTCTTCGGCGCCATAGATGTTCGGGTAGCCGGAGGTGAACATCGCCAGCGGCAGGACCACGAACCGGTTGTCCCGGACCGCAGCGGTGTCCCGGAGACCCGCCCGGGCCTTGATGGCGTCGATCTTGCCCTGGACTTCGTCGGCACTCTTCTTGTAGTCCATGATCACGATGACGTCGGGGTCTGCGGAGGCCACGGTTTCCCAACTCGCCCGGAACCAGGTGTTGTCGACATCGGCGAAGACGTTTGCCCCGCCGGCGACGTCGACGATCCCGTTGGGCGCTCCGTTGCCGCCACTGGTGTAGAGGTCCTCCTCGCCGCTGTCGTAGATCAGGACGCGCGGGGCGGTTGCCGGACGCGGCGCGCTCCGCAGCCGGCGCAGGCGGTCGTCGAGTTCGGTCCCGGCAGCGGTGGCGATCTCCTCGGTTCCGAAGAGGATGCCGTAGTTCTCGACGTCGGCGCGCAACGCGTCCCAGGGGTCCATGGTGCCGAGCTTGTCCGGCGCGTCACCGCCCTGGCGGCAACTGTCGGAGATGACGTACGACGCGATGTCGTTAGCCTGCAACGACTCCGGGGTCACCCCGGACGCACCCTTAAACAGTCCGCTGTAGGAACCGACCACCAGATCGGCGTCCGCGCCGAGCACCGTCTCCATGGTGATGGAACTGCCCTCAAGGTGAGGGACGTCGGCGATCCCCGGGCCGAATATCGACTCCATCACCACATCGTTGTTCGCGTTCAGGGATACCGCGGCGAGCTTGTCGAGTCCGCCGACCTTGAGGATCGTTCCGACGTTCGCCCCGTTGCTCGTGGCGACCACACGCTCGACCGGCACATCGTAGGTCGCATCGGCGCCACAGTTGATCAGCGTCACCGACTTCCGATCCGCCGTTTCGTCGGTGGGTGGCGTGGCACTGCAACCGGCGACGACGAGGGCCGCGGCCAGGGTTGCCGTCGCGAGCGGCGTTCGGGACCGTCGGGCGGTGGTGGGTCTCGTCATCGGTTCTCCATCGTCGGTCGTGTGGGATCAGGGGCGGGTTGAGCGGGTGGGCCGGGTTCGAACACGAGGTGCGTTCGGCCGGTGGCGAAATTCACCGCCCAGTGCGCGGAGACCCCGAAGACCTCGGCGACCACCGCGGGATCGAGTGCGGACACGGCCTCCCCGTGTGCGGGGATTCGTCCGTCATTCAGCACGTAGATCGAATCACAATGGCGAGCAGCCAGATCGAGGTCGTGGAGCGACACGAGGACGGTTGTGCCCACCGTCCGCAGGAAGGTGAGCAGGTCGAGCTGGTGCCGGATGTCGAGGTGATTGGTCGGCTCGTCGAGAACCAGAACGCCGCAGTCCTGGGCGAGTCCTCGGGCGAGGGCGACGCGGCGTCGTTCACCACCGGAGAGGTGGTCGACGGCGGAATACGCGTGCTCGGCCATGCCGACCGATCGCAGTGCTCGTCCCACCGCGGCCCGGTCACCGGAGCGGCCCATGCTCCAGGGCGACGAATAGGGAAGCCGGCCCAGCGCGACGTACTCGTGCACCAGCATGTCCGCGGGTAGGTCGACTTCCTGTGGAACGAACGCGATCTGCCTCGCTCGCTCGCGAGTGCTCATCGACCCGGTCGCCCGGCCGTCGACGGTGATCGTGCCTCGACGCGGACGGAGCGCGCCGACGACCGACCGCAACAGGGTCGACTTGCCAGAGCCGTTCGGCCCGACGAGACCGACGATGTTCCCGGCCGGCACCTCGAGCGAGATGTCGTGCAGCACCGGGTGATCGTCGATCCACACCTCGACCCCGGACGCGGAGAGCCCGACCGGCGGGCGACTCACGCGGCGGCGCCGAACTGGTAGCGGCGCCGGCCGAGGATGAACAGGAACAGGGGTGCACCGATGACCCCGGTCACCACGCTCAGCGGGATCTCGACCGGCCGCAGCGCAACTCGCGCGACGACGTCTACGAGAACCAGGAAGACCGCCCCGATCAGAGCGGAGGTGGGCAGGACCCAGCGATGCCGTGAACCGACGAGGATGCGCGCGATGTGTGGGATCACCAACCCCACGAAGGCGATGGCCCCCGACACCGCGACCATCGTGCCGACCAGCATCGCGAGCAGTCCGAACAGCAGGTTTCGAACCATCGGGACCCTGACGCCCACCGCCACGGCGACGTCGGGCCCGGCCGAGAGCGCGTCGAGCCAGCCGTGGAGCGCGAAGGCGACGGCGGTGCAGATCAGGACCACCGAGACCGGGAGCAGCAGCTTGGTCCATGATGCGCCGGCAAGACTGCCCAGCAGCCAGAACAGGACCGATTGGGCGGCCTGTGAGTCGTTGGTGCGCAACACGAGGAAGCTGGCGACGGCGGACAATGCAGCGGCGATGACGGTTCCGGTCAGCACGAGACGGAGTGGCGTGATCCCGCCCTGGCCCAGGGTGATCGCGAAGACCAGGAGCGCGGCCCCCAGGGCGCCGGCCATCGCTCCGAGGCTCAGCGACCACAGCCCGAAACCGGCCAGGAATCCGGTGGTGATCACCGAGGTCGCCCCGACTGCCGCACCCGACGAGACGCCGAGGAGATGCGGGTCGGCGAGGGCATTGCGGACCAGTGTCTGGACCAGCACCCCGGCAACGGCCAGGCCCGCACCGACCACCAGGCCGAGCAGGATTCGCGGTAACCGGATGTCCCAGACGATCGCGAGCTGGGTGCGTGTGACGGCAGGCCCGCCGAAACGTGAGGCGACCACGTCGACGACCGTGGACACGGGCAACACTTCGGCACCCGAGCAGAGGGCGAGGAACGCAGCGGCGAGGCCCAGCGCGAGCACGGCGAGGAGGACGGCCACGGGACGGCGTCGTCCCGCGCGTCTCGGAGCACGCGGCAGTGCCGGCGCCCTGCGGGCACCATCGATCGTCATGTGTCGTCGGTCCATCCTCGTGGCGTGACAAGCAGCATCGAGGCTGGTATCTGGCTGAGTCAGCGCATCGACGTCATCGACGCACCGAAATCACAGTGGCGGGACCGCGCCGGAATCGAACCGGCTTCCCAGGGATCTCGATGCGACGAGACTACGACATCTCCGGCGATCTCCGACACCGCGCCCCGACGGCACCGGCGTCAGGGTCGTTCGTTGCGTCCCGCCCGCTCGACGAGGGTGGCGATGCGTTTCGTCTTGGTCTCCGGTCGTTTCGCCAGGGCGATCTGCGACAGTCCGAACTTGCGCGCGCTCGGCGGGAACGCATCCCAGTTGGCCCGCGCGACCGGGTCGGCATCGAGCGCGGCAGCGAGTTCGGGGGACTCGATGAGCGCCTCGGCGTCGTCGAACAACGTCCAGAGACCGCGGGCCTTGGCGTCGTCGATGACGGCCTGCCCGACGGGCTGAATCCGGCCGGCGGCGGCGAGGTCGGCGACCCGGGCCTTGTTCGACGCCGACCATCCGCTGTTGCGCCCGCGCCTGGTGAACCACATACCGCGGCGTCGGTCGTCGATGACGCGGGTGTGGCCGTCGATCCAGCCCCAACACAGCGCCTCACGAACGCACTCGTCGTAGTCGATCGGCTCGCGACCCGAGCCCTTGCGCCAGAACACAAGCCACACCCCCGGCGAGGTCTCATGGTTGGCGCGCAACCACTCTCGCCAGGCGTCGACGGTCTCGACGGTCAGCTTGGGAGCATCGGGATCGGCCATTCGTCAACCCTAATGACCTCGCCGCCCGTCTCGGTACAGTTGAGCCGTGAACGAGATCGTCGACTTTGCCACGAACAACTGGTGGCTGATCTTTCCGATCGGCGCGGTCGTCGGCGGGTGGGCTGGTTCGATCGGCAAGTACAACGAGAAGCGACGCAAGGACAAGATCGAGCTCGCCCGGATCAAGGCGAACGCACAGACCGAACAGCTGAAGCTGACCACGACCTCGGCCGATCAGTTGCGCAGGGTGCTCGGACAGCACGACGCCCTCACCGAGAAGTGGTTCGCCTACGAACTCGACCTCGCGACGCTGATCGAGTACCCGCTGATGGCCGACATGCGCGAACCGCTGACGCTCGCGTTCCACCGGGCGCGGGTTCGTGCGGACGACCTGCGGCCCGAGCCGGCCGCCGCAGACGTCTCCACGACCTCGACGTCTATCTCCCCGGCCGACTTCGCCGAGTACCGCGACGCGGTCGGCGACTACGCCGCCGCGTTCGATGCTGCCGAACGAGAAGCACGGCGGCGCAAGCAATCCGGCTTCTCGCCGGTCGAGCGTGACGCGCTCGACCGGGCGCGCAAACTGATCAACGTCGCCGCCGACGCCGGGGCGACCCCGGCCGAGCGGCAGGCCGCGTACAAGAGGGTACGTGCCGAACTCGACGGCATCATCGACGTTCCGCAGGTGGCGGCCGCACACCTCGAACAGCAGATCGCCGGCGCCCTCGAACGCAGGCCGGACTGATCCATGCCCGACTGATCAGAGGTCCGGGATCGGCAGGTCCAGGTTGGGGGCGATGATCCCGCCGTCGACCTCGAGGATCTTGCCGGTGACGTAGGCGCCCGCCGGAGAGGCCAGATAGAGCGCCGCCGCGGCGATGTCCTCCGGTTCACCGAGCCGGTGCAGCGGCGTCGACGTCTCGACGGCTGTGCGCATCCCCTCGTCGCCCGCCACGATCTCCAACGCCGACGTCAGGATCGCTCCCGGGGCGATGCCGTTGACCCGAATCCTCGGGTTGAGATCCATCGCCGCGATTCGGGTGTAGTGCGCGAGAGCCGCTTTCGCGGTGCCGTAGGCGGCGTAGGCGCGTCCGGGCAGGCGCCCCACCGCCGACGTGATGTTGATGATCGAACCCTGGCCGCTGGTCGCGAGGATCTGCTTGGAGCCGGCGACGACCAATGCGTGCGCGTTACCGACGTTGAAGTCGAAGGCATCCCGCAGGTGCTTGGGGCTGGTGTCGAACAGTGGCCGGGGCATCGCCCCGCCGACGTTGTTCACCACGGTGTCGAGCCGCCCGAACTCGTCGACCGCGGTCTGCGCGAGCGCCGCCGTCGCATCGGGGTCGCCGAGGTCCACGGCGACGGTGCGCGCGCGTCGGCCCGCCGCGCGGACCCGTTCGGCGACCTGCTCGAGGTCGGATTCACTGCGGGCCGCGATCACCACGTCGCCGCCGGCCTCGGCGAAGGCGACCGCGATCGCCGCCCCGAGCCCCCGGCTCGCGCCGGTCACGATGGCCACCTGGTCGTCTATCCGGAATCTGTCGAGAATCACCTGTCGACCATGCCACGCCGGGACGCAAAACGAGAACGTGTTCTAGAAATCGGGCGGAATCAGCAGGGACGTGGCCTCAGTAGGCGCGGTCGGCGGTCACCACGGAGAGGAGTTCCTCGCCCGCGGCGAACCTGCGGAGGTTCTCGGCGACCCACGGTGCCAGCTCCCGGGTCAGTCCCGACGCCGGGTTGGCGACATGCGGGGTGATGATCACGTTCGGCAGGGACCAGAGCGGATGGTCGTCGGCGGGCGGTTCCGGATCGGTCACGTCGAGCGCCGCGCCCGCGATCTGGCCGTCGACCAGCGCACGGTACAGCGCGTCCTCGTCGACGAGCGGGCCGCGTGCGATGTTGATCACCCATGCGTGCCGGGGCAGCGCCGCGAGGCTCTCGGTGTTGATCATGTGCCGCGTCTCCGGCGTCGCCGGCGCTGCCAGCACGACGTGATCGATCGTCCCCCACAGCTCGTCCAACTCGTCCGACCGCCGGACTTCGTGCGCACCGGGCACCTCTCGGCCCGATCGGTTCACCGCGACGACGCGGGCACCGCACGCCCGGAGACGTGGGGCGAGGGATGCACCGATCCCGCCGGCCCCGACGATGGCGACGGTGGCACCGTGCAGCGACCGGACCGCGGTGTCGATCCGCTCCTTGTCCCAGTGCCGGAGGACGGCGGTGTTGATCTGCCGGAGTCCCGCGAGGAGCAGCGCCAGCGCGTGCTCGGCGACGTTCTCGGCGTAGAAGCCCGAGGCATTGGTCCAGAGCCGGCGATCGTCGATGATGTCGGCGGCCACGAAATCCTCGATGCCCGCGGTCTTGAGGGCCACCCACTCGACGGTGTCGGGCAGTTGCGGGAAGTCCGCCGGCGGCCCGATCCACACCAGCACCCGGGCGTCGTCGAGACCGACGATCTGTCCACCGGCGCTCTCGATCGCGGCGACCAGGTGCTCGTCGCGGACGGGTTCGACGGCGACAGCCATCGGGGTCATCGGGAGACCGATCGGGCCGCGGTGGTGGCCAGTTCGTCGGCGATCTCGTTGAAGTGGTCGCCGGCGTGTCCCTTCACCCAGCGCCACTCCACCTGATGCCGCTTCTCCTCCTCGACCAGGCGGCGCCACAGATCTGCGTTCTTGACCGGCTTGCGGTCCTTGGTCTTCCATCCGTTGGCCTGCCAGCCGTTGACCCACTTCATGATCCCGTTGCGGACGTAGGTCGAGTCGGTGTAGATGATGACGGTCGACGGCCTGGTCAGCGCCGCGAGACCCTCGATGGCGGCGGTGAGTTCCATCTTGTTGTTCGTCGTGTCGGGTTCGGACCCGGATATCCGCTTCTCGGTGCCCTTGTACCGGAGCACGGCACCCCATCCGCCCGGGCCCGGGTTCCCCAGGCAGGCACCGTCTGTCGAGATCTCGACGACGGCCGACCCAGCTCCCGGATCTGCGGAGGAGTCGTCGGCCGTCGGGTTCGCAGAAGCTGTCACGCACGGAAGCCTACGGCAGCTGCGATGCCCGGCAGCAGACTGACGGCTAGGGTGGACTCATGGCCGTGTGGGACCCGACACGCTATCTGCAGTTCGCCGACGATCGCGCGCGGCCGTTTCTCGACCTCATCGCGCAGATCCCGACCACTCCGTTGTCGGTGGTCGACCTGGGTTGCGGACCGGGCCACCTGACCAAGCACCTGCGCGCACTCTGGCCCTCGGCCGAGATCCTGGGCATCGACGACTCGGCGGAGATGGTCGACCGGGCCATCCGCGACAACGCCGACCCGCACGCCAACTACGACGCCGTCGACGTCTCGCAGTGGACTCCACACCGGCCGGTCGACCTGATGCTGTCCAACGCGATGTTCCAGTGGGTACCCGATCACCTCGATGTCATCGACGGTCTGCTCGGGCACCTGACCGACGGCGGCGCCTTCGCGCTGCAGGTCCCGAACAACACCGACTCGCCGACCCATGCGGCCCTCGCCGAGCTCGCCGCGACCGAGCCGTATGTCGGGGCCTTCGGTGACCTCCGGGCGCTGCCCCGGCTCGACGCCGAGGTGTATCTCGACTTCTTCGCCGAGCGCGGCTACCACGTCAACGCATGGGAGACGACCTACTTCCACGTGCTCGACGGCCAGGACCCGGTGTTCGACTGGATGTCGGGTACCGGCGCGCGTCCGTACCTGCAGGCGCTCACCGACGACCTCCGGAAGCAGTTCGTCGCCGATCTCAAGAAGCGCTTCGCCGAGGCCTACCCGCGCCGCGAGTGGGGCACGGTGCTGCCGTTTCGTCGGACATTCGCCGTGGCCACACGCCGCTGACCCACAGCCGTCGACCGGGCGTCATTTCCCGTCGATCGTGCCTGTGTCCGTTGAGCGAGTGGCCCCCAGAGCATCACGTACCGGACTCGGTTCGGCTGAGCACCACCCGCCAGGTGGCCACTTCTGCAACACTGACACCACCTGTCGCTTCCTCAGGGGGTACGTCCATGCCTCGACGCAGCCGGACTCGTCTGCGCCCGGTCGGCCGCGTCCGACGCCGCGTCCTCGCCACCGCTGCCACTGTCGCCGTGGCGGGCGGTCTGCTCGCCGCCGTCTCGGCACCGGCGGGAGCCGCGGTCTGCAACGTCACCGGCATCACCGGGGGCGATGTCGGCAGCACCGGCAGTTCCGGGTCCAGTGAGCTCGGGTTGGGCAGTCTCGACTTCGGCAGCTACCGGGCGGACGGAAAGAAGCCTCAGGGTCCGCTCCCGACATTGACCGGCGCCAGCAAGGCCGTCTCCTGGGTGACCGGTCCGCGAAGTCCCGCACGCACCGACACCCGTTTCGGGATCACCGCCACCGACGTCGGTGTGCCGTGGGACAACGGCTCCGGTCAGATCCTGATGGCCTTCGGTGACACGTGGGGCCGATGCGCCGGACAGATGACCTGGAAGCACAACACGATGCTGCGCAGCGACGCGAACTCCGATCTCGCCAAGGGCATTCGATTCCCGACCGCAGTTCCGGGATCGGTGCGGTCGGGCGCCTCGGTGACGTCGGCGCACCCGACGTGGGCACAACCCATGTTCAACGCGGTCGGGGTGCGCAACATCGAGGTCGGCCGGATCCCGACCGGCGGGATCTCGATCAACGGCACCCAGTTCGTCAGCTTCATGTCGATCCACCGCTGGCTCGGGCCGGGCAGGTGGAGCACGAACTATTCGGGAATCGCGGTGTCGCACAACAACGGCCAGACCTGGACCGTCGACAACAACACCCTGCGTTGGAACACCGACCTGACCATTCCGGGCGTACCCCAGGTGACGAGGGGACATGACCGGTTCCAGATGGGCGCCTTCCTCCGTAGCGGCGAGTACATCTACCAGTACGGCACGCCCAACGGGCGTTTCGGTTCAGCCCATGTGGCTCGTTTCCGTCCCGCCGACATCCTGAACCTCAACCGATACCAGTACTTCCGCGGGGGCACGGCGTGGTCGTCGAATCCGGCCGAGGCCGCACCCCTCGTCGCCGGCCCGATCAGCGAGATCTCGGTGGCCTACAACACCTTCCTCGGCCGCTTCGTGATGCTGACCGAGCGCGCGGGGACGATCGTGATGCGTTCGTCGCCGTCACCCGTGGGACCATGGAGTGGAGAGCGAGTGCTCATCTCTCACAAGCAGTCCAGCGGCCTCTATACGCCGTACATCCACCCTCGATCGTCGGGCAAGGACTTGTACTTCGTCGTCTCCCGGTGGGACGACTACAACGTGATGCTGGTCCGGACCGACCTGTCGAAGGCACGCCGGTGAGCCGGCGCATCGTCCTGATCCGTGCGATCAACGTCGGCGGGGCGAAGCTCCCGATGGCCGAATTGCGGGAGATCGCAACCGACCTCGGTGCCGATGACGTCTCGACCTACATCGCGTCGGGTAATCTGCTCTGCTCACCCCCCGCCGAACCGGAGCAGTTCGACCGCGCTCTCGAGGCCGCGATGGAGGATCGCTACGGCTGGTTCCGGGAGGTCATCAGCCGCACGCCCGAGCAGGTCCGCGCCGCGCTCGACGTCCATCCGTTCGACATCGTCGACGACAAGTACTCCTATGTCTACTTCCTGACCGGCCGGCCGGCGCCGGACAAGGTGGCCGCATTCGAGCGCAAGGATTTCGGTCAGGACATCGTCCGGGTCATCGGGTCCGATCTGCACATCCGCTACGCCGACGGAGCGGGACGCTCGACGCTGACCGCGCCGGCGATCGCGCGCGGCCTGGGTGTGCAGGGCACCGGGCGCAATCTGCGGACCGTCCGGAAGCTACTGGAGCTGGCCGTCTCCTGAGCGCCGCTCGGTGGCCGGTGTCGCAACACGGGCGTAGCGTCGGTGGCGGCATCACGAGACAGACCAGACGAACCAGACGCTCGCGTCGAGAGGAGTCCGGACATGAGTCAACCGGTCCCGCCGCCCCCGCCACCGCCCGAGCCCGTTCCTGCACCCGAGCCCATCCCGGAGCCGCCGCCGGAACCACCCATCCCCGTGCCGACTCCGCCGCCCGCTCCCGACCCGCAGCCAGCGCCCCCGCAACCGGACCCGCCGCCGCGCCCGACGGTGATCTGAGCCGTCAGCCCCGCGACAGCGCGCGAGCGACGCGGTCCAGATCGGCGAGCTGATCCTCGCGAGGCGCTTCCCACAGCTTCTTCGGCAGCTTCTCGAGGTCCTTGATCGCCGACTCGGCGTGATCGAGCGCCTCGGTCGATTCCTCGTCGCCGAGGTCCACCGACGCGATCAGCCGATCGTCGAGTTCGAACACCGCATCGTCGAGGCGATTGCGTGCCGCGACGAGTTCGTCGTCGTGCGGGATCGCCGGGTTCGCGTGCACGTCGGCGATGGCGTACCGAATTCGTCGATGCAGCAACGCTTCTCGCGTGTTGTCGGTGGCCCAGCTCTCGGGCGCCCGGCCCGGTCGGCCGGGAATCAGGTCGGTGGATCGTGCGAAGGTGCGCACACGTTTGTCCGAGTCGTACGCGAACCAGGCGGCGCCGCCGAGAATGAACAGTGCGACCACCACGGTGGCCACGATGATGATGACCGCGATCATGTGGTCAGCCTACTCAGGACGACTGCACTCCCTTGGGCGCCTTTCCCGACATGAAACCGAACAGGTACCCGGCGACGCGTCGCATCTGGATCTCGTCGGCACCCTCGGTGATCCGGTAGCGACGATGATGTCGGTAGATGTGCTCGAACGGCTCGTGCCGCGAGTAGCCGCGTCCGCCGAACACCTGCATCGCCTGATCGGCGGCGTCGCAGCACAGTCGATTCGCCTGGTAGTTGCACATCGAGACCTCCGCGGACGCTGCGAACGGCCCGTAGGTGTCCATCTTCCAGGCGGTTTCGCGGATGAGGGCCCGGATCATCGCGCACCGGGTGTGCAGGTCGACCAGCGGGAACTGGATGGCCTGATTCGTCGACAGTTTCTTACCGAAGGGCGCACGCTCGTTGGCATAGGCGACGGCGCGGTCGACGCAGTACTGGGCCGCGCCCAGGCTGGACGCCGCCTGGCGGATGCGGTTCTCGTTGAAGAAGTGCTGCACGACCTGCAGACCGGCGCCCTCCGCCCCGAACACCGCGGAGTTCGGCACGCGAACATCCCGCAGCGAGATGTGGGCATGGTCGGTCGGCATGTTGAAGGTCCACAGGTATTCCTCGACGGCGAACCCGGGGTCCTGCGGGTCGACGAGGAATGCGGTGATCCCGCGGGCGTCGCCGGGTTCGCCGCTGGTGCGGGCGAACACGATGTCGCGATGGGCGGCATGGATACCGGTGTTCCACGTCTTCTCGCCGTTGATGATCCAGTCGTCGCCGTCGCGGACCGCGGTCGTCTCCATGTAGGTGGCGTCGGAACCGTGGTCGGGTTCGGTGATACCGAAGGCGAAGAACTTCGTGCCCGCGGCCAATCCCTCGACCCATTCCTCCTGCTGCTCCGGTGTGCCGTATTCGAGCATCAGGAGCAAGCCGATGTTGTTGCCGACGATGGCGTGCTCGTTCTGCAGATCGCAATGCAGCCCCAGCCCTTTCGACGCCAGGTGCTCGCGGATGATCGCCATCGCCAGGTTCGATCCGTCCCGGCCGCCGAACTCGGACGGGAAGGGGTAGCGGAAGTGACCGGCCGCATCCGCGCGGCGCCGCGCCTCGCCGAGGAGCGCTTCCCACTCCTTGTTCGGCAGGCCGCCTCGCTCCCAGTCCGTTCGGGAGTCCTCGCGCCGATGGTCGAAGAATCGGATGTTGTCGTCGGTCTGCTCGAGAGGGATGATCTCGGCCTCGATGAATGCGTCGAGTTCGTCAAGGTAGTCGCTCAGCGACTCGGGCAGTGCGAAGTCCACGATGAACCCCTCTCGGTTGGGATCGGATGTCCGGCGGTCACGGATGAGGGACCGCGAAGTACTTGGGATTTGCCACGAGGAGCCGGGCACGGACGTCGGCGACGACGGCGTCCCGGACCTCCTCGTCGGTCCCGTCGAGCGCACCGGACCGCAGTGCCTCACCGAGGGCGCGGTGATCGGCGATGCCGAGGGCACTCAGGCGTTGCGCACTCGCTTCCGCATGTGCGGCACCCACCAGGATCTGCCGGCGGACGACGTCGACGACATTGCCGGCCACTCTCGTATGGAAGCGCACCTGCGGCGACAGGTCTGCCTGTACCGCGTCGGACCACAGGAACTCGGCAAGCGCTTCGAGTAGTTCGACGGAACTCGGCGAGCCGTAGAGATCCTCGTTCGCACCCGCACCCGCACCCGCACCCGCACCCGCACCCGTCGCTTCGGTGAGCGGATCGGGCACCGCCGCCGGTGTCACGAGCCCGAGGTCGAGGAGGGCGTCGAATTCCTGCTCGGCACTTCGACGTCCGATGGCGGCCAGTTCCACCGATCGTTCGACACCGTCGAGGTGTCGCGCCGCCTGGACCGCGCAGATCAGTCCCCACTTCACGGTGGCGTAGAGCTCCCACCAGCGCAGCGCCTGCTCGGTGGGACGCCAACCCGCCTCCCGGGCGTACGCGTCGAGGAGCTCGTCACGGCCGCCCATCCCGGCCACCGGTGTCGACCCCCCGAACCGCCACGCCTTGGCGCACAGCCAGCCGAGGTCCTCGATCGGATCACCGAGGTGGACGAGCTCCCAATCGAGCACCGCCACAATCCCTTCGGCGTCCATGAGGAGATTTCCCAGCCGAAAGTCACCATGTACGAGGCACTGCCGCGGTGACGGTTCGGGAGGGTTGTCGGCGAGCCATCGAGTCGCGAGTACCAGTCCCGCCGGCATGGCGTCGAACTCGCGCGGGAACAGCTCTCGGAGCCCGGCGATGGGATCGCCGAGTTCGCCGAGACCGGGCGTCTGACTCACGTCGATCCGGTGGATACGCGCGAGGATCTCGCCGCACTGGGCGACGAACCGGGCGCGCGCCGCGGCGTGGACATCGTTGCGCAGTATCCGGCGCGGGATGGACTCGCCGTCGATGAATGTCATTGCCAAATAGGGGAACCCCAGAACATTGCCCTCGTCGTCGAAACCCGCATCGAGGATCTCCGGCACCGGCACCCCGGCATCCGCAGCCGCACGCAGGACCTGCGCCTCGGCCCGCAGGCCGCCATCGTCGGTGGCAGCGGGGACCGCGCGGATGATGATCGGCTCCGCGGGCCCGGAACCCTCGACGAGGGCAGCCGCGTAGGTTGCCCGGCTCGCACCCGCCGGCAGCAGCCGTGCGGATTCGACCGAGAGCGAGGTACCGCGTCGGCCGGCGAGTCGGGATGCGATCGTCGCGGCGACCCCGTCCGCTTCCGGTACTCCCACGCCGATCCGTCCCTTCGCGCCGTCGCCCGGGCGGATGTAACCGCCACCACAGCGAAGCTAGCACGAGAGCTGAATCCGGACTCAGAAATATGGCGCCCGATGCCTCACTGGGCCGGTGTCTGGAACTCGGGCTGGTCGATGATGCGTACCCACGATCCGTCGGACCGCCGCGCGACCACCTGGGCGCGGGCGCCGGCGCCGTCGCGGGGCGGTGTCGATGTGAGTGCGAGATCGTCCCCGAACATCAGCGTCGGCAACGGCGGCTCAGGCACGAAGGTCGGCCGGTGTGCGAGAACCGACGCCCACAGGTCGCGGATCGCGGCCCGGCCGCGCGTGACCTCGCCGGGCGGGTAGGCCATCACCGCGTCCTCGTCATAGAGCGAGGCGACGGCATCGGCGTCGCCGGCGTTGGAGAACTCGACGAACAGCCGAGTCAGGTCCTCGGGCGTGCGTGCGGTTTCGTGCGTGGTCATGACAGCTCCTCTCGATGTGTTCGCTGTCCACCGTCGTCCAACTCAAGAGATAAGTCCAAGTGATGCTGGGTATGTCAACTATCATCCGGAGTTATGGAACTCCGGCAGCTCGAATACTTCGCAGCGATCGCCGCGGAAGGCAGCTTCACCGCGGCCGCAGCGCGCGTCCACACGACGCAGCCGAACATCAGCGCGCAGATCCGCTCCTTGGAACGGGAACTCGGTGCGACACTCTTCGATCGCTCCGGACGCTCGGTGCGCCTGACCGACGCCGGCCGCGAAGCGCTCCCGTCGGCTCGCCGCGCCCTTGCCGCCGCCGACGACGTGACCCGGCTCGTCGCGGAGGTCGCCGGACTGGTCCGCGGCAGGCTGTCGGTAGGGATGGTCGAGGGGTGCACCATCGCGCCCCTGTTCGCGGCGCTCGGCACCTTCCGGTCGACGCATCCGCAGATCGAACTGAGCCTGCGCGAGTCCCCGTCGACCGAACTGATCGCGTCGGTGGCGGACGGTCGCCTCGACATCGCCCTGGCCGGGCACGGCGGCGACCTCCCGCCGGGGGTGTCCGCCATGACTGTCATCGCCGAACGCGTCGTCGCCGTGATGCCCGCGAACGGACGGGTCCCCGGGCGGACGGTCGACCTCGCCCTGCTTCGCGAACGGTCGCTCATCTGCCTACCCGGCGGCGCGGGCATCCGAAGTGTCTTCGACGCGGCAGCGGTATCAGCGGGCGGACCCATCCGGCCGGCCATCGAAGCTTCCTCACCGGAAGCGATCATCGAGTTGGTCTGCAGCGGAATGGGAGTCGGAATTCTCAGTGAGTCGATCGTCGCGGATGACGAACGCGTGTCCGGGGTTCCGATCCGGGACGTCGACGGCACCGCCCATCTCGGCTTGCTGTGGGGATCGCGACCGTCTGCCGCTGCCGCGCGTTTCGTCGAGGTGGCCACGGACGCGTTCGGAGGAACCGAATGAGGATGGGGCGAAACGTTATGCCCCTGAGCGTGGGTGGTGGGCCGCACCCACCGACTGTCCACACATGCGCGTAGCACCTTCCACACCCGAGCCCAGCTCGGGGTGTCCGTCCCTTGACAGCTCCACAGAGAAGGCCGATTCTCGGTGTCCGCTGCCCACTACAACGGCTGGGCCCGACGGACCTGGTCGGCGGCGCGAGTGGCGTCGAGTTCGACATCGCTGATCAGCACCGCACGACCGAGACTCAGGATTCCCGACGTCAACGGCTGCGCTCGCAGGCCACCCCGCCCTATCAGCGCCTTGCGCACGCCGTCGCCGGCGACGGTGTCCATCCACGAGCACGGGTGGGCAGGGCGTCCGCCGCGGAACCGGATGGGTCCCGCCCCTGAGTCCAGCTCGAACTCCCGGCCCCGCAAAGGATCCAGTTCCACGCCGCGCACCACGATGTTGCGTCGGGCGAGGACCGGATCGGCGTCACCCGCCGCGGCCGTCCAGGCCTCGAGCGCGAGAAACGTCACCGCCGCCTCGGTGTGGGCGCGGACGCCGAAGAAGCGATCCCCGCGAATTCCCTTGTCGGCGATCATCTCCACCGAATCCGGCGTGCGGGTCTCCACCTCGTCGGCCGGGCCGTCCTTGGGCCTGCCGAAGTAGGCGTGTTTCGGTGAGACGACGAACATCAGCAACTCGCAGGAGTAGTCGTAGATCATCAATCGGGCACCCGGATCAGGTAACCGGGGGCGTCGACCGCGCGTCGGCGGTCGTCGTGCCGTCCGTCGGCTTGGCCACCACGGTCACAGGATCGGTGGGCTTGCCCGCGATGAGGTCTCCGATACTCAGACCCCAACGCCCCCATCGTTCGTCGAAGCTCTTCGCACGGGCGCGTGCCTTGTCGATCTTGGCCGGTGTGTACCGCCGGCGAGCCCAGGCCGAATGTGGGCGAGCGAGCCGGATCGCACCGGACCAGGCAAACACCGGGATGAAGACGCCGACAATAGCCGTCGAGAACTTGCCCTTCAGCACGCACAGGATGGCGCATGCGACGTTGATCGGGACCGTGGCCACCAACGCGACGGGACCGAGTTCGACGTTCGCGTCGTCGAGGGGGTTGAAACCCAGCACCGCCATCCCGAGTGCGGCGACGGTCAGGGCGACCACCTGGACCGAGAGTTGGCCTTCCGGTGACCAATACACGTCCTGTAGGCGGAGGATCAGCGCGAATTCGTCGAGCACCAGTGAGGCGCCGACGCCGATCAGCACCGCACTGATCTCCGCGCCGGGCGACGCCCCGTTGACACCCACCGAGAGGAAGGCGCCGACGATCGTCAGGATCAGACCCGGCACCATGTGGTGCACGTGCACGCCGTCCGACACGTTGTTGCGGAAGGGGCCCTTGCCGGCCCGGATGAGTCGGGTGATCACCCGCGTGACGATGAACGTGACGACGAACGACGCGAAGAGCAGGAACAGCGGAAGTCGTTGGTGCGTGAGCTCGTCGAGGAAGGTCACCGGGCCACCCTGCCGTCAGCCGGGAACGATGCCGGTGCGGCGTTGCTCGATGATGAGGCAGCGATCTTCGACGTACAACACACCTGCGTCCTCGGCGATCGACCGCGCCTCCGCCGATCGGATACCGAGCTGCAGCCACAGGGCGGTCGCACCGGCCGCGACGGCCGCCCGGGCGACGTCGGCACACTCGGGCCCGGGGCGGAAGACGTCGACGAGGCCGACCTGTTCGGGCACATCGGCGAGGGTCCGGTACACCTTCTCACCGACGATCTCGTCGGCCGTGGGGTTCACCGGGATGATCCGCCAGCCGCGATTCTTCATGTACGCCGGGACCTCGTTGGCGGCTTTCGACGGATTGGCGCTGGCACCCACCACGGTGATCGTGTCGTAGGTGGACAAGATCTGTTCGACGACGTCGTCGGTGTTGCTCGGTGCGGTCATCCCACGAGTGTAGGTGGGTCGGCCGGCCTCATCGCAGAACTCCGTGCACGACCAGCGCGCTGAGTTGATCCGCCCATGCGGTGTCGAATTCACGGTCGTCGAGCAGCAGCGCGTGCAGCATCGCCGCTCCGCCGACGACTTCGATGAGCCGATCCGGATCCACATCGGGATGCACCTCGCCGCGGTCGACGGCGGTCACCAACCGGTCACGCAATGCACCGAACACCTCCGCGAACCCGGCGTGCACACGCGCCGCCAGTTCGGGTTCGGCAGCCATGTCCGAGATCAGCCCGGGTAGCGCCGCACGGGTCACCGGGCTGGCGAAGAGATCGCGAGCCGCCGCGACCATGATGCGGAGGTCCGCCTCGACCTCACCACTGGACGGAGGAAGCCGCGCCATCCGGGAGAACGCGAGGTCGTGGATCAGCTCGGCTTTGCCCGACCAGCGGCGGTAGAGCGCGGTCTTCGTCGTTCCCGCACGATCGGCGATCGCAGCCATCGTGAGTTTCCGATAGCCGACGTCGACGACCAGTTCCGCGGCGGCGTCGAGCACCGCCGAATCGATCCGGAGGTCGCGTGGACGCCCCGAAACCGCTTCTCCCGTCCCGGTGCTCATCGGCCCACCCGCTCTCCGTCGGAACCTTGTGATCGGGGATTTCCCGAAGTCGCTGCGAACCGCGCGACCCTTCTGCTGTCATAACGCTACTCACCGTAGCGAATATGCCGGTATTGATCACAGGGGGTGCCCATGGCCACCGAACCCGCCGTCGAGCAGGTCGACCATCTGCAGCGTTCCAGTCGGGACAACGCCTCGGTCCCGGACACGCTCGCGCGCTGGCTGGCCGAGCAGAGCGACACTCCCGACGCCGTGCCCGAGGTCACGGTCACCGCGAGCGGCGACAGCAACGGCATGTCGTCGGAGACCATCCCGGTATCGGTGTCCTGGCCCGGCGAACCCACCCGGCATTGGGTCATGCGGATGGCGCCGTCGAGCGCCGACGTTCCCGTGTTCCGTTCCTACCGCATGGATCACCAGTACGAGACGATGCGATTGATCGCGCAACTCAGCGACGTCCCGGTGCCCGCCGTCCACCACCTCGAACCGAGTGGCACGCTCCTGGGCGCGCCGTTCTTCCTGATGGACCGGTGCGAGGGTGAGGTCCCGCCCGACGTGATGCCGTACACGTTCGGCGACAACTGGTTCGGGGACGCCACCGAGGCCGATCGCCGCCGGGCCCAGGAGTCCGCGGTGGGCGTGATCGCCGACCTCCACTCCATCCCCGACGCGGCCCGGCAGTTCGGTTTCCTCGCCGACGATCTCCCCGCGGGTGACACCCCCCTCGCCCGTCTGCTCGCCTGGCTGCAGGACTGGTACGACTTCTCGGTGGAGGGGATCGGCCGTTCACCGCTGGTCGAACGTGCACTCGCATGGCTCGCCGACAACTTCCCCGACGACGTCGCGCACACCGAACCCGTCCTGTCCTGGGGCGACTCGCGAATCGGCAACATGATGTTCGCGGACTTCACGACCACCGCGGTACTCGATTGGGAGATGGCACGCACCGGTCCGCGTGAACTCGACATCGCCTGGGTGGTGTTCGCGCACCAGGTCTTTCACGAACTCGCGACGATGGCGGGCCTGCCGGGCCTGCCGGATCTGCTGCGTGAGAGCGACGTCCGCGACACCTACCGGCAGCGGACCGGCGTCGAACTCGGGGACCTGCGATGGTTCTACGTCCACGCTGCCGTCCAGTGGTGTTGCGTCTTCATGCGCACCGGCGCCCGCCGCGTGCACTTCGGCGAACTCGATCGCCCCGACGACGTCGACGGCACGCTGTTCTACCACCGACCACTGCTCGAACGACTCCTCGAGGAGGACTGACCGCATGAGCCGAACCGGCCTGGGACCGATGGACGAGTATCCCATTCATCAACTGCCGCAGCCGATCGCATGGCCGGGCAACAGCGACCGCAACTTCTACGATCGCGCTTACCTCAACGCACACGACCGTAGCGGCTCCATCTTCCTCATCACCGGCATCGGGTACTACCCCAACCTCGGCGTGAAGGACGCGTTCGTCCTGATCCGGCGCCGGCAGCCCGACGGCACCGACACCCAGACCGCGGTGCACCTCGCTGACGCGATCGACGACAACCGGCTCGAGCAGCGCGTCGGCAACTATCGACTGGCCGTCGCGGACCCGCTCCGCGCACTCCACCTGACCCTCGCCGAGACCGAGGGCATCGCCCTGGACCTGCACTGGGAGGGCCTGTTCGACGCCCTTCTCGAACAACCCCATGTGATGCGGCAAGGCGCGAAGGTCACCCTGGACGCGCAGCGATTCGCCCAGGTCGGCACGTGGCGCGGGTCGATCACCGTCGACGGCGAACAGATCGTCGTGGACCCGGCGACCTGGGTCGGCACCCGCGACCGCTCGTGGGGAATCCGGCCGGTCGGCGAGCCCGAACCGGCCGGTCGGCCGGCCGACCCGCCGTTCGAGGGCATGTGGTGGCTGTACGTCCCGATCGCCTTCGACGACTTCCAGCTCGTCGTCATCATCCAGGAGAACCCGGATGGCTACCGCACCCTCAACGACTGTTCACGGGTCTGGAAAGACGGGCGCGTCGAACAGCTGGGGTGGCCGAATGTCACCGTCCACTACGCGCCCGGAACCCGCGTGCCCACCGGTGCAACGATCTCCACCACCGGCGCGGGCGGTTCGGCGGTGACGTTGACGGTGGAATCGCTTCTCCCCGTCCCGATCCACGTGGGCGGTGGGTACGGCGGCGACCCCGACTGGACCCACGGTGTCTGGCGGGGAGCGGACTTCACCGAACGCCTCACCTACGACATGACCAGCTCCGAGATCATCGGACGCGCGCCGTTCGGCGTCATCGATCACGTCGGGCGCGCCGAGTGCCGCGAGGCCGACGGCACCACACGCACCGGCTGGGGACTCTTCGAGCACGGGGCGCTGGGCCGGCACGATCCGTCGGGATTCACCGACTGGCTCAGTGTCGCACCGGAGCGAGAGCAGACCTAGTCGACGACACGAAGCCGATATCCCATGCCGCGCACCGTCTCCAGCCGATGCGAGCCGATCTTGTTGCGGAGCGCCCGCACATAGACGTCGACCACGTTCGACGCGGGGTCGAAGTCGTAACCCCAGACGTGGCCGAGGATCTGCTCCCGCGACAGCACCTGGTCGGGATGCCGCAGGAACACCTCCAGCAGAGCGAACTCGCGCGCGGTGAGGTCGATCGTGTCCGCGCCCACACGTGCCCGGCGTGATTTCAGATCGAGGCGGAGATCCCCGGCGGCCAACAGGTTCTCCGACGCGACTGCCGAGTCGTCGACGAGCCGCAACCGGATGCGGGCGAGCAGCTCGGCGAACTGGAAGGGCTTGGTCATGTAGTCGTTGGCGCCACCTTCGAGCCCACTGACCGTGTCGCTCACGCTGTCTCGGGCGGTGAGTACGATCACCGGGGTCGTGATCCCCTCGCCGCGCATGCAGTACAGCACGTCGAATCCGTCCATCGACGGCAGGCCGATGTCGAGGACCACCATGTCGAAACCTCCGCCGCGCGCGGCTTCGAGCGCCGACAGTCCGTCGGACACATGCTCGGTGCTGTAACCCGCCGCACGCAGGCCGTTGCCGATGAACGAGGCGATCCGCGCGTCGTCCTCGGCGATCAGAACACGGCTCATCGCCGGTCTCCTTCTCCTGGTGCCGGCGGCACAGCGCCGGCGGACGAATTCGTGGCCCGCGGGTCCGGATCGGGCGCCGGGACATCGATGCCGAACGTTGCACCGTGACCCGGGACGCTGCGCACCCAGGCGACACCGTGGTGGGCGTCGGCGATGGCGCGGACGATCGCCAGACCCAGACCGGCGCCGGCAGAGTGCTGCGGCGCCGACGCGGAGCGGCCGCGCTGGAAACGTTCGAAGATCCGCGCCGCGTCCTCCTGCTCGACGCCCGGGCCGTCGTCGGTGATCCAGATCGACAGGTGGCGTTGCGGTCCCACCCCGGCGAAGCGTGACCCCAACTGGATCACGGAGCCGTCGTCCGTGTGGCGGACGGCGTTCGACGCGTACTGCAGCATCGCCTGGGTGATCCGCTCGTGATCGACCGTGCACGTCCCCTCGGCGACCTCCATGAGCAGCCACCGCCGGTCGCCGAGCGGTTGCACCTTCGACTCGATGTCGAGCATCAGTTGTGCCGCATCGGCCGTCCTGGCCACCACGAAATCGGGTTGCTCGGACTTCGCCAGCATGAGCAGATCCCCGACGATGCGCCCCATCCGGCCCAGCTCGCTGTCGACGAGGTCGAGCGTCTTACGGCGCTCCTCCGGATCGTCGGGCAGCAGTTCGAGATGACCGCGCACGACCGTGATGGGAGTCCGTAGCTCGTGGCCGGCATCGTCGACGAACTGGCGCTGCGTCGTGTACGCGTCCTCGATCCGGTCGAGCATCGCGTTGAAGGTCTGTGCCAGTGCGGCCACGTCATCGCGCCCGATGACCGGCACACGCGCGGTGAGGTCGTTCTCGCTGATCTCCGCGGCGACCATCCGCACACTGCGCACCGGCGCCAGAATCCGGCCGGCGACCAGGTAGGCCACCCCGGTGGTGACGATCATGCCGGCGAGTCCCACGATCGCGAGGACCCGCATCGTGCGGTCCACCAGTTCCCTACCGGGATCGGTGTAGATGCCGACGAGGAAGGTCCCCGGCTGCGCCGGACCTGCCACCGGATCGGCCGAACCTTCCCCGGACGGTTCCAGTTCGACCTTCCCCCAGCGGATCTCACCGTGATCGGTCATCAACACGCCGGCCGGACCGGTCTGGGCTCGTAGCTCGTCGAGCACCCGGCGGCCCTCCCCCGCGGCCGGCCAGGCGTTCCCGGGGAGTTCGAGGATCTCGGTGTCACCGACGACGCCGGCCATGACCTCGCCCTGCCCGGCCGACTGCCGGGAGAGGAACACCTCCAGCAGCCGCGACACCGACGTGAAGGGTTCGGTGGTCGTCGGGTCGACGCCCTCGGCCGCGAAGGTCCGGAACTCGCTGGCCTCCTGCGCGACGTCATGGTTCGCCCGACTGTCGACGTCGCGGAGCAGCAGATTGCGGGTCACCACGAACACGACCACCAGCAGCAGGAACGTGGTGAGCATGATCCAGGCCGTGATACGCCAGCGTGCCGAGAGCGCGGGGCGCTGCCGCACACCCGCCCTCTCGACTGAACTCGGCCCGCTCGCGTCGTCAGTCGTCCCGGTCGTCATCGATGTCATCGTCCCAGTCGCCGCCCTGGTCGTCGCCGCCCCGGTCGTCGCCGCCCTGGTCATCCCAGTCATCGTCCCGGTCGTCATCGCAGTCGTCGTCGCGATCGACCACTCGGACGTCACACCAATCGTCGTCGTCGGAGTTCAGGTTCGGCGGGACGGCCCGCTGCACCGGCGCGCCGGCCGGGATCTGCGGAACGGGCGCCGGAGTGGTCTGGGTTCGAGGTGCCTCGGTCTGGGCCGCCTGCGATGCGAC
Organism: Gordonia lacunae; assembly: GCF_002149015.1. Lineage (GTDB taxonomy): Bacteria > Actinomycetota > Actinomycetes > Mycobacteriales > Mycobacteriaceae > Gordonia > Gordonia lacunae. The sequence continues at coordinate 145,995 of NZ_NGFO01000010.1, read as the reverse complement.
ATCGACCGACACCGAGTCGGCGGCCAGGTCGGGCTCGGGCGAACGGATGAGGAAGAAGCTGGCGGTCACCACAGCGACCGCGAGCGCACCGAGGGCGAGGGTGGCGAGTACTCGTGAGATCTTCATGTCGACGACTCTGTCGGACTCCGGTGAGCCGACCATGAGTCGAAGATGAAGGTTTTTTCATCTACGAGCGGCGCGGATCCAGGTCGCTCAGGAACTCCTCGATCACCGGCCACGTGTGTTCCACCGCCGCGGACCCGGCGATCAATCCGAGATGACTGGTCTCGACGGTCGTGAAGTCCACGCGTGGCGCCCCAACCAGGAGTTCCACCCCGTGGTGGGCCGCAGCCCAGCTGACGATCGCGTCCCGGTGACTGCCGAACAGCGCGACCGGTACCGCGACGTCGGCGAGATCGACGACGCGACCGTCGAAGTCGAGCACGCCGCCGGCCAGTTCGCCGCGCATGATGAAGTTCTCCCACATCTGCTCGGACACCTTGCCCGGGTAGCCGGGCATCGTCGCCTGGAAGCGGTCGATGGCCTTCATCCGCGAGAGGGCCTCGGTGTCGTCGGCGTTGCGCAGGATGTAGCCGGGCTTCTTCAGTTCGCGCTGCCACGCCGTGCCCCGGTAGGCAAGGCGGACCAGCGGCGCGGGAATCCCGCCGAGCGCGCGCAGCGCCAGCTTCACCGGCGTGGGGCCGACCGGCCGCATCAGGGACTTCACCAGCGGATACGGCGCCACTTTGGCGTAGTCGAGCGGGGTACCGACCGCGACCACCGAGGCCAGCGGGAGATCCGGGTTCGCTGCCGCCGTGAGCAGGCTGATGGTCCCGCCGATGCTCCAGGCCAGTACATCGACCCCGGCCGGACCCGGGGTCGTTCCGGACGCGCCGCGGTCACCGGTGCCGTAGAAGTCCGCGACCGTCGCGGCGACGGCTCCGGGGACGATGTCGTCGAAGAAGTCCGCGAAACCCAGGTGGCGGTCGGCGCGCGTCATGTCACCGAAGTCGAGCACGTACGGAACCCGACCGGTCGACAGCAGAAACTGCACCACCGACAATCCGTCGGCGAGGTCGTAGCACGCCGTCGACACCGCGAGCGGTGGGACCAGCAGCACCGGTCGCCGTCCCGTGGCGGCTGCCGCGACCACCTCGTCGTCGGTGCCGTACCGCCGCAGCGTGCGGTGCGGGCCATCGGCGATCAGCGTGTGCGGGGTCTCGTGCGACTCACCGATCTCCCCGCCGCGCGCCAGATGAACCAGCGTCGCGACGCCGTCGAAGCCTGCCACCACTACCTCCCAGTCGTTGCCCGGGGACATTCAACACACCCGGGCCGGGCCGGGTCCGGGCGGGGTGCGACCGTTTGGTGCGCGGCACCTCCGGGTACCGGACATGGCGAGGCACCGCTGCCATCTGCGGTGCACAGAGGAGGTACACGAGCCATGGCCGAAGAACTCAACGGCACCACCATCGCATTCTTGGTCGCCCAGGAGGGCGCCGAGCAGGTCGAACTCACCGAGCCCTGGAAGTCGGTCGAGGCGTGTGGCGGGAAGCCCGTCCTGGTGTCCACCGACTCCGGGACCGTCCAGGCGTTCAACCACCTCGACAAGGCCGACACCTTCCCGGTCGACCTCACGCTCGAGGACGCTCGCGTGATGGATTTCGACGGGCTCGTCCTACCCGGCGGTGTCGCCAATCCCGATTTCCTGCGCACCTCGGAGCCCGCCGTCCGTTTCGTGCGCAGCTTCTTCGACGCGGGCAAGCCGGTGGCGGCCATCTGCCACGCGCCGTGGACGCTGATCGAGGCCGACGTGGTCCGCGGGCGGACGCTCACGTCCTTCCCGAGCGTGCGGACCGATGTGATCAATGCCGGCGGCACCTGGGTCGACGAGGAGGTCGTCACGTGCCGTGACGGTGACAACGTGCTGATCACCAGCCGCAAGCCCGACGACCTCGCCGCCTTCAACGCCGCGATCGTCGCCGAATTCGCGCACAGCAACGTCGCGGGCTGACTCCGCGCGAGACGCCTCAGACGAGGGACAGGGGCGCCGACTCCCGACCGGTCAGGGTGAGCAGCACGCGCTCACCCTGTCCGGTCAGTGTTGCTATCGCCGTCGCGGTCGACAGAGCTGACGCGAGCACCGGCGCCGGGAGTGGGAGATCCGCGCCGATCGCGCGGGCGATGTCGAGGCCGTGTACCGCCAGTTCGAAGGTCCGGGTCGGCAGGTAATCGGACAGCATGATGCCGCCGAACGGTGTCGACAGCGGCCGATCATCGACTCCTGCAAGGGCTTCGATTGCCCGTGCCCGACGCTCCAGAACCCCCGCCCGCGGATCGTCCCCCAGCGCCAGACCGGCGTCGACTCCACGTTGTCGGACCGAGGCGGGGTCGCCGTAACCCTGGATGGACGCGAAATATGCTGCTGTCGAGTCCAACTCGACACCTGAGCCCGTTCGGCCAGGTAGTCGGCCACGGTGGTCAGCGATCGGCTCGCGTGTCCGACGAGCGATCGCAGTGACCACTCCCCCAGTCCGGGGCCGTCCCACCCCTCGTCACCGATCAGGTCGACCAACTGCGTCAGATGCCGGGCGCCGGCGGTGAAGTCGTCGATCGCCCCCGGTAGTGAACCCTCACTCATCTCGGTCAGTCCTTCGTGGTGTCGGCCGTGGTCGACGACGCGGATCCGCTCGCGATCGCGATCTTGCGGACGCGGTCGTAGAGGAGGGCGATGGTCCCGGCGAAGACGATGACGCCGAGGATCTGCGCCCACCGCTCGAACCCGTCACCGACGATGGCCAGCGCCGAGTCGTCGCCGGTGGCCGCGACGATCCCGGCGAAGACCACGCCGAAGAGGGCCTCGCCGACGATCAGGCCGGTGGCCAGCAGGACGCCCATCCGCTTCTTGTGTTCGACTGCGCCGCCGCTGCGTTCGGCCCATCGGTTGTAGTAGTGGCCGATGAAGGCGCCGATCGGGATCACCAGGACCACCGACATCGGCAGATACATCCCCATGCCGACGGCCAATGGAGGCAACCGGAATCGTCCTGCGTGGCCGAGGAGTTCGTCGATCACGATCACCGCCGCGCCGATCAGGGCCCCGATACCGATGAGACCCCAGTTCAGGTCCGCCCCCAGCACGCCCTGCGCGAGGGTCGTCAGCAGGCCGGCCTGCGGTGCCGCGAGGGCGTCCTCGGTCGCTCCCGGCGCGCCGACGAATCCGAAGGCCTCGTACATCAGCTGCAGGATCGGCGGGATCACGGCAGAGCCGAACAGCACGCCGATGATCAGGGCCACCTGCTGTTTCCACGGCGTCGCCCCCACGAGCTGACCGGTCTTGAGGTCCTGCAGGTTGTCGTTGGAGATGGTCGCGACGCCGAACACGACCGCGGCGGTGAACAGCGTGTAGGCGATGAGCGCATCGGTCTGCGAGGCATCCGCGGGCCCGAAGGTCAGCTTGACGAGCAGTGCGGCGATGAGGACCACCAGGATGCCGACACCGGAGATCGGGCTGTTCGACGACCCGATGAGGCCCGCCATGTAGCCGCACACCGACGCGACCGCCAGTCCGATGACGAACACGAAGACGATGCTGACCGCGATGATCCCGGTGGCGCTGCCCTCCAGGACCGTGTCGTGGACGAAGTCCCACAGCAGCACCCCGATCGGGATGAGGAGCACCAGGATGCTGCCGCCGACGATGTTGATCGGCATGTCCCGCTCGGTGATGTCGACGGTGACGCCCTCACGACGCGACCGTGAGGAGACCATGGCCGCCTTGATTCCACGGACGATCGGTCCGATGACCTTGATCAGGGTCCAGATCGCCGCGATGGCGATCGCACCGGCCCCGATGAGTCGCACGTCGTTGGCGAAGATCGAACCGACGGCATCGCCGAGGTCCTCCCCCGCCGTCCGTCCCTGGGTCTCGATGGGCAGCAGTACGACGTAGGAGATCACGACGCCGACGAGCATGGCGATACCGACGGTCACCCCGACGAGGTGACCGATGCCGATCAGCGACATCGACAACCCGGCACTGAAGAGCGTTCCGCCCGTGCCGATCTTGATCGTCGTAGAGATCGAGTCGCTGAGCACCTTCAGTTTGGTGAGCAACGCGAAGCCGGCCGACGCGACCGAGCCCAGGATGATCGTGCGCAGACCCGCCTTGTTCTCGGCGGCACCGCCCGCGGAGTCGCCGACCTTCAGGACCTCGGCCGCCGCAACACCTTCGGGATAGGGCAGGTCGGATCCGGTGACCAGCGCGCGACGCAGCGGGATGGAGTACATGACGCCGAGGATTCCCCCGATCGCGCACACAGCCATCGTGATCCAGTACGGGAACCCGGTCCACCACCCGATGATGACCAGACCGGGGATGACGAAGATGATCGCCGACAGTGTCCCGGCTGCCGACGCGATGGTCTGGACGATGTTGTTCTCCACCACCGAGTGGTTCGCGAAGTACCGCAGGATGCTCATCGAGATGACGGCCGCCGGGATCGCGGTGGCGAAGGTGAGACCCACCTTGAGCCCGAGATAGACGTTGGCGGCGGTGAAGACCAGCGTGATGATCCCGCCGAGGACGGCGCCCCGGAGAGTCAGCTCCCGTAGATTCGCGGTGGCCGGAGGCGCAGTCGCCATCGTGTCCCTCCCAACAGTCGGGTCCTGCGACCGATGGTCGTTCGGACGGTGGATCATCCGGGCGTTCGTCGATTCACCTTAGGGCCGGGTGTCCAGCCGCGCAGGGACTTCCCCCGTTGCCGGAGGTCGGTTCGCGCGTCGAGACGGACCGCGAACCGCGGGCTCGTCCGCTATGCCCGTTTCTCGAACCCGTGGGGGCGGCCGGGGCCCCGCCGGTTCGGACGTCTCCGATAGGGCATCATCTAAATCGTGAGCGAAGGGAAGACGGAGCAGTCTGCCCGCACTCGTGCGCTCCTGATCGGCGCTGCCGAAAAGCTGATCGCCCTCAACGGCGTGGCCGCCGTCTCGAGCCGCCAGATCAGCAAGGCGGCGGGGCAGGGGAACAACTACGCCGTCGGCCATCATTTCGGTTCCAAGGACGATCTGCTCCGCGCGACGTTGACCGCGCACAACGTCCCGATCGAGCGGTTACGCCGCAGATGCCTGACCGAGGTCGGGTCCGAACCCGGGGTCCGCGACTGGCTCCGCTGTCTCGTCGGACCGGAGGTCGAGTATCTGGCGGAGCTCGGTGCGCCCAGCTACTTCGCCCGGTTCTTCGCCCAGGTGTCGAGTGACCCGTCCGCGACCGTCCTCCTCTACGAGGAGACCGCGAGGTCGGAAGTCCTGATGACGATCCTCGACCGGTTCTACGCCACCTTGCCGACCTTCTCCGACGACGTGCTCGAGGTGCGTAACAACCTGACGCGCCACATCATCGTCAACGCGCTGGCCGATATCGAGCGGGCCGCCGAGGGCGGAGAGGCGCGTACGATCCCCTGGCAGCATCAGCGCGATCTCGTGGTCGATGCGCTGACCGGGATGTGGCTCGCCCCGGTCACCGCCCACACCACCAGCGGTGTCGCCGAGACACGGGACTAGATCACCGTGCCGACGTCCTCGGCGACGATCCGGTCGAGCGCCCGCTCGGCCACCGCGGCGATTGTCATCGACGGATTGCACGCCGCGGTGTTGCCCGGCATGAGTGCGCCGTCGATCACATAGAGTCCGCGCTGACCCTCGACCCGTCCCTCGAGGTCGCAGACGGTACCCATGTTGGCCCCGCCGAGCGCATGCCAGGTCGACGGGAACACCGCGTTGGTGTCGGTGAGGATCGCGTCGGGACCGGCGATCCGCCGCACCGTTCGGTCGATGTGCTTGGTCTGGATCTCCGAATCGCCTTCGTGCGGCCAGCGGATCAGCGCGTCCCCGATCGCCGAGTCGTAGGAGATGACACCACGACCCGAGCTCACCCCGAAGCCGACCATCATCGTCGTGCCTGCATACACGGGCAGCGGCGGAAGGGACGCCTGGATGATGGTGAACGCGCTCTTCGGGTCACTCCAGTTGGGACTACCGAAGACGACCGGGCCGCCCTGCACCGTTCCGAAGTCGATACTCGGACTGGTCCAGGTGTAGATCCGGTCGGCATTGGTGCCCCAACCGTGCCCCAGCCCGTCCGGCAGATCGGGCACGGTGCCCGTCGCGCTCGCCTTGACGAGCAACTTGGTGGTGTTGACGCTACCCGCCGAGAGGATGAGAGTCCGCGCGATCAACTCTTTGTGCTCCAACACTTTTCCCGACTCGTCGGTACGTTCGACCTCGAGAGACCACCGGCCGTCCGGGCGGCGCGCGACCTGCCGCACCGTGTGCAGGGTACGGACCTGAACGCGCCCGGTCGCCTCCGCCGCGCGGATGTAGGTGACGTCGACGCTGTGCTTGCCGCCGTTGTTCACCCCGATGGCCCCGTCGCCGTTGGTGTACGCGGGCTTCATCTCGCCGCGCAATTCGGCTGCGGCATAACCCCAGTCGATCGGCATCGGGATCTTCTGCAACGGGAGCCCCTCGGCCCGGACCCGTTTCGCGAACTGGCGCGGTGCCAGGTATTGCGGGGACCGCACCACCGAGTCGGGGGCCACCGCGACCTTCAGCATCCGCGCGACCCTCGGGTAGTGCACACGGTTCATCAGTTGCCAGTCGAGCGCGTCGGGGAAGTGCTCGGCGAAGACCGCCTCGCTCGGTTGCAGTGTCATGCCCTGGTAGACCAGGGAACCACCACCGAGGCCGGCCGGACACAGTGCGGTCATGTTGACACCGGCGACCGACTCGAACAGTCCCACATAGGGTTCGACGCTCAGCGGTTTCCCGAAGAGGTTCGGGGTCGACTCGTGCCACAGCACCCGCTTGTCCGGGCTCGACGCGCGCGGAAAGGTCTCCGAGTTCGGCCCCGCCGGCCATCGTCGTCCCCGCTCGAGCAGCAGGACCGGCACGCCGGCCTCGGCGAGGCGGAGCGCCGCGACGCCACCGCCGAATCCGGAGCCGACGATCACCACGCGATGCTCTTCGCGTGTCCGCCGGATCCGGCGCGACGGGTCGGCCGAGGCCGAACCGGCGCCGGCGCCGGCGACGACAGCGGTCGCCGTTCCCGCCGCGGTCAACGCCGCCGCTCGGAGGAAGGTACGTCTCGTCGGTGACACCCCGGTCATGGTTCTCCTGTCGTCGGTGCGCGAGGAAGTCTCGCGCTTCACTGCGCGGTTGGTCGCACGTGGGCATGCGAAATGGGCGAAGAGGGGACGAGAAGTCGCGGCCGGTAGAGCGATTCGACCGCGATGGGAGAGCCGGCGGACGGCGAACGGCGAACGGCGAACGGACGTGGCCTACCGATGAAGGATTTGGTACATCGGCCGATGTGTCAAGCGCAACATCGCGGACCACGCTTGATTCAGCTCACTTGTCGTCGAGTACTTGACACGTTCTCAGTCATATGACTGAATTCCACGTGGGAGCGGACCCCGAGCGGGGAACCGAGACACGAGCCGGCGGATGGCGAAAGGAGTCGAGGTGCTCGAATACCGTTCGAGGGCATAACCTTTTTCCAGATTGTTCACAGCGTCCACTCAGCGTTGCGGGGCGATCATTTCACGGTGCGGATACTCGCGGATCTTCCGCTCCTCGACGGGTGGTTGCCGATCGCCGTGCAGATCGTTGCCGGGGTCGCCCTGCTCGGACTGGTCCGGTGGCGGAAACCGGTGCGGAGCATCGCACTTCTCGTGGTGGCATCGGTCTGCGCGATGGCGGTGACCGGGGTCGTCTACGCGATACTGGAGAGTCACGATCTGAGCCCGGAAACGGGTCCCCTCGCTTTCTGGGTCTGGTTGTTCCTCACCGTGATGACCGTCGCCATGTTCGGGCTCACTGTGGCCGCGGCGTCGTGGACCCGCAGAGCCGTGGTCGCTATCGCCGGACTCCTCACAGTCCTGTGCGTCGCGCTGACCGCCAACCAGTGGGCCGGGTTCTATCCCGATGTCGGACGCGCGTGGAGCGCCGTCATCGGTCAGTCCCCGCCGAATGAAACGTCACTGTCGGCATTGCGCACCCTCCGCGGCAGTCCGCAGCCGGACGGTCGGACCGTCGCCATCGACGTCCCGCATCGGATCAGTGGATTCGAGCACCGGACGGAGTACGTCTACCTGCCGCCCGCCTGGTTCACCGGCGCACACCCACCGCCGCTACCGGCCATCGCGTTGTTCGGTGGCGTCATCAACACCCCACTCGACTGGGCCGTGAGCGGTGAGGCGATCACGACGGACCGTCGATATGCCGCTGCGCACAATGGATTTGCACCGATTCTGGTGTTCGTCGATCCGTCCGGCTCGTTCACCGACGACACCGAATGCGTTGACGGGCCGCACGGCAACGTCGACACGCGGATCACCCGCGAAGTGCGCCCGTACGTCGTCCGCGTCTTCGGCGCCCGCCCCGATGCCCGGGGATGGGCAGCAGCGGGATGGTCGATGGGAGGCACGTGCGCCGTCGATCTGGCCGTCGAACATCCGTCGCAGTTTGCGACATTCCTCGACATCTCCGGCGACGTCGGGCCCAATCTGGGAGACCACCAGCAGACCGTCGACCGTCTCTATGGCGGTCGCGGCGACCTGTGGTCGCGCTTCGACCCGCGCACCGCGATCCGACGGCACGGAAGCTACCTCGACTCCGCTGGGTGGTTCGACGACGAGGGGCATGTCGCCGGTCCACATCGTCTCGCCTCGTCGCAGATCGCCGCGACGAACGCACTCAGCAGCGTCAGCCGGGCCCACGGAATCGCCACGATCGTCACCGCTCGACCGGGGCGACACTGCTGGCCCTTCGCCGCAGAGGGTTTCCGACGCGCCTTTCCCTGGCTCGCCCACCGGCTTCTGCCGGGGTCGGATCGGGCCGGGTCGGCGTTGCTACGATGACCCGAAATTTTCACAGCCGGGGAGAAGCATGTCTGATCATCTGCAGGGCAAGACCGTCATCATCACCGGCGCCGGAGGAGGTTTCGGCAAGGTCATCGCGGAGATGTGCGCGGCACAGGGCGCCCACATCGTCGGTGTCGACATCAACGCCGACGGGCTCGCCGCGGTGGTCGAGGGAATCGTCGCCGCGGGCGGGTCGGCTGTCGCACACGTCGCCGATGTCACCGACATGGACCAGATGCGGGGCGCCGCGGCGACGGCCGTGGAGCGTTTCGGCGCGATCGACGTGATCGTCAACAACGCCGGGGTCATGCCGCTGGCGTTCTTCGCCGACCACGAACGTGCCTGGGAGAAGTGGCACAAGGCCATCGACATCAACATCAAGGGCGTCGTGAACGGCATCTCCGCGGTCTACGACCAGATGATCGCGCAGGGCCGGGGGCAGGTGGTGAACATCGCGTCGATCTACGGCAACGGTGGCTTCGAGGGATCGGGCGTCTACAGCGCCACCAAGGCTGCGGTGACGATGCTGTCGGACTCGTTGCGCATCGAGGCAAAAGGCAAGATCAAGGTCACGACGGTCAAACCCACCGGCGTCGCGGGCACCAACCTGGCGAGCTGGATCGTCAACGACCGCGCGATTCGCGGAATCGTCGGACAGCGCGCCGCGTCGTATCGCGAGCACGTCACCGAGTTGATGCAGGGCACGCTGCCCGCGGAACTCACCGACGTCGACTCGGTGAAGTACTGGCTCATCACCCCGGAGGATCTCGCCCGGGCGGTCGTCCACGTCATCGACCAGCCGTGGGGGATCAGCCTGTCCGACGTGACGGTGCGGGCCAGCGGCGAGGACTACCTGTACTGATCCCGGACCGGATCAACCGGCCGCGCCGGGTCGCCGGCGCTCGCCGCGGTACTTGCGGTGGTACTCGTCGTAGAGGTCGGAGTTCTTCTCCCGCTCGAGCTTGTTGACCAGATCGGGATCGAGGCCGTGCTGGGCCAGCCGGTGACGCCGGTACACCCGGTTCAGCGCGATCGAGAAGAACAGGTAGGCCAGCAGGATCGGCATGGTCATCGTGATCCGGACACCCCAGTCGGCGGGGACGAAGAGCATCGGGATCAGCACGATGACGCAGGGCACCGCCCAGCGCACCACCATCCGGACGGACGCGCCGGGGCCGGCCAGATCGTTGGCCACCCAGTCGAGCATCGACTTCGGCAGACGCGCCCAGTAGGCGTACTTCACGTACTCCCAGGGATTCGGCTTGGTGCGCTGTGAGGTGGCCACCACTCGATCGTGCACCACGTGTGGTGGTTGTCCAACGTCGCCTCCCCCACATCGGCTGGGTAATCTGACCCGCATGGGTTCGGAGATGACCGCGTCGACCGACGACTCCGCCGGTCCGGAGCCCAGCGGCACCGATCCCAGCGGCATCGATCCCATCAGCGGCCTCGAGGCCGAGCTCACCGACTTCTGGCGCCGGGGGCGGGTCCGCACCCGCCTGCGGGCCCGGGCCATCGACCCCCGCCTCGATCCGTCGTGTTACCCGCTCATCACCGTGCTCGCCCGGCACAACTCCATGCCCATGTCGGACCTGGTCACCGCCGTCGGCATGGAGAAGTCGACGGTGACGCGTCAGATCGACGCAATCGTCCGTCTCGGACTCGCCGAGCGGCATCCGGACCCACGCGATGCCCGCGCCCGCGTGGTCACCCTCACCGACCACGGCCGCGAACGCATCGACGCGGTGCTCGCCTCCGCGGTCACCGACTGGCGCGCCCGGCTCGCCCAATGGGACCCCGACGACATCCGCACGCTCACCCATCTGCTGCACCGTCTCACCGAGGCCACCAACGACCCCGAGGCCCGCGAGGGGTCTCGTTGACGGGCGTCGCACCGTCGGCGATCCTTGGCCGGTGACTCCGGACGAAGGACTGCTGCCCCTCGAGGGCGTCACCGTGGTGGCGCTCGAACAGGCCGTCGCCGCGCCGCTGGCGACCCGACACCTCGCCGACCTCGGCGCCCGGGTGATCAAGGTGGAACGGGTCGGCGACGGGGACTTCGCGAGGCAGTACGACGCGGCGGTGCGCGGGGCGGTGGCGTCGCACTTCGTGTGGCTCAACCGCGGCAAGGAGTCGGTCGCACTCGACCTCAAGACGGAGTCCGGGCGCACGGCCATCCAGACCCTGATCGCAGGCGCGGATGTCTTCGTGCAGAATCTCGCACCCGGCGCGGCCGCCCGGCTCGGTCTCGGCGCCGACGACCTGCGCGCCGAGCACCCCGGGCTCGTCGTCGTCGACATGTCCGGATACGGCGACGCCGGACCGTACCGCGACCGCAAGGCCTACGACATGCTGGTCCAGGCCGAGGCCGGACTCATCTCGGTGACCGGGACCCCCGACGAGATGTCGAAGACCGGCATCCCCTCCTCGGACATCGCGGCCGGCATGTACGCACTCACCTCCGTGCTGTCGGCATTGTTCCGGCGCGCCACCACCGGGGTCGGCGCGCGGGTCTCGGTGGCGATGTTCGATGCCACGGTCGAATGGATGGGCCACCCGATGTACATGCGGCTCTACGGCGGCCGGCAGATCGCCCGCGCCGGGCTCGGGCACGCGGCCATCGTGCCCTACGACAAGTACCCGACCCAGGACGGCGACATCCTCATCGGTGTCCAGAACGACCGTGGTTGGGACGCCCTCACCCGAGTCGCACTCGATCGCCCGGATCTCGCCGACGACCCTCGCTACCGCACCAACATCGACCGGGTAGCACGCCGAGCCGAGGTGGATGCCGTGATCGGGGCGGAGACCAAGCGCTTCACCACCGACGAGCTCGATCGGCGCCTCGCCGACGCGGGGGTACCCGCCGCCGAGATCCGGGACCTCGAGGGCGTCGTCGACCATCCCCAGCTCAGCGAGCGCGACCGCTGGCGCGAGGTGGACACCGAGGTCGGCCCGGTACGAGCACTCCTGCCGCCGCTGACCTTCGACGACGTGGAACTGGCGATGGGCCCCGTACCGGCCCTCGGGCAGCACACCGAGGCGGTGTTGCGGGAATTCGGGATCGACGTCCCGCCGACCCCGTCAGCGTAGGATCGGCGGAACGGACCTGCAGCCCTCGGGTCCCGTTGTTCATGCACGGATACGACGACCTCTCGGAGGCGATATGTCCGACGATTCTCTGTTCACCACCCGGGATTCGGGCGCACCGGCCGGGAGTGACGAACACTCCTTGACCGTCGGCGCCGGCGGCCCGATCGTCCTGCACGATCACTACCTGATCGAGCAGATGGCGCAGTTCAACCGCGAGCGGATCCCCGAACGCCAGCCACATGCCAAGGGCAGCGGCGCGTTCGGCACCTTCGAGACCACACAAGACATCTCGGCCTACACATGCGCGGCGCTGTTCCAGCCCGGCGTGAAAACCGAGATGGTGGCGCGGTTCTCGACGGTCGCGGGCGAGCGCGGTAGCCCGGACACCTGGCGTGACCCGCGCGGTTTCGCACTGAAGTTCTACACGTCCGAAGGCATCTACGACATGGTCGGCAACAACACGCCGGTCTTCTTCGTCAAGGATCCGATGAAGTTCCAGCACTTCATCCGTTCGCAGAAACGCCGACAGGACAACAACCTTCGCGACCACGACATGCAGTGGGACTTCTGGACGCTCTCTCCGGAGTCCGCCCACCAGGTCACCTGGCTGATGGGCGACCGCGGCATTCCCAAGACCTGGCGCCACATGAACGGTTACACCTCCCACACCTATCTGTGGGTCAACGCCGAAGGCGTGAAGCATTGGGTGAAGTACCATTTCAAGTCCGATCAGGGCGTCGAGCATCTCACCCAGCACGAAGCCGACCAGATGGCCGCCGCCGACACCGATTTCCACACTCGGGACCTGTTCGAGAACATCGCCGCAGGCAATCATCCGAGCTGGACGCTCAAGGTGCAGCTCATGCCCTTCGACGATGCGGTGAGCTACCGGTTCAACCCGTTCGACCTGACCAAGGTGTGGCCGCACGGCGACTACCCGCTCATCGAGGTCGGCAAGATGACCCTGCACACGAACCCGGTGGATCACCACACGCAGATCGAGCAGGCGGCGTTCGAGCCCAACAACGTCGTGCCGGGCATCGGTTTCAGCCCCGACCGCATGCTGCTCGCGCGCGTCTTCTCCTATGCCGACGCCCACCGCCACCGGATCGGCGGCAACTACAAGCAGATCCCGGTGAACGCGCCGACCAACGAGGTCCACTCGTACTCCAAGGACGGCGCGATGCGGATTCACAACGTCCCCGACCCGGTGTACGCCCCGAACTCGAAGGGCGGGCCGTCCGCGCTCTATCCCGGCCAGGGCGAACCGCAGTGGGCCGCGAACGGGGAGATCCTGCGTAGCGCCTACGTCGATCACCCCGAGGACGACGACTGGGGTCAGGCGGGCACCCTGGTCCGCGAGGTCTTCGACGACGACCAGCGTGAACGCTTCGTGGACAACGTCGTCGGGCACCTCCTCAACGGCGTGTCCGAGCCGATCCTGCAGCGGGCGTTCGAGTACTGGCACCGCGTCGACCCCGACATCGGTGCACGGATCAAGTCCGGGGTGACCGAGAAGCAGGACGAATCCGACCCCAAGAAGGACGATCAGGCCAACCCGGCACGCTCGTCCATGCAGGAGAAGGCCAAGGCCGAGAAGGCCTGACCTTTTTCTCGCCGAACCGTGGAACGCGCCCTCTGACGGGGGCGCGTTCTGCGTCGGTACCACTAGGCTCGGTGCCGTGAGTGTGCGCGCAGGAATCGTGGTCACCGGAACCGAGGTCCTGACCGGCCGGATCGCCGACCAGAACGGACCCTGGCTGTCCGAGGAACTCCTCGAACTCGGGGTGGACGTCGCCCACATCACGATCTGCGGCGACCGGCCCGCCGACCTCACCGCCCAACTGCGCTTCCTCGCCGAGCAGCACGTGGATCTCATCGTCACCAGCGGCGGGCTCGGTCCCACCGCGGATGACCTGACCGTGGCCACCGTCGCCGAGTTCTGCGGCCGCGAACTGCTCCTCGATCCCGGGCTCGAAGAACACATCGCCGCGATCATCCAGCGCTGGCGCGGGGTCGGTTTCGACGTCGAATCCGGCCCGACGAGAGCGGGCATCCGCAAGCAGGCGCTCGTCCCGGTCGGTGCGGCTCCGGTACCGCCGACCGGCACCGCTCCGGGTGTCGTCATCCCCGCTGCCGCCGGTGTGCCGACGATCGTCGTCCTGCCCGGCCCACCCGGCGAACTCCAGGCCATGTGGCCGACCGCGATCGCCACCGCGGCGGTCGCCGACGTCCTGTCCCGCGCCGACGACCTCCGGCAGGCCACCATCCGCGCCTACGGCCTCCTCGAAGCCGAACTCGCCGAGACGCTCCGGACCGCGGAGACCGCGATCCCCGCCTTCGAACGACTCGAGATCACCACCTGCCTGCGGCGAGGCGAGCTCGACATGGTGACCCGATTCGCCGCCGCAGACGCGCCGGTCTACGACGCCCTACTCGACCTCCTCGTCGAACACCATGGGCGGCAGATCTTCTCGACCGACGGTTCCACGGTCGACGATCAGCTGGTCGCCGCGCTGGACGGGAGGCTGATCTCGACCGCCGAGTCGTGCACCGGCGGACTCGTCGCGGCCCGGTTGACCGACCGGCCCGGCTCGTCGGCCTACGTGATGGGCGGTGTCGTCTCGTACTCCAACGACGCCAAGTCGGATCTGCTCGACGTCCCGGCCGAACTGATCGCCACGCACGGAGCCGTCAGTGTGGAGGTCGCCGCCGCGATGGCCGAGGGTGCGCTCACCCGATTCGGCACCGACATCGCAGTCTCGACCACCGGTGTGGCCGGTCCCGGCGGGGGAACCGAGACGAAGCCGGTCGGGACCGTGTGTTTCGGCGTGGCCCTCCGCGGTCGGCCAACGGTCACGGTCACCCGCAGGTTCCCCGGCGACCGCGAGCGCGTCCGGTCGTTGACCACAACCGCCGCACTGCATCTCGTCGTGCGCGCGCTCCGCGACGCTGATCCGAGGGAACCGCAGACCCACCCGGCGCCGCCCTCCGCTCCCTGAGGTGCAGGAGCGCAAGCAACCGCCCTCCGCTCCCTGAGGTGCGAGCGGAGCGAGCCTCGAAGGGCGGCTCGCCGAGAAACCTGTTTCCTGACGATCGAAGGTCGGTCAGACTGTCCTGATGCTGTTGACCATCTCCGCCGACCGTTCGTCGACCCTCGAAACACCGAGCGATCTGGGCTTTCTGCTGCACAAGCATCCGGCGAAGGTGCAGCCGTTCGATGTATACGGTGGCACGGCGCATGTCTTCTACCCCGAGGTCGGCGACGATCGGTGCACGGCCGCGATGGTCGTCGAGGTCGATCCGGTTGCGCTGGTGCGAGGGCGTTCGGGTGCGCGGGACGGGTTCGCGCTGGGCCAGTACGTGAATGACCGCCCGTACGTCGCGTCGTCGTTGCTGGCGGTCGCGATGGGGAAGGTGTTCCGGTCCGCCTTGCACGGACGCTGCGCGCATCGGGAAGAGCTCGCGGATTCGGAGTTGGATCTCACGATCGCCCTCCCCGTGGTCCCGGGCGACCCCGCCCTGGTGCGCCGGTTGTTCGAACCCATGGGGTGGGCCGTCACCGCCGAGACGATCGCGTTGGATGCCACTCGGCCCGACTGGGGGCCTGCGCCCCTGGTGTCCTTGTCCCTGGTCGGCACGCTTCGGCTGGCGGACGCCCTCAATCACCTCTACGTCCTGCTGCCGGTACTCGATGACGCCAAGCACTACTGGGTCGGCGACGACGAGGTGGACAAACTCGTCCGCGCCGGATCGGGATGGCTGGCCGCCCACCCGGAGAGGGAGCTGATCACCCATCGCTACCTGGTCCACCAGCGCGGACTGAAAGACGCTGCCACGCAACGGCTCGTCGAGCTGGACGACCGACCGGTCGAGGAGGCTGCGGAGGAGACCGAACCCGACGTCTCGCGCCCGTTGGTGCGGTTGCGGCACGATGCGGTCCTCGACGTCGTACGGGAGTTCCGTCCGACGACGGTCGTCGACCTCGGATGTGGGGCGGGAGCGCTGCTCGGTGCGCTGCTCGAAGTGCGCGGCGTGACAAGGGTGATCGGCACAGACGTGTCCGACTCGTCGCTGTCCAAGGCGGCCAAGCGGTTGCATGTCGACCGGATGACCGAGCGTCAATCAGAGCGCCTGACATTGCTGCTGTCGTCGCTGCAGTATGAGGACGATCGACTCAACGGCCTTGATCTGGCGATTCTCATGGAGGTCATCGAACACATCGATCCACCGCGGCTCCCGGCGGTCGTCGACAACGTCTTCGGGACGATGCGGCCTCGCCGGGTCGTCGTCACGACACCCAACAGCGAGTACAACGTGCGGTATCCGGCTCTGGTCGCCGGCGGCTTCCGACACCCCGACCACCGTTTCGAGTGGACCCGGGGGGAGTTCGAGATCTGGTCCCGCTCGGTGGGCGAGTTCTACGGGTACACCGTCGATCTCCGGTCCGTGGGCGAGCACGACGAGGATCTGGGGTCGCCGACGCAGATGGCCGTGTTCACCGAACTGACGACGGAGGAAACGGCATGACCGAGTTGACCATTCCGGAACTGTCCCTGGTCGTCCTGGTCGGGACGAGCGGCTCCGGCAAGTCCGTGTTCGCGGCCACCCACTTCCTTCCGACCGAGGTCGTGTCGAGCGACGAGTGTCGGGCGATGATCTCCGATGACCCGAATGATCAAGCGGCGACATCAGACGCGTTCGGCTTGCTCGAGTACATTGCCGGCAAGCGGCTCGATCGCGGCCGGCTGACCGTCGTCGACGCCACCAACGTGCAGGCCTCGGCACGCGGGTCGCTGCTGGCACTGGCCAAGGATCACGATGTGCTCCCGGTGGCGATCGTCCTCGACCTCCCGGTCGCGCTGGCGGTGGAGCGCAATGCTTCTCGGCCGGATCGGGACTTCGGCGCGCATGTCGTCAAGCGTCAGCACGACCAGCTGCGTCGGTCGATGCGCAGTCTGAAGCATGAGGGTTTCCGCACGATCCACGTCCTGGACTCACCGGAGGCCGTTGCCTCGGCGTCGATCGTGCGGACGCGCCTGTTCAACGACCGGCGACACGAGCACGGTCCGTTCGATGTCATCGGCGACGTGCACGGGTGTCGCGACGAGCTGGAGGTCCTGCTCGAACGCCTGGGATACGTGATCCACCGCGGCGACGGCCGCGCTGTGGACGCCGTTCATCCGGGTGGTCGCCGAGCAGTCTTCGTCGGCGATCTGGTCGATCGCGGCCCGGACTCCGCGGGCACTCTTCGGCTGGTGATGGGCATGGTCGCGAGCGGTAATGCCTTGTGCGTGTCGGGAAACCACGAGGCGAAACTCGTTCGTGCACTCGGTCGCGGGAACGTCAAAGCCACCCACGGCCTGCAGGAGACCCTGGACCAGTTGGCGAGCGAGGACGATGCGTTCGTCGCCGAGGTGCGCCGGTTCTGCGACAGCCTCGTCGCCCATTACGTGCTCGATGACGGCAGACTCGTCGTCGCACACGCAGGGCTCGCGGAGAAGTACCACGGCCGGGCGTCCGGCCGGGTGCGGGCGTTCGCCCTGTACGGGGACACCAGCGGTGAGACCGACGAGTTCGGCCTGCCCATCCGTTACCCGTGGGCCGACGAATATCGCGGTGCCGCAACGGTCTTGTACGGGCACACCCCGGTACCCGAGACGGAGTGGATCAACAACACGATGTGCCTGGACACGGGATGCGTCTTCGGGGGCAGCCTGACGGCGCTCCGGTACCCCGAGCGAGAGGTGGTCTCGGTACCGGCACGGGCGACGTACTACCAACCCGTCCGCCCCCTGGTCGCGCCATCGCGTCGCCCAGAGGTGCTGGCGCTGAGCGACGTCCTCGGGCACCGCGTCATCGACACCCATCACCTGGGCCGTGTCTCGTTGCGCGACGAGACCGCCGCGGGCGCACTGGAGGTGATGAGCAGGTTCGCGATCCCGCCGGCCGAGTTGCGGTACCTCCCGCCGACGATGTCGCCGGTGGACAGTTCGTCGCGCGACGAATTCCTGGAGCACCCGGATCAGGCGTTCGACCACTACGCGAAGCACTCCGTCGGTCGGGTCATCTGCGAGGAGAAGCACATGGGGTCCCGCGCCGTCATCCGGGTGACGAGCGACGGGTCCGGCTCCGTTCATTCGCGGACCGGACGCGCCTTCTTCTCCGATCAACGGCAGACGGAAGTGCTGTCGCGGATCGCCGAGGCCGTCGCTGCCGCGGGCCTGTGGGCGGAACTCGACACCGCACACCTCCTCGTCGATGCCGAGATACTGCCGTGGACTGCGAAGGCGGAGGCCATGATTCGTGGCCAGTACGCCAGGGTCGGGGCCGCGGCGACATCCGCGTTGCCGGCCACGATCGACGTACTGACGGCTGCGGCGGCGCGAGGCGCGGACGTCGGCGATCTACTCGCGAGGACCCGGGTGCGCGCCGTGAACGCCGACCTCTTCGTCGATTCCTATCGCCACCACGTTCAACCGATCGCGTCACCGTTGGGTGTGCAGGTGGCGCCCTTCCAGGTCCTCGCCGGAGAGGCCGAGACGTATGAGACCCGAGACCACCAGTGGCACCTCGACATCGCCGACCGCCTGGTCGCGGTGGATCCGGAGCTCTTCCGGACCACCCGGCGCGTCGTCGTGGAGACCACCGCGGAATCGTCGCGCGCGGCCGGCGTGTCCTGGTGGGAAGCCCTCACCGCCCGTGGTGGCGAAGGCATGGTCGTCAAGCCGCTCGCCAATCTCGTGCGCGGACCCAAGGGCCTCGTACAGCCGGGACTCAAGGTCCGCGGGCGCGAGTACCTCCGGATCATCTACGGTCCCGACTACACCGATCCGTCGACCCTGTCCCGTCTCAAGAACCGCAACCTCCGTCTGAAACGGTCGATGGCGCTGCGCGAGTACGCGCTGGGACTCGAAGCACTCCGCCGCTCAGCGGCCGGCGAACCGGTGTGGCGCGTCCACCAGTGCGTGTTCGGCGTCCTCGCGATGGAGTCAGAGGCCGTCGATCCGCGGCTGTGACCCCCGCTCCCTGAGGTGCGAGGAGCGCAAGCGACCGCCCCTCCGCTCCCTGAGGTGCGAGGAGCGCAAGCGACCGCCCCTCCGCTCCCTGAGGTGCGAGGAGCGCAAGCGACGAGCCACGAAGGGTCAGAGCGGCCCGGTCGGCAGGTGCCGGCGGACCAGCTTGCCGGTGGGGTTGCGCGGCAGGTCGTCGACGAAGACGACGTCGCGCGGCACCTTGTACCGGGCCAGGTGGCCCTTGACGTGGGCTTTGATGTCCTCGGGCGTCGGATTGGCGTGTTCGGCGACGACGATGAAGGCGCGCAACCGTTTTCCGTACTCGTCGTCGTCGACGCCGATGACCGCGACGTCGTCGATGTCGGGATGCCGGCCCAGGAGGTTCTCCACCTCGAGCGGGTAGACGTTCTCGCCGCCGGAGACGATCATGTCGTCGTCGCGCCCGTCGATGTGGAGGAGTCCGTGTTCGTCGAACCGGGCCATGTCACCGGTGGACATGTAGCCGTCGATGATCTCCTTGTTGCGGCCGTCGGTGTACCCCTCGAACGGCGCGCCGTTGCGCACGAAGAGCCGTCCGCGCACGTTGGTGCCGGAGATCCGCTTGCCGTCGGCGTCGAACAGTGCGAGCCGGCTGGTGACCGGTGCGCGGCCCACCGTGCCCGGCGCCAGACGCAGCTCTTTCGGCTGGGCGACCGTGGCGATCGCGACCTCGGTCGAGCCGTACAGGTTGTAGAGCACGTCGCCGAAGGTGTCCTGCACTGCTTCGGAGAGTGTCGGCGACAGTGCGGAACCCGCGAGCACGATGATCTTCAGCGACGAGACGTCGTACTTGCCGATGACGTCGGGTCCGAGAGCGACCATGCGGTGCAGCATGGTCGGGACCGCGACCAGCACCTCGGCCTTGTGTTCGGCGATCGCGGCGAGGGTCTTCTCGGCGTCGAACCGGCGCATCACCACCGTTTTGTTGCCCAACGCGGTCCCCACGCCCCACAGCGCGAAACCGGTCGAGTGGAAGATCGGCGAGACTATCACCATGGCGCTGCGCTGCGGAATCGGAATGCGGTCCAGGAGAAGGGCACTGGCGAACGGCGACATCTTCGACCGCTGAGCGCCCTTGGGCAGGCCGGTGGTACCGCTGGTGAGGATGACGAGCCCGCCCCACTCGGCCGGCTCGGGCGGAGTGGACGAGTCACCGCTGTCGACGATGTCGTCGAGGGTCCGGACGCCGTCGCCGATCGGGCGATTGCCGTCGACCCACGTGACGATGCGCAGGGTGTCGGCGGGCAGGGTGTCGGCGAGGTCGGTGAACTCCTCGTCATAGAGCATCGCGACGATCTTCTCGCGCTCGGCCACCTCGGCGAACTGTGTCTTCCCGAAGCCGGTGTTCATCATCGCGAGACGGAACCCGGCCTTGCCCGCGGCACTCATCGTGGTCAACAGACCTCGGTGGTCCCGCGCGATGACGCCGATGACCGATCCCGGCTTGATCCCCGACGACAGCAAGAAGTTGGCGAGCGCGTTCGCGTGTGCGTTCAGTTCGCCGAAGGTGAGCTCGCCGTGCTCATCGGCGACCGCCCCGGCCTCGGGGTACTCGTCGGCGCCATGCGCCACCGCCGCCGCGCACGGGCCGATGATCTTGGCACGCTTGACCGTCGTCAACAGTTCCTTGGGTCGCGTCGGGTCCACCAGACCCGAACGCCTCAGGACCTTGAACGCGCCGAAGGCGTCCTGCGCCGATTCGACCACCGTGCCGACTGCACCGGTCACCGAGACCATGTCCACCCCACCTTTCGCGGCTGGGCCGCGTCGTGCCGTCTTCGGGTTTGGCTGCGTTGTCGACGCACCGCTGGTCACCTTCGTCACCAGCCGCGACACAGGTCCAGGATATTGCCGGCCCAGCCGGCTGATGTCCGTTTCACCCATATCGGTTATCGCGCTGCACCGTTCACCGCATCCCATAACCGGTCCACCGTGCGCGACCCCGATACGCGGTCGGTCGGGCGAACTCGTGGCGCCAGGCTACCAAGTCTGACAACCCGCGTCATCAGATTGGAGTCCTAGGCCCTCCCGGCTCAGTAGGGCGGCGGGTCGAGGCGATCGAGTTCTTCGCGTTGCCTCTTGTTGCGGGCGCGTTCGTTTCGCCGGCGGGCCAGTTTGGCGTCGAGTCGGCTGCGGGTGCGTTCGGGGTTGTCGGCCGGGGTTATGACGCGTGGTGTGGGTGGTGCTTGGGCAGGCTGTTCGAACCGGATCCGCCGCAGGTTGGGGAAGGTGTCTTCGAGSGTTTCGGCGTCCCCGTACAGGGTGAGGCCTTCGGGGGTTAGGTATTCGGTGACCAGACGACCCTCGCGGTCGCGGTACTGCACATCAACCCAGTCGCCGAAGGTTTTCAACAGATGCGCACCCCGGCATTTGCTGTTGAGGTTCTCACTCGACGTCGCCCCGCCCCGGGCGGGGTGGGTGTGGTCGTATTCGACGACGTGGTCGAGGTCGCAGTCGAAAGCGGAACGGGTGCAACCCGGTTCGGTGCAGTACCCGTCCCGCACCCGCACGAAATCGGCGCACGACGCGGTGGGCCGGTACCCGTTGCCGGGATGGGTCGCCGGATACACCACGGCGACGGCGCCGGGTTCGACCTCGCCCGGTTCTGGAGCGTCGCCGGCGGTCCCGGCGACAAAGGTGGGTTGGGTACGGGCAGGCGTGACCGGGGCCAGGGTGGCATCCGGGCGGGCAGCGAGGTCCCGCACATGCTCATCGCAGATGAGGCCGTGATCGTCGAGGAACCCCACCCCTGGCGCTCCCGCGAGGGTGGCGGCGTCGGTGACCACATGGATCACGACCTCGGTACCGACGTACTCGAGCACATCCTGCGGGTCGGGGATCTGTGCGGTGCATTCCTCCGGGCTGTCGCAGTGGCAGTCGAAACTGGTCCGGGTCAGCAGGGCGAACATCGCATCGGATCGGCGGTGCCCGCGTGTGCGGCCATCCCGGGCGCACACCGCATCAGCAAGGACGCTGACGGTTTTGGCTGCGATCCGCACGTTCTCCGCCGACATGACGGCGGTCAGTTCGGCCGTGCCATCAGGCAGTTCGTGGGTCCACACCCCACGTTGGTCCATCGCGTCTTTGCGGCGTTGGCGTACCGCATCCGGATCGTGGCGGAACACGAGGCGGTCGACCATGTCCCGCAGCCGCGCCCGATCCCACACCCCGGTGCGGCGGCGAATCGTCGCGGCGATCTCGGCATCCAACGCGGGAGTGATCGGGTCATCGGCCGGGATCAACTCGGTACGGGAGATGATCAACCGGATCTGCCACTGCGACAGGATCCCGTCACGCAGGGTGTCGGCAACCTCGGGGAGCCGGTCGCGTAGCGCGATGGCGTCGTCGATCAGGATTTCCGCCTGCCGGCGTGACACCGCGGCCTGGCGGGAGATGCGGGCCGCGCAGTCGGCGTGACCGTCCATCACGAACCCGGCGGCGTTGGTGGTGATGAGGCGGTCGGTCATCGCCGCGATCGTCTGATACTGATGCCACGCCAGATACGAGGCACCACGACGTGCCGCGCCAAGGCCGGCCATCAACACCACCATGTCGGTCTCCCCGGCCCGGGCAGGATCGACCCCGGCGACGAACTCGCCCGGAAGATCAGTCCACACCCCCACCACGCACCCCCCGATACGTTGACCCCGACCCACCCGCTGACCGGGGTGTGATCTGTTACCCACCAATCTAAAGCCCACCACCGACAAGTCCGGGAATCGATCCACAAGAGATCCGTTTCCGGCCGGAGGTGTTGTTGTGCAGTCATATTCGTCATCGACGACCGACACGGGGAATGGCTCGAGTCCATGGTGGCGATCGGCGCCGTGGTCACCAGGTGGCTTCGACACGGCGCCTCGACCTCGGTTCCGGCTCAACCAGCAGCGAAGTGGCTCCTCCAGCGGGAGGGTACATGCACAGTCGACAAAACGCGACGCACAGTCGACGAAATGTGAGGCACGGTCGACGAATTGCAACGCCCGGCCGATCAGCGGGATCGTGTCGCTTCCCGCCGATTCAGGCTGTGCAGCTGCCGGAACCGGCCATACTCGTCCGATGAGAACTCGCACGACCACGGTGGTCGTCCGCAGCGTGTACGGCACCGCGGCCGTCGAGTGGTTCCTGATCATCGCGATCGCGACGATTATCGTCACCCGGTTGTACCTCCATCTGACCGGTTACCCGCAGATCGGTGGCGGGACCCTGCACATCGCGCACGCGCTGTGGGGTGGGGCGCTGATGATGTTGGCACTGATCACCGGATGGCTGTTCCTGGGGGCGACGGCGCGGATCGTCGCGATCGTGCTGGGTGGCATCGGCTTCGGGTTGTTCCTCGACGAGGTCGGCAAATTCGTCACCCGCACCAACGACTACTTCTACGGTCCGTCGGCGGAGATCATGTACGTGCTCGTCGTGATGATCCTGTTGATCAGTCGTATCGTCCGAGATGTGAAGCGTCCCACGGGCGCCGAGGCGCTCGCCAATGCGGCGGTCATCGCGGCCGATGGGGTCGCGCACGGACTTCCGGAGCGTCGACGACGCCAAGCCGAGGAGTTTCTCGTCGTCGCGGAGGACAAGCGGTTCGATGCCGAGACGATCGGGCACATCCGGGCCCTGCTCGAGTCGAGCGAGGGCACGCCGGACCGGTTGATGCGGCTCCGTGACCGGGCGGTGGCGTTGATCCCCGGCTTCTTCCGAAGTCCCCGATGGATTCCGATCGTCGGTTGGGGCCTGGTCCTGGCGTCCGCACTCACGATCGTCGTCGGCGCCCTGAGCTTCTACTTCACCGGTGACCGCAGCGAAGAACTCGACATCTACATCGAACTGACCGGCAGCACTCCGGCCACGTGGATCCTGCTGCTCAGTGGCGTCGTCACCCTGGCTCTGGCCCTCCCGGCGATGGTCGCGCGCCGACGCGGGGTCGCCTCGGCCTGGCCGCTGCGCGGGCTGCGCATCGCCGCGCTGGTGTTCATGCTGTCGAACGCCCTCGTCGACTTCGCGCTCGAGGGTTTCGGCGCCCTCTTCAACCTCGCCCTCGGGTTGTTCGCCCTCAGTATCGTGAGCTACCACCTCACGCAGGCGGTCACGTCGGACGGCCGACATGATCAACTGAGGGTGTGACTCTTCTCGATCGGACAGTGGCCGCCGCGCGCGTCGAAGCGTTCGACCGGCGCACCGCCGACGTCCCGGGTGCCCGGGCCGCCTCCGTCGTCCTCGCCGTCGCCGAAAAGGACGGACACCAGGGGATCTGGCTGTGCAAGCGCCCGCCGACCATGCGTCGCCACGCCGCCCAGTTCGCCCTTCCGGGCGGTCGGCTGGACCCCGGCGAGGACCACATCACGGCCGGCCTGCGTGAACTCGACGAGGAGCTCGGCATCCGGTTGCCGTCGAGTTCGGTACTCGGGGCGCTCGACGACTATCCGACACGCTCGGGCTTCGTGATCACCCCGATCGTCTGCTGGGCCGAGGAGTACCAGGAACCGACGCCCAACCCCGACGAGGTGGCACTGCTGTTCTTCGTCACGTTCGAGGAACTGCTCGTCGAACCGCGGTTCCTCACGATTCCGCAGTCGGATCTGCCGGTCATCCAGCTGCCCATCGTCGGCTCCCTCGTCCACGCGCCCACGGCCGCGGTGATCTACCAGTTCGTCGAGGTGGTCCTGCGGGATCGGCCGACCCGGGTCGACGGCTTCGAGCAGCCGGTGTTCGCCTGGCGGTAGATATGTGACGCACATCACTTGTGGGTGCGGGATGAAATCGGACCGCGGTCCGGTTAGAGTCTGGTGATGGGTCGCGAAGGCCCACGGCCACCAATTCGAGACCCGAACGACACACCTCTGGAAGGACCACGACATGACCTCCGCAACCTCCGTCAAGGCACCCATCCCCGCCGGCACCTGGACCATCGACCCCGTGCACTCGGCGGTCAACTTCTCCGTCAAGCACCTCATGGTCAGCAAGGTCCGCGGCAGCTTCGACACCTTCTCCGGCACCATCACCGTCGACGAGAACGGCACCCCCGCCGTGCAGGCCGAGATCGACGTCACCTCGATCAACACCCGCAACGAGCAGCGCGACGGTCACATCAAGTCCGCCGACTTCTTCGACGCCGAGACCTTCCCGAAGGCCACCTTCGTCTCCACGGGTGTGCGTCAGAACGGCGACGACTACCTGCTCGACGGTGACTTCACCCTGAAGGGCGTCACGAAGCCCGTCACGCTCGAGCTCGAGTTCGAGGGCACCAACCCCGGCATGGGCCAGGGCGCCGTTGCCGGCTTCGAGGCGAAGGTCGTCATCAACCGCAAGGACTTCGGCATCGACATCGAGATGCCGCTCGAGGGCGGTGGCGTCGTCGTCGGCGACAAGATCACCATCACGCTCGAGATCGAGGCCCTGCAGGCCTGATCTGCAACCGAACCCCGATGGACCGGCACCGCTATGGTGCCGGTCCATTCGTGGTCTCGGCGGTAGGCTGCGGGGAACGCCGTCAGGCAGGAGAGGCCGATGGGACGACCGCGCCGGACCCGCCGTGGTGCGCCGTGGACACGTCTGCGCCGACGCACCGCGGGTTTTCTGTGGGGTGTGTCGACGGTCCCGAGTCCGCGCGGTTGGGCCCGGATCGGGCCGCCGATGCGCAGCAAGATCGCGCTGCATGCCACCGTCACGGCCATGACGGCCGTGATCGCCAGCAATGCGGTGATCGGCGTCGAGACCTTCCTGCTCGTCCAACTCGCTTTCAACGGCGGGCAACTCACGTTCGACGAGACCCTGGGCGCACCCAATTTCCCCGTGGTCGTCGGGGCCATCGTCGTCGGCATCCTCACCAACCTGCTGCTCGGGATGCTCGCGGTCCGGCCCCAACTGCGCTGGTTCATCAGCTGCCAACCCGCCGACCATGCCCGCCGACGCGCCGTCCAGCGGATACCGATCGTCCAACTCGGGGTCACGGTCGTCTCCTGGAGCGCTGCGGTGCTGTTCTACGTGCTCATCGCCGAGGAGCTGACAACCGCCACCGTCGCGGGTGTCGCCGTGGCCTTCGCCCTTGCCGGGTTGTCGAGTGCTTGTCTCACATACCTGTTCGCCGAGCGCGCGGCGCGGCCCCTTGCCGTCGTCGTTCTCGAGGACTTCCCGACGAATCACGTGATGAACGGCGTGCGGGTACGGATGCTGGCCGTGTGGGCGGTGAGCTCGGCGGTGCCGATGGTCGGTCTGCTGACCGTCAACGCCGGCCGGTGGACCGGTCTGCTGCCCGACGTCTACGGTGCCGTCGACTGGACGACGGTGGTTCTGACCCTGGTCGGTCTGGCGTCCGGAGCCCGCGTCATCGCGCTTGTCGGACAGGCGATCACCGACCCGCTGACCGAGATGCGTCGCGCGGTTCACCGCGTCGACCACGGCGACTACAAGGCGCGCGTACCCGTGTACGACTCGTCGGAACTCGGTGTGCTGCAACACGGTTTCAACCAGATGGTCGAAGGCCTCGCCGAACGTGACCGCATGCGTGAGATATTCGCGCGGCACGTCGGTGACACCGTGGCCGATCTCGCGATCTCCGACGGGGTCGGCATGCACGGCACCAACACCCGCGTCGGCGTCCTCTTCGTCGACATCGTGGGGTCCACCGGGCTGGCACAGCAGCGCAGTCCGGATGACACCGCCGCGCTACTCAACGCGTTCTTCAGCATCGTCGCGGATGTGGTCGATCAGCACTCCGGTTTCGTCAACAAGTTCGAGGGCGACGCCGCGCTCGCCGTCTTCGGCGCACCCGTCGAGATCGACGACCCGGCCGGCGCCGCGCTGGGTGCGGCCCGCGATCTCGCCGACCGCCTGGCCAGCAGCCTCGACATCCGGTGGGGGATCGGCGTTTCCTACGGCGAGGCGTTCGCCGGCAACATCGGTGCCGAGCGACGCTACGAGTACACCGTCATCGGCGACCCGGTGAACGAGTGCGCCCGCTTGTCCGACATGGCCAAGACCGGACGCATCCCCGCCCTGGCGAGCGGTGCGGCGGTCGAGTCGGCCGGCGAGGAAGCCGAGGAATGGAAGCTCCTCGGCGCCCGGATCATGCGCGGGCGATCGGAGCCGACCGCTTTCTATGCACCGATCCAGCTCGTCGAGCGGCTCGGATCGTCGACCAATCTGATCGCGGAACTGTTGCGGCCTGCCCGGCGGATCGTCGGCGCGAATCCGTTGCGGCTGACGACATTCTTCGGCGGGTGAGCCCGCCGCACGCCCTGGGCCGTCGGAGACGACTCGTTGACGTCGTCCCGGCCTGTCAATAGCGTGGGCCGCATGGATCCGGCGTCGGTGCCGGGCGAGACAACGCATCCAGGGGGTCGCGATGAGTGGTTGGACGAATTCAGATGTGCCGGACCAGACGGGCCGGACGTTCGTGGTGACCGGTGCCAACAGCGGTCTCGGCTATCAGACCGCCAAGGTCCTGGTCCGCGCCGGCGCCGATGTGGTCCTCGCGTGCCGGAACACCGCGAAAGCCGACGCCGTGGCGTCGGAGCTGGGGCCGAAGGCAACCGTCGCCAAGCTGGACCTCGCCGACCTCGAATCGGTGCGCAGCTTCGCCGCCGGGGTGACCGGCGCCGACGTCTTGATCAACAACGCGGGGCTGATGGCGGTGCCCTTCCGGCGCACCACCGACGGTTTCGAGATGCAGATCGGCACCAATCATCTCGGGCACTTCGCCCTCACCGCGCTGCTCCTGCCGAAGATCACCGAGCGGGTGGTCACCGTGTCGTCGACCATGCACCAGATCGGCAACATCCAACTCGACGACCTGAACTGGGAGCAGCGCCGCTACCGCCGGTGGCGGGCCTACGGCGACTCGAAAATGGCCAACCTGATGTTCGGCAAGGAACTCGCCGCGCGGCTGGCCGCGGCCGGGTCGTCGAAGAAGTCGCTCATCGCGCACCCGGGTTATGCCTCGACGGAACTGCAGGGCCGGAGCGAGAACTTCTCCGACTTCTTCGCGAAGCTGGGCAACAAGCTGCCGATCGCCCAGCCGGCCGCCGACGGTGCACTGCCTCAGCTGTACGCCGCGACCGTCCCCGACGTCGAGTCCGGCACGTTCTACGGGCCGACGGAGATGTTCGGCATGCGCGGCGCGCCCGGTCGTAGCGGTTACAAGAAGGCCGCCGACGACGCAGGATTCCGTGCGGCGCTGTGGGAGGAGTCCGAGCGCCTCACCGGCGAGAAGTTCGACGTCGGCGCCGCGGGCTGAGCTACTGGACGCTGAACGCGATGCTGTTCGACGCCCCCGAGATGGTGTCGGTGACGCGGATGGTGAAGTCGCCGGCGCCCTTGAAGAAGTAGGACTTCACCGCGGTGCAGTCCTGGGTCTTGAACAGGGAGGCCTGTTTGGGGACCTTGGGTCCGGACAGGCGCACCTCCATGCGGCACTCGTTGCCGTCGACGATCGGCCCGGCATCGATGATCGAGTTCCAGCGCACACCCAGTCGCGAGTTCTTCGGGTAGGTGTTGGGCACGATCGCCGGGGTCTTGTCGGGCGTGTAGACCCACACGTTGATCGACTTGATGCCGTTCGGTGCGCCGGGACGACCCAGCTTGCCGTAGTGCGTCACCTTGTCGCCACCCGACGAGCCGAGGGCGGCACTGCCGGAGTCGAGGCTGCCGCTCGCGCTACCGAACAGTGTGTCGAGCGGACTGGCCGTCGCCGGGGCGACCGGCAGGGCCAGGGCGGCGGTGGCGAGCAGGGCGGCGGCGATACGGGTGCGCTTCATGACTTCTCTCGGTCCTCGCGGTTTATAACGAAATGATTAAAGCACGAGGATCGGCGGGTGCGTAGGCAACCGCCCCCGCTGGTTGAGCGGGCTCCGAGTGAAGCGAGGCGCTGCTCGGCCAGCGGTAGAAGGCCTACCTCACCACACCCCGGGTGGCCTCAGTTGAATGCTGATACGCGCCCCGACGCCGGGCACCTTGGGCACGGCATGCTCCCAAGTGCGTTGGCAGCTGCCTCCCATGACCAGAAGATCGCCCGATGAGAGCGTGAACTTCAGCGACCTGCCGCCCCCACGGGGTCTGAGCATCAGCGGCCGAGGTGAGCCGAGCGAGATGATGGCCACCATCGTGTCGTGTACGGACCCCCGACCGATGCGGTCGCCGTGCCATGCGACGGAGTCGCTGCCGTCGCGATAGAGGCTGATCCCCGCCGTCGCGAATCCCTCAGCCAGCTCGCCGCGGTAGTGCTCGCTCAGGGCGGTCCTCGCCTCGGTGATGATCTGGTCGGGAAACTCCTGGTCAGCGTGATAGTTCGACACGAGCCGGGGGACGTCGACGACACGTTCGTACATCCGACGCCGCTCCGCTCGCCACGGCACCGACTCGCGGAGCCGGTCGAAGAGGTCATCTGCCCCAGAGATCCAACCCGGACACAGATCGACCCACGCCCCCTCGGTGAGAGGGCGCCGCGAGAGCGACGCCGACAGACTGCCGAGTGCTGGCTCCGCGGACTCCACGGCGAACAGGGAACCCTGGGTGCCAAGAGACATGGGTACAGACTACACCGGAATCGCACATGTGTTCGAGTGTGCTCAACCGGCGCGGGTGGCGTCGGAGACCGGCGTGATCGGGAGACGCAGGGCGCCGGGGGCGTGCGCGGGGACGGTCGGGTGGTTCGGTTCCACCGGCTCGACGGGGCGGTACGACGCTCCGAGCTCGGGCCGCGGGTCGGCCTCACCGGCGTTGGGCCACATCGCCAGCGCGCGTTCGGCCTGTGCGGTGATGGTCAGCGACGGGTTGACGCCGAGGTTGGCCGAGACGGTTGCGCCGTCGACGACGTGCAGGCCCGGATGATCGAACACCCGGTGATACGGGTCCACCACGCCGTCCTGTGCCGACCGCCCGATCGAGCAACCGCCCAGGAAGTGCGCCGTCATCGGGATGTTCAACAGGTCGACGACAGAACCGCCCGCGTCACCGTCGATCTCGCGTGCGACGGCGCGGACCGCGTCGTGCCCCTCCGGGATCCAGGTGGGCGGGGGATCGCCGTCGCCCTGTCTGCTTCGCAGCATCGGGCCGAATCGCCCACGGCGGGAGAACAGTTCAAGCGAGTTGTCGGCGGTCTGCATGACGAGCGCGATGATCGTGCGCTCCGACCAGCGTCGTACCGACAGGCCGCGGAGCGTGATCACCGGGTGGCGGGCCATCTCGATCAGCGCCTGCAGGAGCCGTGGCAGCGGGCCGCCGCCGTCGACGAGGATCGCCTGCAACAAGCCGATCAGGTTGCTGCCCTTGCCGTATCGCACCGGCTCGATATGCGTGTGCGCGTTGGGATGGAACGACGACGTGATCGCCACACCCTCGGTGTAGTCGGTCTCGAGGTCGCGCGCGGTGGCGGCCAGCACCGCCTCGGAGTTGGTGCGGACCACCTTGCCCAGGCGCGACGACAGCCCGGGCAGGTGGCCGCCCTGCTGCATGTCCAGCAGCAGCTTGTTGGTGCCGTAGGTGCCTGCGGCGAACACCACGTGATCGGCGGTGAACGTGCGGCGCCCGCGGCGCGACCAGCGACGGCCCGACCGGTGCGACTCCACGACGTATCCGCCGCGCGGACGCGGACGGACGGTGTCGACGGTCGTCATCGGGATGATGTCCGCGCCGGCCTGCTCGGCCAGGTACAGGTAGTTCTTGACGAGCGTGTTCTTCGCTCCCACCGGGCATCCCGTCATACACGCACCGCAGTCGGTGCAACCGGTACGCGCCGGGCCGGCGCCGCCGAAGAACGGGTCGTCGACGGTCTTGCCCGCCTCACCGAAGAACACGCCGACGGGGGTGTGGACGAAGGTGTCGCCGACCCCCATCTCCTCGGCGACCTTGCGGATCACGCGGTCGGCGGGTGTCACCTTCGGGTAGGTGGTCACGCCGAGCATCCGCGACGCCTGGTCGTAGTACGGGTCGAGCTCGGACGCCCAGTCGGTGATCGAACCCCAGTGCGGGTCCTCGAAGAAGGCGGGCAGCGGGCGGTAGAGGGTGTTCGCGTAGTTCAGCGATCCGCCGCCGACGCCGGCGCCCGCCATCACGAGCACGTCGCGCAGCAGGTGCATGCGCTGCACGCCGAACAGTCCCAGCGCGGGCGCCCAGACGTAGTCCTTGAGGCGCCAGCTGGTCTTGGGCAGGTCGCCGTCGGCGAACCGCCGCCCGGACTCGACGACCGCGACCCGATAGCCCTTCTCGGTGAGTCGCAGGGCCGCAACCGAACCGCCGAAACCGGAGCCGATGACGACGGCGTCGTAGTGGACAGGGAGGGAACTCACGGTGCGACGGTCCTCTCGGTGTCGGATTCGGTGGCGCCGGTGCCGGCGGCCTGGTCGACCGGCGCGAGGGGTATTGCGTCATCGAAGCGGTGGTCTGCGGGATCGAACGACGACATCATGCGGCGGAAGTCGCTCGTGAACTTCGGCCACATCACCGAGTTGCGTCCGGTGGAGTCGAGATACCAGCTCGAGCATCCGCCCGAGTTCCACACGGTGCGTTCGAGTTCGGGATCGAGGTCGGAGTTGTACCGATCCAGTGCGTCCTCGGTGACCTCGAAGGTCGACCGGCCGCTGCGGGACAGCTCGGTGAGTGCCTTGCTCATGTAGTACGCCTGCGGCTCCAGCATCAGCACGATCGAGCTGTGACCCAGGTTGGTGTTGGGGCCGTATAGGAAGAACAGGTTGGGGAAGCCGTGGACCTCGACCCCGCGGTAGGCGCGCGGCGAACCCGCCCACGCCTGCGCCAGCGTGCGTCCGTCGCGCCCGGTGATCGCCGACGCGATGGGCGGTTCGGTGGGGGTGAACCCGGTCGCGAACACGACCGTGTCGACTTCGTGTTCGCGACCCTGGTCGTCGACGGCGCCGCGCGCGGTGAGGCGGGTGATCGCGCCGGTGACCGTCGCGTTGTCGCGCTGGAGCGCGGGGAACCACTTGTTGGTCAACAGCATCCGCTTGCAGCCGATGGTGTAGTCGGGGGTGAGTCGACGGCGCAGCGAGCGGTCGCGGACCTGGATGCGCAGCTGGGCGAGGGCGATGGTCTTGGCGATCGGGAGCAGCTTGGGATTGCGGGCCATCATCAGGACGTACGCCTCGCGGTAGGTCCACACCATCCGCCGCACGAGTCGGTGGACACCGGGCACGCGGCGATAGAGCGCGCGTTCGAGCGTGCCGATGTTGCGGTCCAGGCGCGGCACGACCCAGGCGGGAGTGCGCTGGAAGACTGTCAGATGTCCGACCTCGTCGACGATCTCGGGCACGATCTGGATCGCCGACGCGCCGGTGCCGACGATTGCGACGCGGCGCCCGCGCAGGTCGTGGGAGTGGTCCCAGTCGGCGGAGTGGAACATCGTGCCGGTGAACTCGCTGGCGCCGGGGACGGTCGGCAGGCCGGGTTCGGACAGGGCGCCGGGCGCGGCGACCAGGTAGCGGCACCGGATCTCGCCGTCGCTCGTCGCCACGACCCACTCCTGCGTGCTGCCGTCCCATCGCGCCGACGTCAGCGCACAGTTGTAGCGGATCTGGTCGGCGAAATCGGCGGCGACGGAACGCAGATACTGGTGGATCTCGTGGCGTCGGCCGTAGGTGTTGGACCAATCCGGATTGGGGGCGAAGGACAGGGAGTACAGCGACGTCGGGACGTCACAGGCCGCGCCCGGATAGTCGTTCTCGCGCCACACTCCACCTGCGCCGTCGCCGCGTTCGATGGCCAGGGTCTGTAGCTGCGGATGATCTGTGCGCAGACGATGCAGGGCGGCGAGGCCGCCGAACCCGACGCCGACGACGAGCACGTCGACGCGGCGGGGCAGCGTGTTCTTCTGCGGCACATCGGGACAGAGGTCAGTCATGGGTGAGCAGTTCCTTCCAGACGGGCAGGAGGTGGTCGAGGAGGGCGCGGTCGGCGTCGGGCGAGCGGAGAATGCGCGACACCGCGAGACCGCGTGCGAGTTCGATGGAGAGTTCGAGTTCCGCTGCGGTGTACCGGTCGCCGAACAATTCGGCACAACCGACGGCGAGCGCGTCGGACACCTGCTGTTCGAGCGGGATGATCGCGGTCCGCAAGCGGACGTCGCAGCGGGCGGCGACCCATAGCTCGAGTGCGGCGTCGAACAACGGGCCGCTGAACGCCTCGACGAGGATCTCGAGTCCCTCGTCACCCGTGCGGGGTCGGGACAGGATCTCTGCCAGCCGGCGCTCCACAAGGTGTCCGACCGCGGCGACCACAAGTGATTCCCGGGTGGGGAAGTGGTGCAGGAGTGCCCCGCGGGAGACGCCCGCGCGACGGTTCACCTCCTGCGTGGTGGTGGCTGCGTACCCGACGTCGACCAGGGCGTCGACGGTCGCGTCGAGGATGAGCGCGCGCGTGGTGGCGGTGCGCTCGGCCTGGGTGCGCCGCCGCGGGGCTTGGGTGGGCTCGGTCACATCGGCGACGATAGCACAAACAGTCCGGACTGCTTGTAAGTTTGGGGATACAGGTCACGGACGACGAACGGCCCGCCCGATCGAGTGACCGGACGGACCGCTGACCTGGAGAGACGCGGTTCAGTGCATGTGGCTACCGCCGTTGATGTCGATGGTGGTGCCAGTGAGGTAGGCGGCGTCCTCGGAGCTCAGGAACGTGATGACCGAGGCGACTTCGCGGGTCGTGGCCACCCGGCCCAGCGGGATGCTCGCGGCGATGGCCGCCTCCTGCTCGGAGGTGCTGCCGACCCTGATCGCGGTGTCGGCGGCACCGGGCGCGACGGCGTTGACGGTGACTCCGCAGTCGCCGAGTTCGCGCGCAAGGCTTTTGGTGAAGCCGAGGACGGCGGCCTTCGCCGACGAGTAGGGCACCTTGCCGAAGACCCCGCCGCCGCGTTCGGCGGACACCGACGACATGTTGACGATCCGCCCCCAACCGTTCTCGATCATCTCCGGCAGGAATGCCTTCGTGACGAGGTAGGTCCCGGTCGCGTTGACGGCCATCACCTTGTTCCACAGATCCAGGG
The DNA here is from genome assembly GCF_002149015.1 of Gordonia lacunae. GTDB lineage: Bacteria > Actinomycetota > Actinomycetes > Mycobacteriales > Mycobacteriaceae > Gordonia > Gordonia lacunae. The sequence goes on along the minus strand of NZ_NGFO01000010.1, from coordinate 111,940 downwards.
TGGTCTCGAGGAACGGGACCGGCGAGGTGATGCCGGCGATGTTGGCGAGCGCGCCGACCGCCGGTAATGCGCCCGAGGCGACCTCGGCCGCGATGGCGTCGTGGGCCCGGGCGACCGAGGACTCGTCGGCGACATCGACGGACGTACCGAAGGCGGGGACGTCGTAGGCGTTGCCGATCTCGGCGGCGACCTTGGCCGAGGCCTCGCCGTCGAGATCGAGAACGACGATGGCCCAGCCGTCTTCGGCGTACCGGGCGGCTGTCGCGCGGCCCAGTCCGGTCTCCGAGGCGGCGCCGGTGACGATCGCGGTGCGCAGCGTGCTCATGATGGATCTCCTTGCTGTGAGACGACGTTCAGGGGTGTGGCGGGATGGGGGTCCAGAAGCGATTCGATGGTGTCGGCGGCGGCCGCCGTCGCTGATGGCCGATCGGCGTCGTCGACGTCGTGCGTCTCGAGTTCCAGGGTCAGGTGACCGTCGAAGTCGTTGCGCTGCAGTGCCGCCAGTCCTCGCTCGAAGTCCACGACGCCGCGCCCGATGCTGAGGTTGATGTCACCGGGCGTGGCATCGCGGAGATGAACGTGGGCCGTGCGCCGACCGAAGGCGTCGATGGTCTCGGCGAGGTCCGCCCCCGACGCGACCACGTGGCTGACATCGACGACGTGCCGCACTGTGCTGCCGTCCAGGCGGGCGGTCAACGCCAGGGCGCGTTCGGCGGTACAGCACAGGCGATGGACGTGGAGCGACTCCGTCCACAGCTCGACGCCGTGGGTCGACGCGGACCCGGCGGCCTCGATCAGCCGGCCGGCTACCCGGTCGAGATCAGAGTTCAGCGTCTCGATCGGGTCATGGGAGAGGGCGCCGTTCGGCAGCACCACGGCGACCGCCCCGACCTGGGTCGCCAGCGCCAGCAGGCTGTCCACGTGCATGCGAGCGGCGTCGAGTTCGGCGCGGGTGGCGGGCCGGTTCAGGTCGCCGATGTCGGCGTTGATCGAGCGCACCTCGAGTCCGCTGTTGCCAACCGCGCGGACCACCCGAGAACGGGCTCGGTCGTCCAGGTCGAGCGGGACGTGCTCGCAGACATTCGGCAGCGACCCGAGGTCGACCTCGCGAAATCCCAGTTCGGCGATGGTGTCGAGGGCTCGGTCCAGATCGAGTCGGCGAAACGTGATCGTCGAGCAGCCGAGCCGCGGGTGGCGCATCGCGCATCTCCTTCGTCGTGATGCGGCCCACAGTATGCGTCGACGAACGAACAGTCAACCGCCAACCGTTGACTGTTGACAATGAAAGTGTGTCGGGTCACACTCGTGGTTGTTGAGGCCCAACGCTCACTGAGAAACTTGACCCATCTACTCGAAGGAGGGGTGCGCGATGACGACAGCAGCACTCCAGATGCGCGGCCCGATCGAGGGCACGCCGGACGCTCGTCGCGTTGCCGTCGGCTCCTCGGTCGGCGCCGTGATCGAGACCTACGACTTCATCGGTTTCGGTACGGCGGCGGCCCTGTACTTCGGCACCGCGTTCTTCCCCGGACAGAGTTCGGTGGCCGGTACGCTCGCCGCGTTCGCCACACTGGGCGTGGGGTTCGCCGCGCGTCCGATCGGCGGCATCATCGGCGGACACCTCGGTGACCGGGTCGGCCGCAAGCCCGTCCTGGTCGCCTCGCTGATCGTGATGGGCCTGGCGACCTTCGTCATCGGCCTGCTCCCCACCTACGCCCAGGTCGGCGTGATCGCGCCGATCCTCCTGGTCATCGTGCGGATCGTGCAGGGTCTCGCCTTCGGTGCCGAATGGGGTGGCGCGATCCTGATGAGTTACGAACACGCGCCCTGGCGGTCGAAGGGGAGGTACACCGGCATCGTGCAGGCCGGGTTCCCGGTGGGTCTGTTGCTGGCCAACCTGGTGTTCCTCGGCAGCGTTCACCTCGGCGGCGACTGGGCCTGGCGGGTGCCGTTCCTGGCCAGCATCGTGCTGGTCGCCGTCGGACTGATCATCCGCGCGAAGGTCCCCGAGTCCCCCGTCTTCGACGAGGTCAAGGAATCCGGTCGGGTCGAGAAGTCCCCGGTGCTCGAGTCGATCAAGCACGATTGGCGAGACATCCTGCGCGGCATCGGACTCCGGATCGCCGAGACCGCCGGCTACGCCGTGTCGATCACCTACATGATCTCGTACCTGCACAGCGAGGACCTGGCGACCAAGAGCGAGACGCTCACGGCCTTGTGTATCGCATCGGCGATCGGTGTGTTCGCGACGGTCGGCTGGGCCACCCTCACCGACAAGATCGGCCGGCGTCCCGTCTACATCGGGGTGTGCGCCTTCGCGGTGCTGTTCGCCATACCGATGTTCCTGCTGGTCAACACGGGCCTGATGCTGTTCATCGGGGCAACCATCGTCCTGTCCTACGCCGTCTGCCAGAACGCCTTGGCCGGTGCGCAGGGCGCGTGGTTCCCCGAGCTGTTCGACGCCGCGCGGCGTGCGTCGGGAGCCTCACTGGCATACCAGATCTCGGCGATGGTCTCCGGATTCACGCCCTTCATCACCACTCTGCTCTTCATCTGGCTCGGCTGGGTCGGACCCGCTCTGCTGTTCGCGACCTACGCCGCGATCGGGCTCGTCTCCGCACTGTTGACGCGCGAGACGTGGGGGCCCGAACAGCGCCGCCTCGTCGCCGACGCGCACCTCGCCGACGCGCACTGCGACTCGGGCGAGCACGATGTCGTCGCCGGCCGCCCTGTCGTCTCTCATCCCACCAAGGAACTGCTGTGAGCCTCACCTCCACCACCACGACCGCCGTCGACATCGACTCCGCCGACCGCCTGGCGGCGATCACCGACTTCGCCTACCGGATGCGCCACCATGTCATCGACATGGGTGAGGTCCAGGGGCAGGGGTATGTCGGCCAGGCGCTCGGTGCCGCCGACATCTTCGCCGCCGTCTACGCCGGTCACCTGAATCACCGAGCCGACGACCCGGAATGGGCCGAACGAGACCGCTTCCTGCTGTCGACCGGGCACTACGCCATCGGCCTGTACGCCGCACTGGCGGCAGCGGGCATCCTCGAGACCGAGGAGCTGCTCACCTACGCGGCGGACGATTCCCGGCTGCCGATGTCCGGGATGGCCTCGTACACACCGGGAATGGAGATCTCCGGCGGTTCGCTGGGCCACGGACTCACAGTCGCGGTCGGGATGGCGCTCGGATTGCGTCATCAGGGTTCCGGGTCCCGCATCTTCAACTTCCTGTCCGACGGCGAACTCGACGAGGGCTCGACGTGGGAGGCCGCCATGGGGGCTCACCACCACCAGCTGGGCAACCTGATCGCCATGGTCGACATGAACGCGCTGCAGGCCGACGGCCCGACCGCCGGAGTCCTGAACATCGAACCCGTCGAGCAGAAGTGGGTGGCGGCCGGGTGGTATGTGCGGCGCGTCGACGGGAACGATCCGGCGGCGCTCCTGGAGGCCTTCGACGACGTGACGTCCCGGGCGACTCCACGGGGGGCGCCGTCGATCGTCATCTGCGACACCAAGGTCGGCTACGGCGCGACGATCCTCGAGGAACGCGAGAAGGCGCACTTCATGCGGATCGAGGACCACGAGTGGCAGATCTGCCGCGACCAGCTCACCGAACGCTTCACACCGAACAGCATGAAGGCCTGACATGACCACCACCGCACCGAAACTCAAGACCTCGGCGATGATCGCCTCGTTCGTCGACCCCGGTCAGCGAACCGTGGCGGCACCGTTCGGCCACGCACTCGTGCGTGCCGCGGAAGCCGATCCGCGGATCGTCGGCCTCAGCGCCGATCTCGCCAAATACACCGACATGCACATCCTCGCGCAGGCGATGCCCGACCGGTTCTTCCAGATGGGGATGGCCGAGCAGCTCCTGTTCGGCGCCGCGGCCGGCATGGCCGAGACCGGCCTGGTCCCGTTCGCGTCGACCTATTCGGTCTTCGCCGCGCGTCGCGCCTACGACTTCTTGTGCCTCGACATCGCCGAGCCGAACCTGAACGTCAACATCGTCGGCGGGCTACCCGGGCTCACCACCGGTTACGGTCCGAGCCACCAGGCGACCGAGGACATGGCGATCTTCCGTGGCATGCCGAACCTGACCATCGTCGACCCCTGCGACTCGGTCGACCTGGAACAGGCCGTGCCGCAACTGGCGGCGGCGCCCGGACCGTCGTATCTGCGTCTGCTGCGCGGCAAGGTGGCAACCGTCCTCGACGAGTACGACTACACCTTCGAACTCGGCAAGGCGAAGGTGCTGCGCCCCGGCAACGACGTCGTGTTCATCTCCTCCGGCTTGATGACCATGCGTGCACTGCAGGCGGCCGAGCGGCTCGAGCGGCACAACGTCGACGTGAGCGTGGTCCACACACCGACCATCAAGCCGTTCGACTCCGACACCGTTCTCGCGGAACTCGCGAAGGGGCGGCGGGCCTACACGCTGGAGAACCACACCCGGGTCGGGGGCTTGTTCGAGACCGTGGCCGCGGCGGTGGTCGAACGCGGACTCGGCGTCCGGATCGGTGCCATCGCGTTGCCCGACGAGTTCCTCGATGCCGGCGCGCTGCCGACCCTGCATCACCGGTACGGCTTGTCCACCGACAGCATCGAGTCCCGGGTCCTCGCCGAACTCTGACGGCGCCCGCGCCCGCCCTTCTGGTGGCGCCGTGCACGTACACTCTTGTCAACAAACAGCAGTCAACATCATTGTTGTCGACAGGAGGACGTGATGGCGGACCAGAAGGGCGCGTTGCTGGGTCTACAGCGAACGAACCTGCGCGAGCAGGCCGTCGCGGCCTTGCGCACCGCCATCACCAGCGGCGAGCTCCGCCCCCGCAGTGCTCTCGTCGAAACCGAGCTGTCCGAGCGTCTGGGTATCAGCCGCGGGACACTTCGTGAAGCGATGCGCCAACTGCAGCAGGAGGGACTGGTGGTCTCGGGGGCGCGGGGCCGGCTCTCGGTGCGCAGTCTCGATCAGAAGGAGATCCGCGACATCTTCGCGGTGCGCGGTGCCCTCGAGTCGCTCGCCGCGTCCGAACTGGCCGCGCAACCCGACCGGGACGCCCTCGTCACCGAACTGCGGGACACCCTGGCGCGGATGGCGAACGCCGGCACCGAACGGCTCGACGATCGCATCGAAGCCGATCTGGACTTCCACCGCGCGCTCTGCCGGCTCACCGGCAACGACACCCTCGTGCACTCGTGGACCTCCCTGGAGGGTTCGATCCGCATGTCGATCATGTATGCGGGCACCGAACGAGCCGTCGGCAACATGGACGTCGCCCGCCACTCGGTCATCATCGACGCCATCGCCGCCGGCGATCCGGGTGCGGCTCGGGATGCCGTTGTCGCGCATCTCAACTGGGCGGCCGACAACCTCATCGCCACAGCTGTCTGACGCGTCCGGCCGCGTCCCGTAAGTTGGACCCCATGCGATTCGGACTCTTCATTCCGCAGGGCTGGCGTCTCGATCTCGTGGGTGTGGCACCCGCGGACCAGTGGGGGGTGATGTCGTCGGTCGCCGACCGTGCCGAGTCGGGCGGGTGGGACTCGGTCTGGGTGTACGACCACTTCCACACCGTGCCGCTGCCGACAGATGAGGCGACCCACGAGGCCTGGACGCTGGTGGCCGCGCTCGCTGCCACCACCAGCCGCGTCGAGATCGGCCAGATGTGCACCGCGATGAGCTACCGCAACCCGATGTACCTGGCGAAGGTCGCGGCCACCGCAGACCTCATCTCGGGCGGTCGAGTGCAGATGGGCATCGGTGGCGGCTGGTACGAACACGAGTGGCGGGCCTACGGATACGGGTTCCCGTCGGCGGGTGAGCGCCTGGCGCGGCTCGACGAGGGAGTACAGATCATGAAGCAGGCCTGGGAAACCGGGCGAGCGACCCTCGACGGCACGCACTACACCGTCGACGACGCCATCTGTGCCCCGCAGCCCACGGCCGGCCGGCTGCCGCTGTGGATCGCCGGTGGTGGGGAGAAGAAGACCCTGCGGATCGCGGCGAAGTACGCCGACTACACCAACTTCGACGGCACGCCGGCCGGGTTCGCGCACAAATCAGAAGTGCTGCAACGCCACTGTGCCGACCTCGGACGCGACTTCGAGTCGATCACCCGCTCGGCCAACTACAACGTCATGCTCGGCGAGACCGAGGCCGACGTGGAGCGCAAACTCGCCGACCTCGAAGCCCGGCTGAGCAAGATCGTCGGGCCCGACGCGGCGTCCGGCAGTATGGGCGCATTCCGGGGCATGCCTGCGGTCGGGACGCCCGAGCAGGTCGCGGAGAACCTACGCGGGCTCGCCGACGCCGGTCTGGCCTACGGGATCTGCTACTTCCCGAACATCGCCGTCGACCGCGAGGATCTCGAACTGTTCGAGGAGAGGGTGATCCCGGCGTTGCGCTGAGCCGCTTTGCCCCGCCCGCTGGCCGAGCCCCAGTGCCCGCCCGCCGGCCGAGCCCGTCGAGGTCACCGGGTGGCTTCGACTCGGCTCCTCGACCTCGACGCGCGCCTTCGTCGCTTGCTTGGCCCGGCGGCTGCGCTCGGTGCCGGCTCAACCAGCGGGGGTGACGCCGCTGACGGTTGAAAGTTCGTCCCCCTCAGCATGGTCGAAGGGCATATTGCCCTTCGATGTTGCTCACGGGGACGAACTTTCCACATTGGTGGAGGAGCAGGTGGTCCCCGTCCTGCGCTGACCCTTCGAGGCTCGTCGCTGCGCTCCTCGCACCTCAGGGAGCAATTGGGGGTCGCTTCTTTCGGATCAGGGACCAGTGGGTGTGTGGTTCTCTCGGATTGGGGAGCAAGGGGGTCGGTTCCTTCGGATCAGGGAATGCTCACAGGCGGCGGAGTCGCTCGGCGGCCTCGGCGATCACCTCGTCGCGTTTGGCGAAGGCGAACCGGAGCAGGTGGTGCCAGGGTTCGCGGTCGTCGGTGAACACACTCACCGGCACCGCGGCGACACCGATGCGTTCGGGCAGTGACCGGCAGAACTCGATGCCGTCGTCGACGCCGAGCGGCCGAGGGTCTGCGCAGACGAAATACGTTGCTTCGCTGCGGTGTACGGCGAACCCCGCATCGGTCAAGGCGGTCGAGATCCGATCGCGCTTGGCCTGCAGTGCGAGTGCCGACTCGCGTACCCACCCCATCTCGTGTTCCAGGGCGTGTGCGACCGCGGGCTGGAACGGTCCGGAGCCGACGTAGGACATGTACTGCTTCGCAGTCCGTGTCGCGGAGACGAGTTCGGGCGGTCCGCTCACCCAGCCCACTTTCCAGCCGGTGCAGTTGAAGGTCTTCGCGGCGCTGGAGATCCGCAGCGTCCGCGCCCGCATGCCCGGCAGCGTCGCCAGCGGTGTGTGGGTCCGTCCGTCGAAGACGAGATGTTCGTAAACCTCGTCGGTGACGGCGACGACGTCGTGTTCGACGCACAGCCGGGCGATCTCGGTGAGGTCGTCGCGCGACAGGACGGTCCCCGTCGGATTGTGCGGGCTGTTCACCAGCACCATCGACGTCTTCGGTCCGAAGGCCGCGGCGAGACGCTCACGATCCAGGCGGAAGCCATCGCCGTCGGGCACCAGCGGTACGACGCGCCGCACGCCGCCGGCCATCGCCACGGTGGCCGCGTAGGCGTCGTAGTACGGCTCGATCATGATGACCTCGTCACCCGGTTCCACCAGGCCGACGACCGCACCCGCGATCGCCTCGGTAGCGCCGACCGTGATCAGCACCTCGCGATCCGGGTCGTAGTCCAGGCCGTACAGGTCGTGCTGCGTACGCGCGACCGCGCGCCGCAACTCCGGCACCCCGATGCCCGGCGGATACTGATTGCGGCCGTCGGTGATGGCCTGGCGCGCGGCGTCGAGCATCGACGCCGGCCCGTCGGTGTCCGGGAAGCCCTGCCCCAGGTTCACGGCGTCGTGGTCGACCGCCAGTGCCGACATCTCGGCGAAGATCGTCGTGGTGAACGGACGCAGGCGGTCGACTGTCCGGTTCGCGGATGACATGTTCCAACAGTGGCACAGGTCCTCCCTTCAACGGTCGCGGTGGGCGCTGCGGGGGTGACAGACTGACCCCAGTCGCCGACATTGACGAGGAGGAGCGATGCCGCGCAATCCCGGCGAGCAGTTCGCCGGCTACACCATCATCCGACTCGTCGGCCGCGGCGGGATGGGCGAGATCTATCTCGCGAGACACCCGCACCTGCCGCGGAACGAGGCGCTGAAAGTGCTGCCCGCCGATCTCAGCCGCGATCCGATGTACCGGCAGCGCTTCGTCAAAGAGGCCGAGCACGCCTCGAGCGTCGTCCATCCGTCGATCGTGACGATCTTCAACTCCGGCGAGTACGGCGGCCACCTGTGGATCGCGATGGAGTACATCGACGGCATCGATGCGCTGAAACTGCTGCGCCAGAACCCGCGGGGTCTCGACACCCCGACGGTGATCGCCATCGTGCGCGCCGTCGGCGCCGCGCTGGACCGGGCGCACGCGACGGGACTCCTGCATCGCGACGTCAAACCGGCCAACATCCTGCTGCAGGGCGTGGGCGGCCCGGAGCCGCGAGTTCTGCTCGCGGACTTCGGGATCGCCAAGTCCGAACAGGATGTCAGTCATCTCACCTCGACGAACGTCTTCCTCGGGACGGTCGCCTACGCCGCCCCCGAGCAACTGCTCGGCGATCCGGTGGACGCGCGCGCGGACCAGTACGCGCTCGCGGCGACCGTCTTCGAACTCCTCACCGGCCGGCCACCGTTCCAGGGTGCCGGCACCGCGTCGATCATCGCCGGCCACCTCCAGTCGATGCCGCCGCGCCCGTCGACCCTGCGACCGGGGATCTCGAGCAGCGTCGACGCGGTGTTCGGGCGCGCACTGTCGAAAGAGCCCGACCGCCGGTACGGGTCCTGCCGTGAGTTCGCCGCCGATCTCGAAGGCGCGCTCGCGGCCCCGCAGCTGTCCAAGGAACCGACGGTGCGCGCGCCGTCACCTGGACCGGTGCCCGCGACCTATCCGCAAGGGCCACCGTCATATTCGCCGTACCAGTCGCAACCCGGGTCGTATCCCGGCGGGTATCCCGCGCAGGGCGGCTATCCGCCGGCCCCGCCGCCCCCGCCCACGAAGCGTTCCGGGTTGCTGATGGTCCTGGGCTCGGTCGCGGTGATCCTCGTCCTCGCGATCGCCGCCGGGGTCGTGTACGTCGCGACCCAGGTGTCCGGTGCGCCGACCGCGGGCGGCACCTCGACGTCGCGTTCGACCACGGCGGCCGGGCCGGAGACCGCCACCTCCGCCGCCGGCACCTCCACTCCGCGCACCACCGACTCCTCGACGTCGCCGGTCAACGGGCCGGGAGACGTCCAGATCGGCGACTGCGTCGGGATCGCCACCGATTCCGGGTCGTCGACGAGTGTGAACGCCTCGAAGGTCGACTGTGGCTCAGCCGGTCTGAACTTCTACGCCGCGTCGAAGATCGCCGCGTCGACGTCGTGCGCGAGCCCGCAGAACTCGACGCTCACCTTCCCGGACAGCACGGAGAAGCTCTGTCTCACACCGAACTTCTACGAGGGACTCTGCTACCTCGTCCCGCTATCGGGTGGTTCGCTCGCCGACTACCGGGAAGCCGCGTGCGCGAGCTCCGCGACGGCTCAGACGGTCCTCGCTCGTGTCACCACGCGGTCGGACGCCTCCGTCACCTGCTCCGGCGACGAGACCAAGTGGGTCTTCGCCGAACCGGAGTCGATCGGGTACTGCCTCATCGAGACGTGACCCTCGAGGCTCGTCGCCGTCGCACCTCAGGGGCGGGGGGTCAGTCCGTGGAGGTGGCGTCACCGATCGTCGGACCGAGGAGGTCGTCGGCGTCGGTGATGCGGTAGGCGTAACCCTGCTCGGCGAGGAACCGCTGGCGGTGCGCAGCGTAGTCGGCGTCGAGGGTGTCGCGGGACACCACAGAGTAGAAATGTGCCTGTCCGCCATCGCGTTTGGGCCGCAGCAACCGGCCGAGGCGCTGTGCCTCCTCCTGGCGGGAGCCGAAGGTTCCCGACACCTGCACCGCGACCGATGCCTCGGGGAGATCGATGGAGAAGTTCGCCACCTTCGACACCACGAGGGTCTGCAGCTCGCCGGAACGGAACCGGTCGAACAGCACCTCGCGCTCCTTGTTCTTGGTCGAGCCCTGGATCACCGGGGAATCGAGTTCGCGGCCGAGTTCTTCGAGCTGATCAATGTAGGCGCCGATGATCAGGGTCTGCTGCCCCCGGTGCTTGTCGAGGATCGCCTTGACCACGTTGACCTTGGTGTGCGCCGTCGAGCAGAGCTTGTATTTCTCCTCGGGCTCGGCGACCGCGTACTGCAGACGTTCCTCGTCGGTCAGGGTCACCCGGACCTCGACGCAGTCGGCCGGGGCGATCCAGCCCTGTGCCTCGATGTCCTTCCAGGGCGCGTCGTATCGCTTGGGGCCGATGAGGCTGAAGACGTCGCCCTCGCGGCCGTCCTCGCGGACCAGGGTCGCAGTGAGGCCGAGTCGACGGCGCGACTGCAGGTCGGCCGTCATCCGGAAGACGGGGGCGGGGAGCAGGTGGACCTCGTCGTAGATGATCAGACCCCAGTCGCGCGAATCGAACAGGTCGAGATTGCGGTACTCGCCCTTCGACTTGCGCGTCATCACCTGGTACGTCGCGATCGTGACCGGCCGGATCTCCTTGCGCTCACCCGAGTACTCGCCGATCTCCTCCTCGGTGAGGGAGGTGCGCGCGATGAGCTCGCGCTTCCACTGACGCCCGGCGACCGTGTTGGTCACCAGGATCAGGGTCGTCGCACCGGCCTTGGCCATCGCCGCCGCCCCGACCATCGTCTTCCCGGCACCACAGGGGAGCACGACCACGCCCGAACCGCCGGCCCAGAACGAGTCGGCCGCCATCTCCTGGTAGTCGCGCAACTGCCAGTCGTCCTGAGCGAGCTCGATGGCGTGCGCCTCACCGTCGACGTACCCCGCCAGGTCCTCGGCGGGCCAGCCGACCTTCAGCAGCACCTGCTTGAGGCGGCCGCGCTCGGAGGGATGCACGATGACGGTGTCGTCATCGATGCGCGCACCCAGCATCGGTGCGACCTTCTTGTTGCGCATCACCTCGACGAGGACGGCCTGGTCGAGACTGACGAGGGTCAGGCCGTGGGCCGGATGCTTCACCAGCTGCAGCCGGCCGAACCGGCCCATCGTGTCCACGACGTCCATCAGCAGCGGCTGGGGCACCGCGTAACGCGAGTACGTCACGAGCGCGTCGACCACCTGTTCGGCGTCGTGACCTGCGGCTCGGGCGTTCCACAACGCGAGCGGGGTGACCCGGTAGGTGTGGACGTGCTCGGGGGCACGTTCGAGTTCGGCGAAGGGTGCGATCGCCGCGCGCGCCGCCGCGGCGTCGGGGTGATCCACCTCGAGCAGCAGCGTCTTGTCGGATTGCACGATCAGGGGTCCATCGGTCACCCGCTCCATTGTCCAGAAAGCACCGACGATTGTCAGCGTCGGGCCTGCTCTGTGACGCGCGAGACCTCGCGGAGCCTAGAAAACCGGGATGCCGAGCCTGCGTCGGACCCGCAGATCCACCAGGTTGAGGCGGAAGATCCCGCGCAGCACGGGCGCCACCAGGGGGTCGACGACCCGGAAGCCGGCGAGAGCCCGCTGGTAGCGCCGCTCGTCGCGTTCGGTCCACCGCCACCGCATCATCTGTCGGAACTCCGGGGGCAGCCCCGCCTTGATCGCGTAGGCGAGTGACGGTCCGATCGTGAGGTGCGCGAGGGTTCCGAGCGGCCCGACGCGGTACTCTAGGAAGGACAGGTCGGCGAGGCTGCGGAGTTCGTCGCGGACCGGGTCGTCGATGCGCAGCGCGGCGAGCTCGGCGTTCCAGTAGACGAGCAGATCCTCGTAGGTGGACGGCCACTTGTCGCGCGGCACGTTGAGCGCGGTGCCCAGCGGATGCGCCTCGGTGAGCACCATCTGCTTCTCCTCGGCGCTCAGGGGGCCGTAGAGCAGTTCGTACTGGTCGATGAAGTACTTGAGCAGACACACCGCGACCCACAGCTGCAGACGCGAGTCGTTCGCGCTGTAACGGACGGGACTCGTCCGCGTCGAGTAGACCTGGTCGTGGACGCGACCGACGGCCTCGTGGATGTAGGCCTTGTCCTCGTCGGTGCCCATCAACGCGACGGCGAGGAACGTCCCGGTGGTACGGCCGCGTTTGATGGGTCGCTTGATCGCATTGCCCGACGGCACCCGGCTCTCGTGGACGCCGTAGCCGACCTTCGGATTGGCGAGCTGCATGATCACATTGGCGCCGGCGAGGGAAGGCCCGATGGCGGTGACCAGGTCCGCCGGTCGAGTCACCCGGCGACGCCTGCGCGCGGGTTTCATCCGCGCGACCAGGGCGTGCTGATAGGCGTCCGGGACGGGGCCGCCGGGGAGCTCTCGTGCGGGGAGTTCGGGTGCCGCGCTCATACCCGAGCCTACCAAGGATGAGACGTCTGTCACAGTACGTCTCTAGTGCCGTCGTATACTTCCCACGCCATGGACACCGAAGCGAACCCCGCAGGCGATCGACAGGCGATGCCCCCCGTGCGCGTCGAACGGTCACTACCGGAACCCGACTTCGTCGATGTGGACGGGACGACCGTTGCGACGTACGTCTTTGGTCCCGAAAATGGTTCGCCCGCAGGCGATATCGTGTTCTGCCATGGAACTCCCTGGTCGTCCGCGGTATGGGCTGAGATCGCCACCCACCTGAGTCGTCGGTATCGCGTTTTTCTCTGGGACATGCCTGGATACGGGCAGTCGATGCGCAGTCTCACAACGGATCTCGGGTTACCCGCTCAGATGCGGCGACTCGCGGCGTTGCTGTCCTATTGGAACCTGGGCCGTCCGCACGTCGTCGCACACGACATCGGAGGTGGAGTCGCGCTGGGTGCTCATCTACTCCACTCCGCGGAGTTCGCCAGTCTGGCCCTGTGGGACGTCGTCACACTGCACCCCTGGGGCTCGCCGTTCTTCCGTCTCGTCGCCGAACATGCCGAGGTGTTCGGACGGCTACCCGCGGAACTGCATTCGGCGCTGGTGCGGGAGTACATCGCCGGGGCAGCCAACCACGGTCTGTCGCCGGGTTGGCTGGACAGATTGAGTCGACCGTGGACGACGGGGCTCGGCCAGGCCGCCTTCTATCGACAGATCGCCGCGCTCGAACCCGCGCACACGGAACCCATTGTCGAACGGCTGCATGCGGTGCGGTGCGACGTCGCGATCGGGTGGGGCCGCGAGGACCCGTGGATTCCGGTGGAGCAGGCCGCGGGTCTGCAGGAGTTGCTACCCGGACACGCACCCGTGACCATCGTGGACGGCGCCGGCCACCTCACGCCGGTGGAAGCCGGGCAGCGAGTCCGCGAGGTCCTCGATCGCTGGCTCCCCGGGGACTCGAGCGACGAGCATCTCGCCTGACCGCCCTGGGTACGGGTCGTCAGGCGTCCAGGAGTTCGACGCTGGTCAGACGATGCAGCGAGAACCGCTGCTCGTCGTCGCTGCCCTCCTCGACCGCCACGAGCTGACCCGCGCCGAGGATCTTCGGCGTCACCACGTGCCGGCTCGCCGAGCCCTGCGCGTCGACGTACCCCACGCGCAGCCTGCGGTTGGCGCGCAGGGCGAGCTGGATGAGCGCGGTGGCGGACTCGCCTCCGCCGGTGGCCCGGACCGGGGTCGTCGTGGCCGCACCGCGAACCGGGTTGGCGGCCGCCGCCCGGTCGGTCGAGCGGATGCGGGTGACCACCGACCGTAGTTGTGCCTCCGACGGCGCGTTCCGGCGTGGCTGGGCCTGTCGCCGTGCCCGCGACACCGTGACCCGGCTGCCGCGTTCACGCAAATCGACCAGGGCGCCCGACGAATCCTCGCCCGCGGGCGAGAATCCCGCTGCCCGCAGCTGGTCGATGACGTCGCGCACCTCCGACGGCGAGACCGCGACCGTCGGCGCCAGCGCGCGGAGGGCGAGCGGTTCGGCGGCCGCACTGCGCAACACCGCGGCCAGCACCGTCGGGTCCTCACAGCGGATGAACGCCGACGCCACGCCCACCCGCAACTGGCCGTGTCTGCGAGCCACGTCCTCGATCAGATATGTGAGTGATTGCGGCACCGGGGTTCTCGAATGTGTCGTGAACATCGACAACAGTTCGTTGCTGCTGCGGCCCGCGTCCAGTGCCCGGCGCACGCTCTCGGGCGAGACCCGATAGACCGACGCCGCACCGCCCGACTCGAGGTCGGCGACGAGCTCGACCTGTTCGGCCAGTTCCGAGGTCATCGGGCCGGGGACGGTCAGCGTCAGGTCGGCCTGCGTGAGGAAGTGGTCCACCGGTTCGGGCAGCGCCTTGCGCATCGCGGCGAGCACCGCCGCGTCGACGTCGGCCGGGTCGGTCTCCGGTGACTCCTCGACGGTGTACGCGCGGCCGACGGTGGTCAGGGCGTCGTGCGCGACGAGACCCAACTCCCGTGCCTCACGGAGTGTTTCGGCGACGACGCGGCGACTGAAACGGCGGATCTGTCGGGGTCGGTGCCAGTGCAGGTTGGCGAGGACGGTGTCGGCGGGCACGCCCACCGCGGTGCCTGCGTGGGCGAGTGTGGACAGGATCAGCTGCCGCTGCACCGGGGCGTAGGCGTCGTGCAGGTCGGCGGCCAGTGTGGGCAGCGCGTTGCCGTCCCGATCGGGTTCACCGACCTGCCACGCGCGGCGTGGCATGTGCAGCCATGCATCGGCCAGCGCGAGCCACTGACGCTCGCGCGGCTGGTGCAGCCAGGTGTCGGCGGTGGAGGTGGGCGCGAACGACTGCTCGCCCGAATCGTTGGGCGGTGCGGGTTCGGGAAATCCCGCGTCGATGAGCCGCAGATACGCGGCGAGTTCGACGAGGAACGCGACCCGCTGTGTCTCGAGGCCGGTCAGCTTCGCCAGACGCCGCAGCTCGCGGACTCCGAGCGCCCCGGAACGCAGTACCGCCGCCGGTGTCGCCCCGAGAACCGTGATCAGCTGGGTGAGATGACGGATGAGCTCGAGTGCCTCGCCGCCCGCCGCGGCATCGACCGCCTTGGCCCCGAATCGCGGCTTCGCGCCGGGATCGTGCAGCGGTGGCGGCGCGAGAACCTCTGTGTGCCAGGCCGGCTCGTCGCGGAGCACGGCGCCCACCATCGGCGGGAGCTCGACCGTCTGGTTGTCGACACGGGCCAGCAATCCCGACGAGATCAGGCGTGCGACCGGGGATTCCGGATCGGCGTCCGGTGCCGCGTCGCGACTCCGGCCCAGAGCGGGGCCGCGTGCCAGGGTCTGCAGCAGGCCGAGCGGACGCTCGTCGAGACCCGCGATCATCGCGGCGATCTCCTCCCCGGACCGGCCGACGAGCGGCCCGGTGAGGTGCCTGGCCTTCCAAGGCATCGCGGATTCGACGTGCTCGCCCGCGCACAGGGACGAGTCCTCACCCCAGAGGACCGCCCGGCGTCGGAGAAGATCGATCCGCGCCCGCACGGCGTCGGCGTCGGCTCGCCCGGACAAGGCCTTGACAACTGTCGCGACCGACGGGCGTCTCGTCTTCTTCGAGCTCCGGCCGTGGCGCGCGGTGACCTCCTCGAGGACCGCGACGGCGAGGACGTCGAGGTCCTCGCCCGCCAGGGACAGCGACGCCGCCGACAACGCCCGCTGCGCGAGTACACGGGTGCCCGACGGTGTCGGTGACGCGAGGTCCGGACGTTCGAGGAGGAGCTCGGTCAGCGAGTCGTCGGATCGCGCGGCCAACTCATCGGCCAGGCCGGTGTGCTGGTCATCCGAACTCATTCGATCGAGCTTACTGGGAGTCCTCGGCTCAGACGTCGCCGCGGCGGAGCATGCGGCCCCGCGCGGTCTCGAAGTCCACCCGCTGTCCGCGAACCCAGGTGCCCTTGACGACGCCGGCGAGCGCGCGACCGTCGTACGGACTCACCGGATTCTTGTGGTGGAGACGGTTGACGTCGACGATCTGCGCGGATTCCGGTTCGAAGATCGCGAAGTCGGCGTCGCAGCCGAGTGCGATGCGGCCCTTGGTCGGCAGGCCGGCGAGGTCGGCGGGCTTCGACGCCATCCATTCGATGACCTGCGGGAGGTCGATGCCGCGCTTCTTGGCCTCCGACCAGATGAGCGAGAGCCCCAGCTGCAACGACGCCACGCCGCCCCAGGCGACCCCGAAGTCACCGTTCTCGGGATCCTTGAGGTCGACGGTCGACGGCGAGTGGTCGGAGACGATGCAGTCGATCGTGCCGGCCAGCAGTCCCTCCCACAGCAATTCACGGTTGCCTGCCTCGCGGATGGGCGGGCAGCACTTGAAGGCAGTCGCTCCGTTGGGCACCTCCTCGGCCAGCAGGGTGAGGTAGTGCGGGCAGGTCTCCACGGTGATCTTCACACCGTCGCGCTTGGCGCTGGCCAGCATCGGCAGGGCGTCCGACGACGACAGGTGCAGCACGTGGGCGCGGACCCCGGTCCAGCGTGCGCGCTCGATCACCTCCGCGATCGCCAGGTTCTCGGCGCCGCGCGGGCGCGACGCGAGGAAGCGGGTGTACTCGTCGCCCTCGGGGGAGGGTGCCTTGTCGATGGCGCGGGAGTCCTCGGCGTGGACGATCATCAGCGAGTCGAACTCGGCGAGCTTGGCCATGTCGGCTTCCATCTCGTCGGCGGTCAGGTGCGGGAACTCGTCCACACCCGAGTGCAGCAGGAAGCACTTGAACCCGAACACACCCGCGTCGTGCAGGCCGCGCAGGTCGTCCTCGTTACCGGGGATCGCGCCACCCCAGAAACCGACATCGATGTGCGTCTTCCCCTGCGCCGCAGCCCGCTTCTCGGCCAGCGCGTCGACGTTCACGGTCGGCGGGATCGAATTGAGCGGCATGTCGATGAGGGTGGTGACGCCACCGGCCGCGGCCGCACGGGTGGCCGAGTCGAACCCCTCCCATTCGGTGCGGCCGGGCTCGTTGACATGGACGTGGGTGTCCACCAGTCCGGGGATCATCACCTGATCGTCGGCCAGCTCGATGACCTCGGCGCCCACCAGTCCGCTTCCGAGCGGTTCGATGGCGACGACCCGGCCGTCCCGGATGCCGATCTCGCGCGCCACGATGCCGGCGGTGGTCAGCGTCTGTTCACCCCGGACGACCAGGTCGAACGGCGCGTCGGACGCGTCCGGGCCGGCTGCCGCGGTGTCGGTGTCGGTCGTGTCGGGAAGGGGGGCCGGGGCACCGGGTGCTGCGGTCATGGGGCGGGACTCCTTGCTGGTCGCCGTGTCCTGGGTCGATCCAGAGACTAACCCAGGTTATTCCTCATCATGGAATGATGCGCTGTCATTTCGGAACTCAACTCGCGAGTAGCCCGGTGTCATGCTATTGACAACGCCCGTGATCGTGAGGCTAACTGTCACGAACGCGGAAACTTCATTCCACATCACGGAACTCCGCGAGTGTAGGAGCGCGGTCATCGACCGTCCGATCGAAAGTGCAGAGATGAGCACTGAGCAGCACACGATTCCCGTCGGTGAGAACGTCTCCGGTACCGCCGGCGTCGTCCCGGACGGGCTGAGCCCGAAGCTCTACAACGACGACCTCGCGCCCACGAGCCGTGTCGGTCGACGCTGGAGCAGCTACAACATCTTCACGTTGTGGGCCAACGACGTCCACAGTCTGGGCAACTACGCCTTCGCCATCGGGCTCTTCGCGCTCGGGCTCGGCGGCTGGCAGATCCTGACGGCACTGGTGCTGGGCGGCGTCTTCCTCTTCCTGCTGCTGAACCTCTCCGGGTTCATGGGCGAGAAGACCGGTGTGCCGTTCCCGGTCATGAGCCGCATCTCGTTCGGCATCCGCGGCGCCCAGATCCCCGCGCTCATCCGTGGCGGAGTGGCGATCGCGTGGTTCGGCATCCAGACCTACCTCGCTTCCGTCGTGCTCCGGATCATGCTCATCGCCTTGTTCCCGGGCGCCGCCGACCTGGACACCAACCGTTTCCTCGGGCTCTCGACCCTGGGCTGGATCTCCTTCGTCTCGCTGTGGGTGATCCAGGTGATCATCGTCAGTTACGGCATGGAGATGATCCGCCGCTACGAGGCCTTCGCCGGCCCGGTCATCCTGATCACCATGGTGGCGCTGGCCGTCTGGATGCTCAGCAAGGCCGACTGGACCATCGCGTGGTCGACTCCCGACTCGCTGACCGGCGTGGACATGTGGCTGCAGATCATCGGCGGAGCCAGCCTGTGGGTCGCGATCTACGGCACCTTCGTCCTGAACTTCTGCGACTTCACCCGTAACGCGGAATCGCGAAAAGCCATTGTGCGCGGCAACTTCTGGGGCATTCCGCTCAACATGCTGCTCTTCGGCGGCATCGTGATCGTCCTCGCCGGCGCGCAGTTCCGGATCAACGGTACGGTGATCGAGTCGCCCTCGGACATCGTCCAGACCGTCCCCAACACCTTCCTGCTGGTGCTGGCCTGCCTGGCGCTGCTGATCCTCACCGTCGCGGTGAACCTCATGGCCAACTTCGTCGCGCCGATCTACGCGCTGTCGAATCTGTTCCCGCGTCATCTCGACTTCCGGCGCGCAGCGCTCGTCGCCGCGATCATCGGACTGGTCATCCTGCCGTGGAACCTCTACAACTCGCCCGCGGTGATCAACTACTTCCTCGGCGGACTCGGTGCGCTCCTCGGTCCGCTGTTCGGCATCGTGATGGCCGACTACTGGCTCGTCCGCCGCTCGCGGATCGACGTGCCTGCGTTGTTCAGCGAAGCACCCGGTGCGGCCTACCACTACCGGAACGGCGTGAACATGCGCGCGATCGCCGCGCTGGTCCCGACCGCCGCCATCGCCCTGGTGATGGCCTTCGTCCCCGCCTTCGAAGTGGTCTCGGAGTTCTCCTGGTTCATCGGTGCCGGTCTGGGTGCGGTCGTCTACCTGGCGGTCGCCGACCGTCGCGGACCGTTCGCCGAGGTGTCGGGCGAGCCGATCTCCGTCGCCAGCACCCACTGATCGACAAGAGGGAAGATCACCATGCGCATCCTCGTCGCCAACGTCAACACGACCGTGTCGATGACCGAGGCCATCGCCTCCTCGGCCCGCTCGGTTGCCTCGCCGGGCACCGAGATCGTCGGCATCACACCACGATTCGGAGCAGACTCGTGCGAGGGGAACTTCGAGTCCTACCTCGCCGCCATCGCCGTGATGGATGCGGTGCTCGCCTATCCCGAACCATATGACGCGGTGATCCAGGCCGGTTACGGCGAACACGGCCGAGAGGGCCTGCAGGAGCTGCTCGAGGTCCCGGTGGTCGACATCACCGAGGCCGCGGCGTCGACGGCGATGTATCTCGGGCACCGGTTCTCGGTCGTGACGACCTTGGATCGCACCGTCCCGCTCATCGAGGACCGACTGAAGCTCGCGGGCCTGGACCAGCGCTGCGCGTCGGTCCGGGCGTCCGGGCTCGGTGTGCTCGAACTGGAGTCGGATCCCCAGCGAGCGGTCGAGGCGATCGTGGAACAGTCCACCCGGGCCGTTTCCGACGACCATGCCGAGGTGATCTGCCTGGGTTGCGGCGGGATGGCCGAACTGGAGGAGCAGGTCCGCGCAGCGACCGGGGTCCCGATCGTCGACGGGGTGCGCGCGGCGGTCACGATCGCCGAAGGCCTTGTCCGGATGGGACTCTCGACGTCGAAGGTCCGGACCTACGCCCCGCCGCGGGAGAAGCGGATCACCGGCTGGCCGTTTCGGATCTGATCGGCGCCGCGCGGCTCGGACCGTGAGTCAGCGCAGGTGCTGACGTGCGGCGCTGTCGTCATCAGGACGCCAGGAGTCCACGTCGATGAGATCCAGGAACACAGCGCGCGCGTGGTCGACTGTGTCGTCGCTGTACGCGTCGTCGTAGTAGGCGGCGCCGGCGAAACCCTCGACTGCGTGTTGGACGACGAGTATCCGGTCGGGATGCAAGCCGTCCTGGCTGAAGAATTCGCGCCACCTTCGGCTGTCATCGCTGAGGGCCTGCGCGACGCCTGGGATGGATTCAACGGGACCGCAGAACTCCGAGGCGAAGATTCTCATGGCTTCGCGGCTGCCGCCGCACAGAGCGCGCACGTATGCGCGCAAGCCCTTTCCCGGGCGATTCTCGGACAGGTCGACGAACCTGAGTACCTCCGCGCGGAAGCGTTCCAGGGAGTCGACGACCACTTCGAGAAAAAGGTTGTCTCTGGTGGGAAAGTGATGCAGGAGACCGCCTTTCGATACGCCGGCGGCGGCGGCGATTTCGGACAGCGACGGGGAGAGGCCACGCTCGGCGAGCAACTCGCCAGCGGCTTGCAGGATGGCGCGCCGAGTTCGCTCGGTGTTTCGAGTGGGGGATGCGGGCGATGTCACTGAAATGTCCTGGTTTCTGGGCGCGCTGGGAACGAGCGGTTGACTGAGGCGATCCTCGGTCACCATACCCACGACCCGGTCCCGAACTCGCCGGCTGCCGGTTCGTAGCCGTCGCGACGCCGGCACCGAACCGGCTCCAACCATCCACCGCGCCCTATAGTGCCGACCATTCGGTCGGTACTATAGGGCGCATCGGCCGGTTTGGGTCGTGGTGGAGAGACTGGAGAGCACACGTGACGACGCAACGCCTGGATGAGCCGAGGCCGGCGAACCATGTCGGTGGACCCCCCGGCCGTGACCGCGAGGACACGTTGCCACGCCTTCGAGTGCTCTGGGGCCTGGTCCGCCCGCACCGGTCGTCGCTGATCCTCGGACTGGTACTCGGACTCGGTGCGACCGCGAGCCTGTTGGCCACGCCGATGGCGATCAAGTGGGTGCTGGACAGCTTGAGCGGGAGCGGCTCGATGGTCCTGCCGGTGGTCATCCTGTTGGGTCTACTGGTCATCGGTGCACTGCTCGGGTTCTGGCAACAAATCGTGTTGGGAACCATGGCGGAGAAGGTGGTGCTCGGGGCGCGGACCTCGCTCATTCGCCGGATCTACGGCGCACGAGTCGACGCGCTCAGCAAGCGGTCGGGTGGAGAGCTGGTCACCCGGGTCACCTCGGACACCGTCCTGCTGCGGGAAGCGGCATCGTCGAGCATCGTCCAGATCGTCAACAGCTCGATCGCATTGGTCGGTTCGATCGTGCTGATGGCGGTGTTGGACTGGCCCATCTTGCTCGTCACCCTGGTTGCGGTCATCGGCGTCGGCATCGTGGTCGGGATCTTGATGCCACGCATCGCGAGTGCGCAGCAGGGAGCACAGAGTTCACTCGGCGATCTCGGCTCTCGACTCGAAGGTGGCATCCGTGCGCTGCGAACCATCAAGGTGAACGGAGCCGAACGCAGCCAGGCCGACCGCGTGATGCGAGACGCGCGGTTGTCGGCGCGACACAGCATCCGAGCGGTGCGAATCGAAGCGGTCGCGTGGACGGCGGCGGGTGCGGGAATCCAGCTCTCGGTCATCGCTGTTCTGGCCATCGGCGCCTGGCGGGTGTCGAACGGAACGCTGGCAGTCTCGACGCTCGTCGCGTTCCTGCTGTACGCCTTCCAACTCGTCGAGCCGGTCACCGAACTCACCATGCATGTCTCGCAACTCCAGGCAGGCATCGCGGCAGCGGGTCGGATCCGCGAACTCGAGTCCATTCGCGTGGAGTCCGACGACGTGCAGGTAAGGCCCGGGGGCACCGACGGCTCGGAAGCCGACGGGACTCCGCGAAGTCTCCACGGTGGGTCCCCCGAGACGGCGCTGGTGCGATTCGTCGACGTCGAAGCACGCTACGACGAGACATCGAAGCCGGTTGTGATCGACGTCGACCTCGACGTACCTCGCCGAGGTCACCTGGCGATCGTCGGCCCCTCGGGAGCCGGTAAGACGACGATCTTCTCGTTGATGCTGCGGTTCCTCGATCCCTCCGCGGGGCACCTGCTCCTCGACGGCGCCCCGTACGAGCAGTTGAGCTACCACGAGGTACGGTCCCGATTCGCCTACGTGGAACAGGACACGCCTGTGGTTCCCGGGTCGGTGCGTGACAACCTCGCTCTCGGGAACCCGCGGGCGGATGACGCCGCGATGTTCGAGGCGCTGGCGGCAGTGGATCTGGACCAGCGCGTACGAGCCCTACCCGGGGGTCTCGACACGCCTGCGTTGAGCACCACGCTCTCCGGTGGCGAACGTCAGCGGCTCGCGCTCGCCCGCGCGCTGATCAGCGATGCCGACATTCTTCTCCTCGACGAAGCCACGGCGCAGCTCGACGGCCGAACCGAGGCCGCCATCCACGAGGTCATCAGCAGAGTGGCGCAACGCAACGCGGTGGTCACGATCGCGCACCGGTTGTCGACGGTGATCGACGCTGACGAGATCGTTGTGCTGGAGCGCGGACGCATTCGCGCTCGCGGTACGCATCGCGAGTTGCTGAACGACGACGAACTCTACCGTGAACTGGTCGCGGCGCTCCGGATCAGTCACTAGCGCCGCGTGTGCAATAGTGGCACCGGTCCGTCGGCCCGCCTGCAGTGCAGGTGTGTTCGGCAGGACGTGAAGATGCTCGTGACGCAAAGGAATTGACCACCGATGAGCTTCGTGCTGTTGATGCTTGCTGGACCGTTGTTGTTGTGGGCGCTGACTCAGCAGAAACTCCGTCGACTCGGCATCACCGGCCCGCTGCTCATGACCGGACTCGGAGCAGTCATCGGTTGGTCGATCACGGCCGACAGCGTGGTCTTCTTCGATTCGAAGTTGGCGCTGTATCTCGCGGAGATCGTGCTCGCCGTGCTCCTCTTCGTCGATGCGGTGGACATCAAAGGCCCTCTCAAGTCGCACTTCAGCGCAGTCCCTCTCCGGCTCCTGGGGGTGGCCCTACCACTGTCGCTGGCGTTGGTGATGGTCGTCGGCCTTGCTCTGCCGCTGGAGCTTTCCGTCGTCGCCGTCCTGGCCATCACTTGCATCGCGGTCCCCGTGGACTTCTCGCCAGAACTGTCGATCATCCGCGATAGTCGGATACCGGTCTCGGTGCGCCGGTGGCTCGGCATCGAAAGCGGGTACAACGACGGGCTGGTCGCTCCGTTCCTCCTTGCTTCACTGGCGCTGGCCACGACTTCCGGCGACCCCGGGGAGCAGGCTGCGGCGGCCTTCCTCAAAGCGGCTCCCGCCGGTGCGATCGCGATCGTCGTGGGGCTGGCGGTCGGAACCCTGGCCGGCTGGCTCTTCCGGGCAGCGGGGGACAGCCGATGGGCCGATCTTCACAGCCTGCGACTGGGCGTCCTCGCTCTACCGTTGCTGACGTTTGCGCTCTCGGTCATGGCCCACGGCAACGGATTCGTGGCGGCGTTCGTGTGCGGGGTGACATTCCGGATCGCGCTGTCGCCCGGTGGCAAAGACGAGACCGAGCATGCGGCCGAGTTCTCCCTCGTCGAAGACGTTGCCGGTTTGGTGAATCTGATCCTGTGGCTCGCGTTCGGTGTCGTGTCCGTGGCGCTGCTGGTGGGCAATTACAACTGGTGGCCGGCGGTCGTCCTGGCAGTGTTCGTGTTGACGCTCGGGCGGATCGGTCCGGTTCTCGTCTCGTTGATCGGGAGTTCGGTGTCGTGGCGGGACCGGACGTTCATGGCCGTGATGGGTCCTCGTGGAGCGGCATCGATCGTCTTCGGTCTCATCGCCTTCAACGCACTGCCCGAAGACGACGGGGCAGCGGTCCTCGTGGCCACCTGTTTCATCGTCTTCGGGAGTCTGATCATCCACGGTGTGGGGGCACCGCTGGTGATTCGGAAGCTCTACGGCCGTTCGGAGGCGTCGAGCTAGGTCGCCGTGCGTCCACCGATCTGGTATGGCCGGTTGTCAGCGGCCGGAGTGCATCTGAGCGATCAGTCGAGGAAGCGCGCGGGAAAATCCCCGGGCGGCGAATGGCCAGTCATGTCGTCCCGGCTCGAGCGTGACCGATGTCCGCAAGCCGGCAGCTCTGGCGGCGTCGGCGAGCTGGAGGGTCGTTCGACATTCGTCGCGCCCGCCGGCTGAACATCGTTGCGGAGGACCTGATCCCGGAGCGGCGAACCACGCGAACATCCCACGGTATCGCTGATGGTCGCGCAGCATGGTCAACGGGTCGTGCTCGAACCATCGCCGGGTCGATCCACCGTGGAGCTCGTCGATGGTGCGTTGGCGACCTCCCACATCCGGACGCAGGTCACCCTGGATCGACGCGAATCCACGGAAGCGCTCGGGGTGACGAAGCGCCAGCGTCATCGCGCACGTGCCGCCCATCGACCATCCGGCTACCGCGACATCGACATGCCGCCCACCGGCCAGAGTGTGGGATACCCAGGGCAGCACATCGTCGATGATGTGCGACTCGGCGCGCCCTCTGGGGCTGTCGACGCACTCGGTGTCGTTGCCGAGTCGTCCGGTGGGGTCGACGAATACGAGGATCGGAGATCGTCCGGTGGCGCGCTCGTAGCGGTCGGCTGTGCGGGTTGCGTCGCCGGAGCGAATCCAGTCGGTGGTCGTGGTGAGGACGCCGCCGATCATGATGATCGCCTGCAGTGGACGCTGCGGATCCCGAAACCAGTTGGGCGGAATGTAGGCGTACTCCGTGCGATGCGTGAATCTGCTGGGGCCGTTCGGATTCGGCAGCGAGAGAATGCGTCCGGTGGTAGGGGGGTCTCCGCGCAGGTGATCGAGATCGGACGCGGTGATCTGTCCCTGCAGAGTCTCGCCGGTCAACGCTTCCCACGCGCGTGTGGTGGTCGAGAAGTACCCCGTCCAGAGGTTGGCCACCAGGAGCAGCACGACAAGCGTCGCCGGCACAGTCGCGACCGCCGACACACGCTGCCACCAACGGCCTTGCACGGACCCGAGGATCGCAGTCGGCAGCGCGGCGCCCGTCGCGAATGCCGCGCACCACAACGACAGTGGCACGCCGGCAGTACCCAGTTCTGCGACGTGGAAGCCGGTGACAACCGCTGTCAGGATCAGAGCGCCCCCGACCAGCGACACCGGGAGCCACCTGCGCACCCATCGCGACGGCCGTCTCGCCACGGCTACGATCGAGACGACGCAGGTGACCGCCGTAACTCCCGGCACGACCCACTGGGTCAGCAGCGGGAGTTCGGGGACACTCATGGCACCGTCCGAGGTCTCATGGTCTGACCGCCACGGTCGATGATCTGCCGTGGACGGTCTGGAGGTGCAAGCGGAGACAGGGCACTACTTCCGTCTCCGTTCGGTTTTCGACTGATTGACGGAGACCACGGGCAGGGCGAGTGTCACGGTGAAGCCGCCGTCCGGTGAGGGGCCGGCCGTCAGCGTTCCGCCGAGCAGTTCAGCACGCTCGCGCAACCCGATCAGGCCGTGCCCTGCGCCGGGTAGGGCCAGTGCCGGACGCTGCGCAGGCGAGTTGGTGATGGTGACCACCAGGTGCGCAGGTTCTTCGACCGTGTACCGGATTGTCGCTTCGGCGCCGGGGGCGTGCTTGCGGGTATTGGTCAATGATTCCTGGACCATTCGATAGATCGTTCGCTGCCAGGCGCCCGGGAGGTCGGTGGGTAGCCGACCGAGTTCACGGACGTCGATCCCGGAGTTGTCGATGAGCGCACGGAGATCGGACATGTCCGGCTGCGGCGCGGTGGACGTGTCGCTCGACGAACCGCCAGAGGCCCGAAGCAGGGTCACGAGGTGACGCAGCTCTTCGAGCGTCGACACAGCCAGGCCACGAATGGTTTCGGCCTCGGTGCGCGCTCGCTGGGGGCTGGGGTCGACCAAGATGGTGGCCGCACGGACCGCGATGAGGGTCACCTGGTGTGACACCACATCATGCATCTCGCGACCGATTTGTGCGCGCTCGCGCGACAGAACCGTCTGGGCGTACAACTGCCGCTCGTGCGCGTGGATGTCGTCGATTTCGTCGAGACGTCTACGCAAGGCGTGATGAAGTCGTGTCATTCGTCCGAAGAACGCGGGGGCGGCAGCGCCCGCAGTGAAGTAGGCGAGAGCGACAGCAACCTCGTAGGCTCGGTCGGGCTGGGGTAGCGGCTCCGACAGAGAAGCCATGACCGCGCTGGTCACCACGCACAGGGCCACAACCGCGACCCGTTCGGTATGCCGAGCGACGGCGAACAGGGTGATCGCGGGTGCGGCGAGAGCGCCGACGATGCCGACCGCCGGCAGTGTGAGGACGAATCCGATCAGCGGGTGGTCATTGCGGACGAGGACACCGACCACCGCGCCGACCACGCAGGCGATCGCGAGTGCAGACATTCCGAGTTCGTTGGTCCACATGGCCACGCCCATGTCGGCGACGCTCACGGCGACCGCCATCAGATCGATGACCCAGCGGCGGGGCGACGGCCTCAGCAGGGTGTCAGTCATTCGTGCTCCAGGAGTCCGGCGCGCTGCGCCAGGAGGGCGGCTTCGACTCTGGTCGACACCCGCAATTTGCCGAGTGCCGCACTGACATGGTCTTTGACGGTCCCGACGCTCAGATACAGCTCCTGGGCGATCTGCGCGTTGGTCAACCCGGCCGAGAGCAGAACAACGACATCGCGTTCACGTCCGGTGAGCAGTGCGACCCTGCTGACCGCCGTCGCGTCTTCCTCCGGCTGTCGCGTGGAATCCAGAAGCGCCGACGTGGCCTTGCTCGACATCACGACCCCGCCCGCGGCCAGAGTCCGGACGGCTTGGGTCAACTGGCCGGGCTCGGAATCCTTGAGAATGAACCCCGCGGCTCCGTGGCGAAGCGCCCTCAGTACGTAGTCGTCGGTGTGGAACGTCGTGAGCATTGCCACGATCGGTTCCAGATCGACACGCTGCTGAAGTGTTTCCAGAATCATCAGTCCGTCGGGCGGAGGCATGCGGATATCCAGGAGAACGACATCGGGTGCCGTCGTCTCGATGGTGTGCATGGCTTCCGGGCTCGACGATGTGGCGACGACGTCGATGTCGGGTGCAGCATTCAGGATGAGTTCGAAGCCGGATCGGATGAGCGCTTCGTCGTCGACGATCACCACTCGGACAGTGGGCGGCGGAGTTTCGTTCGACATAGCGCTTCAATGTAGACCCTGGCGACACGCGGGATCGTTGTCAGCTCGGTCGAGCAGCCGGTCGGCGGGGGTGAAACAGCTGATCAGCGGGTGGTAGCGGACCACGCGGCGACTGAGACTGGAACGGTCGCCGACAGAAGGACCGCGTGTGCCGATGCCCAGGAACCCAGTTGCTGCCCGTTTTCACGACCGAGTGCAACGCGGCGTCGTGATCGGAACAGCGCTGTTCCTGATCTGCGCGGTCGTCGCCGGCTGTGGCTGGTCCGGCGCGTCAATTCCCATGTCTCACCCGCGGCAGCACCCGGTGGTCCTCAGTCCTGGATCGGTGACCGAAATCCCCTATCTGCGAGTGGGTGTCGACGACCAGACCCAGGGGCGGCTGTTCCTTCCGCGGTCGCATCCGACTCGTCCCGCCACCGTGGTTCTCATCCACGGCGGTGGGTGGAAAGCGGGGGTCGACTCGCACGCGCTCGATGCGCTCGCGTCGCAGCTGCAGTCACGCGGAGTCACGGTGTGGAACATCGAGTATCGCCGCATCGGCAGCGGTGGTGGCTGGGACACCACCTTCACCGATGTGGCACATGCAATCGACTTCATCCCCGAGCTCGCCCGAGCGACGCCGCTGGTCAACCCCGAAGACGTTGTGGTGGTTGGCCATTCGGCCGGGGGTCAACTCGCGGTGTGGATCGCTTCGCGCGCAGTCCGTCCGACGGACGGGCCCGGACCGCCACCGCGGGTCGTGCCGCGCGCGGCGATAAGTCTGGCAGGTGTTCTGGACATGGCCGCAACGGGACGAATCAGCACCAACGCGCGCGATGTCCTTGGTGGCGATCGACGCGATGTCCCCCGACGGTACGCGCTGGTCAACCCGATCGAGCGAATCAACCCCGCGGTACCGGTCACGATCGTGCACGCCGTCGACGACCGGGTCGTCCGATACTCCGTCGGGGCCGACTACGCGACCGCTGCCCGCAAGCTCGGCGCTTCGGTCACGACGGTTGCTCTGCGCTCCGGCGGTCACGCGGCACCGGTGACTCCCGGCCGAGGGATGTCGGCGACTCTGCGTGCGATCGACAAGTCCATGACATCGACAACAGGCCCTTGGACGGTTAGGCAGCACTACTGATGGTGAGTACTTTGACCGATGTCTGGCGTCAGGTTCGCGCACCGGTGGAGGCCGATCGGTGGAGCGGCAACGTTCCGCGAATCACGGGGCGGGTCCTGGGACTCTTTGCCGCGGTCGTCGCCCTGTGGAGCATCGCACCGCCCGTTCGTCACCTCGTCAGCGTTCCCCGGCGGTACTTCGACGACTACTACTTCGACGCTCCGGACACGAGTCTGTCCTGGGCCCTCGTACTGGGACTGCTCGCCGCAGCACTCGGCCGCAGGAAGCGAGTCGCGTGGTGGCTGCTGGTCGGTTATCTCGTTGTGCGAGTGCTCTTTCTGGCCGCTCTGGTGGTGGTGGACGGTGATCCGCACGCCGCTGTCGCGACAGTCATCGAATCCGGGGTGTTGCTCATCCTGGTTGCCGCGCGGAAGCAGTTCTCGACACGCGTGCGGCGAGGAGCCCTGCCGCGGGCGGTGACCGTGCTGATCGTGGGGCTATGTGTTGGCACCGTTGCGGGTTGGGGTCTTCTCTCGGTCGTCCCGGGCGATCTCGCGCCGGGCGAGCGTCTGCTGTGGGCATTCAACAGGGTGAGCGCGCTCAGTCTCATCGATCTCGACGACTTCTCCGGTCACCCGCCGGCGGCAGCCTCCGCCGTGCTGGGGACCTTCGGTGCGGTTGCACTCCTGGCATCGATGCTCGTTCTGTTCCGGGCTCAGCGATCGGCGAACGCTCTGACGGGGTACGACGAGTCCGCGATCAGGGGTCTGCTGCTGCACCATGGTGACGACGATTCGCTCGGGTACTTCGCGACTCGTCGCGACAAGGCCGTGGTCTTCTCGCCGGACGGGCGCGCGGCGATCACCTACCGCGTGGAAATAGGGGTGTGCGTGGCCAGCGGTGATCCGGTCGGCGACGTCCAGGCCTGGCCTCAGGTGATCAAGGCGTGGCGACGCGAGATCGATCGGTACGGCTGGACCGCGGCCGTCATGGGCGCCAGTGAGGCCGGTGCGCGAGCATATCGAGCCAGCGGGCTCAACGTTCTGCATCTCGGCGACGAAGCCGTCCTCGACACCCGTGAGTTCCGGCTTGCCGGAGCCGATATGCGTCAGGTGCGCCAGGCGGTCAACAGAGCAACCCGCCACGGAGTGACCGTCCGGATCAGGCGGCATCGTGACGTTCCCGCCTCCGAGATGGGCGAGGTCATCGGTCTCGCCGAATCGTGGCGTGGTTCGGCGACGGAGCGAGGTTTCTCGATGGCCCTGGGTAGGCTCGGCCATCCTCTGGACGGTGACTGCGTCCTGGTCGAAGCAGTACGACCAGATGGACAGCCGATAGCACTGTTGTCCCTCGTGCCGTGGGGATCGCACGCGCTGTCGCTCGATGTGATGAGGCGAGATCCGGAAGCGCCGAATGGTGTTGTGGAGTTGATGATCGCGACCCTGGCCGAGAAGTCGCCGCAGCTGGGCGTGAGGCGGATATCGCTCAACTTCGCGGTGTTCCGGGCGGTCTTTCACGACGGCGCACGCATCGGCGCCGGACCCGTTTTGAAGGCGTGGCGACGAGTGCTCCAGTTCCTTTCTCGATGGTGGCAATTGGAGACGCTGTATCGATCGAATGAGAAGTACTGTCCGAAGTGGTATCCCCGCTACCTGTGCTACGAGGTCGGGAGTGCGCTCCCGCGGGTGGGAGTGGCCTCGGCGATTGCCGAAGGCTTCATTCCCGTTCCAGGTTCGGCGGACTCTGCGGCTCGACACACCGGGACCCAGGAGAGCCTCTCGAGTGACTTCGTCCTGCGCGCTGGTCTCAACCTGGACGGAAGACCGCCGAGCTGGGCGGTTCAGCGTCCTCCGCCCCCTCGTCGACGCATGCCGGAACAGATGCGCGTGCGGTCGGCCAAGCTCGAGAGCCTCGCGCGATCAGGGGTCGACACCAGTCCGCCGGCTCGTCGTCCCACACATTCCCTTCGGCAGGCGACGGTGGCCCCACTGGGCACGGAGATGCGACTCGCAGGTCGGCTGGTGCGAGTGCGTCACCACGGCGGAGTCGTCTTCGTCGATCTTCGCGTGTGGTCGGACCAGGTGCAGATCATGATCGATACTCGGTCCGTCGGAGAAGAGCGCATAAGGGCTCTCACCCGTGAGTTCGACATCGGCGACCTCGCCGAGTTCGAGGGAGTCCTGACCCGGACCCGATCCGGCGATCGGGCATTGTCTGCGCGAGATTGGTCCCTGCTCGGGAAGTCACTGCATCCACTTCCGGACAAGTGGAAAGGGCTCACCGATCCCGAGGCGCTGGTGCGGCAACGCCATCTCGATCTGATGCTCAACCAACGCGCTCGAGACGTGATCGAAGCCCGTAGTGCCATCGTGACCGCGCTGCGCGACCTCCTGCGCGAAGACGGCTATCTCGAGGTCGAGACACCGATACTCCAGCCGGTTCACGGAGGCGCCAACGCTGCGCCGTTCCAGACCCATATCAATGCCTACGACCTGGATCTTTATCTGCGCATCGCCCCGGAGCTGTACCTGAAGCGACTCTGCGTGGCGGGAATGGACCAGGTTTTCGAGATCGGACGTGTGTTCCGCAACGAGGGGGCCGACCGGACCCACAACCCGGAGTTCACCATCCTCGAGGCCTATCGCGCGCACAGCGACTACGAGGAGATGATGACCCTGTGCCGTCGGCTCATCCAAGCTGCGGCGGTGGCCGCGCACGGTCGAGAGGTCATCATGCGGCGCGGGCCGGACGGCGACCTGGTCGAGGTCGACATATCCGGGGACTGGCCCGTCGTGTCGATGTACCAGGCAGTGTCCGACGCTGTCGGAGTGCATGTCGACCCGAACACGCCCTTGGATACCTTGCAGCGTCTCTGCAACGACCGGGATGTCGGTTATCAGACGACATGGGACGCAGGCGCAGTGGCGCAGGCTCTCTATGAGGAACTCGTGGAGAAGACGACCGAATTCCCCACCTTCTACACCGACTTCCCGACGTCGACCTCGCCGTTGACGAGACCACACCCGACGATCGAGGGAGTCGCGGCGAAGTGGGACCTGGTGGCCTGGGGTGTCGAGCTCGGAACCGCCTACAGCGAGCTGACGGACCCCATCGAACAGAGGCGGAGACTGACCCAGCAGTCCATGCTGGCCGCGGGTGGGGACCCGGACGCCATGGAACTCGATGAGGCCTTCTTGACGACCCTCGAGTACGCGATGCCGCCGACCGGAGGACTCGGTATGGGTGTCGACCGCGTCGTCATGCTCATCACCGGAGCGACCATTCGAGAGTCACTCGCATTCCCACTCGTCAGGCCTCATCCGTGAGCGCGCGACTGCTCCCTGCGGCGCTCCTGGTCGCCGGTGCCCTCGCGTACTCCTCGTGGGTTCTCGACATCGGGTTGGTCTCCGGTGTGGACCCACTCCGCGGATACGTCAGCGAACTCGGCGCCCGGGATCGTCCGCTCGGAGCGTTGTACAGAACGGCCGATCTGATCGCGGCGTTGCTCGTCGCATCGGCCGGGGCTGTAGTGCTGAAGCGGCCACTGCACGGGCGGTGGCAACTGTTCGGATGGGTGGCGCTCATGGTGTTCGCCGTGGCCACCCTCCTCGACTCGCGCTGGCCCATGGCGTGTGCCCCGTCGGTTCATCCGGGTTGCGACGCGGGCTCTGCCGGGTCGTCGATGTCGGAGACACTGCACGCGATCTTCAGTTCCGTGGCCTCGACTGCGGCGTTGTTCGCGGCAGCGTGCTGCTGGCTTGCGATCAGACGCATCGACGCGCCGCAATGGCGGCGACTGTTGTCGGGGGGTTCAGTGGTGGTGCTGGTCACGGCAACGGCGTGGACGCTCGCTGCGATCGCGCTGCGTGAGCAGCATGTCCTCTATCTCGGCCTCGCGCAGCGTGCGCAACTCATCGGAACCAGCGCCTGGTTGATTGTCGCTGCACTGGATGCGCTGTGGTCCGCGCGGCCTGCGACTTCCGCTGCAGTCGGTGTGAAGTGACGACCGTGCCCGATCTCCCGGCGGAGCATGTCGCCGTCGACGGTCGTGGTCCCGCAGTCTTGCTCTGCAGCGGGCTCGGTGGCAACTGGTTCGATTGGGACGGGGTCGTCCACCTGTTGTCGTCCGAACGGCAGGTGATTCGGTCCGACCGACCCGGATACGGTCTCAATCCGCCGGCTGCCGAGGTCCCCAGCATCCGCGGCGAAGTCGAACGACTCCGTCGACTGATGCACGAACTCACCCTGCGAGGACCGACGATCGTCGTCGGGCACTCGCTCGGCGGGCTCTATGCCGAAGCGCTCGCGCGCACCCATCCATCGCTTGTCGGGGGCGTGGTGCTGGTGGACGGATCGGTACCGACACCGTCGCGAACGGCACTCTCACCCGACTGCCGGGACTCGATCGCACAGACCCTCGCTGGGCTGCTGGTCGGTTCCGGAGTCCCCACCCTGGTCCCGACGGCTCATCGCCTGCTGATCGGGAGCGTCCGGGAGTCGGGCAGTTCGCGTTCTGAGGTTGCGGCGACGGTCCTTCGCGGCCGCTCCTACATTCGTGCTCTCCTACGGGAGTACGCCGCGTATCCTCGGCTCGTCGCCGACCTGATGGAGATCCGGGGATCAGCGCCATTGCTCGGTCCCGCTCTCGTGATCGCCGCTGATTCGGGCCGAGCCTTCCCATCATCGGCGCGCTGGATCCGGATGCAGCGTCGCGCCGCGCGCGAGTTGCGGGCAGAGTGCGTTGTTCTCACGCCGGCTCGCCACCATCTGATGGTCGATCGGGCAGCCGATGTCGCAGGTCTCATCCGATCGGCGGGGTCGAAATAGACACCTGAGGGATGGGCGCGAGCACGCCTGGGCGCAAGCATGGGGCTGTGACGTCGCTACAGAACCCGGACCCGATTCTCCCCGAGCCCACGGACCAGTCGACCGGAGACACGTCGGCCTCGTCCGGCGCCTCGGTGGGCCGAATCGTCGGCCTGGATGTGGCGCGGGCGCTGGCCGTGTTCGGCATGTACACCGTGCACATCGGCCCCCCGCTGTCGGCCACAAGTGGGGTGGGTAGCTGGGTTCGATATCTGGCCGACGGTCGCTCCTCGGTGTTGTTCGCGACTCTTGCCGGATTCTCGCTGATGCTGATCGCCGGTCGTCTGGAGCCGAAGACCGGTAGGGCGGGTCGACAAGCAAAGGCGCGGATCGCTATTCGTGCCCTGGTCCTTCTGGGACTGGGAAGTGTGATGGCGATGTTCTACGGCGACGTCGTGATCCTCGCTGCTTACGGGGTCTACTTCTTGTTGGCGTTGCCGCTGGTGAGGTTGAGGGCTCGCGCTCTCGCACTCATCGCCCTCGGACTCGCGCTGGTGACACCGCAACTCGCCTACATCCTGCGCAGCACGCTGACCGACTCTGTTCAGCAGAGCGTCAACGCTATCGACCCGTTGGAGCGGCTCAGCGGCGTCGGCGTCCTCGATCTCCTGCTCACCGGAATGTACCCGGCGATCACCTGGATGCCGTTTGTCATCGCAGGTATGGCGCTGGCCCGCCTGGACATGTCGATCGACGCAGTCCGAAAGCGACTGGCCGCGCTGGGTGTGGTCCTCACGGTCCTCGGATATGGTCTCTCCCGGCTGCTCGCCGGTGGGGACGCGCTCAAGAGCATGGCCGAATCCGGGGCGTCGTCGGGCATGGATGTGGCCCCGAAGTTCGACAAGGGGCTCGAACCGGTTGGCGCTCAGTCAGATCCCGGTGCGCTCTTGTTGGCGGGTCCGCACAGCGGTACGACCTTCGACATCATCGGCAGCTTGGGGGTTGCGACACTCGTGATCGTCACCGCAGTCGCCGTCGTGCAGAGCTGCGGATGGCTTCGACGTCTGGCGGTGCCGCTCATCGCCGTCGGAAGCATGTCTCTGACCTGCTACGTGGGGCATTTCGTCCTGCAGTCCGCTCTCGGGATGCAGGCGGGGCCGCTCGACCAGGCCTCGTGGGTGCCCCTGCTGTGGTTCGTCGCCGGAGCCGCACTCTTCGCCACCCTCTGGTCTCGCATCTTTCGTCGCGGACCACTGGAGCAACTGCTCTATCTGGCCACCAAGCCCGCGCAGTACATCCGTTGAGACTGTCTGCTAGCCCTGCGTGGTTGCCTGCGCCCACCTGGGATCCCGGCCGGTCAGGCCGGCGAGCCGGTCGACGAGCGGTGCGTCGTCGGGCACCTCGACCACCGGCCCGAACATTCCCTCGCGCTCGTCCTGTGGTTGGGGTGGGTGGTGGAAGTCGAAGACGACCTGGAGGATCTCATCGGGGACCTCGAACGGGACGCCCGCGGCGTGGGCGACGTCCCAGCCGTGTAACACCAGTTCCGACAACGCCACCCGTCCCATGATCTCGGCGGGCAACTCGACGCCGCCCGCCTGGGTCATGCCCTCCCAGGCGGCGTCGTCGTCCCAGGAGTGGGCGAGTTCGCGCACATGCCGAGCCAGATCGTCTCGCCACTCCGACGACAGTCGGCTCTGTGCCGGGTCCGGCGGCGTCGAGGTCAACGGACCGAAGTCCTTGCGTGCCGCGGCGGTGAACGCCTGGGACAGTCCGTCGACGTGGGCCAGCAGCGCGGCGAGATCCATGTCGCGACAGGGTGTCGGACGGCCCAGGTCGGCATCGGAGATCGTGGCGGTCATCGCGAGCATGTGGTCGGCGGCCGCCAGTATCGACGGCGCCTGGGTGGTGTCGGTGGGCATGGGACTCCCTTTCGTCGTGTGAACACCTATCGAGGCTGACTCGTCCGGCCTCGGTTTCTCATCGGCCGTCCGGACGACCCCCGCGTAGTGCCACGGCGCCCGGCGTCGGTCTCTACTCTGGCAAGGTGACCTCTCCGATACGCGAGTACACGACCATCAGCCACCCGGAGCCGAATACCCGTGTCTGGCTCGAGATCCACGGAGACGGTCAGCCCGTCGTGCTGCTCCACGGTGCGTTCGCGGGCGCGTCGTCATGGGGTGGGCAGGTGCCCGCGCTCGTCGAGGCGGGCTGGAAGGTGTTCTGTCCAGAGCGGCACGGCCACGGTCACAGCCCGGACGTGATGGACGAGTTCCACTACGCGGACATGGCCGAGGAGACGATCGCCTATCTCGACGAGGTCGTCGGTGGCCCGGCCGAGATCGTCGGGTGGAGTGATGGTGCGGTGGTCGGCGTGCTGGTCGCGCTTCGTCGACCCGATCTGGTCCGTCGCCTGGTACTGATCGGCCAGTACTTCAACGGTTCGGGGCGGGCCGTAGGCGGAATCCTCGATGCGCTCGACACCGCCGACGACGAGCTGATGGGTTTCTTCGCCGCGGAGTACGCATCCGAATCACCGGACGGAGCAGATCATTTTCCGGTCGTGTTCGACAAGACGATGGCGATGATCAACTCCGAACCCGAGATCGATCTCGGTGATCTGGCGGCCATCACCGTACCGGTGCTGGTGATGCAGGGCGACCGGGACGAGGTGACCCTCGAGCACAGTCGCGACGTCGCCGCAGCCATCGCCGGCGCTCGACTGGCGGTGATCCCCGGGACGCATCTCATCCCGATCGAGGCGCCACAGGCGGTGAACGCGGTGATCGTGCAGTTCTTGGGTGGCGAGTGACCGCGCCGCTTTCTCAGTCCTGGGTCATCGCCGCGAAAGCGTCTGCGAGCGTTGCGTAGAGCGCGAGGGTGCGATCGAAACCGGTCATCTGCAGGGGCCGCGTGATCGCGGGGTGGTCACCGACGAGACCGAACCGGCCGGACGGGGTGATGGTGTCACGCGCGGCGAGGAGCGCGGCGATCCCGGAGGACGCGAGGAAATCGGTGGCGGTGAGATCGATGATCAGCCCGCGGGGTTGCCCGCTCGCCGCTTCGAGAACGGCTGCGCCCAACCGGGGAACGGTGAGTAGATCGATGCTGCCGTGAGCGGTCAGGATCGTGAGCTGATCGCGCCGTGTCGAGATCAGTGCCAGTGCACGACCTGCCGGGGACGCGTCCTGGTCATCGTCGACGACTACCGGTTCGAAGCTGTCTGCCTTCATGTGGCGCTGCCTTCTGTCCGCTCGATGTCACCCATCAGTGCGATGGCAGCGCATCGAGATCCGCCTCTGTGGCGTCGGCAGTTGGCTTCGCCGGTGCCTTCCTGGGTGTCTCGGAAGGACCTTCGGCGCCGTACGCGACCCGGATGGCTGCAGGGGAGGACCGATGCGGCGTAACTCATCTATGCCGTATGTGCGATACACGATTCATGAATATGAAGACGCGACTCGCATCTGCCGGTGTCATCCTGGCCGCTTCGGTGGGATCGATGGTGAGTGGCGCGGGAACGGCCGACGCCTATCCGGTGGGCCCATGGAAGATCCAGGGGCCGTGCGCAGGGAAATCCCAGGCCCAGTGCGCAATGCAGCCATCGCCGGACGGGTTGACATGGTCGTTCCATGGCGACGCCTGGAACTACGACAAGACCGGACGGTTCGTCTGTATGTCGAGCGCGTTCTACTGCGAGCCGCTGATGGTCGTCGTCCGTGCCTTGCCTCCGGTGGCGATCGGCCGGTAGCGCTGCGCCACCGTCACCGAGGTGTCGGACCTGATCGACGGTCGACCGTTGTGGTTGCTCTCGGGCCGGCAGCAGCGGCGTACGCGGCAACCGCCACGACACTCATGAGCAGCAGGTACCACCCCGCGGGGTGGTCGAACGCCACCAGATACAGCGCAGTCAGCGTCGCCGCGCACAGCGCTGCGGCCAGCACTGCCGGCAGCCATCGGCCATCTCGCAGGACGAGTATCGCGGCCTGGCATTGCAGCCCGAGGTGGGCGAGTGTCAGAACCGCCCCGGCACAGCCTGTTCCGATCAACCCGGGCACAGTGCCGACGTCGTAGAGGGCTGCGGCCGCCGGCGTCGCCAGGACTGCGATCGAACCCAGCCACGCTCGGACTGTCGGAGCCGTGAAGCGCGCGAAGTCGCGCTCCACCGAAGTGTTCTCGCGTTGCTCGACGGAACCGTGCATGACTTCTGTCTAACTCACTACGTGCACCGACGGTAGTATGCACAATATCGTCCATATGGACGAGAATGTCCACGAGAAGTAACTGCGGGAGGTCGACGATGGACAGCGAGGACGTGCCCACTCTGAGGGATCCGGTTCGCCGCGCCTACGAAGTGTGTCCCGTCGAAGTGAGCGTTGCCGTTCTCGGCGGCTCCTGGAAGATGACCATCGTGAAGAACCTTCTCGAGGGTCCGATGAGGTACGGGGCGCTGGGACGTGCGGTCGGTCCGGTCACTCCGCGGGTACTCACCCGCCAGCTCCGTGAACTCGAGTGCGACGGCATCGTGCAGCGCACTGCTTTCCCGGAGGTCCCGCCCAGGGTCGAGTATTCGCTCACCGACCAGGGGCAGGCGCTGAGTTCGTTCGTGTCGGCACTGAACGAGTGGGGGAAGACGTACGCGAAGGAAGTCATCCAACCGAAAGTCGCTCGGCAGGGGAGCGCGGCGCCGACCTCATAGTGTTCCGCGGAACACTCTCGACTTCGGGTTGAGGCCGGAGGGTTTGTCGGTGTCGACCGATTTGTTGGTCGTGTTCGTGTCGGTCGCTTCTGGGGGTTGCGCTGGGGGTCAGTGCTTTTCGTGCGGGTGGGGATGTTGCGTCGATGTTTGATGGGACGAACGCAGGACGCGAGCCGACCTCATCGTCGGTGAGGCGATGGCGGGTGCCGCCCCGGACGGCCAATTGCGCACCGGCGCTGTGTCCGATCACCAACTCGTCGTCGATTCGCAACTGCGGGTACGTCTCTGCGATCGCCGGTACGTGGTCCAGTGCGCGAGCCACATCGTGGAAGGTGGTGGACATCCTCCGCCCGTGCCGAGCCGCCGGTACTCCACGTTGTAGACGGCCAACCCGCGGCCGGCGAGATCTCTGGCCATCTCGTCGAATTGCTCTGCACCCGCGCGGCTTTCCCAACCACCGCCGTGGATGATCGTCACCAACGGCAGCGAGTCGTCCACATGGTCGCCAGTCGGTAGGTACAGATCAGGGCCTCACCGTCTACTTCAGCCCTGAGGGCACGGTGTTGCCGTTGACGGTGACGGTAACCTCGCCGTTCGTCGTGTTCTCGGAGATCTCGCCGTGTTCGAAAGTCACCACTTCGAGGTCGCCCTCGACCGTCACGTCGCTCGTGGGCACCCCCAGCGGTCCCGCCGAGCCGTTGGCGCCGGTAAGTGCTGGGGTTCCGTCCGGGGCCCGTTCGGTGTTCCACGCGTCTCGGATCCTGCCGGAGTTGATGATGTACGCCGGCGTTGCCGGGGCGTCGTTCTCCGCGATGATCACACCACCGCGAAACTGTTGATAGACAACGCCACTCTCGCGGGTCCCGGCGTTGTGATCCCCGGTCAACGGCTTGCCGAGGGCGGCCCGCTGTGCCTCGGTCGCCGAGCCGTACTTGGCTGCTATCGGACCGGTGAGGGTGACCTCCACGTCGTCCTCGCCCATCACCGTCACCTCGGTGGGTCCGGGCGCGACATTCTCCGCGACCGGGGAGGGGCCCGTCGTGTCGCCGGCCGCTGCGGTCGTCGTAGACACCCCGGAGGGCGACTCGTCCGCGTCCGACGCGCCGCAACCGGCGGCGATCAGCGTGGTCGCGAACAATCCGGCAATGACCTGGGCGCGGCGGGAAGCCACCTGCTTCATGTGTTCCTCTCACCCTCGACAGCCGATCCGGAGACCCGAACCCGACAAACTGCTCGCGTCTATCGGTATCACGGACCGCGGCCCGGCGTGCGGGTGCAGACGACTCACCCGTGCCGACGGCGGTACTCGCGTGCGGCACCCGGATGCAGCGGAACGGGGCCGGTGAGGATCAGTGACTGCGCGTCGAGGAACTGACTGCCGATCGCCTGGGACGGCACCAGGTGCGCGGACTCGTCGAGGAGCAGATCGACGACGGCCGCAGCGGTCGTGTCGGCGACGTCCCGGCGCGCGAGCAGCAGGTTCGCGACCCCGACGGTGGTGACCGCCGGATGTCGGCCATAGATGTCGGCCGGGATGCGGACGGGCTCATACGCCTGCCCATGCCGCCGTCGCAGGGCCGACACGACACCACCGAGGTCGAGAAGAGCGATCGGCACCCGCGGGTCGGTGAACGCCGGTGTCGGCAGACCACCTGCCCACATGACGGCGTCGACCGCTCCCGCGGCGAGCGCCACGCCGGCATCCCGCATCGTCTGGCGGACCGGTCGGATGTCGCGGTCGGGTGCGAGGCCCGCCGCGGCGAGTACGCGCTCGGAGAGTCCCGCGGCACCCGATCCCGGTGCGCCGACACTCACCACCCGTCCGCGCAGATCGGCGATCGTCGCGATGCCGGAGTCGGCGCGGACCGCCACCTGAAAGTAGTTCTCGTACACGCAGCCCAGAGCGGTCAGCTGTGGATTCACACGTTCGATGGCCGTGTCACCGAGGCTGATGGCGAGCTCTGCGGAACCCTCCGCCAGGGCATCGAGGTTCTCGGCCGAGCCACCGGACTGACGCGGGCGGATCGGCGGCGCGCCCGACCGGTCGGCCGCCGCGGCGAGGAGGCCGGCGAATTCCCAGAAGAACCCGCCGGGCTCGCCCGCCGCGAGACGGACCGATGCACCGCGCTCGGTTCCGCATGCGGACAGCAGAAGCAGTGCTCCCGCCCCGCAGCCCCCGCGGAGCACGGTCCGCCGGTCGACCGACCCGAGCGCGTACGACATGGTGTCACCTTAGGCCCGCCGGGCATCGACCTCCGCGTCGACGAAGGCCCGCCCCTGTTCGCGATCGAGGGGCGTCTCCGCCTTGTTGCGCAAGACGAAGATGTAGACCAGCAGCGACACGGCGATCACCACGGTGACGTAGGCGATGAACCACGGGACATGACCGCCGTTCTTCGCGGCCTGATAGATCAGCGGTGCGGTGCCACCGAACGCGGAGTTCGCGAGGGCATACCCGAGCCCGACCCCCAGGGCCCGGACATGCGAGGGGAACAGTTCCGCCTTCACGATCGCGTTGATGGAGGTGTAACCGGTGAGGATCACATATCCCACGGCGAGCAGGGTCAACGAGGCCGCCACCGAGGTGGTCTGGGGCAGGTAGGTGATCAGGACGTAGGTGTACAGGACACCGCCGACGCCGAAGAAGATGAGGACGGGTTTGCGTCCCACCTTGTCGCTGATCATTCCGCCGATCGGCTGCAACGCCATGAGGAACACCAAGCCGATGAGGTTGATCCAGGTCCCGGTGCGACCGTGGTCCTCGTAAGCGGTCTTGACGATGGCCGGTGCGTTGACGCTGTAGGTGTAGAAGGCGATGGTGCCGCCGATCGTGACCAGGAAGCAGACCAACAGGGGGCGCCAGTAGTTCAACAGGAGTTCGCGGATCGATCCGGACTCGGAGTCGGCCCCGCTGCGCACGGCCTCCAGCTGCTCCGGCGTGAGGGACTCGTCCATGCTGCGGCGCAACCAGAAGACGACCACGGCGGCCACACCGCCGATGAGGAACGCGATGCGCCAACCGAAGTCGGAGATCTGATCCTTGTCGAGGAAGCCCTGCATCACCAGCAGGGTGAGCTGCGCCAGCACGTGTCCGCCGATGAGCGTGACGTACTGGAACGACGAGAAGAAGCCGCGACGCTCACGCGTGGCCGCTTCGGACATGTAGGTGGCGGACGCGCCGTACTCACCGCCGGTCGCGAACCCCTGTACCAGTCGACAGAGCACCAGGACGACCGCCGCCCACACGCCGATCGACTCGCGGCCCGGTGTCAGCGCGATGACGAGAGAGCACGCCGCCATCAGCGACACGCTGAACGTCAGCGCCGCCCGGCGGCCCCGACGGTCCGCGTACCGGCCGAAGAACCAGGAGCCCACCGGCCGCATCAGGAAGGTGACGGCGAAGATGGCGTACACGTATACGGTCGAGTTCTTGTCGGCCGAGTCGAAGAACTGGCTTTCGAAGTACGTCGCGAACACCGTGTAGACGTAGACGTCGTACCACTCGACGAGATTGCCGGAGGATCCGCGCAGTGTGTTGAGCACGGCACGGCGCGTTGCCGCGGCGGACGAGATCGGCGGTGCGTTCCGGGCATCCGCGGGGGGCCGGGTGGGCGAGTCGGTCATCAGGGTCCTCCAGGTCGTCGAACGTGCACCCGACCCGGTCCGGCGTCGGTGCCCCTAACACTGTGAACGCAGTCACATGCGCAACGGAAGCCGATCGCGGTTTCCTAACACTCCCTTAGGAGAGGTCGTCCACGGCTTCGTGGAACTCGACTTCCGCCGCCGGGACCCAGAGATCCACCCGCAGGCCCGCGGGTTGTCCGGCGCTCACCGTCAGCTCGCCCCCGGCCCCCTCGACCAGGGCCGCGGCGATGGACAGTCCGAGCCCCGACCCCGGTCCACCGCCGGCCGACGCACGAAAGAACCGTTCCGTCACGCGAGGCAACTCGTCGTCCGTCACACCGCGACCGGTGTCGGCCACCCAGACCCGGACGCGCGTTCCCTCGGACCGGCAGCCCAGCTCGACAGACGCGCCCGGTCCGGCGTGATGGACCGCGTTGCTCATGAGGACGTCCGTCACCCGGATGAGGTCGTCCTCGTCGAGCGCGGCGATCGTCGAGGACGCTCGTCCCGATGGCAGTGCGATCGACGCCGACAGCCCGGCATCCGCGAGCGCGCCCGCCCAGAAGTCGTGGCGCTCGGTCAGTACGGCGGCGACGTCGCAGACCCCCGTCACGGCGCCGACGGGTCGTGACTCGGCAGTGGCCAGGACGAGCAGGTCCTCGACGATGCGGTCGAGCCGGTCTATCTCCACGAGCGTCTTCTGATGCGAGGTGAGCGATCTGCCGGTGAGGCCCAGACCGAGAGCGTCGAGACGAAAGCGGACCGCGGCGAGCGGATTTCGCAGGGCGTGCGCGGTGTCGGCGACCAGACGGCGCTGGGCCGCGGTGGCGTTCTCGACGTCGTCGGCCATCGCGTCGAAGATCCGGGCCAGCTCACGGACCTCCGGCGGGCCGCTGTGCCGGTGCTCGCGGAGTCCGCTCTGACTCGGCTCGTTCGCACCCGGAACGCGGTCGATGATCGATGCGCGCAGCGAGCGCACCCGGGTGGTCAACGCGGTGAGTGGACGAACCGTCCACCGCGACAGGGCAACCGCGATCAGCGACCCCACCACGAGCATCGCGACGGCCCCACCGGCGATCACCGCCCAGGTCTCGGCGACGTCGCGTCTGGCCGCCGAGGTCGAGGCCTCGATGACCACTGCGCCGTCGACCTGGGTGCCCGTGCCGATCGGCATCGCCACCAGAACCGATCCGGGCGACCACGGCGTCAACCCCGACGCGACCCGGGTGCGCTGATTGCGCAACGCCTCGGACACGGCGTCGGCGACCTCTGGTGACCGGGCCGTGAGCCCGGCTGCGGCCCGCGTCGTGCCGGCCCGATCGACCACCACGACACCTTCCCCGTAGAGATCCCGATAGCGCTCGACGGCGCTCTGCAACTCGGTGCCCCGCATCTCCGGTTCCCGATCGGCGAGGTCGGCGAAATAGACCGCGGACGCGGTCCGGCTCTCGGTGAACCGTTGCAGCCGTTCGCTACTCACCGTCGTCGCGAGGGGGACTGCCAGGCCCAGCACCACGATCGCCGAATAGCCGACCAGCACGAGCAGCACACGCCGCCACATCGCTCAGGAACCCCAGCGGTAGCCGTACCC
Source organism: Gordonia lacunae (assembly GCF_002149015.1). Classification (GTDB taxonomy): domain Bacteria; phylum Actinomycetota; class Actinomycetes; order Mycobacteriales; family Mycobacteriaceae; genus Gordonia; species Gordonia lacunae. The sequence continues at coordinate 69,057 of NZ_NGFO01000010.1, read as the reverse complement.
GCGGATCGTCTCGATCACTCCGGGTCTGCCGAGCTTCGCCCGGAGTGCGGTCATGTGGACGTCGAGGCTCCGAGAGATCGCGACGTAGGCGTCGCCCCAGATCGCGTCCATCAACTGCTCGCGACTCACCGCCTCACCCCGGCGTGTGACCAGGTGCGCGAGGAGTTCGAACTCCTTGGGGGTCAGTGCCACGTCGACGCCGGCCACGGAGACCAGACGCGCATCGAGGTCGACCACGATGTCGCCGGACGCGATCCGTCGGTCGGTGGCGACCGGGGCGTCGGCCACACGCCGACGGGCGGCCACCTCCAGGCGCGCCATCAGCTCGCCGAGCCGTGCCGGCTTGACCACATAGTCGTCGGCGCCCCCGCGCAGGGCCCGCACGACCGACCGTTCGTCGTGCCGCGCGGTGAGCACCACCACCGGCATCTCGCTGACGGTCCGCAACCGGCGCAACACGGTCAGGCCGTCCTCGTCGGGCAGTCCCAGGTCCAGCAGGACCAGGTCGACATCCCGGTGATTGAGGAGGAGGTCGGCACCGCGACGCATCCGGCGGGGTTCGTGGCCGACCTCGTTCAGAGCGTCGACGAGCGCGTCACCGACCCCGTCGTCGTCCTCCACCACCGCGATACGCATCGGGTCCACGGTACGACAGGGGTGCCCGACCGACCGCCTGCATGGCGGGGCCGGTGACGAGCCCGAGGACCACGTCAGCCTCGGTCGAGGATGACGGTTTTCGTTTCGGTGTAGGCGTCGAAGACCGCGGCGCCGTGCTCTCGGCCCCACCCGGACTGCTTGTACCCGCCGAACGGCAGTGCGGGGTCGAGGACGTGATAGCTGTTGATCCACACTGTGCCGGCCTTGAAACCCGCCGCGACGTTGTGGGCCTTGGTGAGGTCTCTCGTCCAGACCGCGGCCGCGAGCCCGTAGCTGGTGTCGTTGGCCGCGCGCAGGAGGTCATCGCCGTCGTCGAACGGTGTGACGGTGACGACGGGTCCGAAGATCTCGTCGGTGACGACCTTCATCGTGGGGGTCACATCGGTGAGGACGGTGGGTTCGACGAAATAACCGACATCTCCTTTGCGCCGTCCACCGGTGACCGTGGTCGCGCCCTCGGTATGGCCGCTGTCGAGGTAGCCGAGGACGCGCTCGAGCTGCCGTTGTGACACCAGCGGTCCGATCTGGGAGTCGGGGGCAAGGCTGTCCCCGACGGTCAGCTGTCCCGCCACGGCCGCAACCCCGTCGACCACACGCTCGTAGACCGCCCGCTCGACGAAGAGGCGCGAGCCGGCCTCGCAGGCTTCGCCCTGGTTGAAGAAGATGGCGTTGGCCGCGCCCGCGATGGCCGCATCGAGGTCGGCGTCGGCGAAGATGACGTTGGGCGACTTTCCCCCCAGTTCCAGGGTCACCTTCTTCAGGTTGCCGCTCGCCGCGGTGATGATGCTCTTGCCCACCTCGGTGGAGCCGGTGAACGAGATCTTGTCGACTCCCGGATGGGCAGCGAGCGCGGCGCCCACGTCGTGGCCGTAGCCGTGAACGATGTTGACCACTCCCTCGGGCACTCCCGCCTCGCGCATCAGCTCGCCGAGAAGGGTTGCGGTGAGGGGCGTCTGCTCGGCGGGTTTGAGGATCACGGTGTTGCCCGCGGCCAGCGCCGGGGCGAGCTTCCAGGCGGCGAGCATGAGGGGGAAGTTCCACGCGATGACAGCGGCGACGACACCGATGGGTTCGCGCACCGTGTAGGCGAAGTAGTTGCCGGGCGTGGCGACAGCCGAGACCGGGATGGTCGTTCCCTCGAGCTTGGTCGGCCACCCGGCGAAGTACTGGAACCAATCGACGGCGAGTGGAATGTCCACCGCCCGCGCGTAAGTCGCGGGCTTCCCACTGTCGAGCGCCTCCAGGATGGCGAACTCGTCCGCACGTGAATCGATGAGTTCGGCTACGCGCCAGAGGATCTTGCTGCGTTGCGACTCACTCATCCGGCTCCATGGTCCGTCGAGGGCCCGGCGGGCGGCCGCCACCGCTTGATCGACCTCCACGGTGCTGCCGAGCGCGACCTCGGCCAGTGGGGTTCCGTCGGACGGATTGAACGTGGCGAACGAGTCGTTCGACAGGGAGGCGACGTCGACCCCGTCGATGAAATGGTGGACGGGGCGGTTGAGGAAGTCGGTGACTCCCGCCGGCAGGGCGGCGTGGGAGGCGTCGGTCGTTGTCATCGGTTGTCTCACTTCGGTAGTCGGGTGAACAAGGGTGTGAAGGATTGCTATCAGGTTGTCGTCAACCGATTTTCGGCAGCGGCGAGGGCATCGAAGCTGGGGTCCTTGAGGAGTTTGTGCAGATTGCGTCGCCGCACGCCCATGTTGCCGCCGTCGTACACCGGGAAGCACAGGACGTCTTCCATGATCGCGGCGATCGGGGTGAGGTTGGTGTAGGCATCGACGCCGACCAGGCGCATCGCGTCGTAGACCACCTGCACGGCTGTCTCCGAGGCGAAGATCTTGATCTCGTTTGCCAGCTCACGGTCCTTGCCGCCGGTGCGGTCGAAGTGGTCGGCGGCCTTCCACGCGAAGTAGCGGACGGCTTCGATCCTGGTCTTGATGTCGGCGAGCATGTAGCCGGCGTTCTGGTGGTCGATGACCGGGACCGGGCCGGAGCGGTGATCGGTGGTCGTGAATCTGTGGGCGTAGTCGAATGCGGCGCGCATCCGCCCGACGCAGGCCGCGCCGATGGACGAGCACGTCCAGGAGAAGGCGGTGGCCACGATCTCCAATCCATCTCCGGGTTGACCGATGAGATTGCGCACGGGGACACGGACATCGGTGAACTCCACCCGCGGCGAGTTGGTCGCACGGTGCCCCATGGTGTCGATCATCCCGGTGATCGAGACTCCGGGGGTGCCGCGCTCGACGACGATGACCGCGAGGGATTCGGAGGGCGGAAGCGTGGGATCGGTGCGGCACACGACGCTGATCAGGTCGGCGCCGAGCCCGTCCCAACCCGATGCGTTGGTGGTGTAGTGCTTGGCGCCGTTGATGACCCAGTCGTCCCCATCTCGGACGGCGAACGTCTGGATTCCGGCGGTCGGATCGGGGGTGTCGTAGTTGGCTCCGCCGGTGACCTCGGTGTAGGCGATCGCGGCGAGGCGTGGTTCGTCGCCACAGAACAACGGCAACCATCGTTGCTTCTGCTCCTCCGTGCCGAAATTGATGATCGGGTTCAGTCCCAGCCCGGTTCCGAGAAGTGCCGACGGCACGTTGACGTCGACACGGGCGAGTTCCTCGGCAGCCAGGGCGAAGGTCAGATTGTCGAAGTAGGCTCCGCCGTACTCGTCGGGCACCAGGCCCTTCAGGAATCCCATGCCGACGAGTTGCTTGTAGATCGGCAGCAAGGCGTAGAACCGGTCCTCGGGTTTGTCGAGGCCGTCGATTGCTCCGGCCACCTGCGACAACACCTCGTCGGCGACGTGGCGCGCCTGGTTGCGCACGGTGAGTTGTTCCGGACTGAGTTCGAAGCTCAGGGACATGATTCCTCCGGTGTGATGACGATTGCTCTGAGGTCGTGGTGTGTGGCGAATCACACACTCGAAGGCTGTCGCACACCCCCGCCTCCGGTCTTGAATCGTCCTGCGCACTTGTCAGAAGAAATCTGCACCGATGCTCCGGTCGGCGGACACGGCGGCGCGAATGCGCTTAGGTGGACACCAAGCCGCCGCACGAGATCGAACTGCGGCGTCGGACCTCGGAGCGCGTCATGACAGATTTCTGGTCCACCAAGGAGTTGGGGACTGCCGACCAGGTCAGCTACTGGGCTGACGTCCTGTGCCAGGCCTTCACGCCGCTGACCCCGTCTCGGTCCCGTGATCACCTGGGCCGCAGTCGCGTGAGTGCGGGGCTGCCGGGCTGGGTGCGCTCGGCCCCGATGGGTACGACCAACGCAGCCGAGATCGCCTCATGTACACAACTGGTCGAACACGGCGAGCTCGAAGTGTCGCGGACCACGGAGGACGTCGTCTTCGTCAACCTGCAGATCGAAGGTCAGTGCTTCACCGAGCAAGACGGCCGCCGATGTGTCGTGTCGCGTGGCGAGTTCGCGATCGTCGACTCGACCCGTCCCTACAGCCTGGAATTCGTCGAGCCGGAGCACTCTCCGGATGACGTGGCGCGGTTGTGGCGAGTCCTGTCGTTCCGCCTGCCTCGCGAATCTGTGGCGGATCTGATGTCCGATCCGTCCCGGGCCGCCACCGCGACGACATTCGACGGTGATCGGGGGAGCGCCCAGATCGCCCGTTCGCTGATGGTGTCGACGTGGCAGTCGGCAGGAGCGGTCGGCAATCCGGTGGAACGCCAGATGCTCGGGACCGCGCACGCCGACGTCATCCGCGCTGTGCTGGCCGGGGCCCAGAACCCGCCGGGGCCGCCTTCCGCCCCGCTGAGCGACGACGCCCGCCGTGCCGCTGCGGTGCGCTACATGGACACCCACCTGCCTGTCGGGCCGGTGTCGGTGACCGGGGCAGCGCGAGCGATCGGCGTATCGGTACGCACCCTGCACGCGCTCTTCGAGCGATCCGGCACGACCTTCGGGGCGGTGGCGCGCCAACGACGTCTGCAGGCGTGCGCCCGCGATCTGCTCACCGGCGACGACTCGCGGCCGATAGCCATGCTGGCGGCACGGTGGGGATACTCCGACTCCGCCCACATGGCCCGCGCATTCCGCGCCGAGTTCGGGTGCACGCCGACCGAGTACCGCAGATCCGAGCGGTCCTTGCCACGGAGCCGCCCGGAGGTGAGTGGCGCGGAGATGCGGTGCCTCGGGTAGCCGGAGTGCCCGCCGGTACGATATGTTGATACTTACTGACGTATCAGTTCCGGGGCAGACGGGTAACGACCATGAGTGTGACCAATGACCAGCAGAGTCGTGAATTGGTCTTCGCCGCCCTTGCCGACCAGGTTCGCCGCCAGATCCTGGACACACTCGCGTCCCACGGCGAATGCAGTGCCGGGTTCATCAGTGACCAGATCTCCTCGGTCGGTCGCACCACCGTATCGACTCATCTCAAGGCACTGAAGATGTCCGGGGTCGTCGTCGAGCGGCGTGCGGGGCGGCACCGCTACTTCTCCATCGACCCGGCTGGTCCGGCCAACGACGCCCTGCAGTTCCTGCAGGGTGTGCTGGAGCGGGCGCTCGGTGCGGGAGAAGCCACCGGTGACGCCCCGGCCCCCGATATCCGTGAAGACGAGGCGAAGGCGCGGCGGCAAGCCTAGTCTGGCGCTGTTCCGGCTATCCGGGGGTGTTGTGTGCCGACTCTTTCCGTGACCGCCCAGATCCCTACCGCTGATCCGCCCGACATCGCGTTCGGTCGATTCGCGGCCGGCCAGTTACTCGATCTGGAATGCACCAGGTTGGCTGTGGGCGCGGCCGTGTCGGTATCCCTGCCGGTCGGCGGCGGTCAGGGTGTCGCGGGAATGCCGATCACCCTGCTGGGACATGTTGCCTCGGTTCGGTGGGGCAGGTCAGTGGTGATCGTGCACCATCAGCCATGGCGTGGTCGGCTGACCGTGCGGTTCTTCGCCGACGGCAGTGGCTCGCGCGTGGTCGTGGAGTCCAGTCTGGATCAGGATGGTGTGACGTGGCTGGCCCACAAGCGCGGTTTCGGTCCGCCCGAGCCGTTGCGGCCGGACCGGCACCGCATCGGATTGCTGGTCAGCAAATCCGGTTCCGCGGCGGTCTTCGCCCAGGCGACGGAGACGTTGGCCCAGTTGGCAGTGGACGAGATCAATGCCGGGGGCGGCATCGGGGGTGTTCCCGTCGAATTGCTGGTCGGTGACGATGCCTCGGAGTCGCTGGCGGGAGCAACGGCGGCCACCCGGTTGCTGCGCAGTGGTTGCCGGGTCATCTTCGCATGCGTCACGTCGGCCACCTTCAACGCTGCTGCCTCCGTGCTGCAGGGCAAGGATGCGCTGCTGGTGCACACCGTCCTGAACGAGGGTGGTAGACCCAGTCCCACGACGGTGCGACTGGGGGAGCGGCCGCTGGCCCAAGCGCGCGCTGCCGTGCCGGCGCTGATGGCGGAAACAGGTAGCCGTAGATGGTTTTTCGTGGGCCACCGCTACTCGTGGTCCTATGGTGCGCACTGGGCGGTTCGGCGCGTGGTGGCCGAGAACCACGGGTCTGTTCTGGGCGACGCCTACCTCCCGCTGGGGACTCAGGACTTCACCTCGACCATCGCGGCGATCGAGGCTTCCGGCGCGGAGCTGATCCTGTCGTCGCTGGTCGGCCGGGACGAGGTCGTCTTCGAACGGCAATGCGCCCAGCGGGGACTGCGGGCCCGGACCAGAACGCTTGCGCTCGTGCTCGATGAGGCAACGTTGCAGCTGATCGGCGATACCGCTGCCGACGGTGTCTGGGCGGCCTTCGCGTACTTTCAGGGTGCTCTCGACGTCCATCGCGATCTCGAGAGTCGCTACCGGCACGAGCTGCACGGCCTGATGCCACCGATGAGCTCGTTGTCCGAGACGACCTACGAAGCCATCAAGGCGTACGGGCAGGAGATGTCGACTGATCCCGACATGGACAGAGAACGGTTGCGGCGCAGACTGATAACCAGTACTGCAACCGCCGGCAACTCGCCGTCCCGTCCCATCATCCTGGCCGAATCGCGGCAGGGGACCCTGCGCCCCCGCCCGGCTACGAGTTAATGCGTCGCCACTCATTGACATATGTCGACCGGGGTACTACGTTCTGACTATGTGACGCGCGCCACGGTGGTGTCTGGCCCGGCCGCAGTGGCGGGTCCCCGAGACGGCGGGTGGCGTGTCGTAGTGCGCTGTCGCGCAGTCGCATTCGACCGGTCGTCGGATCTCGGGAGGTGGGTGACAGTGGCGAAACACAGTCTTAACGCGTCAATACGTCGATACCCATTGACCTATTGGCCGGCCGGTTCCTAGACTCGGGTTCGTTCATCAGCGAGAAGGCGCAACTGGCGGGGGAGTTGGTCTCGCATTCCGCTTCGAAAAGGAGAGAACATGTCGGTTCGTCGTCCCAGTGTGGATGAAATAAGTTCTGCAGCCGCACATTTCGGGCTGACGCTGAATGCAGAGGATCGCGAGGAGTTCGCCGGGCTGGTCGATGGCGCGCTGGGCTCCTACGACGTGGTCGACGAGCTGTACGCCGCCTCGGCGACCCCGGTGGCGCCGGCTCGTGAGTCCACCCCCGCCTCGGTCGACGGGTCGAATCCGTTGGGCGCGTGGTACATGCGTACCTCCATCACCGCCGACGAGCCGGGTGACACACGGCTCGCGGGTCGTCGGGTGGCGATCAAGGACAACGTCGCGGTGGCCGGTGTGCCGATGATGAACGGCTCGCGGTCGATGGAGGGATTCATTCCGGCACGGGACGCGACCGTTGTGTCGAGGCTGTTGGACGCCGGTGCCGAGATCGCCGGGAAGGCTGTCTGCGAGGACCTCTGCTTCTCGGGGTCGAGCTTCACGCCCGCCAGCGGGCCGGTGCGCAACCCGTGGGATCCGGGCCGGGAGGCCGGCGGGTCCTCGGGTGGCAGTGCGGCGTTGGTCGCCAATGGCGACGTGGATCTCGCCATCGGCGGTGACCAGGGCGGATCGATCCGGATCCCGGCATCGTTCTGCGGGGTGGTGGGGCACAAACCCACCTTCGGCCTGGTGCCCTACACGGGAGCGTTTCCGATCGAGCGAACCGTCGACCATGTCGGGCCGATCACCCGCACAGTCGCCGACGCGGCTCTGATGCTGTCGGTGATCGCCGGTGCTGACGGACTCGACCCCCGCCAACCCGAAGGGATCACTCCGAGCGACTATCTGTCGGGTCTCGCCGACGGGGTCCAGGGGTTGCGGATCGGTGTGGTGGCCGAGGGTTTCGGACACGATGCCTCTCAGCTCGAGGTCGACGCGGTGGTGCAGGACGCGGCGAGACGGTTCGCCGACGCCGGAGCGGTCGTCGAGCAGACGAGCGTCGCGTGGCATCGCGACGCGTTTCATGTCTGGAACGTGATCGCCACCGATGGTGGTGCCTACCAGATGCTCGACGGCAACGGGTACGGCCTCAATGCGGGCGGTCTCTACGACCCCGAGCAGATGGCCTTCTTCGCCCAGCATCGCATCGAGCACGCGGACGAGCTGTCCGAGACGGTCAAACTCGTTGCGTTCTGCGGGCACCACGGTGTCACCGCACTCGGGGGTGCCAGTTATGGCAAGGCCCGCAACCTCGTTCCGCTGATTCGAGCGGCCTATGACCAGGCCCTGAGTGACTACGACGTCCTGGTGATGCCGACCCTGCCGTATGTCGCCACCGAACTCCCCGAACCAGGAGTCGATCGCGCCACCTACGTGACCAAGGCGCTCGGGATGCTCGCGAACACCGCCCCGCTCGATGTGACCGGTCATCCCGCACTGTCGGTTCCGGCCGGCGAGGTCAGCGGGCTACCGGTGGGGATGATGATCATCGGCAAGCACTTCGACGATGCCACCGTGCTGCGCGTGGGGCACTCATTCGAGCAACTGGTCGGCGGGTTCCCCACGCCCCGGACGGCCTCGGTCAGCGCCTCGTCGTGAGCCGGCCAGCCAGTATGCCGACCATCACTGTCGAGCGATGTGCGAGTCCGTCGCCATCGCCGGAAACCAAGGAGGAGTTCGCATGAACGGAGTTTTCGATCTGGGCGGGACCGACGGTCTCGGTCCGGTCGTCGTGGTCGACGACGAACCGGTGTTTCGCGCCGAATGGGAGAAGCCGATGTTCACCATGTTCCCGGCGTGCTTCCGCGCCGGGTACTTCGGGGTCGATTCGTTTCGCCACGGCATGGAGAAGATGGACCCCGCGGTCTACCTGAAGGCCCCGTACTACGAGCACTGGCTGTATTCGATCGAGAACCATGCCATCGCGGCCGGGGCGATCGATCCGGCCGAACTCGATCGTCGCACCGAGTACTACCTCGCGAACCCGGATGCCCCGCTGCCCGAGCACGAGCAGTCCGAGGAGCTCATCGAGTTCGTCAACGCTGTCGTCCCTGCGGGCGCGACCGCCATCCGCGAGACCGACAAGGTTGCTCGGTTCCGGGCGGGTGATGTGGTCACGGTGACCGACGTCAGCCCGTTCGGTCACACCCGACGGGCACGATACGTGCGCGGAAAGACCGGAACCGTTGTCGCGCACCATGGTTCCTTCATCTACCCGGACACCGCAGGCAACGGGCTGGGTGAGGACCCCGAACACGTCTACACGGTGAAGTTCGCCGCCGAGGAACTGTGGGGAGCCGGTTACGCCGACCCGAACAGCTCGGTCTACTTCGACGTGTGGGACCCCTACATCGAATTCGCCCCAGAAGGATCCACCACAGAAGGAGCAGAGTGATGAGCAACGGAGTACCGAGCCAGGAAGAGATCGCCGCACGCGTCAAGGCGCTGGAGTCGATGCTCATCGAGAACGGCGTGATGACCACGTCGATGGTCGACCGAATCGTCGACATCTACGAGAACGAGGTCGGCCCACAGCTCGGCGCAAAGGTGGTGGCCAAGGCATGGTCGGACCCGGAGTACCGCGCACGCCTCCTCGACGACGCGACCGAGGCCTGTAAGGAGTTGGGTATCAGCGGCTTGCAGGGCGAGGACATGCGTGTACTCGAAGACACCGATTCCGTGCACCATGCGATTGTGTGCACCCTGTGCTCCTGCTATCCGTGGCCGGTCCTCGGCCTGCCGCCGAACTGGTACAAGGAACCGCAGTACCGGTCGCGAATCGTGCGCGAGCCGCGCAAGGTCCTGGCCGAGGACTTCGGGTACGACGTCCCCGAATCCACCGAGATCCGCATCTGGGACTCGAGTTCGGAAATGCGGTACTGGGTGCTGCCCCAGCGACCCGCCGGCACCGACGGCTGGACCGAAGACCAACTCGCCGAGCTGGTGACCCGGGACTCGATGATCGGTGTCGGACCGGTCAAAGAGGTGTCGGCGTCATGAGCGCCACCGCACCGGCGACGACCCGGGAGCGCCAGATCGTCGAGGATCTCGTCTGCGATCTACCCGGTGGCCGACCCGAGGATCTCGCTTTCGACAGCCCCTGGGAGATCAGGGCTTTCGCCCTCGCCGTGGCCGCCCACCAGAGCGGGCAGTACGAGTGGGCGCAGTTCCAGGGTGCGCTGATCGCGTCGATCCAGGAGTGGGAGAGTTCGGTCGAGGACCTGTCCGATGAATCCTGGTCCTACTACCGGCACTGGGTCACCGCACTCGAACAGGTCCTCTCCGAGGTCGGGGCGGTGCATCCGGGCGACGTTGCCGGACGCACTGCCCGGGTTCTGGCCGCGCCGCCGAATCGCAACCACCACAAAGCCATTCTCGAACCGGTCGCGATCGACCCGGCCTCCGCGCCCTGAGTCCACTGCCATCGCCCAACCCGCTCGATCGTAAGGAAGCACCGTCATGTCCACCACCGCAACCACCACCACCCGCTCTGCCGCGCCCAGCTGGGCGGTACCCCATCTCGAGACCGCCAGTGTCGCACTCACACTGAGTCTGACCATGGCGCTGGCCCTGCTCGCGTACTACTTCATCGGTTACGACCAGGGCGCGGTGTCGGTCTTCGGTGCCGACACCCATGTGCACGAGTTCGTGCACGATGCCCGCCATTTCCTCGGCTTCCCGTGCCACTGACGACACTCGGACATCAGACCATGGAGAAGAAGTTCATCGGCGCGGGTCTCGGCGCCGGCCTGATCTCGGGAATCGTGACCTACGTCTTCGCCCGGATCTTCCTTCAGCCACAGGTGAGTGCGGCGATCTCCTACGAGGAGGGCCGCTCGGCCGCGCACGAGGCACTCGAGGGTGCCGGCGGGCACTCGCACGATCACGGCGAGGTCTTCAGCCGGGCGATGCAGGCCAATCTGGGTGCCGCCGTGGGCACCGTCGCCTTCGCTCTGTGCATGGGCGCGGTGTTCGCGGTCGCCTTCACCGTTCTCTGGAGCTTCGTCGGCAAGCGTTACCCCGGCACCGACCCGCGGTGGGTGGCGGCAGCGGTCGGCGCGATCGGGTTCACCTCGGTGTTCGCGGTTCCCTTCCTCGTCTTTCCCGCCAACCCGCCCGCGGTCGGCAGCGGCGAGACCATCGGGTCGCGCACCAGCGCGTTCCTCACCATCACGGTGGTGTCGGTCCTCGCCGCCATCGCGGCGGTGGCCGTGGTCGTCGTGTGGCTGCGACCGCGGCTGGGTGGACTGACCTCGTCGCTGGTCGGTGTCCTCCTGTACCTGACGACCGTCGTGGTCGCCGCTCTCGCCCTGCCGAGCTTCGACGAGGTCCCCGGGCCGCTCATGGACGGGACCGGCATCGCCTATCCGGGCTTTCCCGCCGATGTACTGGGGGACTTCCGGATGTACACCATCGCCGATCACGCACTCTTGTGGACCACTCTGGCCGCATCGTTCGCACTGCTTGCCCACCGAGTTCTCCGCGCGCCCCGAGATCACGGCTCCGTCGACGCGGCCACCGGCGCCCGCAGAGCACCGCTTTCCTGACTCGATCACTCAGCTCGACACTGCAATCCGACCCGACTCACAGCCCAAAGGATCAGCCCCCGATGGAATCCGCGATCGACTCCCACCTCACTTGTCCGCGCAGTATCTCGCGGCGAGTACCCGACGACTACGAACCGCCCTTCCCCATGTGGGTGGGCCGCGCCGACCACCGGATACAACAGGTCACCATGGCGTACCTGGGTGTGCAGTCATCCGGTGCCGAACACCGGACCGAGGCACTCGCGGCGGTCCGGCAGATCGCGGCGAGCCTCGAGCACGCCGACGGACCCGCTCACCACGACATCACGCACCACACCGACAACCAGGGTTACGACAACTTCATGATCGTCGGCTACTGGAGCGATCCCAGTGCCTTCGGCAGGTGGATGAGCAGCCCCGACGTCGACTCCTGGTGGTCGTCCACCGACCGCGAGACCGGACCCCTCGGGTACTTCCGCGAGATCGTGTCGCCGCGAGTCGACCAGTTCGAGACCCTGTACGCCTTTCAGGAACAACTGCCCGGCGTGGGCGCTCTGATGAACGGGATCAGCGGCGACATCAACGAGCACGGTTACTGGGGGTCGATGCGCGAACGAATCCCGTTGTCGCAGAACGATTGGATGCAACCGCGACGCGACGAGTCGCTGCGCGTGGTCCACGGAGATCCCGCGCACGGCGGCCGCGTCGTCGTCGCAGGGCATGACAACATCGCCCTGATCCGTTCCGGCCAGGACTGGCGCGAGGCCGGACAGGCCGAGCGAGATCTCTACCTCGACGAGATCCAACCGACCCTGCAGGCGGGTATGGACTTCCTTCGCGACAACGGTGCCGACGTCGGCTGTTACAGCAACCGTCTCGTCCAGAACATCGATCTGGACGGCAATCCCGTCGACGAGACCTACAACATCGGGCACTGGCGGTCACTGGAGAAGCTCGAACGCTGGGCAGAATCGCACCCCACCCATCTCCGGATCTTCACCACGTTCTTCAAAGTGGCGACCGACCTGGACAAGCTGCGGCTGTACCACGAGGTGTCGGTGGCCGACGGCGCCAGCCAACTCTTCGAGTACATCAACTGCCACCCGGCGACCGGCATGATGCGCGACGCGGTCGTCGCGGCAACCGTCGACGCCTAACCCGGGCCCCTCCTCGGCGCTGCCGCCCGACGATCGCGACCGATGCAGCGCCCACACAACCCATCTGAGAAATCGTGAGGAAGACCGACATGACAGAGCAAGCAAGCCTCTATGACCGCCTGGGCGGACTCGAATCGGTGAAGTTCTTGGCCCGGACCCTGGTGGTGCGGGCGATGTTGAACCCGACGATCGGCCACATCTGGAATCACAAGACCGAGGCCGAAGTCCAGGAGGAGATCAGCGGATTCGTCGAATTCCTGGGTATGCACTGGGGTGGTCCGCACACCTACCACGGACCCGATATGGCCACCGCGCACCGGGGGATGGGCATCACCGAAGAGTATTGGGACGCTCTCTTCGACGACATCGTCACCCCCGCCTACGCCGAATTCGGTATCCCGCAACGGGAAGCAGAGGAGGTCGATGCCTTCCTGCGCTCGTTCAAGTCCGTGGTGGTCGGCAGCCCGTCGTTCAAGGACGTCCTCAGGGAACACCCTGACATGGACGTCATGCAGGGTATGAAGAGCGTCGGCGTGCACTGGCCGGCACCCGCGGCCGGCTGATACCTCGAACAGGACGAGGGAGATGGTCGTGAGTCGTCGACAGTGGCAGGCGGAAGTATCTCTGCGGTGTATCGGTGCGGGTCTCTGCGTCGCAGTGGCCCCGGCTCATTTCGAGTTCACCGAGGGTCGCGCGCAGACCACGACGGACTCCATCGACACCGCCGAAGCCGTCGATGTCGTCCGCAACGCCGCGCACGTATGCCCCGCGCAGGCCATCGCCGTGTCGGAGATCTGACGACCGACGGGGTCAGAGCATGATCTGCCGGTTGACGTCCTTGTAGAGCAGGTAGCGGAAGTTCGACGGACCCCCGGCGTAGCAGGCCTGCGGGCAGAAGGCACGCAGCGACATGTAGTCGCCTTCCTGGACCTCCACCCAGTCCTCGTTGAGTCGATAGACGGCCTTGCCTTCTAGGACGTACAGGCCGTGCTCCATCACATGGGTCTCGGCGAACGGGATCGACGCGCCCGGTTCGAACGTGACGATGTTGACGTGCATGTCATAGGCCACGTCCTGTGGGTCGAGCATTCTCGTTGTGCGCCAGGCGCCGTCGGTGTCGGGCATCGGGGTGGGCTCGATGTCGCGCTCGTTGCCGAACTTCGGGGCGGGCTCGTGGCCCGCGATCGGCTCGTAGCGCTTGCGGATCCAGTGGAAGGACGCGGGGACGTCGCCGTGGTTGTGCGCCGACCAGGGGGTGCCCGCGGGCAGGTAGCCGAAGCCGCCGTCGGTCAGCGTGTGGGCCTCACCCGCGACCGTCACGGTCAGGGTGCCGGCGGTGACGAAGAGGAAGCCCTCGACCGCCGACTGTGGTTCCGGCGCATCCGATCCGCCGCCCGGGGCGACCTCGACGATGGTCTGCGCGAAGGTCTGCGCACCCCCGGGCACCGGGCGGTTCAGCACCCAGGCGCGGGTGTCGGTCCATTCCGGGAAGACCGACGTGACGATGTCGCGGAGCACGCCCCGGGGGATCACCGTGTACGCCTCGGTGACGACCGCGCGGTCGCTCAGGAGGTCGGTCTGCGGCGGGAGTCCGCCGGCGGGGGTGTAGTACGGCGTCGCGTTCATCGGGCTGTCCTCTGTGAGTGGTGGAGTGCGAGTTCGCGCACCTTCGCGATGGGCAGGTCCGTCGCGGTCTCGACCTCGTCGACGGTGAGCGCCCCGCACACCTCGCCTCGTCGGATGAAGCCGGCGAGTGCGCGGGCCGTCGCCGGCTCGTCGAGGACCGACGACTCGATGCGATGGGCATAGTTCCGCAGACGCACTGCGGCGGAGTCGAATCCGTCACGGTAGAAGGCGTAGGTCGCCAGGAAGCGGGTGACGAGCTGGGCGGGGTGCAGATCCCACCCCTGATAGAAGCCGCGTTCGAGGTGGCGGCGGACCAGTCGCGCGTGCAACGCCCACCCGGCCTCGACGGCTTCGGGGTCCCCGACCGGGAGGATGTTCGTCGATCCGTCCGACAGCCGCACGCCCGTACCGGCCGCGGCGAGTTGCATGACGGCCTTTGCGTGGTCGGCGGCGGGATGCTCCATCGATTGATAGGCCGCGGCGATGCCGAGGGACGCCGAGTAGTCGTAGGTTCCGTAGTGCAGTGCGGTCACCCGGCCTTCGCCGGCATGGATCATCGGCGCCACGGCCGCGGTGCCGTCGGCGCTCATCACCGACTGCGGCGTTTCCACCTGTATCTCGAAACCGATGCGCCCCTGCGGAAGTCCGTGGACCCGTTCGAGTTCGCGGGCGACGCTGACCATCGCGACGACCTGGTCGGTCGAGGTGACCTTGGGCAGCGTGAGTGTCAGACCCGGCGGAAGATCGCCGGTCTCCGCCAGGCCGGCGACGAACAGGTCGAGAGTGCGCAGGCCGCGCGCACGGACGTCGGCCTCGAAGCACTTGAATCGGATGCCGAGGAACGGCGGCGAGGTGTCCCCGGCTTGACGGACCGCGGCGACGGCAGCATCGACCGCCGCGTCTTCCTCATCGTCGGGCCGGGCACCGTAGCCGTCCTCGAAGTCGATACGCAGATCCTCGATGGGCTCGGAGCGCAGCTTGCCCTCCACCAGATCCGCGAGCGCGGAAGCCGCCGAGTCGGTGTCGGCGACGGTCGCCCGCGCGATGGCGGCGAGCCCGCCGTGCGAGGCAGCCGTATCGAGTGCCGCGAGACCCCAATTCTCGGACAGATCCGCGGAGTACCGATCGGCGGGGACATAGACCGTGTGGACCGGCTGCCGGCTGCCGTCGTCGCCCGGGTACCGGTCGGCCAGCACCGCGTCCGCCGGGGCCAGAGCGGCCTCGACGTCGGCGAGGAAGGCCGCACCGAGGCGACCGGGTTGCACGCTCACGAGGCGCCCCCTTCACGTTCTGGTGGAAAAAGAATTCCGCACAGCGGAGTTTACTGTAATCCGGGTGCTATCCACCAGCCCACGGCGTAGCTGGGGGCAATTGTGGTTTCACATGATGGAACGTAGCGTGATGCCGGACTGTGGAGGTGACGATGGCAGGGAACTCGGGCGGTGTGCAGTCCGTCGAGCGGGCCTTCGAGTTGCTCGAACTCATCGGACGCGCCGGCGGCGAGTGTTCCCTGAGTCATCTGTCGGCGGAATCACCGTTACCGCCTCCGACCATCCACCGGCTGCTGCGGACGCTCGTGGGCATCGGGTACGTCCGGCAACTCCCGAACCGGTCGTATGCCCTCGGCCCACGGCTGATTCGCCTCGGTGAGGTGGCCAACCGACAGCTCGGCGCGGTGGCCGCGCCCGTTCTCGCGTCGTTGGTCAGGGAGCTCAGCGAGACGGCGAGTCTCGCGGTCCTCGACGGCGACATGGTCATCTACGTGGCTCAGGTCCCGTCGCCGCACAGCATGCGCACCAACAACGAGGTGGGTCGTCGGGTGACGATGCACAACACCGCGGTGGGCAAGGCCGTCCTCGCCGAGCTCGACGACGCGCGCATCCTCAAACACGTCACCCAGGCCGGACTCACCGCGGCCACCGAGTGGAGTGTGACGTCGTTGTCCGGCGTGTTCGCCGCCGTCGAACAGGTGCGCGCGGACGGCGTCGCCACGGACGAACAGGAACACGAGGTCGGGGTCTGCGGGATGGCCGTCGCGGTCCCCGGTGCCCCCACGCCCATGGCGGTCGGCATCTCCGGGCCGGTCGCGCGGTTCGACGACGACCTGCGCGCCCGCGCGGTCGGGGCACTGCGGGCGGCGGCCGGAACCGTGTCCGAGGCGCTGATCGGGTCCCGGGAGTAGGCCTCGGCGGCAGCCTAGATGGTGAGCTTCGTCGGCGTCGTGCGGTTCGCGCCGTCGCCGCTGGAGCCGTCGCCGATCTGCCCGTCGTTGTTGAATCCCCAGCAGTAGACCGACGACGCGGACATCGCGCAGGACGTCCCGTTGCCGGTCGAGATCGACGTGACGTCGGTCAGCGTCGAGACCTCGCGGGGGATCTTCACCGAACCGCCGGTGGAACCGAGCTGGCTGCGGTCGTCGTCGCCCCAGCAGAAGGCCCGGTCGTCGGAGACCGCGCAGGTGGTGCCCCAGTCGGTGGAGATCGCCGAGACCCCGCTCAGGTTGCTGACCTGGACCGGTGCCTGTCGGGTCTCGCCGGTGCCGTCGCCGATCTGGCCGTAGGCGTTGGAACCCCAGCACCATGCGTCGCCGCCGGCCACCGCGCAGGTCGTCTGGAAGTAGGTGCTGGTGTTGGTGTTCGGATCGTCGTCATCGGCCGCCTCGTGATAACCGCCGATGGCGATGTCGGTGACGTCGGTCAGCGAGCCGACCTTGACCGGCGCCGATCGCGCCGTCGTGCTGCCGTCACCGATCTGCCCGTTGTCGTTGGCTCCCCAGCAGAATGCCGACCCGTCTGACACCGCGCAGGTGGTGCCGTAGGCGGTCGCTATGTCGGTGACGACGCCGAGCCCGGGGACCTTGACCGGGGCCGACACCGGGTCGGTGCCGCCGCCGGTGCCGAGCTGGCCGTATTCGTTGTTGCCCCAGCAGTAGGCGTCGGTGCCGGCGACGGCGCACGTGGTGCCCCACCCGGTGGAGATCGCCTTGACGTCGGAGATGGTGCCGACCTTGGTTGCGGCGTCGACCGTCGAACCGCTGGCGCCGTTGCCGACCTCGCCGTAATGGTTGTTGCCCCAGCAGAATGCGTCGCCGGCGGCGATGGCGCAGGCCGTCGAGACGTAGGCGTTCTCGCCGGTGAGGTACCCGCCGGTGGCGACCGCGGTGGCGTTCGAGACGCCGGTCACCGCGACCGGGCGGGTGTGCGGCGTCGTCGTGCCGTCACCGAGCTGCCCGGAGTCGTTGTCGCCCCAGCAGTGCACGCTGCCGTTGACCACGGCGCAGCTGCTGCCGAAGTTGGTGCTCACCACCGGCTGGGCGACGGGGGCCTCCTCCGGGTCGTCGACGGTGCTGCCGACGACGGCCAGCCCGACGACGGCCGCGACCACGAGCAGCAGCACCGCACCGAGTACGCCGGCGACGATCAGCCCGGTCCGCTTCTTCTTCGGCGGTACCGGGGGCATGCCCGGGTAACCCGGTCGGGGGTGGCCCGGCTGCGCGTGCGGGCCCGAGAGGTGCGGTGCCGACGAGTACATCGGTTGCGGCCCCGACGGCGTGTTCATCAGCGGCTGCGGGCCCGACGGCCCGGTCATCGTCGCCTGGGGAGGCGGCGTGTACTGGCCGTGAGGTGGGCCGAACTGGTGCTGGGGTCCCGACGGGTGCGGGGCCGGCGGGCCACCCGTGCCACCGCCGACGAGGGTGGGTGGGGGCACCGAGCCGGCGACCATCGTGTTGCCTTGCGCGGCAGGAGAATCGAGGGCGGCCTGCAACGCGGCCGCGAAGCTGCGGCAGTCGGGGTACCTGGCCGCGGGGTTCTTCGACAACGCGCGCTGGAACACCGGGTCGAGATGGGCGAGGTCCCCGCGCAGCTGCCCGATGTGGGGAACCGGTCGCTGGATGTGTCCGAGCATCACCGACGGCTCGGACTGGCCGACGAACGGCGGCTGTCCCGCGAGCAGTGCGTAGGCCGTGCAGGCCAGGGAGTACTGGTCCGAGAGGGCCGTGGCGTCGGCGCCCTCGAGCGTCTCCGGGGCCGAGAAGGCGACCGTCCCGATGAAGGAGTGGGTGCCGGTCAGGTTGGCCGAGCCGGCGAGTTTGGCGATGCCGAAGTCGAGTACCAGGGCGCGCTCGATGGCGTTGGTCGCTGGATCGCGCGTCACGAGGATGTTGGCGGGCTTGATGTCCCGGTGCACCACATGGTGGCGGTGCGCGTAGTCGAGAGCGTCGGCCACCTGCGTGACGACTGTCGACACCTCCGCGGGCGTCAGGCGTTCGTCGGTGAGGTCCTTGCCGTCGACATAGCTCATCGAGAACCAGGGCGAGCCGTCGGAGATCCCGTACTGGTGGATGGTGATGATGCTGCGATGGTCGAGCTTGGCGGTGGTGCGAGCCTCGTTGGTGAAGCGCTGGTTGAACCCGGGCTGGGCGCTGACCGCGGTGGAGATGACCTTCAGCGCCTCGCGGCGTTCCAGCTGGAGGTTCTCGACGAGGTAGACCTCGCCCATACCGCCCGCGCCGAGCTGGGAGACCACGCGATAACCGGCGATGTGGGTGCCGGGACTCAACGGCACGGCGCACCTCTTCCTGAGCTTGGCGAGTGAGCGGCGTCCACATGGCCGCTCTCGCAGACGTATGCAGGGACAATACCGAAGCCGGTGGGTCCGGGGGCACCCTTCAACCGGATGACGGGGCCGACGCTAGAACGTGACCTGCGTGGGGGTCGGACGGTCGTCGGTACCGCCGACGCCGAGCTGTCCGGTGGCGTTGAAACCCCAGCACCACAGGTACGACGACGCCACTGCGCACGTTGTCCGCTCGCCGGTGGAAATCGCACTGACATCGGACAATTCGCGCACGCGGACGGGTGACGGGTGGTCGGTCAGGGTGCCGTCGCCGACCGATCCCCACGCGTTGGCGCCCCAGCAGTAGGCGACGCCACCGGCAAGGGCGCAGGTGGTGTTCGACGTGCCGGTGGTGATCGTCTCGACCCCGTCGAGGCCGGACACCGGCGTCGCGGTGCGGTGGCCGTAGGTGCTGCCGTCGCCGAGTTGCCCGAAGCTGTTGTCGCCCCAGCAATATGCGCTCGCCCCGGCGATCGCGCAGGCGGTGGCCGCGCCGGCGGAGACGTCCGTCGCGCCGTCGAGGTCGGCGACCCGGGTCGGGCGGCCGCGGTTGGTTGTCGTGCCGTCGCCGACCTGACCGTTGTCGTTGAGTCCCCAGCAGTACGCGTCGCCGGAGGCTACGGCGCAGGTGAAGTTGACGCCGACGCTGATCGCGGTCACGTCGTCGAGCCCGGCGACACGAACCGGCCGGTACTGGTTCGCGGTCGAGCCGTCGCCGACCTGGTCGAAGTCGTTGGTGCCCCAGCAATACGCCGCGCCCGCGGAGATCGCGCAGGTTGCCCAGTTGGCGGTCGAGATCGCGGTGACATCGGCGAGATCGGTCACCCGGGTGGGGGTCAGGCGCGCATCGGTGGTCCCGTCGCCGATCTGCCCGTAGTCGTTGTTGCCCCAGCAGTAGGCGAGTCCGCCGGCGATCGCGCAGCTGTTGGGACCGCCGGTGCTGATCGCGGTGACACCGCCGAGATCGGCGACCCGGGTGGGTGTCTGGCGGGCGTCGGTCGTGCCGTCGCCGAGTTGGCCGGCGGCATTGTCGCCCCAGCAGTAGGCGGTCCCGTCCCGGATCGAACAGGTGGCCCCGAGGCCGGCGCTGAGCTGTGCCTGGGCGTCCGTGGCCGCCAGGGGCGACGACCCGGCATCTGTGGTGGTCTGGTCGGCGCCGCCGCCGAGGGTGACGACCCCGATCGCGACCACCGCCGCGAGGACGGCGACCGCGACCATCGCGGCCAGTGCGAGCGGCCACCGACGGCGTCGCGGGGGAGTCGGCGGCCGCGAGGGTGCCGAGGACGGGGTCGGGGTGGGGCCTACCGCCAGGGTCGGGCCTGCCGGCGCCCGCGGCGGGATGACCTGCGTCGCCGGGGCGGGTGCCCGCCGCCGATCGTCGGTGCCGGCCCGGTCGAGCGCCGCGTGCAGGTCCGCGGCGAAAGCGCGGCAGGTGGGGTACCGGTCGAGTGGTCCCCGCGCGAGCGCACGATCGAAGACGGGGTCCAGGGCGGCGAGCTCGGGTCGGTGGGTGCTGATCGGCGCCGGACGTGTCGTGAGCTTGGCGACGATGTGACGAGTCTGCGTGTCTGCGTCGAACGGGGTTGCGCCGGAGAGGAGTTCGTAGGCCGTGCAGGCCAGGGCGTACTGATCCGACGCGGGGCCCGCCGGTTTGCCGTCGAGGATCTCCGGCGCGGCGTAGACGAGCGTCCCCACGAACGACGACGGGGCGGTCAGCGTGGTGGCGGTGGTGAGCTTCGCGATCCCGAAGTCGAGTACGACCACGCGGTCGAGGGCGTCGTCCATCGCGCGCCGCGTGACCGTGATGTTGCCGGGCTTGATGTCGCGGTGGATCACGCCGTGCTCGTGCGCGTAATCGAGCGCGTCGGCGACGCGGGAGACGACCGCCACGACCTCGTCCGGGCGCAGCGAGGAGCGGCGCAGGTCCCGACCGTCGAGGTAGGTCATCGTGAACCAGGGATCGCCGTCGGTGACGCCGTAGTGGTAGATCGTCACGATGGCGGGGTGGTCGAGGGCCGCGGCGGTCTGTGCCTCGCGGCTGAACCGCCGCGCGAACTCCTCGTCGACGGTCTCGGCGATCGAGATCACCTTGAGTGCCTCGCGCCGGCGCAGCTGCGGATTCTCGACCAGGTACACCGTCCCCATTCCGCCGCTGCCCAACCGGGTGATCACCGGGTAGCCGGCGACCTGGACGGGCTGGGCGGCCATGAGCGCCTCCTGGTGGCGTGACCTGTGTTGCGACGACGATAGCCCCTCCCGCGGCCGTCCTGCCCGGACACGGCACTTGTTCATCCGAACGACATGGCACAATGCTCGACGTGGCAAACAAATCTGGCGCTGACACATCCACCCCCGGCGAAGCGGGTGCCGGCACCGGCAAGGTCGTCAAGAAGCACTATGTCGACAACGGCTGGCCGCAGGACGAGAACGGCGACGCCGCCGAGCACGCCGTCTCCGAACTCGCGACGCACATCTCCGGCGCGCTCTCGCCGTTCGGTGACACCGAGTTCCCGCTTCCGGCTGCCGACCTGCCGTTCGTGCAGTCGAAGACCGTCGTCAACCGCTGACACCGATGCCCACCGGAGGGGCCGGCGGCTCACGGCTGAGCCACCTCGACGCCTCCGGGTCGGCCCGCATGGTCGACGTCGGTGCCAAACCGTCGACGAAGCGTCGCGCGGTCGCCGCAGGCACGTTCCACACCACCGCCGAGGTGATCGGCCTCCTCAGTGAGTCGAGGCTGCCCAAGGGAGATGTGCTCGCCACGGCGCGCATCGCCGGGATCATGGCGGCCAAACGGACCGACGAACTGATCCCGCTCTGTCATCAACTGGCGTTGTCGTCGGTGGAGGTCGACTTCGAGATCGGCGCCGAGACGATCGAGGTGACCGCCACCGTGGCCACCTCCGGTCAGACGGGCGTCGAGATGGAGGCGCTGACCGCGGTGGCCGTCGCCGGACTGACCCTGCACGACATGGTCAAGGCCGTGGACCGGCGGGCACAGATGGACGGGATCCGCCTGCTCGCCAAGACCGGCGGAAAGTCGGGCGACTGGTATCGCGACCCGTCGGATCCGGCCGATGACTGACCGGCGAAGCCCGCGGGTCGCGCGCGTCGTGGTCGCGTCGAACCGGGCCAGCAGCGGCGTCTACACCGACCGGTCCGGCCCGATCATCGAGGCGTGGCTGGCCGAGCAGGGTTTCGACGTCGACGAGTGCGACGTGGTCGCCGACGGCCCGCCGGTCGGCGATGCCGTCCGAGCCGCGATCTACGCCGAGGTGGACCTCGTGATCACCACGGGCGGAACAGGTGTGACGCCCAGCGACCGCACTCCGGAGCAGACCCGCCCGCTCCTCGACTTCGAGATCCCGGGGCTTGCCGAGGCGATCCGGTCGGCCGGGCTGCCGGCGGTGCCGACCGCGGTTCTCTCGCGGGGACTCGCCGGAGTGGCCGGGACGACCCTCGTGGTGAATCTCCCCGGTTCGACCGGCGGGGTCCGCGACGGACTGGGCGTGCTCGCCGGCGTCGTTCACCACGCACTCGATCAGATCCGCGGAGGCGACCACCGATGACCGGAGACGCCGGCACCCGGGTGGTGCACACAGCGGTCGTCGACGAACCGATCGCGCTGGCCGAGCACGAGGCGATGGTCGTCGACGCAGCCGACGGCAAGGCCGGGGCGGTGGTCGGGTTCGTGGGCGCCGTCCGTGATCACGACGGCGGGCGAACGGTCACCGCCCTGCACTACTCGGGACATCCCACGGCGACGACGGTCCTGGCCGAGGTCGTCGAACAGGTCGCCGCGGTCGACGGGGTGCGCGCGGTCGCCGTGTCCCATCGGATCGGCGACCTCGCGATCGGCGACATCGCGTTCGTGGTCGCGGTTGCCGCCGACCATCGTCGAGCCGCGTTCGAGACCTGCTCGCGCCTCGTCGACGAGGTCAAGGCACGGCTACCGGTCTGGAAACACCAGTTCTTCGACGACGGCACCGATGAGTGGGTCAACTCGGCGTAGCTGACGCCTTTTCAAACTCGTATGACGGTGCGCCCGGAATCCGGGCACAACGTCATACGGATCTGGACGGTCCAACGCCCGACCATTGGAAAAGGGCCCCGCACGGATGATTCATCGTGCGGGGCCCTTCGTCTGGGTCCCAGATCAGGCGTCGAGCGGCGATCAGGGGTTGGGCAGCAGGTGCTTGTTGTCGTTGAACATCTTGATCTGGTCCTGGTTCAGCGAGACACCGCTGTCCTTGGCCGCCTGCCAGAGGTTCTTGATCTCGGGGCTGACGCCGGCCTCGGTGAGAGCGTCGGTGACCTGCTTGGCGACGTCGTCCGTCGTCTTGGCCAGGTCGACGCTGCCGTTGCCGCCCGGGAGAACCGGAGCGATCTCACGGGGGGTGTCGGTCGGCGCGCTGCGCGGGGTCGAGCCCGAGAGTCCGGTGCCGCAGGTGGGCCATGCGCCCTTGCCCTGCGATCCGAGCACGCGCTCGGCGACGACGATCTGCTCCTCGCGCGAGGCCTGATCGGCGGTCGGGGCGAACTCGCCGCCGCCGTGGCCGGTCCAGGTGCTCGGGGAGAACTGCAGGCCGCCGTGGTAGCCGTTGCCGGTCGCGATGGCCCAGTTGCCACCGGATTCGCACTGCGCGACCTGGTTCCACTCGGCGTCGGTGGCCGCATTGGCGGTACCGGTGCCCAGGAGGGCTGCTCCGCCGCCGAGGACTGCGCCGGTGAGGGCGACCTTGGTGATGGTCTTGGCGGCCGTGCTGGTCGTCTGCTTGCGATGACGTCCGGACATGTATGTGTTTCCTCTCTCCACGCGCCTACGAAGTCAGCTGTCGGGTTCGAGCGAGAGGTGCTCGGCCCCGGTCGTCGAGGTGGTTGCCGCGACTTCCGGGACTTAACCCCGAGGACACCTGGTGTGGTGTCCGGTCTCAGGGGATGAGGTTGGGTCCCCCGTCCTCGTTCCTAGATTGCTTGTCGTTCCCACCGGCGGAACGAGGCTCGGCGCGGCCGGTGGGACGTTATGTCTTGGTTGCTGTGTCGTGACCTCCGAGGAGGACGCTTCGTACAGTACGTCGTTCGTTGGACTGAATCACCTGCTTGAACGCAAGCGATTTTCGGCCCGGATCCGGGTCTTCCGACCCACTTCGGCCGTCATCCCAGTTCAACGGGTTAGTGGCCGTCCCGTGCCCATCCTGTTACCGGGCCGTGATGTGACTAAGGTCACAAGAGAGTTGTGGCGTCAGCCACCGGCGAACGGGGGGAGGACGTCGAGTGTCGTGCAGGTGCCGAGCGCACGCGTCCGATCGGAGAACGCGATCTCGTCGCGCAGATACGAGCAGCGTTCGAGAACCGTGGCGAGGGAGGGGTTTCCGGCGGCGAGGGTCTCTTCCAGGACACGGAGAGTGGTCGACGGGTCGATGTCGACAACCGTCTCCTCGGCGCCGGCCGCGGCGCGCGCGGCCGCGAAGAATCGGACTGTGAGCTGCATCGGACGCGAGCCTAGCCGCCGATCGCCGACATCGGCCGATCCGGTTGCCGGAAGCCCGCCACGTTCACCTCGTGGCCGGGTGCCTTCGCCCACATGCTCGCGCGCCACAGGTGCGCCAGGGCCGCGTCGATCTCGTCGTCGGGCAGGGTGCGCAGTGCGGTCCGGATGTCGGTCTCCGACGTCGCGAACAGACAGTTGCGCAGTGACCCGTCGGCGGTGAGGCGGGTGCGGTCGCAGTCCCCGCAGAACGGCTGGGTGACCGAGGCGATGACTCCGACGCGCGCGGGCCCGTGCGGCCCGCGGTGGCCGTCCACGAGCCATGTGGCGGCCGGGGCGCTGCCGCGCGGCGCGGGGTCGGGCAACAGGGTGAAGCGCGTCCGCAGTGTCGCGAGGATCTCCTGGGCCGTGACCATCTGCGCGCGCTGCCACGCGTGGTCGGCGTCGAGCGGCATCTGCTCGATGATCCGCAGCTCGTAACCGTGGTCGAGGCAGTAGGCGAGTAGATCGGGAACTCCCGCGAGGTCCGCGCGGTCCGGCACCACGGCGTTGACCTTGACCGGGTCCAGTCCGGCGCGCCGCGCCGCCGCCAGGCCGTCGAGCACGTCGGTCAGACGGTCCCGGCGTGTGATCTCGGCGAAGCGGGCCGGGTCGACGGTGTCCAGCGAGACGTTGATGCGGTCGAGTCCGGCGTCGACCAGGCCGTCGACCCGCCGGGGCAGTCCGAGGCCGTTCGTTGTCATCGCGATCTCGGGGGCCTGCGGGAGCCCGGCGACGGCCCCGATGATGTCCTCGAGGTCGCGGCGCAGCAGCGGTTCCCCGCCGGTGAACCGGATGCGTTCGATACCCAGGTCGCGGACTGCGACCGTCAGGACCCGGATCAGTTCGTCCGTGGACAGCACCTGGTCGGTGGGCATCCAGTCGAGCCCCTCGGCCGGCATGCAGTACGAGCAACGCAGATTGCAGCGGTCGGTGACCGAGACCCGGAGATCCTTCGCCACACGGCCGAACGTGTCGCGCAGCGAACCCTCGGACGGCACGTCGGATGCCGCTGCCTCCCGCGGAGGGCGGGGCAGAGGCAGTCCGAGGCCGACCGTGCTCATGTGATCGCCGGGGTCATGCTGCGGGGAGACTCACTTTCGAGTGGGGTCCTTGCGTGCCTCGAGGGCGCGGAAGGTGCTGGCGTGGAAGACCAGGGGTTCGACGTCGGGATCGGCGCGCAGCGACTCGATCTCGAGCAGCACGACGGTGTGGTCGCCGGCCTGGATCTCGTTGTGGATCGTGCACGACAGGTGCGCCGCGGCGTCGGGTACGAAGACCGCACCCCGATCGGTGCTCAGCGGCGTGATGCCGTCGAAGCGATGCTCCGACGATCCGGCGAGCTGCTTGCACAGCTCGATCTGGTCGCCGGCGAACACGCTGACCCCGATCGCCGGTGCGGTGCGGATCCGCGGCCAGGTCGTCGAGGTGTTCTGGACGCAGACCGAGACGAGCGGCGGGTCGAGGGAGACGGTGGTGAACGAACTCGCCGCCATTCCGATCAGGGTGGTGGAATCCCCGTCGGGCTGTTCGCAACACACCGCCACGACGCCGGACGGGAAGCAGCTGTAGGCGTCACGCAGCGCCCGCCCGTCGGAGACGGGGGAGAGGTCGGGGGTGGTGTCGATGGTCGTGGTCACGGTCCTCACCTGGCTCGGCGTCCAGCACGGAGTGCGTACACCAGGCCCAGGACGAAACCCAGCGGTGCGCACATGGTCAGCAGGTAGACGGCGGTCGGTGCGGTGTCGCCGTCGGTGACCAACGGAGTGAGGAACAACGCCACGATCGCCAGAATTCCGATTCCGAACACAATCCCGGCCGCCTGCAGCAATCGCGGGGACGACGTCTTCTGCATACCTGCCACGGTAGTGCAATGCCGGACGGTCCGACGCTGCGCGATGCCCGGCCGCCGGGTAATGGTGTGACCTCGGGGTGGGCCGTTGGTTACGATGGTCGATGCAGGCGCCTTGCATCCGTCTGGGCCCGCACGGCATCGCCGTCCGGACCGCCGAGATGGGTGACGGCGTCTTTTGTCGTGACAGGTCGTTTTCGACAGTTCTAGAACAGATGAGGGTGAGCACAGTGCCGACCGGCAAGGTGAAGTGGTACGACGCGGACAAGGGCTTCGGCTTTCTCTCCCAGGAGAGCGGTGAGGACGTCTACGTCCGTTCGGCAGCGTTGCCCGACGGAGTCGAGGCGCTCAAGCCCGGGCAGCGCGTCGAGTTCGGCATGGCCGCCGGTCGTCGCGGACCGCAGGCGTTGAGCGTGAAGGTGCTCGAGCCCGCCCCCAGCGTCTCCAAGAACGTGCGCGAGGCCGCCCGCAAGGACGTCAAGCGGCACACGCCCGACGAGCTGCACGGCATGGTCGCCGACCTCATCACCCTTCTGGAAGGCAAGGTCCAGCCGGATCTGCGCAAGGGCCGCTATCCCGACCGCAAGACCGCGCAGCGGATCTCCGAGGTCGTGCGTGCCGTCGCGCGGGAGCTCGACTCCTGACCGCCTAGGCGTCCGGCGCGGTCTGCACCGCGAGTTCGCCGCGGGGCAGGACCTCGTCGGCGGGTGAGAGCCGCGCGGACGCGGAGATGACGGTGAATCCGATCAGCACCCGATCCGGCACCGACCTCAGCGTCAGCGTGTACGTGCTGTCCGAGCCCTGCGGTTGCTCGTCTTCGACGAGCCCACGCGGCGTCTGGTAGACGGCGGCGAGGTTCCACGGGCCCTGGGCGATCTCACTCGAGACGGTCAGCATGACCGTCGACCCCACCGGCACCGGGACCGACGGGGTCTCGCGCGGCGCGGTGATCTCGGGATCGCATGCGGTCAGCATCAGATCGCACCACCAGCGCGGATCGACCGTGTGCAGTTCGTCGCCGACCGCGACGTGCAGGTAGGGCTGGTCGTCGGAACTCGCGTTGCGGGTCAGCAGGAACACCGACGTGCCCACCACCGCCACGAACAGCACGACGACGATCGCGATGATCGACAGAGCCTTCTTCTCACCACTGCTGATCACTGACGGCGTTGTCCTGTCTGGTTGTGCGGCGGATGGTCGCCGGGGCTGTACGGGCGCTCACCCCGATTCTCGAAGGGGGCGGTCGACGGTGTCCGGGTGGGCATGCGGGCGGTCGAGGGCCGCTGGGTGTGCGGCTTGGTGTCGGCGTCGGCCGGGCCGGTCCGGATGTCCGATCGCGCACCTGCGGCACGGAAGGCGACGGTCGGCGCGGCGTGGTCGGGGCGACGGCCGCCCAGACCGGGGACCAGCGACTTGCCGCGGGTGGTCATCACGGTCTGCAGCAAGCCGAGGCCGAGCAGCACGGACACGACGGTGAAGCCGATCCACAGGGTCGGCGGCAACAGGACCCCGAGCGAGGCGCCGAAGACCCACGACAACTGCAGTACGGTCTCCGACCGGCCGAACGCCGAAGCGCGGGACTCGTCGGGCAGGTCGTCCTGGATCGACGAGTCGAGGCACACCTTGCCGATCGCGCTCGTCCCGGAGGCGACCAGGGCGGCGACCGCGGCCGCGGCGATGTTGCCGAAGATGGCGGCCAGGACTGCGACGACGAAGCAGGCGGCGGTCGCGCCGACGACGATGTTCGGCGGGTTCTTCAGCTCGAGGCGGGTGCCGACGCCGTTGCCGATCATGTTGCCGACGCCGGCGGCGGCACCGACCGCGCCGAGGAGCAGGAGCTGGGTCCAGTCCGACGCGTCGCCCTGCTGGGCCTTGGCGTAGAACGCCACGAACAGTGTCAGGAACCCCGTGAGGATGCGGATCGTGCCGTTGCCCCACAGCCCTGCGACGACCTTGCGTCCGAGCGGCTGGCGCATCTTGGCCGCGATCATCTTGGCGCCGTCCCGGGCGCTCGTCGGCTGATCGGGGTCGCCGGGCGCCGACCGCGCGGGTTCGCCGTGGTAGGTCAGGGTCGTCGGGATCTCGCCTTCGGTGGACTCGACCCACGATGGGATGCGCATGCACAGATAGGCGCCGGCGCCGGCAACCACGGCCAGCCACACCATGGCACCCGGCAGATGCAACGGGAGCACCTGGCCGAGCAGGAACTCGATGGCGGCGGCGACCGCGCCACCCACGATCGTGCCCCCGATCAGACCGAAGGTCGTCAACCGGGAGTTGACCCGCGGCAGGTCGATGGTCGGCGGCACCACACGCGGCGTGACGGCCGACTTGAGGACGCCGAAGGATTTCGACAGCACCAGCAGACCGAGCGCGCAGGGATAGAGGACCCACGGGTCGTACTCCAGCTGCTGCGTCACCTCGTTCCACTGGACGTTGGCCATGATGAGCAGGGCCAGGACGACGCGCAGGCCGAAGGTCGTGGCCATCGCGATCCGGCGACCACGTTGCAACCGGTCGAGCAGAGGGCCGATCAGGGGCGCGATCAGCGCGAAGGGCGCGATCGTCAGCGCCAGATACAGGGCGACGTTGGTCTTCGACTCGCCCGTGGCGGCGGCGAAGAACAGCGTGTTGGCGAGCGCGACGGCCATCGCGGCGTCGGCGGCGAAGTTCGCGACCACCGGCAGCGTCAGCGCGGTGAGGCCCGACTGGTCGGCGCCGTCGGCAGTGGCCGCCTGATGGATCTTGCCGAGTCCCTTGCCGGTCAGCTCGCGGCTCCGCATCGCCGCGACCCGCATCACGGTCAGCTTCTTCGGCGTCCGGCCGCCACCGTTCTGGGGCCCGTGTTCGGTCGGCATCGCCCGGGTCTGGTCCTCCGACGGCCGGCCGCGATCATCGAGCGGCGGGAGATGCGGATTGTGGGTGGGCGGCGGGAGGTAGGCGTTGCGGCCGGGGCCCGGCCCGGCCGCCGGCTCTCCCCACCCGGGTGCCGGCCGGCGGGTGCGCATCTGTCGTGTCTCGTCGGCCGGATAATTGGTCGAACCGGGGTGTTGCGCGGCGCGTCGTGCCGCCCCGTCTGGTGGCGGCTGATGGGGATGCTGGTTCGCGGGACCCCTGGGGGCCCCGCGCCCCTCGTCGTGTCGGGAACTCCGTGGGATCACGCTGACGATTGTTCCTCATCTCCAGCCGTGGTCGCTTGAAGCGGGTCGGTTGTGTGGCACACGTCGGCGATATTGCACACTGGAGCGGTGACTCAGGTTGGTGACGACGAACGGCACGGTGACGGTGGACGGCTCCTGGCAGCCGTCGACATCGCGCGTGCCGCGCTGCTCGACGAAGGGCAGCGGCCAGGTGCGCATCGGCGCAGTGTGGCCGAGGGCGACTGGGCTGCCGCGCACTACTTCGACGCCGAGCTCGCGGGCTACCGCGGATGGCAGTGGTGCGTCGTGCTGGCGGGTTCACCCGGCAGTGACGAGATCACGCTCAGCGAGGTCGTGTTGCTTCCCGGCGACGGTTCGTTGCTCGCACCGCCATGGGTGCCGTGGGCGGAGCGTGTCGCCTCCGGTGATCTCGCGCCGGGTGATCTACTCGCCGCCGAACCCGACGACCCGCGTCTGGTGCCGAATCAGATCGACACCGGCGACGAGTTCCGCTTCGAGTCCGACTCGGTCGAACCCGACGACATCGGTCAGGTCGCGGGCGAGCTGGGGCTCGGCCGCAAGCGCCTGCTGAGCCGGGAGGGACGCGCCGACGCCGCGCAGCGCTGGTACGACGGCGACTTCGGTCCCGGCTCGGAGATGGCCCAGGCCGCGCCGTACTCCTGTTGCACATGCGGGTTCTATGTTCCTCTCGCCGGTGCGCTGCGGGCCGGGTTCGGCGCGTGCACCAACGAATTCGCCGCCGACGGACGCGTGGTCTCGGCCGAGTACGGCTGCGGAGCGCATTCGGACGTGCAGGGCCCCAAGGGCGATGGCTCGCCGGCCTATGACGCCTACGACGACGGCGCGATCGAGGTCGTCGCCATCTCCCGGGACGCGGAACCGGCGCGAACCTGATCCGGCGCACCCGACCGTGAGCGACGACCCGTTCGGCACCGCGGCGCTCCGGTCGTCGATCCTGGACGCATGGGCCTCATCGCCCACCCGGCTTGCCGAGGATGCGGCGGCCGAGTCGGATCTGGTGACCGTCGGATACCGCGATCGGCTGTTGACCGAACTGGCCGCGAACGCCGCCGACGCCGCGTCGGCGGCCGGCATCGCGGGGCATCTCGCCGTCTGGGTGGACGGTGCCGAGTTGCACGTCGCGAACACCGGCGCCCCGCTGACCGGGGAGGGCGTGCGTTCGCTTGCCGCGCTACGGGTTTCGGCGAAGGTGTCGAATGAGCCGGGGGACCGGCCGATCGGACGGTTCGGCGTCGGTTTCACCGCGACCGCGACGGTCGCCGATCGTGTCGAGATACGTTCCCGCACCGGATCGGTGGTCTTCGACCGGGCCGCAACGCTGGACGCGGTCCGCGAAGCAGGCATCACCGTCGGTGCGGCCGCGGACGTACCGGTCCTCCGCGTGGTGTGGCCGTCGAACCGGGAACCGTCACCGGGTTTCGACACCGAGGTGGTGCTGCACCTCCGCGAGGATCCCGGTCCGCTCCTCGAGACGATGCTCGCGCAGGCGCCGGACCTCGTCGTCGAATTGACCGCTCTGCCACGGATCACCGTCGGCGACGTCGAGGTGTGGGCGGAGCGATCGACCGGTCCGGACGTCGACGACGACGCCGCGCGGTCGGTGCTGACCACGGTGTCCACGATCGGTGACCTCGGGTCGACCGACCTGCCGTCGTCACGGCGGTGGCTCGAGGTCGTCCGTGGCGGCACGCGCTGGCTCGTCGATGCCGACGGTGACCCCGGGCCTTCCGGTGACGTCCTGCGTGCACCCACTCCCACCGACATCGAACTCAGCCTGCCGTGCCGGTGCATCACCGACCTCGCGCTCACGCCGGACCGGCGCCACCTCCACCCGCGTGCCGAGATCGGTGATGCGGCAGCGGGTTACGTCGATCTGGTGCGCCTCGTCGAACCGGCGCGCAGAGTTCGCCTGATACCGGAGCTGCATCTGGCACGTAATCCCGACGATGCGCGCCTGATCGAGGCGGTCCGGCGCGAACTCCGTGACGCCGCATGGCTTCCGGCCGCGGCCGGCACCGACCTGGTGCCTCCGCGTGCGGTGATGCTCGTGGGGCTGACCGATCGGCTCGCAGACATTCTGGGTGACCTGTTCGGCGACCTGCTCCACCCGGATCTCTCACTGACTCAGCATCTCCCGGCACTGGGTCGGCTGGGTGTGTCGGAGCTGGGACTCGCGGACCTGGCCGAACGGCTCGTCGGCATCGAACGCGACCCGGCGTGGTGGTACGACCTGTACGACGCCCTGGCACCGCTGGTGTCGACCGGGCGCGAGGTCGAAGAACTCGGTGCCCTGCCCATTCCGCGGTCGGACGGCCGGACCGCGATCGGGGTGCGCGGCCTGTTCGTCAGCGACCGGATCTCGACGCCCATGCGGTGGATTCCCACCGTGCATCCCGAGGCCCGCCACGAACTGCTGACGCGACTCGGTGTCGCGGATCTGACCGTGGCCGAAGCGGTCGGGGACCCGGCCCTGCGCAGCCTCGTCGAGGATGTGGACGTCGAGGCCGCCGATGACGGACTCGCCGCCGAGGTGTGCGCCGTGCTGCGTGCCGATCCGGATGCGTCGGTGCCGTCGTGGCTGTCGGCGCTCGCGCTGCCCGACGCCGAGGGCGAGCTGCGTCCGGCCGATGAACTCCTGCTGCCCGGCAGTCCGCTGCTGGGGGTCCTGGTCGACGATCATCCGTTCGGTGTCGCCGACGCCGAGATGGTCGCCGAGTGCGGGGCCGAGCCGTTGCGCCGGATCGGCGTCGGATGGGGCTTCGTCACCGTCGAGGACGATCTGCCCATCGCGCCCGACCACGACCTGCCCGACGAGGAGGATTGGTGGGAAACCCTCCCCGACGCCCCGGAAAATCTGAGCGCGGTACGGGATCTCGATCTGATCGATGAGCGGAGCTGGCCGGCGGCGCTGACCATGATGGCCACCGACGAACGGATCAGACCCCTGCTGGCCGACCGCGCCGGTTACACCGCCTGGTGGTTACGACGCCACGCCGAGGTCGACGGGCTGCTGTTGGGGGAGTACCGATCGCCGTCGGATGACGTCCTCGCGAACATCATCGACCCCCTCGATCACCCGTATGCGGACGAACTCGGTGGCGCCCTCGCCCGGCTGGAACCCGACTCCGCCGACGACGCGACGCTGCTGCTGACCCGGCTCGGCGACCGGACCCGGGCGATCAGCGCGGGTGCGGCGGTCTCGGTGCATGCGGCCGTCGTCGCCGCATGCCGGCGCCGTGTCGTCGACCCTGATGAGGTCGAGGTGCCGGAGCTGGTGCGCACGCTGTCCGGTGAGGCCGCCGACCGTGCGGTGGTCGTCGACCGCCCGTGGCTTCTCCAGGTGCTCGCCGACGACGAGTGCGTGCTCGCCGGCCCGACGGTGACCGCGACCGACGCCGACCTCCTCGGCATGTTGCTGGACCTGCCGCTCGCGAGCGAGGAGTGTTCGGCGACGGTGTCCGCGCCCGGTGATGCGGTGAGTTGGGCTCACCCCGACGTGGTGCGTTTCGGGGTCCTGCGCGGTGTCGAGGTGCCGCACGCGGAGGTCCGGCTGCACGACGAACTGTGGGTCACGGTGCGCGACAACGGCAACGACCCCGACCGCGAGGTCCGGGTCGAGTGGTGGGTCGACGCGGCGGGTGTCACGCACCTCGAGCGGCGCCGGCGTCGATCCCGGCGGTGAGTATCGACGCGAGCTGGCGGTAGGCGACGGCGTCGTCGAGCCCGGTGGCCGCCCACACCTCGCGGCGCTGGATCCGGCTCATCATCGACGACGCCAGGTCGGCGGCGAACGCGGCGTCGACATTGCGGAACTCGCCCGCCGCGACCCCGTCTGCGATCAGCGCCTGGACCCGTGAGGACGCCGCCGCGGTGTTGCGCTCGTACAGCGCGCGAGCGGGTTCGAACGCGTCGAGGTCGCGCATGAACGCCTCGGATGCCGGTGCGAGTGCCTCGCCGACCGCGACGAGGTAGGCGACGACCCGTTCGCGCGGACTCGACGACGCTGCGACCCGGGCCTCCACCTGCTCGGTCGCGGTGCGGAAGAAGTGGGTCACGGTCGCGGTGACCAGTTGTTCCTTGCTGGCTGCGAGCGTGTACAGCGTCGACTTCGAGCAGCGGAGCTCGGCCGCGATGGAACCGATCGACAGGTGCGCGAATCCCTCGCGCAGGATCAGTTCGAGCAGCGCGTCGAACAGCGCGGCCCGGCGTCGGGTCGCGAAACCCTGGGTCGGCATGCTCGCTCCTCTTGCTCAACCGGCGATGGGTGGCCGTGCGACATCGCCGACTGTACGTGGCGCTGCTCCGAATAGTACTGTGTGGAGGACTTGAGTACTAGTTTTGTTACCTGGAGGTCTGAGATGCCGGTCGATCGCCTGCTCCCCAACGACGAGGCGCGCGACCTGATCGCGCTGGTCCGCGACATCGCCGACAAGCGCATGGCGCCCATCGTCGACCAGCACGAGAAGGACCGTCGGTATCCCGACGGCCTGTTCGCCGAACTGGGCGAGGCGGGGCTGCTCGGCCTGCCGTACCCGACGGAATGGGACGGCGGCGGCCAGCCGTACGAGGTCTACCTCCAGGTGCTCGAGGAACTCGGCGCGCGCTGGGCCGCGGTCGCCGTCGCGGTCAGCGTGCACGGCCTGGCCTGCCACCCTCTGTTCAACTTCGGTACCGACGAGCAGAAGCAGCAATGGTTGCCGGATCTGTTGAACGGCAAGCTGATCGGCGCCTACAGCCTCAGCGAACCCCAGGCCGGCTCGGACGCCGCGGCGCTCGCGTGCCGCGCCGTGCCCGCTGACGGCGGTTACTCGATGACCGGGGCGAAGGCGTGGATCACGCACGGCGGCATCGCCGATGTGTACAACGTCTTCGCCCGCACCGGTGAGGGTTCCAAGGGGGTGTCCTGCTTCTTCGTCGCCCGGGACACCGACGGGCTCACCTTCGGCAAGCCCGAGGACAAGATGGGTCTGCACGCGGTCCCGACGACCGGCGCCACCTACGACGACGCGTTCATCGACGAGGGCCGTCGGCTCGGGGCGGAGGGGCAGGGACTCCAGATCGCCTTCTCCGCTCTGGATTCGGGGCGCCTGGGCATCGCGGCGGTCGCCACCGGTCTGGCGCAGGCGGCGCTCGACGCAGCCGTCGACTACGCGCAGGAACGAGCGGCGTTCGGCCGCAAGATCATCGACCACCAGGGCTTGTCGTTCGTGCTGGCCGACATGGCCGCCGCGGTCGATTCGGCCCGCGCGACCTACCTCGACGCGGCTCGGCGCCGGGATGCCGGAATCGACTACACCCGGGCGGCCGCGACCGCCAAACTCGTCGCCACCGACGCCGCGATGAAGGTGACCACCGACGCGGTCCAGGTGTTCGGCGGGTACGGGTACACGCGCGACTTCCCGGTCGAGCGGTACATGCGCGAGGCCAAGATCACCCAGATCTTCGAGGGCACCAATCAGATCCAGCGTTTGGTGATCGGTCGGTCGCTGGCGCGGTGAGTTCGCCGGGTGTCGGTGTTCAGCGCGGGTTGTAGTAGAACGCGCGGTCGTCGAGCCGTCGGAACCTCGGCCCGCCGAGTCTGATCATCAGGCGCAGGGCCGTGGGGATGCGGGCGTACACCGCGTCGCGGTCGGCGCCCACCAGCCCCTTCGCCATCAGCGGGGACGTGCGCAGGGTTTCTGCCAGGCCGGCGCGCTTGCCCATCTTCTCCTCGAAGGCGTCCCAGTCCTCCAGCGTCAACCGACGCTGCACGATCGCGATCGCGTCGGCCTCCTCGTGCGCGAGGTGCCTGCCGAGAACCTTCTCGGTGCGCAGCAACGCGTCCACGAGAGCGGCGCGGGTGGCGTCGTCGGCGTGTTCGGCCATCCGCGCGAACCCGGCCCCGCACTCCTCGAGCAGCGGATCGATCTCGTCGTGCTCGGCCTCCATGGCGTCGAGTACCGCCCGCTCGGTGCTGTCGCATCGCTCGAGCAGCAGCGGCCACAACTCGAGGTCCTCACCGGTGTGATGGTGGTGCAGCGCGTGCCCGAACATCGTCCATCGCCGGGCGAGTGCTCGCCACGTCCCGGCGTCGTCGATGGGTGTGGCCGGCACGGCGGCGGCGAAGTCGGCGAGGTCGCGCCGGAAACCATGGTGCAGGACGTACATCATGAACGGGTCGATCGGCCCCTCGGGCGCGGCGGCCTGCCCGGGGAGCACGAGCTGGATCGGGTGAGCGGTATGGGCGGGCTGGGTGGTCATCGGCGGGGTCCTCATCGGTGCGGGAGCGGGCTGTGTCGATGACCAGTGTCGGCGGCGACGCTTGTGACGTACTTGAGGGCGACTTGGGCGACGCCTGGATAGGGTGGCGGAATGTTCATCCCTCCGACGACTCTCGACGAGAACATTCTGAACTGGGTCGTCGAGAACCGTTCGGAGCCATGGATCTCGATCGCCGAAGTGGTGACGTTGCTCGGCAACACGGTGACGATGTCGGTGCTGACATGTGCGGTCGTGGTGACACTCGCCGTGACCCGGCACCGAGTCGACGCGGTCTTCGTCGGCGCCGGAGTGCTATCCGGATACGGTGTCATGCAGGCACTCAAGTACTCGTTCGCGCGGGACCGGCCACCCGTCGAAGACCGTCTACTGAACATCGACACCTTCTCCTATCCGTCGGGCCACGCGATGATGACGATGGTCGTGTTCGGGTTGTTCGCCGTCTCGGCGTATCGCTGCTTCGCCTGGGTGCGATCACATCGGTGGATCCTGGCGATCGCACCTGTGCTGTCGATCATCGTGGGCCTCACGCGGATACAACTCGGGGTGCACTGGACCACCGACGTGGTGTCGGGGTGGTTGTTCGGCGCCATCTGGGTTGCGCTGTGCACGTGGATATTGCTTCGGTACGAATCGCGGCGTGGTGTCGACGGCTCGCCGGCGCTCAGCAGTAGGTGACGCGAGCGACCTACTGCTGAGCGTGTGCTGTCACTGTGGAGTTGTCAAAGGACTGCTGCGGTCCCGAGGCGGGCCCGGGTGCGGAAGGTGCTGCGCGGAAGAGTGTGGTCGGGCGTCAGTCGTGGCCGGTTCAGGCGGCGTCGTCGAGTCGCATGGTGCGTCGGTTGTAGGCGGGCAGCGGTCGGCGGTGTGGGTCGATGGTGGCGGGTGGGACGAGCCAGGGGTGCCGGTCGGAGCCCATGACGACGTCCCAGCCGTGGTGATGGACCTGGGTGTGGCAGCGTTGGCAGAGGAGGCATCCGTTGTCGAGGTCGGTCGTACCGCCATCGGCCCAATGCGCAACGTGGTGAACTTGCGTATGTGATGGTGGTGCACCGCATTTGATGCAGCATGCGTCTCGGACGATCACCGCTTTGCGTAGGTGCGCCGGGAACAGGCGGTGGGTGTGGCCCATCTGCAGGGGTACACCTTCGCCATCGAGGATGATCTCGGTCAAGGCTCGGTCGCAGGAAACCTGTTTCGCGACCGCCTGGCTGACGGATCCGGTCCATGTCAGGAACGCTGGGTCCCCGGTGGCGGGGATGGTCAGCATGAGTTGGGTTCGCGGGCTGCCAACACTGTCCAACGTGGCACCCAGCGCGGCTTGGTCGAGGATGAGTTCGAAGGCGTCCGCGCGGCGTTGTTCGGCGGTGCGTCGGTCGTCGGCGCCGTCGGGTTCGGGTTGTGGGCAGGAGCGTTCGTCGATCATGCCCAGGAACTTCTCGCCGACGACTTGCGTGAGGTCGACGCGCACCTCGAGTCGCCCGTCGTCGGTGACATGGGTGATGACCGTGTTCAGTGACGAGTCGTCGGCGGCGGGAAGGCCGGCGTCGGTGGCTTCAATCAGTGTGTTGCCGATGGCTCCGGCATGCTTGAGCAGTTGTGTGGGCGTCGCTCCGGAGAGTGCTTGGCCGAGGAGTTCGATCTCCTGCGCCATCTTGTCCTCGTCGGACAGAGTCACAGAGCAACGCTTTTCGATGTGGGTCATTCCCCGGATGATGGCGTCGACGGTCTCGGCGGAGAGTCGTCCGTCGGCGGCGTGGCGGGCGAGCGCGGGAAGCGCGCGCAGGGCATCGACACTTCGCATGGTGCGGTGGGCGGCGGCCGGCGAATGGCCTGACTCGATCAGCAGCTTTCTCGTCGTGCTGCCGGCTTTCTGTGCGACGCTGAGTTCGTCGAGTTGCGCTGTGTGGGTGACGATCTGATGATCCACGGTGTTGCGGATCAAACGCAGCGTGTCGAGGGCGTCGAATGTCGCTCTGCCCGTGGGGTCATCGGCGGGCGGGGTGGTCTCGATGAGCTGGTCGAGGAGAGTGGCGAGCTCTGGCATGACTTCAAGGTACCGGAACATGCGTTCGATTTCGAGGTTTCTCCACAGGCCGGAAATCACGAAATGGTCGACTGTGCAGCAGTTTCCGTCGACTGTGCGCCGAATCGCGTTGACTGTGCGTGGATCATTGACAGCAGTGAACTGCAGTCACACCCGTTTCGACATCCGGCGAAAAAGGTGGGTGTCTCTTCGTGAATCGACCTCGACGGAGACGTTCGGAACGCTTTCGCGAGCGCGAGTTGCTCGGCCGGCTGTGTGCTGACGCCGAAATTCCCCTCGGGGACAGTCGAACGGCGTCGGACTGGGATTCACTGGACGGACGTCGAATCGGGGCCACCCGACGATGACGCGACCATGCCCGGATCACCCGACGGGGACGAGTCGCCGACGACGATCCAACCTGCTCGCCCAAAGGTGGTCCCGGGGGTGTCACTGAACAAGTCCCCGGCGCCGGACCTCTACGCCGCGACGCAGACAGGTCCGACGCCGCAGTACCCGCAGCAGCCCGGATACCCCCAACCCGGGTATCCCCAGCCTCGCCGCGAAGTGTCCGGGCGGCGACGTCCTGTACGGGCCGTCGCGTCGGGCAACGTCGACTTCCAGCGGGCACCGGTTGCGGTGCCCGCGCCGAAGCTCGCGACTCCGCAGTCGGGAACGGCCGCGTCGTCGACCGCCACCGGGGCGTCGTTCGCGGCCGGAGTCGACGTGACGGCGGGCAGCGTCAGCGCCCTGCGTCTGCAGGCCGACGCCGATCGGGCCTTCATCGTGGCGAACCTGAACAACCGGCGGGTGGCGCAGCTGAGCTCCACACGGCCGGGTCTGGTCGCCGAGGGGCGGACCTGGACCACAAGGCCATCTTCGACGAGTTCCTGGCACTCCGGTTGCAATTCAACGATGTTCGGCTCCTGTGGAGCGACGAGTGGCCGGTGTTCTCGTACCGTGGCTGGTGGGTGACGGCGGCGACCTTCCCGGGGCCGGGTGAGGCCAACAACTGGTGTCGCGCCCAGGGATTCGGTCCGGACAACTGCTTCGCGAAACTGGTGAGCACCACTGCCGGACCAGAGCGGTTGACCCTGTCCCGGAAGTGACGGTGCCCGATGCCGCGCCGGTTTGACCCGAACGATGACGAGTAATCGGTGCGCCGCGATACGGTCGGGTATGGATTTCTCCCCGTCAGCGCGGTCGGCCGAACTCACCGAACGCGTGCGCAACTTCGTGACCACCGAGATCGAGCCGGTCGAGCCCGAGATCCATCGGGACATCAAGGCCCGCCGCGAGGGGGACGGTGACCCGTGGACGCCGTCGCCGATCATCGCCGACCTGCAGCAGAAGGCCCGGTCGCAGGGGTTGTGGAACCTCTTCCTGCCCGCTGAGCATGCCGGTCGTTATGCCGCGGATTTCGGCACCGACGGCGGCGCGGGGCTGTCCAACGCCGACTACGCACCGATCGCGGAGGCGATGGGGTCGTCGGGGCTCGCGCCGGTCATCTTCAACTGCAACGCACCCGACACCGGCAACATGGAGGTGCTGCTCCGGTACGGCACCGAGGAGCAGCGCAAGCAGTGGCTCGAGCCGTTGCTGACCGCGGAGATCCGCAGCGCCTTCTGCATGACCGAACCGGCCGTCGCGTCGTCGGACGCCACCAACATGGCCGCGACCGCCGTGCTCGACGGCGACGACGTCGTCATCAACGGGACCAAGTGGTTCTCCACCGGCGTCGGCCATCCCGACTGCAAGGTCCTCATCTTCATGGGCGTCACCGATGCCGAAGCCGACCGGAAGTCCCGCCACACGATGGTGCTCATCCCGATCGACGCCCCCGGTGTC
This sequence comes from Gordonia lacunae, assembly GCF_002149015.1. Taxonomy (GTDB): domain Bacteria; phylum Actinomycetota; class Actinomycetes; order Mycobacteriales; family Mycobacteriaceae; genus Gordonia; species Gordonia lacunae. Next base: position 29,455 of record NZ_NGFO01000010.1, on the reverse strand, counting down.
ACCGTCGACCGGATGCTGACCACCATGGGCTACTTCGACGAGCCGTTCGGTCACGGCGAGGTCAGCTTCGACAACGTCCGCGTCCCGGCATCGAACATCCTGCTCGGACCCGGCCGGGCGTTCGAGATCGCGCAGGGCCGACTCGGCCCGGGCCGGGTGCACCACTGCATGCGGGCGATCGGGCTCGCCGAGAAGTCGCTGGAACTCGGTGTGCGGCGCGCACTCTCGCGGGAGGCATTCGGCAAGCAGCTCGCCCGTCTCGGCGGCAACAGCGAACGCATCGCCGACGCCCGGATCGCGATCAACCGGTCGCGGCTGCTCGTCCATCACGCGGCGTGGCTGCTCGACCAGGGCCTGTCCCGCGAAGCCGTGTCGGCCGTCAGCGAGATCAAGGTCGAGGTGCCCAACATGGCGCTCGAGGTGATCGACCTCGCCATCCAGTTGCACGGCGGCGCCGGCATGACCGACGACTTCCCGCTGGCGCAGGCGTGGGTGGGTGCGCGCTCGCTGCGCCTGGCTGACGGCCCGGACGAGGTGCATCGCAACGTGGTTGCGCGCATCGAGTTCGGCAAGTACCGCTGATCGGGGGACGAGGATGACCAACGAGGTGGCCGGTGCCGGCGAGGTCCGCACCGAAGATGCATTCGACGTCGAGGCGATGGCGAAGTGGCTCGAGGCGAACGCCTCGGATCCGGCCGGTCTCGACGCGGTGCCCCAGGTCCGCCAGTTCGGCGGTGGCGCATCGAATCTCACGTACCTCCTGCGCTATCCCACCCGGGATCTGATCCTGCGTCGGGCACCGCGGGGAACCAAGGCACGCGGCGCGCACGACATGGGCCGCGAGTACCGGATCCAATCCGAGCTCGCGACCGCGATCCACTACATCGCGCCGATGATCGCGTTCTGCGACGACGAGTCGGTCCTCGGTGCGGACTTCTACGTGATGGGCCGCATCGACGGGATCATCCCGCGCACCGAGTGGCCCGCCGATGTGCCGCTCGATGCCGAACAGGCGCGCCGGCTCTGCCTGAACTTCATCGACACCCTGGTCGAGGTTCATTCGGTCGATCCGAGCGACACCGGACTGGCCGATCTCGGCAAGGGACGCGGTTACGTACGCCGCCAGGTCGACGGATGGAGCGCACGTTTCCGCAACGCACACACCGACGACGTTCCCGACTTCGAGTCGACCATGACGTGGCTGGCCGAGAACCAGCCCGACGATGTCGCGAACTGCGTGATCCACAACGACTTCAAGCTCGACAACGTCGTCCTCGACCATGCCGACCCCACCCGGGTCATCGGCATCCTGGACTGGGAGATGGCGACCCTGGGCGATCCGCTCATGGACGTCGCGGGGTCGATGGCGTACTGGATTCAGGCCGACGACCCGGAGGCCATGCAACTGATGCGGCGCGTCCCGACACATCTGCCGGGCATGATCAGCCGCGCCGAGTTCGTCGAGAAGTATTGCGAGCGGATGGGATTCGACATGACTCCCGAGCGGTGGCGCTGGTATGAGGTGTTCGGCCTCTTCCGGGCCGGGGTCATCGCCCAGCAGATCTATTACCGCTACTACCACGGTCAGACCACCAACAAGGCGTTCGAACGCCTCGGATACGCGGTCGGGATCATCGCGCAGCGACTGGACGACCTACTCGTGTAGTCACCCCGACGAAAGGGTCCGCCATGGCGGAGGACGTGGTCACCCCGTCGGGTGCCGGCAGTGGCTCTCCCGACGACGAATTCCGCACCGGCGGTTATCGTCCGGAGCTGCGCCGGACACTCGGTGGGTTCGCGGTGTTCGCGATCTCCTTCGCGTTCATCTCCGTCGCGGTGGGGATCTTCGCCACCTACGACAACGTGCTCACCACCGCCGGGCCGGTGGGTATCTGGCTGTGGATCGTCGCGGCCGTCGGACAGACGCTGATCGCGCTGGTGGTCGCTCAGTTCGCCGCCCGGATCGCGCTCAGCGGGTCGTCGTATCAGTGGGCGTCGAGACTGGCGAACCCGAAGGTCGGCTGGCTCTTCGGCTGGCTGAGTTTCTGGTATCTGGCCATCGCGGTGGTCGCCATGGACAACGCGCTCGCCAGCCAGGCACTGATGCCGTTGGCGGGGATGGCCGAGGACGAGACGGTCGCCCGGGTGATCACGCTCGTCGTGCTCGTCATCCAGGCCGTACTGGTCATCGCCTCGACCCGGCTGCTGGGACTGTTCACCTCGGGTGCGGTCGCGGTCGAGCTGGCGATCGTGGCGATCCTGGTGGTCGCCCTCGCGGCGGTGATGGTGGTCACCGGTAGCGGGCACCTCGGAAACCTGGGTTCCGCGGGAGTCGCGGCCGGCGCGCCGGACTACTGGGCCGTCGGCGGCGGCGTGATGGCAGCGATGGTCATGGGGCTCACGACGCTGGTCGGATTCGATTCCGCGGCGAACCTCGCCGAGGAGGCCGAAGACCCGTTCCGCAGTGTGCCGAGGGCCATCGTCGGCTCGGTGGTCGCCGCCGCGGTGGTGGGCTTGATCTTCCTCATCGTGCTGACGACCGCGATCGAGGACGTCCCGGCGGTGAGCGCCGACGGTTCGCCGGTCGCCGCGATCATCCGGGAGCAACTCGGTCCGGTCGCCGAGCGAGTCCTGCTGGCCTGCATCACGTTCGCGATGTTCGGCGCCGGCATGGTGGTGATGGCGGCCTGCGCCCGCCAGGTGTTCGCCATGGCCCGCGACCGACGTTTCCCGGCACACCGGCTCATGGCGAGGGTCAACCCCCGCACCCAGACCCCGGTTCCCGCGACGCTGCTCATCCTCGCCGTCGGGGTGGTCCTGATGCTGGCCCTGCCGGGCGCTGCGCTGATCGAGCTGATCATCGCCTCGACGATCCTGCCCGCCCTCATCTACGGGGGCATCGTGGTGCTCTACCTCGTCGTCCGAAAGCGACTGGAGCGCAAGACCGGCGGTTTCAGCCTCGGCCGGCTCGAAGTGCCCGTCGCGATCGCCGCCCTGATCTGGGTGGGGGTGGCGCTGTTCGTGCTGGTCACGCCCGACGACGCGCGGGTGCCCACGCTCATCGTGCTGGGACTGATCGCGGCGGGTGGCGTCTACTTCGTCATCATGCTGGTCGGCCGCGGACGTGTGCTGGAGCAGGAACCCGGCGTCGACGAGTTCGCCTCACCCGCCGAACCGGCCCGTGCGGAACCGGACCCGGACTAGTCGAGGCCCTCCTGCGCCCCGCGATCACCGCGTCGGACGCCGGCCCGTTGCACGAGGACGATCGTCGTCCCCAGCAGACCGACGGCCAAGCCGACGAGACAGATCTGCAGTGCGCGGTCACCACCGAGATCGGTGACGGCCACGAGCACGGTGGCGACCACCCACGCGACCATCCCGACCACGATCACCGGCTCCGGGGCGCGCAGGGCGCGCGGTAGTTCGGGGATCTCAGGTGTCGCGGACATGGACAACAGGGTAGCTTTCGGAACGTGCCACACGATGAGCCGAGTGAGTCTCGCGATCTGAGGTCCTCCGACACCCCGGGTGCTGACACGCCGACACCGGGCCTGCCCACCGAACCCGACTTCCCCGCGACCACGCCGGGGCCGGACTCCGCCGTTGCCCACGGCCCGCTCGACCGGTTCTTCAAGATCTCCGAACGCGGTTCGACGCTCAACCGCGAGTTCCGCGGCGGTCTCGTCACGTTCTTCACGATGGCCTACATCGTGGTGCTCAACCCGATCATCATCGGCGGTATCCCGGGCGGCGAGAAGAACGCCGACGTCCTGGGCAACGTCCTGCCGCTGGCGCAGGTCGCCGCGGTCACCGCGCTCGTCGCGGGCGTGATGTCGATCCTGTTCGGCCTCGTCGCCAACTATCCGTTCGCGATCGCGGCGGGGCTCGGCATCAACAGTCTGCTGGCGGTGTCCATCGCGCCGCAGGTGACGTGGCCCGAGGCGATGGGTCTGGTGGTCGTCGACGGCATCATCATCGTGTTGCTGGCTGTGACCGGGTTCCGCACCGCGGTGTTCAATGCGGTGCCGGCCGAACTGAAAGCCGCGATCGCGGCCGGCATCGGTCTGTTCATCGCCTTCATCGGTTTCGTCGACGCCGGGTTCGTCAAGCGCATCCCCGACGCCGCCGGGACCACCGTGCCGGTACAGCTGGGCAGCGACAACTCGATCTCGACGATCCCGACCCTGATCTTCGCCGTCGGGGTCCTGCTGATGGGCGTCCTGGTGGTCCGCCGGGTACCCGGCGGTCTGCTGATCGGTATCGCCATCACGACGGTGCTGTCGATCGTGCTGGAACAGATCTTCGACTACGGGTCGAGCGTCGACAACCCCTCGGGCTGGGGTCTGAGCGTGCCCGACATCCCGAGCGCCCTCGGCGGTCTGCCCGATCTCAGCCTCGTCGGCGACGTCGACCTGTTCGGCGCGTTCACGCGGATCGGTGTCCTGGCGGCATCGGTGCTGGTGTTCGCGCTGGTGCTCTCCAACTTCTTCGACGCCATGGGCACGATGACCGGCCTCGGCAAGGAGGCCGGACTGGCCGACGAGAAGGGCAACCTGCCCGGGATCGGCCGCGCGCTGGTGGTCGAGGGCACCGGTGCCATCGCGGGTGGCGCCGCCTCGGCGTCGTCGAACACCGTGTTCGTCGAGTCCGCATCCGGTATCGCCGAAGGTGCGCGCACCGGCTTGGCCAACGTCGTGACCGGCGTGCTGTTCCTGGCGGCGATGTTCCTGACACCGCTCTACGAGGTGATCCCGCTCGAGGCGGTCGCCCCGGCACTGGTGGTCGTCGGTGCGATGATGATCGGCCAGCTCACCACCGTCGATTTCAAGCGGCTCGACTTCGCGCTGCCGGCGTTCCTGACCGTGGTCACGATGCCCTTCACCTACTCGATCGCCAACGGCATCGGCATCGGCTTCATCAGCTGGGTCGTGATGGCGACCGCTGCGGGCAAGGCGCGTACGGTGCACCCGTTGCTCTGGTTCGTCGCCGCGGTGTTCGTGGCCTACTTCGCCCGCGGACCCATCTCCGACCTCATCGGCTGACGGACGCCCGCGACGTTCGTCCGGGTTTGCCCGATTCGGTGTCGTCCACCCGATGCAATTTGGTTGCGGTCGGGACCAGGGGTCGTTTTCCTGCCCTACCCTTTGTGAATGCATTCACCATATGGTGACGGAAGTCTGTCCGGCGATCTGTCTCTCGCCGTGGTGCGCCTCGCGCGTCGACTCCGGGGTCGGCGTGAGAACAAACTGGTTTCGCTCACTCAACTGTCCGCCCTGAACACCCTCCATCACGAAGGACCGATGACCCCCGGCGCACTCGCGGCCGCCGAGCGGGTCCGCCCGCCGTCGATGACCCGGGTGATCGCCTCACTGTCGGATCTGGGGATGATCAAGCGCGAACCGCACCCGACCGACGGCCGGCAGGCGATCGTGACGTTGTCGCCCGAGGGCGTCGACGTCGTGATCGACGAGCTCGCCGCCCGCAAGGCGTGGCTGAGCGATCGCCTCGCGGAGCTCTCCGCCGACGAGCGGGAGATCCTGCGCGAGGCCGTGCAGATCGTCAACAAGATCCTCGGACAGGCCGACACCGACGTCCCGCGCTCACGCGCGATCTGACCCCTGCTCCCTGGTCCGGAAACTACCGCGAACCGCTGGTCCTGGTCCGAAAGAAGCAGGGCCTACCGCCCCCTGATCCGAAAGAACCACAAACCCACTGGGAGCAGAAGATGAACGCTCCTGTGGTCGTCCACCACAGCCGCGAGGCCCGCTGACCGGTCTCCCCGCTCTCTGAAGGGTCCCGGAGCTTGCGGAGGGACGTCTCGAAAGCTCAGAAGAACGTGCCGGAGAACGGTGCGCGGTCGGTCATGAACGCGTGGTCCAGGGCGCGCAGCGTCGCCGGGGAGTCGACGTGCAGGCGTCCCGCCGCCGCGAAGGCCGAGGGTCGGATCCCGCCCAGGTAGATGCTGGAGAGCACCGAGATGTCCATCCGGACCGTGGGTGTCGCACCGGACTTCGCCGGCGCGACGATCGCCCCGCCCTCGCGCACCGAGATGTCGAAAACGCCTCCGTGCCCGCGGAACTCGTCGGTCACGTCGATCACGGCGTCGAGGTCGGCCGCGTAGTGGCGGGCGCCGAGCGCGGCCGGGACGTCGAGGATGCGCAGCCACATCGTGTCGGCGGTGCCGGTCACCGACACCGACCGCGGATCGACGAGCTTCTGCGCCAGTGGGTCGTCGACCGGGATCGTCGCGGTGATCGACGGGATGAGGTCGAGGTTGATCAGGACGCGCCACAGGTCGGTGTGCGCGTCGTCGGTGACCGCGAAGACCTCGTTGACCTCGCCGCGCACCGCGCCGGTCTCGTCTTTGTAGATGCGATAGCTCGCGTAGCCGTCGGCGTGCAGCAGATAGTGCAGCCCGCTCGCCGACAGCGGCCGCTCCGAGGCCCGGTCGGCCAGGATGGGATTCCACCAGGCTGGGGTGCGGGTGAGGGCGCCCGGAGTGGTGAGCGTCCACCGGGCGTGGAGGTCGGGGACCGCCGCGGCCACCGCGTCGGCGTCGGCGTACCGGACGGTGGCGTCTTCGGGCTGCGCGGCCCGCATCGCCGCGCCGGGGGTCAGCGACACCGAGTTCGCGAAACACGCCGGGCCGAAGCCGAACCGCTCGTAGATGGTTCCCTCGCTCGCGGTGAGGATCCCGAAGGTGTACTTCTCCGACTCCCATTGCTCGACGAGTTCGGTGAGCATGCGGCGCAGGATTCCGCGGCGCCGGTGGGTCGAGGCCACCGACACCCACGACAGTCCGGCCGCGTCCGACACGCCGCCGCCGGGCAGCGACATCGACATTCGGTAGAACATCGCCACCCCGACGAGAGGCTGGGCGTCCAGACCGGTGTCGCGCACCAGCACGACGTCGTCGTCGGCGACCTTGCCGCGCAGATCGGCGACCTCGTCGTCGGGCAACGGGTTGCGCATGGCGAACGCACGGGCATCGGTGGTGATGATGTCGGCCCAGTCCGCGTCGGTGGCGCGGTCGAGGGACAGACGTGACATCGGAGTCGAATCGCTGGTCACGTCTTCCACAGTTTCACACCCGTGCGCTGCCGGTTTCGTCCGGGTGGCACACTGTTGCGGTGCCCGGGCTCGCAGTGAACGTGATCGACATCGACGACCCGGCGGACCCGCGCGTCGACGACTTCCGCGATCTGAACTCCGTCGACCGCCGACCGGACCTGCCGGTTCTGCCCGGGGGGCGTCCCGGCCGTGGTCTCGTCATCGCCGAAGGCGTCCTCGTCGCGCAGCGGATGATCGCCTCGCGCTTCGAGACCCATGCATTCCTGGGCGTGGCGAAGCGGCTCGCCGAACTCGATGCCGATCTTCGGGACCCGTCGCTGACCGGCGTGCCGTTCTTCCGTGCCACCGCCGAGGTGATGGCCGAGGTCGTCGGCTTCCACCTCAACCGCGGGGTGCTCGCGGTGTCACGCCGGCCGGCCACGCTCACGGTGCCCGACATCCTCGACAGTGCCCGGACCGTTGCGATCCTCGAGGGCGTCAACGACCACGAGAACATCGGTTCGATCTTCCGCAACGCCGCCGGATTGGGTGTCGACGCAGTGCTTTTCGGGCAGGGCTGTGCGGACCCGCTGTACCGCCGGTGCGTGCGGGTGTCGATGGGCCATGCGCTGCTCGTGCCGTTCGCGCGGTTCGACGACTGGCCGCGCGGTCTGGACCTGTTGCGCAACCGCGATTTCCAGTTGGTCTCGATGACTCCCGACCCCGACGCCGTGACTCTCGCCGAAGCGGTCACCGCCGATAAGGTCGGTTTTCTCGTCGGGGCCGAGGGACCCGGCCTGACGGCGTCGGCGATGGCGGCGACTGACGTGAAGGCCCGGATTCCGATGAGCCGGGGCACCGACTCGCTGAACGTGGCGACCGCGGCGGCCGTTGCGTTCTACGAACGTGCCCGATCGGGCACGATGGGGGAGTGACCGTCGAGTCGGAGAGCGGCGAGCCGACGCCGTGGGCCCTGGGGATCATCGTCGCCGTCTTCTGCGCGTTGTTCGCCGCGTTCGTCCTGGTCGGGGTCTATCAGCTCATCGGCGGGATACTCCGCTTCCTGGGCATCGCCGCGGTCCTGGTCGTCGCGGGCGGACTCGGCTGGACCCTGTGGGAGTTCCGGGCGCGACCCGTGTGGCGCTGGGTCGTGTGGGGACTGCTGCTCGGCTTCCTGGCCGGCGTCGCGTCGTCGATCGCGTTGCTCGCGCTGGGCCGGCCCTGACCCTCAGAACCCGAAGTACTCGCGGATGCGACCGCGCTTGCGGGCGTGCTGTTCCGGCGGGGCCGTCCGCTCCTGCGTGCGCGAAGCCGTTGCCGCTCGGTAGTTCTCGTAGTCGGCCGCGGTCGGCTCGTATTCGGCCGGGTGCAGGGCGAAGGACGTGACGGTGATCTGCGCCGGGTCGAGATCGGACTCCGCGAGCGGGTGCGTGTAGCGGAACCCGAGCCACGCCCGGTTCGACTCCTCGGCGAGGTGTGCGGGGTGGAAGGGCAGCGACATCGGCGCGGTGGGCACGCCCTCGGCATGGCTCAGCGGGTGTTCGCCGCCCCAGAACGGCTTCTCGAACGTGAACGGCAGGCCGTGGTCCTCATGGATGGTCACCGGGTCGGCCGCGAAGGAACGACGCAGCGTCCCCGACTCCCATCGAGCGAACGCACCGAGCGAGGTGTCGGGCTCGGAGTAGAGCAGGGTGGTCGTCGCGCTGGGACGAATCCGTGCGAGCGCGCGCGTCAGTGTCGACGGTGTGGTCGTCTCGAACAACGAGCAGGACACGACGGCCAGTGGGCCGTAGAAGCCCGCGTAGACATGGGTGTCGTGGGCCGCGGCCGCGGTCGCGAGATCGGTGTCCACGAGAGGGACGAGCACGCTGTCGCCGAAGACGGCGGTGGCCAGCTGGTGGGCGTGCTGGGAGTCGTTGGCCGGACCGGTGCGGAGGATCGAGGCCGGATCGTCGGAGTCGATGAACCAGACGGTGGCCGCGCGCGCCGAGCCCACTCAGCTGTTCCCGTTGCTGCGCACGCCGAGCAGGACATCCTCCCACGCCGGGACAGCAGGTTTGCGCGTCTTCTTCCGGCGCGGACGCTCAGGGCCGGAGGCGCCGGCGGCCGGCGCGTCCTCGTCCTCGGACTCCGCGTCGACAGCAGGTGCGGACGTGGGCTCGTCCGGGGTGCCTGCGGTCTCGCTCGCACCGGCGGGCTGGTCGTCGTCGAACCCGAAGTCGAACGGTACGGCGCCGTCGTCCTCGACAGCGGGCCGCCGGTCGTGGCGGGCGCGCTGCGCGCCGATGATCGAGTTCGCGTCGATGGTGACCTCTTCGCGTCCGTCCGGGGTCGTCTCGACGGCGACTTCGGGGGTGGCGACCGGGGTCAGCCGGCGACGGGGCGCGATGGTCTCGGGGTGGGTGAGCTCGTCGGCGAGATCGTCCAGCGGGTCGACGCTGCCACCGTGCGAACCCGGCTGATAGCGCCAGTGCGCGAGGTTGTCGGTGCGCCCGACGCTCCAGGCCACCTGCACCACCCAGTAGCCGTCGTCGCCCTTCCACGCGTCCCAGTCGGCGTCGTTGGGATTCTGCCCGTAGGCGACGAGTCCCTCGGCGACGGACTCGACGAGAGTGGCGACGGCGGGGCCGTCGTGGCGGATGGGATGCGCGGCGCCGGCGAGTTCGGTGGCGCGGCTGCGTTCGAGAAGGACCGGGTGGGCGAAGCGTTCGATCTTGTCGACACCCACCCCTGCTGCGGCCGCCACCTCGGCGACGGTTGCACCCGCTCGGATTCGTGCCTGGATCTCGCGTGGCCGCAATGCACTCTCCATCTCGATCTCGATCTGTCCCAGTCGTGAGATGTCACCGCGGGCAGCGGCGCGGAGGCGTTCATCGGAGGCGATCCGGAATTTCTCTCCCGATTGCGGGTCTTGACAGATGACATGGGAGCCGTCGGTTTCCACTCCGACGACGCGGAGCTCACGCATCTGCTCCTCCTCCGGTGGGTGCACGCATTGGGGTCACATTAACTCACCGATCTGCCGATTCACTGTGGGACACGCGGCAAAACCGCAGTTCAGCACGCGTGGGGCTCAAGCGACGCCAGCGGTCGATGCGTCGGATGTGGTCTGTGGGAACCAGGCTACCGGTTCGGCGAAGCACAACCGGCGCGCCGCAACGATCTGTGCGGCGCGCCGGCGGTGGATGGTCGACGAGGCGGTCAGAGGCGCTCGACGATGTAGTCGATGCACTCGGTGAGCTTGCTGACGTCCTCGGGCTCGATGGCCGGGAACATGCCGATGCGCAGCTGGTTCCGGCCCAGCTTGCGGTAGGGCTCGGTGTCGACGACCCCGTGTGCGCGAAGGATCTTGGCGACGGCGGCGGCATCCACATCGTCGTTGAAGTCGATGGTGCCGACGACCTGGCTGCGGTTGGCTGCCTCGGTCACGAACGGGGTCGCGAACTGGCTGGCCTCCGCCCACTGGTAGAGGCGCGAGCTGGAATCGGCGGTGCGCGAGACGCACCAGTCCAGGCCGCCGTTGTTGTTCATCCACTCGATCTGGTTGGCGAACAGCAGCAGCGATCCGACAGCCGGGGTGTTGTACGTCTGGTTCTTGCTGCTGTTGTCGACCGCGGTCGGCAGCGAGAGGAACTCCGGGCACCAGCGATCGGTCTCGGCGATCTCGGCGACCCGGGCGAGCGCACGCGGGCTCATCAGGGCGACCCAGAGCCCACCGTCGGAGGCGAAGCACTTCTGCGGCGCGAAGTAGTAGACATCGGCGTCGGCGACGTTCACGGGCAGACCGCCCGCACCCGAGGTGGCGTCGATGGCGATGAGCGCGTCATCCGAGCCGGCGGGTCGGACGACGGGCACTGCGACGCCCGTCGAGGTCTCGTTGTGGGCCCAGCCGATGAGGTCGACGCCGCCGAAGTCGTCGACGGTCAGCGCGGCCGGGTCGGGCGCGGTGCCGGGGTCGGTCGAGATGACCGCGGGCGACTCGAGGAAGGGTGCCTTCTTCGAGACCGTCGCGAACTTCGACGAGAATTCGCCATAGGTGAGGTGCAGTGAACGCTGCTTGATCAGGCCGAACGCCGCGGCGTCCCAGAATGCCGTGGTGCCGCCGTTGGAGATCACGACCTCGTAGCCCTCGGGCAGCGAGAACAGGTCCGACAGCCCCTCGCGGATCGAGCCGACGACGTTCTTCACCGGCGCCTGACGGTGGCTGGTGCCGAACACCGACGCGCCGGTGTCGACGAGGGACTGCAACTGCTCGGGGCGAACCTTCGACGGCCCGCAACCGAAGCGGCCGTCCGACGGCAGCAGGTCGGCGGGCAGGGTGATGGATGCGGTGGCGGCTTCGCTCATGACGGCAATTCTAGGGAGTGGCCCCGGCCACCTCGGGTTCGGTCCCTGCAACCTGCGAGAAGCGACGACTATTGCACCTCGGCTGGACGCCGCACGTGCGCGCTGATTCAGCAGGTTTCGCCGGTTCAAGCAGCGCTGATTCGGACGAAATCGCATATTCGCGGGCTTCGCAGCAGTCAGGTGCCGGGGCATGAGGACTGGCGTTCGACGATCCGGTTCGAGAATGCGCGACGAACTGCGTCAACGTGTCCCGCCGGACGAGTTGAGCTTCCGGAAGATCGCCTGGCTGCCGCCGGAGGTGATGGCGACGACGATGAGGTTCCGAACGGATCTGTTCGGCGCCATATGATTCCGCGCCTGGGCGTGCGCTGAGAAGTCCTCCGCATTTCAGACGCGCGGAGGATTGCACAACCCAGTGGTGGGATCTACACCGTCGTACGGCACTGCAGCTATCGCTACCTCAGGGAGAGCCACGCCGAAACTTAGAGGGCTGGAAACTGTTCTGGCTGCTGTCTGGTCAGGGCTCGGGCCACGCGGGTGATTGAGGCAGAGTCGGGAACCCTTGTTCGCCGGACAGTTTCGGCACCAACTCCGCCGAGGACCCGTCAGGTGCGAACGGGCTCTGACCGGAGTACGCCGGGATCCGATCGAGCATCCCGGCTGCCCATCGAGAACAGGGCCGCTCGTTGAAGGGCGGTTGCGGAGGGGGGCGGATGCCCCATGGCACCGCGTCGAACTTCCATGGATAGAAAACATCGAATTGCGGCGCCCGTGTTCCAGTTCCCGGTGCCGCCGTTCGCGGGATATTCGATCGCGGATCCACCGCATTCGGGGGGAGTTTGGCTGTGAAGCTGAACTCGTATGCACTCAGATAGGCGCTTTCTGGTTCTCCCGTACGCACCTCGGCTCGACCGCTGCGCAGGGAGCAACCCCGGGCGGATAGCTCACGTTCTGACGCTCGAATCTCCGCGATGTGGGCGTACATCGTGCCGGAGAGCGCCGGGAACCAGCCCTCGGGCCGCTTCGGTGCGAAAAGGCAACCGACCCTGTTCACAACGCTAGGCTCTGGGGCGGCTGCAACCGCGCCAGGATAAGTGGCCTGTCTCCCGAATACCGACAATTGGCAGGATTCGACGTACGCACGAGCGAGCTCGGCCGGCCTGCTGTGAAGATCGATTCCCTCTGAGGCCGACCAGACGACGTTGTATGGCCCTGCGGTCTCGGAGGGGTAGCGGTAATCCTGCGGAGCGACGGTGGATGATGCCGACTGTGAGCTGAATGTGACTGATTGTTCAAGCGGGGCATCCGAGGTTGCACAACCGGTCCCAGCAAACGCCATCATGACCAGTACGGCAGAAGTGCCGCGTCTGATTCTCATCTACTCTGAACCGTTCAGGATCATGTCGTCATAATTGTCGGGGTCGGTGGGATCGAAGTTCAATCGCCCTTGTTGGTTGCCGGTGCTGGTACCGGCACGCAGCGATTCCACCAACTGTGGGTTGTCTAAGGCCCCTTCCATCGCACTCAGGAGTTCGCCTTGGTCTCCCTTGTGCTCTGAGAGGATGTCTGCAAGCGGCTTGAGTCGCCCGTCCCCGCTGTACCATTCGGCGGGTGCACCGACGTCTGGTGCTGCGTCGATCCCCCGAAGGGCACCGTAAACGAGGCGAATCTCGTCTTCGGCTGCCGTGCCACCTGACCCGACACCGGTAGGAGGGCGGAATTCTATGTCGCCTGCAGATTCCGCGGGCAGCAGCCAAGGTGATGCCGCCGTGCCCGCGGCTCCTACAGCAATCACAGCCGGATGAGGGACACCGGTCAATCCAGCGGATGCAGACGTAACTATGTTTCGGACTTTTGTGTCCGCAGCATTCTCGGCCTCCGTTCTGACGTCCTCGTCAAGCTGGAGATCGTACTCGGCTCCATACAGTCCGGACTGCCCTAAGGCGCGGAGATTCGCGCTTAGCTCAGCCAATGATCGCGCTTGGTGCGGTTCTGTGGACGCCAGGTCGCCTGCGGCGGTGCCGTTTCGAATTGTCTGATCGAGAATGTCGCGATACAGGTCTGCGCCCGCCCCTGTGCCGTCGGGATTCTCGTCAGTCGGCGCTCCGTAGGTGTTATCGCTCGCGATAAGGGTGAAGAGGCGTGCTGCGCGGCGCTGCATCTCGTCGGGCGCAACCTCGGGATCGAATCCTGGGTGGCCATGCACTGTCGACTCGCCGCCCGCAAGGATGTTCAGATACGGCAGGGATGCCTCTCGGAGGGCGCCCGCCAGATGTGGATTGATTTTTCCGATTGCATCTCCAGCGGTGTTGGCGTTCATCAACGTCGAGAAGTTGTTGGAGTCGGCGGTAGACGTGGTGAAATCGAATAGTCCGCTGAACGCGCGGTCCGCTAGGGCGACTCTGGTCGGGTCACCACTTCCGCCACTGTCCCTGATCCAATCGATGAGACCACCCGCGACATCGCCCCCGTCGTCCCAGTCGTGCTTGAGGACATATCCGACCATGGTGTCTCTGTCGTAGTCGGCGAGCTTCTCACCGCTGGAATACTCGCCGGTGAGGATGGCGGCCGACGCCTCATGATTCCTGGTGCCTACTTCCAAGAAGGTTCGGATCGTATCCTCGTAGTTTTGTTTGAGTGCCGAGTGGTCGTCGTGGGGCCCGCCGTAGTTGGTCTCGGGCGCTAACAAGCCGCTGTCGTCGGCGCTCCGGCCGGCACCGCCCGCAGCTTTACGTATGAGTTCGGTGCCAAATCTTTCTCCCGGCGGAACGGTTCCGGAGTGGGAGAGGAGACCGGCGAGTGGGACATCGAAGCTCCGGATTCGCGCTCCGTCATTGGAGTTGTGGTTGCTCGCCCAGTCCTGCACCCAGCCGGGCAGGTACTGATACCCGGTATTCGCGCCGACGTTCTCGTTCGACAGGGTGAGGAGACCTTGGCCGAGCGCCTTGGACCACGAGTCTCCGACGGGTGTGTGCATGCCGTCGAACTTGGACTTCAAGTCGAAGAGCCCTTCGGAGCCCACAGAGCCGTAGAACGTGTGCAGGTACTCCTGGACACCACGCGGGACGTCGTCCAGCTTCTCGCCGTTCATCAGCCGGGCGATCTGTTCGTCGCTCAGACCCGCGGCTCGCAAGTTGCGTCCGACCGCGGCAGCCTCTTCGTCGGTCCAACCATCGGCGGCCAGCTGGCCGTGACGGCGCCCGTCTTGCGCGCTGAGCGTGAGCGCCGGCGGTGCGATGGTGTCGAGATTTCCTACCGAGGTCCGGATCAGCGCGGCGTGGTCAGAGGCTGTGGCGGCCAGCTCGTCGGCTTTCCCCTTCACGTAGCTGGTCATCTCGCGTTCCTTGTCGGCTATCTGACCAGGAGTGAGGTCGTCGTCGTCCTTCGGGACGTACCGCATCTGCCACGCCGGGTCGGACTCGCTGATGAGCACGAAGCGCTGCATCGAGGCGCCGAGCAGGGCACCGTTCACGGCAGTCTTCGACGAGTCGATTGCCGAAGCGGCATTGTTCAGCGCCGTCTGGAGGTCGTCGACCTTGCCGGCGACCTTCTTTGCCCATCCGTTCTGGTCACTCGCCCGCGCATTGGCCGCAGACCTGGCGCCGCCGGCCCAGGACGTGTTCGGCACCTGGTCGACCGTTCGTTCCGCAGCCTCAGAGTTCTCGCGGATGGCGTCGGAGAGCCCGGTCAACTTTGCTTCCGCCAGCTCCCACGGCCGCCACGAATCCATGATCACCTTGGTGAGAGCCGGGCTCCCACTCATCGGGGCGCCTCGCTGTCTGGGAGCGTGGACAGCGTCCGGAACTTGGTCGCGTTCTCGTCGTCGACGTCCACCGCGATCGTGCGAGCCGCACGTACCGCGGAGGCGAACGTCTCCCACTGCCCGGATACGGCTGTCTGTGCCTGCGTCAGCTTCGCGGTGGCGTCGGCACCCGCGCCGACGAGCGGTGAGTTCGGCATCGCTGAGCTGATGGTCGCGCTGATGTCCGGCCGCGGCGCGGACTCGATGAAGTACCCCATGCCCTCGAGTGCACCTGCGACGCCGTCCATCGCACCTGAATTGACGACAAAATCCCCGCTCATCGTTCCCCCGACAGTCGTTGTGAGCACGTGACTTGGGGAACACTTTACGATGCCGGCCGCGACCCGACGACCGGGTGTCCACAACCGACCCGACCAGGCTGAACGTGGCCGCGGCTGTGGAAGGGACCTACAGGCCCGGCTTCACGACGTCGCCCCAGCCCTCGACGTCTTCGGGGCGCCGGGGGCTCGGGCCGGTGTAGATCGCGGCCGGGCGGACGAGCTTTCCGAGGCGCTTCTGCTCCAGGATGTGCGCGCACCAGCCGGCGGTCCGGCCACAGGTGAACATCGCGGGCATCATGTGCGTCGGCACCTCGGCGAAGTCGAGGATGACCGCCGCCCAGAACTCGACGTTGGTCTCGATGGCGCGGTCGGGGCGCCGTTCCCGGAGTTCGGTGAGCGCGGCCTGCTCGAGTGCCGCGGCGATCTCGAAGCGAGGGACGTCCAATTCCTGTGCGGTGCGGCGCAGTACGCGGGCGCGCGGATCCTCCGCGCGGTACACCCGGTGCCCGAAGCCCATGAGCTTCTCTTTGCGGTCCAGGATTCCCTTCACGAGTCCTCGTGCGTCCCCGGTGTTCTCGACCTCTTCGATCATCGGCAGCACGCGGGCGGGGGCTCCGCCGTGCAGGGGGCCGGACATGGCGCCGATCGCGCCCGAGAGCGAGGCCGCGACGTCGGCCCCGGTGGAGGCGATCACCCGCGCGGTGAATGTCGAGGCGTTCATCCCGTGCTCGGCGGCGCTTACCCAATAGGCATCGATCGCGGCGATGTGCCGGGGATCGGGGTCGCCCTTCCAGCGCGTCATGAAACGAGCGGTGACGGTGTCGCATTCGTCGATCACGTGCTGGGGGACCGCGGGCTGGTGGATGCCGCGGGCCGACTGCGCCACGTAGGACAGCGCCATCACCGACGCGCGGGCGAGGTTGTCGCGGGCGGTCTCGTCGTCGATGTCGAGAAGCGGCTGGTACCCCCAGATCGGCGCGAGCATGGCGAGCGCGGCCTGGACGTCCACCCGCACGTCACCGGTGTGGATCGGCAGTGGGAACGGTTCGGCCGGCGGCAGGCCGTCGCCGAACTTGCCGTCGACCAGAAGGGCCCACACGTCGGCGAAGGTCACCTTGTTCTCGACTAGGTCCTCGATGTCGACGCCGCGATAGCGGAGGTTGCCGCCGTTCTTGTCCGGTTCGGCGATGTCGGTCGTGAAGGCCACCACGCCCTCGAGTCCGGCGACGAAATCCTCGGGAACAGTGTTGGCCATGGCAACCCACCTCACTCGACGTCTGTGTCGTGCATCCGCTGTCTCGTGAATCCGCCCGGACGGAAACGGTCCGGACGTCGATCCGCGGGGATGCGATCCACGACGAACTGTAGATCAGTAGGACGCCCCGCGTGTACCCCGGAGTAACGAGCGGGGTCGGAGTAGCGTCAGGAAAGTGCTGGACGAGCCTCGCGACCCCATCGACCTGCCGAACATGCGCGTCGGATACGGCGGCGGCATCCCACCCAATATCGGCGAGGGTGACCGCGCCGCCGGTGCCGACGGCATCCGCGAGAACCTCGACCCGAGTTGGCTGCGCGGCGACCCGCCGTGGCTGGACCTCTTCCATGTGTGGCTACGCGAAGCCATCGACGCCCGCATCGCCGAGCCCAACGCGATGGTCCTCGGAACGGCCGATGCCGAGGGCCGGCCGTCGACGCGCACCGTCCTGTGCAAGGGCGTCGACGCGAACGGTGTGGTCTTCTTCACCGGTTACGACTCGGACAAGGGCCGGCATCTCGCGGCGAATCCGTATGCCTCGGTGACGTTTCCCTGGATCGCCCTGGAGCGTCAGGTGCACTTCCGCGGTCCGGTGGAACACGTCAGCGCCGAGGAGATCCAGGCGTACTGGGAGCTGCGACCCCGCGGTTCGCAGTTGTCGGCCGCGGCGTCGCAGCAGTCACACCCCATCGGCAGCCGCGCCGAACTGGAACAGAAGGCCGCCGCGCTCGCGGAGGACTACGGCGGCTTCGACGGCGGTGCGGAGGTGCCGGTCCCGCCGGACTGGGGCGGGTACCGCATCGCCCCGGTCGAGGTCGAATTCTGGCAGGGGCGAGCGAACCGCCTGCACAACCGGGTTCGGCTGACCCACGTCGATCACACCTGGCGAGCCGAGCGGCTGCAGCCGTGACCGCAGAGCCGTTGCCCCTGGCCGGTCAGCGGTAGTCGAGGCGGTTCGGGTCGAGTCCGGCGATACCGCACTGCGCCTGGGCGAAGACCGGCGCCCGATACACATGGTGGGACACGCGCACGCCGTTCACCCAGATCGTGCAGCGGGCGTAACCGCCCCACGACGTGATGTTCGCGGCCGTCTGCTGCCGTTTCCGGTGCGAGGTGAAAGTGGTTGTGGTCGACCACAAGCGGGTCGTCGAATCGTAATGGCTCAGGTTCGCACCCACCCGGGCCGCGCGAGGCGACATCCGGTTGTGGCCGTCGACCCACCAGAAGCTGTAGGCGCTCTGCTGATCCGAGGCGACCTGAACCGTGATGCGATCACCGGTGGTCGGATACCGCGGACTGGCCTGTGCCGCCCCCGGGATCCCGAGGCCGAGCACGACGGCCACCGCGACCGTCACCACCGTCATCCAGCGCCGAACACCCATGTGCATCCCCTTCTCGAAGCCCCGACCCAGGTGCGAGTGCGCCTCGGGCGGACATGACCATAGCGGAGGGCGGCGCCCACGCCGTGGCCACGCTCCACAGGCACGTGTCGGCCTGAGTGACACGACGCCGGGTGGCGGTCATAGCATCGTGGAAATGGCCCGCCTTCTCGCCGACACCGCGCCGCTGCGCAATCAGTACTTCCGGCGGCTGTGGCTGGCGAACATCGTCACCGTGATCGGCGCGCAGCTGAGTGTCGTCGCCGTGCCGGCCCAGATCTACGAGGTCACCGGAAGCTCGGCGTACGTCGGGCTGACCGGCGTCTTCGGCCTGGTTCCGCTCGTCGTCTTCGGGCTGTGGGGTGGGGCGCTGGCCGACGTGGTCGACCGCCGGACCCTGTTGATCATCACGACGATCGGCCTCATCGTCTGCAGCGCTCTCTTCTGGGTGCAGGCCGCGATGGGCGGGCAGAACGTGTGGATCGTGTTGGTGCTCTTCGCCGTTCAGCAGGCCTTCTTCGCCGTGAACCAGCCCACCCGGACGGCCGTGCTGCCACGGCTGCTCGACGCCAAGGATCTGCCCGCGGCGCTGTCGCTGAACATGACGGTCATGCAGGCCGGCGCCATCGCCGGGCCACTCGTCGGCGGCTCTCTGATCCCGGTCCTCGGGTATTCGCTGCTGTACTTCGTCGACACGTTGTTCCTGTTGCCGACGCTCATCGCCGTCGCGATGTTGCCGTCCCTCCGGCCGGAGAGTGACGCCGCGCCCAAGGTGGCGGGCCTGCGTTCGGTACTGGAAGGCCTCCGTTACCTGGCCGGGCACAAGATTCTCCTGGCGTCCTTCCTCGTCGACCTCATCGCCATGATCTTCGGCATGCCGCGGGCGCTGTTCCCACAGATGGCCCACGAGAACTTCGGCGGACCCGAGGGCGGTGGCATCGCCTTCGCCCTGCTGTTCACGGCGATCTCCGCGGGCGCCGTCGTCGGCGGCATCTTCTCGGGTTGGGTCGCCCGCGTGCAGCGCCAGGGTCTCGCGGTGATCGTGTGCATCATCATCTGGGGGTTGGCGATCACGGGGACCGGGATCGCTGTGTCGTTCGCCGACGGGGCGGCCATGCCGATGCTCGTCGTCGCGGTCGTGCTGCTGATGATCGGTGGCGCGGCCGACATGGCGTCGGCGGCGTTCCGGCAGACGATCCTGCTGGCGGCCGCGACCGACGAGGTGCGCGGCCGACTGCAGGGTGTGTTCATCGTGGTGGTGGCCGGCGGCCCACGGATCGCCGACGTCGCCCACGGCGCCGCGGCCGCCTCGATCGGAGTGGCCGCCGCAACGGCTTTCGGCGGCATCGCGGTCGTGATCGCGACGATGGTGGCCGCGCTGATGATCCCGGCGTTCGTGCACTACCGCGCCGGTCAGCGCACCTGAGAGACGAGTTCGCCGCTCAGCGCGGCCCGGCGATCGGTGCCACCATGGACGCCATGACCGCCGCCGCCACCGGATTCGACGTGCCGCTCATCGACATCTCGCCGTACATGCGCAACGGCGATCCCGCCGACCGGGCAGTGGTGGCCGCGAGGTTCGACGATGCGGCGAGTTCGGTCGGCTTCATCCAGGTCGTCGGGCACGAGATCCCCGCCGCGGTCATCGACGAGTTCACCGCGGTCATGGACGACTTCTTCGCCCTGCCGCTCGAGCTGAAGAAGACCTACCGCACACCGCCGGAGATCAATCGCGGGTACGCGCCGCCGAAGTCGGAATCCCTGTCACTGTCGCTCGGCGTCGAATCCGCCGGACGCATGAACGACTTCTTCGAGGCCTACAACGTCGGCGTCGAGGCGACGCAATACCCCGAACTGGACCTGCCGGCCGACCAGTACGCGAGCAACACCTGGCCGGCCGTGGCCCACTTCCAGGCGGCGGTCTCGGCGTACTTCAGCGAAGCCCGACGCGTCGCCCACACGCTGACCAGGATCTTCGCCGACGCCCTCGACCTGCCCGCGGACTTCTTCGAGGGTTTCACCGACCATTCCCTCGACGTCCTCCGGATGAACAATTACGCGTTGCCGCCGGGCGAGATCGAACTGGACGGCGAGCTGACCGGCATGGGGGAGCACACTGACTACGGGATCGTGACGGTGCTGTGGGCCGACCAGGTCAGGGGCCTGCAGGTACTGGACCAAGAAGGCGAGTGGCACGACGTGAGTCCGGCCGACGGTGCGCTGCTGATCAATCTGGGCGACCTGATGGCGCGCTGGACCAACGAGCGATGGACGTCGACCCTGCACCGGGTCAAGCCGCCGATCGTCGACGGCACGGTGGAGCGGCGTCGATCCGCGGCCTACTTCCACGACGGGAACCTCGACGCGATGATCACGACGCTGCCATCGTGCGTGGGGGCCGGCAGCCGCTACTCGCCGATCACCGTGGGTGAGCACATCGGTGCGAAACTCGCCGGCTCGCGCGCCGGACGTCCGAACCCGCACGCCACCCGGGAGGCCGGGCGGGTCCGGCAGGCCATGCGGCGAAGTCAGGGTCAGCAGTAGGTGATGCCTGCGTCTCAGTCCGCTGTGAGCACGCCGGGGTAGGACGCGCGCCGTGCGGCGGTCACCGGGCAGTAGTGCATCGGATTGTCGCGCTCGCTCTCCGGGGGCAGGTTCCGCGTGGGCGTGTGCACGATCGGTGCGTCCGCGGCAACCCTGCCGGTCACGCGGTCCCACGCGTCGCGCGGGCGCGGATGCCGCAGCGCCCGCTTGGGTAGGAGCCGGTGCATCACGAGGTTGATGCCCTTGCCCAGCAACCGGAATCGCCGCTCGTCCGTGTCGGTCCACTCGAGGCCGAGGATCTCGCGAACCGGCTCGTCGTAGAACCCGGTGGTCAGCCACATGAACAGCTTCTGGTTCTGCGGCACGAGATACCGGTCCCACAGCCACGTCGGGATGAAGCTCAGAAAGGGTGGGGGTGGCAGCTGGGTGATGTCGAGCACCGTGCGGACCGAAACGTGATCACGGAGCACGTTGCGGCACATGTGGTCCCAGTACTCCAGGAAGTCCTCGTAGGTGTCCGGGACGGGACGCATGGACACGCCGTACTGGGCGTACCAGGCCTTGGACTCCTCGAAGAGCTGACGCTTCTGGTCCTCGGTGAGGAAGGGGCCGAAACGTTCGCACAGTCGGACGTTGCCGTACCAGAACGTGGCGTGGGCCCAGTAGAAGACGTCGGGATCCAGTGCGTGATAGCGGGACCCGTCCTCCATCGTGCCCTTCACGGTCCGGTGGTAGTCGCGCACCTCCAGCCCGGTCTGCGCCCCGGGGACGACGGAATCGAAGACGACACCGCTGATGGGGTACAGGGAACGCATCAGGCGCTGCCATCGCTCGCCGAAGAAGTCCGAGTGGTCCCACACGGCGGCGCCCAGCTTGGGATGCATGTTCTGGATCGATCCGGCCCACAGGCCCTGGAACATGCCCGTCCAGGTGCCCCAGATCTGCCAGGTCAGCGAGTCCGGACCGAGAGGCTCGTATCCGTGTGCCGATGCGGCATCGTCGGCGTGTACGGGACAGGTCTCCGGCGCAGCGTCCACAACCTCGGTCATGAGACGAAACACTAGGTTCGTCTCACTCGGGTGTCAACCGTGGATCACTCGGGATTCTCGTGGGTCACGGCCCGGTAGCCGCGGGCGCCGGCTCGGTCGACCGCGGCCTTGACGAGTCCGAAGACGAGGCCCTGCAACGCGGCGGCCACCAGGACCTCCGTGTTGGTGCGCTCGAGATCCTTGGGATCGGGTGCCGACTCGTCATCGGAGATCCGCTTCCAGATCTGGCCGAACACCGCACCCGCGGCGATACCGCCGAGCACGCTGGTCGCCAGGGACATCGGTTTGTACATCGCCTTCGAAACGGCACTCATGTGAATTCCTCGCTCATTCGATGATCAACTGGGGGCGGACGTGTCCGGAGGTCAGCCGCGTCGACGACGACGACGGAGGATGATGATGCCGCCGACGGCCAGCACGGCGGCCACCGCCGCGCCGATCAGCACCGTCTGATTCTCCTGGGCCTTCTCCTGCGCGGTGTGCGCGGTTTTCGACGCCGCGTCGTTCACCCGCGCCGGGACGTCCAGCTTGGCGGCCAGCGCGTCCACGGTCTCGGCCAGCTCCTGACGTTGCTGCTCCACCGGAGGCGGGTTGTCGGCCGGGGCGTTGTTCTCGGGTGTGTCACTCATCTACAGATGCTCCTTCACGGTCGCCACGTCGCGCTGGACGCTCTCGACGGTGCGCTCCGGCGCCGGCGGCACCGCGGACTTGGCTCGCTTGGCCCCGATCGCGGCGGCGGCCCCACCGATGACCAGCAGGACCACGCCGACGATCACCGCGGCCAGCCATGCCGGTACCGCGTTCGCCAGCCCGAGCACGGCTGCCGCCACCAGAGTGCCGAGGCCGAACAACACCAGCAACGTGCCCGCACCGGAGATCCCGGCACCCACTCCGATCCGGGTGCCCTTGCCCTTCATCTCGGCGACCGCGTGTTGCAGCTCGGTCTTCACCAGGGTCGTCGTCTGCTGTTGCAGACGTTCGACGAGCTGCACGGTCGACAGGTCGTTCACAGACGGATCACTCACGCTCGTACCTCCTATCGGGACGCTCGCCTATGCCTTCCCGTGGCCGGCGAATCCGAAACGTCGCATTCCTCCGATCAGCGCTGTCGGAATCGGATCTCCGATCAGCGCTGTCGGAATCGGATCTCCGATCAGCGCTGTCGGAATCGGATCTCCGATCCGGGAACCACCTGCGCGGCGAGGTCCACCGCTTCCGCGGTGAGGACCGCGACCACCGGGTAGCCGCCGGTGACCGGGTGATCGGCGAGGAAGATGACCGGACGGCCACTCGGCGGGACCTGGATCGACCCGTGGGCGATGCCTTCCGAGCGGAGCTCCGCGGCGCCGTCGCGATGGGCGAGGAGGGGATGCGCCGAGCCCTCGGCGCGGTCGATGCGCACGCCCACGCGATTGCTGTCCGTTCCGACCAGCCAGGATCCGACGCACAGGTCGGCCGGCGCGACGAGATGATCCGCCCGCGGGCCGGTATGGCATTCCAGGACGACGACCCGGGGATGCTCGCTGTTCGCCGGGGCGGTCAACGCGGTCGGCCACTCGCGTGCGGTGCCACCCACGGGCAGCAGCGCACCCGTGTCGAGAGGGGGCGGCCCGAGCCCGGAGAGGGTGTCGGTCGACCGCGAGCCCAACACCGGCTCGACGTCGATCCCGCCTCGCACGGCGACGTAGTTGCGCAACCCCCAGGTGGGTGCGTCGAGCGCCAGCTCGTCACCGGCACGCAGCACGAGGGCCGCGGCGAGCCCCGCCGGGATTCCGTTGCGACGCACCACGGTGTCCGCCCCGGTCGCCGACACCAACACGTCGGCGTCGACGCGAATCCGCAACCCGCCCAGCGTCGTCTCGACAACCGCCGCCGATTCCGCGTTGCCCACAAGGCGATTGGCGAGCGCGCGGGCCGCCCGATCCGCGGCCCCCGACCGCGGGACGCCCAGGTGCGCGTACCCGGGGCGACCGGCGTCCTGGACGGTCGCCAGAGGTCCCGGCGCGAGAACTGTCAGCGACGTCATCGGCGCCCGCCCCCGGCGTCGGTGAAACGCACCACCCGGCCCGCGGTGAACAGGGCGGGGGGATCGGCATGCGCGTCCCACAGGCGGGCATCGGTGCGGCCCAGCAACTGCCAACCTCCGGGGCTCGACTTCGGATACACCGCGCTGTACCCGGCCGCGATCGCGACCGACCCCTCCGGGACGTTCGTGCGCGCCTCCCGGCGTCGACCGACCGCGTCGAACGGGTGTGGTGCCTCGTCGTCGGCGACGAGATATCCGAAACCCGGTGCAAAGCCCATGAACTGGACGCGCCATCGGGTGCGGCAGTGCACCTCGACCACCTCGTCGCCCGTCATGTCCAGTGCCGCAGCGACATCGGCGAGATCGGCGCCGTCGTAGACGACCGGGACGACGATCTCCTCGGCTGTTTGCGTGTCGTGGACGGTGCCGGTTCCACGGCGTCGCAGGGCCCGGCGGACACCGAGCTCGTCGAGGCCGCCACCCGGGCTCGCCTGGACCAGGAGGGTGTGCGCGCTGGGCACGAGATCGGTCACCTCGGCGAGCTCGCCGTGATCGATCGCAGCGCGCAACGCCCTGGTCGCCGCCAGTACCGCGGCCGATGGGGTGACCTCGGCCGAGAAGTCGAGGACCACCGCGTCGGGGCCCGCCGGCAGCTCGTGCATGGATCGAATCTACCGCGAGCGACTCGATGTCCCACCCCGCGAACTCCGACGTGTGCCCGCGGTGCGATGGCAGACTCGGGGACGTGCCGGGGCTCGGTGAGCCCACGCGAATGCGAGGAGAGACCGTGAGAGAGATCGTCGTCTGCGGCGAGGCGCTGGTCGATGTCGTGCAGCAGGGCGGGAGTGGGCACGAGGCGGCCCGCGGAAGCCTGGCGCCCCTGCAGCCCGCCCTCGGCGGTGGTCCGTTCAACGTGGCGATCACCCTGGGACGGTTGGGAAGTGCGGTGTCGCTGCTCTCCGCCGTCTCCACCGACACCTATGGCGATGCGATCGTCGACGCGCTCCGCGCGGCCGGGGTGGGAACCGCGCTGGTCCAGCGTCGCGACGAGCCCACCTCCTTGGCCCTGGCGACCATCGCCGACGACGGATCGGCACGCTATTCCTTCTACGTGGAGGGCACCGCCGACCGTGCGGTCACCGATCCCGGCGCGCTGCCGCCGACCGTGGCGGCGGTGACCTTCGGGACCCTGTCGCTGGTGCTCCAGCCCGGCGCGACGGTGTACGAGAACCTGATGCGCCGATGCCGCGCCGAGGGTCGAGTCGTGGTGCTGGACCCGAACATCCGGCCCGCGGTCATCGACGACCCCGACGACTACCGGCGCCGTTTTCGCGGCTGGATGTCGTCGGTGGACCTGATCAAGCTCTCCGACGAGGACGCGGCCTGGCTGGGCGAGGGGCCCGCGGGCAGCACCGCGGCGGACTGGCTGGACGACGGCGTGGCCGCGGTCGTCACCACTGCCGGGGCGTCGGGGATCACCGTTCGCAGCGCGGCCGGTGAGGTGACCGCGCCGGCGCCGTCCGTCGACGTCGTCGACACCATCGGCGCGGGGGACAGCGTCCTCGGAGGCCTTGTCCACCACCTGGACAGGCACGGTCGGCTCTCCCCGGACGCGGTGCGTTCGCTGACCGCCGAACAGTGGCGAGAAGCGGCCGAATTCGCAGCTCACGTGGCTGCGGTGACGGTGTCGAGGCCCGGCGCCGACCCTCCGTGGGCGGGCGAGCTGAGAAGCGACTAGGTTGTACCTGTGTGTCCTACCCGGACACTGTAAAAATCTCTGATCTGAATAAGGGGTTCGTGTGTCTGCTGAAACAGTCCCAGCCGACCAGGCGTCCGACACGGCCTCAGCGACCTTCACCTACCCCGGTGGACAGCTGGAGCTCCCGATCCTGAAGGCCACCGAGGGCACCGACTCGGTCGCACTCGGCAAATTCCTGGCCGAGACCGATCTGACCACCTTCGACGGTGGCTTCGTGAACACCGCGTCGACCAAGTCGGCCATCACCTACATCGACGGCGACGCCGGCATCCTGCGCTACCGCGGGATCCCGATCGACCAGCTGGCCGAGAAGTCGACCTTCATCGAGGTGAGCTACCTGCTCATCTACGGCGAGCTCCCGACTCCGTCGCAGCTGGAGGACTTCACCACCAAGATCCAGCGCCACACGCTCCTGCACGAGGATCTCAAGCGCTTCTTCGACGGCTTCCCCCGCAACGCGCACCCGATGCCGGTGCTCTCGAGTGCGGTGAACGCGCTGTCGGCGTACTACCAGGACTCGCTCGACCCCAAGGACGACGAGCAGGTCGAGTTGTCGACCATCCGCCTCCTCGCGAAGCTGCCGACCATCGCGGCCTACGCGTACAAGAAGTCGGCGGGTCAGCCGTTCCTCTACCCCGACAACTCGCTGAGCCTGGTCGAGAACTTCCTGCGGATGACCTTCGGCTTCCCCGCGGAGCCCTACGAGGTCAACCCCGAGGTCGCCAAGGCCCTCGACATGCTGTTCATCCTGCACGCCGACCACGAGCAGAACTGCTCGACCTCGACCGTCCGCCTCGTCGGGTCGTCGCAGGCCAACCTGTTCACCTCGATCTCCGGCGGCATCAACGCACTCTGGGGTCCGCTGCACGGCGGCGCCAACCAGGCCGTGCTCGAGATGCTCGACGACATCCGCGCCGACGGTGGCGACACCAAGGACTTCATGAAGCGGGTGAAGAACAAGGAAGCCGGCGTCAAGCTCATGGGCTTCGGTCACCGCGTCTACAAGAACTACGATCCGCGCGCCGCGATCGTGAAGAAGACCGCCGACACGATCCTGGAATCGCTTGGCGTGCAGGACGATCTGCTCGACATCGCGAAAGGTCTCGAAGAGGTCGCCCTCAACGACGACTACTTCATCGAGCGCAAGCTGTACCCGAACGTGGATTTCTACACCGGTGTCATCTACCGTGCGATGGGCTTCCCCACGCGCATGTTCACCGTGCTGTTCGCGCTGGGACGCCTGCCCGGGTGGATCGCCCACTGGCGCGAGATGCACGAGGACCCGACCACCAAGATCGGCCGTCCGCGTCAGCTCTACACCGGCTACACCGAACGCGACTACGTCCAGATGGGCGATCGCTGAGCGACCGCCCCGCCGGACACGCCTGACCGCCGAACACCCGACTCAAAGGAGAGTCCAGTGACCAGCACCGAGAAGCCCACGGTCGAGTTCCAGGCGGGCCCCCCGCCGGCCGACCTGACCATCTCCGACCTCATCGTCGGCGAGGGTGCCGAAGCCGCTCGCGGCGGCGTCGTCGACGTTCACTACGTCGGGGTCGACTACGAGACGGGCGAAGAGTTCGATTCGTCGTGGGACCGCGGCCAGTCGGCCAACTTCCCGCTGGACCGGTTGATCCCGGGCTGGCAGGAGGGCATCCCGGGCATGAAGGTCGGCGGACGCCGTCAACTGACCGTTCCGCCCGAGCTCGCCTATGGCTCCGCCGGTGCGGGTCATCGACTCTCGGGACGGACGCTCGTGTTCGTCATCGACCTGCTCGGAGTGGGCTGACGTCCGCCACCTCTCTGGTCTGGCTCAGGCGTGATCTTCGCCTGAGCGACCTCCCGCCGCTCGCCGCGGCCGCCTCGGGGACCGATTCGTCGGTCCTCGTGTGTTTTGTCGTGGACCCGCGGCTGGAGAAGTCCTCGGGTGAGCGGCGCCTGGCGTTCCTGTTCGATTCGCTGCGCGACATCGACGACAAACTCCACGGCAAGCTGCTCGTCGCTCGGGGACGGCCTGAGGACGAGATCCCGAGGCTGGCCCGGGCGGTCGACGCCGAACGAGTCCACATCTCCGAAGATTTCGCGCCGTTCGGCCGGCGACGCGACGAGGCCGTCGCAGCAGCACTCGGCGACATCGAGCTGGAGGCGACCGGGTCGCCGTACCTCGTGTCGCCCGGTCGCGTCACCAAAGACGACGGTTCGCCGTACAAGGTGTTCACCCCGTATTCGAAACGGTGGCGTGACCACGGGTGGCGCGCACCCGCCGACTCGTCGGTGCCGGCGAAGAGGATCATCGACCCGTCGGATCTGACGAAAGCCGGCCGGATCGAGATACCGCCGGCGCCGACGACGCTGTCGATACCGGCGGGGGAGGACGCCGCGTTGGCGCGTTGGGCGGAGTTCGTCGACGCCGACCTCGCTGACTACGACTCCGGTCGCAACGATCCCGCGGGCGACTCCACCAGCCGGATGTCGGCCTACCTCAAGTACGGCAACATCCATCCCCGTACTCTCGCCGCGGATCTGGGTCGATCCGCGTCTCGCAGTTCGACGGGGGCGCAGGCCTATCTCCGCGAGCTCGCATTCCGCGACTTCTACGCCGACGTGCTCTATCACTGGCCACACAGCTTGTGGCACAACTGGAATCGCCAGTTCGACGGCATCGATCTGGACACCGACAAGAAGGCCCACGAGCGGTTCGACGCCTGGAAGGCCGGGCGTACCGGCTTCCCGCTCGTCGACGCCGGGATGCGTCAGCTCGCCGAGACCGGGTACATGCACAACCGGGTGCGCATGGTCACCGCGTCCTTCCTCGTCAAGGATCTGCACCTGCCGTGGTGGTGGGGAGCGGAGTGGTTCCTCGAGCAGTTGATCGACGGGGACATGGCGTCGAACAACCACGGCTGGCAGTGGGCCGCCGGAACGGGAACCGATGCGGCCCCGTACTTCCGGGTGTTCAACCCGGAGGCGCAGGCGAAGAAGTTCGATCCCGACGGCGAGTACATCCGACGCTGGGTGGGCGACACCGACGCCGACGACTATCCCGAGCCGATGGTCGATCACAAGGCCGAGCGTGAAGAGGCGCTCCGGCGCTTCGGCCAGATCTAGACCCGCTACGTCCCCTGTCCATTGAGCGCCCCCTGCTGGTCGAGCGTGTCGAAACCACCTAGCGCACACGAGGACTGCACTGCCCCGATCCAGCTCCGCTGCCCGTCCCGCGAGGGATGAGATCTTCAGAAGGGTGGTGGGTCGAGGCGGTCGAGCTCTTCGCGGGCCTTCTTGTTCCGGGCGCGCTCTTGTCGCCGGCGGGCCAGTTTGGCGTCCAGTCGGCTGGTGGTGCGCTCCGAGTTGTCGGCGGAGGCGATGATGTGTGGGGTGGGTGGGGCTTGAGCGGCCTGTTCGAACCGGATTCGCCGCAGGTTGGGGAAGGTGTCTTCGAGGGTTTCGGCATCCCCGGGCAGGGTGACCCCTTCAGGGGTCTCGTATTCGGTGACCAGGCGGCCGTCTTCGTCGCGGTATTGCACGTCGACCCAGTCGCCGTGGGTCTTGAGGAGGTGACTGGGTCGGCACTTGGCGTTGAGGTTCTCACTCGACGTCGCCCCACCCCGGCCAGGGTTGGTGTGGTCGTACTCGGTGACGTGGTCGAGATCGCATGCGAATGCCGAACGGGTACAACCGGGTTCGGTGCAATAGCCGTCCCGCACCCGCACCAGATCAGCGCACGACGCGGTGGGCCGGTACCCGTTGCCAGGATGGGTTGCCGGGTAAACCACTGCTACTGATGCGGTGGTGTCGCCGGGCTCACTGTCCGATCGAGTTGTGGCGCCACCGTTGTCGTCGTCGGCTCGTGTGTCTTCGGCTGGTGCCGGGCGTTGGGCGGTCAGCCGGTGATCGTCGTCGTTGGTGGCGACGTAGGTGGGTTGGGTACGGGCCGGGGTGACCGGGGTGAGGGTGGCGTCGGGG
>NZ_NGFO01000001.1 GCF_002149015.1 Gordonia lacunae | reverse complement strand
GCCCACAAAGATCATGACACTCGTTCACCTCGTCTTCGGTCGTCTCGACGATCTCGATGTGAACCTTCGGGAGATCACCCTGACGCGGCCTAATGGATCAGTGCTCACCCACACCTTCAGGGGGCACGACATCCCAGAAGCGTTCTAGCGGGTGATCCTCACCCGGCCGGGCCACGGTCTTCGTCTAGAAATCCAACACACCGTTTCAGGGTCCGGCAGTGGTCACCGACCGGGAAGGCTCACACGACCAGCATCCCCCAAAAGAGAGCCGATCCACCCCCATTAGGGTCCGGCGACTCGCCTCACCAGGCCCTTCGAGGCTCGCCGCTTGCGCTCCTCGCACCTCAGGGAGCGGGGGGGGTGGCCACTGGGTCCGTGGTTCTCTCGAATCAGGGCGGTCAGGGCGCGGGCGGCGGGTAGACCAGGTCGTTCACGCGGTAGATCACCGCGTCGCCGCGGCGGAACACCTCGGTCAGTCCGGGGGCGCCGTTCTGCCGCAGCGCCAAGAACGGGTCGCCCTGGTGTCCGCGGGCCGGATCGGGCATGCCGCGCTGGAATTCCCAGTAGCTGGGCGGCGAGTCGATCACGTAGTGCACGTTCATGTCTCGCACGATCTGGTCGATCTTCGGGTCGGCACCGATCTCCGACACGCCCCAGAACAGGTCACGCTGCCGCTCGGAGAATTCATTGGCCCGGTAGAAGGGGAACATCGGCGTGACCCCGGTGACCGGGTAGAGCCAACCGGTGCCCTGGTCGAGGTTGTTGAGGACGAGGACGTCCTGGGCGTCGGGCTGCGCCGCCAGCCACTCGTAGGCGGCGAGGTCGTCGGGGCCGACGTACTTGCCGCCCCGTTCCTTCGACGCGATCTGCGCGTTCGGCGGGTACCGGACGACGGCGGCGCCGGCGATCATCGCCAGCAACACCACGTATGTCGCGGCCACCACCCAGCGCGCCCTCGTCGACGACGCCTCGCTCGGCGGTTCCCGACCATCGGTCTGGTCCGATCCCGCGCGGCGTCGGACGAGGCCGGCCACACCCAGCGCGAGGGCGCCGAGCGCGACACCCGAAGCCGCGGCCGAGAGGATCGCGACGACGAACGTGAGGCGGTGCGGCGAGTTGTAGAAGTAGCCGCCGATCACGCCGAGGGGTGCCGACAGCGGACCGAGGGACACCATCGCATTGGCGGTGACCAGGGCGAACACCAACCAGGCTGCCAGGCCGGCCCAGCACCGCAACCAGGCCAGCGCGATCAGACCCAGCAGGGTGACGGCGATGAGAGGCCAGACCGGGAAGTGGTCGAGCTCGAGCGGGATGGTCCCGTTGAACGCGCCCTTCACCAGCCCGTCGAGGACACCGATCGTGTCTTCGCGGAAATCGAAGAACGGGAGTTCGTTGGTGTCGGCGACCCGGATGGTGCCCAGCACCACCGGCGCGATGAGGATCAATGTCAGCGCCGCCGTGACGGCCAGCGCCGCGAGGTCGCGCAGGCGCCCGGCAACCGGACGCCACAGTCCCTCACACAGCCACCAGAGGCCGACGAGCACACCGACGACGATCAGGCCGGACGGGTGGGTGGCGGTCACACCCGCAACCGCCAGGGCGGCCGGCAGCACACGTGATCTGTCCGACACCACGCTCATCACTAGCACGGCGGCGACCGGCGCCAGGCTCACGCCGACGGCGTTGGGCACGGAGGTCAGCTGCACCTCGACGTACGGCAGCGACGGGAACAGCGCGCTCAGAGCTCCCGCCGCACCCGCGATGAATGCGGCCGAGTCGACGTCGTACCGGTGCCGCGCAAACCAGTAGGCCAGCGACGCGACGCCGAGCGGGACCGTGACCGCCAGCACCGCAGGCGAATACGTGTTGTACAGCTCCACCGGGTCGGCGCCGGTCAGCGGGAACAGCAACGCCCCCAGCGCATGCCAGGTGTTGGGGTAGTAGTTGAACCCCTGGGTGTCGTAGTTCATCAGCTCGCCCATGCGCATGGCCGAACCGATGCCCGTCTCGTGAATCCACCGCAGCGAACTGGCGTGCCACAACGAATCCCACACCTGGGAGATGTTGCCGAGTCCGGCGAACGCGGTGGTCGCGATCGGTCGGATACAGGTGACGGCGATGACGAGTCCGCCGAGGCCGAGACCCGCCGCGACCCGCACCGTCGCGGTCCGCCCCACGCGGGGTTCGCCGTCGTCGGCGGGAGCCGGCGCCAGGCGACGACCCCAGCGGGTGAGCAGCAGCGCCGAGTAGATCCAGGCGCCCCCGACCGCGAAGACCAGGCCCACGAGCGCGGAGACACCGTTCCATTCGAAGCCGACGATCGAGTAGAGCACCGTCAGGATCGAGACCAGGGCGAACGTGATGGGTGGGCCGGCGGCCACAGCGACCGGCCACGGCAGATTCATCCGCCGTCCGACCAATGCACCCGGCAGGATCAGCACGAGCGCGGACACGACGACGACCCATGCACCAAGCATCATCGCCCGCGCCTTTCCACACTCACCCGCTGCACACTCCCCGTCGCACCCGCGGCCGCACGGCCTGCGGTGCCTGACCAAACTCCCAGCAGGTTACCGGGTGGTCGGGCGGGGCCGTCGTGTCACCGTGCCCGGACAGCTCCGGTGTCCTCGGTCGGCGTGGTCGCGCCGGCGGGTTCGTCGGCGTCGGCCGACCCGTGGCGCCGATGCCCGAGGAGGGCGACGATCAGGCTTCCGGCTGCGGCCACGGCGCCGAAACCGAACATGATCGGGTAGGTGATCGCGACCCAGCTCTCCGAGATCCAGGCCAGCACTGCCGGGATGCCGAAACCGAGGTAGGTCACCCCGTAGAAGACGGCGGTGAGCCCGGCGAGGTCGTCGGGCCCGGCGATGCGCTGCACCTCCAGCAGGCCGACGATCATCGCCATGCCGTAACCGCACCCGAGCAGGGTGGCTGCGGCCAGCGACACCCAGACCGTGAGCATCTGGGCCGCGACCGCGGCGAGGATCATGCCGGCGATGAGGACGGCGAGAGCGACGATCACACCGCGCGGGCTGCCCGGCACGTCGATCCGCCGGCCGAGTGACTGGATTCCGAAGCCCGCGCTGAGACCGAGCACGCAGCACAGGCCCGCGAAGGCGATGGGCGCGCCCGCGGTCCGCGCCGACATCAGTGCCGGGATGACGGCGTACGCCGAGGCGGCAGCGCCGAAGACCCACGGCGCGAGCGGCACCACGACGAACAGGAAGCGTCGATGACCCGCGGCCGGGATGCGCAGGTCGTCGCGCAACCGACCCGGCGATGACTGTCGTGGCCGCGTCTCCGGCACCAGCGCAACGAGATTGGCCGCTATCACGGCGACCAGGATGTTCACCAGGTACGGCAGCACATGCGGCCACGGCCCCCATTGCGCGAGCACCCCGGCCACCCCTGCGCCGACGCCGAATCCCGCGGTGAGACTCATGGCCGCGCGACCAGCGCCGGCGCCCGCACGCGCGCCGTCACGGTCGGACAGTTCCTTGATCCAGCTCCCACCCACGGCCATCGAGAGGCCCAGTGCGATTCCGCTGCACACCCGTCCCGCGGTCAGCAGTGCGACCGACTCCGACCCCGCGGCCAGCAGTCCCGAACCGACGGCCGCGAACAGCGGCGCGGGCAACATGAGCGGTCGCCGACCCAGCCGGTCCGACAACGGACCGCCGATCAGCAGGGCGGGCACGATGCCCAGGACGTAGGCGAAGAGCAGCGCGTCGACGACCACCGGTGACAGATCGGTGATCTGGCGGTACATCACCAGCAGCGGGGTGAACTCGTTGCCGCCCCACGCGGTGGCGAACACGGCGAGCGCGACGGCGGGCCATCCGAAGCGGGCGCGGTCGGCGCTCATGCCGACGCCCCGGGGAGGTCGTGTCCGGGCAGATCGTGAACCGCGACGAGATGGCCGGCGAGCAGTTCGTCGAAGCGGTCGGCGTCAACGGACTCGATGGCGTCGAGAAGCGCGCGGTGGTCGTCGAGGATTCGCGGGGCGATGCTCGCGTCCCGGTGCACCGAGGCCGTCGTCATCCGGCGGTGCCGCTCCCCCAGCGTCGCGTAGAAGTCGGAGAGCAACGGATTGTCACCCGCCGCGGCGATCAGCTGATGGAACTCGGCATCGATGCGTGAGAACTCCTGGATGTCGGCGGCATCGGCTCGGCGATGTGCGGCCAGGTTGTCGCGCAGACCCCGCACGAGTCCGGCGGTCGCTGCCGGGCGCGTGACGACCGACCGCACCGCGTGCCGTTCGAGGAGGAGGCGAGCGTCGATGACGTCCCGGATCTCGCGCTCGCCGATCGGGACCACGAGCGCCCCACGCTTGGGGTAGAGACGCATCCAGCCTTCGGTCTCCAGACGCAGGAACGCCTCGCGCACCGGAGTGCGGCTCACCGAGCACCTCGCGGCGATCTCACCCTCGCTGATCAGCTCACCGCCGGCGATCTCGTTTGTGAGAATTTGCTCTTTGACCTCGGCATATACCCGCTCAGCAGCGGATTCGGAGGTCGCATGCAACATAGACACAAGTTGTACCTTACCAATGATCATTGTGTGTTTCACCTGGCCCGACCCACCTTCCGTCCCGATCCCAGACGGTGAGACACTTAATCCGGCCGTAACGAGCGTCACCCCGCTCACACGAGCCCGGCCCGCGTCCGCTGAGTCCACCCGCTCGCGTCGATGCGGATCACTTCTAGCTCGCGGGCAGCGTGGCCGGCGAGACGATGCAACCCGCATATTTCGCGGCTTTCCAGGAGGACCCGTGACGAGCACGGAGGACACACGTATGGGTGAGACCCCCTACACCGAACCCACAATCGCCGATCACCCCATCACCGACGAAGAGATCTTCTTGGCCCACGTCGGCGGCAAGCTCTCGGTGGAGTTGCGGGCACCCATCGACACGCAGCGCGACCTGTCGATCGCCTACACCCCGGGTGTGGCCCAGGTGTCGCGCGCGATCGACACCGACGCCACGCTGGTGAACAAGTACACCTGGACCGATCGTCTGGTGGCCGTGGTGAGCGACGGATCGGCGGTTCTGGGACTCGGCGACATCGGTCCCCGCGCCTCACTGCCGGTCATGGAGGGCAAATCGGCGCTCTTCCGCAGCTTCGCCGGACTCAACTCCATCCCCATCGTGCTCGACACCCAGGATCCCGACGAGATCGTCGAGACCCTGATCCGGCTCCGCCCGAGCTTCGGCGCCGTCAACCTCGAGGACATCTCCGCACCGCGCTGCTTCGAGATCGAGCGCCGCGTCATCGAGGCCCTCGACTGCCCGGTCATGCACGACGACCAGCACGGCACCGCGATTGTCGTGCTGGCCGCCCTCAAGGGCGCGACGACCCACCTCGGCCGCGACCTCGCCGGCCTGAGAGTCGTGATCTCCGGCGCCGGCGCGGCGGGTGTCGCCTGCGCGAACATTCTTCTCGCAGTAGGCATCTCCGACGTCGTCGTGCTGGACTCCAAGGGCATCGTGTCCCAGGGACGGGACGGACTGAACGAGTCGAAGAGCGAACTGGCGTCGCGCACCAACCCGCGCGGACTGACCGGCGGCGCGGTCGAGGCCCTCGCCGGCGCCGACGTCTTCATCGGCGTGTCGGCCGGCCTGATCCCCGAAGAGCTCATCGCGTCGATGAACGACGACTCGATCGTCTTCGCGCTGTCGAACCCCGACCCGGAGATCCACCCGGAGGCCGCGGCCAAGTACGCCGCGATCGTCGCGACCGGGCGCAGCGACTTCCCGAATCAGATCAACAACGTGCTCGCCTTCCCCGGTGTCTTCAAGGGCGCCCTGGACGCCGGCGCACGCCGCATCAGCGAGGGTATGAAAATCGCTGCGGCCGAAGCCATCTTCTCGGTCGCCGCCGACGACCTGCGCGCCGACCGCATCGTGCCCAGCCCGCTCGACGACCGGGTCGCCCCGGCAGTCGCAGCAGCCGTCGCCGATGTCGCCCGCGCCGAGGGGCACTGCTCCTGACTGCTCGGCGTCGACCGCCAGACGTCAATCCGACTGCCAGACTTCGATCGAAGTCTGGCAGTCGAGTTGAAGTCGATCAGTAGTTGATGGCTCGCCTGAATCAGAAGTTCTGGTCCTGCCAGGTACACAGGCACACCTCATTGCCCTCGGCGTCGGCGAGCACCCAGAACGCGGGAGCGTAGTCGTCGGTGAGCAATTGACCGCCGGCGGTGATCGCCGACTGCAGCCGCCCGTGTAACTCGTCGGTCGGAACCCAGAGGTCGACGTGCATGCGGCTGCGCTGCGGCCGGGGTTCGTCCATTTGCTGGAACCAGACGCTGGGTAAACGGCCGGCCGGGTCGACGAGGTCGACGGGCTCCCGTTCGGCGGCGTCGCCATAGCCGAGGACCGCTTTCCAGAAGGGCCTGATGGCCGGGATGTCGAGAGCGTCGATGGCCAGGTTGAATTGCGTGACGGGCGCGGACGCCGGTTCGAGGCCGAGGTCGGCGGCAATGCCGGTGATCCGGTTCGCCAGCGCGACGTCGGCTTCCGTGAGTTGATGGGCGCTGTGTGTCGTGAGGACGAGATGCACCGTCCCATACCGAAGATCGATGTCGGGGTGGTGATTCGCCTGTTCGGCGGCGTCGATGATCGCGGCGACGAACTCGCCGCCCCGCACCATCGACCCGGTGCTGTAGGCGGCTGCCAGTCGGTCGGCGATGACGCGCCACGGATCGGCAACCATCTCGGCGGCCTGGGCGGGGGTGAGCGGTGTGCGAGTGGAGCCGGTCATACCGCCCCATGCTGCCCGCTTCCTCGGGATTGCGAAAGGGGGCCGGTCAGCGCCTGTTCGTGGTCGCCGCGGCGAGAGTCGCGATGGTCTGGTGCGTCGCCGGGAGGCACCCGCGGCGCGCGCCCTGGTCGAGGGCGGTGCCGGCGCCGATCACGGGGTCGTAGTCGAGGCCGATCACGCCGCCGACCGCACCGGACACCACATTGACCAGCATGTCGGCGAGCCCGTCGTGGTGGGTGGTCGGTAGCTGAGACGAGATGACGACGATCGTCTTCTCCAGCACCCCGGCCCGGTCCCATTCGGTGAAGACGACGCGCGCGCGATTGAGCAGGTCGGGGCGTGCCGCGATGACGAGCACCGGCGTGAGGTTCGGAAGATCGTCCTCGGCGAGTTCGGGGAGCAACGTCAGCGGATGCGCACCGGCATCGACGACGGGAACCGCACCCTGCCGCCACGTCTCGACGACGGCGTCGGTGACCGTCGCCTCCTCGGGAGGCAGCCACAGACCCGTCCCCGACGCCGTGCGCAACAGTTCGGGGTTACCCGACCCACGGAGCCGCAGTTCGATGTCGCAGTCGTTGCCCGACGCGTCCACCCACCACGACAGCAGACCGAGCGTCGACGACGCCCGGTGCTCGGCGAGCAGCGCCGAAACGACCGACGTCCCAACACCGCCCGCGGTCCCGCACACGACGGCGGCCCGCTCGGCCCAAGCCTGCGGGTCGTCGTCGCGTGGTGTGGTCGGGTTGGTCATAGGGGGTCAGGGAACGAGCATGTAGATGGTCGAACCGTAGCCGGAAGGGACTCGAACTGGGCTATTGGGCGAGAACCCACCGAACCCAAGGCTGACTGGTCCTGAGCCGGTGTTGATCTCCCACACCTTCTTCTCGCCTGCGCGCGGGCCGAACGTTGCGGTAACCCACTTTTCCAGGTTGTAACCCCGCACGCTGGTGTAGTAGTTCCCAAACAGCACTCGGCAATTCGGATTACGCTTCCAACTCGCCCCAGCCCCGGTGAACCCATGCGATCGCACCGTGACCCTGACTACACCCCGCTTACCCTTCGGCGCATCCACAGTCGCGTTGACCGCACCCCGGCAGTAAGAGTGGTCGCCGAATATCCCGAAGTTGTAGCCGGTAGTCGAAACCTGGGGAATCGGAGCCGCGGACGCCGAACCTGTGGCAAAGACGCACAGAACGGCCGACACCGCCAGCCCGACAATTGCAAGAACTCGTTTCACGGTACGTCCTTCGTCGAGTTCAAACGCCATTAGGGAACGATCATGTTGGCGCCAGCGCCGTATCCTTGGCGCAGTGGCACCGGCCCGTTCGCCGAGTACGGCATAACAGCAATATTGGCGAATCCGGAGCCAGTCATAACATCCCAGCTCTTCGCAATACCTCGTCGCGGCCCGAACGACGCGGGCACCCACTTCTGGACATACAGACCACGGATGCTCGTCGTCTGCGTTAGTAGAAGTACACGACACTTGGGATTGCGCTTCCACGTCGCGCCGTCGCCACCAAATCCATGCGAGGTCGCGGTTACACGGACGACACCACGCTTGTTCGGGACACTTTGCCACCTCACCGAAAGAGCGCCGCGGCAGAACGAATGGTCGCCGAAAGTGCCGAACGTGGTACTGCTCGTCTGAAGTATCTGCAGAGGAGCCGCAGATGCGCTTCCGGCACCCGCAAACGCCACCGAGAACATGAGCCCCACAGCGGATAGTGCTACTACCAACCTTTTCATACCAACCCCTCGGGTATCTCTATAGCGACGACATGTCAGTTTGAACTCATTCACGGGACCGCCATGAAGAAGGCAGGACCAGCTGGAGCTTGGGGAACACGAACCGCGCTGTTAACTGCGTAAGTCGTGATACCTACCGTCGCCAGGCCTGAGCCAGTGACGACTTCCCAGACCTTCTTCTGGCCGGGCCTTGAACCGAATGGTCCGATCGTCCACTTTTCAAGATCCAGCCCTCTGCTACTCGTAAAGGCCGATCGAAACAGGACTCGACAGTTGGGGTTGCGAAACCAGCTCGGACCCTGGCCCGAGAAGCCGTGCGAAGTCGCGGTGACCCGGACCACTCCGCGCTTCTTCGCCACCCCGTCCACCTTGTATGTAATGGCACCGCGGCAGAAGGAATGGTCACCAAATGTCCCGAACGTCGTGCCATTTGTACTGAAGTTCTGCATTGGAGTAGCGGACGCGTTCCCTCCACCGAACAAGACACTGAACATCGCGACTACCGCAACGCAAATTGCCACCACCGGCTTCTTCATTTCATACTCTCTTAGTTCTACACAGAATCGATGCAGGCCATCTCGCGCACTTCAGCTCACTGCCTGAATGCTTTACTGTCGTCATCCTCTCCGGGCCACAGCACGTTACTCCCTGGGACCGCGTTCTTGAGATTCTCAGATTGCGCCCGCGTCCAATCACGGACTGACTTCTCAACTTGTGGTCCCAACACAGCGTAGGGCGAACGAGCCTGTACACCAGTCCATTTGAAGGTCGACGTGCCAACCTGCGCGTCGACGTCACCGCGATGATTCACGACATAGTCGACAGCAGGCAGCCCCGAAAGACGGGCCTGGTCCGATGACAAGTGAAATTCGAATTGATTCGGGCCAGATTCTGGCAGCGCGTGACGCGGCCCGTTCTGGCGCCACGGCTCATCAGGGTTCGCACCGGGATCTCCGGCACCGAGCGAGTACGCCAGCAGTCCGCCTGCCGTGCCCCCGATGGCTGCACCGATAACCGCACCCGCTACGCCTGCGCCGATACCGCCAACCGCAGCACCGATGCCCGCGCCCGCCAACGCGTCAGCACCTGAAGTCAGCCCAAGGGTCGTAAAGATGCCCACTATTGCGCCGGCGCTCGCGCCCACTCCCGCTCCCCCGACCGCCCCCACGACCGCCGACGGAATGCCCAGTGCGACAGCACCGGCGGTACCACCAGCCATCACGCCGATGATCGTCGCAGCCGCACGACGAGTCGCCTCGTCCTCAGGAACACCAGCCGAGATCAGACCCTGCGCGATCTTCGCCTCACCATAGGCCGACCACGCATTGATCGAGTTCACATCACGCTTCGACATGCCCTCAGGGATGTCGGTGACGAAGTTGCCCACACGGATCTTCTCCGGCGGCGGCGCGATCGGCCGGACCGGCGGCGCAACCCGCGGTGCCACCCGATTGTTGATCAGCGGGGTGTAGGGCTCGTCATAAGACTGCGACCCCGGCGCGGTGTACGCCTGATACGGCGCCTCCACCGGCGGACCGGGGATGCTGCCCGGACCGGGAACCACGATCGGCTCCACCGTCGCCTCCGCACCGGCGCCACCGTCCGGGGACACATCCCCCGGACTCGTGCCGCCCTGACCGGGAGCCGTGTCACCCGGGCTGGTTCCGCCCTGCTCCGGAACCGCGAACGCCGCCCCGGCGCCCGCGGTGATCGACACCGCGACCACCGCCGACGTCACCGACAGCAATGGACCACTCGGCACACGACGCTTCCGGTGCCGACCCCGACCATGACTCATTACCGACTACCTCTCTGGTGTGCCCGCGGTGGCGGACGAAAACTCACTCAACGGATCGAATCGACTGGATGTAGGACTTGCCGCCGGCGGTCGTGGTGCGGATGACCTGCCGGTAGGTGATGGGCGCCGCGTCGGGCTGCAGTTCGGTCAGCACCACCGAGTACTCGCCGGATCCGCGGTCGGAGACGGTCAGGCAGTGCCGGGTCCCGAGCGGTCGCTGGTTGATGTACTGCTGCATGACGTACTCGGAGGCCACCGCGCCCGGGGCTGCGACCGCGCGTGCCGCCTTCGCCGAGCGCAGGACGTAATAGGCATGGTTGAAGGCGCGGATCGCTCCGGCACCCGATTCCTGATTGCCGGCGTCGTCGCCGTCGGACACCGTCGTCCCCGCCCCCACCGGTCGCTGCGTACAGGCGGGCTCGCTCGCTACTGCCGAGGTGGACGGAATGAGCGGGTCCGACGCGGCGTCGGTGCTCGGCGTCGACGCCGTTGCCGACTCGGGCTCACCGCCCTGAGCCAGGACCACACCCAGAACTGTGGTCACGATCACAAGAATCGCTGCTACCGCACCCGCTATTCGCAGGGGCGAACCGGCGTGGGGACGACGTTCCCTGCGCTTGCCCGACCCGGTCTTACGCTGTGCCCGCACCGACTTCTCGGCCTCGGCGAGGAACGCGTCGAGCTCAGAAGAGGGACGCGGAACAACGACGTCTGCCACCGGGATCGGCGTCCGGGCCGGCTCCTCGAACACCGGAATCGGACGCTCGAGCACGGCCACCGCCGCCGGTTGCGGAGCGTCGTGAGCTGGGCCGACGGAACGGTGTCGGGCCAGGTGAGCGGCCAGATCGGCGGCGGGTGTCGCATCGACGGCAGGCCACGGTGGGACGTCGGGAAACCACAGTGCGAGAACGCGCGGCGGCACCAAAGATCCCTCCCCCCGGCCGGTGATCATGTCGTCGTGAAGTTGCGTTCGACGACGGCACGACGCAGGGGGTCCCCCGAAGACGTCGGCAATGCCGTCGCTGACCTCGGGTTACCCTACAACAGCTCTCAGCGACCTCTCAGCTGTCGTCCACAGGGGTGACACAGGCGTCTGACCACGGATCCTGCACCGCGCCGGCCCGCTGGCTAAGGTCGCGACTGTGCTTCTCACGGCCGCAGTCGCTCGCGGGGTCGCCGATGGAACCGTCGACCTCGCCTTCCGGCGATGGGGGGACCCGCGCATACATCCGGGCTCGAGCTTCATCGCGCTGACGCACGTGATCGAGGTGACGTCCATGCAGCGCGTCGACCCCGAGCGGATCACGGACGACGAAGCACGTCGCGCGGGATACGACGCCGCCGACGACGTCCGCGCCGCCCTGTGCGTCAACGTCCACAACCCGACGTACCGGATCGGACTGCGGTGTATCGGCGAGGACCCGCGAATCGCTCTGCGCGCCGATGACGATCTGTCCGACGACGATGTCGACGAGATCCGGACCCGCCTCGATCGTATGGACGCGCGGTCCACTCGCGGACCGTGGACGCGTGACGTGCTCGACGTGATCGCCCGCCGCCCAGGGGTGGTGTCCACCGACCTCGCGGCCGAACTCGGCCGCGAGAGAGCGGGATTGAAGCAGGACATCACCAAGCTCAAGAAGCTCGGACTGACCGACAGCCTCGTCGTCGGCTACGAACTGTCGCCGCGTGGCGTCGAATTCCGTCGACGCGACTCCGAGTAGCGGTACGCCGAAACGCCGTGCCGCTACGGTCCGGTCGGCGACAATTCCCTCCATGAACCGCATCCGAACCGGGGTCACGTCGGCGTTCATCGCGATGGCGGCCACGATCCTGTGTCTCGTCGCGGGCACCGCGCACGCCACGCCGTTTCCGGTCACGACCGATGCGGTGACCGCCATCGCCTCTCGGTACCTGAACCCGGCATCGGAGTCGCCTCCCGGCGCCAACCGCTTCGACTGCCGCGACCGTGACGGCCGCAACCCCGTCGTGCTGCTGCACGCGACGGCCATGAACCAGAGCGCCAACTGGGCGTACCTCGCTCCCACACTGGCGAATGCGGGCTACTGCGTGTTCAGCCTGACCTACGGCCAGACCAGTTGGAGCGGCACCACGGGAGGTCTGGGCAACAAGGAGCAATCCGCCCGCGCGGTCTCGGCCTTCGTCGGACGAGTCCTGACCGCCACCGGCGCCAGGCAGGTCGACTTCGTCGGCCACAGCCAGGGCGGCGCGATCGCCCAGCTCGTCACCCAGCTACCCGGACGCGCGGCCCAGGTGGGCACGATCGTCGGACTGTCCGCGTCGAACCGCGGCTATTCGCGGGTCGGCTCCATCACCGATCGGCTGCCGGCTCGGGCTCCCGGACAGAGCTATTGGGGCCCGCGACATCCCGCGATCACGTACGTGAACCTCGCGACGCGCTACGACGAGATCTCGACCCCGTACGTGCTCACCCTGATGCCGCCCGGTCCGAACATCACCAACACGCTGGTCCAGGATGTGTGCCCGGCGTCGAAGATCGGTCATGTCGGGATGGCCTACTCCCCGACCGTCGGGGCGCTGGTCCGCAACGCGCTCGACCCGGATCACCGGGTGCCCGTCGCCTGTGGCTCGGACTTCCCGGGCTGAGCCGACCAGCGCTCCGACGGAGGCATCACCCGCGTCGACGACCCGGGTTTTGTTCGTTCCCGGACCCTCGCTAGACTCGTCTGCGCTGCCTCGCGTAGCACGCCGCCCTAGCTCAGTCGGTAGAGCAATTCACTCGTAATGAATAGGTCAGGGGTTCGATTCCCCTGGGCGGCTCCATGTCGGCCCCGTTGCCGCACCACGATGACGTCACCGACCGGTGCCGGCTCGACGCACCGAGCAGATGTCCCGATTCGCGTCATTCAGACGACACCATGCCACCCCTGCGTCGTCTACTATCTGATCGACAAAGAGGGGGCCCAGGGGTGGCATCACATCGGCGCGGCACGCACCGCGCCGTCGACAACGACGGCGGCGGTCCTCTTCGGCGACCCTCGGGCGTCGCCGGTACCTCCCTGACCCTCGCCGCACTCTCGCTCTGCACGGTGATCCCGACGGCAGTCGCGTCGATCAACGCCACCACCCTGGTCCACGCCCTCGCCGCACCCGCCACCGTCCAGGTCGCGGCACAGGCGCACACCACATCGCTGCTCCCGAATCAGCCCCCGCAGGTTGCCGTCGGTCACCCCACGCGGGGAATTCTCGCGGCTTCCCCGGCCGCCGCCGACACCCTCTTCACACGAGACCTGCCCGTCGCCGGCGCTCCTCGGACCCTGGTCATCGACCATCCGCAGTCGATCGGTCCCATCATCGCCAGCGGCCCCCGAACCCGCGCCGTACTGTCCACCGAGTTCGACGACGAGACCAAAGAACGAGCGGTGCAACAGAACCTGGCGGTCATGACCGTCATCGCCGGCCTGGATGCGAACAGCCCCTTCGTCGTCTACACCGGCGACGCCCAGGGTTCCGGCGGACCCGGCGTACCCGATGGTGGCACCAGCCTGACGCCTCCGCCCCCGACCGACACCGATGGACCGGTCATCGTCCTGGTGTCGGATCCGCGGGGGCCGTGGAGCATTCGGGCCTGGCTCGAGACCATCCCGCTCGTCTCCGCGCTCCTGAAGTCGCTGGGTCGGGGCAGCGTCCCCCCGAGAACCGAACGGCCCGTCGAGACACCTCGCACCGACCCGGACACCCGCGGCGAACCGGACGCCGCCGAACCACCCCGCGGCCGGCCCATCGAGCCGAACACGGAGACCCGCGACATCGAGACCCGCTCCGACGCGGGCACCGATGCCGAGCCACCCCGGGACTCCGGAGAACCACGGCGCGTGGATCGAGAGACCCGGCCGGACACCGACGTCGACGGCGGTACGGATACGCCGACCGAGCGCGAGGACAGCGCGAACCCCGGCGACAATCCGCACGCAGGTGAGCAGGTCGACGACAACCGGCCCGAGCAGCCCGGCAGCCCGGGATCGGTCGACCCGGCGGAAGGCGGCGATCCCGGATCGGGCGATGCCGACTCCGAATCGAGCGACCGCTCCGGTGACGACAGTTCCGGCAGCGAGTCGGCGGAGTCCACCGCCTAGGCGTCGTGGGCGCTCAGCCGAACACGCACGCGAGTGGCCCGGCCGAACCCGGCGACAACGGCGAGGCGAGCATCACCGGCCCCTGAGCCATGAATCTCGGTGCCTCGCCCCGGTGTTCGTCAGCCGCGTGCACGGTGAACGGATGGACCACGTAGACGTCGCCGGGACTGCCGGTCGCGAAGGCAACGGGCCGATCGCGGCTCGCCGCCTCGAGTGACGGGCCGACGTCGAACGGACTCCGACCCTCGTCGTCGAGCACGTCGACGGCGTCGAGGTGTGATCCCACCCGGATGCGGGTCGGTGCGTCGGTGGGCCCGATCTCGGAGAGCACGGTCAGGACCAGCACGGTGTGGGACTGTCGGCTCACCACCCACGTTCCGTCGTCACGCGGGGTGTTGGCGTCGATGTGCCAGCCGCGGTCATCGACGGTCGGCGGCACCGGGA
This sequence comes from Gordonia lacunae, assembly GCF_002149015.1. Taxonomy (GTDB): domain Bacteria; phylum Actinomycetota; class Actinomycetes; order Mycobacteriales; family Mycobacteriaceae; genus Gordonia; species Gordonia lacunae. The sequence continues at coordinate 362,681 of NZ_NGFO01000001.1, read as the reverse complement.
AGCGGACCGGGATGTTGCCCAACGCTCCCCGCGGTGTCCAGCCGCCGACGCCACAGATCACATCGAGCGCCTCGGTCAGCTCCGGACTGTTCGCCAGCGCTCCGAACGGGCCGGCACCCAGCAGATCCGACGCCCAGCGCACGGGTTCCGTCCAGCCCGCGGGATCGTCCTCCGAAAGCCCCAACTGTGCCCACAGACCCGCCCGTGCGCGGTCTGCCGCGCCCCGCAGCGACGGACGCTCGATCTTGACAAAGCCGTTCTCGACGAAGGCCTCGGCGATGGAAGGGTCCAGATCGGTCACCGTCGCAGCGTCGCATCATTCGGGTCGCCGTGCGACCCCTTTTCGACGACTTCACGCCAGATACCCGTCACTGACGCGAGAAGGACACGGCTGCAGCGCTTCTCGACACCATCAGCGGAGCGCTTGGTCGATCAGGGCTTCCGCGGCGGCACGCGCGTCGTCGGCGGCCCGCACCGAACCGGCTATCGCCGCCGTCGTCTGCGCACCTTCGGCGAGGATGGAGAGTTGAGCGCCGAGCCCGTCGGGCGCACCCAACTCGGCCACCAGACCCGCGACGTACCGCTGGAAGTCCGCCTTCTGCGCTCGGACCGCCGCGGCGACCGACGGCATCTCGGCCCCGAGTTCACCGTAGGCGTTGATGAACGCGCAGCCACGGAACTCGTCGGTGCCGAACCACTCGAGCAGGAAGTCGAACACGGCGAGCAACTTCTCCCGCGGCGACGACAGCCCATCCGCACAGGCGGCGATCCCGGCATTCCACTGCCGGGTCCGGTCCTCGAGAACGGCGAGGATCAGTGCCTCCTTCGAGGGGAACATCGAGTAGATCTTCTTCAGCGACACCCCGGCGGCATCGCGGACCTTGTCCATCCCGACCGCGTGGACGCCGTGCGCGTTGAACAACTGGTCAGCGGCGCGGACCACCCGCTCGTGCGGATCCACTGCGTCGGTCACCTCGAAGACTCCTCTGCTACCGATTCCCGGCTACGGGTTGCGCGGGGAACGATCGTTCTCTAGTGTAGCAACCACCGGCGAGAACGAACGTTCTCCCGCACGCCGTATCCGATACCGATCCCGATCGGGTCGCCTCATCAGAGAGAAGTGATCGCAATGGGTTACATCACCGTCGGCACCGAGAACTCCACCGACATCGAGCTGTACTACGAAGACCACGGCACCGGTCAGGCCGTCGTGCTGATCCACGGCTACCCACTCGACGGCAACAGCTGGGAGCTGCAGGCGCGCGAGCTCATCGACGCCGGCTACCGCGTGATCACCTACGACCGTCGCGGATTCGGACAGTCCAGCAAGGTCGGCACCGGCTACCACTACGACACCTTCGCCGCGGACCTCAACACCGTGCTGGAGACACTCGACCTCCGCGACGTCATCCTCGTCGGATTCTCCATGGGCACCGGCGAACTCGCCCGCTACGCCAAAAACCATGGCACGGACCGCATCGCGAAGTTCGCGTTCCTGGCCTCGCTCGAGCCGTTCCTGGTCAAGACCGACGACAACCCCGAAGGCGTCGACCGTTCGGTCTTCGACGGCATCGCCGCAGCCGCCAAGGAGAACCGCTACGCCTGGTACACCCAGTTCTACAAGGACTTCTACAACCTCGACGACAACCTCGGCACCCGCATCACCCAGGAGGTCGTGGACGCGAACTGGAACACCGCCGTCGGCAGCGCACCGGTGGCCGCCTACGCGGTCGTCCCCACCTGGATCGAGGACTTCCGCGACGACGTTGCCGCGGTTCGCGACTCGGGCAAGCCGACGCTGATCCTGCACGGCACGGCGGACAACATCCTGCCGATCGACGCCAGCGGACGCCGTTTCCACCAGGCCGTCCCGGACGCCGACTACGTCGAGATCCCCGACGCCCCCCACGGCCTGCTCTGGACCCACGCCGCCGAGGTGAACGAGGCGCTGTTGGGGTTCGTCCAGAAGTGAGCGCCCCGGGTGGGTTCACCCGGTGAGCACACCCCGTGGAACAGGACGGCCGCCGGATGGTTTCCCATCCGGCGGCCGTTCGTCGTCGGGCTCCTATCGAGCGTCGCCCTCGACCGGCGCCGCATCCTCGGCGGTCTCGTCGGACGCCTCTGCGTCGTTGTTGTCGGCGAGGGGGTCATAACCCGGCACACCCTCGAGAACCGTCAGTTCCTGATCGATGGCAGCCGAGACGGCCTTGGCATCTTCCTTGATCTTGCGGATGAAGTCCGACATCGCCTGCTCCTCGCTCATCGTCGACGATCGCGGCTCGCGACCGTGGTCTCATGATAGGTCCCGACCCGTGTCACCTCCGGTGATCACATCCGGGCACCGCCCGATCAGTCTCGGAACATCGCCTCGTACGACGACGCCAGAGCTGGATGGTAGGCATCCCACTCGACGCCGGCGACGCCACGACCGGCCTCGGCTGCGACCAGCCGGTCCAGGTAGTACTCCCACCCGGGCCCGACGTTCTCGGCCGAGTCCGGCCGCGGCAACCCCTGCGCGAACGTCAGCGTGGTGGTGCCGTCGGTTTCGGCCAGATCGAGCTCCAGGCGCCAGACGTCGTCGACCCCGTCGCCGCCGGGCGACGCCGACTCGACGACGAGCCGGCGCGGCGGATCGCACTCCAGGATCGAGAACCGCTCGGACTCCACGTCCTCCCCTTCCGCGGTCATCCGGAATTCGACGACACCGTCGGCCGGATCGCCCGCCCACGTGCCGATCCAGCGTTCGAGTCGCGACGGCTCGGTGATCGCCGCCCACACAGCATCGATCGGCGCGGCGAAGGTGCGCTCGAGTACGACGTGGGCCACACCGTCCCGAATCTCTCGACGGCCCGTGGCCGTGACGTCGGCGCTCATCCTGTCTCCTTCTGTCGACTGACGGAATCGACCTGTGTCCGCGCGGAATCGAGTGGTTCGCCATCGGCGTCGACCGAACCCCGTTCGCGAACGGTGCGTCGGACCTCGAGGTCGAGCGCGTCGAGATGACGGCTGTCGAATCTCGGCCGGACGTCCGCCGAGGCCGCAGCCTGGTCCACGACCGGCGAGTCCAGGGCGTCGAGCCACCCCCGGACCGCGGACAACGCACCGGGCGTGAGTTCGTGGTGTCGCTCGCGGCCGTGGTCGACAGCCGTCGTGAGGCCTGCCTCGCCCAGCACACGCAGATGACGGGAGATCGCCGGCCGGCTGATCGCATGGTCGGCGGCGAGGTCGACGACGCGAGCCGGCCCGCGAGCGAGGCGCTCGATCAGCGCACGACGCACGGGGTCGGCAATCGCCTCGAACTCATCCACTCTTCATTGGTAACACATCAGTTACCAATGGGGCCAGCGTGCCTGCCTCTCACTGGGCTCGGACCGGGCGTGCGAGCGCCAGTCCGATCCGCGCGACCATGTCGTCGACCGCGAACTTCGGCTTCACGTTCATGTCGAGCGCCTCCCGGCACGCGAGCACGGCCTCGACACACTGCAGCAGTTGCTCGGGCTCGGCGTAGCCGGCGAGCGGGTTCGCGATGTCCTCGGCCTTGTCCGGATGCATCGCGGTGACCTGGGCGCCGACGCCGACCACGAGTGCGTCGCGGAACAGCGCCGCGAGGTCGACCAGAGCGCGGTCGAGGACGTCGCGTCCGACGCGGGTGGCGCGCGACTTCTGCCGCTTCTCCAGTTCTTTGAGCGCGCCGGCACTGCCGCGCGGCATCCGCGCGGTGCCCTTGCCGGTGCCGCCCGCGCCGAGCGCGGTCTTCATCTCGTCGGTCTCGGCCGAGTCGAGTTCGGCGCTGATCGCCTTGGCGGCCTCGTCGGCCGACCGGACCAACTCCTCGGCGGCGGCGTAGGCCGTCGAGTCCCGAGCGGCGGCACGCGCCAGCCCGAGGGCCTTCTCCCGTTGCGAGCGCGCCTCCGGGTCGGTCGCCAGGCGGCGCGCACGTCCGATGTGTCCGCCGCACACCGACGCCGCCCACCTCGCCTGCTCCGGGTCGAGGCCGTCTCGCTCGACGAGGACCCGCTCGATGTCGGCGGTCGTCGGCGTGACGAGTGCGACGTGCCGGCAGCGCGAGCGCAGGGTCACCGAGATGTCCTCGGGATCGACCGACGGCGCACACAGCAGGAAGACCGTTCGTGACGGAGGCTCCTCGACGACCTTCAGCAGCGCGTTCGCGGCCTGCTCGGTGAGCCGGTCGGCATCCTCCACGATGACGATCTGCCAGCGCCCCGTCCCCGGACGGCGAGCGGCGGCCTGGACGATGTCGCGCATGGCCCCCACGGCGAGACTCAACCCCTCCGGCACCACATGGCGGACATCGGCGTGGGTCTTGGCCATCACGGTGACGCAGGCGCGGCATTCGCCGCAGCCGATGTTCGCGGCGTCGGGCGATTGGCACTGCAGGGCCGCGGCGAAGCACTGCGCGGCCACCGACCGACCGCTGCCCGGCGGCCCGGTGAACAACCACGAATGGGTCATCGACGCCCGCGACCATCCCGCATCGACGGCCGGGATCTCGTCGTCGGCGAGGAACAGGTCGGTCGAGGACCCCGCGTCGAGCCTCGCCGCCAGAACCCGTGCGGCGCGCGCGGCCGCCCGCAGATCGTCGGCAATGGCCTCTTGCCCGGTCAGCCGATCGAAGACATTTGTCACAGCAACACCCTAATCCGCAGTTCGGACACGCCTGAGACACGGAACCGTGTTTAACGATTGCAAGCAGCCAGCTACCGTGGACTCCGTGGTTCAACAACGGTCGCGGTGGTCAAAGGGCCTGCATCTGGCCCGATGGCTGATTCATACGCCGTGGCCGATTCTCGCGCTCGACATGCTGCGGGCGAATCTCGTCGGCGCACTGTTCACCTTCGCGTTCCTGCGCTTCGGCATGCCGATCCAGGATTCGATCAGCCTCGACGAGATCACCGCGCTGAACCAGGTCATCTTCGCGGCCTACCTGCTGATCGCAATGGTGATCGGCGGCTTCGCCAGCATCCAGCTGTCACTACCGGTGCTCATCTGGCATCGGCGTCGCACCCGCCTCGACAACGAGGCCGCACGACGCCGCGCCCTCGCGCTACCGATGCTGCTGACCGCGGTCAACGCCGCGCTGTGGATCGTCGGCGGCACGCTGTTCACGCTGGTCAACCTGACCGTGTCGTCGAAGAACGCCTTCATCGTCGCGATCGCGAGCACGATCGGCGCGATGGTCACGTGCGCGCTGAGCTATATGCAGGCGGAGAAGGTCATGCGACCCATCACCGTCGCGGCCATGGCCAACAACCCCGACAACGCGATCGCCCCCAGCGTCACCACCCGCATCACCGCGTTCTGGGTGATCAGCGTCGTGGCGCCGATGCTGGTCATCATCGGGATGATCGTGCTGCACCGGCTGGGGATCATCGAGGCCGACTCCACCGGTCTGGAACGCCCGATCCTGTGGATGGCCATCTCCGCGCTCGCGTTCAGCGTGATCGCCATCGTGCGCGTCGTGGCCGCCATCAACGACCCGATCAAGCAACTGCGGCGCGCGCAGTCCAAGGTCAGCGAGGGCGACCTCAACGTCGCGGTGAAGATCTACGACGGCAGTGATCTCGGCCTGCTGCAGGCCGGATTCAACGACATGGTCGCCGACCTGCGCGAACGGCAGCAGCTCCGCAATCTGTTCGGCCGCTACGTCGGCGAGGACGTCGCGCGCCGCGCGATCGAGACCGGCACCGAACTCGGTGGCGAGGAGCGCTACGTCGGCGTCCTGTTCGTCGACATCGTCGGCTCGACGCGGCTGGCGGTGAACCGGCCACCCCGCGAGATCGTCGAACTCCTCAACGAGTTCTTCCGCGTCGTCGTCGGCGTCGTCGGACGCCACGGCGGGTTCGTCAACAAGTTCCAGGGCGACGCGGCGCTCGCGATCTTCGGGGCGCCGCTCGACCTCGACGACTTCGCCGGCCGGGCGCTCGCATCGGCGCGGGAGCTGCGTGCCGAGCTCTACGAGACCCTGGGCGACACCGACATCGGCATCGGGGTGTCGGCCGGCAAGGCCATCGCCGGTCACATCGGTGCCGAACAGCGACTCGAGTACACCGTCATCGGCGACCCGGTCAACGAGGCGGCCCGCCTGACCGAACTCGCCAAAGACGAGCCCACCCGAGTCCTCGGGTCGGCGCGCGCCGTGTTCCTGGCGTCGCACGAGGAAGCCGAGCACTGGGAGATCGGCGAGGGCGTCGAACTCCGCGGCCGCGGGATCGAGACGCTCCTCGCCCGCCCGCACCTCGAGCCGGACCGGCAGGACTGAGCGACCTCCGACACCGGCGGACAGCTCTACGAGACGGACTCCGGTAACCGCAGATCACACGGTTCTTCGCCCAGGGACCAGCGGCTCTGCGGTGGTCCTACTCGGCGTCCGGGGTCGCCTTCTTCGCCGCGGTCTTCTTGGCTGTCGTCTTCTTCGTCGCGGTCTTCTTGGCGGTCGTCTTCTTGGCCGCGGTCTTCTTGGCGGTCGTCTTCTTCGCCGCGGCCTTCTTGGCCGGTGCCTTCTTCGCCGCCTTCTTGGTGGCCTTCTTGGCCGGACCGCGTGCCCGACGATCGGCGAGCAACTCCATCGCTCGCTCCGGCGTGATCGAGGCGACCTCGTCGCCCTTGCGCAGGCTGGCGTTGGTCTCGCCGTCGGTCACATACGGTCCGAAGCGGCCGTCCTTGATGACCATCGGCTTGCCGCTGACCTCGTCGTCCTTGCCGAGCTCACGCAGCGGCGGTGCGGCGGCCTGTCGACCGCGGCGCTTGGGCTCGGAGTAGATCTTCAACGCCTCGTCGAGGGTGATCTCGAAAAGCTGCTCCTCGGAACCGAGCGACCGCGAGTCCGATCCCTTCTTGAGGTACGGGCCGTACCGGCCGTTCTGCGCGGTGATCTCGTCGCCGGACTCCGGGTCGACGCCGACGACACGCGGCAGCGACAGCAGCTTCAGGGCATCGTCGAGGGTGACCGTCGAGATGTCCATCGTCTTGAACAGCGAGCCCGTGCGCGGCTTGGGTCCGGCCTTCTTCGCAGCCTTCTTCGCGGTCTTCTTGGCCGCCGGCTTCGTCTTCGTCGCCGTGCCGCCGCCCGGCGCGTCGAGCGGGACGACGTCGCCGTCGGCGGAGTCGGAACCGCCTGTGCCACCGCCGGCCCCGCCGTCGCGCGGGGTCGGGCCCGCGGGGATGGTCGCCGGGGTGTCACCGTCGTCGTCATCGTCGTCCGACGGCAGGATCTCGGTCACATAGGGACCGAATCGGCCCTCCTTGGCGACGATCTCGTGACCCGTCGCCGGATCCGTTCCCAGCGAACGACCCTCTTGCGGTGTCGCGAAGAGCTTTTCGGCGACCGCCAGCGTCAGCTCGTCCGGGGTGATGTCGGCGGGCAGGTTGGCACGCTGCAGGTCCGGCTCGGCGTCGGGCGACGTGGCGACATTGCGCTCGAGGTACGGACCGAATCGGCCGACCCGCACGTAGATCGGTCGCCCTTCCTCGTCGTTGAACAGCCGGATGGAGTTGACCTGCCGGGCGTCGATCTCCTCGAGGTTGACGCCGACGAGCTTCTTCAGTCCGCCGTGCTGCGCGATCGCCGAATGGGCGGAACGGATCTCGCCGTCCGCGCCGGGATGGGTGTCGCCGAAGTAGAAGTCCGTCAACCACTTCGTCCGGTTCTCGTTGCCGTTCGCGATCTGGTCCAGGTCGTCTTCGAGGGTCGCGGTGAAGTCGTAGTCGACGAGACTCTGGAAGTACGCCTCGAGCAGACCGACGACCGCGAAGGCGATCCACGACGGCACGAGGGCGTTGCCCTTCTTCACCACGTAACCGCGGTCCTGGATGGTGCCGATGATCGAGGCATAGGTCGACGGGCGGCCGATCCCGAGCTCTTCGAGCACCTTGACCAGCGACGCCTCGGTGAAGCGCGCGGGCGGGTTGGTGGAGTGGCCGTCGGCGGTCAGATCGGTCGCGGTGAGGGACTGTCCCTCGGTCAGCTGCGGGAGCCGGTTCTCGGCGTCGTCGGCCTGGCCGCCGCTCAGCTCGTCGACCGTCTCGACATACGCCGACAGGAAGCCGGGGAAGGTGATCGTCCGGCCCGACGCGGCGAACGTGCAGCGCTCACCTCCGGTTCGATTCGTCCCGCTCGCTTCGCTCCCGGCGACGGGAGACGCGGTGCCGGCGATCCGCAGGCTCAGCGTCGTGCCCTTGGCGTCGGCCATCTGCGAGGCGACGGTGCGCTGCCAGATCAGTTCGTACAGGCGGAACTCGTCGGCCTCGAGCTGCCCGGCGACCTGGCCCGGGGTGCGGAAGGTCTCGCCGGCGGGCCGGATGGCCTCGTGCGCCTCCTGGGCGTTCTTGACCTTGCGTGTGTACTGACGTGGCGTCGGATGGACGAAACTGTCGCCGTAGAGCTCGCGGGCCTGTGCGCGTGCGGCGTTGATCGCCGACTCGCTCAGACTCGTCGAGTCGGTACGCATGTAGGTGATGAAGCCGTTCTCGTACAGCCGCTGCGCGATCCGCATCGTGCGGTCCGAGGTGAACCGCAGCTTGCGGCCGGCTTCCTGCTGCAGCGTCGAGGTCATGAAGGGTGCGTACGGCCGGCGCGTGTACGGCTTCTCCTCGACCGAGGTGACGGTCATCGCCGCGCCCCGCAGACCCGCCGCCAGGCTCTCGGCGCGGTCGGCGTCGAGCACGATCACCCCGTCGGACTTCTTCAGCGCACCCGTGGACTCGAAGTCGCGTCCCGTGGCGACCCGCGCCTCGTCGACGTTGACCAGGCGCGCCTTGAACGTCTGCGGGTTGGCGTCGTCCGCCGTTTCCGCGCTCGCGTCCATCATCGCCGAGATGTCCCAGTACTCGGCCGACACGAACGCCATCCGTTCGCGTTCGCGCTCGACGATGATGCGCGTGGCCACCGACTGCACGCGGCCCGCCGACAGCTTCGGCATGACCTTCTTCCACAGCACCGGCGACACCTCGTAGCCGTACAGGCGGTCGAGGATGCGGCGGGTCTCCTGGGCGTCGACCAGGTCGATGTCGAGGTCTCGCGGATTCTCGGCGGCCGCGCGAATGGCCGGCTCGGTGATCTCGTGGAACACCATGCGCTTGACCGGGATCTTCGGCTTCAGTGTCTCGAGGAGATGCCAGGCGATCGCCTCCCCCTCGCGGTCACCGTCGGTGGCGAGGTAGAGCTCGTCGACGTCCTTCATCAGGGACTTGAGTTCGCTGACGGTCGCCTTCTTGTCCGGGGACACCACGTACAGCGGCTCGAAGTTCTCGTCGACGTTCACCCCGAGACGGGCCCAGGGCTGGCCCTTGTACTTGGCCGGCACGTCGGCGGCACCGCGCGGGAGGTCGCGGATGTGCCCGCGGGAGGACTCCACCACATAGTTCGACCCGAGGTACCCGGCGATCTTGCGGGCCTTGGTCGGCGACTCGACGATCACGAGGCGTCGGGTAGCCCCGCTCGAGCGGGATGCGGTGCTGGTCTCTGCCACCGGGGCGTCCTTTGGTTGACTGGGTGGAGAACGTTCCTGCGTGTCAGTTCAGGTGTGTTCGTTGGGTTTGTACCTTATGTATAGCGCCGTTTGCACATTTGAATTCCGCGCCGGACCCGAACAGACGTCGGATCCGCCGGCACATTGACACGTTGTACCAGTTCAGAGGCTCGAGTGTGGGATGGCTAATGCTCGTCGACCGGAGGCCAGTCGGCGACGGCCTCCGCGCAGGGCGGCACCCCGACGTACTCGTGCAGCCGGGACAGTCGCCGATGGCCCGCGATCCGCAGTGCCGGCGAGTGCCCGCGCGTACCGACCAGGGTCGGGGCTATCCCGACACGCATCAGCGCGGTCGCGAGCGCGGCGTGCGACTCCGGGGCATGCGGGTCCAATCCGAGCTGGTAGCGACCGGCATCCGAATGACCTGCGGCGATCACCCACAGGCGCAGCGCCCGGTAGCTCGGGACCCAGCCGGACGGCATCGCCTTCACCGCTCCCGCCGACCACGCCTTGTGCAGCGGGTCCAGTTCGTGGCAGGAGGCGGTGCGCGCCAGCGGGGTGCCCTCGTCCGACGTCGTCGACTCGGCGTCGAGGCCGGCCGCGCGCATCTCGACGACGATCTGCTCGGCCCGCCAGCGGTCGGCGACCACGATCGACACCCGCGTACCGGTTTCGGATCGGACGGACTGTCCGTGCGCCGCGAGCAGCCCCGCGAGGTCGGCGTACGCGGGCTGTTCGGTCTCCGCAGAGAAAAACGACAACTGGCCCACGAGTCGAGACTAGTGGTGTGTCTCGGAAATAGGTGGCCGGTTTCCGGTGGAGTCATCGGGGGATCCGGCGCGACGACGGCGCGCGGGACGCCGAACTCCGGCGAACCAGGGGGCACTGACAACAAACCGCTCCCGCCTCGACGAATCGAAACGGGAGCGGTGGTTTGCCCCGACTGCGTGGTGCAGTCACACGCGGGTGTTCTCAGACGGCGCGGACACCGGTGGCCTGCGGCCCCTTGGTGCCCTGTCCGACCTCGAACTCGACCCGCTGGTTCTCCTCGAGGGTGCGGAAACCGGCTCCCTGGATCTCGGAATAGTGGACGAACACGTCGTCGGAACCCTCATCAGGCGCGATGAAGCCGAAGCCCTTTTCCGCGTTGAACCACTTCACAGTTCCCTGTGCCATTCTTGCAATCCTTTACATATCAACTGTCGCGACACGATGGGTCATCGTGTCGTGGCCGGTCGACCGCCATACCTCAAAGAGCCCCGCGAAGATCTGCATCGATCCGCCAAACTAACCTCAGTACCACGGCTGCAACATGCTTGTCGCCCACCGAGCGGTGGGTCGCGAAAGCTGCGGCCGGAACCAGTCAATCATGTTCGGCCGCCCAGCGATAGTCACACGAACCAAAGTGAGTCAAAACCTCGTCAAACTTCAGATCAACGACATCAGCCGGTAACATCGGCGCAGGTCAGGAGACCTGTCGCCGCGACACTATTTCGAAGAGTTCTCACCAGAAGATGCAGTACTCCACATTCGGGACAGGGCTGCTGGCCCGGACCCTCGCGGGTTCCGACGCCGACCCCTCCCCACTCACGCACCTGTCGGTAATCCCGTCGCGCTCAGCATCTTTCGACGACTGGCCGGACTGGGTGCCGCAACCCCTGATCGACGCATACGCCGACAACGGCATCGAGAAGGTGTGGACTCACCAGGCGCGCGCGGCCGACGCCGCATTCCGCGGAAATCATGTCGCTATTTGTACGGGCACCGCGTCAGGCAAATCGATGTCGTATCAAATGCCTATTCTCACTGCTTTGCTGAACGAAAAGAATGCGACCGCGCTATACCTCGCGCCGACAAAAGCACTCGGCGCCGACCAGATCCGGGCGGTGTCGTCGATCATCGCCGGACGACCGGAGTTCGGTCACCTGCAACCGTGCGCGTACGACGGCGACACCGATCCCGAGATCCGGCAGTGGGCCCGCGCGCATTCGCGCTGGATCTTCACCAACCCGGACATGTTGCACATCGGCATTCTCTCCCACCATCACCGGTGGCGGCAGTTCTTCCGGCATCTCCGCTTCATCGTCGTCGACGAATGTCACCACTACCGTGGGGTGTTCGGCTCCCACACCGCGCTGGTGATGCGACGGCTGCTGCGGATAGCCCGGGCCGCAGGCGCAGACCCGATCGTCATCGGGGCCAGCGCGACGGTCGCCGAGCCGGCCGAGGCGCTGGGACGGCTGATCGGCGAACCGGCGGTCGCGGTGACCGACGACGCGTCTCCGCGCGGTGAGCGGACCGTCGCCCTGTGGGAGCCCGACTTCCTCCCGGTGGTCACCGGCGAGAACGGCGCACCCGTCCGCCGCTCGGCCGGAGCCGAATCCGCCCGTCTGCTTGCCGATTTCGTGGTGGAAGGCGCCCGCACGCTGTGCTTCGCCCGCAGCCGCCGCGGTGTGGAGCTGACGGCCCTCAGCGCGCGACACCTGTTGTCGCAGAGTGCCCCCGAGCTCGAGTCCCGGATCGGGGCCTACCGCGCCGGCTATCTGGCCGACGACCGCCGGCGTCTCGAGAAGGCCATCTCCGACGGTGAGCTGCTCGGCGTGGCCACCACCAACGCGCTCGAACTCGGCGTCGACATCAGCGGACTCGACGCGGTGATCGTCAGCGGGTATCCCGGCACGGTCGCCTCGTTCTGGCAGCAGGCCGGACGTGCGGGACGCCAGCGCGAGTCCGGCGACTCGCTCGTCGTGCTCGTCGCACGCGACGATCCACTCGACACCTACCTCGTGCACCATCCCGAGTCGCTGCTCGGCAAACCCGTCGAGGCCACGGTCACCGACCCCGCCAACCCGTACATCCTCGGCCCGCACCTGCTGTGCGCTGCGATGGAGAAGCCGCTGTCGGACAAGGAGATCGACGCCTGGAACGCGCGCGACGTGGCGCACGACCTGGCCGCCGAAGGCCTCCTCCGCAAGCGCAAGTCCGGGTGGTACGTCACCGCCGGTACCGAACCCCACGCCGACGTCGACATCCGCGGCGGCATCGGCGGTCAGGTCCTCATCGTCGACACCACGACGTCGCAGCTGCTCGGTACGGTCGACACCGGTCGGGCGATGTCCACGGTGCACCCCGGCGCCGTCCACATCCACCAGGGCGAGACCTATCTCGTCGACGAGCTCGATCTCGACGACGGCCTGGCGCTGGCTCATCCGGAGGACCCGGACTGGACGACGTCGGCGCGGGAGACGACCGACATCACCGTGACCGCGACCCTCGCGAGCCGGCGACTCGGTCCGCTGACGGTCGCGTTCGTCGAGGTCGACGTCACGCACCAGGTCGTCGGGTATCTACGCACGTTGCGGACCGGCGAGGTGCTCGACGCCGTCGAACTCGACATGCCCGAACAGACGCTGAACACCCGCGCCGTGATGTACACCCTCACGCCGGAATCGCTCGCCGACGCCGGCATCGACGAGACCCGGCTCCCCGGTTCCCTTCACGCCGCCGAGCATGCGGCCATCGGCCTCCTCCCCCTGGTGGCGACCTGCGACCGGTGGGACATCGGCGGACTCTCCACCGACCTCCACCCGGACACCGGACTGCCGACGGTCTTCGTCTACGACGGCTACATGGGCGGTGCCGGTTTCGCCGAACGAGGCCATTCGGCCTTCCTGACCTGGATCGACGCCACCCGGGACGCGGTGGCCAGCTGCGGTTGCGAGAGCGGCTGCCCGTCCTGCGTCCAGAGTCCCAAATGCGGTAACGGTAACGATCCGCTGGACAAGAATGGTGCAGTAGCCGTCCTGGATCTTCTCCGTCGGGAATACTTGGCCCATGCATGACGAGGCATCCGACCGGGGGATCCACACGTACCGTCAGGTCACCCGCCCCTCCCGTGCCTTCTTCCTGCTCGCCCGGCCGACGCAGAACACCGACCAGTTGCCGTCCTCGATCGGCGAACGCGACGTGTTCTTCTCCGAAGAGGAGGCACTCGACGCCCTGGACCTCCATTACGCCTGGTGTGCTGCCCGGTCCGGTGGCTTCACCGACGTCGTGACCACGGCGCAGTGGTACCTCCAGACGGCGATGGTCGGACCACGGGTGACCGCGTCCCTCGGGGAGGTCTACCTGGCGTCCGCCGATGCCCACTCCGGTGAGATCTGGGCCGCAGCAGGGGGTTTCCTCACCGAGGGCGAGCTCATCCACTGGTCGTCGTTCGTCCGGGCGGCCCGGTCGTGGATCCCGATGAACACCGGCACCGATGCCCTCGAGCTCGCCTACCGCGGTGACACGGATGTGCACTTTCACCAATTGTGGTTCGCTCCCATGCAATCCATCCGTGTGTATCCGAAGCGGATCTCCGTCGATTCGGACGGACTCGGGTAGATCCGCCCCGGCGGCGTCAGCCGACCGGTCCCGCCCGCGCCTGTGCGATGGCGTCGTTCGTCCCGAAGTTCCCGAGTTCGACCGGCACCCGCACCGTCACCACCACGTCGTCCCCGTCGATACGACACCCGACGAGTTCTGCCCCGGACCGTTGGCGCGCGGCCAGGTCTTGCGCCGCCGCACACGGATTCACCTCGCCGGCAACGTGGGCGATCGCCGCGGCCAGTGCCGACAGATCGGCGGCCGACTGCGCCTGGTGGCGGGCGAGCACCGCGCCGCCGACGTAGATCACCATCACGAGGACGGCGGCGAATGCCGCGATCACGAATGCGCCCAGGACCGTCGAGTGGCCGGTGTCGTCGGCGAGAAGCCCCCGGCCGGGCGTCATGGTCCGACCCCCGACGCGAACACCACCTGATCCGCACCTGCCGGCTCCTTCGCCGCCACCGCCCGTGCCGACATCGTCAGACCGGGCAGCATCGCCACCTCCGACCTGACCTCGACGACGACATGCTCGTCGGAGAACGAGATCGACACGTGTGCAGCGTCGCCGACGAGCTGCCGGGCGGCCTCTCGCGCCGAGGCATCCCCCGCGGCGGACAGTCGCGCCACCTCGCGTGCCGCGTCGGTGCATCGGATCTGCGTGGTCACCGCGGCGATGGCGCCGACCGCGATCAGCACCGTGACGACGATCGCGGCGATCGCGTACGCTGCCTCGACGGTCACCATCCCCGACTCGTCGCCGGCCAAGCGTCGCAATCGATGTGACCGGAGCATCAGCCGACCGAGGTGTTGAGCGCCTTCCCGATGATGCCGGTCAACGCGCTCACGATGTTGTCACCTGTCACGACTGTGTAGAGGATCGCACCGAACGCGGCGGCGGCGATCGTCCCGATCGCGTACTCGGCGGTCGACATCCCTTCCTCGTCGACCATGAGGCGAGTCAGGTGTGCGCCGAGGCGTCCGAACACGTCACCTCGGCTGTGCACCGCGGCCGCCGGTTCGTCGTCGTTGGTCCGGAAGATGGTGCGTGACATGGTCTCTCCTGGGAGTCGATGGAACCGCGGGAAGGCTGGTGCGGTAGCAGTTGCGGTGTTGCAGTACTTGGACGCACCGCGTGCCGGTTCGGATCCATCGGATTCTCGAGACCACGCCGAGCCCGGACCGGACCCGGATGACGGCTGCCTACGAGGTCGACCACACCCCGAGTTCGTTGCCGCTCGGATCCGTGAAATGGAACCGACGGCCGCCGGGAAAAGCGTAGGGCCCGTTGACGATCTCGCCACCAGCGGCGCGCACCTGCTCCACCGTGGCGTCGAGGTCGTCGGAGTAGAGGAGCACGAGAGGGCCACCGCGAACGGCAGCGGTCTCGCCCGTCGCGAGACCACCGACCTCGGGTAGATCGGGACCGCCCGGATTCACGATCCCCGCGTACGCGGGCCCGTAGTCGTTGAACCGCCAACCGAACGCCGACGAGTAGAACGCCTGCGCCGCTGCGGAGTCGGTGACGGTGAGTTCGATGTAGTCGATCGCGTGGTGTCGAGAACCTGAGTCGGTCATGGACCCATTGTGCGTCCTTGCACCGACAGCGCGTCAGATTGAGCCCAGAACCGTCGAGGCGAGGCCGACGACGACCGGGACGATGCCGAGACAGATGAACGCGGGAAGGAAGCACAATCCGAGCGGGCCACTGATGGCGACACCGGCTCGCTCAGCGGCCGCCAGGGCGTCGTCGTGGGCCCGGCGCCGCACGTCTTCGGCGAGTTCGGCGAGCCCACCCGCGAGCGACGAGCCGGCCCGCGCCGACCGGCGAGCCATCGCGGCGAGCGCATCGAGATGGTCGTCCGACGTCCCGCCGCTCGACCCGTCGATCAGTGCCGACCAGGCCGCGTCCGGGTCGGCACCGAGTTGCAGCAGGTCGGCGACGTGCGCGAGGGGGCCGGCCATCGACGCCGGCGCGCGTTCGGCGACCACCGACGCCGCGGTCCCCACCGGGAGACCGGCGCGCAGGCACACGGCGAAGAGATCGAATGCCGACGCCACCGCGAACGGATCGTCGGGCGGGGGTCCGGCGCCCAGCCACCGCGGCGAGCGATCACGCGGCGGCGGCGGCCCGGTCACGCGACACAGCAACCACCGCGGCGCGGGCCAGATCCACAGCGCCACGGCGAACAGGGCCGCCGAGCAGGCGGCCGCCGAGCAGGCAGCACCCGTCATCCCGCCGGACGTCACTGCGCCAGCACCTTCCCGGTGATGCGCTCCGACCACCCGATCCCCGCGGCCACCAGGCCACACCCGACCACCAGGAGAACGCCACCCAGACCTCCACCGAGGAGTACCTGGATCGGTCCCGCACCCGTCGCCTGTCCCAGCGCGATCCCGAGCAGCGGCAGGCCGGCCAGGACCGCCGCCGTCGCGCGCGGCCCCGACAGTCCCGCCCGAGTCCGATCGGCGAAACCGCGCCGGGCCTGTAGATCCGAGCGCACCGCGCCGAGGAGGTCGACCATCGGGAGACCACGGTCGTCGGCGATCTGCCACGCCACGCCGATACGAACCCATGACCCCGCACCCGAATCGTCGCCCACCGAGGCGTCGTCCCCGGACGTCGACTCGAGCACCGAACCACCCAGTGCGGCACGACAGGCCATCGCCTCCAGGCCGTCGGCGATCTCCGATCCGGAACCCGAGTCACCGGGATCACGACGACGGAGTTCGGCGACCGCGACCTCGCAGGCCCGTACCGGCGGCGCGCCGACCGACAGTTCGGCGGTCATCAGCGACAGGGCGAGAAGGAGGTCGTCCGACCGGCGATCACGCTGCTTCTCCGCCATCCGCCGTCGGCGCACCCACAGCACGACCGTCACGACGATCGCCGCTGCGACCGCGGCCGGTATCCCGCCTGCCAGGAGCGCTCCGACCGGCACCGCCATCGGGCCCAGCATCGCCGGAGTCGACAACCGAGCAGAGAGAGCGCACCCGCACACGGCCTGAAGCCGGTCGGTCACCCGTGGCGGCGACGACACCAGCAGCGCGACAGCGGCGGCGGCCAGCACCAGCGCGATCGCGACCGGCATGGACATCACCGACGGTCCACCGACGCCGGCCCGCGGCCGGCGATCAGGGCGTCGAAGTGGCCGCGGTCCGCGGTGAAACCACTGTTGCGCAACCAGATCGGCACGATCGTCACTCGTCCGGAATCGCCTCGCCGGACGACCCCGATCTCGACCAGGCCGCGCGCCCCGCCCGCATTCCGTGCCACCCCGAGGACCACCTGCAACGCGGCGCCCAGCTGACTGTGCAGTGCGTCGCGGGCCATACCCCCCAGCGCGGCAAGCGCTTCCATCCGTGCCGGTACCTCCGACGTCGAGTTCGCATGGACCGTTCCGGCACTTCCGTCGTGGCCGGTGTTCAGCGCCGTGAGGAGGTCGATGACCTCGCCGCCGCGGACCTCCCCGACGATGATCCGGTCCGGCCTCATCCGAAGCGCCTGACGGACCAGGGTCCGCACCGGGACCTCGCCCACGCCTTCGACATTCGACGCCCGCGCGACCAGCCGTACCACCTGCGGATGGCGCGGGTCGAGCTCGAGGGCGTCCTCGACGCAGACCACCCGCTCGCGCGGATCCATGGCGCCGATCAGTGCGTTGAGCAGAGTCGTCTTCCCGGAACCGGTGCCGCCGATGACCAGGAAGGCGAGCCGGTTGCGGAGGATGTCGGCGATGACCGGCACCACCTCGGACGGGATCGCGCCACCGTCGACCAGGCTCGGCAGGTCCTTGGACGCCGAACGCAGTACCCGTAGCGAGATGCACGTCCCGTCCGCTGCGAGTGGCGGGATGATCGCGTGCAACCGCACGGTGTACCCCCGGCGTCCGACGTTCGACAACTGCCCGTCGACCCAGGGCTGCGCATCGTCGAGTCGGCGGCCGGCGCCGAGCGCGAGCCGTCCCGCGAGGCGACGTACCGACGCCTCGTCCGGAAATCGGATCGGCGTCGACTCGAGTCCGGAGCCTCGATCCACCCACACCTCGTCGGGGCCCGCGACCAGGATGTCGGCGATGTCGGGTTCGGCGAGCAGTTGCTCGAGCTTGCCCGCCCCGGTCAGCTCGGTCTGCAGGAACCGGAGCGCGGCGAGCAGGTCGGTGTCGCCGAGCACACCCCCGGCCTCCGCCCGGATCGCGTCGGCGATGACGGCCGGGCTCGGGTCGGCCGCGTCGGCGGCCAGGCGCGAGCGCACCCGGTCCAGGAGCGCCTCGTCGGTCTGCCCGTCCGTTCGTGCTCGGGTCATGATGCGAGCCGCCTGCGCTCGGCGACCCTCGTGTACACCGTTCGTGCCGCGCGCCCGAGCGGACCACGAGGGCGCGGTCGCAACGGTCCGCCTTCCAGACGCGCGGCCAGGCGAGGCTCCGGTCGGCAGGCGGCGAGCAGCGGGAGTCCGATCGCATCGGCGACCTGCTGTGGCCGCAGTCCGCCCGGCGAGGGTCCCCGCACGACGAGCTCGACGGCCACCTCGTCGCCGACGACACGATCGACGATGCGTCGGGCGGCGGCGCATCCGCCGACGGTGGGGGTGGTCACCACCACCACGACGTCGGTGGATGCGATCGCCGCCCGGACCACCGGGTTGTCCGAGCGCGGCAGATCGAGCACGACGAGATCACCGTGGGTGTGTCCCGCGTCGATCACCGCGGTGACGGCCTCGACGCTCAACCCGGCAGCCGGCAGTCGCTGTGAGGTCAGCACCGCGAGACCCTCACGCGCACTCGGCAGCGCCTGGTGGAGAGCCATACCGCCGACGACCCCGCCGTCGAGCGAGAGATCCTGCCAGCGCAGCCCGGGGCGGCGTTCGATGCCGAGCAGGAGGTCGGCACCGGTTCCCATGTCGTCGAGGTCGAGGAGGAGCGTGGGCGAGCCGGCGCCGGCCGATGTCAGCGCCACCGCGGCGGCGAGCGTGGATGCCCCGGCACCGCCATGTGCCCCGATCACGGCGACGACACCGGCCGGGCGGCGTCGAGGCACCCGGCACTCGGTCAGCACCCGGACGAGGCGCCCTTCCTCGGCCGGCAGCGTCGACGCGTCCTCGGCACCCAGGTCCATCGCCATCCGCCAGGTGTGTGCACCCGGTTCGGCGGCGCTCACCAGGACGAGGCCGGGACGGCGGGGCGGACGTACGCGGGACAGCACCTCGACCGCGGGTGGGTCCGCGACCACGGCCCGGGCCGTCAGCCATTCCCGCCGGCAGTCGTCGGCGGGGGCGACCTGCACGAGGTAGCCGGCGGCTGCCGCGCAGCGTGCGACATCGTCGCGAAGATCGGGATCCACGAGGACCAGGAGTTCGTCGGGCATGCCGATGATCATGAGGGAAGGCGGGGGATGCCGACAGGCACGATCCGACCGCCTGGGGATGGAGTCCAAGCCTGTGGACAACCGGCCGCTGCCGGCTCGTCCGCGGGGTAGAAAAGACCCCAGACAGAGGACAACCCCGGCCAGGGGGGGAGGAGGCCGGGGTCGTCACGTTTCAGCCCCGGGGGGTCGGGCTGAAACGTGACGGTATGAGAACCGGGTACCGATGACTATACACACGGATTCGGATTCTTTGCAAGCACAACAATCCCATTCGCGAATGTCCGTTCTACTCCCCGGTAACAACACGAGCAAATGCACGTTCCGCTGTGGGGCGTTATCCGACAAACGCCTTTTCGACACAGAAAACGCGCAACGTCATTGCAACGTTGCCCCCCTGGACGACGGGCCCTATCGGCGCGCCTCAGGCCCTGATTCCACCGCCAGGCTCGACAAATCACCTGCGCCTCAACACATTTCGGCAGAATCTGGAAATCGGGCAACATTCCGGCACGGAACGCTTGATGTGATCGGCATCACGGTGTAGAACAGTGGTTACGGAAACTCGGAAGGCCAAGTTCGATCCGGAAGAGAAGGAACGGACCCCCACGCCGAGCACTTCCCAGCACGGGCGGCAAGCACCCACGCGGAGCACGCCGCATATGGCAAAAGTGTTGTGCGCCTGCGACATCACAGTCAGGACAACCGACCGCCACCACTCGTTGCGCCACGCCTTCCTCTCTTGAGGCGCCAGGCCCGGGAGGAATGGCCCACAGCTGGCAGCACGTGGACGGTCCGCAATCCCGACTCGCGATCAATCGCCGAGGCGGTAACCACAACCCACCAAGCACGCTTGGTAACTTGAGTCCGTGCTACGCGGGCGGCAACCGCGTCGTTTACGACGCCGGCGGCCGCCCGCAGTGCTGTCCGGGGCGGGTTCGCCACCCCTGGGCGCTACCCCGCCCGTGCCGCGTCGGCGATCGACTTCGCCTCCGCCGCACCGGCTTCCAAGGCCTCGCAACAGAAGACGATCCAGTCCCGCAGGCCCGATTCGGTACCGGCTCCGAAGTTCGTCGCCAAGGTGCGGTACTCGCCGACCCGCTTGAACCAGGTCACCTCCGGCACACCGAGGCAGTGCGGGTCCAGACCGGTCGCGGCGCCGACGAGGCGGGACGCGGCACGGGCGACGATGCCGTTGGCGGTCGGGAAGGCGTTCACGGCCAGCAGCTCCCCGTGGACCACCGCGACGAGCACAGGCGCCGGGACCGAGGTCGCACCGGTTGTCAACTGCCCCAACAAGTTGAGACGTTCGCTGACATCCGTCCCACTTCGCGGGCGCCCCAACGTCTCGGGGTCGTCGACGAGGTCTGCGGCAGCGAGGGTGTGCAACCGCGCCAGGGCCTGCGCGGGCGCCCGCCGGATCACCGCGGTCAGCGTGACCAGGGAGTCCCCGTCGAGTGCCTGCGACACCCGCATCGCACCCGCGAGGATCGGGTCGTCGAAGTCGCCGTCACGCCGGAGCTCGACGCTTCCACCGTCGATGGCAGCCGAGGACCTACCCGCCCGCCACGAGGCCTCGGTGGCGGTCTTGTCCCATCCGCGCAGGTTGGCGGGGTGCCGGTGGACTGCCGACAGGGCATCACGTGCGCGGTCGGACGCAGCGGCGACGCCGGGGAGCTCCAGCAGGGGCAACAGTGGGTCGGTGGTCACGAACCGACGATAGTTGTGTCGGCGACACCGTCCTCGGGTCACCCTCGGTTGCCCGACCACGACGACACCCGCCGCCGGAAGCTCTCGATGAATAGGGAATACCGATCGGCCATTGTTAGTCGCCGTTGTGTGATTCGGAAACGGTTATTGTTCCTATCGCGCGGCCAGTGGCCCCATCGAAGCGAACCGTCTCGATCGGTCGGTGGCCGACCACCGGCCTGCGGCCGACCGTTCGTCGTCGCTCAACAGCCGTTCATCGCGTATCGGTTGCGTTCGCATACCGGACGGTTCCTGGCATGACGCCGACGTGACTACGCTCACACTGTTTCCCCGTACTGACGTCGGGTCACCTTACTGTTGAGTGACCGCCGTCGACAGCGAAAGGCCCTTCTCACCGATGTCCTCCACCGTCCAGGCATTCCCACCTTCCGACGAGTTCGCCGCCCAGGCCAACGGCACGGCCGAGATGTACGACCATGCCGATGCCGATCGCCTCGAGTTCTGGGCCGAACAGGCCCGGAGGCTGGACTGGGCCACCGACTTCACCACCACCCTCGACTGGTCCGACGCACCCTTCGCCAAGTGGTTCGTCGGCGGCCGCCTCAACGTGGCCGTCAACTGCGTGGACCGTCACGTCGCCGCAGGTAAGGGCGACCGGGTCGCCATCCACTGGGTCGGAGAACCCGGCGACACCCGCGACCTCACCTACAGCCAGTTACTCGCCGAGGTCAGCAAGGCGGCCAACTACTTCTCGTCGATCGGACTGGTCGCCGGCGACCGCGTCGCCATCTACATGCCGATGGTGCCCGAGGCCCTGATCTCGATGCTCGCCTGCGCCCGCCTCGGACTGACCCATTCGGTGGTCTTCGCCGGCTTCTCCTCGGGCGCGCTGCGCTCGCGCGTCGACGACGCCGAGGCCAAGCTCGTGATCACCACCGACGGCCAGTACCGCCGCGGCCAGCCGGCACCGCTGAAGACGCAGGTCGACGAAGCGCTCGGCACCGGCGAGGACGCCGCGAAGTCGGTCGAGAAGGTCCTGGTCGTGCGTCGGACCAACCACGACCCCGACCTGAACTGGGTCGAAGGCCGCGACGTGTGGTGGGAAGACACCGTCGACGAGCAGTCCGACACCCACGAGGCCGAGGCGTTCGACGCCGAGCACCCGCTGTTCCTGCTCTACACCTCGGGGACCACCGGCAAGCCCAAGGGCATCGTCCACTCCTCGGGCGGCTACCTCACCCAGGTCAGCTACTCGTTCCACTACGTGTTCGACCACAAGGAAGGCCGCGACGTCTTCTGGTGCGGTGCCGACATCGGCTGGGTGACCGGCCACTCCTACCTCGTGTACGGCCCGCTCTCCAACGGCGCGACCGAAGTCGTCTACGAGGGAACCCCCAACTCCCCCAACGAGCACCGTCACTTCGAGATCATCCAGAAGTACGGCGTCACCATCTACTACATCGCGCCGACGCTGATCCGCACCTTCATGAAGTGGGGCCGCGAGATCCCCGACGCCCACGATCTGTCCAGCATTCGTCTGCTCGGCAGCGTCGGCGAACCGATCAACCCCGAGGCCTGGAAGTGGTATCGCGAGGTCATCGGCGGCGACTCCGCGCCCATCGTCGACACCTGGTGGCAGACCGAGACCGGCGCCATCATGATCTCGCCGCTGCCCGGGGTCACCGCGACCAAGCCCGGATCGGCGATGAAGCCCCTGCCCGGCATCAGCGCCAACATCGTCGACGACCAGGGCAACCCGGTCGGCGCGGGTGAGCAGGGCTACCTCGTGCTCGACCAGCCGTGGCCGTCGATGCTGCGCGGCATCTGGGGCGACGACGAGCGCTTCCGCGAGACGTACTGGTCACGCTTCGCCGAGCAGGGCTGGTACTTCGCCGGCGACGGCGCCCGCTACGACGAGGACCACGCCCTCTGGGTCCTCGGACGCGTCGACGACGTCATGAACGTCTCCGGCCACCGCATCTCCACCGCCGAGGTCGAGTCCGCACTCGTCGGGCACTCCGGTGTCGCCGAAGCCGCGGTCATCGGCGCCGCCGACGAGACCACCGGCCAGGGCATCGTCGCTTTCGTCATCCTGCGCGAGGGTGTGGCGAACACCGGTGACCAGTTGATCGCCGAACTGCGCCAGCAGGTGTCGGTGGAGATCTCGCCGATCGCCAAACCCCGCGAGATCAACGTCGTACCCGAACTGCCCAAGACGCGCTCGGGCAAGATCATGCGCCGCCTGCTCAAGGACGTCGCCGAAGGACGCGAACTCGGCGACACCTCCACCCTCGTCGACCCCTCGGTCTTCGAGGCGATCCGCGCGAAGAAGGCGTAACCACCCTCCCGCGAAATCACCGACGCCCGATCGGGGCCTGCCGACGTCGAGTCGGCAGGCCCCTTCGTGACGCGGCCTCCGCAAGCTTCGGCCGCTCCTCAGGGAGCAGTGGGAACCGCACCTCCGCAAGCTTCGGCCGCTCCTCAGGGAGCAGTGGGAACCGCACCTCCGCAAGCTACGGCCGCTCCTCAGGGAGCAGTGGGAACCGCACCTCCGCAAGCGACGGCCACTCCTCGGAGAGCGGTGGGAACCGCACCATCACTTGCTCGCTCCGCTGCGTCCGGCGAGGGCTCGCCACAGCATTCGACGGGTACCTCGCCACTCCATTCGACGGGTGGCTCGCCACTCCTTCGACGGGTGGCTCGCCACCCGGACCGCCCGCGCATGGCAACATATGGCCATCAGCCGAACAACGGAGGATTCTGTGAGCCCCAACGAGCACGGCCTGCCCGACGCGGGCCGGGACTCCGTCCCGTCGATCCCGCTCTCCGACGCGAACGCCGGCCACAACGGCGAGCCGACCATCGGAAGCCTGGTCAAGGACGCGACCACCAGTGTCTCCACCCTGTTCCGATCCGAGGTCGCGCTCGCCAAGGCCGAACTGGTCACCGAGGCGAAGAAGGCCGGCGCCGGCACGGGGCTGCTGATCGTCGCCGGCGTGATGGCGCTGTACTCCAGCTTCTTCTTCTTTTTCTTCCTCGCCGAGCTGCTCGACGAATGGGTCTGGCGCTGGCTGGCGTTCCTGATCGTCTTCCTCATCCTGGTGACGGTCACCCTGATCGCGGCCTTCGTCGGCTACCTCTTCTTCAAACGGGTACGCGGACCCGAGAAGACGATCGAATCGGTCAACGAGTTGCCGACCGTCCTGCCGCATCGGGGCGCGGCGCACGAGACCACCCACCCGAGAATTCCGCCCGCCCGCGAAGGATGACCCGTGAGCGAGGAGCCTGACCCCTCGAGCGTTCGTCTCCCGGGCGACTGGGAGCACTTCGACGTCCGCGCCAACGGAGTCCGGTTCCACGCCGTCCAACCCGCGGGCGTCCCTGCGGGCGACCGCCCGCTGGTGCTGCTGCTCCACGGCTTCGGCGAGTTCTGGTGGAGCTGGCGACATCAGCTCACCGCACTCACCGACGCCGGCTTCCGCGCCGTCGCCGTCGACCTCCGCGGTTACGGCGACACCGACAAACCCCCGCGCGGCTACGACGGCTGGACCCTGGCCGGCGACACCAACGGGCTGGTGCGCGCGCTCGGACACACCCGCGCCACCCTCATCGGGCATTCCGACGGCGGACTGGTCTGCTGGGCGACCGCCACTCTGCACCCGCGCGTCGTCGACCGGATCGTCGTCGTCGCGTCCCCCCACCCGCGCGCCCTGCGTCGACGGGTGCTGCGCGACAAGGCCCAGCGAGCGCAGTTCCTGCCGCTGTTCCTGCGCAACCAGATCCCGCGTCTCGGCGAACGTCAGGTCACGCGCGACGACGCCGCCTTCGTCTCCGACTACTTCGCGGAACGGTCGTCGGACCCCTGGCGGGCCGAACCCGACTACGCGCACACCGTCGAACTCAACCGGTCGGCGATGCTGATCCCCAACGTCGCGCACTGCAGCCTGGAGTACCGGCGCTGGGCGTTCCGTTCACAGTTCCGGCCCGACGGCGCCCGTTTCATGGAGCTCATGGATCAACGGCTGCACCTGCCGGTGCTCGCCCTCCGCGGCCGCGACGACCCGTACATCCTCGACGACGCGATGGCCGACAGCCACCGGTGGGCCGCGCACCAGCAGTATCGACAGGTCGAGGGCAGCGGCCACTTCGTCCATCAGGAACAACCGGCCGCGGTGACCGAGCACATCCTCGAGTTCCTGCGCCACGAGCCCGAACCGACCGCGGACGGCACGCGCCGATCGGCACGGAAAGTCAGGCGAGGACGCAGCGTTGCGTACTCACCCGCTCGCTTCGCCGCTCGGATTCGTCGAAGTCGGAGCGGACCTGACGGGCGGTGAGCACGAAACCGGTTTCGTCGGCGGCATTCTCGGCCGCCCCGAAGACCACGCCGAGCACCTCGCCGTCCGAGTTGAGCAGCGGGCCACCCGAATTGCCCTGACGGATCAGACCGCGAACGGCATAGACCTCACGGGTCACCTGCCCGGTGCGGTAGATGTCGTCGCCGGTGTGGGCGAACACCGCGCGAACCCGCAGCGGGCTCACGTAGAACGGTCCGGCCTCAGGGAAGCCGAGCGCGATCGCATCGTCCCCGGTCGACGCGGGGCGTGAGGCGAACCGCAGAGCCGGCGCACGCAGCCCCGGGACGTCGAGCACCGCGATGTCGTTCTCGCTGTCGAAGAGTACGACGCGAGCCGGCAGCTGCGCCCCGGTCGAGGTCTGCACCTCCAGCCGCTCGGTACCCGCGACCACGTGCGCGTTGGTCATGACCCGCTCGGGCGACACGACGAACCCGCTCCCCTCGAGCGCCTGCCGGCAGCTCGGCGCGACGCCCTCGATCTTCACGACACTGGGACGCGCCTGCGTCACCACCGGCAGTTCGGCCAGCGCCTGATCGGGCGGGTCGACGTTCGTCGACGGGGTGCTGACGAACGGGAGCTTCGGGAGCCCGGAACTGTCCAGGAGCGCCTTGAAATCATCGGGCAGGTCGTCGACCCACTGCGGGGACACCGCGTCGACGCCGGTCAGCACCTTGGAGTCGCGCACCGCCCCGGCGATCGCCGGGTCCGCCGACTCCCGCAGCGGGATGGCCAGCAGCCCGGCGGCCAGCAGCACCGCGACCACCTGTAGGAGCGAACCGACACCACTATCGACAGCACGCAGGCCGGGCGACCGGATACCACCGCGAGCCGCGCGTCCCAGAACCATGCCTGCGACCTCGCCGACGACGACGAGCACGACAAGCACCAGGATTCCGGCGAGCAGCCGTACCTGCAGGTCGTCGAACTGTTCGATCAGGCGCGGCGCGAGCAGCAGACCGGCCACGGCACCGAGCGCGACACCGATGAACGCCAGGGCCGAGGCGACCGCACCCGATCGGTAACCGCTCGCCGCGGCGAGCAGCGCGATGCCGATCACGATGACGTCGACCCAGGTCGAGCCGGTCACCGGGAACCCCCGGACTCGGCGTTGCGGGCATCGACGACGTCACGGTCGTCCGACCGCAGTTCCGCGAAACCGGACTCCTGACGGCTGCCGGCGAGTTCGATCATCTTCTCCAGCGAACGCACGTCGTTCTTGTCCCACGGGCGGTCCCAGCCGGACACCTCGCTGATGGCGGCGACGAGCCCACCGGTGAATCCCCACACGAGCAGTCGGTCGACGAAGAAGGCCGGGCCCTTGTAGACGATGCCCACCGCTTTGCGACGGACCTGGAATCGATTGGCCGGGTCGAGCAGCTCCCGCAGGTTGATGCGGTCCACTCGCGCGGTCTCGCCCTCGTCGACGACGCGCACCTCGCTCGGACGGTGCCAGTAGCCGATCACCGGGACGACGTCGAACCCCGAGACGCCGACCGGAAAGCTCGGCAGGGTCGCGAGGATGCTCACCCCGGACGCGTCGAGGCCGGTCTCCTCGGCGGCCTCGCGCAACGCGGTGCCGACCGGGAAGTCGTCGCCCGGATCGGCCGCACCGCCGGGGAACGCGACCTGACCGCTGTGCTGCCGCAGCGTCGGCGCACGCTCGGTCAGCAGGACCTCGGCGTCTGCGGGCACACCGCCGGGATGGTCGTCGGCCGACTCCCACGATCCGGAGAACAGGATCAGGACCGCCGCCGACCGCGACTTCGTCCGCAGCATCGATGCCCAGCGCGACCGGTCGCCGCCGCGGTTGTCGACACTCCTGGTGACCGCGGTGACGTCATCGGTGAGGGCTCGTAGCCAGGGCGGGATCTCCGTACGCGGGACCAGCGGACCCGCGTCGCCGGGCGATCGCCCGCTCATACCCGCACGCCCAGGTGCTCGGCCACCGAGTCGGCGATCTCCTCCGGGCTGTCGAAGACGCCGGGATAGACCTTGGCCACCGTGCCGTCGGGTCTCAGGAAGACGGTCGACGGGAACACCCGGGGCGCGCCGACGGCCGCGGCGACCTTTCCGTCGAGGTCGAGCACGGACGGCACACGGACTCCGATCTCGGTGAGCAGCGTCAGCGGGAAGAACGGATTGCTGCCGCCCTCCTTGGCGTGCAGGGCCAGCACGGTGACCCGGTCCCCGGCGCGCGCGGCGAACTCCTCGAAGTAGGGCAACTCGGTCTTGCACGGCGCGCACCACTGGGCCCACACGTTGATCACCAGCGGCCGGCCCGCCGTCGCCGCACCGAGGTCATACGGCGCGCCGGTACCCAGACACGGCTCGACGACGCCCGCGAGGACGGAATCGGGGGACTCCGGCAGACCCGTGACCGGGCAATCCGGTAGGGCTGCGGCTTGACGCGCCTCCGCCACACGCGCCTCGTCGACCGGGGCGTCGATCGGTCGGGGTCCGCTCGCCGACGACGGCGCGGCGGTCATCGGCGACGGATCGTCCCCGCGTGGCCAGATCGCCACGATCAGCGCGATCATCACGATCACGAAGACGACGGTCCAGCGCGCGGCGGGCGGGAAACGGGAATCCCGCGTCGACCGGCGCGCTTCGCTCTCGGTGTCGGTGCCGCTGACCGTGGCACTGCTGCCCGTGCTGCCGCTGTCGGTGGTGCCGCTGTCTCTGGTGTCGTTCACGGGGCGGCGATCCCGGCCAGCGCGAGGAGATGCTCGGTCTCCGGCCCCTTCACGAGGGCTGCGGCTTCGGCCTTGTCCATCGGACCGGTCCCCACCGATGGGCAGTCCTTCGCGAGGATGCACACGCCGCAGGCCGGCTTCCGCGCATGGCAGACACGACGGCCGTGGAAGATGACCCGGTGCGACAGGTCGGTCCACTCGCGCCGCTCGATCAGCTCACCGATGGCGTGCTCGACCTTCACCGGATCGGTCTCCTCGGTCCACTGCCAGCGTCGGACCAGGCGGCCGAAGTGGGTGTCAACGGTGATCCCCGGAACGCCGAAGGCATTGCCCAGCACCACGTTCGCGGTCTTCCTCCCGAATCCGGGCAACGACACCAGGTCCTTCAGGTTGTTCGGCACCTCACCGTCGAACCGCTCGACGAGGGCCTGGCCGAGTCCCATGATCGAGTTCGCCTTGTTCCGGTAGAACCCGGTCGGGCGGATCATCTCCTCGAGTTCGGTGCGGTCGGCGCCGGCGTAGTCCGCGGCCGTCCGGTACTTCGCGAACAGCGCCGGGGTGGTCTGGTTGACCCGGACATCGGTGCACTGCGCCGACAGGATCGTCGCCACCGAGAGTTCCAGCGGATCGGTGAAGTCGAGCTCGCAGTACACGTGCGGGAAGGCGACCTTCAGGGTGCGGTTCATCCGTCGCGCGCGCCGGACCAATCCGAGATGGGTCTCCTGCTTGCGTGCCGGGGCCGGGCCCGCGGCCGCAGTCTTGCGTGCGCTCACCTGATTCAGATTAGCGATGTACTGCGGCAATCCCGATTTCACCGGCGCCCGGTGCACCCCGGACTGTCGGCACAGCACCGACAGGCTCGGCGTTTCCGCAGGTCACGGCGAACTCTCCGCCCGAGGCCACGCCCCTGTGCCGGTCGCATCGATCGGCTCACACACAACCTACGGTCAGGTAACAAGTCAGTGACGGCGGCCCTCCGGATGGGGATTCCGGCGAGTCCATTGTGTTTACTGGTCCCCATGCACGGTCTCGCGGCGCTGCTGTTCCCGGCTGTACTCATGCTCTTCGCCATGGGGATGGACAAGGTCCAGTCCCGGATCGACCGCTCGGCGGTCTCCCGCGACGAGGTCGAGGACTTCCTCGACGCGGCCGACGCCCAGAACGTCCAGACCCTCGCCCGCGAGGGGATGCCCGCCGCTCTCGACGAACTCCGCGACCGCCGGGTCACCCGCCACGAATCTGCCGTCGCCGGTCACGCCGAGTCACCGCAACGGGCCAGCTGACCGGTCACCCCGCGACCGCCACCACCTCGCCCCGAACACCACGTCGGCACCTCGACGACCGGACACACGCGCAATGAGCTTCCAGTGACCCATCCAACACATATGCTTGTGCGCGGGGTAGCGTATCCAAGGGCGCGATCTGACGCGTGGCTGTAGCAAAGATTCGAGAAAGGTTCCCTAGGTGGAAGAAGTACTGGCGCGGGCGGGCATATTCCAAGGCGTCGAGCCCTCCGCCGTCGCGGCGCTGACCAAGCAGCTTCAGCCCGTCGACTTCCCTCGCGGACATGTGATCTTCCACGAAGGCGAGCCCGGGGATCGGCTCTACATCATCATGTCCGGCAAGGTGAAGGTCGGCCGTCGCTCCCCTGACGGACGCGAGAACCTGCTGACGATCATGGGACCGTCGGACATGTTCGGTGAACTCTCCATCTTCGACCCCGGCCCGCGTACGTCATCCGCGACGACCGTCACCGAGGTCCGCGCGGTGTCGATGGACCGCGACGCACTCAAGGCGTGGATCAAGGACCGTCCGGAGATCGCCGAGCAGTTGCTGCGCGTGTTGGCACGTCGCCTGCGCCGCACCAACAACAACCTCGCCGACCTCATCTTCACCGACGTCCCCGGTCGCGTCGCCAAGCAGCTCCTGCAGCTCGCCCAGCGCTTCGGGACCCAGGAGGGCGGCGCCCTGCGCGTCACGCACGACCTGACCCAGGAAGAGATCGCCCAGCTCGTCGGGGCGTCGCGCGAGACCGTCAACAAGGCCCTGGCCGACTTCGCCCAGCGCGGATGGCTGCGCCTCGAGGGCAAGAGCGTCCTCATCGCCGACTCCGAGCGTCTCGCGCGCCGCGCGCGCTGACCCTTCGAGACGCTCGCTGCGCTCGCTCCTCAGGGAACGGGAAGCGAGCCATAGCGCTCGCTCCCCAAGCGAGCAGGCACTGACACGAACTGAAGGCCGCCGGCTCCCCCGAGCCGGCGGCCTTCGTCGTGGTCAGGCCTCGCGCAGGTACTCCAGTTGTGCCTTCACCGACATCCGCGCGGCGGGCCACAGCTTCTTGTCGACGTCGGAGTACACCTTGCGCACCACCTTCATCGGCTTCGCGTCCCGAGCCGACACCCCCATCGTGTCGAGGGCCGCGACGATCTGGTCGATCCGCTCCTCGCGATGGGCTTTGTAGTACCGCGCCACCGGGCCCAGGTCGGGATGGTCGGGACCGTGCGCCGGGAGCAACGCCGCTCCTTCACCCTCGACGATGAGCCGGTTCAGCGAGTTCAGGTAGTCGCGCAAACCGCCGTCGGCGGGATCGAGCACGGTCGTCCCACTCCCGAGGATCGTGTCACCCGTCAGGACTGCCCGCTGACCGTCGTGTTCGACGAGAAAGCTGACGGAGTCCCCCGTGTGTCCGGGCGTGAACAGCACCGTGATTCGCAGGCCCGCGGCCTCGATCACCTCGCGGTCCCGGAGCGGCGCCCCTCTGCGGCAGTGCTTCTCGAGACGAGCGCGCACCGGAGCGCCGGTGCGCTTGTGCAGACGCGAAACCCCGCCGGTGTGGTCGAAATGCCGGTGGGTCACCAGCACCAGCGAGACCCCGGGCAGTTCGGCGAGACGCCGGGCATGGTGCTTGTACTTCGGCGGCCCGGGGTCGACGACGACGCAGTCGTCACTACCGGGCGCACGCAACACATAGGTGTTCGTACCGTCGAGTTCCATCATCCCGGAGTTGTCGCACAACAGGACCGACGCGAACGGGGTCACTTGCCGCAGCACCCCGTAGGCCGGGTGCTGCGGTGCGGCGTCATTCGGTGAGCTCATGGTCTCCGAGCCTATCGACTCGGCCGGGCCGGCCGGGCGAAGCCCGACGATCCGACCACGCCGGGCCGAACGGCCGGATCAGTTCTCGCGCACCGGGGTGCCGTTCACGTACTGCTCGTCGGCCGATCCGTCGACCGTCGCCGGCGCCACCTGATCCTGCAGACTCCGCAGCAGCGCGGCACCCTGGGTGATCACGCCGGTCATGATCTCGTTGACCCCCTCGGCGCCGTTGTACACGGTGAGGTTCGCGGTGCTGAGTCCCTTGGCGACCTCGCCGACGAGCGTGGGCAGGGCTTCGATGAGCTGCTGGTCGAGGGCGATCCGGTTGTGCTGCGCGGCTGCCGCCGATTGGATCTCGACGGCCTTGGCCTCTGCCTCGGCGATGATCTGACGGCGCAACGCCTCGGCCTCGGCCGGCTTCACGACCTCCGAGATCAGTTCCTGCTCACGGAGTTCGGCCTGCGCCTGCGCGAGCACGGACTGTTCGCGGATGACTTCCTGGTTGACGCGGGCCTGCGCGAGCGGACCGGCTTGGGCGGCTTCGGCATTGGCCTTGTCGGTCTCGGCCTTGATCGCAGCCCGCTTGATGGCCGTCTCGCGTTCGTAGTCGGCCTGGTTGCGCAGCGACTCCTGCTGCGCCTTGGCCGACTCCTGATCTGCGCGAGCCCGTTCGACGGCGGCCTCGCGCTGCACCTTGGCGATGTTGGGAGCGGCCAGCGCATTGATGTAACCGGAGTCCATGTCGTCGATCGACTGGATCTGGAACGAGTCGACGACGAGGCCGATCGATCCCATCTCACGCTTGGAGGCATCGAGCACCTGACGGGCCAGGGTGTCGCGTTCGCGGATGATCTGCTCGACGGTCATCGAGCCCACGATGGAGCGCAGGTGGCCCGAGAAGATCTGTCCGGTCAGCTGGTTCATCTCGTTCTCCTGCTCGGAGATGAACCGTTGGCCGGCATTCACGATCGACGCCACGTCGTTGCCGACCTTGTGGGCGATGACCGCCCGCACGTTGAGCTGGATGCCCTGAGTCGTCACACAGACCTCGCGGATCGTCGCCTCGTGCAACGCCATCGACAGGAACCGAACCTTCCGGAAGAAGGGCATGACCCACTTCCCGTGCCCCACGACCACGACGAACGGCGCGTTGTCGGCCTCTGACTTGGCGCCGGAGATCAACATCGCCTCGTCGGGTTCGGGAACGTAGTAGCCGAGCATGGTCTCTCCTCGTGTCGTCGGCGGAACGAGCGCGCCGTGTCTCACCGGTGTCGGACGCGTTGTGGGCGGGATGCCGTCGTCTGTCGTACGACAGGCCCACGGGGCGTCCGGGTCGGATTCAGATCCTGCCGCATCGGCGGGCTCATGACGATCTGTTGTTCACATGGCGTGGCGCGACTCACCGGGGCTCGTGTCCGGGGACCGGCGCCCATGGTTCGACATCGACGACACGGCCGGGCCACTCCGCGATCACCAGCACCGCCTCGTCGATTCCGATCGGCCCCATGGCGCGCGCGAGGAACCGCTCGGTCCCGCCGGCGAACGGCAGCTCGATCTCACCGAGCGCCTCGCCTCCGGGAATGGACATCGTCACGGTCCCGGTGCGTCCGACGAGTTGCGCCGCTGACATCCGACGCCTCCTCGACTCGCCCGCCAGTGACTCGAACCCTAGTGGTACGTCGCGCAAGCCCGCGACCGGTCTCCCGTTTCCCGAGACGCTCTGCTAGGCCATCGCGCTCCGGCGCCGGTCGCGGACACCGTCGAGCACGACGTAGGCCGCGGTCACCACCGCGACCACCGCGGCACCGAGGACCAGCGCCGGGTAACCGAAGGTCCCGACGATGATCCCGGCGAGCGCCCCCGCGGCCGCCCCGGCGAGGCTCATCGAGGTATCCGAAACGCCTTGCGCCGGTGCACGCCGTGCGGTGTCCACGCTGTCGGTGAGCAACGCCGACGCTGCGACCGTCGAGGCCGACCATCCGACGCCGAGCAGGACCAGGGCCACGACGAGGCCGGTCTGCGACTCCGCGAAGACGAAACCGATGACGCAGCTGACGACGAGTACCGCCTGGCCGCCGAGGATGACCGGAATCCGGCCGGCCCGATCGGAGAGCAGGCCCATCACCGGTGCGAGCGCATACATCCCGGCGATGTGCGCGCTGATCGACAGACCGACCAGGGTCACCGAGGCACCGCCATGATGCATGTGGACCGGCGTCAGTGCCATGACCCCGACCATGACCGCGTGCGCCGACACCACGGCGGCCATCGCCGCCCGTGCCGGCGGTGTGTGCACGATCGCCGAGAGGCCGTCGGCCAATGACACCGTGGTGCGCGATCCGTCGGTCTCGCCGAGCGCCATGACGAGCGGATCGGGACGCAACCCGGCGAAGAGCACGGCCGCCGCGCCGAAACACCCCGCGGCGCCGACGAGGAACGGTCCCGACAGATCGGTCATCGCGAACCACCCGGCGACGGTCGCACCGAACGGGACCACTGCGGGGCCGATCACCGCGCCGACCATCGTCGTCCACACCACGAGCGAGAGATCACGCCCACGTGTGCCTGCCGACGACAGGTCGGTCGCGGCGAACCGCGCCTGCAGACTCACCGCGCTGCCCGACCCCAATCCGGCCATGCCGATGAGCATCACCACGAACCAACCGTGGTCGACCGCCACGGCCACGGTCAGGGTCCCGAAGCCGGCGATCAGCAGGCCGGTGGTCAGCGCGGGACGACGCCCGCGCCCGGCCGCAAGGGAAGCGAGTGGGAGCCCTGCGGCGGCCGCACCGAGAGTGACCACGGTGGTCGGCAGTCCGGCCATCGAGTCCGTCCCCGACAGTTCCTCACCGAGGATCGCGCCGAGCGCGAGGGCGCCACCCATCGACAATCCGCCCAGGACCTGGGCCGTACAGAGCAGGACGACGGTTCGCCGCTGCAGGGCGAGAGGCGAACTCATGATCGCCGCCGGCCCGACCCGCTTCTCATCCGCAGCGCGTTGACCGTGCCGAGCACGCCCGCGGCCAACGGGATCACCAGTGCCACCTGTAGCGCCACCGGCCGCACCTCGGTGTTGATGCGGATGATCTCCTCGCGAACGTCCGCGGGCTGACCGGCCAGCAACTCGGTCAGCTGCGTGTTGCTCATCACCTGCGCATCGTCGTCGAGCACTTGCGCCACCCGTTGCTGTTCCGCGGGCGCCAGGACCGCACTGGACTCCGCCTCGCGGACGAATCCGAAGGCAAGCGACGCCAGCAGGACCGCGCCGGCGCTGGCCAGTCCGAAGGACAACCCGAACGACCCGGCCGCAGAGTTCGTCCCGGCGGCCTCGCTCACGCGTTCGTCACTGATCGGCCCCAGCGTGTAGTCGTTCAGCTGCGAGACGAGCAGCCCCAGACCGGCACCCGCCACGATGAGCGGCACGATCAGACCCCAACCGAAGTCCGCCCGCGGCACGATCGGGAGGAGGACGGCGACACCGAGCGTCAGCAATGCGAAACCGACGAGCACGATCGTCGACGGGGGGCGGGTGTGCGTCCGCCGGCCGGCGACCAGCGCGACCGCGAACATGCTGAGCGACAACGGCGCCAGTGACAGCCCGGCTTCCATGGCGTCGTATTCGAGGACCATCTGGAGATAGATCGGCAGCGAGATCATGATGCCGCCGAGCGCGATCTGCTGGAGCAGCTGCTGACTGACACCCAGGCGGAACGGCCTGGACCGGAACAGATCCGGGTCCAGGAGCGTGGGCCGGCCGGCGCGGCGCCGGCGCATCAACCACCAGGTGAGGCCGACCAGACCCGCGGCTCCCGCGACCAGCAGGATGCCGACGGCCTCACCGCCTTCCTGCCAGACGAGGATCCCCAGGACGATCCCGCCCATCCCCAGCACGGAGAGCAGCGCACCGATCGGGTCCACGCCGCGCGGTCCGGTGTACGCGACATCGCGGACCAAACCGATTCCGCACAACACGATCGCGATGATGACGACCTCACCGACGAAGGCCAGCCGCCACGAGAAGTACGTCGTGATGAATCCGCCCAGGAGCGGGCCGACCGCAGCCGCGATCGCCGCCGCGGCGCCCACGAGGGCGTACACCCGCTTCTGGTCGTCGCCATGGAAGTTGCCGTGTACCAGCGACTGCATCGCGGGCAGGAGGAGGGACGCCCCTATCCCGCCGATGATCGCCCAGAAGACGATGATCGTCGTGAGTCCCTGCGCGAGTGCCATGGCGGAGGCGCCGACGGCGTAGGCGAGCAGTCCGATGACGTACGCCCGCCGCCGGCCGATCAGATCGCCGACCTTGCCCCCGATCAGGATGAACGCCGCGGACACCAATGCCTCGAGGGCGATCGCCGACTGCACCCCACTCACGGTCGTGTCTAGATCGCGAACCACCGCCGAGATCGAAACGTTCATGAACGAGGTGTCCACGACCAGAACGAACATCGCCATCGCGAGCAGCAGCGCGAGGACCCGCTGCTTGCCCGACAGCGGAGCCGCGGTTTCCGAAGTCGTCGAATCGCCCACTGTGAACCGCCTCCACGACAATCGGTCGCGGCCCGTCCGCCGCGGGCTCGACGAGGAGAGCATAGATCGGGCGGAGCCGTCCTACCGGGCTGTTGCGCCGAGCCCGGCCGCCGTCACCCCGCGATGAGGTCGTACCCGAGTTTCCCCACCATCACGACGACGACGGCCAGCAGGACCCACCGCACGAACGAACTCCCCCGTCCGATCGCCATGTGGGATCCGACCTGAGCGCCGATGACGTTGGCGACGGCGAGCCCCAACCCCAAGAGCCACAGGACATTTCCCTGCAGACCGAACACCGCGAGCGCGCCGAGATTCGTGCCGGTGTTGATGACCTTGGCCATCGCCGAACTCTCCAGGAAGCTCGTCCCGACCAGCGCGGTCAGACTGATGATCAGGAACGTCCCGGTCCCCGGGCCCATCACCCCGTCGTAGAAGGCCACGACGACACCGGCCACCACGAGCCCCGCAATCGTCGACACACGCGAGCGCGGTCCCGTGGACGCGTCACCCCCGAAGCCGGGATTGAGCGCGACGAACAGTCCGACGCACACCAGCATCACCAGCACGATCGGCGTGAAGATCTCGGTGGGCAGGGCCACCGCCACCGTCGCACCGAGCGCCGAGAAGACGAGCGCAGCAACGAACACCGGGATCAGCCGACGTAGATCGATCCGGACGTGCCGCGTGTAGCGCCACGCCGCCGACGCCGTGCCGAACACCGCGGCGAGTTTGTTGGTCCCCAGGGCCGTCGCGGTGGGCAGTCCCGGTTGGACGATCAGCATCGCCGGGATCAGGACGAGGCCACCGCCACCGACCACGGCATCGACCCATCCGGCCGCGGCGGCAGCGGCGATCAGCAGCGCGACGTCCAACGGAGACGTCAGGCCACTTCGACGATCAGTTCCACCTCGACCGGCGCACCCAGCGGGAGTTCGGCGACGCCGACTGCCGACCGGGCGTGCACGCCCGCGTCGCCGAAGATCTCACCGAGGACGTCCGACGCCCCGTTGATCACCGCAGGCTGACCGGTGAACCCCGGTGCGGACGCGACGAAACCGACGACCTTGACCACGCGCACGATCGCATCGATCCCGACCAGCGCGTCGATCGCGGCGAGCGCATTGAGTGCACAGACCCGGGCCGCCGCGGTCGCCTCATCCGGACGAACGACGCCTTCGGCACCCTCGTGCACCTTGCCGCGCGCTGACAGTTCGCCGTCGACCACGGGCAACTGGCCCGAGGTGTAGACGAGGTTGCCGGTGCGCACGGCCGGGGTGTAGCTCGCCACCGGCGGCACCACGGACGGGAGCTCGATGCCCAGCTCGGCGAGACGATCGGTCCACGTGGTCGCCATGGTCAGCCCTTCGGACGCTTCAGGTATGCGACGTGCTGCTCGCCCGTCGGACCGGGCAGAACCGAAACCAGCTCCCAGCCATCGGCACCCCACTGATCGAGGATCTGCTTCGTGGCGTGCGTCAGCAGCGGCACCGTCACGTATTCCCACGCGGTCACTTCACTCATGGACTCACCCTATCTGGCGACGGTCAATGGATAAGGTGTTGCCGTGGCCAACGAACAGGGCTCGCGTTCCGGGTCGGGTGAGTCGCTCGATTCCGGCGTGACAGACGACGCTTCCGGCAGCGGCGCGACAGACGCTTCGTCCGTCGCGGGTGGGAACGAGTGGCCTGCGGCCGCCGCCCGCGCCCGCCTGCACTTCGTGTCCGGCAAGGGCGGCACCGGGAAGACCACGGTGGCCGCGGCGCTGGCGCTGGCGCTCGCCGCCGACGGCAAGAAGGTCCTCCTCGTCGAGACCGAGGGCCGGCAGGGCATCGCGCAGGTCTTCGACATCCCGCCGCTGCCCCCGACCGACACCCGCATCGCGACCGCCGAGGGCGGCGGCGAGGTGTCCGCGCTGGCAATCGACATCGAGCATGCGCTGCTCGAGTACCTCGACATGTTCTACAACCTCGGCTTCGCCGGTCGCGCGATGAAGCGGATCGGCGCCATCGACTTCGTCACGACCGTCGCACCCGGCCTCCGCGACGTGCTGCTCACCGGCAAGATCAAAGAGCGGATCATCCACACCGACAAGCAGGGGAACCGCGTGTACGACGCGGTGGTCGTGGACGCTCCGCCGACCGGACGCATCGGGAACTTCCTCGACGTCACGCAGGCGATGGCCGATCTCGCCAAGACCGGTCCGATCCGCAACCAGAGCGAAGGCGTCGTGCGGCTCCTGCACTCGGAGGAGACGATCATCCACCTCGTGACCCTCCTCGAGGCGATGCCGATCCAGGAGACCATCGAGGCCATCGACGAGCTCCGGGGCAAGAACCTCAACCTGGGCAGCCTCGTCATCAACCGCGTGAGCGCACCCCATCTACCCGCCGAGGTGATCGACGAGATCGCCGAGGGACGGGTCGATGCCGGGCGGGTGGAGGACGCCCTGACCGCGGCCGGGCTCAAGCTCACCGACGGGGATCTGGCCGGGCTGCTCACCGAGACCATCGAGCACGCGACCCGGCTGCAGGCGCAGCAGATCGCCAAGGCCCAGCTCGACGAGGTGGAGTTGCCGACGCTCGAACTGCCGTCCCTCGGCGACGGCGTCGACCTGGGGTCCATCTACGAGCTGGCCAACCTCCTCCAGAAAGCGGGTGCGTGATGCCACTCGATCTCAAGATGGGCTCGGTGCTCACCGATCCGTCGACGCGCGTCGTGATCTGTTGCGGCGCGGGTGGAGTCGGGAAGACGACCACCGCGGCCGCGATGGCCATGTACGCCGCCGAGCAGGGCCGGACCGTGGCCGTGCTGACGATCGACCCGGCCAAGCGTCTGGCCCAGTCCCTGGGGATGTCCGAACTCACCAACGATCCGCAACCGGTCGCGATCGACGGCAAGGGCACGCTCGACGCGATGATGCTCGACATGCGACGCACCTTCGACGAGATGGTGCTCGAGTACTCCTCGCCGGAGCGAGCCGAGGCGATCATGGAGAACGCCTTCTATCAGACCGTGGCCTCGTCGTTCTCCGGCACGCAGGAGTACATGGCGATGGAGAAGCTCGGCAAGCTGCTCGAGCAGGACCACTGGGATCTGATCGTCGTCGACACCCCGCCGTCGCGGAACGCTCTCGACTTCCTCGACGCCCCGCAGCGGCTGGGTTCGTTTCTCTCCGGTCGCCTCATGAAGGTGCTGGTCGGCGGTGGCCGCGGGGTCGGCCGCATGGTGACCGGTGCGATGAGCCTGGCCATGCGCGGTGTCGCGACGATCATCGGCGGCGACATGCTCCGCGACGTCGCGATGTTCGTGCAATCGCTGGATTCGATGTTCGGCGGGTTCCAGGACCGTGCCGCGAAGACCTACGCCCTGCTCAAGCAGCCGGGTACCCAGTTCGCCGTCGTGGCCGCGGCGGAGGCCGACGCCCTGCGGGAGGCCGCGTTCTTCGTCGACCGCCTGTCGGAGGAATCGATGCCGCTGGCCGGGTTGATCCTCAACCGGACACACCCGAACCTGACGTCGATCCACGAGGAGGCCGCGCTGGTCGCCCTGGAGTCGGTCACCGACGACCTCGCCCGGGGCGTCCTGCGGATCCACGCGGACCGGGCGGCCACCGGCAAGCGCGAACTCCATCTGCTGCAACGATTCACGGCGTCGCATCCGCGGGTGCCGATCGTCGGGGTGCCGGCATTGCCGTTCGAGGTGGCGGACGTGACGGCGCTGCGCGCGGTGGCCGAGCAGATCACCGGCCGGGGCTGAGGCCTGCGCTCACCTGCCGGTTGAGCATGCGACGAGCCGGTCCCTGCTGATTGAGCAGGCGAGGAGCATGCGACGAGCCGTGTCGAAATCCACTCGACACGGCTCGCGAAGGGACAGGGTTCAGACTGCGTCGCGGTGACGCCGACGCTGTGCGGCGAAGAACGCCGACCAGGACGTGACCTCGGGATGCTGGCGGAGGAGGGCGCGACGCTGACGTTCGGTCAATCCGCCCCACACCCCGAACTCGACACGGTTGTCGAGCGCATCGGCGCCGCATTCGAGCTGCACCGGGCAGTGGCGGCAGATCGTGGCGGCTTTGCGCTGGGCTGCGCCCCGCACGAACAGATCGTCGGGGTCTCCCCCTCTACATCGCGCCTGAGCGACCCACGCCAGGCGATCCTCTTCGTTGGAAACTGCCGCTGTCGCCATCCGCCACCCCTACCTGTCGTATCTGCGTAGCTGCGAGAACGTCTCAACCTCGCTGCTCAAGCCACATTTGCAGCGAACTGTTAAGTGAGTCACATTCTGCACTCAATCTAGGGATCTGTGCTGGGGGGCGCAACCCCTGGAAGCAACAAAGTGGGACAACCGTGCAAACTCATCCGTTCGGACGGTCCGCAATCGCCCATATCGCGCGGGCGCACCCGGCGACCCCGCGAAGCGCGGTCGACCCGGTCACCGCCGTCTCCGCGGGCGAGTGCAGGGCGATGTTCGAGACGAACGCACGTATCCTGTCGGGGTGATGTCGAAGAAACTGTGGTCGCTGGCGTGGGCGAGCCTGCTGGCCGGAGTTCTCGTCGCCGGCCTGCTCTACCCCGTGGCCAGCGGAATCGGCGTCGTCTCCAACCGAGCGGCGGCCGCAGTCGAGAACGTGTCCTCTGAACTCCTCAACGGCACGTTGCCAGAGGTCACCACGATGACCGATGTCGACGGGAAGCCGATCGCGGTGCTGTTCGACCAGTACCGCTACCAGGTGGGCTACAACGACATCTCCCCCGACATGATCCGCGCGATCATCTCGGTGGAGGACCGACGGTTCCTCGAACACGACGGCGTCGACTGGAAGGGCACCATCCGTGCCGCCCTGAAGAACTCGTCGTCGGGTGAGGTCCAGCAGGGCGCGTCGACGCTCGATCAGCAGTACATCAAGAACTACCAGCTCCTCGTGCTCGCCCGGACCGAGGCCGACCGGCAGGCCGCGGTGGAGACCACGCCCGCGCGCAAGCTCCGCGAGGTGCGCATGGCGCTCACCCTCGAGCAGACCCTCATCGATCAGGCCAAGCGCGACAAGGGACTCGACGACGCCGCCGCCAAGCAGGAGGCGAAGAAGCAGATCGTCACCCGGTACCTGAACGTGGTGCCGTTCGGCAACAACGCCTACGGCATCGAGGCCGCTGCGCAGACCTACTTCGGCATCCCGGCCAAGGACCTGCGGGTCGAGCAGGCCGCCCTGCTCGCCGGCATGGTGCAGTCCAGCTCCGCACTGAACCCCTACTCCAACCCCGAGGCCTCCCTCGCCCGCCGGAACGTCGTGCTGGACACGATGATCGAGAACTTCCCGGAACGGCGTGACGAGCTGGTCGCGGCCAAGCAGAAGCCGCTCGGCGTGCTGCCGCGTCCCCAGACCCCGACGCAGGGATGTATCGCGGCGGACAACAACGGCTTCTTCTGCGACTACGCCCTGCAGTTCCTGGCCGAGAACGGCATGTCCCGCAACTCGGTCCTGCGCGGCGGCTACATCATCCAGACGACGCTCGACCCCGAGGTCCAGCGCTCCACCGTGCGGGCGGTGAAGGCGCAGGCCAGCCCGACCGCCGACGGTGTCGCCGACGTGATGAGCACGCTGCGCCCCGGGAAGAAGTCGCACGACGTGCTGTCGATGGCGTCGAGCCGCGACTACGGCCTCGACCTCGGCGCCGGTGAGACGATGCAACCGCAGCCGTTCTCGATGGTCGGCGACGGCGCCGGCTCGGTGTTCAAGATCTTCACCGTCGCCGCCGCGATGGAGAAGGGTCTCGGCGCGGGGTCCAACATCCCCGTTCCCGGCTCCATCGCCGTGGAGGGCATGGGCAACAGCGGAGGGGCCAACGGCTGTCCCGCCAACGCCTATTGCGTCAAGAACGACGGCCGGTACCCGGCCTCGTTGTCGGTGACCAACGCTCTCGCGCAGTCGCCGAACACCGCGTTCGTGAAGCTGCTCCAGCAGGTCGGCGTCAAGCCTGCGGTCGACATGGCCGTCCGCCTGGGCCTGCGCTCGTACACCATCCCCGGATCGTCGGGTTACGGCGAGAAGAGCATGGCCCAGTACGTCAAGGACGGGAACTTCGGTTCCTTCACCCTCGGCCCCCTGCCGCTCAACGGTCTCGAGCTCGCCAACGTCGCCGCCACCATCGCGTCGGGCGGCACATGGTGTCCGCCCAATCCGATCAAGGCCATCAGCCGGATCAAGCGGGACCAGTACGGCAACCCGGTGATGGGACCGGACGGCCGGCGCGCCCTGACGGCAGTCCCGTTCACGCCCCCGCCCTGTGAGCAGGTCGTGGACGAGGGACTCGCGCACACCCTCGCCAACGCGATGAGCAAGGACGACGTGGGCGGCGGCACCGCGGCCGGTGCGGCCGGCTCGGCGGGTTGGACCCTCCCGATGTCGGGCAAGACCGGTACCACCGAGGCGCACCGCTCCTCGGCGTTCATCGGCTTCACCAACCAGATCGCCGGCGCCGCATACGTCTACAGCGACGGCCCGAACCCGCAGGGCGTGTGCAGCAGCCCGCTGCGTTCCTGCTACGACGGTGACCTGTACGGCGGCATGGAACCGGCCCGGACATGGTTCCAGGCAGTCCGACCGGTGGCGACGAAGTTCGGCCCGGTCACCCTGCCCCCGATCGACCGTGAGTACTGGAACGGGAGCGACCGCGGTCGCATCCCGCAGGTCAGCGGCCTCCCCGCGAGCGAGGCCACGTCCCGGCTGCAGGGCGCCGGATTCAAGGTGAGCGAGCTCGACGTCGACAGCGGCCGTCCGCAGGGCACCGTGGTCTTCACCGCTCCGTCCGACTCGGCCATGCCCGGCAGCACTGTGACCATCTACGTCAGCAACGGCCGCCGCGCCGGTGGCGACGACGGCGGCCCCACCGAGACCACGGTCGTCGTGCCCGGCGTCGGACCGGTGGTGATCCAGCTACCGGGCTGACCGCGAACGGTTGCTCGACGACGCGCCCGCGCCGCTGGAGAAACCGGGGCGGAACCGTCGTACGGGATGCGTATTCTGGGGTGATGCAGCACTCCGAACTCGACATCGCACGCCTCGGCATCCCCCGCCTCGGTCCGTCCGGTTCCGGGGTACCCGTCCGCGCTCTGGCCGGCGCCGCGGGACTCGCCGCGGCCGGGCTGTTCTACTCGACGGTGATCGAGCGCAACGCATTCGCGCTGCGACACACGACGCTGTCGGTGCTCGAACCCGGCGCCTCGCCGCTGCGCGTCCTGCACATCAGCGATCTGCACATGATGCCCGGCCAGCGTCTCAAGCAGGCATGGATCGCCGAGCTCGAGGCGCTCGAACCGGACCTCGTCGTCAACACCGGGGACAACCTCGCGCACCCACAGGCGGTTCCGTCGGTGATCCAGGCGCTCGGCGGGTTGCTGTCGCGGCCCGGCTTGTTCGTGTTCGGGTCCAACGACTACTTCGGTCCCAAGCCCAAGAATCCGCTCAAGTATTTCAAGAAGGACCATCAGCGCACGCAGGGCGAGCCCCTCCCGTGGCAGGATCTGCGTGCCGCGTTCACCGAGCGCGGCTGGCTCGACGCGACGCACACGGTCCGGGAGCTGGAGGTCAGCGGCGTGCGGGTCGTCGCGGCCGGCGTCGACGATCCACACATCGAGCGGGACCGCTACGAGACGGTCGCCGGCCGCCCGAACCCGCTGGCCCACCTGCGGCTCGGTCTGACCCACTCACCCGAGCCGCGGGTCCTCGATCGGTTCGCCGCCGACGGTTATGACCTCGTCATGGCCGGTCACACGCACGGCGGGCAGCTCTGTCTGCCGTTCTTCGGGGCGCTGGTGACCAACTGCCAGCTCGATCGGTCCCGGGTGAAGGGTCCGTCGAGCTGGGGATCGTCGATGAAGCTGCACGTGAGCGCGGGACTGGGCACCTCTCCGTATGCCCCGGCGCGCTTCTGCTGCCGCCCGGAGGCCAGCCTGCTCACCCTCACGCCTGTATCGCACGGCGACGCCGACTACGACGCCGACCAGTCGCTGCCTCAGCTGGCCCGGGAGAGCATGTGAGCGCTGACCTTCATCCCCGTGTGAAGGTCCTCGCTTTCGACACCTTCGGGACGGTCACCGACTGGTTCACCGGCATCTCCGGCGCCGTTCAGGCGACGGTCCCGGGAATCGACGCGGCGGCGTTCGCCAAGGAATGGCGACGCCGCTACTCGCCGATCCTGGCGCGCGTCGAATCCGGCGAACTGCCGTGGCGGCGCCTCGACGATCTGCAGACCGAGACGCTGCACGATGTCGCCACGCTGTACGACGTCTCGCTCGACGACGCGCAGGCACGCTCTCTCGTCCGCGCCTGGCGGACGATCCCGGGCTGGCCGGACGCCGCCGACGGCCTCCGGCGCCTCAAACGCGACCACATCATCTGTGCGCTGAGCAACGGCACCGTCGCGTTGCTGACCGACATGGCCCGGCACAACGGATTCCCGTGGGACGTGATCGGCGGTTCCGACCTCTGGCGGCACTACAAACCGGCACGCGAGACCTATTGCGGGCTGGCCGATCTCCTCGAGGTCGAACCCGCCGAGGTGATGATGGTGGCGACCCACCAGAGCGATCTCGACGCCGCGCGATCGTTCGGACTCCGGACGGCGTTCATCGAGCGGCCGGACGAGTGGGGCGGGGACGAGAAGGACGACTCCGGTTCGCCGGACAACGACGTCCACGCCACGGATCTGCTCGACCTCGCGCGGCAGCTGAGCCGCTCGGAGAGCGCACCGCTCGGATGACACTCGACGACCTGCTGCGCTGGGAGGACTCCGGGGCGTCGTGGCGGGTGGTCCACCACGGACCGGACGGGGTCACGCTGGGTCTGCTGCGCTGCGACGGCGGCGAAGAGGTCGACCGCGTCCTCACCGACGATCCGATCATCCTGGCCCACATCGGCGGTCGGATGTGCTCCGACGACGATCCGGAGTGACCCGGCGACCTCCGGAAACGAGGAGACCCCGACCGGATTTCTCCAGGTCAGGGTCTCTTCTGCAATCTCAACCTTGCGTCGGGGTGGCGGGATTCGAACCCACGACCTCTTCGTCCCGAACGAAGCGCGCTACCAAGCTGCGCCACACCCCGTGTGTAGCCTGCGATAGCTTATACCCCACTCTCGTCGAGTACTAAATCGCCTGGTCAAAGATGTGTCCGGTGTGGCTGAAACTCGTGCGAAAGTGTGCCGCGCACCTCATTCTTGATGTGGTCCATCCGTACCAGTGCCGCCGCGCCGTCGGTCGGGGCCAGGGA
Organism: Gordonia lacunae; assembly: GCF_002149015.1. Classification (GTDB taxonomy): domain Bacteria; phylum Actinomycetota; class Actinomycetes; order Mycobacteriales; family Mycobacteriaceae; genus Gordonia; species Gordonia lacunae. The sequence goes on along the minus strand of NZ_NGFO01000001.1, from coordinate 317,810 downwards.
GTCGGCGTACAACCACTGAAAGGACACGCCAACCATGAGCGCTTCCCCGGATCAGCAGGCCAACTCGTCTGCCAAGCAGGGTTTCGCATTCGGGATCGCGATCGTGGCCGCCGCGCTGCTCTTCGTAGCCGGTCTGGTCTCGATCTTCCAGGGCATCTCCGCGATCGCGAACGACGACCTGTTCGTCGCGAGCCCGAACTACATCTTCGAGTTCGACCTCACCACCTGGGGCTGGATCCACCTGATCCTGGGCATCGTCGGAGTCCTCGTCGCCGGCGGTCTCGCCGTGGGCGCGGACTGGGCGCGCATCTCCGCGATCATCATCGCCTCGCTGTCGATCATCGCGCAGTTCCTGTGGCTGCCCTACTACCCCGCGTGGGCCATCCTGATCATCGTCCTGGACCTGATCGTGATCTGGGCCGTCTCCACCTGGAACCCCAACAACGAATACAACCTGTGACCGACCGGCTCTGACGCAGTGCGAAGAGTTCGCTGAGACGGGGGCTGCGGGGGACGACCAATCCACGACGCGCATCCGGTCCGAATCGTCTGGTGACGCTGCTCCACCTCGGGAGCGGCGCGACGACGTATCGCCCGAAAGGAACACCATGCGCATCACCCGGTCCCTTGCAGCCCTTGTCGCCGGCGTATTCCTCAGCGTCGGCTTCGCTGCCGGAGCAGGGCCGGCGCACGCCGCGCCGCTGGCCCCGGTGGCGAAGGTCGAGGTGGACCGCTACCTCGGTAAGTGGTGGCAGCTGGCAACCGTGCCGTCCTTCTTCGGGGTCACGTGCGCCCGGGACACCAGCGCGACCTACACCTACGTCGACGCCAAGACCATCGGCGTCGACAACCAGTGCACCGGCCCCACCGGCATGCGCGGAGGTGTCGTCGGGCGCGCGACCGTCGTCGACCCCCAGACCAATGCGCAACTGAGCGTTCGCTTCCCGCAGACCCCGGGGAGCATCAATCCCGGCAGCGCGCCCAACTACATCGTCGCCTATCTCGAGGACGGCCCGAACCCCACGGGCCCCTACCAGTACGCGATCGTCGGTGATCCGACCCGCGGATCGGGATTCCTGCTCTCCCGCGACAAAGTGGTCCCCAACTCGGAATTGCGTCGCCTGACCAAGGAGATCGAGAAGGTCGGGTACAACCCGTGCACCTTCCTCGTCTCCCCGACGACCGGCGGGCGCAGCGACTACTCGCCTCTGTGCACGGTGTGACGGCCACCGTCAGACGATGACCAGAAACTCCGGCGCAGGCACGAAAGTGCTTGCGCCGGAGTGTTTCAGCTCGCTTCGGCGGCCGAGCCGGACACCGGGGCGGTGCGGCGGAACTCGTCGGGGGTGCACCCGAACTTCGACCGGAACCGGTTGCGCATCGTCGCCGTCGAGGCGAAGCCCGACGCGTGCGCGATGGCTTCGAGTTTGAGGTTGCCCGGACCCATGAGCAACCCCTGGGCCCATTCCAGGCGGCGGTCGGCGATCATCTCCGCGAGCGACGTGGTGCCACCGGCGAGAACCCGGTAGAGGTGTCGGCGACTCACGTGCAGGTGCCGGGCGACGATCTCGACACTGAAGTCGGGATCACGGAAGTTGCGCTCGATGAGGTCGGTGACCGCGGCGCGCAAGTACCGCTCACTCGTCCGCATATCCGACCGTAGAGCACCCGAATTCGATTCCGGCACTACACGTATCGACTGCACGTCCCGACCATTGAGGATTGCGGTCACCAGGGTTCCTTCCACGCGAGAGAATGCTCCCACCCGAACATGAGTCTATCGACGCGCCCCTCGCCGGTCTTGGGCCTTTGGTCCCACTTTCAAGGATTCTGGTCCCGGGATCGTGCTGCGCCACGACGACTTCCGTGAGAGGGGTCGGCGACAGTCTTGGTCAGATGTCCAACAACGGGGCCGGCGCGGACACGCGCCGTAGGGTGTCAACCGTGACCATCGACGACGCCGCAGACGCACGACGCGCCGAGCTCCGGACGGCCGCGATCAGGCTGGCCGATGAGGTCCTGTTCCCCGCCGCCGGTGACGTCGACCGCACCGGCGCCGTGCCCGAGTCGCACTGGCAGGCACTGGCCGAGGCCGGCCTGTACGGGATCGCCGCGCCCGTCGACGCCGGCGGGCCGGGGCTCGAATTCGGGGAGGTCACCGAGATCCTGGAGGTACTGACCAGCGGCTGTCTCGCCACCGCGTTCACCTGGATCCAGCATCACGGGGTGGTGCTGTCCCTGTCCCGGACCACGAACGCCGACCTACGTGCGGAACTCCTCGAAGCGACCGTGACCGGGCGACTCCGTGCCGGGGTCGCCTATGCCGGGGTCGTCCCCACGCCGCCGCGGATGACCGCGACCGCCACCGGCGACGGCTGGCTCCTCACCGGTCATGCTCCGTTCGTGAGCGGCTGGGGCGACGTCGACCTCCTGCAGGTCTCGGCCCGCGACGCTGCCACCGACGACGTCGTGTCCGCGATTCTGCGCATGCCCGACCTCCTCGAGGGCGCGTCGGCCGACGCGGTGCGGGCCACGCCCGTCGACCTGTCCGCGGCCACCGCGACGAGGACGGTGTCGCTGCGGGTCGACGGCCTGACCGTCCCCGTCGACCGCGTGGTCACCCGCGTGGGTCTCGGGGAGTTCTTCGCGAGCCAGAACGTCGGCGTCCGGCTCAACGGCACGCTCCCGTTCGGACTCATCAGACGCTGTACCGCGCTGCTCGATGTCCGCGGGCACAATCGGGAGGCCCGGGCACTACGTGAGCGCGCCGACGTCGTCCGGACCGCACTGGACGCCGGGATGGCGGATGCCACCGCACTGCTGGCAGCCCGGGCCGACGCGGCGCGCCTGGCACTCGACGCCGCCGCCGCACTGGCGGCCGCGGACGGCGGCCGCGCGGTGGTACGCGGGAGCGCTTCCGAGCGGCTGTTCCGCGAAGCCGCGTTCGTCCTGGTCGCCGCGAGCCGGCCGGAATTGAAAACTGCTCTGTTGCAGCGCTTCAGCGGTGCCTGAAGTCGCGCAGGAAGATGGCCTCGGCCAACGCGATCCGTTCGATCTCCGACGGATCGACGCTCTCGTTGGGCGCGTGGATCAGGCAGCGCGGTTCCTCGACACCGAAGAGCATGATCTCCGCGTCCGGGAACAACGACTGGAGGACGTTGCACAACGGGATCGAGCCGCCCTGTCCCTGGATCAGCACCTCACTGCCGTACGCGGTCGCCAGCGCGTCGGTGAGGGTGTCGTACGCGGGGCCACTGGTGGAGCCGACGAACGGCGCTCCCACCGCCTCCCGCTCGAAGGACACCCGTGCGTTCCACGGCGTGACGGCCCGGAGATGCTCGATGAGTGCGTCCTGCGCATGCGTGGGGTCCATCCCCGGCGGCACCCGGAGGTTGATCCGCGCCCGCGCTTTCGGCTGCACGGCCGCCGATGAGCCGACCACCGGAGGACAGTCGATGCCGAGCACCGTGGCGGCCGGGCGCGCCCACACCATGTCCGACACCGATCCCGAACCGACCAGTCCCACCCCGTCGAGAACCGTTGCATCGCTGCGGAACCGCTCGGGCGGGTAGGACACGCCAGACCAGCGAGCGTCGGCGTCGAGTCCGTGGACGGTGGTGTTGCCGTGCTCGTCACGCAGGGTGGCGAGCATCGAGATGAGGGCTGCGAGGGCATCCGGGGCGGCGCCGCCGAACATCCCGGAGTGCATGGCCGACCCGAGAGTTTCCACGGACACCACGATGTTCGCGATACCGCGCAGGGTGGTCGTCAGGCTCGGCTTCCCGACGGCGAAGTTCCCGGAGTCCGCGATCAGGATAGCGTCGGCGGCAAGCAGTTCCGGGTTCCGTACGGCGAAGTCCTCGAGACCGCCGGTCCCCTGCTCCTCCGAGCCCTCGCCGATGATCTTCACGGTCACCCCCGCCCGGCCGGCGAGTGCCCGCAGCGCGGTGAGGTGTACGGCGATGTTGCCCTTGCAGTCCGCCGCTCCGCGCCCGTACCAGCGCCCGTCGCGGTCGGTCAGTTCCCAGACGGGGGAATCCCATTCGTCATCACCGAGGGGTGGCTGCACATCGTGGTGGAAGTAGAGCAGGACGGTCGGCGCGCCCTCCGGGCCGGGAATGGACCCGGTGATCGCCTTGCTGCCGTCGCTGGTGACGTGTGCGGCGATGTCGTCGACGCCGACATCCCGGAACGCCGCCAGCAGCCAGTCGACCATCCCGTCGCATTCCTCGACCGGGAACTGGTGTTGGTCGTGCACCGACCGGAACCGGACCATCTCCGCGAGATCCGATCTCGCCTGCGGCATCAGCGCGGTCACCTCGTCCCGCAGGGTCATCTCGTCGTCTCGCGCAGTCGGTTCCACCAGCGATCTCCCGTGTGTCGTCGAATCGGGCCGCCCGGCCGATCGCCGGCGGACTCAGCTCTTACCCTCGGCCGCCAGGTCGTACACCTCGAGCTCGCCGCGGCCGATGGCCTCCATCATCCTCGAGTGGTCGGAGTCGTTGAGATCCGCGTAGCCGATCGAGAACTCGGCGATGGCCTCGCCGAAGCCCTTCGTCGTCTTCAGGTACTCGGCGATCTGGAACCGGCTCGCCGTACGCGCATGCGCCTGACCGAGGACCAGGCCGCACAACTGCGCATACAGCTTCATACCCTCGGGGCTCAGGGCCTCGACGACCACCGAGCCCTTGCCGTCTCGGAGTTGACGGACGTAGAAGTCGCGTCGCTCGCCGTTCTCGTCGGTCCCCGTCGACCAGCCGAGGAACAGGTCGCTGGTCGCCTGGAGCAGTCGCTGACCCTCGACCACCCGCTGCCCCTGGTTGTCGAACCCGGAGGCCGGCACGTGGTCGGCGAGAACCGACCGCTGCGCCTCCTTGACCTGGAGGAACAGCGGGTCACCCATCTCCTTGCCGGTGAGCAGGATGATCCACGCCCGCGTGCCGACACTCCCGACGCCCACCACCTTGAACGCGATGTCGACGATCTCGAACTGGTCGAGGAGCGCCTGCACGTGCAGCGGCACGGTGTCGCGATAGGCCTCGATCCGCTCCCGGACCCGCTCGGCGACGATGTCGGCGGTCTCCGCGGGGAAGCGTTCGTGCAGCGGAACCAACAGCGGCGGGTCACTGCGGATGTGCGCCGTACCGTCAGCGTCGATCACGCAGAGTTTCGCGAGGGCCTGGGCGCTGTCGCGGTGGCGGGCCTTGGTGAGGGCCTTCTGCGTGCGCTCGCTCATCGACGTGTCCAGCTTCGGGCCGAAGTCCGTCAGGAAGTCGTCGGCGTCGATTCCGGCGTACCAGTTCTCGAGCGTCGTCTGCGTGACGCTGCGCGCAATGGCCCGTCGGTATGCCTTAGCGACGGTCTTGGCGACCTTGCGGTTGGTCGTGTCGTCGAACCCGTTGTTGCGTCCGGCGATCGTGAAGCTGGCCGCGAGGCGTTTGACGTCCCACTCGAACGGACCGACGTGGGTCTCGTCGAAGTCGTTGAGGTCGAACACCATTCGACGCTCCGGACTGAAGAAGAGACCGAGATTGCTGAGGTGCGCATCGCCGCAGAGTTGCGTGATGATCCCGGTGTCGGGGGTCCGCGACAGGTCGTCGGACATCACCGCGGCCGCGCCACGATAGAAGGTGAACGGGGTGGCCGACATCCGGGCGTGCCGCACCGGGATGAGGTCGGCGACCCGGGTCTCGGCCTGTGCCGCCAGTATTTTCAGTGGGTCGGCTCGCTCGGTCGGCGTGGGGCACGCGGCGAGTTCGACAGCGGTGGGCAGGGTGGACAGAGGTGCGACCACGGATGCTCCTTCACGTCGGTGCGGCCCCGCCACCGGGCGGAGTTGCAGTTCTCCGGGCCCGTTCGGAACCCGCGGTGAACCGCCGCGAACGACGTCCGTCGGGCCCCGCGCCGGCCGGTGACGCCGAGGTCACTGATACGACACGAACCACGGGGACGGGCGCACCGCCAGCGTGGCCGCGGGCGAGAACGTCGGCTTGTCCTCCGTGTAGAAATTCTTCCAGCCCATCCACATTCCCGCCGGGAGATCGGTGACCAATCTGCGCCACGTTTCCATCTTGACGTCCGGGGTGCCGTGCCCGTCGGCATGGAGAACCACCTGCAGCTCGTCGCGATCGGTCACGATCGCGGGCCGGTCGTCGAGCATCCCGGCGTCGAACTGGTGCAGGACGAACAGCTTCTGCGGTAGACGACGGTCGCGGACGAATCCGGCGAGCCAGTCCGAGGTCCGGTTGACCTCCTCGGCGCCGACCGAACCGATCTGGGTGAGGTGGACCTGATGGGGCGTCAGTCGCCACTCGGGGTCCAGCGCCAGGCCGACGTGGGGTTGCGCCAGCAGGTCGGCATAGCGACGCGCCTGCGTCAGGAAGTCCATGCGCCCCGGCTGGAGGTCGAGGGTCACGTAGACCCCGGCGCGGCCGGCGGCCTCGACCCAGGGCCGCAGGGTCTCCGGATCGATCATGTTCGTGTAGGTCGACCCCGGGCCCGGTTCGGCCGAGGCGACCGACGCGATGATCTCGAACGCCGGGACCACCGGCTCGGCGCTCACCCGCTGGTACTCGGCGGCGAGGCGGCGCACCCGGTCTATCGACGCCGCGATGCCCTGCCGGCCGAGGGGTCCGAGCGCCGGTGCGTCCGGCGATCCGTACAGCGCCACCATCCGCCTACCCGGGAAGACGACCTGCCCGCCGCCGGGCAGTTCCGGTGTGTCGCGGGCTTGTTCGACGCGACGGGCGAACTCCGCAGCGGTGCCGAACCCGGGACCCACCGCCCGCACTGCGGTCGGTTCGGACGCGGCCGCCTCGATCGTCGCCACCGACTCGGCGGTCGCACGCGGATCGGGTACCGGCACCTCGACGACCCGTGCCGCGGACCGTGCCGTCATGATCGCGTCGGCGGGAGCGTCGCGGGTCAGCATCACCACTGGCGCGGTCCCCGACCTCGGTGCGTTGCCCCGCAGGTCGTCGAGATCCGCGGAGGTACGCGGGGCCGGAACGCCGTCGACCCGGCCGAGGCGGACCTCCGTGTCGACCCCGAGCCGTCGGAGCTCGCCGGCGACGCTCGGCGCCGTCTGCGGGGTGACCGCCAGGACCGGCACGTGCTTGTCCTGTGCGACACGCGCCGCAGCGGCTCGGCGAGCGGCGTCGTCGAGTGCGTCGGGACCCACCAGGATCGCCTCGTCGGATCGGGCGTACAGCTCGCGACTGAGCTGAACCGACTCCGGCACATCGCCGGCGAGTACGTCGACGCCCGGCGACGGACTCGTATACGCGCCGATCCCGGACGCCCCGACACCTGACGCCCCGACACCGGTTGCCGAAGCGCTCACCGCGAGGCCGACAGCCACGCACACGATCGACGTCCAGATCACCCGACCGGTCACCCGCGCACCCTCCCGTTCGTTCCCGAATCCTCCGCGCAGGCCGCCGGGCTCGCCCCGACCCGTCCGTTCCGGCGCAGACGGTCGCCCAACGTAGCAGCGCGTGCGGTGCGGGTTCGACCGTCACCGCGGGGCGAGGTCGTGACCGGCCACGACGATGCGACCCTGTGACCCGCTTCACGACTGCAACAGGTTCTAGTTGTAGCGTGACTGCCGTGGACTACTGGGGTGTGATGGTCGGCTTGGGACTCTTGGCTACGGCGTTCGGCGTCGTCGGGTTCGTGCGATACCGCGAACGGGAATCGACGACCCTGCAACGCCAGACCCAGCTGGCCCGGGAACTGCGCGACCTCGCCGGCGACGACGAGGTGCGACTCGCCGCGGTCGACGAGTTCTCGCTGACCATCTATCAGCGGCTCTTCTATGCATCGGTGGTCGCGCCGTGGATTCGGAGTGCGGCATGGGCGCTGCTCGGCGCGGTACTCGCCGGAGCCGGGGCTCTCGCGGTGGGATCACTCGACGGCGTCTTCGCGACCGTCGTGCACATCGCCGCGATCGTGGCCGCCGGCGTCTTCGCCGTGTCGACGCTGGTGTGTGTCGGCATCGCGCTGTACCACTCGGCGACGACCCCGCGGGTGTCCTTCAGCGACTCGTACGCCGCCACCGAGGACACCGATCCGGACCCGACTCCGGCAGCCGATGCCCCGGTGTCCGATGCGCCGGTCTCTGATGCCCCGGTGTCCGATGCCCCGGTGTCCGATGCCCCGACCGCCGCTGAACCCCCGGTCCCGGCGCGGCCCGCCGACTGACCGGCGACCCGAGACACAACGAACCCCCACCGGGCTGGACCGCTCGGCGGGGGTTCGTTGCTGTGAGAGGGTCAGGCGGCCTCGCTAGACGATTTGCGCCTGCCACATCCAGTGCAGCTGCTCGAGTTTCGAGGCGAACGAGATCAGTAGATCCTGGGTGACCGGATCGGCCTCCTCGGTGACCCCGATTCGCTCGCGGAGACCCGCGACGACTGCCTTGAGATTGTCGACGATCGACTCGACGACGTCACTGTCCTTGGTCCATCCCTCACCGAATCCCTTGGTGTGGGCGGTCTTGGCGACGGTCTCGGCACGGCCGTCCGGGCTCACGCCGATGGCGGTGGCGCGTTCGGCCGCCGCATCGGTGAATTCCCGGGACACCGTGACCAGTTCATCGAGGTCGAGATGCACCGACCGGAACTGCTTGCCGACGACGTTCCAGTGCGCCTGCTTCGCGATCAGCGACAGGTCGATGAGGTCGACGAGAGTGTCCTGCAACGCCTTTCCGGCGACGGACTGCTGCTCGTCGGTGAGTGTGCTGGTGATCGGAGTGGTGGTCATGATCAAGAACTCCCTTCTCGTCATAGCTGGATGCAGTCGAGATCCGACTGCGGTGGTGCGACGCGGTCAGACGCGGACGGTGACCGCGGAATCGATGTTGCCCTTGGTGGCCTTCGAGTACGGACAGAAGGTGTATGCGAGGTCGGCGAGCTCCTTCGCCTTGGCCTCGTCCAGACCCGGCAGCGACACCTCGATGGCGACGGTGAGTCCGAAGCCGTTGTCCGCGGGGTCCTTTCCGATTCCGACGGTGACGTCCACGGTTGCACCGTCGGGGACCGGGGTGTCTGCCTGCTTGGCCGTGGCGCGAAGCGCACTGAGGAAACAGGCCGCATATCCCGCGGAGAACAACTCTTCCGGATTGGTTCCCTCCCCGTTGCCACCGAGTTCCTTCGGCGGGCGCAGGTCCAGGTCGATCTGGCCGCTCGCCGAGACGACTTCGCCGTCACGTCCGCCGCCGGACGCCTTCGACGAGATGGTGTACACCGGTTCGATTGCCATTCGAAATCCTCCTGGATGCTCAGTACGGGTTCGGGCCGACGATCGTTCCAACCCGCCCCGTTCACGGAACATTCCGGCGACACCACCCTCGGCGACGTGATGGTCACGACACCGGGCGAGCCGTCTCAGCGTCCGCGCATCATCCGCGTCGGCTTCATCCGGGTCGACTCCGGCAGCCATCGATTGACCGGGCTCCGGAGGGTGCAGAGGGCAGCGACCACCAGCAGAATGAGCTGCACATAACTGAGGACGACCATGGTCGACGACACGTCCGGGTACCGGAAGAGCAGGTCGACGCCGACGGGGATGCACAACAGATGCACGACGACGGCGGCCAGGAAGAAGTTGCGGAGGTGGCGGCTGTGCTGGGTGGCCGCGGCGACCAGGCACGCGTACTCGATGGCGAGCACGACGATGATCATCACCAGCATGAACGGCGGGAAGAACCCGGCGAGCGTGTCGACCTCGCTCTCGGGAGCGGAGTTCGCCGGGTCGGCGACCACCCCTTCGAGCAACCGACCACGCAGATCGTCGGTGATCGTCCCCAGGTTGAAGAAGCCGTAGATCGTCAGCACGAGCCCGATCACCGCAGCGCCCCACCACACGATCCGTGCGTGCACAGCGAGCGCCTCCGGTGGCGGCCCCGGATCGCCGGGCCGGGCCGGATAGAGCGCGGCCTGGTCCCGGTCTCGGGAGGATCGTTCGAGGGCGGCCAGGTCCTCGGCATCCAGCTCGGCCTGGCTCGGGACACGATCGGGGTCACGCCCGGCGGGTTCGCCGGACGCACCGCCGGTCGGGTCCTTCGGATCCGTCATGCCCCGATCCTGCCACTCGCCCCGGTGGGCCTCCAGCGTCGAGGAGCCTCCGGCGCCGTGCGGCTTATCTCCGGAACTCGGTCAGTACGAATTCCATCCCGGGCACGAACGTCCCGAGCATGGGCACGACGTGATTGACGATCGACTTCGTCAGGATGGGCGGGGTGGGATCGGTGACGAAGGTGACGTCGGCACCCTGGGCCCGCCAGTCCGCCGCGAGCTGCGCGACCTGTCCGTACGGGATCACGTCGTCGTGCAGTCCGCCTTCGACGAAGACGGGCGCGTTCGGCTTCAGGCGTCCGATCCGCTGTTGCCGGACCACGTCCTGCAGACCCGGGGAGCGGGCGATGAGGGCTGACAGCGTCTCTCCGGTTCGGGTCCAGGTCTCGACGCGGCGGAAACCGAAGGCCGGGATGATGTCGCCGATGCAACTCGTCGAGATCTGCTTCAGCGCCGCCTTGCCGGTCGGATTGGTCTCTCGTCGTACCACGTCGGCGACGTTCGGATACCGCTCGGTCAACCCGTTGATCGCGAAACCGATCGCCCCGGCGATGGTGGTGCCGTCGATCGCCGGGATGACCTTCTCGAGGTCGGCCGGAGGCGCGCCGGCGTAGGTGGCACGGACGTTCAGCTCGGGCGCATAGGTTTCGGCGAGTTCGGCCGCCGACGCGGCGGCCCCACCGCCCTGCGAGTATCCGGCGAAGCCGACCGGCGCATCGGCGGGCGCACCCACGAGGTCGAGCGCGGCCCGCGCACCATCGAGCATGGCCTGGCCGGACTCGGCGCGGTTGACGTAGGTGTGGACACCGGGCGTGCCCATCCCGACGTAATCGGTGATGACGACGCGTACGCCGTGGACGAGCATGTAGTACATCTCGGGCGCCGTGTAGTTCACCGCGATGCTCGGCTTCGTGAGATCGACTGCCAGCGGCAGACCCATCAGCTTCGACGGGGCGCACTGGTCGCCCTGACCGATCGTTCCGGACCCGACGACCAGCGTCGGTCGCGGGCCCTTGCCGGGCCACGGCGCGGTCGGCTCGACGACGGTGCCGGTGACCGGAACGGGTGTCCCGTCGGAACGTCGCGACGTGTACATCACCGTGCGCGCCGTCCCCGGCCACTGGCCTGCCATCCCGGGGATCTGGAGCAGCAGCGGACTCGGTTTGCTACGGATCACCGAACCCGGGTCCGAGGCGTACCGGGCCGGCGGGGTGTAGAAGTCCGCCGCCGCGGCGGTTCCGGCCGCCGCCGGGACCAGCGATGCGGCACAGGCCGCCACCAGCGCGCCGGCGAGCCCGACGAGTCGTCTCGATGTCCTGCGATGAGTCATTGTTCTCCCCGACCTCACGTTCATGGCTGTGTAACCTACCCCACAGTAACTTGAGTCAGGTGACTGGCGTCGCGGGCGGGGTGCGAGCACCGGCACGACCGGCCGCGGACCCGTCCTCGAGCCGCCGCCGGCTGTCACCGAGCCGCCCGGTCAGCGACCCGGCGCGATCTTCAGCATCCGCCCGAGCGTCGCCTGCCACAGTGTCCCGTCGGACGTGATGGTTCCGGTCAGTTCCAGCGGTTCGTCGACCGGCGCCGTCCCGACCGGCACGGTCGCCACCCGCCGTCCCGTCGCGAAGTCCGTTGCGAGGTAGACGACTTCGCCCACCTGCTGCGGGCGCCCCGGTACGAGCGGACCGTAGCCGACCGCGTGGATCAGACCGTCCGCGCGGGACAGCTTGGGGAGCGTGGCGATCCGGTCACCGTTCTCCCACACGCGGCGACAGCCACCTTCCCCGACATCGATGCGGGTGGACCCACCGACGAACGGGGCATCGGCCGGGATCGACGGCCCCCGCACCGCCATCGGTGGGTACTGGTAACCGAGGGTGCTCGGGATCACGAGCGAATTGCCCCAGGCCATCGGCGAGTTCTCGGTGCCCGGCCCGGACGTGGCGAAGGCCCGCATCCGGCACACCTCGGAACCGTCGTCGCTGCGCAGCACCCGAAGACTCGGCGGCTCCGCGTTGTCGACGAGGGCGACCCACCCGTCGCCACCCGGACCGAAATAGGTCGGTGTCGTCCCCGAACCCCAGGTGAGCTGCCCGGGTTTGCGTGCCGGTCCCCGGTCATAGGCGCGACGCCAGACGACCCGCGGCGCGCCACCGGGGTCGGCGTGCATCTCGTACAGCGCGTGCGTCGTCAGGATCGACGCACCGGTCCGCCGGATCGACAGCCCGTTGCCCAGCTCCTCCCCCGCCGGGAGTCGGGTGGACCGCACGGCGCCGTGCCGGTCGACCGTCCCGATCACCCCGCGCGTCGTCGCGAACCACACGCGGCCGTCGAAGTCCGGCGCCAGTCCGGTGATCGCGTCACCCGTCGGTATCACATGCTCGACGTCGACCCGATCGTCGACGAAGACTCGCCATCCGTTCGCCGTCTTCGCATGCGCGACACGGAGAATCGACCCCGAACCGTCGGCGACGACCACCCGGTCGCGATCATCGAGATAGCCGTACACACCACCGAGGAGGCCACCTTTCGTCAGCTGCGTCGACGCCAGCGGTTGCGCGGTCCGGGGATCGAAGAGGACGACCGTCGGTGCCGCGAATGCCGGCGGCGACGATCCGACGAACTGGGTGCACAATGCGACCGGCATCCCGTCGCGTCCCACAAAGGTCGCCGCGCACGCGCCGCCCGGGACGGAGGAGGCGGCCAGCCGAGCACCACGTCCGGGTCCGCGATGCGACGTGGAGTCCGTGGAGGCGAGATCGCCGTGCATGAGCGAGGTGTCGGCCGGTCCGAGTCCGGCGCTCGGCGAGTCCGGTTGTGCCGCCGCGGGGTACGCCAGGGTCACCGCCATCGCCAGGACCCCGGCGACGGCCACCGGCCAGGCCCGCTGCATCCGTGTCATGGATGGTCAAGCTATCGCACAGCATCGACGAGGGTGGCGACCCGCCGGTCGGTCGGGCTCGATGGGGCGGCTGAGCCGCGCCGGGGTCTCGACACGCACTCAGCCGGTGCGGAACGGCAAAGCCGCAGAAGCGACGATGAGCATGATCGAGACGATCGGGAGAGCGGCGAGGGAGACGAAGTCCAGCACCGCAGCACCCGTCGCGGAGCCGATCGCGATTCCCGCCTGGTAGGCGACCACATACACGGCCGAGGCCACATCCTTCCGGTGCCGACTCGACCGCAGCGCGGCGGTGTTGAGCACCACCGGCATCGCCGCGGCGGCACATCCCCAGACAACCACCCCCGCCGGGATCACCGGCGGGATCGCCACCGCGCACAGAGCACAGACCAGGCCGGTGACGACACCGAACCGGACCCGTCGTGGATGCGCATCGAGCCGGCGGCCCGCCAGGCAGACGCCGAGCAGACCTGCGATTCCGAACGCCGCCAGCATCGGTGCCACGACTGCGTATCCGAACCAGCCGCGCAGGACCAGGGGTTCGAAGAATGCATAGCTGACGTAATGCCCGGTCACCATCAGCACCGTGATCGAGCCCACGAGGGCAATCGGCCCGACATCGCCGGCGCCTCCGGTGGCCGGCGGGGAAGCCCGATGCGGCGGAACCGACGGCAACACCGCACACAGCGCAGCCGCACACACTGCCGCTGCCACTCCGATCACCATCGACGTTGCCCGCCAACCCATCACATGCGCGAGTGTCGCGGTGAGCGGGGCGCCGGCGACAAGCGCGAGGGTTGATCCGACGAACACTGCGGCGCTCGCGCGGGCGACGCGGTTCGGGGGACTCAGCCGTGCCGCCACCACCGTGGCCTGCGACCACACGATCCCGTGAACGGCCGCCGCCGGCGCCCGCCAGGCAGCGGCTGACGCGAAGTCGTCCGAGAACGCGAAACCCACCTGCGACACCGCAAGCACAGATACACACACCACCAGCACCGTGCGCTGGTCGTACCGCCGGGTGACAGCGAGCAACGGCAACGTCACAGCAGCTGCCACCACCGCGTAGACGGACAGCAGGAGGCCGATGCGGGCTGGTGGACAGGCCAGTCCGGCGGCGAGCTCGGATTGCGCCCCGATCGGGAACAGCTCTGCGGTCAGATACACGAACAGCGCTGCGCCGAGCGAGCCGTAGCGGAGGAGCGTCACCGCACCGATGACGGCTCTCGGAGGAAGCGTGCGACCTCGCCAGCCCAGACCGCGGCCTCATCGGGAGTGAAGATGTGTCCGGCATCGGGATACTCGATCAACTCTGCGCCCCGAATGCGCGCGTAGGCGCGGGCCGTCGACGGCGCGATGATGCGATCCTGTCCGGAGACGACGACCAGTGACGGCACCTCGATCCCGTCGAGCAGTTCGGTCACGTCGGTCCGCCCCGCCAGCTCTGCGTGCGCTGCCCCACCGGCCGGATATCCATCGACGACGGCCGCCACAGCTCGCTCGTACTCATCGAGCGTCAGTGCGCCGAGGAGATCCGGTGTGAGTGTGCTCGAGACGAGGTACCGGCCGAGGGCGTCCCACTCCTCGTGCGCCGCGAGTGTCCGCCACACCGCGGTGAACGCGTCGGACTGGGCGTCGGCATGCGCCAGTCCGACGGTGAGGACAAGAGCACTCACGTTCTCGGGGTGCCGTGCCGCGGCGGTGACCGCGACTGCTGCACCGAGGGACAGGCCCACGACCGGAAACCTCGTCCCACCGGCACGGATTCCGGCTGCGACCACCTGATCAGCAAGGGCCTCGATGTCCAACGGATCGGCGACGGGCGGCGTACCGCCTGCACCCGGGTAATACGGCCCGACGAACCGGTGCTCGCGTGGGGATCGATCGATCAACGCGGCGAAATTCTCCCGTACCCCGCCGCCCGCACCATGGGCGAGCGCGACCACCGGGCCGTCACCCGACTCGACAACGTCGACGCCGGTGAGGATGTCTGCGACTTCTGTCTGCGGAATCATGCCGGAAACGTAGGCGTTGACGCCGGGGTGAATGTCAAACCTGCCGCGAAAGCAGGAGGTCAAGGGTGCTGATCGGTGAGCTGGCACGGCGAACCGGGACGACGCGACGAGCGCTGCGCTACTACGAGGAGCATGCGCTGCTCATACCGGACCGGGACCCGAACGGCTACCGCCGATACCGCGGAGACGCGGAGCTGCGAGTACACCAGATCCGCGGGCTGCTCGCCGCCGGCTTCTCGACCGAGGTGATCGCGCGACTCCTCCCCTGCGCGGTCGGGAGATCACCAGAGATCCAGCTGTGCCCGAGTGTCGCCGCCGAGATGACACAGGTGCTCGCGAGGGTCGAGGCCCAGCTCGCCGACCTCGATCGACAACGCGGCTCGATCCGGCGACTGCTTGCCCCCGGGGGCGTTCGGACCGGCTCCGAGTAGCCGGTTCCTGCTCACCGCTCCCTCAAATGATCAGACCGAGAGCCAGCACCACGATCAATCCGGTCACCGAGAGGACCGTCTCCATCATCGACCAGGTCTTGAAGGTCTGGCCGACGGTCATCCCGAAGTACTCCTTCACCAGCCAGAAGCCGGCGTCGTTGACGTGCGACAGGAACACCGAGCCGGCACCGATCGCGAGGACGACCAGCGAGAGTTCTCCCGAACCCATCCCGTCGACCAGGCCCAGGATCAACGACGACGCGGTGATGGTCGCGACGGTCGCCGAACCGGTGGCCAGGCGGATCAGTGCCGCGAGGGTCCAGGCGAGCAGGAGCACCGAGACATTGGCGCCCGTTGCCCAGTCCGCCAGCAACGTGCCGATCCCGGTGTCGACGAGGACTTCTTTGAAACCGCCACCCGCCGAGACGATCAGCAGGATTCCCGCAATGGCCGGCAGGGCCGCACCCGTACACTTCGAGATCGTCTCGCGGTCCATGCCGGAACCCCGACCGAGGGTGAACATCGCGACGATCACCGCGATCAGGAGGGCGATCAGAGGTGTGCCCAGGATGTCGAGGACCTTGCGCAGGGGTTGGTCCTCGTCGGCGATGAAGATCTCGGCGATGGCTTTGCCCAGCATCAGCACGACGGGCAGCAGGACGCTGAACATGGTGATCGCGAACGAGGGGCGCTTCGTCGTCGGACCGTCTGCCGGATCGACGTCGAAGGTCGTCGGCGCCTCGACCGTCACCCACCTGCCCGCGAGCACCCCGAACAGTGGTCCGGAGACGATGATGGTCGGGATGGCCACCAGCACACCGAGTCCGAGCGTCGTTCCCAGATCCGCGCCGAGGGCGTCGATCGCCACGAGCGGACCGGGGTGCGGTGGGACGAACCCGTGCATCGCCGAGAGCCCGGCCAGCGCGGGTATGCCGATCGGGATCAATCCGAGACCCGAACGTCGGGCCACCAGGTAGATCACCGGCATCAACAGCACGAGGCCGATCTCGAAGAACATCGGCAGCCCGATGATGGCGCCGACGAGGGCCATCGCCCACGGCAGCATCCGCGGCAACGCGTGACCGACGATCGTGTCGACGATCTCGTCGGCACCACCCGAGTCCGCGAGGAGTTTCGCGAACATGGCGCCGAGTGCGATCAGGATGCCGACACCTGCTGCGGTGGTGCCGAACCCGGCGGTGAAGGACTCCAGGACCGTCGGAATGGATTCACCCGCGACGATGCCGACCGTCGCGCCGCCGCCCACCAACGCGAGGAAGGGATGGACCTTCGCGATCGTGATCGCGACGACGATGACGGCGATACCGGCCAGCGCCGCGACGATGAGTTGCCAACCGGGAGCAACGGGTTCGGGCAGGTCCGTACCGGCGGCGAGGATCGTGGTGATCGGGGACATCGTCACTTCTCCTCGGTGGCCGGGGTCGAATCGTGCGGGCTCGGCCCGTCGGGCAGAGACGCGACCAACTCGTCGACGATCGCGTCCACGCTCTGGTCGACGTCGACGGTCAGGCCGTTCTCGTCCGCGGTCAGCGGCTCCAGGGTCTCGAACTGCGAGGCGAGCAGCGCCGGGGGCATGAAGTGCCCGGGCCGGGATGCCTGTCGTCGCGAGATGACGTCGACCGAGCCGGCGAGGTGCGCGAACAGGGTCGTCGGTGCATGCTCGCGCAGACGGTCACGGTAGTCGCGTTTGAGTGCCGAACAGCTCATCACCCCGCCGGTGCCGTGGTCGGCCAACCAGGCGCCGATCGATTCGAGCCAGGGTCCGCGGTCGTTGTCGTCGAGCGGCTGTCCCGCCGACATCTTGGCGATGTTCTCCGCGGGGTGGAAGTCGTCGGCGTCGGCGAACGGCACCCGTAGGCGCTGCGCCAGCGCGGCCCCGACCGTCGACTTCCCGGACCCCGACACGCCCATGACGACTACTGGCGATCGCATGCTCACTCCTCACGACACTGTGCTGCTGATCACGTCAGGCTGCCTCAATAGTCATACTTTTGCAAGCTCGTGACGGATTAAGTACGCACATTGGGTCAGATGCCGGTGAATGAGAAGATGAAACGGTGAGTCAGGGCACACGGAGCGCAGGTGAACGGCACGACGAGATCCTCGCCGCGATCGGTCGGCGGATCGTCTCGGGGGCGCAACCGGCCGGCAGCGTGCTGACCCTCGAGTCGATCAGTGCCGAACACGGCATCTCCCGGACGGTGTCCCGGGAGGTGATCCGGGTGCTGGAGTCGATGGGCCTGGTCGAATCGAGACGGCGCGTCGGCATCACCATCCAGCCACGGACGCGGTGGAGCGTGTTCGACGCCCGGCTGATCCGGTGGCGGCTGGACGGCGGCGAGCGCGCCGAGTTCCTGGCGACCCTGTCGGAGTTGCGGCGAGGTTTTGAACCGGTGGCGGCGGCGCTGGCCGCCGAACGGGCCGACGAGCATCAGTGCCGCATTCTCGCGGCTGCGGTGTCGGACATGTCGGTCCACGGACGAGGCGGCGACCTGGAGTCGTATCTGTTGGCCGACAAGGTCTTCCACCGGACATTGCTCGAGGCGAGCGGCAACGAGATGTTCCGGTCACTCACCGGCGTGGTGAACGAGGTCCTGGCCGGACGCACCCATCACGGGATGATGCCGGCGACCCCCAACCCGGCCGCCATCGCACTGCACGACGATGTGGCCAGAGCAATACGCCTCCGCGACCCGGAGGTCGCGGAGGCGTCGATGCGAGCGATCATCACCGAGGCGGCGGCGGCCGTCTCCGAGGAGACCCCCTCGCCGCCGGAGGTGCTCTAGACCAGCAGCTCGGCGATCTGGATCGTGTTGAGGGCCGCGCCCTTTCGGAGGTTGTCCCCCGAGACGAACAGCGCGAGGCCGCGATCTTCCGGAACGCCCGGGTCCTGCCGGATCCGGCCGACCAGCGATACGTCCTTGCCCGCGGCGGCCAGCGGCGTCGGCACGTCGGCGAGTTCCACACCGGCTGCCGCGCCGAGGATCTCCTGTGCGCGAGCCACCGACAGCGGGTTCGCGAACTCGGCGTTGATCGACAGCGAGTGACCGGTGAACACCGGCACCCGCACGCATGTGCCGCTCACGAGGAGCTCGGGCAGGCCGAGGATCTTGCGCGACTCGTTGCGCAGCTTCTGGTCTTCGTCGGTCTCGCCAGACCCGTCGTCGACGAGCGAACCGGCAAGAGCCACAACGTTGAACGCGATCGGCGCGACGTACTTGTTCGGCGCCGGGAAGTCCGCGGCCGAACCATCGTGCACGAGCTTCTCCGCGTCGTCGGCGACCGCGCGCACCTGGGTGGCGAGTTCCTCGACGCCGGCCAGCCCACTGCCCGAGACCGCCTGGTAGCTGGAGATGATGAGGCGCTGCAGGCCGGCTTCGTCGTGCAGCGGCTTGAGCACCGGCATGGCGGCCATGGTGGTGCAGTTCGGGTTGGCGATGATGCCCTTGGGCGGGTTCTTCGCCAGTTCGCCGTTGACCTCCGAGACCACCAGCGGCACATCGGGATCCTTGCGCCATGCCGAGGAGTTGTCGATGACGGTGACCCCGGCCGCGGCGAACCGCGGTGCCTGCTCGCGCGACATCGTGGCGCCCGCCGAGAAGAGGGCGATGTCGAGACCGGACGGATCCGCGGTGGCCGCGTCCTCGACGACGATCTCGCCGTCGCCCCAGGGCAGCTTCTTGCCCGCCGAGCGCGACGACGCGAAGAACCGCACCTCGTCGGCGGGGAACCCGCGCTCCGCCAACAGGGTTCGCATGACGGCGCCGACCTGACCGGTCGCGCCCACGACTCCGATACGTACGCCCACTGCTATCGCCCCGTTCCGGCGTAGACGACGGCTTCTTCTTCGCCGCCGAGATCGAAGGCGGCGTGCAGAGCGCGCACCGCGTCGTCGAGTTCGGTGTCGCGGCACAGTACCGAGATGCGGATCTCCGAGGTGGAGATCAGCTCGATGTTCACGCCGGCCTCGCTGAGGGCCTCACAGAATGTGGCCGTGACGCCGGGATGCGACTTCATGCCGGCGCCCACCAGCGACACCTTGCCGATGTGGTCGTCGTAGAGCAGGTCGGTGAAGCCGATCTCGGCCTGCAGCTTGGTCAGCTTCTCCACACCGAGCGGTCCGAGCTCGCGCGGCAGGGTGAAGGTGATGTCGGTCTTGCCGGTGTCGACCTTCGAGACGTTCTGCAGCACCATGTCGATGTTGATCTCGGCGTCGGCGACGGCGCGGAACACCCGCGCCGCGTAACCGGGCTTGTCGTCGAGTCCGACGACGGTGATCTTGGCCTCGCTGCGATCATGTGCGACGCCGGTGAGAATGGCTTCTTCCACGGGGATGTCCTCCATCGATCCGGTCACCACGGTGCCGGGTTTGGTCGAGTACGACGAGCGCACGTGAACGGGAACGTTGTACCGGCGGGCGTATTCGACGCACCGCAGCATCAGCACCTTGGCGCCGCAGGCGGCCAGCTCGAGCATCTCCTCGAAGCAGACGGTGTCGAGCCGACGGGCGTCGGGCACGATGCGCGGATCGGCCGAGTAGACCCCGTCGACATCGGTGTAGATCTCGCAGACATCGGCCTCGAGTGCCGCGGCCAGCGCGACTGCGGTGGTGTCGGAACCGCCGCGTCCCAGGGTGGTGACGTCCTTGGTGTCCTGCGAGACGCCCTGGAAACCGGCGACCAGCACGATCTTGCCCTCGTCGAGGGCGCTGCGAACGCGTCCGGGCGTGACGTCGATGATCTTGGCCTTGCCGTGGCTGCTCGTCGTGATGACGCCGGCCTGGGAGCCGGTGAACGACTGCGCCTGCGCGCCCATCGAACTGATCGCCATGGCCACGAGGGAGTTCGAGATCCGCTCACCGGAGGTCAGCAGCATGTCCATCTCGCGCGCCGGCGGCGCCGGGTTGACCTGCTGGGCGAGGTCGAGCAGTTCATCGGTGGTGTCACCCATCGCCGACACGACCACGACGACGTCGTTGCCCTGCTTCTTGGTCTCGACGATCCGCTCGGCGACGCGACGGATGCGTTCGGCCGTTGCGACCGAGGATCCGCCGTACTTCTGCACCACGAGGGCCACGTCGAGTTACCTCCCGCCGGCCAGTGTGCCGGTCGATAGACGTCAACTTGCCGGGACAACCTTACCGGGACCACGCCCGACGGCCTGACCTGGTCTCCACGCCACCCATCGGCACCCGGACGATCCGATCCGCCCTAGGATCGCTCGGGTGGCCTCCCCTACCGACGTCGGCGATTCCGGAAGCGGCGCCGACGGCCGGACCGGGAGGCGATCCGGCGCCGGGGGCGCGTCGTCCGGACGCGCACCGGTCGTCGTCGGCGAGGCGGGGCGTCGGCTGAGGTCGATCACCACGGCGTTCTTCGGTCCGCTCAGCTCGTCGCCGGCCGGCCTCCGCAGGCATCGCTGGTGGCTCGACGCACTGCTCGTCTTCCTCGTCATCCGGGCCGTCGGCATCCTCGTGCTGGCCCGTTTCGCCGATCTCCGGGGGACCACGCTGGGCGACTCCCTCGCGGTATGGGACGGGCAGTGGATGATCGCGATCGCGACCCACGGGTACGACGGCGTTCCCTACGCGCTCACCGACGCCCGGGGTCTGCACACCGTCGACACGGCATACGCCTTCTTTCCCGGCTACCCGTACCTGGTCGGGCTCATCGCGAAGCTGCCCGGGCTGAGCCCGTTCGGTGCCGCGATCACGGTGAACCTGTTCCTGGGTTGCGTGGCGGCGGTCGGCGCGGCACGCCTGGGCATGGTGTGCGCGCGACTCATGGCGCGCCGGTCGCCCGTCGGCCCGGCACCCGAGCGGGGTACCGGACTGTTCCTGGTGGTGCTCTTCGCCGCGACGCCGATGTCGATCGTGCTGAACATGGCCTACACCGAGGCGCTGTTCTGCGCACTAGCGGTGTGGGCGCTGGTGGCCGTCCTCGAGAAACGCTGGCTTCTCGCCGGCCTCGTGGCCGCGATCTGCGGGCTGTGCCGGCCCACGGCGGCGGTCCTGATCGGGGTCGTGATGCTCGCGGCCGTCGTGTTCCTGTGGCAGGCACGCGGAACCGCCGTGCCGAGAGCGGCACGGGTCCGCGCGCTCGTCGCCATCGTGATCAGTCCCCTCGGCTACCTCGCCTACCTCTGCGTGGTGTGGGTGCACACCGGTTCACCGACCGGGTGGTTCCGCATCCAGACCGAGGGCTGGGACACCCGATTCGACTGGGGTGTGGCCGCTTTCGGGTTCGTCAACGAGATGCTCGTGCACTCGGCCGAGATCGCGCCGGTGGCGACCGCGTGGATCGTCCTGAGCACACTGGCGATGCTGTGTGTCGCGGTGTGGTCACGGATGCCGTGGCCGGTCCTGCTCTACGGTTCCCTGCTCGTCGCGCAGATCGTGCTGTCGAGCGGGCTGATGATGAGCCGGCCGCGGCTGCTCCTGCCCGCATTCGTCCTGCTGATCCCGCTGGCGATGGCGCTCGCGCGGATGCGACCGGTCGTCGCCGGGATGATCGTCGTGCCGGTCGTGGTGGGCAGCTCGTGGTTCGGTGCACACATGCTCACCGTGTTCCCCCACGCCATGTGAGATGCGCGCACCCCCACTCCCCGCGGAGCGCGACCCCTCTGATCTCTGATCCGAAAGAACGGCAAAACCTCTGCCCCCTAATCCGAGACGACGGCAAAACCTCTGCTCCCTGAGGTGCGAGGAGCGATAGCGACGAGCCTCGAAGGGCCTGGTGAGATGCCTTGCGAGACCCTTCGTGACGCTCGCAAGCTCGCTCCTCAGGGAGCGGCGGTTGGCCCGCAACCTCGCACCTCAGGGAGCGGGAGGTTGTCACACCGCCGACGCCGCGAATCCCAGACAGAGGTAATCGATCCCGGCGTCGAGCCGCGCTCGGGGATCGAGAAGCCGGCCGGCATCGCGGCGGCCGGCCAGACGAGCGAGGTGCGACGGGACCTCGACCTCGGACTCTCCCGAGATCACCTCCGCGAGTCCGGCGGACGGCAGCAACGCATCGTCGTGGAGCAGTTGATCGCTCACCGCGACCAGCGCCACACCGTGGACGAAGCTCCACACCGACAGCGCCATGTCGGTCGCGCGTTCGATGCCGACGCCGAGTTCGAGGAATCCGGCCGCGAGCCAGTCGAGGCACGCCAGCGAATCCTCGCCGTAGCTGTGCCGGGGCGACGAGTAGGCCAGGACGACCCACGGGTGACGCGTGTAGAGCTCCCAGTCGACGTCGACGGCGACAGTGACGCGGGCACGCCACCCGGGCTGGGTGTCCACCGGGTACGGGAACCGGCGTCCCACCTCCGTCGACATCGCCTGCAGCAGTGCGTCCTTGTCCGCGACGTGGCGATAGAGCGACATCGCTCCCACCCCGAGCTTCTCGGCAACCCGCCGCATCGACAGGGAGCCGATGCCGTCGTCATCGGCGACGGCGATCGCGGCGTCCACGATCGTCGCGGGCGACAGCTTCGAGGTGTCGGACGTCACGTTCGGGTTCCTCCTGCTCAGAGCGGGAATAAAGCGATTGCGTACAGCGTACTCATCCCCGTACGCTGACCCGCGTACACCGTACGCGCAGGTAGCTGTCGCCTGCCGCGAAGGAGGAAATGATGTCCGCCCAGCTCGACCCGTCGACCCGGCTCCACCCGACCACCCCGGGTGCCGCCGACCGACGAACGTGGCTGGGACTGGCCGTGCTCACCCTGCCGGTGTTCCTGGTCTCGATGGACGTCTCGGTGCTGTACCTCGCCATCCCGTCGATCACCGACGCACTCGCGCCGTCCGCGGCCCAGCAATTGTGGATTCTCGACATCTACGGGTTCCTCATCGCCGGACTGCTCATCACGATGGGCAACGTCGGCGACCGCGTCGGGCGTCGTCGCATCCTCCTCGCCGGAGCGGGCCTCTTCGGCGTCGCCTCGGTCATCGCCGCCTTCGCACCCACAGCCGGCATCCTGATCGCGGCGCGCGCCCTGATGGGCATCGGCGGCGCGACCCTGCTGCCGTCGAGCCTGTCGCTCATCGCCAACATGTTCCCCGACGCGCGCGAGCGCGGTCGCGCGATCGGCGTGTGGACCGCGGCGTTCGCCGGCGGCAGCGCGGTGGGACCGGTCATCGGAGGCGTTCTGCTGCACCACTTCTGGTGGGGCGTGGTCTTTCTCATCAACGTTCCGGTGCTCGTCCTGCTCTTCGTCTTCGGCCCGCGCCTGATCCCGGAGTACCGGGCCGCGACGACCGATCCGTTCGACGTCCTCGGCGTCGTGCTCTCGATGGCAGGCATCCTCCCCCTCGTCTACGCGGTGAAGACGGTGGCGAGCGACGGCGCCACGACGGCTGTGGTCGTCGCCGGCGTGGTGGGTGCGGCTCTGCTCATCACGTTCCTGCTCCACCAGCGTCGAGTCGCATCGCCGCTCCTCGACCTCAAACTGTTCGGCAACGCCCAGTTCAGCGGCGCGGTGGCCGTCGCGTTGATCGGCATGATGGCACTCGGCGGCATGTCCTACCTCACCGGCGTCTACCTCCAGTCGGTCATGGGACACGACGTCCTGGCCGCGGCCATCGCCGGCCTCCCGATGGCCGTCGCGGTCGCGGTGTTCTCCATCGGAGCGACGCGTGTCGCCTCCTTCCTGGGCACCCGGTTGGCCTTCGTGGGTTCCGTCGGCCTCGCGGCGGCAGGCAACCTCGGCATGCTGACACTCGGCACCTCGTCCCCGGTCTGGGTGTACATCCTGTGCACGACGATCGCGGGCATCGGTTATGGCATCCAGTTCAGCCTGGTGTCGGTCGTCGTCGTCGGCTCCGTTCCGCCGGAACGGTCCGGCGCCGCGTCGGGCATCTCGGAGACCAGCTTCGAGCTCGGCACGGCGATGGGCCTGGCTCTGCTCGGATCGCTGGCCACCCTCGTGTTCCGGGACGGCGACCGGGGTTGGGCATTCGGTGACACCCTCGGCGAGACGCTGCACCGCTCGACGGACATGGGCCCGGCCGGGGATGGCCTGGCCGCCGCGGCGAAGCAGTCGTTCGTGGACGGCATGCATGCCGCATCGCTCGCGAGCGGCCTCGCTCTCCTCATCCTCGGGGCGATCCTGCTCGTGGTGATGCGCGACGAGCCGACCGATCCGCAGGCCGAGGTCGCCGAGGTGCGCCTGCCCGACGGTGAGTCGGTCGGCGCCGCGCGTACCCGGTCCTGACGGCGTCGCCCCACTACCCTCGGGCGGATGCACGAACTGATCTCGGGGCGCTGGAGCGCCCGCGGCTACGATCCCGCCGCGACCATCTCGGTCGACGACATCACCACCATCGTCGACGCCGGCCGCTGGGCACCCACCTGGGGCCGAGTGCAACCGGTGCGGTTCATCGTCGGCCTGCGTGACGACCCCACCTTCGCCGCCCTCAGCGGCGTCCTGACCCGAGGCAACTCGGGGTGGGCGCCGCGCTCGGCGGCGCTGGTCCTGGTCTGCACCACCGATGACCCGGACGACGCGAAGGCCCACACCTACGGGGCGGTCGACTGTGGACTGGCCGTCGCCCAGATGATCCTGCAGGCCGAGGCACTCGGTTTCAACGCGCATCCGATGGCCGGTTTCGACGCCGAGGCCGCGCGTGACGCCTTCGGGATCCCGTCCGGCAAGCGGCCGCTGGTGTTGCTCGGCGTCGGCGTGCTCACCGACGACACGACGTCACTTCCCGAGGACATCCGCACCCGAGACGCGAAGCCACGCACCCGGCTCCC
Organism: Gordonia lacunae; assembly: GCF_002149015.1. Classification (GTDB taxonomy): domain Bacteria; phylum Actinomycetota; class Actinomycetes; order Mycobacteriales; family Mycobacteriaceae; genus Gordonia; species Gordonia lacunae. The sequence goes on along the minus strand of NZ_NGFO01000001.1, from coordinate 292,625 downwards.
CCTCGACGAGGTCGCCTTCGCCGGCGAGTGGGGCCATGCCGCGTTCCCGGACTCTGCAGGCACCTGACCGGCGGATGTGACGAACGAGGCATATGAGACAGAAGTGACTTGTGGTACTTCTTCTCCATGACTGTCTCACCTCCACGACGAGGACTTCTCCGTCGGCTGGGAGCGCACCTCGCTCCCGTCGCCGCCGTCACGGCTCTGTCGGCAGCGCTGTCCGTGCCGGCGATCGCAAGCGCCGACGAGCCCTTCAGCCTCGAGTTCGACGGCGCAGCCGGCACGTTTCCGTCGGCCTTGCAGCACGAGACCGGCGCGGGTGGCTGGGGCAACAACGAGGTGCAGAACTACACCGCCGACCGCCTCAATTCACGTCTGGACGGCAACGGCAACCTCCTCATCGAGGCCCGGCGGGCCGCGACGGGCGGTTGGACCTCAGCCCGGCTGACCACCAAGGACAGCTTCGAGTTCACCTACGGCACGATCTCCGCACGCATCTCGCTGCCGCAGGGTCGCGGGCTGCATCCGGCATTCTGGCTACTCGGGAGCGACATCGACTCGGTCGGATATCCGGCCGCCGGCGAGGTCGACATCGCGGAGACGATCAACACCTCCGACTGGGTGCACGTGGGCGTGCACGGCCCGACGGCCCTGGGGACCGCCACCGGGTCGCTCGACATCTCGCTCACCGACCTGCTCCCCGGACTCCCGCTCCCGGGCCCCCTCGCCGGGCGCTGGGAACGGGGCCATGACCTGACCGGCGTCGACCCCGGCGACTTCCACGTCTACGCGGTGACCAAGACGTCGTCGCAGATCCGCTTCACCATCGACGGGAACGCGGTCTACATGATCAACAGGTCCTCGCTCACCGGCGATGAGCGCTGGGTCTTCGACAAACCCATGTACGCACTGCTCAACGTCGCAGTCGGCGGCATCTGGCCCGGACCGCCGTCGTCGACGACCCCGAGTCCGTCGACGATGACCGTCGACTGGTTGCGCTACACCCCGTGAGCCGCCGGAGCTCCTGATCCGGAAGAACCGCACAGCCAACTCCGCCCCGAGCCGAACGGCCCGGGGCGGAGTTGCGTGTGAGATTGCGGGACAATCGGTTACGCGACCAGCACCTGCTCGTCGCCGGGGGCCGACGCCCGCATCGTCTTGTCCTTGGTCTCGACGATCATGATCGTGCACACGACGCTGAGTGCCGACAGACCGGCGAGCAGGACACCCACCCAGATCGCACCGGGACCCGCGATCAGCGGGGCGGCGATCAGCGGCGGGATCGCACCGCCGAGGATGCCGGCGAGGTTGTAGCCCATCCCCGCACCGGTGTAGCGGTATCGCGCCTCGAACAGTTCGGGCAGGAGCGCACCGGCTGGCCCGTAGGCGATGCCGAAGATGAGCAGTGTGCCGAGGAGCCCGACGACGAAGGCGAGGCCGCCGCCGATCTCGAGGATCGGGAACAGCACCAGCGTCCACGGGATCGCGATGGCGCATGAGGTGAGGATGACGCGGCGACGCCCCACGCGGTCCGACCACACCGCCGACGCCGCGGTCGACAGACCGAACACCACGGCCGCGCCCATCCCTGCGGTCAGCACGAAGGTCCGGGACAGCTCCAGTGACTTGGTGCCGTAATTCGTGAGGAACGCGGTGCCCATGTAGAAGAGCGAGAACAGGCTCGCCAGCGCGCCGCCGGCGATGAGGATCTCGCGCCACTGGTGACGGAACGCATCCAGGAACGGCAGGGCGGGGCCGTCGGCCGCGGCGTCGCCGGCCGCCTTGCGCTGCTGCGCCTCTCGGAACACCGGGGTCTCGGCGACCGCGAGCCGAACCCACAACCCGACCGCGACCAGCGCGAACGACAGGATGAACGGGATGCGCCAGCCGTAGTCGAGGAAGGCCGAACTCGTCTCGCCGAGGGTCAGGCTCGCGATGAGGAACGTCAGGCTCGACAGGAAGAACGCGAAGGCCGGGCCGAGCTGCGGGAACATCGCATACAGCCCCCGCTTGCCCGGTGGGGCGTACTCGGCGGTGAGAAGCGTTGCGCCCGCCCATTCCCCGCCGACGGCGAAGCCCTGCAGGAACCGCAGGAAGACGAGGAGGATGGGAGCCGCGATACCGATGCCGGATTCGGCGAAGCCGAACACGCCGGTCTCGTAACCGGGGAGAAGACCGATCGCGACCGTCGCCAGTCCCATGATGAGCAGGGTCCACACCAGGGTGCGTTTGCGGCCGATCCGGTCACCGAAGTGTCCGAAGAGCATCGCGCCGACCGGCCGTGCGAAGAAGGCCACGGCGAAGGTCGCGAAGGAGGCGATCGTCCCGGTGACCTCGTCGGCGGACGGGAAGAACACCGTCGGGAACACCAGGGCCGCGGCGGTTCCGTAGATGAAGAAGTCGTAGAACTCGATGGTCGTACCGATGGAACTCGCGGCGGCCACTCGTCGTAGGCTCGTGCGCTTGCCCTCCGGCGGATCGGTCACCGGGGGGTCGGCGGGGATGGTCGTCACTGGCGTTCGTCCCTTTCTGCAGACGGCCGCGTCGGGGTGGGCGGCGCGCTATCCCGGACGGCAACTCATCCGGGCGGCCCCTGTCGGCCGGGCGGATGAATTGGGTCACTCCGGCTGCCGACTGAGAGGCATGTCATAGTCTGGAATGCGGGTAGCCGGGGCGGCACCCCCCGAAGAGGGGGGACCCGATTCGGGGCCTCACCTGCAGCTTTGGTCACTTCGTCGCCGGGGAGTACAGTCAGGCGCATGCAGCGCGCACTCCTCCTCGGTTGCCGCGGCGGGGTCTGAACCGACCGGCCCTCCGTCGCGGGGCCCAATCACGCGCCGGTCACTTTCCTTCCAGACACGGAGAATGACCACCATGGCACCAGCAGACAGTTTCACTTCCGGCGCCAGCCGAATCGTCGAGCCCGCAGGCCCGATTCCCGCCGGACAGCCCGCCTGGAATCCGCAGCGCAGCTCGGCGATGCCGGTTCATCGCTACCGCCAGTTCGCCGACGAGGTCGAGACGGTGGCGGTTCCCGACCGCACCTGGCCCGACAAGGTCATCACGACCGCCCCGATGTGGTGCGCGGTCGACCTGCGCGACGGTAATCAGGCACTGATCGACCCGATGAGCCCGGCACGCAAGCGCCGCATGTTCGACCTCCTGGTCCGGATGGGCTACAAGGAGATCGAGGTCGGCTTCCCGTCGGCGAGCCAGACCGACTACGACTTCGTCCGCGAGATCATCGAGGACGGCGCCATCCCCGACGACGTGACGATCCAGGTCCTGACCCAGTGTCGCGACGAGCTGATCGAGCGCACCTTCGACGCCTGCCGCGGCGCATCGAACGTCATCGTGCACTTCTACAACTCGACCTCGGTTCTGCAGCGGCGCGTCGTGTTCCGCGCAGACAAGGCGGCCATCACCAAGATCGCCACCGACGCCGCACACAAGGTCCTCGAGGTACAGCAGAACTACCCCGACACCAACTGGCGGTACGAGTACTCCCCGGAGTCCTACACGGGCACCGAGCTGAGCTTCGCCAAGGAGGTGTGCGACGCGGTCACCGAGATCATCGCCCCCACACCCGAGCGCCCGATGATCATCAACCTGCCGGCGACCGTCGAGATGGCCACTCCCAACGTCTATGCCGACTCGATCGAGTGGATGCACCGCAACCTCGCCCGCCGCGACTCGGTCATCCTGAGCCTGCATCCGCACAACGACCGCGGAACCGCCGTCGCCGCAGCCGAACTCGGCTACCAGGCCGGCGCCGACCGCATCGAGGGTTGCCTGTTCGGCAACGGCGAGCGCACCGGCAACGTCTGCCTGGTCACCCTCGGCATGAACATGTTCAGCCGCGGCGTCGACCCGCAGATCAGCTTCTCCGACATCGACGAGATCCGCCGGACGGTCGAGTACTGCAACCAGCTCAACGTTCCCGAGCGTCATCCCTACGGCGGCGACCTGGTCTACACCGCGTTCTCGGGCAGCCACCAGGATGCGATCAACAAGGGCCTCGACCAGATGAAGGTCGACGCCGACGACGCCGATTCCGATGTCGACGACATCACTTGGGCCGTCCCGTATCTGCCGATCGATCCCAAGGACGTGGGCCGCAACTACGAAGCGGTCATCCGCGTCAACAGCCAGTCCGGCAAGGGCGGCGTCGCCTACATCATGAAGGCCGACCACGGCATGAACCTGCCGCGTCGTCTGCAGATCGAGTTCAGTCGCGAGATCCAGAAGATCACCGACGGCGAGGGCGGCGAGGTCAATCCCAAGGAGATGTGGGACGTCTTCGCGGAGAACTACCTGCACCCGATCTGGCCGCTGGAGCGAATCCGTCAGAAGGTCGACGCGGCCGAGGTCGACGGCGGCGACGACCACATCACCGCGGTCGTGAAGGTCGAGGGCAACGAGCGCGAGATCTCCGGGTCGGGCAACGGTCCGCTGGCGGCGTTCGTGGACGCACTGGGCACCGTCGGCTACGAGGTCCGGGTCCTCGACTACAGCGAGCACGCCTTGACCGCGGGCGGCGACGCCAGCGCCGCGGCGTACGTGGAGACCGAGGTCAACGGCGAGACCGTGTGGGGCGTGGGCATCGCGTCGTCGATCACCACCGCCAGCCTGCGCGCGGTCGTGTCGGCCGTGAACCGCGCCTACCGGGTCATCTCGGTCCCGGTCGCCGACGACGAGGCCGCCCCCGGCACCTGGGCGCCCTGACCTGCCGGTCGCTCCACTCGTTCCGCCAGGCCGCTGCCGCCCCGTGATCGGACCCGATTCGCGGGACGGCGGCGGGGCCTCGGGAACAAAACGGACCGGAGTTTCATTTAGAGGGCATGAAGAACATCGGTTTCCTCTCGTTCGGCCACTGGTCGGACGCCCACGGGTCCCAGGTGCGGTCCGGTGCCGACACCTTGCTCCAGTCGATCGACCTGGCGGTGGCCGCCGAAGAGCTCGGCGCCGACGGCGCGTACTTCCGGGTCCACCACTTCGCCCGGCAGCTCGCCTCGCCGTTCCCACTGCTGGCCGCGGTGGGTGCGAAGACCAGTCGGATCGAGATCGGCACCGGGGTCATCGACATGCGGTACGAGAATCCGCTGTACATGGCCGAAGACGCCGGCGCGGCGGATCTCATCTCCGGCGGTCGGCTCCAGCTCGGCATCAGCCGCGGATCGCCTGAGCAGGTCATCGACGGATACAAGTACTTCGGATACGTCCCGACCGACGGCGAGACCGACGCCGACATGGCCCGCCAGCACACCGAGGTGTTCCTACGCGTCATCGAGGGCGGGGGTTTCGCGACCCCCAATCCTCGGCCGATGTTCCCCAACCCGCCCGGCCTGCTGCCCATCGAGCCGCAGTCGCCCGGTCTCCGGGATCGCATCTGGTGGGGTGCCGGAAGCCGCGCGACCGCGGAATGGACCGCCGAGCAGGGGATGAACCTGATGAGCTCGACGCTGCTGACCGAGGACACCGGGGTGCCCTTCCACCAGTTGCAGGCCGAACAGATCCAGCGGTTCCGCAAGGCCTGGGCCGACGCCGGACACCCGCGCGAGCCACGGGTGTCGGTGAGCCGCAGCATCTTCGCCATCGTCGACGACCGCGACCGCGCCTACTTCGGACGCGGCGGTGCCGAGTCCGATCAGGTCGGCGTCATCGACAACAGCGTGGCCCGCTTCGGCCGCAGCTACGCCGACGAGCCGGACAAGCTGATCGAGCAGTTGCGCGAAGACGAGGCCATCGCCGCGGCCGACACGCTGCTGCTGACCGTGCCGAACCAACTGGGCGTGGACTACAACGCGCATGTCCTCGAGTCGATCCTCACGCACGTCGCACCCGCTCTCGGCTGGCGCTGACTCCTCGTCGCACACCTCGCCGGCCCCGTCAGCCGCGCCGGAACGCCCGCGCGCAGCCGTTCGGGGCCCGCGTTTCTGCGCGGGGTGCCGAAACCGCCACATCGAGACGACTCGCTGACCTAACGTCACCGGGGTGTCCGATGTCCGAGGGACATCCCGACGAGTAGTCGAGATACACACCAAGCACCGCGAACGGAGAACAGCATGTCCGAAGTGATCGTCGTCGCCACCATCTCCCCCAAGCCCGGCGAGGAGCAGGCGGTACGGGAGGCCGTGCTCGCCGCCATCCCCGAAGTGCACGGCGAGCCCGGATGCGGGAAGTACGCGCTGCACGAGGCCACCGGCGACTCGACCGATCTGGTCATGATCGAACGGTGGGAGTCCATGGAGGCCCTGGCGACCCACGGCGCCGCACCTGCGCTCACCCAACTCGGCAAGGCACTCGGCGGGCTTCTCGCCGGCCCCCTCGATGTCCGGACGTTCACTGCGGTTCCCGCTGGCCAGGACGACAAAGGCACCATCTGACCGCTCGCTCCGATCGCCCCCACCCGTGTGCCGGGTGGGGGCTTCGTGCGTTGTCCGGCGGTCCGCCTTGTTGATTCCGTTGTCGATGGCGTGCTACACCGGGTATAACGATCGTTAGATAAAGTGACGCGCGCCATGCAGCGTGCTGCGGCGCGGCACTGCTCCCGAGAGGAAACCCCCATGCCCGAAGCCGTCATCGTCGACGTCGTGCGCCTCGCGTCCGGAAAGGGCAAGCCCGGTGGCGCGCTCTCGGAGACCAAGCCCGTCGAGCTCCTCGCGCACGTCCTGCGCTCGCTGGTCGAGCGCAACGACATCGACCCGGCTCTCGTCGACGACGTCATCGGCGGCTGCGTCGGCCAGGCCGGCGAGCAGGCCCTCAACATCTCGCGGACGGCCCTGCTGTCGGCGGGCTTCCCCGAATCCGTGCCCGCCACGACCGTCGACCGTCAGTGCGGATCGAGCCAGCAGGCAGCCCACTTCGCCGCGCAGGGCATCATCGCCGGCGCCTACGACGTGGTGATCGCCGCCGGCGTGGAGTCGATGAGTCGGGTCCCGATGGGCTTCACCACCGCCGGACGTAGCCCCTACGGCCCCAGCATCGCCGCGCGCTACCCGGACGGTCTTGTCGGGCAAGGAATCTCGGCCGAACTGGTCGCCGCCAAGTGGAAGTTCGACCGCGAGGCGCTCGACGCCTTCGCCGCCCGGTCCCACCAGCGTGCCGCCGCAGCAGCCGCCGAGGGCTTCTTCGACCGCGAGATCCTGCCCATCGACGTCGCCGACGCCGACGGCACGACCTCCACACACAAGACCGACGAGACGGTCCGCGCCACGACCACTCCGGAGGGCCTGTCCGGCCTGAAGCCCTCGTTCTACACCGAGGACTTCGCCACCCGGTTCCCGGAGATCAACTGGCACATCACCCCCGGCAACTCGTCGCCGCTGACCGATGGTGCATCGGGCGCCCTCATCATGAGTGACGTGATGGCGTCGAAGCTGGGACTGACCCCGCGCGCACGCTTCCATTCGTTCTCCGTCGCCGGTGACGATCCGATCTTCATGTTGACCGCGCCCATCCCGGCCACGCACAAGATCCTCGCGCGCTCGGGGCTGTCGATCGACGACATCGACGCCTACGAGGTCAACGAGGCGTTCGCCTCGGTGCCGATGGCCTGGGCTCACGAGTTCGGCGCCGACCCGGCCAGGCTGAACCCGCGCGGCGGCGCGATCGCCCTCGGCCACGCGCTCGGATCGTCGGGTACCCGCCTGCTGGGCACCCTCGTCAACCACCTCGAGGCGACCGGCGGCCGCTATGGCCTCCAGACCATGTGCGAGGGCGCGGGCATGGCCAACGCCACCATCATCGAACGTGTCTGAACCGGCCAAGACGGCTCCCACCCGGAAGCTGACGATCGATACCGAGGGTCTGGACTGGCGACGACGCGAGCCGGTGCCGTTGCCGGCCACCCTCGTCGCGGCGAAACACGCCTTCTACGAGCGCGGTTACCACGGCACCTCGATCCGCGACATCGCCTCGCGGGCAGGCGTGTCACTGCCGACGCTGTACTACCACCACGACAACAAACTGGGCATCCTCGTCGAATTGCTCGAGGCGGCGATGACCTCGGTGCTGGCGTGGGTCGGCGCAGCAATCCAGTCCGGCCGGACGCCGAGCGAGCAACTGTCCAACGCCATCGAATCGATCGTGTTGCACATGACCAGCGATCTCGAACTCGCCAGCGTCGCCAGCGAGTTCCGCCACCTCGACTCCGATGATCCGCGGCGTGAGACCTACGTCGCGATGCGCACCGAGACCGAGGAGCTGCTCGCCGGAGTCATCGAACGCGGCGTCGAGTCGGGCGAGTTCGCGTTCGAGGAGGACGTCAAAGACGTCCTGCGGTACCTCTTCGGTGCATGCCAGGCGGTCACCACCTGGTATCGGCCGTCAGGTGCTCGCACGCCCGCCGAGGTGGCGGCGTCGTATGCCCTGATCTCTCTGCGCGTCGTCGGCGCCCGAGGACACACCGACGCCGGCCGAGCACCGACAGACATCTGAGTCAGACTCACTCACGAAAGGGAGAAGCCATGAAACGCACCATCTTCGAAGACGAGCACGAGGCCCTGCGGGAGACCGCACGCCAGTTCCTGCAGCGCGAATGCGCCCCGTACACCGAGGAGTGGACGCGAGCCGGTCAGGTCGATCGCATCGCGTTCAAGAAGGCCGGTGACGCAGGACTTCTCGGGTTCAACATCCCCGAGGAGTACGGCGGCGGCGGGGCCATGGACGACTTCCGGTTCAACGCCGTGGTGGTCGAGGAGTTCGCGAAGTTCGACGGCGCGGCACCCGGCCTCAGCCTGCAGAACGACGTCGTCGCACCGTACTTCGTGCACCTCGCCGATGACGAGCAGAAGAAGCGCTGGATGCCCGGGATCGCCACCGGCGAGACGATTCTCGCCGTCGCGATGACCGAGCCGGGCGCCGGTTCCGACCTCGCCGGCATCAAGACCTCGGCGAAGCTCGAGGGCGATCACTACGTCCTCAACGGCAACAAGACGTTCATCTCCTCGGGCATCAACTCCGACCTCGTGGTCGTGGTGTGCCGGACCAATCCGGATCCCGAAGCAGGCCACAAGGCGTTCTCCCTGTTGGTCGTCGAGCGCGGCATGGAGGGCTTCGAGCGCGGGCGCAAGCTCGACAAGATGGGCCTCAAGGCACAGGACACCGCCGAGCTGCACTTCAACGACGTGCGGGTGCCCGCCGAGAACCTGCTGGGCCAAGAGGGCATGGGCTTCTACCACCTGATGCAGAACCTGCCCTCCGAACGCCTGTCCATCGGCATCGGCGCCATCGCCGGTGCACGCGCGATCTTCGACGAGACACTTCAGTACACCAAGGACCGCAAGGCCTTCGGTCGCCCGATCGGCACCTTCCAGGCGAATCGCTTCACCCTCGCCGAGATGGCCACCGAACTCGACATCGCCGAGGTCTACATCGACCGCTGCCTGCAGGGGGTGCTCGACGGCGAGCTGAACGCCGTCGACGCCTCCAAGAACAAGTGGTGGTGTACCGAGCTCGCCAAGCGGGTCATCGACAGCTGTCTGCAGCTGCACGGCGGCTACGGCTACATGAACGAGTACCGCGTCGCCCGCGCCTACACCGACGCCCGTATCCAGACGATCTTCGGTGGCACCACCGAGATCATGAAGGACATCGTCGGCAAGAGCCTCGGCGTCTGAGTTCTCGCAATCGTCGACAGCCCGGGGCCCACGCCCCGGGCTGTCTGCGTACCCGGCCGGGCCGGCGGTGATCAGCCCTGGTCGACGCCGACCGCGTGCAGGTGGTCGACGACCTGCTGCACGGCCGCCCGCGAACGCGGACGGGCCAGCGCCTCGTACACCCGCGCGGCCCGAACCCCTTTGAGCACCAGCCGTTTCACCTCTGGATGGCGGACGGCGAACCGCGGCATCAGTGCGATGCCGTGCCCATGGGCCACCAGCGCCTCGATCGTCGTGAAGTCCAGCATCCGCTGGGTCACTCGTGGCGCCACTCCGGTCGCCGCCGAGATCGACAGCAGCACATCGTCGACCGGGAAGCCACCTTCGACACTGATCCAATCGTGATCGGCGAGTTCGGTGACCGCGACCTGGTCTCGCAGGGCCAACTCGCTGTCGGCGGCGACGATCACGTCGACGGGTTCGCGCATCAGTTCGGTGACCCGGACCCGGGGTTCGTCGATCGCCGGTGTGCGTTCGTCACGGTGGGTGACCACGACATCGTGGTCCGCGAGAGCCGGTGCGGCGTCGTGATATCCGATGTCGAGATGCACCGCGTGCACGTCGATGCCCGACGCCGCGGCGCGCTCCAGGACCGAGGGAAGCAGGAGCGTCGCACCGGACGGGAACATCGCCAGCCGTACGCGTGCCTTGCCGGACCGGTACGACGACATCTCCTCCTGCGCCCGGTCCACCGCCGCGATCACGTCGTCGGCGCGCAACACGAGCGCGCGCCCGGCCTCGGTCAGGCGGATTCGCCTGCCGTCGGGTTCGAACAGCGGGACCCCGGCCTCCTCGGCCAGGACTTTCAACTGCTGTGACACCGCCGACGGGGTCATGTGCATCGCCTCGGCCACCGCACCGATCGATTCCCGATCGGCGAACTCACGCAACAGTCGAAGACGCCGGACCTCCATGGGACAACGGTACTCAGGACCCACCCGTCACCTGCGAAGCCCGCGCGGCGCGGGCGAACGGCCACCGCCACCCCCGCCAGGAATGTCAGGGCCTCCCACACCGTTGTGGGGGGCATGGCATCACAAGACATCACCCTGGAAACCTTCGAGGACACCATCGCCTCGGACGGCATCGTCCTGCTCGACTTCTGGGCCGGCTGGTGCGGTCCGTGCCGGCAGTTCGCACCCGTCTTCGAGAAGGCGTCCGAAGCGCACTCCGACATCGTGTTCGGCAAGATCGACACCGAGGCCGAGCAGCAGCTCGCCGGCAGTCTCGGCATCCGTTCCATCCCGACACTGATGGCGTTCCGCGACGGGATCCTGGTGTTCAATCAGCCCGGCGCGCTCCCGGCGGCACAACTCGAGGAACTGATCGGGGCCGTCGAGGGCCTCGACATGGACGACGTGCGCGCGAAGGTCGCCGCGGCTCAGCAGTGACCGGCGCAATATTCAGTAAATCTGAATAGTCCGTGCGTCTAAATTAGATTGTTCTTCACTTCGCCGGCGCCGACCATGGGGCCATGTCCACTCGTGATCGCCTCCTCGCGCTGTTCGTCGTCGTCCTCTGGGGATTGAACTTCATCGCGATCCGACTCGGACTCGACCACTTCCCGCCGTTCTTCCTCGCCGCGATGCGATTCGCGGTGCTGGCTATACCGGTGATGCTCTTCGTCCGCTTCCCGAAGGTGCGCCTGAAGTGGTTCCTGCTCTACGTCGCCGGCTTCGGCAGCGTGCAGTTCATCCTGCTGTTCCTGGCGATGGATCTGGGCATGCCCACCGGGCTCGCATCTCTGGTGCTCCAGACCTCGGCACCCTTCACCGTCGTCCTGGGTGTGCTGTTCCTGCGGGAGCGGATGACCGTCGGCCAGGTCCTGGGACTCGCGATCGCGGTCGTCGGTATGGCGCTGATCGCGCTGGACCGGGTCCGCGGGAGCGATCTCGGTGCGGCCGCGCTCCTTCCCGTCGGTCTCACCGTCCTCGGCGGTCTGAGCTGGGCCGCCGGCAACATCGGTGGCCGGCTCGCCCGTCCCGACGACTCCCTCCGGATGACGCTGTGGATGGCCGTCGTCGCCACCCCACCGCTGTACGCGGTCAGTCTCGTCGTCGAGGGTCCCGCCGCGGGGTTCGAGGCACTCTCCACACTCGGTAGCGAGAGCGGTCTCCGCGCCCTCGGCGGTCTGCTCTACCTCGCGGTCTTCGGCACCGTCATCGGCGCGGGTCTGTGGACCACGCTCCTCGGCCGCAACGATGCCAGCCGGGTGTCACCGATGTCGCTCCTCGTGCCCGTGGTGGGGATCTCGGCGGCCTTCGTCGTCCTCGGCGAGGTCCCGTCGGTCGGCGAGATCGTCGGCGCGGTCATCGTCGTGGCCGGTTGCGCAGCCGGGGTGATGGCTCGGCCGCGGGCTCGCAGCCGTTCGGCGTCCGCCGCCGAACCGACGACGACCTCACCCGGTTCCGGATCGGACGACGCGTCCGCGCTCGCCGGCATCGGGAACCCGGTGCGCTCAGGCGGGTGACGTCGTCCCTGGGGGTGGCGTCGCGTCGAGCGCATCGCGCACCACCGCGCACAGGCGGTCGACCGCGGCGCGGGCGCCGGGACTGATGAGGGTCATGTTGACGAACCCGTGGATCATCGCTCCCTCTCGGCGGACCGTGACCGGTACGCCGGCTTCCTCGAGCTTGCGCGCGTACGCGAGGCCCTCGTCGCGAAGCGGATCGAAACCGGCGACCATGACATGAGCGGGCGGGAGGCCATCGAGATCGTCGGCCAGCAGGGGCGAGCACCGCGGATCACGTCGCTGCGTGACATCGGGCAGATACCGGTCGGTGAACCAGTCGATGCCGTCGGCGGTGAGGAAATATCCGGACGCGAACTCCCGCCGCGACGGGGTGTCGGCGGCCTGGTCGGTCACCGGGTAGATGAGCAGCTGGAAGAACGGGGTCACCGACTCGTTCCGGACCTCCCGGGCCACGACGGTCGCGAGGTTCCCGCCGGCACTGTCCCCGCCGACGATGATCCGCCCGGGGTCGAGACCCCACTTCGGCGCGACCTCGACAGCGAAGTGCCAGGCCGACACCGCGTCCTCGACGGCCGCCGGAAACGGCGCCTCCGGGGCCAGGCGGTACTCGATCGACAGCACATCGAGTCCGGTGCCGTGAGCGAGGCGACGGACGAACGCGTCATGGCTGATCCGGCTCCCGGTGACGAAGCCACCGCCGTGGTAGTAGACGAGCAAACCCGCCGACTCGGTCGAGGAGCGGTATCGGGTGGCCGGGATCGGACCGGCGGGCCCGTCGATGACGAGGTCCTCTTCCACCGCCAGCGGTGGCAGCACCTCGGCCATGGATGCGCCGCTCTCGTCGGTCTGTGCGCGCGACTGCGCCACCTCACCCTGGAAGGGATTCAGGCCGGGCACGTTGTCGTTGGCCCAGCCGATGGCCGCGAGCTCGGGGGCGACCCGCTCGCCGTCGGAGTTGACCGGTGCCCGGCGCCCCAGAACGGCCAGCGCACCGGCGGGGATGCGCGCGGCGGCGAGCAACACTCCGCGTTGCACTCGAGCGGGCAGGGACAGACGCAGTTGGGTGTCGCGACTCACAGCCGCAGAGCCTACGCGGCGCGGGCGGATGGCACGACCACTCCCGTCGGATCAGCCTGTGACACACTCGTGCGCATGCCCGACCGACTCTCTTCCGCCGGTTCCGCAACCCGCAGCACCCCCCGTGTTCCCGCCCGTACCGCCGTCGCCCTGGGCGCCGCCGCGGCGGCCCGGTGGGCGTCACGAACCGCGGGACGAGGCAAGGGGTCGATGATCGGCGGCCTCGTCGCCGCGAAGATCGACCCCCAGATCATGGGCCGGCTCGCGGCGGGCAAGCGCACCGCGATCGTCACCGGTACCAACGGCAAGTCGACGACCACCCGGATGACCGCGGCCGCGATGGCCGAACTCGGCGAGGTCGCGACCCAGGCCGACGGCGCCAACATGGACGCCGGGATCATCGCGACCCTCACCTTGAGCCGGACGGCGCCGTTCTGCGCGCTCGAGGTCGACGAACTCCATGTCCCGCATGTCAGCGACGCCGTCGACCCCGAGGTCCTCGTGCTGCTCAACCTGTCCCGCGATCAGCTCGACCGGGTCGGCGAGATCAACATGATCGAGCGCCGGCTCCGCGAGGGAATCGCCCGCCACCCCGAGACCACGGTGATCGCCAACTGTGACGACGTCCTCGTGACCTCCGCCGCGTTCGACGCCCCCGACGTGGTCTGGGTCGCGGCCGGCGCGAGTTGGGTCGGCGACTCGGTCAGTTGCCCGCGGACCGGCGAGCCCATCGTCCGTTCCGAGGGGGGGTGGCGCTCGACCGGCGACGACGACTTCCGGCGCCCCACCCCCGACTGGTGGTTCGACGACGAGAACATCTACGGCCCCGACGGATTCAGCGCCCCCCTGGAACTCGCGGTACCGGGTAGGGCCAACCGCGGCAACGCGACCCAGGCGGTGGCGGCGGCAGTCGCGATGGGCGCCGATCCGCACAACGCGGTGGCAGCCGTCGGCACGGTCGGCGAGGTCGCCGGCCGGTACGGCATCCATCAGATCGGAAATCATTCGGTCCGAACACTTCTCGCCAAGAATCCGGCCGGATGGCAAGAAGCGATGTCGATGATCGACCAGGACGCCGACGGACTGGTCATCGCGGTCAACGGCCAGGTACCCGATGGCGAGGACCTGTCCTGGCTGTGGGACGTGCGATTCGAGGCGTTCGAGACCATGCAGGTCGTCGCGGCCGGCGAGCGCGCCGCCGACCTGTCCGTGCGGTTGCTCTACGCGGGCGCCGAGCACACCACCGTCCCCGATCCCATGGCCGCCATCGCGTCCTGCCCGCCGGGGCGCGTCGAGGTCCTGGCGAACTACACGGCGTTTCGCGACCTCGGCACCGCCCTGGAACGCGCAGCACGATCTCGGAAGGCGGAGCAGTGAGCGAATCGACCCTGCGGATCGGTCTCGTCCTGCCCGACGTCATGGGCACCTACGGGGACGGCGGGAACGCACTCGTCCTGAAACGCCGTGCGGTGATGCGCGGCATCGACGCCGAGGTCGTCCACATCACGCTCGACGACCCGGTCCCCGACTCGCTGGACGTCTACACCCTCGGCGGCGCAGAGGATTACGCGCAGCGCCTCGCCACGCGGCACCTCACGCGCTACCCCGGCCTGCAGCAGGCGGCAGCCGCCGGACGCCCGGTGCTGGCCATCTGCGCCGCCATCCAGGTGCTCGGCCACTGGTACGAGACATCGGCGGGTGAACGCGTCGACGGCATCTCCCTGTTCGATCTCACGACGGCGCCCCAGGCGGAGCGGAGTATCGGCGAATTGCTCGTCGACCCGACCCTCCCAGGACTGTCACAACCCCTCACCGGGTTCGAGAACCACCGTGGGGGAACGACTCTCGGGTCCGACGCGGCCCCGCTGGGTCGGGTACGGCATGGCGTGGGCAACGGCGTCGGCGACGGCACCGAAGGCGTCGTCCAGGGCAGCGTCATCGGCACCTACATGCACGGCCCGGCACTGGCCCGCAACCCCGAACTCGCCGATCGTCTCCTCGCCACCGCGATGGGCGTCGAATCCCTTGCCCCGCTGGACCTCCCCGAGGTCGATCGGCTACGCCGAGAGCGCCTCGCCGCCGGACGACGGCGGTAGTCTCTCCGCTCCCCCGAGGTGCAAGGAGCGTAAGCGACGAGCCACCGCCCGCTCCTCGCACCGCAGGGAGCGGTGGTTGCGACGCACCATGCGACTCGACCCCACTCCCTGCCCGCCGACACCGAGACCTCGCGCTCTCATCCGGCCACGCGTCGCGAGCACATCGGCAGGCGGGTCTCCGCTCTGACCACAGGTAACCCGGACCGCCTCACCCGTTCTCGATCCCCGCCGACCGTGCCGCCTCGGTGAGCACGTCCACGACCATCTCCACCGTCAACCGTCCGGTGAAGGTGTTCTGCTGGCTCACGTGATAACACCCGAACACCTCGAGTTCGGCGCCCTCGCGGACAAGCGTCGTGGAGACGCCGTGTCCGAACTTCGGCAGCGGTTTGGGGACCGTCCAGCCGAGCTTCGCGAATGTGCGAAGTGTTGACTGCCAACCGAATCCGCCGAGGGTGACCACCGAGCGGACCGTCGGCGCGAGTAGTTCGAGTTCGGCGTGCAACCAGTAGGAACAGGTGTCGCGTTCGGCGACCGTCGGTTTGTTCTGCGGCGGGGCACAATGCACCGGCGCGGTGATACGCGTGTCGAAGAGCTCCAACCCGTCACCGATCGCGACCGAATGAGGTTGGCTCGCAAGGCCGGCGAGATACAACGCCGAGAACAGGACATCGCCGCTGCGATCCCCGGTGAACATGCGCCCGGTGCGATTTCCGCCGTGCGCCGCGGGGGCGAGCCCGACGATCAGCAGTCGCGCGTCGGCCGGACCGATACCGGCCACCGGCCGACCCCAGTACTCCTCGTCGGCGAACGCGCGACGCTTCTCGCGGGCGACCCGTTCCCGCCATTTGACGAGACGCGGGCATGCGCGGCACTCGATCAGCTGCGCGTCGAGCTCCGCCAGATCACGGAAGCGTCGTCGGGTGGCCATATCTCGACACTAACCGTCGGCACGGAGCCGACACCGTGCCGGTGGATCGCACCTGAACCAACACCCGGCGGTCCGACGCCGGGCCGGCCACCTCCAGCCCACCTCGACCCCTATGCGAGGAGGGCTGGAGGTCTGTGAGAGGCCCCCGACCCCACACCCACGATCGTGCGCGACCGTAAAGTGTTAATGCACCATGACACATCCTCGTGCGGGCGGCAAGACACGGGTGTCACCGGCGTCGGCAAGGACGGTGGACCCACGCCCCTCGGTGCGCGCTAACGCAGATCGCGAGGCAGCTTCGACACCGGCGCGATCGCCGTCGACCTCTCGTCGCCGGACGACAGGATTCCGACGACGCGCCCACGTCCGTCGCGCACGCCGGCACCGCTGTCACCGGCTTCCGAGCGAAGCGTCGTGTCCACCGAGTAGGTCGCGTGTTGGTTCACGAACGGTGGGGCCAAAGAGAATCCGTACGCGCGTCGCAATACCGGACGCGGCTCGGTGATGACGCCTTGTCCGTAGCCGGTCGTGATACCGGCCTTGGAGACGGCCTGGCCACGCCAGAACGATGCGTCCCAGTCGATGGCATCCTGCTGCGACGCCACCCGCGGGGCGAGGGTGATCACCGCGATGTCGAGCTGCCGGGTGATCCGGTTCGCGGTGATCGTCCCGACCCGGGCGCCACTCGCGCTGTAGACGACCTGGCCGACGTTCCCACAATGCCCGGCGGTCAACGCCTTGGACGTCGAAATGACCGCGCCGAGAGTGCAACTGGTCGAGGTGACAATCGTCTCGTCAACGGTGATCTTCATACCGGATCGGACCGTCGTCGTCGCAGCATCGGCAGTGGCGGCCGGGACCCCTACCGCCGCCAGTCCCGTCGCGGCAACGAGCACACCCAGCAGACGCCATCGCTTCACAGAGTTTCTCCTTGGTCCGATGAGTAGAGAAGCGGCCCGGGGCCGCAATTGGCCGGGATGACCGGCATCGTCGAATGGGGCGGCACGATGGCGATCGAGGGATACGCGAATCCGTTCGGGCAGCGGTAGTTTCCGTAACCGATCCCCACGGTGTCCCCGTGATTGGTACAGACCGCTCCGGCGCAGACGACCATGGGAATTGCCGACGCAGCTCCGGCCCCGGGATGCAGGGCCAGTCCGACCGCCACACCGACCGCTGCCGACGTGACGCACGCTCGAATCACTCGTTGATGCACTCTTCCCCCGTCCCGAGAACAACGCGGACCATCTGGCGTCGTCGATACGACGCATGCTCTGCTCGGAGCGTCGCCGCGCCCCTCGCGAGATGTCCGACTACCGGCGACGACGCCGCCACCAGATAGAAACTACACCATAAGTGATCGCCGATGTGCAATCGTGAATCGGAGGAGGTTGTCAGTCGAGGACGACGCACCGTTCCCGCGTGCGATCCACGCCGAACCAGCCACGCTCGAATTGCTGCCAGGCCTCGAGATGTGCCCGCGCGCCCTCCCCGTCACGGGCGACCGTCCGCTCGAGCCGTTCGTCGGATGTCCCGCCGTCGAGCCACAGCGCGTGGGACAGGCGGTCGGCGATCCGCCGCCGCGCCGAGGACACCCCTTCGATGATGAGCAGGGGCTGCCACTCGATCCACACGCGCGGGCCGGGTGTCGGGACGCCGTCCTGCCACACGCGTGGCCGGTACCGGTAGTCGCGGCGTCGTGTGAAGGGATGCAGCACATCGGCTTCCAGCTCCGGCCACCAGGCGACGGGGTCGTCCCACGTCGCGAAGTCGTCGGTGCGGACCAGGGTCACGCCGACCCCACGGGCTCGCAGGTCCGCGACCAGGAGGTCGGCGATCGTGGACTTCCCCGCTCCGGACGGCCCGTCGACGGCGACGATGCCCGCATCGAGGCGATCGGCCAGTTCGGTGATCCGAGCGCGGGTCCTGGGGTTCACCAGATCAGAATGGGTCACCGTCCGGCCGTGCCGGCCGCGAACGCCGGCGGCAGCTGCGTCAGCGGCGCCGTGATGGGCGCTTCGGGAACGCGCTGCACGGCGGTCCGCCCGGTGCGGAGGTACTCGACGATGGCGTTCTCGAGCGGCTTGTTGGCCCGGCCGAGTTGCGCGTGGTCGCCGCCCCCGACGGTGATGAGGTGGCTGCGCATCAGTGAACGCATCCTCAGTGCGCCGCGGTACGGCGTCTGCGGGTCACCGACGCTCTGGATCTGCAACGGCGTCACCGCCAGCCCGCGATTGCGGATCTCGATCGGTCGGGCCAGGGCCGGTGCGCCGGCGCAGGCGAGTCCGGACTCGTAGGCGAGCCCGGGCGCCTCGAAGGGGTCCCCGGTGACGTAGTTCGCGACGAACGCCTGGAAGCCGAGCGACGGCCGTGCGGGCGCCCGGTTCTCGTTGCACAGGACCGCTGCCTGCATGTCCTGGGAGACCTGCGCGGCTTCGAGGACCGCGGGCGCCGGGGTGGGCAGCTTACGGCCGGGCTTCGCGGTCATCTGTGCGACCAGTGGCCACGAGTTCCGATCCGGCGCGAAGGCGCGGGTGAGCACCAGTAGCTGTGACGTCAATTGCAGCGAGCCGGGCCTGAGCAAGGTGAGCATCAGGTTCTCGAACCGCGCCCGCGCATCGGCGGTGAGGTCGGTGCCGGCGATGTACTGCTGGGCGACCGCCCGCAGCCCCGGGGGCACGTCGCCCACCTGGGCAGGCGGCGCCAGGAGCGACGGCGGGACGCCCGCCTCGGCACTGACCCGGTCACTCCACTTCCGGTACACGGCCAGCGGAGTCTTTCCGAGCCCGTAGATCCGATCGTGGCGTGCGATCCACGCCATCATCGCGTGCACCCGGGCCTTGTAGCCGGGCGTCTGTGCGGAGAGAAGGGTGTTCCACACGAGACCGGGGTCGAAACCGGAATCGAGGACCATACGGTCGACCCGCTGAGGGAACAGCGTCGCATACGTCGACATCAACAAGGTGCCGTAGGAGATGCCGTAGAGGCTGACCTTGGACTCGCCGAGCAGACCGCGGACGACCTCCATGTCCCGGGCCGTGTTCTCCGTGGTGAGCGACGCCCCCAGGCCCGGTGTCCGGGCCTCACAGCGGTCGCGGTTCACCTTGCCGAGCGCCGTCATCAGTTCGGGTTCGTCGCCGGTGATCGGCTCGCAGCGCAGCGGGGTGCCCGACACCAGACCGCGGGGCTGCACGGCCACCAGGTCCCATTCGTCGAGCATCGCCGCGGGTGGGGGTACCTGACTGAACATCGCGATGCCGTCGCCACCCGGCCCCCCGGGGTTGCCCATCACGACACCGCGTCGGCGGGATTGGTCACGCGCCTGCATCCGGCTGACGCCGATCTCGATCGTCTTCCCCTGCGGCTTGCGGTAGTCGAGCGGCACCTCGACCGTCGCGCATCGGACACTCGCCGGGACACCGTGGACCGCGGGACATGCTTCCCAGTCGAGCGCGGGCGCCGCCGACGCCGCGGGCGTCCCCGCGAGCTGACCCGCGCTCACCAGCCCGGCGACGACCACCACGGTCAAGCCCGCTGCCACACCCCGAATTCGACGACGCCACCGATTACGCGAGATCACCACCTGACAGTAGCCGTCCGGTTTGCCGGGTACGAGGGGCCGGGTAGAGGGGCCGGACCTCACGCCAGGATGCGTCGACCGGACAGGGCACGACCGAGGGTGAGCTCGTCGGCGAATTCGAGGTCGCCGCCCATCGGCAACCCCGACGCGAGTCGGGTGACCGACAGACCGGGGAAGTCCTTGAGCATGCGCTGGAGGTAGGTCGCGGTGGCTTCGCCCTCGGTGTTCGGGTCGGTGGCGACGATCACCTCGGACACGTCGACGCCGTCCTCCTGATTGGCCAGCCGCCGCAACAGTTCGCGTATCCGCAACTGGTCGGGGCCGATCCCCGACAACGGGTCCAGAGCACCCCCGAGCACGTGATAGCGCCCGGTGAACTCCTTGGTCCGTTCGATCGCGTGCACGTCCTTGGGTTCCTCGACGACGCAGATCTTGCTGGCGTCGCGTCGCGAGTCCGAGCAGATCCGGCAGAGGCGATTCGCCGACACGTTCCCGCACTCGGCGCAGAACACGACGTCGTCGCGAACCCGCCCGAGCGCGGCGATGAGGCGATCGATGTCGGATTTCTCCCCGGCCAGCAGGTGGAAAGCGATCCGCTGCGCACCCTTCGGACCGAGCCCCGGCTGTTTCGCCAGCTGGTCGATCAGGTCCTGGATCGGTCCCTCATACATGGTGTTCTGCGTCCACGGTGTCCGGGGTTTCTACTCGTCGTTCGGCGTCGTGCGTGCGCGGGTGGGAAGTGCTCAGCCGCCGAGTCCGGGGAGGCCGCCGCCGAGACCTCCGGCCAGCGGGCCCATCTTCTCGCTGGCCAGCTGCTCACGCTTCTCCGACAGGTCGGCGAGCGCCCCGAGCAGCAGATCCTGCAGGGTTTCCACGTCGTCGGGATCGACGACCTTCGGGTCGATCGACACCGCGGTCACCTCCCCGGTGCCGTTCCCGGTCACGGTGACGAGTCCGTTGCCCGCACTGCCGACCACCTCGGCCGCCGCGATCTCGTTCTGCGCGGACAGGAGTTTCTCCTGCATCTGCTGCGCTTGCGCCAACAGTCCGGCCATCGGGTTCTCCCCGCCCTGACCGCCGCCGAACAACGCGCTGGGATCGAATGGTTGCGTCACCCGGCCCAGGGTAGTCGCAGCGTCAGCGCAGCAACCGATCGACATGCGCGGCGATGTCGTCGACGGTCGACTCCTCGACGGCCGCGACCTCGAAGGACAAGACCTCGTCGCCGAACAGTCGGCCCGCTCGCGCGGTCAGCGCGAACTCGAAGCGGTCGTCGACCCGGCGCCACTGCGTGATCGCGCCGTAGATCGGGGCACTCGCCCCGGTCGTGACGCAGTACTCGTCGGCGCGCGGTCCGCCGACGAGATCGCGTTGGATCTGGAAACACGCCAGCGACTCGTCGTCGATGAAGACCACGGCCTCGCAACCCAGGTCGGGATGCCGCTCGTAGGACGCTCGGATGGTCATGTGGCCAGCGTAGATCGTGGTGTCCTACCCCGACACCGACCGCAGGCTCTCGAATCTCCGGTGTTCACCGGTCAGCGGGTCGGTGAACTCCAGTACCCGCGCCACCAGGCGCAACGGCCTCGAGAAGTCCGCGCGGTCGGGGCGCGCCGCCAGTTCCGGGCGCACCTCGGGGTACAGCGGATCGTCGACGATGGGCACACCCAGTGATGCCATGTGCAAGCGGAGCTGATGCGTCCGGCCGGTGTGCGGCACCAGCCGGTAGACGCCGTGGGGTCCCGCGCCGTCGACGAGGGTGATGTCGCTGATGGCGTTGACGGGTCCGTCGACGACGAGCGCGCGGAGGTCGCCCGCGGTCTTCTCGATCCGATCCTGCACGGTCACGGTGGTGGTGAGCGTCTCGTCGGCGGGCGCGAGCGCGAGGTACTCCTTGCGCGCGGTCCGGGATGCGAACAGATTCTGATAGGCCGCCCGCACCTCGGGCCGCAGCGTGAACAGCAGCACTCCGGCGGTGAGCCGGTCCAACCGATGCGCCGGCGACACCGTGTCGGAGCCCAGCTCCCGCCGCAACCGGACCAGCGCGGTCTCGGTCACGTGCCGACCGCGGGGCATGGTGGCGAGGAAGTGCGGTTTGTCCACCACGACGATGTTCTCGTCGCGATAGAGCACCGGTAGGTCGAACGGGACCGGCACCTCGTCGTCGAGGTCGCGGTAGAGGTAGAGCGAGATGTTGCGGCGCGACGGCGAATCGAGATCCACCGGGTGGCCGTCCGCATCGACGACCTCGCCGGCGGAGGCTCGTCGACGCAGGTTGTCGGCCGTCAGGCCCGCCAGACCGGGCATTGCCAGCAGAGCCTGTCCCACCGTCAGTTCCGGCCCCGCTCGCACCACCACGCGCGTGGCGTCGACGCCGTCGCGAATGGGCAACGGCGACGGCCGCGCCCGGCCACGGCGGCGCCGAGCGGGACCGGCCGGCCCCGGCCCGGTCATCGGGCACCTCCGACGGAGCCGATCATCCGACGCCGCCGACTCGCTCGCCGGTCGTCAGCTCTCGAGGCGCTTCTTCAGGTTGCCGAGCACCTCGGCCTGAATTCGATTGAGACCCTTCGGCGCAAATGTCTTCTCGAAGAATCCGCCGATGCCGCCCGCACCCTGCCACGTGGTGGTGGTCGTGACGCGCGAACCGCTTCCCGACGGAGCGACGGTGTAGGTGGTCACCATCGTCGAATTGGCGTCGCGCTCGGTGACGGTGTCCGGGGTGACGCTGACGGTCGCCTGCACGTCGCGCTGCCGCTTCGACGTCGCCTGCAGAATCCAGTGCACGACGGTGCCGTCGCCGTTGCCGCCGCTGATCACCTTGTAGTCGCGGTACTGCTCCGGGAGGATCGCCGGGCGTACGTCGTTGTAATCGGCGAGCGCTCCGACCACAGCGTCCGGGGCGGCGGCGATGTCGAGCGACTGCGATGCGGAAACCTGACCCACGATTGGACACTCCTCAGTACGAAACGATTGGCGGGCGAACTGATCAAGTCCTAGGCTATCCGGGTGAGTAACCGGCTGGAGATGGGGGGAGCGGCATTCGACCAGGGGGTGTCCGACCTTCTGGCCAGTTATCGTGCCATCCCGCCGCACGCAACCGTGCGCCTTGCGAAGAAGACGTCCAACCTCTTCCGCAAGCGTGCCGCCAATCCACATCCCGGACTGGACGTCTCCGGGCTCGATCGCGTCATCTCGGTCGACCCGGAGGCGCGGACCGCTGATGTCGCCGGGATGTGTACCTACGAGAACCTCGTCGCGGCCACCCTGCCGTACGGCCTCGCGCCGCTGGTCGTCCCGCAGCTCAAGACGATCACGCTCGGCGGGGCGGTCACCGGTCTCGGTATCGAGAGCACGTCGTTCCGTTCGGGCCTGCCCCACGAATCGGTGCTGGAGATCGACATTCTCACCGGCGACGGCGAGATCCTGACGGCGACGCCGACCAATGAGCACGCCGACCTCTTCTACGGATTCCCGAATTCGTATGGCACGCTGGGATATTCGGTCCGCCTCCGCATCGAGCTGGAGCCGGTGAAGCCCTATGTGGCGTTGCGTCATCTCCGATTCACCTCCATCACCGACCTTCAATCGGCCATGGACACGATCGTCTCCAGCAAGACGCACGACGGCGAACCCGTCGACTACCTCGACGGAGTCGTGTTCTCCGCCAACGAGTCCTACCTGACGCTCGGCCGTCAGACCGACGACAACGGGCCGGTCAGCGACTACACCGGGATGGATGTCTTCTACCGCTCGATCCAAGAGAAGACCACCGATCGGCTCACGATCCACGACTACCTCTGGCGTTGGGACACCGACTGGTTCTGGTGCTCGCGCGCGTTCGGCGCCCAGAACCCGAAGATCCGGCGCTGGTGGCCGAAGCGGTACCTGCGCAGCAGTTTCTACTGGAAGCTCATCGGACTCGACCAGCGATTCGACATCGGCGACCGGCTCAACGCCCGCAAGGGGCTGCCCCCCGGCGAGCGGGTCGTGCAGGACATCGAGGTACCCATCGAACGGACCGCCGAGTACGTGGAGTGGTTCCTCACCGACATCCCGATCGAACCGATCTGGCTCTGCCCACTGCGCCTCCGCGAGCCGGCCCTCCCGGGCGCCGATCCGGTGCGCCCCTGGCCGCTGTATCCCCTTGCCCCGCAACGCACCTACGTCAACGTCGGCTTCTGGTCGGCCGTGCCGGTCACCCCGGGCGATCCCGGGCACACCAACAAGATCATCGAACGCAAGGTCGCCGAACTCGACGGCCACAAGTCGCTGTACTCAGAGAGTTTCTACACGCCGGAGGAGTTCGACGAACTCTACGGCGGAGAGAGTTATCGGCTCCTCAAGAAGCGGTACGACCCGCGCGGCCGTCTGCTGGACCTCTATGCGAAAGCGGTGAAACGCCAATGACCACGTTCAAGGACAGCACGCCGTCGAGTGTCGACTCACACGCCGGCAAGATGACCCTCGCCGAGATCTTCGAGACCCTCCTCGGCGGGAATCTCTCGATCCGGATCACCGCATACGACGGCAGCAGCGCCGGGCCCGCGGATGCCCAGTACGGCCTCGACCTGAAGACCCCGCGGGGGACGACGTATCTGGTGACCGCGCCGGGCGACCTCGGGCTGGCACGGGCCTACATCGCAGGCGATCTCGAACTCATCGGCGCCCACCCCGGCGACCCGTACCCGGCACTGAAGGCCCTCGCCAGCAACCTGCAGTTCCACCGCCCCTCCCCGCTGGCGCTCGCGCACATCGCACGGTCGCTGGGCATCGAGCACTTCAAGCCGATCGCACCGCCGCCACAGGAGGCCGTGCCGCGCTGGCGTCGATTCGCGGAAGGACTGCGGCACAGCAAGTCCCGCGATGCCGAGGTCATCCACTACCACTACGACGTCTCGAACACGTTCTACGAGTGGGTACTCGGACCGTCGATGACCTACACGTGCGCCGTCTACCCGGAACGCGACGCATCGCTGGAAGCCGCGCAGGAGAACAAGTACCGTCTCATCTTCGAGAAGCTCCGCCTCAAGCCCGGCGACCGCCTCCTCGACATCGGTTGCGGCTGGGGCGGAATGGTCCGCTATGCCGCCCGACGCGGTGTACACGCGATCGGGGCGACGCTGTCCGCCGAACAGGCGCAGTGGGCCCAGAAGGCGATCGCCGACGAAGGCCTCGGCGAGTTCGCCGAGGTCCGGCACAGCGACTACCGCGACGTCACCGAAAGCGGCTTCGACGCCGTGTCGTCCATCGGTCTCACCGAGCACATCGGCGTCCACAACTACCCCGCCTACTTCGGCTTCATGCGCGACAAGCTCCGTCCCGGCGGCATGCTGCTCAACCACTGCATCACCCGGCCCGACAACGCGAGCCGCAGCAAAGCGGGCTCCTTCATCGACCGCTACGTGTTCCCCGACGGCGAGCTCACCGGCTCCGGCAAGATCATCTCGAAGCTCCAGGACATCGGCGGCATGGAGGTCATCCACGAGGAGAACTTCCGCGAGCACTACGCGATGACGCTGCGCGACTGGAACATCAATCTCGTCGAGCACTGGGACGAGGCGGTGGCCGAGGTCGGCGAGGGCACCGCGCTGCTCTGGGGTCTCTACATGGCCGGATGCCGGATCGGCTTCGACCGCAACATCATCCAGCTCCATCACGTGCTCGCCACCAAGCTCGACGAGGACGGCGGCCACCAGGTACCGCTACGACCCTGGTGGGATGCCTGAGGGCGACCCGCCCTGCTCCCTGAGCCACGAAGGGGTCCCGACGCTCAGGCGACCGGCACGTCGATGACCGGGCGGCGGACGTCGGCGCCGGGTCCGTCGAAGTGCCACCACTCCCCCGCGTAGACCGTCAGCCCACCGGCGGCCATCGCCTCGCGTAGGCGGGCTCGCGCGGCCCGCGCCGGCGCCGACACCCCGTCTGTCGCATACGCGGTGGCCCGCGGGGTGAACGAGTCGAAGTCGGTCCCCATGTCGAGACGACACCGATCGTCGACGACACGAGCCGCCGGACAGTCCGGTCTCCGGACGGCCAGGGTCACGTCGACCGAGCGTCCCGCTTCGTGGCTGGTCGAGTACGGTCCCGGCCGGGCGACCCACGCCGGGTCGGGCACCTTGGCGAACATCCTCTGCTGCACCGAGTGCGGTCGGTAGCAGTCCCAGAACACCAGCGCCTCGCCGCGGGCGCGCAGAATCCGCGCGGCGGCCCGGAGTCCCGGGGTCATCGATTCATGGACCAGACATCGGGCGTTCGGCGGGTACAGCCGCTCGCCGACGAAGTTGTCGGTCGTCGCATAGCGCAGGTCGAGGACGGCGTCGGGAACCGCGGTCCGGACGTCGACGAAACCGACCGCGCTGACCCGCCGGTCGACCGGCATCCGTACCGACGGGGCGAGCCCGGCAACGGGTGCACTCACCTCCGATCCCGATGTGCCGCCGCCGGGCGACCCACCATCCACAGATGTCTCGGTCGGGGTCGCCGCAGCGCACGCCATCGACATGGTGAGCGCAGCCGTCACCGACATCAGTGACAGTCCGATGCGCACCGCTACTCGTCGCATCTGTGCGTTCTACCACGGTGAGACGAGTGCGCACCGCGGGCCCGCCCGGTCACTCGAGCGGTCTGGCGCCCAGCTCCGACTTGAGCAGTTCCAGCGCCACCTGGTCCGGGTCGAGCCGCTGCTCGGGGTTCCCGGTGCGCGCGTCGGCCACCATCTCGGCCCGCTCGTCGTGCGGGATGTCCTCGTCGGCACGTGGCGGCTCGGGCTCCTCCGGCTCGGCCACCGGTTCCGGTGCGGGCGCCGGCGTCGCCGACTGGTCCCGTGCGCGACTCGGCCGTGAATACGACTGGCGTGCCTTACCCGGTTGCTTCGACGTCGGTGCGGAGGACGTGGCGGTGGGCGCGGCCGCGCCCGGCGCCTGGTGCACCGTCCGCACGTCGAGCTCGGTACCGAAGACCTCGGTGAGCGCCTCCCGGATGATCGTGACGGCGTGTGGCGCCGACAACCGCCCGACGAGGACCTCGACGGGGTGGGAGAGCACCACGGTCGTTCCGTCGACGTCGGCGATGACCGCCGCCGACAGCATCGGCTCCAGACTCTTCGAACGCTCACGCACTGCGGCCCGGATGTCCTGGTACCGCTTGCGCACCGTGTCGGCGTCGAGGCCCGCGGGCGCCTCGGGTTCGGGCTCGGCTTCTGCTTCCGGCTCGGGTGCGGGTTCGGGCCTGCGGGCGCGGACGGGCATCGCATCCGGTGGCGGGACGTCGTCCTCGTCGACGGGTTCGTCGGGTAGCGGGATGTCGTCGTATGGCGACGTCGACGCGGAGTCGGCGATCGGCTCCGGCTCCGGTTCCGGCTCCGGCGTCTCCTGCGGGCGCGACGGCGGCTCGGGCGCGGACGGAGTCCGTTCGGCACGCGCCGGGGGTTGCGTCGGCGTCGCCGGGGCAGGCGCCTCGATCAGGGTCGCCGCCTCGTCGTCCGACGCGGTGTCGTCGGTGTCCGCCGGAACTGCCGCGGGCTCGGCCTCGAGCGATTCGGCACTCGGCTGCTCGGCGATCAGCTCCTCGAACATCGAATCGTCGTCGGCGGGCGCTTCCGCCGGCGCCGCCGGGTCGAGGTCATGCTCGGTCGTCGGGTTCGCGGGAGGAACAGCCGAATCAGCAACCGCCGCATCGGCAACGGTCGCCTCGTCTGCCACCGGTTCAGCGACAACCGGTTCAGCGACAACCGGTTCAGCGACAACCGGTTCAGCGACAACCGGAGCGTCATTCGCAGCCGGCGCCTGCTCGTCGCGATCGGGCGCGGGCTGGGCGGTGTCGGCCTCGACGGCTTCGGCCGCCGCGCGGTCGGAGGCCTGGGCGGCCTTGGCGTCCTCCATCGCCTTGCGTTGCGACGGCCGGACGAACTTCGGCTCCGGTTCCGGCTCGGCCGGTTTCGTCGGTACCGGGATCGACGTCGTGCCGATGCCCGACTCGAGTCGTTCGAGTCGCTGGAGCAGCGCCGCGTCGTCGGCGGAGACAGCGGGTAGCAGCATCCGCGCACACATCACCTCGAGCAGCAGCCGCGGCGAGGTGGTGCCCCGCATCTCCCCGAGCGCGTTGTGGACGATCTCGGCGAATCGGGTCAGCGACGCCGGGCCGAGGGTCTCGATCTGGGCGCGCATCCGCACGAGCTGATCACCCGGGGCCTCGACCAGCCCACGGTCCGCGGCATCCGGAACCGCTTGCAGGAGAATCAGATCACGCAGACGTTCGAGCAGGTCGACAGCGAAACGTCGGGGATCGTGCCCGGCGTCGACGACCTTCTCCACCGTGCCGAACAGGGCCGAGCCGTCCGCGTCGGCGAGTGCGTCCACGGCGGTGTCGATCAGCGCGACGTCGGTCACGCCCAGGAGGGCCAGCGCCCGTTCGTAGGCGACTCCCTGATCGTCGGCACCGGCCAGCAGCTGGTCGAGGATCGACAGTGAGTCACGCGGAGACCCGCCGCCCGCGCGGATCACGAGCGGGTACACCTCGGGCGCGACCGTCACGCTCTCGCGCTCGCAGATCTTCTCCAGCAGGCCACGCATGACCGGCGGCGCGAGCAGCCGGAACGGGTAGTGGTGGGTTCGCGACCGGATGGTCGGGAGGACCTTCTCGGGTTCGGTGGTCGCGAACACGAAGATCAGGTGCTCCGGCGGCTCCTCGACGATCTTGAGGAGCGCGTTGAAGCCCGCGTTGGTCACCATGTGCGCCTCGTCGACGATGAACACGCGGTAGCGCGACTCGGCGGGCGCATAGAACGCGCGGTCGCGGAGCTCGCGGGTGTCGTCGACACCACCATGGCTCGCGGCGTCGAGCTCGATGACGTCGAGATTGCCCGGGCCGCCCGGCGCGAGCGCCACACAGGAAGCGCAGGTTCCGCACGGGGTGGAGGTGGGCCCCTGCGCACAGTTCAGCGAGCGAGCCAGGATTCGCGCCGACGACGTCTTGCCACAACCACGCGGACCGGAGAACAGATACGCGTGATTGATGCGCCCCGAATCCAGGGCGCGGCTCAACGGATCGGTGACGTGCTCCTGCCCCACGACGTCGGCGAAGGTAGCCGGGCGATAGGTGCGATACAGAGCCACGCGTCGAGACTACCGGCGACCCGTGACACTCGATGAGTGTGCCTCACACTGGCGAAGCGGGCCCCTGTTCGGGTGTCTCGCCGACGGGTTCGCCATCGGTTCCGACCAGGTCATCGGCCATCCCGTGGACGTGGTCGGTGGGCTCGGACGGGCCCTGGGACTCGCGGGGTCCGGACTCGTCGCCACCCGTGTCCGCCTGCCGGCGGTCCCCGCCCCCGGAACTGCCCGCATCACCGGTCGGCAGCCCGCCGTCGGCGATGACAGCGGCCGCTACGCCGGCCGGGATGATCGGATCGGAGGACGTCGACGACCTGCCGCGACCACCGACCATCCGCAGGCCGATGACCGTCGCGACGAGCACCCCGAGGTAGGCCCACAGGTAGGGGCTGACGGTGAACCAGTTCAGCCATCGGATGTGTGTCTTCACATACAACCCCGTGTAGTAGCCGTCGGGGATCAGCGCGGGTACATGCGTCGGCCATGAGAACGCGAGGAGTATCAGGGCTGCAACCCCCACGCCTGCCCACACCCGAGGGGTACGCGACCGTCGGACGTCGAGGATCAGGTGGATCCCGATGACCAGGATCGGGATGAACCAGACCCAGTGATGGCCCCACGACATCGGCGACACCACGCAGGCGGTCATGCCGACGATGCTGACGGCGAGGAGTTCCTGGCCCTTGCGATGGGCGTACGTCGCGACCGCGAAGCCGACCGTGAGCGCCGCGAGGACCACGACGAGCCACAGCAGCGTCGGCGGATTGTCGGTGTCGAGGTGGTTGGCGAGCATGCCGCGGAGGGACTGGTTGCCGCGCAACTGCGCCGACCCGACCCGGTCGGACTCGAACAGTTTGCCCGTCCAGTACGACCACGAATCCCCCGGCAGCACCACGAAACCGATGAGCACGGTGGTGACGAAACCGCCGATGACCCCGGCGAGGGCGCGCCAGTTCCGCTGCACCAGGAAGTACCCGGCGAAGATCAGCGGGGTCAGCTTGATACCGGCCGCGACGCCGGTCCAGAAACCCTTGAGGCGTCCACCGTCGGGACGCGCCAGGTCGGCCAGGATCACGAGCATCAGGAAGACGTTGATCTGTCCGTACCAGATCGTCGTCCGCACCGGCTCGAACAGCATCGCCACCGCAACCAGCGACACCGCGATGACCCGCAGCGGCCAGGTCACCGGCCGGCCGAGACTGCGGAAGCTCAGCATGATCACCAGGTAGAGCGCGACGACGATGCCTGCGGTCCACAACGGACGCGCGAGGTCGAAGGACATCCAGGCCAGCGGACTGAAGAGCAACGCGGAGAACGGCGAATAGGTGTAGTCCAGATCGCCGATCATCTTGACGTCGTAGAGGCTGACACCGCTGGTCACCGACCGCGCACCCGCCTGGTAGACGGCGAGGTCGATCTGGTTGTTCAGCAATCCCCAGAACTGGGCGCCCAAGGGTACGACGACGTCCTGGAGCGCCAGTGCGATGACCCCCACGACGGCGAAACCGGTTGCGAGAAGAACCGGCCTGGGCAGATTCACGATTTGAAAGCCTGTCACAAAGTGGCGTGCACGCCAGCGCACTCGCCGGGGAATGAGAGCAATCTAACGCCGCGATCGGCGCGTTGCCGGTGTGTCGGCGCGGTTCAGAGCTCCCGCGGCCGCTGTCTCGGCGGCCGCGAGTGCGCGCGGCGGGTCAGCTGGACCGGGCGAGAAGGGTCTCCGCCGCGGCGAGCAGAACACAGGTGGACACCCCGTCCATCGCGGCACGCAGGTCGTCGGTGTTCGGGAACGTTGGCGCGAGGCGGATGTTCTGATCGTGCGGATCGGTCTTGTACGGGAACGCCGACCCGGCAGCGGTGAGGGCGATGCCGGCCTCTTTTGCCAGCTCGATGGTGCGCCGGGCCGCGCCGTCGACGACATCGAGGCTGATGAAGTAGCCGCCCTCCGGCTCCGACCACGACGCGACCTTCGACTCGGTGAGTCGATCGTCGAGGATGTTGAGCACGAGCTGGAACTTCGGTGCCAGGATCTCCCGATGGCGGGCCATGTGCGCCCGCACGCCGTCGGCGTCCCCGAAGAACTTCAGGTGCCGCAGCTGATTGACCTTGTCGGGTCCGATCGTCTTCAGCGACAGGTACTTGCTGAACCAGGCCAGGTTCTCCGGCGACGATCCGAAGAACGAGACGCCCGCGCCGGCGAAGGTGATCTTCGACGTCGAGCCGAGGACGTACACCCGGTTGGGGTGCCCGGCCTGGGCCGCCATCTCGAGGATCGGCAGCGCGGTCGGCGGGTTCTCCACGAGGGTGTGGACGACGTAGGCGTTGTCCCAGTAGATCCGGAAGTCCGGCGCCGCGGACATCTCGAGCAGTCCCCGCGTGACCTCCTCGGAGAAGGTGACACCGGTCGGGTTCGAGTACGTCGGGACAGCCCACATGCCCTTGATGCTCGGATCGGCGGCCACGAGTTCGGCGCACACCCGTACGTCGGGGCCGTCGGGCAGCATCGGCACCGGGATCATCTCGATGCCGAGGCTCTCGGTGATCGCGAAGTGGCGGTCGTACCCGGGCGAGGGGCACAGGAACTTGATCGGCTGACGTCCCCAGGGTTCATCGGAGTCCGCGGTGCCGTGCAGCATCCCGAACACGGTGAGGTCGTGCATGATCTCGAGACTCGAGTTGCCGAGCGCGATGAGGTTGTCGGGGTCGACGGCGAGGAGTTCGCCGAAGATCCCGCGCAGCTCCGGGAGCCCGTTGAGCCCGCCGTAGTTGCGGGTGTCGGTGCCCGCGCCGTCGCGGTACTCGTCGCCGGGCAGCGACAACAGCGGGTTGGAGAGGTCGAGTTGCTCGGGGGCCGGCTTGCCGCGGGTGAGATCGAGCTTGAGCCCCAGCGCGCGAAGCGACTCGTACTGCTTGGTCAGATCCGCCTGGGTGTTCCGGAGTTGGTCGGCACTCATCGAGTGAAAATTCAACGTTGGCCCTCTCGCGGCTCGACGCCGGTGCGGGTGGCCGACGCCGCAGACCTGGATCTTCGTATCTGGGATATAGGGGACCCCGCGCACCCGAGAGAGCCCGTTGACCCTTGCTGCCTTCCGGCCCTGGGGGAGTTCACAGGATGCACGCCGCGCGGGATCCGTCGTCCAGTGTAGCGAGGGGTTCCCGCGCCGCGAGCCGGGGTCCTCGAAGCCGTTCCGGGCGGCCGGTCGGGTCCTGGAAACGACTGCTGCAAACGACTGCTGCAAACGACGAAGGTCCGCGGTGTCACCCGAGCGGGGTGTCACTGCGGACCTTCGGTGGCGGAGGATAGGGGATTCGAACCCCTGAGGGCTGTTAACCCAACCCGCGTTCCAGGCGAGCGCCATAGGCCACTAGGCGAATCCTCCAACGTCGAGATGATAGCCGCCGAGCGCGCACCAACCCAAACCGTCCGGCGGCCGAGCGTGACCGCTAGGGTCGACGACATGGCGGATTCCTCTCCAGTCGTTGTCGTCGGAGCCACCGGAGGGCAGGGCGGCGCCGTACTCGATGCGCTGCTCGACGCCGGTTTCCCCGTCCGCGCCGTCGTGCGGGACGCGGTGTCGGGCAAGGCGGCGCGCCTGGCCGATCGAGGCGTCGAACTCGCGGTCGGCGACATCGTGAGCGGCGTGGGTCTGACCGAGGCGTTCACCGGGTCCGCGGGCGTGTTCGCACTCACCACGCCTTTCGAATCCGGGGTCGGCGCCGAGATCGGTCAGGGTCGCGCACTGATCGAAGCGGCCACGTCCGCATCGATCCCGTACCTGGTGTTCTCCTCGGTCGCCTCGGCCGATCGCCAGACGGGCGTGCCGCATTTCGATTCCAAGTTCGAGGTCGAGCAGATGCTGGCGGCCACCGAGATCCCGCACACGATCGTCGGCCCGGCCTACTTCTTCGACAACCTGCTCGGCGGGGCCGACGCACTCGCGGCGGGCGTGATGCCGATCGCGATGCCCGCCGACAAGCCGCTGCAACAGCTCTCGCGGCGCGACCTGGGGCGACTCGTCGCCACGCTGTTCGCCGCACCCGAGGTCCACATCGGGCAGCGCATCGACCTCGCGTCCGACCAGCCGACGCCGGCCGAGATGGCGCGCATCATCGGCGAGGTCCTCGGTACCACGGTCACCGCGGAGTCCTACGACCCCGAACGCATCGAGTCCGAGGACATGCGGGCGATGTTCACCTTCCTCGGCGGGCGCGGCTACGAGGTCGACATCCCCACCCTGCACCGGCGCTTCCCCGATGTCGGGTGGCAGAGCTTCGCCACCTGGGCGGCGGAGGCGCTGCGCCGCTGAGCCGACCGCGTCGCTCAGCCGTCGGCGCGACGGTTGCCCTGCGCGTCCCAGTGCTCGGCGACCTTCTTGCTCGGCTGCACACGCGGCGGCTCCCCCGGCATCTTTGGGTAGCTGGGCGGATAGGGCATGTCACCCAAACCGTTTGCGTCATCGGCCTGCACCATCTCCAGCAGCTTCTCGACGCCGCGCCGATGGTCGGCGATGTCGGCCCACGGGTCCCCGCGATCCGCGAGGAGCTTCGGGACGGTCGCGATGGTGCAGTCGTCCGGGTCGACATCGGCGAGTTCGTCCCATGTCACCGGCGTCGACACCCGCGCGCGGGCGCTGCGGCGGACGGAATACGGTGACGCCATCGTGCGGTCGCGGGCGTTCTGGTTGTAGTCGATGAAGATCCGTTCGCCCCGTTCCTCTTTCCACCACGACGTGGTGACCGCGTCCGGGTCGCGGCGTTCGAGTTCGCGGGCGATCGCGATGACACAGCGTCGGGTCGCGATGAAATCCCACAGCGGTTCGATGGGCACGTACACATGCACCCCACGCCCGCCGGAGGTCTTCGCAAAACCGGCGAAGCCCAGTTCGTCGAGCAGCGGCTTCAACCCCTCGATCGCCACGCGGCGCACGTCGGAGAAGGTCGTGCCGGGCTGCGGATCGAGGTCGATGCGAAGCTGATCGGGATGGTCGTTGTCGGGGTGCAGGGTCGGCCAGGTGTGAAAGGTGACGGTGCCCAGGTTCGCACCCCACACGAGATCAGCGGGCACCGTGGGCCGGATCGCGTCGCCGGTCCGCTTGGACGGGAACACGATCGGGGTGGACTGGACATGCTCCGGCCGCTTCTTGGCGATGTGCTTCTGGTAGATCTCCTCCCCTTCGACGCCGTCGGGGAACCGCTGCAGGAAGGTCGGCCGGTCACGGGTGGCACGCATCAGGGGCCCGTCACCGCTGCCGTCCCCGTCGCCTGTGAGGTCGCCGAGCGCGACCGCGCGGTAGTACCCGACGAGATCGCGCTTGCGGCCACCGTTCTCGCCCAGCTCGGGGAAGTAGATCTTGTCCGGGTTGCTCATCCGGACGGGGACTCCGTCGACGTCGAGTTCCTCTGCGGGAGAACGAGATGCCATGGTCATTCTCCTTCGAGGACGTCGTGGAGATCGTAGGTCAGCGGGACGTCGAGCTGGTCGTAGCCGCAGCTCTCCGGTTCTCGATCGGGCCGCCATCGGAGAAATTTCACGGTGTGCCGGAACCGATGGTTCTCCATCTGGTCATAGGCGAACTCCGCAACCAGCTCTGGGCGGATCGGGATCCACTCCCCCGACTTCTCCGACCGCCACCGCGTCGGCTCACCCGGTGACGCCTTCTCCGGGTCCAGCCGCATCGGCTCGAACATCTGCTGCAACTCGATCCGTTTCGCGTCGGAGAAGGCCCCGGCCCCGCCGACCATCCGCAGTTCGCCGTCGTCGCCGTACAATCCGAGCAGCATCGAACCGATCCCGGTCCCTGACTTGTGGATTCGGTAGCCGAAGATGACGCAGTCCGCCGTGCGCTTGTGCTTGATCTTCAGCATCTCCCGCTTGTTCTCGACGTACACGCCGTCGAGTCGCTTGGCGACGACTCCGTCGAGCCCGGCACCTTCGAAGGCGGAGAACCAGTCCTCGGCGACCGCGGGGTCGCTCGTCACCCGGCTGACATGCACGTGACGATCCCGCCCGCCCGGACCGACCGCCCGCAGCAGCGCCTCCCGGCGCACCTCGAAGGGTTCGGCCATCACGCTCGTCGACTCCAGCGCCAGCGCGTCGAAGCCGATGAAGATCGCCGGTGTCTTCTCCGCGAGCATGGTGACGCGCGACTCCGCCGGATGGATCCGCTGTGCGAGCGAATCCCAGTCGAGGCGATGGGTGTCGCCGATGAGCGCGGGCACCCCGATCTCACCGTCGAGGACCACCTTGTCGGGCAGTTCGTCCTTCGCCGCCGCGACGATCTCGGGGAAGTACCGGGCCAGGTCCTTGCCGCCGCGCGATCCGATCGAGACCTCGTCGCCGTCGCGGAAGATCAACGCGCGAAAACCATCCCACTTGGGTTCATACGACCACGCCACCGAACCGTCCGGCTGTGGCGGCACGCTGGTCACCGCCTTGGCCAGCATCGGCGCAACGGGCGGCATGACCGGAAGATCCATGAAACTCATCGTTCCTCACTCCTCGACGCGACCGCAACGCCTACGCGCAGCCACGCACCCGGGGGCGTCGTCCGGGCCGCTGAGGCAGACCGGTCCCGACGGCGATTCTCATCGCCGGGCGGTAATCTCGACGCGATGTCGACGCAGCGAGCGGGCCGGTACGCGCCCTCCCCTTCCGGGGACCTCCACATCGGCAATCTGCGGACCGCCCTCCTCGCCTGGCTGTTCGCACGGACCACCGGTCGGCGGTTCCTGATCCGGATGGAGGATCTCGACCGGGCCGTTCCGGGCTCCGATTCCCGGCAGCTGTCCGACCTGGCGGCCCTCGGCATCGACTGGGACCCGCCCGTCGTCCACCAGACCGACCGGCTCGCCACGTACCGGTCCGTCATCGACGATCTGCGCGTCGTCGGTCGCACCTTCGAGTGCTTCTGTACCCGCCGCGAGATCCTCGAGGCACCGTCCGCGCCCCACGCTCCGCAGGGCGCCTATCCGGGCACGTGCCGCGACCTCACCTCGGCCGAACGCGACGAACGCCGGGCCACCCGGCCGCCCGCGATCCGGCTCCGCGCCGACATCGAGGTGTTCGGCGTCGACGACCTCGTACACGGCACCTACTCGGGCGCGGTCGACGACTTCGTACTGCAGCGCAACGACGGCACCCCCGCCTACAACCTGGTCGTCGTCGTCGACGATGCGGCGCAGGGCGTTGATCAGGTCGTCCGCGGTGACGACCTGTTGTCCTCGGCGCCCCGCCAGGCCTACCTGGCGACACTGCTGGGGTCGAGCCCACCGGCGTACGCGCACGTGCCGATGGTACTCAACGCCAACGGGATACGACTCAGCAAGCGAGATGGGGCGGTGACCCTGGCCGACCTCGCCGCCGACGGGGTGGCGACGTCGACGGTCCTGTCCCGCATCGCCCATTCGCTGGGGCTCGGGGGCCGGGACGAACCCGTGACACTCCCCCTGCTCGCGGGCCGTTTCGACCCCGTCGCGCTGCCGACCGAACCGTGGTTCCTGACGGCCGACGAGTGGAGTTAGCGGCCCACTTCTCCGCTCCCTGAGGTGCGAGGAGCGATAGCGACGAGCCACGAAGGGTCAGCGACGCACGCTCGTCAACCCACCTACGCCGTGGTGGCCAGCAACCGCTGGAGCACGTCGTTGATGGTGATGAGCCCGACCGCGCGGCCGTCATCGGTGACCAGCGCGAGGTGGGCGCGCTGTTCCCGCATGGCGGTGAGCGTCTCGTACACCGGCTGAGCCGACTCGACGCTCAGGACCGGGCGCATGAGCTCGGCCGCCGTGGCACCCGGTGCCGCACTGAGGCTGTCGCGCACGTGCACGACGCCACGGACGGGCGCACCCGGCGCGTCGTCGCGGACGAGCAGGCGCAGGTGCCCCGAGGTGCGGCCGGCCGTCTGGATTCGATCGGCGTCCGCGGACGGGCCGACGACAGCCAGATGGTCGTTGGGTGTCACGACGTCGCCGACGGTCAGCGACTCCAGTTCCAACGCGCTGGTCAG
The DNA here is from genome assembly GCF_002149015.1 of Gordonia lacunae. Classification (GTDB taxonomy): domain Bacteria; phylum Actinomycetota; class Actinomycetes; order Mycobacteriales; family Mycobacteriaceae; genus Gordonia; species Gordonia lacunae. The sequence goes on along the minus strand of NZ_NGFO01000001.1, from coordinate 255,693 downwards.
GTGTGCGTGGTACCGCTCGTCGAGCGTGCCCACGGTGGCCGAATGCTCCACCAGGTGACGCAGGGCGTCGCTGTCCTGTCCGGTCGCGACCTGATCCACCGGTTCCACACCGACGCGTTTGAGGCACCAGTTGGCGAGGTGGTTGAGCTGCACGATGAACGGACGCGTCACCCACATGAAGGCGCGCATCGGGATCGCGAGCATGATCGCCGACTTCTCGGGGTGCGCGATGGCCCACGACTTCGGCGCCATCTCGCCCACGACGAGGTGCAGGAACGTCACGATGATCAGGGCCAGGACGAAGCCGATCACATCGGCCGACCAGTACGGCAGGCCCCAGCCCGCGAAGAGCGGCGTGAGCCAGTAGTGCACGGCCGGTTTGGTGATCGAACCCAGTGCGAGCGTGCAGACCGTGATGCCGAGTTGCGACCCGGCGAGCAGCACCGACAGTTCCGACGCGCTGCGGAGCGCCGCGCGGGCGCTGCCGCTTGTCGCAGCCGCGTCCTCGAGACGGTGCCGCCGGGCGGCGATCAGTGCGAATTCGACCGCGACGAAGAAGGCGCTGGACGCGATCAGTGCGGCGGTGATGGCCGCGACGACCCACGGGTTATCCATTGTCGCTCTCCTCTCCGTCCGCGGCCGGGTTCGCCGCGCCGGCGCTCTTCTCGTCTGCGGGATTCCCGTTGTGGGCGACGTTTATCGACAACAGTGCGGGCACTCGCTTGTCCACCTCGAGCACCGTGGCCCGCACGGTTCGGGGTGGTGCCTCGTCGTTGTCGAGCAGGGTCGACGGGTCGGGGTCGATTGCGATCGTGACCGTGTCCCCGACTTCCGGGAGCCCGACGAACTCGGCGATCACCAGCCCGGCCATCGTCTCGTAGTCGCCTTCGGGCAGATCCCAGCCGACGGTCCGGGAGACCTCGTCGACGTGTGCGTCACCGCGGACGCGCCAGCCCTCGGGGCTTTCTTCGATTGCGATGGTCGCCTCGGAGTCGTGTTCGTCGTCGATCTCGCCGACCAGTTCTTCGGCGATGTCCTCGGCGGTCACGACCCCGGCGAAGCCGCCGTATTCGTCGATGACCACTGCCATCTCGTCATGCGCGTCCGCGAGGTTCTCCAGGACCTCGGGCAGCGGGAGCGTCGAGGGCACCACCACGGCGGCACGACTGAGGTCGACCGCGGTGGCCGTCGGGTCAGCCTGCGGCGGTTGTTGTTTGAGTGCATGGGTCCACTCCAGGAGATCCTGCAGGTGGATCACACCACGCACCTCGCCGTCACCACCGGCCAGCACGGGGTACCGCGTGTGGCCGGTACTCATCAGTGTCAGCACGTCTCCGGCGGGCAGATCCGCATCGACATGGTCGGTGTTCGGTCGCGGGATCATGGCGTGTTCTGCTGTGCGCGTGGGGAATTCGAGTACTCGGTCGAGCAGGACGGAGAGATCGTCGGGCAGGTCGCCCGCATCCCGGGACTCCGCGACGATGTGCTCGAGGTCGCGGACCGACGCCGAATGCTCGACGTCGTGGACGGGTTCGATGCGCAACGCGCGGAGCAGCAGGTTCGACGATTTGTCGAACAATGCGATGAGCCATCCGAACACGGCGAGGTAGATCGTGGTCGACCGCGCGAGCCACCGTGCGACCGGCTCGGGCCGGGCGATGGCGAGGTTCTTGGGGAACAGCTCGCCGAAGACCATCTGCACGACGGTCGAGAAGATGATCGCGATGACCGTGCCGATCGCGACACCCACGCCCACCGGGATGCCGACGCCGCCCAGCAACTCGCCGACGCCGGAACCGATCAAGGGTTCGGCGACGTAACCGACGAGAAGGCCGGTGACGGTGATGCCCAGCTGAGCGCCGGAGAGCATGAAGGATGTGCGGCGGGTGACTGCGAGCGCGCGTTGCGCGGCGGCGTCACCGGCTTCGGCACGGGCTTTGAGGCGGGACCGGTCGACCGCCATGTAGCCGAATTCCTGGGCCACGAAGTAACCGGTGAGGGCGGTGATCAGGAAGACCACCAGGATTCCCAGTCCGATTCCGAGAACGGTCAACATGTGACCACCCCGGTGTCGGAACCGGGCGGAATGCCCGGGATATTCAGTTCAGAACAGGGGGCCGACTGGTGTCGTCGGCGTTTTCGGCGCTTTCCGCGTCTCATCGTCTCTCTCGCTGGTGCTCGGGTGTTTCATACCGGGTGCCGAGCGCTGAGGCATGTGGGTAAATGTCCGGTATGTGGTCCCAACGTACCCAACGCGCTGCGAGTTCCGCGAGACGCCCGGCGATCTTCTCCCGCCGACACCGCGTCCGCGTCCTCGGCCGATGAGCACCTCATCGCTGCGCGAGCAGGTCGCCGAAGCCGCTCGGCGGCTGGCCGCCGAAGGGCTCCTGATCGGCACCGCCGGCAACGTCTCGGCCCGCGCGGACGACCACCTCGCGATCACCGGGACCGGCATCGTCCTCGCGAACTGTTCGGCGGCTGACGTCACGGTCGTGTCCCTCGCCGGCGATGTCGTCGACGGGGCGATCGCGCCGTCCTCCGAGCTCGACCTGCACCTTCGCGTGTATGAGATGACGAGCGCGCAGGCGATCGTGCACACCCATGCCCCCTTCGGCACCGCGGTGGCCTGCGTCAGCGGGCTGACCTCGCTGCCGGTGCTGCACTACCAGCAGCTCGGCCTCGGTGGCGCCATACCGATCACGCCGTACGCGACGTTCGGCAGCCCCGAACTCGCCGAGCTCGTCGCCGCCGCCGTGGTCGACACCCAGGTCGCACTCATGGCGAACCACGGTTCGGTGGCGCGCGGCTCCAACCTGGCCCACGCGGTGGAGAACGCCCTGCTGCTGGAGTGGCTCGCGGCCCTCTTCCACCGGACCAGCAGCATGGGTCGGCCCCGCGAACTGACCGCCGACGAACAGCAGTCCACCGTCGCCCAGGCGATCCGGCTGGATTACGGGACCCCCGAGGAGAACCGCCCGTGACACCCGACTCGACGACGGCCGACCCGCTCACGATCGCGACCGTGGGTGTCCATGTGCTCGACATCCACGTCGTCGGGATCGACTCCATCCCCGAGGGCTCCGACGGCGCGCTCGTCGAGTCCATCGGCTTCTCCGCGGCCGGCACCGCGGGCGGCACCGCACTCGTTCTCAGTCGCCTGGGCGCCACGGTCCGGACCCATGGGGCGATCGGCGCCGATCCGATCGGGCGTTCGCTGACCGCGCTGCTCGACGCCGAAGCCGTCGACACGCGTGGGCTCGTCCCGAAGCCGGGGGTTCAGACGTCGTCGTCGGTGATCCCCGTGCGACCCAACGGGGATCGCCCCGCCTGGCATTGCATCGGGGCCAACGCGCAGTTCGTTCTCGACGACCTCGACCCGGGCGCGCTGGACGGGCTGGATCACCTGCACCTCGGCGGCCCGGAATTCCTCGGCGGTCCGGTGTCCGCCGAGCTCCTGGGGCGGGCCCGTGACCGCGGGATCTCGACATCGGCTGACCTTCTCTCGGGCGGCGACCCCGGGCTCCTCGAGTGGATCGGCGAGGCGCTTCCCCACCTCGACTACCTGTTGCCCAACGACGAGCAGACCCGCGGGTTGACCGGCTCGGACGACCCCGCGGACGGTGCACGACGGCTGCTGGACCGGGGCGTCGGATGCGTGGCACTCACGCGCGGCGCCCAGGGCGCGCTGGTCGTGACCGGCGACGATGTCATCGCCGTAGCCGCATTCCCGGTGGACGTCGTCGACACCACCGGGTGCGGTGACGCCTTCTCCGCCGGGTTCGTCACCGGCCGGCTCCGCGGACTCGACCTCGCCGACGCCGCCGAACTCGGTTGCGCGGTCGCCGCGCACGTCGCCCAGGGCATCGGGACCGCCGCGAACTCTTACGACCTCACCGCGATCGAGGCATTTCGGCAGTCGCGCGCCGCGGACTGAGCGCACGCCGAACTCGGTTTGGTGGCTCTCGCCTCGGGTAGGCGACCACCATGACAAGCAACAACGCACTTGACGGTTCCACCGTCGTCATCGCCGGGGCGTCCAGTGGATTCGGGCGCGGCGCCGCGGTTCGACTCGGCGAGCTCGGCGCGAACGTGGTGGTCGCGGCGCGCCGGACCACCGCGCTCGACGCGGTCGCCGCGGAGATCACTGCCAAGGGCGGGTCCGCACTGGCGGTGACCACCGATGTCAGCGACCCGCGTGCCGTCGCCCATCTCGCTTCCGCCGCGCTCGAACAGTTCGGGTCGATCGACGTCTGGGTGAACAACGTCGGCGTCGGCGCGGTCGGGTACTTCTGGGACATCCCGGTCGAGGACCACGCCCGTCTCGTCGACGTGAACCTGAAGGGCCTGATCTACGGCGCGCACGCGGCGCTGCGCGTCTTCCGGTCACAGGGGCGCGGCACGCTCATCAACGTGGGTTCGGTCGACAGCGAAGTGCCCATCGCGCTCCAGAACACCTATGCGGCAACCAAAGCGGCGGTGCGAAGCCTCGGGCATTCACTGAGCGAAGAACTGCGTATGGCCGGTGACGACGCCATCGAGGTCGGCACCATCATGCCGTGGGCGGTGGACACACCGTGGTGGGTTCACGCCGCCAATTACACCGGGCACGAACCGCGCATGTCCGCGATGGACGATCCGCGGATCGTGGTCGACGCGATCGTGGCCGCCTGCACCGACCCGAAACTGGACCAGCCGGTCGGCTACAAGGCCAAGGCCGCCAACGCTTCTCATCACCTCATGCCGGGACTCACCGAACGGTTCTCGGCGGCGACGGCAAAGTCCGAGACCGAGAAGGGAACTCCGGTCGAGCCGCACGCGGGGGCGATCCACGACCCGAACCCGGAGAGCACCGGGGTCGCCGGCGGCATCCGCGAACGGATGGTCGCCGAAGACTCCCGCTGACACCGGTCGGCCGTCGAGACCACCGACCGACGCGCAGCCCCTGTCGGTGGGTCGTGGTTCGATGCACTGACCGCCGGACGATCGGTCAGATCCACTCTTGACTCGAACATATTTTCGAGTACTCTGGTGTCATGTCATCGGGGGCGGGGGCCGGATCCACATCGGTGGATGCGTCGAACGATTCCGCCGAGCCGCGCTTTCGTCCCGACCATGAACTCTCCGCTGCTGAACTCGTCGAGGTTCTCAACCATTGCGCGGGCTTGGCGGCAGCGTCCGCGCATCGAATGATGGTCGTTGCCAGCCTCATTCACGACGAATGCGAGATGGACTACGCACAGCGGCGCGCCGAGACGCACAGCGGCGAACTCGACTCCATCGAAGCCTTCGAGCACCTGTCCGCGCGAGTGGCCGCTGGCGAGAACCCCTACGTGCAGTTCGGGCCCAACGGTCTCGAACAGGCCATCGCCGAAGTCGGTGCCACCCTCACCGTGACACCGGCCGAGGCGAAGGACCTCATCGAAGCCGGCGACGCACTGCGCTACCGACTCTGCTTCACCGGACACGCACTCGCGTGCGGTCGAATCGACAAGCGCCGCTTCCTCATCGCTCTCAAGCGCACCGATCTCATCACCGACGACGAAGAGATGCAGACCGTCGACGCCCATCTCGCCGAAGCGATCTTCGCCCGCGCACCGATGTCGACGGCCCGGTTCACCGCCATGGTCGATTCCATCGTCGCCAAGTGGGCGCCCGACGCGATCCGCCGACGCAAGGAACGGGTCGAGGGTGACCGCAAGGTGACGGTCACCCCCGATCGGTTCACGCCGGGACAGTCCCGGATCTCCGGAACGCTTCCCGATGCTGATGCCGCCGAGTTCGACGCCCGCCTGTCGTCGATGGCCCACGAGGTGCATGCCGGTGACCCTCGGACGCTCTCCAATCGCCGAGTCGACGCCCTCAAAGCACTCGCGCGGGGTGAAGCCGCCATCACCTGCCGATGCGACGACTGTCGGCCTGCCGCAACCGAACCCGACGCAGCACCAGATTTCGACGCCACGACATTGGATACCGTCGAGCCGCCTGCACCAGCTGCTGCGATGGTGGAGGCGGACACCGTCGTCGACCCGTCAGCCGACGTCGTTGTCGATGACCCGGCCGACCCGGCCGCCTCGGCGTCGGACTCGCCTGCGCCGCGGGCGACGTTTCACATCGTGGTGAACCTGTCGACCCTGATCGGTCTCGACGACGACCCCGCCTTCCTCGACCGCCACGGCGTCATCGACGCCGACGCCGCCCGAACACTCCTCGCCGAAGCCCGCCGCACCTACATCCATCCCGCGCCCGAAGCGCCACCGGTATCGCCTCCCGGCGCGGACAGTTCGACAACGCGATACACCCCGTCGAAGAAGCTGCAGGCCCTGGTGCGTGCCGGCGAACTGTGCTGCACCTTCCCCGGCTGCAACGCCCCGGTCTGGCAGATCGATCTCGACCACACCGAACCCTTCGACCACGCCGACCCGCGTCGCGGCGGCCCGACCGATGCGCGCAACCTCAAACCGCTGTGCCGGTTCCATCACCGCATCAAGACCTTCACCAGCTGGCAGGACCACCAAGACGAATTCCAGACCGCGTGGTTCACCACACCCACCGGTCACATGTTCGTCGGCAACGCCTTCAGCGGACGCGACCTGTTCAACAAGCTCTTCCCCCGGCGGCCACCCGATCACCCCGCCCGCGACCGACTCAACACGCAGCGTGACAACGGCTTCCGGCGCCAACAACGCGCCGAGAAGCGCTGGAACGACGCCAACCCGCCACCCTTCTAGACACCGCGCCGGTCAAGCAACACCGACGCGGTGGGCGCCGGCGTGAACGTGGTCATGCATCGTCGTACGTCAGCGAACGACAACCGAGAAGGTCATGACCTTGTAGGAGCTCCGTAGTAACGCCGGAGGAACTCGTCGCGGTACTCGGTGTATGTGCCGTTCTCGATCGCCTCGCGGGCACGGTCGACAAGAGTGACGATGAAGGACACGTTGTGCAGGGTCGCCAGCGTGGGACCGAGCCCTTCCTTCGCCTTGAACAGGTGGTGCAGGTAGGCCCGGCTGTACTGCGACGTGTAGTTCTCGACCTCGGGGTCGAGGGACCGGAAGTCACTGCGGTACTTGGCATTGGTGACGTTGTACCGGCCGTCGAGCGAGTAGATCGCGCCGTTGCGGGCGACCCGCGTCGGCGACACACAGTCGAAGGTGTCGACGCCGTTCTCGATGGCGGTGAAGATGTCGTCCGGTTCGCTGATCCCGAGCAGGTGTTTCGGCGAGTCCTCCGGCAGCTCGTCGTTCACCCACCCGACGATCGTGCCGAGGTTGTCCTTCTCGAGCGCGCCGCCGATACCGTAGCCGCCGAAGCCTTTTCCGCCGGCCGCGCGGTCCGCCTCGCTCAAGGCGACCAGATCGCGAGCGGCCTTGCGCCGCAGATCCTCGTACTGGGCGCCCTGGATGACACCCCACAGGGACTGCTGCGGCCGATGCGCGCGCTCGACGCTCAACCGGTTGTGTTCGACGAGGCAGCGGATCGCCCACAGCCGGGTTCGCTCGAGCGAATTCACCTGGTACTCGCGGGTGTTCATCAGCGTGGTCAACTCGTCGAAGGCGAAGATGATGTCGGCACCCAGCTGGTGCTGGATCTGCATCGACACCTCCGGGGTGAAGCGGTGCGCCGACCCGTCCAGGTGCGACTTGAAAGTGACCCCGTCGTCGTCGACCCGCGAGAGCCGTTCCTTGCCGTTCGCGGTCAGGTCGTCGTCGGGGGTTCCGGTGGCCTCCATCGAGATGACCTTCTTGAACCCGGCGCCCAGGGACATCACCTGGAAGCCGCCGCTGTCGGTGTAGGTGGGGCCACGCCAGTTCATGAAGGCCCCGAGCCCACCGGCCGCGTCGATGATCTCGGGGCCCGGCTGTAGATAGAGGTGGTACGCGTTGGCGAGCACGGCCTGCGCGCCGAGGGCGGAGACCGATTCCGGGAGGACCGTCTTGACCGTCGCCTTGGTACCGACGGGGACGAACGCGGGGGTGTGGATCGGCCCGTGCGGTGTGGTGATCGTCCCCGTGCGCCCGCGGGTGCCGGCGAGAGTGGTGCCGACGGCGTACGTGGGGTCGGCGATTTCGGTTCCGGTACTGCTCACGTCCAGCATCTTCGCAGGTCGAGCGCGCTCCTCCCAAACCGGCGGGACGCACCGACGACCCGTTCGGCTGGTACGACCACATTCGCTACCGTGGTGAACCATGTCGCGCAGAACTCGTCCCCCCGGTACCACCACGAGCCGCTCTCGCCGAACGATCCGAGTCGCCGCGGCGACCGTCGGGCTCACGGCAGCGATGTCGACACTTCTGGCATGCGGTGCGGAACAGGACGTGACCACCGCATCGTCGACCACCCAGTCCGGCGTCGCGGCGTCGGGACCGCAGTCCGCCGAACAACCCGCCACCTCACCACCGGTGGTCCCCGGCCGCAAGCCCGTGTCGACCTCCACGTCCAGCGCAGTCGCATCCGACGACTCGGACACCACCTGCGGCACCATCCCCGGTCCCGACGGCTCGCTGCGCGTGCTGGTACTGGCGGGGGACGTGGCCTGCGACTCGGCGACGAGCATCGCCACCCAGTACGGGCCGAAGATCGCGAGCGGCCAGCAGCAGTCGGTGGGCGGCTGGACCTGTGCTCCCTCTCAGCTCGAGGGCGTCCTCGCCGCCTGCCAGAAGGGCACCGCGGTCATCGGCTTCGCGCCGTAATTGCCCTTGTGCGTGCGTGTCACTCCTTACTCTTGCGGCCAGGGTCAGTCGTGGACGCCAGGGTTTCGGCGAGCGCGGGATCGGCTGCCGCAACGATCCGGCGGGCAGCTGAGCCCAGCTGTTCGAGCTGGGCCGCGTCCATGGCGTCGACGACGAGCCGCCGGACCTCTTCGACGTGCGTGGGCGCAATACGCTGGAGCTCCTGCCAGCCCGTCTCCGTCATGAGGACTTCGGTTCGCCGGCCGGCACCACCGCACGACCGGCGTTCCACCCAGCCGGCAGTCTCGAGGCGTGAGACGGCGTGCGACAACCGGGACAGTGACCCCTTGGCCTCAACAGCCAGATCGCTCATCACACTCACGCGCCCGGGAGCTTCCGACAAGGACACCATCACGCTGTACTCGTAGAAGTTGATTCCGCCGACCTGCTTCAACTGTGTGTCGAGCTTTCCGGGCAGGGTCATCAACACTGCGACCAGGGATGCCCAATCGCGCTGCTGGTCGAGAGAAAGCCACACGTCATCGTGCGCATCCGAGGGGTCGGTCACCTGACCATGCTAGCCAACTTGAATATTCAACATCGGCGCGTATGGTTCAACTTGCACGTTCAAGTTCATGCCGACCCAAGGAGATCCACATGACCCTGTTCCGTCTCGACGCCAGCATCCGAGTCGAGGGATCACACAGCCGCGCGATCGCCGACATCGTCGAGGAGGAGTGGAAGGCGGGGCATCCCGACGATCGGATCATCCGGCGCCACGTCGGCACCGACCCGATCCCCTCGTCGACCTGGGCAACAGCTGCCTTCGCCGGCAACACTCCGGAAGATCAGCGATCACCCGAGCAACGCGACGCGCTGGGTGTCGCGGCCGAACTCGCTGATGAGCTGATCGCCGCCGACGCCCTCCTGTTCGCTGTTCCGCTGTACAACTTCGGGGTGTCCCAGCACTTCAAGACCTGGGTCGACACCGTCATCACCGACCCACGCTTCAACCCGGCCGCCGCTCCGGTTCTCGCGGGCAAGCCCGCCGTGCTCGTGACGGTCCAAGGCGGCAACTACGCGGCCGGGACACCGCGCGAGGGCTGGGATCACGCGACCGGATGGATGCGTCGCATCCTTGCCGATGTCTGGGGCCTGGAGCTCGAGGTCGTCGAGACCGCGTTCACGCTCGTCGGTGAGAATCCGGCGCTCGACGCATTCACCGACCTCGCCGCCACGCTCCGTGGCGACGCCGAGCAACTCGCTCGGAAGCACGGACAGACACTGGGAGCCGCTTGATCACTGAGCACGGTCCGGTCGAGTAGCTTCAGCCGGCCTGTCGGAGGTATCGATGCCGATGCTCGCTACAGCCGACCGTCAACCAATGTTGACGGGTCGCGGAAACGCGGGCACGCTGGGCTACATGAGGACTGGACTGGACAGCGGCAGCGACGAGACGCCGATCGAGCAACTCGCCCGAGTCGCAGACTGGCGACGCGAGATCGCCCGCGAGGAAGAGGTCGCGGTGCGGCGTGCACGCCTGGCGGGACTTTCGTGGGCGGAGATCGGCACTCTCCTCGGAACGACGAAGCAGGCGATGCACAAGAAGTACCGCCGGGTCGGCTGAGGGTCTCGCCGCCGGACCAAGGCGAATCAATTGATCTGTGGCACGGTCTGCAATCAGCCGACGCCCCCGACATCGGTGGAGCCCGACGCACCTGCTCCGGCCGCACCGCCGACGCTGACCGCGCCTGGGGTCCGCTCTGCGGGACGCACGTAACTTGAGGTGTCATTCATCAGTGCTGTTGATGATCGTCGGCCCAGTGCTCCGGTGTCCGCACCGACAAGACTTGCTCGGTCTGCGCGATCTGGTTGTGACGCAACCAGAAAGCCCACCGTCACCGTCGGCGTAGCAGGGTTCGTGGCGAGATCGTCGGGGTCACGGGTGTGCTGTGTCGGTACCAGCGGCGGTCGATTGCGAATGCGATGGTCAGCGCCAGCAGTCCCACGCCGATGAGCATTGCGGTGCCGTAGACGCCGAGATCGCGGGGAGCGATATCGATGAGGATCAGAGCGGCGAGCAGGGTCAAGCTGGGCCAGCGCCAGTACACCGCTGCGGTGGCCAGCGCCCAGGGCAGCAACGACCACACTCCGATGTAGCCCAGGTACAGGTAGGGGATCAGCCGGGCAGCCACCAGGATGGGTAGTGCGAGCATGGTGGGCACGCGGTAGTAGCGCAGCACCGTGGCCGGGATCGCCACCGTCAGCAGCACGTGCGCCACGGTTGTGGAGATGCTGTGAACCCAGTCCGACGGCGCGTTCTCATAGGCAGCGTCGGTGAAGGTGTTGATCAGGTCCCACTCCCGGAGCAGCCCGCTGAGCACATCGGAGCCGACGATCCCGCACACGATCACCGCGAGGGAGCCCACCATCGCCGCAACGGGTGCGGTCCGCTGCACCCAGGGCCAGTTCCGCACCGAGAACCACCAGCCCGGGCACCCCACCATCATCACCGCCACCCCGATGAACAGCAGCAGCGACCACGCCGTCATGGCCTCCTCCCAGCCACCCCATTCAGCCACCTGGGCTTGATCCCAGACCAGTCCGTTGTCCCCGGCATAGTCCACCGCGAGCACGAGATTGCCGGGGAACGCTGCGACGTAGGCGACCACGACGGTCGCGGCGAGGATCACCGCCTGTCGCCGGCGGGCGCGTCGCAGCCCTGCCCGACGCTGCCGATCTACCGCACCGTCGGCCGCGACATTCTCACCAGGCCGGCCGTCGCCGGTCTCACCCGGCGGGTGCGGCCTCGGCGCGGGGGCGGGATTAGTGGTGGGGTCGGTGTGGTCAGGTTCCCGGTGTGGGGAGTGTGTGGGCGGGTTCGGCGTCGGGGTGCGACGCCGGCGCCGGTTGTGCTCGATCGTGGTTCCGACACCCACACCGATCACTCCACCCAGCACCGCGCATATTGCGGCGGTCACAACCACCGCGAAAGCCATCGAGAAGGCGACGGCCCCAGGGTTATGGGGGGTCGGGATCGCTCCCCCGTAGTCCCACATGAGTTGGTCGGGGTCTAGGCCGTGATCGACGACGACGTACCCGGCGAGCACCACCACACCAGACACGAAACTTGCCGCCGCGCCGGCTGCCAGGCACCACGCCCGGATCTTCGTCACCCGTCACCCCGTTTCGGTGGATTGTTGGTTGTGCCTACTGGATGGTGGAGGTCGTTGTGGGAGTGCGCCGTCGCGTCGTAGCGGCGGTGCGCGAGTAGGCCGATCAACACGCCGACGAGGGCGCCGATCGCTGCCAGCACCAGCGCGACGATGACGATGCCCAGCGCAAAGCCGAGCTGGTAGCTGGGGCCTCCGTAGATCGGCGGATTGACGAAGAGGGATCGGACCGACAGGGCGCCTCCCAGAATGAAGCCCCCGACCGCTCCCCAAAATGCATAGCGGGACAGTCTTTTCGGCGCGTTCGTGCTCACTGCTGGGTTCCTCTGCTTGTGGTTCGGGCACAACAACTCACGGCGACCCGGCGAGTCGCCGGGCGGGGTGAGGTCAGCCCGGGGAGGGCCGGCCGATGTCGTCGGGCCGGTCGGTGGCGCGGCGTTGCTCGCGCACGGCTTGGCGTTGCTGTTCGGCGCGATCGCGCAACTGCTGGAGGAATTGCCGGTCCGCTTCGGGGTCTGCGGGAATGTAGCGGCCGGGCCGGTCGTATTCGGGGAACTCGCTGGCCGCACCCGAGTGCTGGCGCCGCGGGAGTTCGTCAGCGGCGGGGCGTCCGATGGCCAGCCAGAGCAGCGCCCCCACGAGCGGGATCATGACGACCAGCAGCACCCACCCGAATTTGGGCAGTCCGCGCACCGCGGCGTCGTCGGTGGTGATGATGTCGATGAGCGCGGCCACCAACACGACCAGATAGATCAACCCGAGATACGGCATTCCACTCCCCCTGTCGGCCCGCAGGTCACCAGATCTGCTGAACCCACAACGGCTGACCGTTCAGGCTCTTGGAACGATCGACGTACACCGCGAGCACCACGCGCCCACCCGGATGGGCGGCGGCCTCGGAGATCACCTGTTGGCCGGTCACGTTGTTCCAGATGGTGCGTTTGGACGGTCGGTAGTAGGACCCGGCCCGATAGCGGGAGTCGTCTTCGAGGACGACACCCCAGTTGTCGTTGCCCAGAACGGCATTGATGACATGCCCGGCGCCGAGCTGGGCGGCGGTCACGGTGTCGGCGTGGCTGAGTTCGATGATCACCACGTTCGGGTTCGCCGTCTCGACGATGCGGGCGGCCTGCGCGGATGGGCCGGCCACCACTGCCCCACCGGTGGCCACCGCGACACTGAGCAGCACACCGGCGACCGCGGTCCGCATACCCGACTTCGACACCTTCACAGCATTCCCCTTCATGAACCCCGACATTGCTGTGGTGAATATACCTGGTGAGGGCTGTGCCGTCGTCGGTCCGGGCTCGATGAGGTGCACGTCACTGACAAGTCGGCGCTTAGGCGGTCGTGCCTGGTGACCTCGATCGATGAGCTACGCCTAGACGAGAGGTATGACCGCTCGTGAACGCCACGTCCATCACAGTCACCGTGCGTCGATAGCGAAGGCCTCGGCCGGTCCGGGTCGTCGAGGATCGTAGTGACTGATCGTGGGTGACCACCACAACGACCCGGCCGCCAGGACCTCGTGGCCGAGGCCGGCCAGAGCGACATCGCCGTCGGCGGACACCCGAAGACGGATGGTCAGGGCGTTCCGATCGGGTCACGTCCCATCCCGCAGTGGTGGGGTGACGGTGATCGCGTCATCACGATCCCGTCGGCGTCACCGCTGATCACGGCCAGTAGCCGCAAGGCCCACTGTGGGGCCACCAGCACGGTGGCCCAAACGTAGAACGGTGTCATCCGCAGCTCGGCGGCCACCAGCACGATCGCCACCGCAAGCCACACCGCCGGAGCGAGGACGACCGATATCAGTGCACTGCACACTCGTGACATCACAGGCCCCCGTCGCCGGGTGCGGATGCGTCACCGCTCATTCAGGCCCTGCGGCGCGCACGGCGTTGCGCGGGGTCGCTGTAGAGGCGCTGCGATCCGGATCCGGCGGCGGCCTGCACACTCGGGGTGACCAACCCGGTGCGAGCCCGGTAGTCGAGCTGGCGGTAGGTGACGCCGACGGTCTCCAGCACCCGGTAACCGGTCGTGGGGGTGTCGATCGAGGGCACAGTGAACAGCTCGTCGAACGAGCCCGCGGCGGAGGTGCCGACAGTTCCGACCAGGGCACCGGCGGGCAGTGGACACGCGGCGCCGGCCCCGGACACGGTGGTCGATCGAAAAGGGTATGAAACGGTTTTAAGTTGTGGCGCAACATTTTTCGCTGCTACAAGCCACGCAGTCAGCGGTGTCAATCGTGCCGCCGTCAACCAACGGCCCGTTTCACCACACATATCGGGACCGCATGCGCACATCCAGTTCGAGAATCAGCTCGTCGCCTTCGGTGCCCGGCACGCAAGGGCAGGGAACACTTCGTCGCGCAGCAAGGGAGCGATCAGTCCGGCGTGGCGTTCCGGATTGAGCCATTGCACCTCAGCAATTTCGGCAGCAGGTCTCGCGTTCGGGGTCTCCGGGTACTGGTACACAGTCGCGACAACTCTTTGTCCGGGCTCGTTAGCTGCCGGAGCGGTGAAACTGCCCAGGATCGTCAGTTTCGCCGGATCGAGCGTCACTTCGAGTTCTTCCGCGACCTCCCGGACCGCGGCGTCCAGCGGCGATTCGGAATCAGCGATTTTTCCGCCGGGGAGCATGAACAACCGCGTGTTGGTCTTCCGGACGGTCAAAATACGCCCTACCGCGTCGTAGAAGACAACTGCGCCTACGGCAATATCCTCATTCGTCACCGCGCCAGAGTAAACCCGGGTGCCGATGAGCACCATGCGGTCAGATCATCCCAACTCGGTGCGCCCTCTGCAGCAGTTCCTCACGCGCCGGCGACGTTCCGACGACACCCTGGCTCAGTCGACGCGCGGGCGCCGGCGATGCGGGCGGCGAGGACGACACCTAGTCCACGCCCACCCGCGGTGAGCGGGTGGGCGCGGAAGTGGTCACCGATTATCACTCGGTTGGGACGACCGTGCCGTTGACGGTCACCTCGACCTTGTCAGTCGCTTCGGTCCAGGTGATCGTGCCGTGTTCGAAGGTCGACTCCTTGACTCCGGCCTTGTCGGTCTCGTCACTTGTGGCGACGCCCAGGGGCCCCTGCGAACCGCCCTTGCCGCTGGGGGTCGGGGTGCCGGAGTCGTCTCGCGGGACGTTCCAGGCGTCCCGGATCTTGCCCCAGGTGATGTACGCAGGAGTGCCGGCGTCGTCGTTCTTGGCGGTGATGACACCGCCGTCGAACTGCTGGAACACCACGCCATTCGAACCTTCGCCCGAGGTGTTGCTCCCGGTCAGGGGGGCTCCGAGATCGGCCTTCTGCGCCTCGGTCGCGGAGTCGTACTTAGCGGCGATCGATCCGATGAGGGTAACCTTCGCGCCGTCCTTGGCTGTCAGTTCCACCTTCTTGTCTCCGTCGGCGACCTCCGACTTCGCCGACGACACAGCCGATTCGGCCTTCGAGACCCCCGACTCGACCGCACCAGAGGCAGCCGACGACGCAGAGGACACACTGTCGTTGCTGTCGCCGCTGCAACCCGCAAGTCCGAGTGTTCCGATTGCCACCGCTGCCACGGTTCCGGCTAGGCGTCGCGTGATGCTGAGCTGCTTCATGGTTTCCTTCCGTTCGCTCTCCAACGCTCGTATCTATCCGGGCCAATTGGTGCCCGACCGAACCCTAGCCAATTCTGTCCACTGATGTAAATATTCTTTGATGTCGGGGTGCGATGGTGGCCTGCACCTCCCACAAACGCCGATGGGCCACTGCCGGTCGTTTTCTACATCCAGGCGTCGACGTCACCTCGGTGCGAGTCGCCGGCATGGTCCACGACTTCCTGCTCCTGGACAGCCTGCGGAACACCAAGGGCGCCGACGTCGCCCGCCATCTCGCGATCGACGCCCTGAAAACTGCTCTGCACTGAGACTTCTCCTGCACACGAGGGAGGGCGACATGCCCACACGCATTCTGAACGTCGTCACGAACGTCGGCCACTATGACGACCCCCAGCATCCGACCGGCTTGTGGCTCTCCGAACTCACCCACGCCTGGCACGTTTTCGGGGAACACGGTTTCGAGCAGACCCTCGTCAGCCCGGCCGGTGGGGTCGTACCGCTGGAACCGCGGGCACTCAAGTTCCCCAACTACGACAAGACCGCGAAAGCCTGGCGCGCCGACCCAGCCAAGATGGCGCTGCTGCAGAACACCCGTCGCCCCGACGAGATCGACTCCGCCGACTACGACGCCATCTACTTCACCGGCGGTCACGCCGTCATGTACGACTTCCTCGACAGCGACGGCCTGCAACGCATCACCCGCGAGATCTGGGAACGCGGTGGTGTCGTCTCCTCGGTCTGCCACGGCTACTGTGGCCTGCTCAATACCCGACTCTCCGACGGCTCCTACTTGATCGCCGGCAAGAAGATGACCGGATTCGCCTGGCGAGAAGAGAAACTCGCGCGAGTCGACAAGCTCGTGCCCTACAACGCCGAGGAAGCCGCCAAACAGCGCGGCGCTCTCTACGAAAAAGCCAGACTTCCGTTCGTCTCCTACGCCGTCGTCGACGGCAAACTCGTCACCGGCCAGAATCCGGGATCAGCCAAGGAAACCGCCGAGAAGGTCGCCGCGCTCCTGTGACATCCGCACCGTCGAGTGGATGGTGGCCGACGGCGTGCAGACCGCGGAACGATCTCCATCAGCGCAGCGCGGCCACGACCTGATCGGCCATCGCCTGCTGGCCACGCGCATTGGCGTGCATCGCCGGGAAACTGACCGCACCGAGCGTCGGCTCGACCCATCGCCGAT
This sequence comes from Gordonia lacunae, assembly GCF_002149015.1. Lineage (GTDB taxonomy): Bacteria > Actinomycetota > Actinomycetes > Mycobacteriales > Mycobacteriaceae > Gordonia > Gordonia lacunae. The sequence goes on along the minus strand of NZ_NGFO01000001.1, from coordinate 239,059 downwards.
CGCCCGCGCAGGCGTCGTGGCCGGCAGAGACCTTGGTCATGTCGACAAAGGTTGCGTGTGTGGCTGCCGCGGCGCGGCGCATGGCGTCGTTGAGGGTGGTGAAGACCCGGTGCAGGTATTCGGTGTCCCCGGGCGTCGTGAGCAACGACGCCGAGCAGAGCACAGAGCCTGCGGCCGGGAAGATCTGCGGATACCCGACGAGGACGACGCGGGCGCGCGGCGCGGCCCGGCCGACGAGGCGCAACGCGTCCACGAGGTCGGGGTAGGTCGAGGAGTTGACCTCGTCGACCAACGACGTGCCGAACTTGTCGCGGCACGGGGTCGCCGACAACGGCGCGGACAGCCATGCCTGCTGGCAGGCCGAGGTCGAGTCGCTGAACAGCCCGTTGTTGTTCGCGCCGATCGTCAGGGTGACCAGGCGGGTGGCCGGCCCGATCGCACTGATCTGCGGCCCCTGCCACCGATACTGTGACTTGGTCAGGTCTTCGGTCGTCGCGCCCGCGCAACTGACGTCGACGACCTGGGTCCCGCGTCGCTTGGCGACGAGACTGGAGTAGTTGACCTCCGAGTTCGAGCAGAACGTCGCCGCACTCGTCGCCTGGGGGAACACCGAAGCGCCTGCGCTGTAGCTGTCGCCGAGATTCACATACGGGTAACCGTCCGCCGCCTGGGCCCCGCCGGCCTGGACGAGTCCGGCGAGGAGAGCGACGACGATGGCCGCCCCGGTCAGCAGGGTTCGAATGCCGAGGCCTCGGCGAGGGCTGCGGCCATACGGCACGGGCATTCGGTGACTCCAGATCGTGGTGCGCGTGTTACTGGTGTTGCTGGTGATACCAACACTACCGGGCCGACGGCCCTCGCTCGACCTCCACCTACCCACGAGTCCGATCTGATACACACGTCAAGTTTCTTTGACGCCGACGCCTCGAGCTCGGAGCAGTAGAACTGTGCGCTTGACCCTCACGCGGCGTCAGGCAGCAGGGTTGTCGATGTGAGCGAGGAACAGCACACTTCGAAGGTGGAGATCAGGGAGCTGACCGTCGGTGTCGTCGCCGGCATGGTCGGCGTCAGCATCCGCACGCTGCATCACTACGACCAGATCGGTCTGGTGGTGCCGTCCGGGCGGACCCCGGCCGGATACCGCGTGTACGACGACACCGACGTCGAACGACTCCACCAGGTACTCACCTACCGCGAGTTGGGCTTTTCCCTCGAGCAGATAGCGGCCCTGCTCGACGACCCCGATGCGGACCCGCTGAGTCATCTCCAGACCCAGCGCGAGATCCTCACCGGTCGAATCGATCGCTTGCTCCGGATGGTCGCGGCACTGGAGGAGATGATGAACGCCAAGAAAAAGGGCATCGCCCTGTCGGCGGCCGAGCAGGCCGAGATCTTCGGGGACGACTGGCTCGGCGAGAAGTACGCCGCCGAAGCGGAGGAACGCTGGGGTGACACCGACGCGTGGAAGCAGAGTCGAACGCGGACCGCGGAATTCACAAAGGCCGAGTGGGAACAGATCAAGGACGAGACCGACGATCTCGAGCGCCGTCTCGCCGAGGCGATGCGTCGAGGAGTGGCACCGGGCACCGCGGAGGCCAACTCGCTCGCCGAGGAGCACCGCGCGCAGATCGGTCGGTTCTACGACTGCGACCACGCGATGCAGGTCTGCCTGGCCGACATGTACGTCGCGGACCCACGCTTCACCGCACACTACGACGAGCACGCGCCCGGGCTGGCCGCGTACCTGCAGGAGGTGATCCGGGCAAACGCAGGACAAGGGTGACGATCGCCGCCCGTCGGGCGTCGTGGTCGGTTAAATTACCTGTTCATGACCACTGACGAGGGTGTCCACAACCAGTCCGGTGGCGCGCGTGCCACAACCAACATCGGCGACGCGATGATCCTGCGGACCGTGTTCACCCGGACCGGCGAGGCGACCGAACTGCCCAAATTCGCCCTGGGCGACTCGATGTTGTTGCCGGAGACGGCATATCAGATCGTCCACGACGAGGCGATGCTCGACGGCAATGCGCGCCTCAACCTCGCGACCTTCGTGTCGACGTGGATGGACAGCGAGGCGCAGAAGCTGTACGCGGAAACCGTCGACAAGAACATGATCGACAAGGACGAGTATCCGCAGACCGCCGCGATCGAGGACCGGTGCTGGCGCATCCTCGCCGACCTCTGGCACAACCCCGACGTCGAGAATGCCATCGGCACCTCGACGATCGGGTCGTCGGAGGCCTGCATGCTGGGCGGGCTCGCCCTCAAGCGGCACTGGCAGACCCGACGCCGCGCCGAAGGCAAGTCGACCGAGAACCCCAACATCGTGCTGTCGACGGCGGTCCAGGTCTGCTGGGAGAAGTTCTGCAACTATTTCGAAGTGGAGCCGAAGTGGGTGCCGATCAGTCCCGACCACCTCGTGCTCGACGGTCATGAACTCGAGAAGTACGTGGACGAGAACACCATCGGGGTCGTCGCCATCATGGGGCAGACCTACACGGGCATGTACGAGCCGGTGACCGCGATCGCGGCGAAGCTCGACGAGATCCAGGCCGACACCGGCCTTGACGTCAAGATCCACATCGACGGCGCGTCGGGGGCGATGATCGCCCCCTTCTGCCAGCCCGATCTCGAGTGGGACTTCCGCGTCGACCGGGTCGTCTCGATCAACACCTCCGGCCACAAGTACGGTCTCGTCTACCCGGGCGTCGGGTGGATCGTGTGGCGCGACACCGAGGCACTGCCGGAGAGCATGGTGTTCCACTGCTCCTATCTCGGCGGCGACATGCCGACGCTGGCGTTGAACTTCTCCCGTCCCGGCGCGCAGGTCCTGCTGCAGTACTACATGTTCCTGCGGCTGGGTCGAGACGGCTTCACCCAGGTCCAGCAGGGTTCTCTCGATGTGGCGCAATGGCTTTCCGCGCAGATCGCCCAGATCGACGGGCTGGAGTTGGTCAGCAAGGGCGACACCATCCCGGTCTTCGCATGGAAACTGAAGGCCGGACACACCGAGAACTGGACGCTCTACGATCTGTCCGACCGGCTGCGCATGAAGGGATGGCTCGTCCCCGCGTACCCCATGGCCGACGACCTCGCCGACCTCACCGTGCAGCGAATCGTGGTGCGCGCCGGGCTGAGCCACGACCTCGCCCGGGCACTCATCGCCGACATCGAGACCGAGGTGTCGTTCCTCGACGGCCTCGAGAGCCCGATGCCGCGCGAGGGTGAAGGGTCACACTTCCACCACTGATTCTCGCCGGTTGAGCTGCCCCCTGCCGGTTGAGCTGCCCCCTGCCGGTCGAGCTGCCCCCCTGCCGGTTGAGCTTGTCGAAACCCCCCTCAGTCCAGCAGTGCCTGCGCCACGCGCTCGAGCGCGGCGACCCGGCTGCCCTTGACCAGGACCGCGGCCCCCTCCTCGAGGGCACCGAGTTCGGCTGCGACGCCGTCGACGTCGGACACGTGCCGGGCGGTGTCGCCGTAGCCGGTCTCGGCGACCGCGATGACCTCGACCCCGAGGTCACGGGCCTCGAGCGCGATCGCCTCATGCTGGGCCGGCGAATCGGCGCCCAGCTCGGCCATCGTGCCGAGGACCGCCACGCGGCGCGTCGCGGGCAGGGCGACCAGCGACCGCAGCGCTGCGGACATCGACGTCGGATTCGCGTTGTAGGCATCGTTCAGCACCACGACACCGCGTGACGAGGTCGCGAGTTCCATTCGGAGCCCGGACAATTGCGCGCCGAGCAGACCGGTCGCGATGTCGTCGACGGGGACCCCGAGACCTCCGCCGGCAGCCGCGGCGGCCAGTGCGTTCGGGACCTGATGCTCGCCGCGCGCGCCCAGCCGGACATCGGTGGACCCCCACGGGGTGTGCAGCCGGAACGATGCACGCAATTCGTCGTCCATGACGATGTCGGACGCGTACACATCGGCGTCCGGTGAGAGTCCGTAACGCAGGACGCGGGCCGAGGTGCGGTCGGCCATCGCCGCGACGTACCGGTGATCGGCGTTGAGAACGGCGATCCCATCGTTCGGAAGCGATTCCACCAGTTCACCTTTCGCTCGTGCGACCGACTCGATGTCGCCGAACAGTTCCAGGTGCACGCCTTCGACGCGGGTGATGACGCCGACCGTCGGACTACCGATGGAACACAGCAGGTCGATGTGCCCGATCCCGCGCGCCCCCATCTCGAGGACCACCGCCTCCACGTCGTCGGCGGCCGCAGCGAGGGTGATCGGGAGCCCGAGCTCGTTGTTGAACGACTTCTCGCTGGCTGCGGTCCGGTAGGTGGTGCTCAGCACCCCGGCGAGCAGGTCTTTGGTCGAGGTCTTGCCCACCGACCCGGTGATGCCCACCACGCGATCGGGGATCCGGGCGCGGACGGCTCGCCCGAGGTCGGCGAGCGCAAGCGCGGTGTCGGCGACACGGATGGCGGTCCCACCGACCGGATCGGTACGCGACGTGAGGTAGGCGGTCGCTCCGCCGTCGAGGGCCGCGAGGATGAAGTCATGGCCGTCGCGTTCGGCCACGATCGGCACGAACAGCTGCCCCGGCCGGACACTACGCGAGTCGATGCTCGCCCCGTCGATCTGCACGTCGGGGCCCAGGAGCTCCCCGCCCACGGCCTCCGCGACCTCGCTCGCTCTGAAATGCACGGTCTCACGCTAGCGGACGGGGCTCCCCTGCCGGCCGAGCCGGCGAAGAGCGCAGCGAGGAGCCGAGTCCCTGCCTGCTGAGCCGAGTCGAAGTCTCCCAGTACACGCCGAGAACCCGATTGCGCGGGGCCGTATCGTGGCAGTCATGTCTTCTCGGCCGTTGCGTCTGGTGGTTCTCTACGGCGGCGTCTCCGCCGAGCATGATGTGTCGCGGGTCACAGCCGCACATGTGCTGGCCGCGGCCGACCGGAGCAAGTACGACCTCGTCCCCATCGGCATCGCCAAGGACGGGGCCTGGCTGCGCAACGACAAGGCGATCGCGGCCGTCTCCGACGGGACGCCACTACCCGACACGCTCGAGGTCGCCGGGACCGTCGTCGACCCGCTCACCGAACTACGGGGTCACGCGGACGAGGCCATCACGGTCGTCCTTCCGCTTCTGCACGGGCCGCACGGTGAGGACGGCACCGTCCAGGGGATGTTGGAGCTGTTCAAGCTGCCATACGTGGGCGCGGGGGTGCTCTCGTCGGCGGTCTGCATGGACAAGGCGATGGCGAAGATCGTCGCCGAGCAGGCGGGCATCCCGCAGTGCCGCTGGGTCGAGTTCCGCGACGGCGTCGACGACCCGGAGACGATCACCACCCGCGCGATCGACGCCCTGGGACTCCCGGTGTTCGTCAAACCCGCGAACCTCGGCTCGTCCGTCGGCATCACCAAAGCCCACGACGAGGCCGAACTGGACGCGGCGATCAACGTGGCGCTCCGCTACGACAACGTGGTCATCATCGAAGAGGCCGTGACCGGACGCGAGATCGAGGTCGCCGTTCTCGGCGACACGGCGCCCGAGACCTCGGTACCGGGCGAGATCAAGCCGGGGAGCGAGTTCTACGACTACGAGGACAAGTACGTCACCGGCGCCGCCCAGCTGGTGATCCCCGCACCGGTGCCCGAGGCGGCCGCCGCCGAGGTTCGCGAACTCGCCGCGAAGACGTTCACCGCGATGCGATGCTCTGGAATGGCCCGCGTCGACTTCTTCTACGAGGAGTCCGGCCGCGGCTGGCTGCTCAACGAGGTCAACACCATCCCGGGATTCACCCCGGGATCGATGTATCCCAAACTGTGGGAAGCGACCGGCGTGTCCTACCCGGATCTGATCGATTCGCTGGTCACCTTCGCACTCGAGGTGCACCGCCGCCGCGTGGGGTTCTCCACCGAGCACTGACCCCGCGATCCGTGGCGGCGATGTGCACCTGGCACGCATGTTTTCCCCAGATCCCGAGGGTGTCGGGTTGTAGCATCACACCCGTGACCCACTCCCAGTCTGCGCGGGCCCTGCGGGTGCTGGTCTATTCCGACGACGCGCAGACCCGCGCGCAGGTCATCGGCGCGATCGGCAGCCGTCCGGATCCCCGTATCCCACCCGTCAGTTATATCGAGGTCGCCACGGCCCCAATGGTGTTCGCACAGCTCGACGCCGGTGTCGTCGACGCCGTGATCGCCGACGGTGAGGCCACCCCGGCCGGTGGCATGGGCCTGGCCAAGCAGATGAAGGACGAACTCGATCCCGCTCCGCCGGTGCTGGTCCTCCTCGGGCGTGCCGACGACCGGTGGCTCGCGGACTGGTCCCGCGCCGACGCCGTGGCCGTCCTGCCCGTCGACCCGATCGCCCTCCCGCGTGCGTTCGTCGACATGATCGGAAACGCCGAACTCTAGAAAACAGTGACTCGCGCCACACACTCACCTAGGCTTGTGTTGCAGCTCACATTCGTACTGGCGGACCAGATCGGCCGGCGGCACGGATAGGACGAACACCCGGGCCGGCCGCGCCGAACAGGAGCACTCCGGTCGCCACAAGCGAGGAGGGGTCCGCGCTTTGAACGCCTACGTCCCGATCATGATCCTCGGGGCAATCGGCGTGGCGTTTGCCGTTTTCAGCGTCTTCATCGGCATCGCGATCGGCCCGAAACGGTACAACCGCGCCAAACTCGAGCCGTACGAGTGCGGCATCGAGCCGGTCGAACAGAGCCTGCTCTACCCGACGCGTCGCACCGCGGGCGGCACGGTGGCGACCGGCTCGATCCAGCGCGTGCCGGTCAAGTACTACCTCACCGCGATGCTCTTCATCATCTTCGATATCGAGATCGTGTTCCTCTACCCGTGGGCCGTCGCCTTCGACTCGCTCGGGTGGTTCGGCCTCATGGCCATGCTCCTGTTCATCGTCAACGTGTCCGTCGCCTACGCCTACGAATGGCGTCGCGGCGGACTGACTTGGGATTGACAGCTTTTCGCACGATTCGACACCGGAAGGAGGCCACCCATGGGACTCGAGGAACGACTCCCCAGCGGATTCCTGCTGAGTACTGTCGAGGATCTGGCGGGATTCATGCGCAAGGGCTCGTTGTGGCCCGCGACATTCGGGCTCGCCTGCTGCGCCATCGAGATGATGGCCACCACATCGGGGCGCTACGACCTCGCCCGCTTCGGCATGGAGGCGTTCCGGGCATCGCCACGACAAGCCGACCTCATGATCGTCGCCGGTCGCGTCAGCCAGAAGATGGCACCCGTCCTGCGTCAGATCTACGACCAGATGCCCGAACCCAAATGGGTTCTCGCCATGGGGGTCTGCGCGTCGTCGGGCGGGATGTTCAACAATTACGCGATCGTCCAGGGAGTCGACCACGTGGTGCCCGTCGACATCTACCTACCGGGTTGTCCGCCACGCCCCGAGATGTTGCTGCACGCCATCCTGAAGCTGCACGAGAAGATCCAGGAGATGCCGCTCGGCGTCAATCGCGAGGAGGCCATCTGGGCGGCCGAGCGCGCAGCCCTGCAGGCGACCCCGACGATCGAGCTGAAGGGGTTGCTCCGATGACCACGCCCGCAGGCCACCAGGATCCCGAGAACCCGGCACCCCCTCCGCATGATGCAGAGCAGATCGGCGTCCGGCACGGGTTGTTCGGTCCGCCCGGAACCGGCGACACGTCGGGGTACGGCGGGCTGATCCGGCCGGTCACATTGCCGCCCAGCTCATCCCGCCCGTTCGGCGGCTACTTCGACGAGATCGCCGACCACCTGCTCGACGAATTGGGCGATCGCTACGACGATGCCGTCGAGAAGATCGTGGTCTTTCGCGACGAGATGACCATCCACGTCGCGCGACGGCACCTCCCGACCGTCGCGCTGGCGCTCCGCAATGCGCCGGCGCTGCGTTTCGAACTCTGCCTGGGGGTCAACGGTGTCCACTATCCCGGCGACGCGGACCGAGAACTGCACGCCGTGTATCCCCTGGCGTCGCTCACACACGGTCGACGGGTCCGTCTCGAGGTCGCCGCGCCGGACGCCGATCCGCACATCCCGAGCATCTGCGACATCTACCCGACCAACGACTGGCACGAACGCGAGACCTACGACTTCTTCGGCGTCGTCTTCGACGGCCACCGATCGCTGACCCGGATCGAGATGCCCGACGACTGGGAGGGCCACCCCCAACGCAAGGACTACCCGCTCGGCGGAGTCCCCGTGGAATACAAGGGCACCCGCGTCGATCCGCCCGACCGGAGGAGGTCGTACAGCTGATGACCGACACCCACACCCGCACCTACACCGTGTCCGGGCAGGACTGGGACTCGATCGTGTCCGACGTCCGTACCCGCGCCGAACAGCAGCCCGGGGACGAACGCATCGTCGTCAACATGGGTCCGCAACATCCGTCGACGCACGGGGTCCTGCGCTTGATCCTGGAGATCGAGGGCGAGACCGTCACCGAGGCGCGCTGCGGAATCGGTTATCTGCACACCGGGATCGAGAAGAACCTGGAATACCGCAACTGGACTCAGGGCGTCACGTTCGTCACCCGGATGGACTACCTCTCCCCGTTCTTCAACGAGACCGCCTACTGCCTCGGCGTCGAGAAGCTCCTCGGCATCACCGACGACATCCCGGAGCGCGCCACCGTCATCCGGGTGATGCTGATGGAGCTCAATCGCATCTCCAGCCATCTCGTCGCCCTGGCCACCGGCGGAATGGAACTCGGCGCCGTGACGGCGATGTTCCTGGGATTCCGCGAGCGGGAGATGATCCTCGACCTGTTCGAACTCATCACCGGCCTGCGGATGAACCACGCCTACATCCGACCCGGGGGTGTGGCGCAGGACCTCCCGGACGATGGCATCGACCGGGTCGCCGAGGTGATCCGGCAGCTTCCCGGCCGCCTGGACGAACTCGGAGACCTGCTGAACGACAACTACATCTGGAAGGCGCGGACCCAGGGCGTCGGATATCTGGACCTCACCGGTTGCATGGCACTCGGGATCACCGGCCCGGTGCTGCGCTCGACCGGGTACCCGCACGACCTGCGCAGGGCCGAACCGTACTGTGGGTACGAGAACTACGAGTTCGACGTCATCACCGAAGACACGTGCGATTCGTACGGCCGCTATCTGATTCGCGTACGGGAGATGCGCGAGTCGATCCGCATCGTCGAACAGTGTCTGGAACGGCTCCGCCCCGGACCGGTGATGGTCGCCGACCGCAAACTCGCCTGGCCGGCCGACCTCGCGCTCGGACCGGACGGACTGGGTAACTCGCCCGAACACATCGCCCGGATCATGGGCACCTCCATGGAGGCCCTCATCCACCACTTCAAACTGGTCACCGAAGGGATGCGCGTCCCGGCCGGCCAGTGTTACGTCGCCGTCGAATCGCCGCGCGGCGAGCTCGGCGTCCACATGGTCAGCGACGGCGGCACCCGCCCGTACAGGGTCCATTTCCGCGACCCGTCGTTCACGAATCTGCAAGCGGTCGCAGCGATGTGTGAAGGCGGGATGGTTGCCGACGTCATCACTGCGGTGGCCAGCATCGACCCCGTGATGGGAGGCGTGGACCGATGACCGATCCCGTGTTCGTGGACCTGAGCACCGCGCCCCCACCGGAGGGGTCGGCACCCGCGCACGACCTACCGGTCCCGCCGATCACTTTCGACGGCCCGGCCGATTACCCCGACGAGGTCGTGGAACACCTCACGGCAGAAGCACTTCCGATCATCACCCGCTATCCCCACGCGCGATCGGCGCTGCTGCCGCTGTTGCACCTGGTGCAATCCCAGGACGGTCGTCTCACCCGCGCGGGCATCGAATTCTGTGCGGCACAACTGGGTCTGACAGGCGCGCAGGTGGCCTCGGTCGCCACCTTCTATTCGATGTACCGGCGCACACCGACCGGCGAATACCTGGTCGGGGTCTGCACGAACACCCTGTGCGCGACTCTCGGCGGCGATGAGATCCTGCGCGCGGTCTGCGACCACCTGGGCGTCGAACCCGGCGACACGACGGCCGACCATCGCATCACCGTCGAACACGTGGAATGCAACGCGGCCTGCGACTTCGCGCCGGTGGTGATGGTCAACTGGGAGTTCTTCGACGACCAGACCCCGGAGTCGACCATCGAACTGATCGAGGACCTCCGCGCCGGCGTCGAGGCGGCCCCGGCACGCGGTACCGGTGCCGTGCGCTCGTTCCGCGAGACCGAACGCGACCTGGCCGGTCCCCCGCTGGTCGAGCCGGCCCCGAGCGCAGCGAGGAACCGAGTCGAAACCACCCCCCAGCCACCACATCCCGAGCCCGAACCCGAGCCCGAACCCCCGGCGGCCCCGGTCCTGTCCCGCCACTGGCGCGAACCGCAGTCCTGGACCCTCGGCAACTACCGGCGCCACAACGGTTACCGGGCGTTGTCGACCGCGCTGACCACTCCTCCGGACGAGATCATCGAGACGATCAAGGCCTCCGGTCTCCGCGGCCGCGGCGGCGCGGGGTTCCCGGTCGGGATGAAGTGGTCGTTCATTCCCCAGGCCGACCCGTCCGTCCCGCACTACCTCGTGGTCAACGCCGACGAGTCCGAGCCCGGCACCTGCAAGGACATGCCGTTGATGCTCGCGTCGCCACACACCCTCGTCGAGGGCGTGATCATCGCGGCGTACGCCATCCGCGCCCATCATGCGTTCATCTACGTACGCGGCGAAGTCGCCTCGGTTCTCCGGCGACTTCGCACCGCCGTCGACGAGGCCTACGCCGCAGGCTATCTCGGCACCGACATCCTGGGTTCCGGCTTCGATCTCGAAGTGGTCGTCCATGCCGGCGCGGGCGCCTACATCTGCGGCGAGGAGACCGCGCTGCTCGATTCGCTCGAGGGCCGCCGGGGACAGCCGCGCCTGCGCCCACCGTTCCCGGCGGTCGCCGGGCTGTATGCGAGCCCGACGGTCGTGAACAACGTGGAGTCGATCGCGAGCGTCCCGGCGATCATCCGCAACGGCGTCGACTGGTTCCGCTCGATGGGCACCGAGAAATCGCCCGGATTCACCCTCTACTCACTGTCGGGTCACGTCACTCGACCCGGACAATACGAAGCGCCCCTAGGGGTTTCGATACGAGAACTGCTCGACCGCGCCGGCGGCGTTCGCGCCGGTCACGAACTGAAGTTCTGGACGCCGGGCGGGTCGTCGACGCCGCTCCTGACGCCAGAGCACCTCGACGTGCCGCTCGACTATGAGGGCGTCGCCGCGGCCGGATCGATGCTCGGCACCAAGGCCCTGCAGATCTTCGACGAGACGACATGCGTCGTCGGTGCGGTCCTGCGATGGACCGAGTTCTACGAGCACGAGTCCTGCGGCAAGTGCACCCCGTGCCGCGAGGGCACGTACTGGCTGGTGCAACTGCTCCACCGGCTGGAGCACGAGGGTGGGAGCGCCGCGGACCTCGACACCCTCGCCGACGTCACCAACAGCATCGTCGGCAAGTCGTTCTGCGCGCTCGGGGACGGCGCGGGGAGTCCGATCGTGTCGTCGCTGAAGTACTTCCGCGACGAGTACCTGGCCCACCTCGACCACGGGTGCCCGTTCGACCACTCGCGGTCGACCGTCTGGGCAGGAGGCGTCCGATGACACTCACCCACGACAGCGACCCGGCGGCCGCGACCGACAATCTGGTGGGCATCACCATCGACGGCCACGCGGTCCGAGTACCGAAGGGCACGTTGGTGATCCGGGCAGCCGAGCAGATGGGCATCACGATCCCACGCTTCTGCGACCACCCGCTCCTCGAACCGGTCGGCGCCTGCCGCCAGTGTCTCGTCGAGGTCGAGGGGCAGCGAAAACCGCTCGCATCGTGCACGACGGTGGCCACCGAGGGAATGGTCGTGCGGACGCAGCTCAGCTCCGAGATCGCGGCGGGAGCGCAACGCGGGGTGATGGAGTTGCTCCTGATCAACCATCCGCTGGACTGTCCGGTGTGCGACAAGGGCGGCGAGTGCCCCCTGCAGAACCAGGCCATGTCGGCCGGACGCGCCGAATCACGGTTCGACGGGGTCAAACGGACCTTCACGAAACCGGTTCCGTTGTCGTCGGAGGTCCTGCTCGACCGGGAGCGCTGCGTCCTGTGCGCCCGCTGCACCCGCTTCGCCACGCAGGTCGCCGGTGACCCGCTCATCGAACTCGCGGATCGCGGTGCGCTGCAACAGGTCAGCATCTATGCCGACGAACCGTTCGACTCCTACTTCTCCGGGAACACCGTCCAGATCTGCCCGGTCGGCGCGCTGACCGGGACGCAGTACCGGTTCCGCGCCCGCCCCTTCGACCTGGTGTCGACGCCGAGTGTGTGCGAGCACTGTGCGAGTGGATGCGCCCAGCGCACCGATCACCGTCGCGGCAAGGTGTTGCGACGGCTCGCCGGTGACGATCCCGAGGTCAACTCGGAGTGGAACTGCGACAAGGGCAGATGGGCATTCGCCTACGCGTCGTCCACTGATCGGATCACCGCCCCGCTCGTCCGGGACCGACACGGTGAGCTGCGCGAGGTGTCGTGGGCAGACGCCGTGCGCGCCGCGGCCGAGGGACTCTCCCGCGCCGTGGGCGACGTCGGTGTCCTCACCGGCGGCCGGTTGACCGTGGAGGACGCCTACGCGTACTCCCGTTTCGCACGAACCGTGTTGCACACGAACGACATCGACTTCCGCGCCCGGAGCCACAGCGCCGAGGAGGCCGACTTCCTCGCCGCGCACGTCGCCGGGCGCGGACTCGAGACGACGTACGCGGACCTGTCCACCGCACCCGCGGTGCTGCTCGCCGGTTTCGAACCCGAGGAAGAATCGCCGATCGTCTTCCTCCGCCTCCGCCGCGCGGTACGCACCGCCGGTCAACGCATCGCCACGCTCGCCCCGTTCGTCAGCCGCGGCGCGGCCAAGCTCGATGCCGCGCTCTTTCCCGTCGTGCCGGGCGAGGAAGCGCGGGCGCTCCGGTCCGACGCCATCCGCGCCCACCTCGAGCCACCCGGTTCGGTGATCCTCGTCGGCGAACGGCTCGCCAGCCGGCCCGGCGCCCTGCTCGCGGCCACCGAGCTGGCCGACCGCACCGGCGCCCGGCTGGCCTGGATTCCACGCCGCGCCGGCGAGCGAGGCGCGCTCGAAGCGGGCGCGTTGCCGGGGCTCCTCCCCGGCGGTCGGCCGCTCGACGACGATGACGCCCGCGCACCGGTGTCCGAGGTCTGGGGCACCGATCTCGACCCGCGGCCCGGACGCGACACCGCCGGGGTCATCGATGCCGCCCGCTACCACGGACTCTCGCTGCTGATCGCCGGCGTCGACGTCGGCGATCTCCCCGACCCCGTCGCGGCGGCCGAGGCGCTGACCGCCGCACCGTTCGTCGTCAGCCTCGAGCAGCGCCACAGCGCTGTCACACCGTTCGCCGACGTGGTGTTCCCGGTCGCCGCCGTCGCCGAGAAGGAGGGCACGTTCGTCGACTGGGAGGGGCGGCCGCGGAGCTTCACCGCCGCTCTGAAAGAGTCCGGCCACCTGCCCGACCATCGCATCCTCGACGCGGTCGCCCGCCAGATGGGCGTCGACCTCCGCTGCGCCGACGTGGCGACCATCCACATCGACCTGCGGCGGATCGGTGCATGGTCGGGCCGTCGATCCCCCATCGGCGTCGCCGACAGGCCGCACCCCGCTCCGGCCGCCGGTCAGGCGATTCTGGCCGGGTGGCACATGTTGCTCGACGACGGCCGGTTGCAAGACGGGGAACCGCACCTCGCCGGAACCGCCCGGCCGGTGGTGGCCCGCCTCGCGCCGTCGACCGCCGCCGAAGCCGGGGTCGGGGCGGGCGATCTTCTCCGCGTCAGTACCGCCGACGGCGCCGTCATCGCGCCGGTCGAGATCACCGATATGCCGGACCGGGTCGTGTGGCTCCCGTTGTTCTCACGCGGCTCGCACGTCCACGCCGCGCTCCGCGCGCAGGAGGGTGACCTCGTGGCCCTCGCGCCGGCGCAGGATGACACCGAGGGGGGTGCCGCATGACACTCGCCGCCGATTTCCCCACACTCGACGACTTCGGGCACGATCCGATCTGGCTCGTCGTCGCCAAGGCGCTGGCCGTCTTCGTGTTCCTCGTGGTCAATCCGCTCGTCGCCATCCTGCTCGAGCGAAAGATCATGGCGCGCATGCAGACCCGGATCGGGCCGAACCGGGTCGGCCCCAAGGGGATCCTGCAGAGCCTCGCCGATGGCGTCAAGCTCGCCCTCAAGGAGGGGATCATCCCCACCGGCGTCGACAAGGTGATCTACCTGCTGGCGCCGATCATCGCGGTCGTCCCGGCGGTGATGGCCTTCGCCGTCATCCCGTTCGGTCCGATGGTGTCGGTGTTCGGTCACCAGACGCCATTACAGCTCACCGATCTCCCGGTCGGGGTCCTGTACGTCCTGGCGGTGACGTCGGTGGGCGTCTACGGGATCGTGCTGGCCGGCTGGTCGTCGGGCTCCACCTATCCGCTGCTCGGCGGACTCCGGTCCACCGCCCAGGTCATCTCGTACGAGATCGCGATGGGACTCACCTTCGCCGCGGTGTTCCTCGACGCCGCGACGATGTCGACCTCGGGAATCGTTGCCGCGCAGGAGCACCACTGGTACGTGCTGCTGCTCCTGCCCTCGTTCGTCATCTACGCCATCTCGATGGTCGGCGAGACCAACCGGGCGCCCTTCGACCTGCCCGAGGCAGAGGGCGAGCTGGTGGGCGGGTTCCACACCGAGTACTCGTCGTTGAAGTTCGCGATGTTCATGCTCGCCGAGTACATCAACATGGTCACCGTCTCCGCGCTGGCCACCACGCTGTTCCTCGGTGGATGGCAGGCGCCGTGGCCGGTCAGCACCTTCGACTGGGCGAACTCCGGATGGTGGCCGGTCCTCTGGTTCACGCTGAAGGTGTGGGCGTTCCTGTTCGTCTTCATCTGGCTGCGAACCAGCCTGCCGCGCTTGCGCTACGACCAGTTCATGAATCTGGGTTGGAAGGTCCTGATCCCCATCTCGCTCACCTGGGTGATGGTCGTCGCGATCATCCGCGCCGCCTTCGCGGGTGACGACGCCGACCTCACGCGCGCGCTCGTGTCCGCCGGCGCCGGGCTGGTCGTCACCGGACTGATCGCCTACGCGGTCTGGCGGTTGATGCGCGTCCCCGACATCCCGGACCCGCCGCAGGAGACCGCCGACCCGGCCGCACCCGAGGCGGTCGACCCGATGGCCGGCGGCTTCCCGGTCCCGCCGATGCCCCGAACCGTGAGGGAGACGACCGATGCCTGACTTCCTGAAGCCGGTGAGCGGTCTGCGCGTCACCTTCGGAGGCATGTTCCAACCGACGATCACCGAGCAGTATCCCGAGCAGAAGCGACCCACGGCAGCCCGCTATCACGGCCGCCATCAACTGAATCGGCACCCCGACGGTCTCGAGAAGTGCATCGGGTGCGAGCTGTGCGCGTGGGCGTGCCCGGCTGACGCCATCTATGTGGAGGGCGCCGACAACACACCCGAGGAGCGCTATTCGCCCGGCGAACGGTACGGGCGCGTCTACCAGATCAACTATCTGCGATGCATCGGTTGCGGGCTCTGCATCGAGGCGTGCCCCACGCGCGCGCTCACGATGACCAACGACTACGAACTCGCCGACGACAACCGCGCCGACCTCATCTACGAGAAGGACCGTCTGCTGGCCCCGCTGCAACCCGGCGTCGACGCGCCGCCGCACGCGATGGCGCCGGGTTCCATCGAGGAGAACTACTACCGGGGCGAGGTGACAGCCGACGGGCGCGTGACCCTGCCGAATCCGACCGTGCGGGAGAGCACCGCGCGGGAGACACAGCCATGACCCCCGTGGGCACCCTGTGGCTCGCCGACGAGGTGGTGCGCACCTCCACCGGCGAGGCGATCCAGTTCTGGATTCTCGGGGCGGTCGCGGTCGCGGGCGCACTGGGTGTCGTGTTCGCCACCAAGGCCGTGTACTCCGCGATCTTCCTGGCCACCACGATGATCGTGCTCGCCGTCTTCTACGTCGCGCAGGGCGCGCTGTTCCTCGGCGTGGTGCAGGTGGTCGTCTACACCGGTGCGGTGATGATGTTGTTCCTGTTCGTCATCATGCTGATCGGCGTCGACTCCTCCGACTCCTTGCGCGAGACGCTGCGCGGTCAGCGCGTGTCCGCAGCTCTCATCGGGCTCGGCTTCGGGATTCTGCTGATCGCCGGAATCGGCAGCGCCACCGTCGGTGTGGTCACCGGCGCCCGGAATCCCGGCGTCGTGGCCGCGCAGAGCGACGCCGGTGTCGAAGCCATCGCCGAGCTGATCTTCGTCCGCTACCTGTGGGCCTTCGAGCTGACGGGGGCCCTCCTCATCGCCGCCACGCTCGGCGCCATGGTGCTCGCGCACCGGGAACGGTTCGGACCGCGACTCACTCAGAAAGAGCTGTCGCAGGCCCGGTTCCGCAGTGGGGTCAACCTCACCCCGCTGCCGACGCCCGGTGTGTACGCACGCCACAACGCCGTCGACGTACCAGCACGCCTGCCCGACGGGTCGCCGTCGGACCTGTCGGTGAACGCCATCCTGGCCGCGCGGACGCTCCGGGGCCGCCCACCCGAGGACCCCGGGAGCACCCGGTGAACCCGGAGAACTATCTCTACCTCGCGGCGCTGCTGTTCACCATCGGCGCCGCCGGAGTACTGCTACGGCGCAACGCGATCGTCGTGTTCATGTGCATCGAGCTCATGCTCAACGCGGCCAACCTCGCCTTCGTCACCTTCGCCCGGATGAACCAGTCGTTCGACGGCCAGGTGATCGCCTTCTTCACGATGGTCGTCGCCGCCGCGGAAGTGGTGGTCGGGTTGGCGATCATCATGACCATCTTCCGATCGCGCCGCTCGGCGTCGGTCGACGACGCGGATCTGCTGAAGCGGTAGAGGAGGATTGGTGAACTCCGAACTCACTGCGTCACTGCTCTGGTCGATCCCGGCCCTGCCGCTCCTGGGTGCGGCGGTCCTCCTCCTCGGCGGCCGCGTCACCGACCGGTGGGGACATCTGCTCGGCACGGGTCTTGCGATCGCGTCGTTCGCGGTCGCGCTGATCATGTTCGCCGGGATGTTGTCCCGTTCCGCGGACGAGCGCGCGGTGTCGGACATCCTGTTCAACTGGGTGCCGGTGGGTGAGCTCCAGGTCGACTTCGGATTGCGACTGGACCAGTTGTCGATGTGCTTCGTCCTGCTGATCACCGGTGTCGGTTCGCTCATCCACGTCTATTCGATCGGCTACATGCAGCACGATCCCGATCGTCGCCGATTCTTCGGCTACCTCAACCTGTTCCTCGCTGCCATGCTCGTGCTGGTCCTGGCCGACAACTACCTCGGGCTCTATCTCGGCTGGGAGGGCGTCGGGCTCGCGTCATACCTGCTGATCGGCTTCTGGCAGCAGAAGCCGTCGGCGGCCACCGCGGCCAAGAAGGCATTCGTCGTCAACCGGGTCGGCGACATCGGACTCGCCGTCGCCCTGATGATCATGTTCGCCACGTTCGGTTCGGTGGCCTTCACCGCTGTGTTCGACGGCGTCTCCCAGGCAGGCGAGAGCACCCTCACCGCACTGGGTTTCGTGCTGCTTCTCGCCGCATGCGGCAAGTCGGCGCAGGTGCCGCTGCAGTCCTGGCTCGGCGACGCGATGGAGGGCCCGACTCCGGTGTCGGCGCTGATCCACGCGGCGACCATGGTGACCGCGGGCGTCTACCTCATCGTGCGCTCGGGCCCGATCTTCGACCTCGCCCCCGCCGCCCAGGTCGGGGTCGTGGTCGTCGGTGCGGTCACCCTGCTGTTCGGCGCCGTCATCGGTTGCGCGAAAGACGACATCAAGAAGGCGCTCGCCGCGTCGACGATGAGTCAGATCGGGTACATGGTGCTGGCCGCCGGGCTCGGGCCGGCGGGTTACGCGTTCGCCATCCTGCACCTGCTGACCCACGGATTCTTCAAGGCCGGACTGTTCCTCGGCGCGGGTTCGGTGATGCACGGGATGAACGACGAGACCGACATGCGCCGTTACGGTGGTCTGCGCACCCTGATGCCGATCACCTTCGTCACCTTCGGCGTGGGGTATCTCGCCATCATCGGTGTGCCACCATTCGCCGGCTTCTACTCCAAGGATCACATCATCGAGGCCGCGTTCGGCGCCGGTGGGGCGAAGGGCCTGATCCTCGGTGGCGCAGCTCTTCTCGGCGCCGGGATCACCGCGTTCTACATGACCCGGGTCATGCTGCTCACCTTCTTCGGTGAGAAGCGTTGGCACGACGGCACGGACGCGCCGCAACCGCACCCGCACGAGTCACCGCGGGTCATGACCGGCCCGATGATCCTGATCGCGCTCGGCTCGGTCGCGTCGGGCGGCGTCCTGGCCATCGGCGGATCGCTGGAGACGTGGCTCGAACCCGTTGTCGGAGAACACACCGCACACCATCTCCTCCCGGTGTGGGCCATGACGGCGATCATCCTGCTCGTGGTCGCCGTCGGCGTGGCTGTCGCCTACCGCCAGTACGCGACCCGGCCGGTGCCGGTGACCGCACCGCAGGACGTGTCCGTGCTCACCGTCGCCGCCCGGCGCGATCTGTACGGCGACGCCGTCAACGAGGAACTGCTCATGCGGCCGGGCCGGCGGGTCACCGCCGGCCTCGTAGCGGTCGAGTCCGACGGCGTCGACGCGCTCACCAGCGCCGTCGGGGATGTGGTGACCGGCGCGTCGCGTCGAATACGCGGGTGGCAGAACGGATATGTCCGGTCCTATGCCTTGTCGATGTTCGCCGGCACCACCGTGATCGTCGCCCTGGTGATGGCGGTGAATGTCCTGTGAGCATCCCCTGGCTGACCGTCCTCTGGGTCGCGCCCGCGGTCGGTGCGGCACTCGTCCTCGCGGTCCCGGCGCATCGGACCACCGCGGCGAAGTGGTTCGCCCTCATGGTGTCGGTGACCGTCCTCGTCCTGTCGATCGGTCTCGCGATCGGTTTCGATCCGGGCGGCGAGCGCTACCAGTTCGTGGAGGACGTCAGCTGGATTCCGGCGCTCGGCACACGGTATGCACTCGGGCTCGACGGCATCGGGCTGGTCTTGGTCCTGCTGACCGCGGCGCTCCTGCCGCTGCTGCTCGTCGCCGGCTGGCGCGATGTCGAACCATCGGGCTCGCTGGACGATTCGGGCGGCCGCGCGCAGAAGGGCGCGCACATCTACCTGGCGCTGTTCCTCGCGACCGAGGCGATGGTACTGATGAGCTTCGTCGCGCTCGACGTGCTGCTGTTCTACATCTTCTTCGAGGCGATGCTCATCCCGATGTACTTCCTGATCGGCGGGTTCGGCACCGGACCCCATCGATCGGCGGCGGCGGTGAAGTTCCTGCTGTACAACCTCTTCGGCGGCCTCCTTCTGCTGGCCGCGGTGATCGGGCTCTACGTGGTGACCGCCCAGAACGGCGTCGGCACGGACGGTGGCGGGACGTTCGCGCTGCAGGACATCGCCGCCGCTGTCGCGAGCGGACAGATCGACGACTCGACCGGACTGGCCAAGCTGCTGTTCCTCGGCTTCCTGTTCGCGT
Organism: Gordonia lacunae; assembly: GCF_002149015.1. Taxonomy (GTDB): domain Bacteria; phylum Actinomycetota; class Actinomycetes; order Mycobacteriales; family Mycobacteriaceae; genus Gordonia; species Gordonia lacunae. Next base: position 219,488 of record NZ_NGFO01000001.1, on the reverse strand, counting down.
TCGCGGTCAAGGCGCCGCTGTGGCCGCTGCATTCGTGGTTGCCCGACGCCGCCGTCGCCGCCACGCCCGCTTCGGCCGTACTGATGATGGCCGTGATGGACAAGGTCGGGACCTTTGCGATGCTGCGATTCTGCATGCAGCTGTTCCCGGACGCGTCCCAGTACTTCGCTCCGCTCGTCTGCGGGCTCGCGGTCGTCAGCATCGTCTACGGCGCGGTGCTGGCGATCGGCCAGACCGATGTGATGCGGCTGATCGCCTACACGTCGATCTCCCACTTCGGCTTCATCATCCTCGGCATCTTCGTGATGACCGACCAGGGTCAGACCGGCTCGGCGCTCTACATGGTCAACCACGGGATCTCCACCGCCGCACTGTTCCTCATCGCCGGATTCCTGGTGTCGCGGCGTGGGAGCACCCTGATCGCCGACTACGGCGGCGTACAGAAGGTCGCGCCGGTCCTCGCGGGCACATTCCTCGTCGCCGGACTCGCAACTCTCTCGCTCCCCGGTCTCGCGCCGTTCATCAGCGAATTCTTGGTCCTCATCGGCACTTTCACCCGCTACCCGGTTGCGGCGGTCATCGCCTGCTCGGCACTCGTCCTGTCAGCGATCTACATCCTATGGACGTATCAGCGCATGATGGGCGGGCCGCCGAAGACGTCTGATGCCCGGGCGTCGTCGATGCGGGACCTCGCGGGTCGCGAGCTGGTGGTCGTCGCCCCGTTGCTCGCGCTGCTCCTCGCACTCGGGGTGTACCCGAAGCCGATGATCGACCTGATCGATCCCGCAGTGCAGGCAACGCTCACCACCGTCGGCGTCGAGGTGCCCGAACCGGCGGTCGCCGAACCAGATGCGGAGGGCAACTGATGAACCCGACAACCGTCACCGACGGTCCGCTGACGCTCGCCGCCATCGACACTCCCAACATCGAGTACGCGTCACTGTCTCCGATGCTCATCGTGTTCGGTGCCGGGGTCATCGGGGTGCTCGTCGAGGCCTTCGCACCACGCCGGCTCCGATACCCGCTCCAACTGTCGCTTTCGCTGGGCGCACCGGTCATCGGCTTCGCCGCGCTGGTCACGGTGGCGGTCGCGCAGACGCGGGACGGCGGGAACGGCGAGTTCGCGATGTCCGGCGCGGTCGTGATCGACCGCCCGACCCTGTATCTGCAAGGGCTGCTGCTGATCATCGCCATCGTTGCGGTCGGGTTCATGGCCGAGCGTCGCCTCGAACGTGTCGTGGCACCCGTGACGATGCGCAAGCTCGCCGGGGTCGGCGGACCAGACGGGTCGTCGACCGGCAACGGCATCACCAGCGGCGGCCCGGCCGGCGGTGGCGTCGACGCGGACATGTTCACCCCGTCCGGGGCATCGGTGCCCAACACCGACGCCGAGTTCGAGGCCACCCGCGCCGGCGCGGTCACCACAGAGGTCTTCCCGCTGGCGCTGCTCGCGGTGGGCGGGATGATGCTGTTCCCGGCATGCGGTGACCTGCCCACGATGTTCGTCGCGTTGGAGGTGTTCTCGCTCCCGCTGTATCTGCTGTGCGGACTCGCGCGGCGCCGGCGCCTCATCTCGCAGGAGGCCTCGCTGAAATACTTCCTGCTGGGCGCATTCTCGTCGGCGTTCTTCCTGTTCGGTTCGGCCTTCGTCTACGGCGCCACGGGCTCGCTCAACCTCTCGACGATCGGTGCGTCGATCTCGGCGGCCGCCGACAGTGGCGGCGACACCACGCTGGCCCTCATCGGGCTGGCGTTGCTCGCCGTCGGCCTGCTCTTCAAAGTGGGTGCGGTGCCGTTTCATTCGTGGATTCCCGATGTCTACCAGGGCGCGCCGACACCGGTCACCGCGTTCATGGCAGCAGCGACCAAGGTCGCCGCCTTCGGGGCACTGCTGCGAGTGTTCTACGTCGGCTTCGAGGGGCTCCGCGAGCAGTGGGAGCCCGCGTTGTGGGCCGTGGCGATCGCCTCGATGGTCATCGCCTCGGTCATGGCGGTGACGCAGAACGACGTGAAACGGATGCTCGCGTACTCGTCCATCGCGCACGCCGGCTTCATCCTGCTCGGTCTGATCGCCTTCGACGACGCCGGACTCGGCGCCACCTTGTTCTACCTGGCCGCCTACGCCTTCACCACTCTCGGCGCCTTCGCCACCGTCGCCGTGATCCGCGAGCCCGACACCGACAGCGGGACGTCGGCTCGCAGCGTCGCCATCCACGGTGCGGCACCGGCCCCGCGGAACCCACACCTCTCCGGACGCGAGGCCACCGACCTCACCCAGTGGTCGGGCTTGGGACGCCGTTACCCGCTGGTGGGCGCCATGTTCGCGGTCTACCTGCTCTCCTTCGCGGGCATCCCGCTGACCAGTGGCTTCATCGCCAAGTTCGACGTCTTCGCCGCCGCCGCCGGGTCCGGCGGCGGCGTCCTCGTGGTCATCGGCGTCATCAGCAGCGCGATCGCCGCCTACGTCTACATCCGCATCATCGTCGCCATGTTCTTCGACGACGTCCCCACCGCCGGTGCCCCACACGTGGTGAAACCGAGTATGTTGACGACGTCTGGCATCGCCCTGTGCACCCTGGTGACGGTCGCGCTCGGCGTCTTCCCACAGCCGCTCCTCGATCTCGCCGATTCGGCAGCGGTGTTCCTGCGCTGATTTGGCAACAAGCGCCCGTCTGTGGAACGCAATGCTGGTAGCCGCGTCCCATGCCGGGTAACCGACTTGTGTCCGGTCCATCCCCAGAAGCAACGTGCACCCCGTACGGAAGGGCCTGCCCACCTACTATCGATACGGGTCCGAATACCTCGGGTCGCATGCTCGTCGATGGCTGGGGGTCGCAATGAGCGAGAGAGTGTCGGTTGATCCTGTCAATCTGCGGTATGGGGGTCAACAGCTAGGCGGTTGGCACGACGAGGCCATCGACGTTTTTCATGGCGGGTTCCGGACCTTGACGGAGGCCGCTGAAGCTGGCTGGGTGGGCGCGTCGGCTCGAGCATTGGCAGAACAAGTTGGTGGACTGCAGGCGTCTGCGCGGGACCTGACCGCACGTCTCGGAGAGAACTCAGCTCGGTTCGTAGCTGCGGCGTACAAGTTCGAACTCGATGACAGCATTTCAGCCGCCAACCTCGCGAAACCGCCTAGCGACGGCCAAGCGGACGTCGCTCCCCCGGTCTCGGACCGAATGCTCAACTTGTGATATCGATATCCGATATCGATCGCTGGAATGTAGCGGACATTGAAGCGGTTTTCCGCGTGTGCGCTGGCCAAGCAGAACACTGCACGACTCAGTCAACTAATCTGAAGAACCTGGATACGTTCTCTTCATGGGACGGTGACGCGGCCGCAGCCGCAAAGCGTTCCATTGGTCGGGCCCGGGTTGACTTCGATGCTCACGGAAACCAACTCGCCACGATAGCTGCGGCCGCGCAGGCTGCGGCACAGAAGATCGAAACCATCAAGCGAGTCCTCGGCCAGATCCGCGGCGACGCGTTTAGCAATAGCTTTATCGTCGAGGATAGCGGCAGAGTGGCCTCCACCCTACAGACCGTGATGTCCGCCGAGGACTCGGAGAAGAGGGAGTCCCTTCGGACGGCGCTTCAGATTCGAGTCAACCAACTGTTGATCAATGCAGAGGCTGCGGATGATGATCTGGCCGCGGCGATCAGAGCAGCAGACGGAGAACTTCGTCCTGAACAGATTCCACCGGGAGCATTTGACGGTACCTACGCGGGCGTCTTCGGTATTGCATCGCTTGGTCTTCCACACTACCCGGATGGATCACTAACGAATTCCGAGACTAGGAGTTACTACGCAGAAGCCGAACGGAGACTGAAGTCCCTCAATGACACTTTGGCAAAGTCTGATATGCCATTGGATCAGCGGGCACTGATTGCGCAAGAGCTGCGGAACGAGATCCGATCGAAGGCTCGCGCCCTTATGGCGGATCAAAACCTCGCATCCCAGCTGTTTCGCGAAGAGCCAAACAAGAATTTGGAACAACTGATCGAGCACAAAGCTCGAAAATACGGGATGAGCCGCGAGCAGGCACTTGACGACATCATCAGGTCTTCATCCACAAGCCGCGAGTCCGTGAACACGCGTCTCGGGATAGACCCGGACAGGCCGGTTCTGCCGGATCCAAGGGAGGTTGAATCACGGGCGCCTCGAGCTGGCCCAGTAGAAGTAGCTCCCGACCGCATGGGCGCAACAGCCACGAAGGTTGCGGCGAAGATCGCCCTACCAGCGGCAGTGGCCTACGAGGTCTACGACGGGTACAACCAAGTCAAGAATGGCGAGGAGAGCGTCCCTGAAGCGGCGGGAAGTGGCGTAGGTGCCGTCGGTGGTGCGTGGGCGGGCGCCGAGTACGGTGCGTTGGCAGGCGCAGCAGGTGGTCCTATCGGTGTCGGCATCGGGGTAGTCGTCGGTGGCCTTGCCGGTGGACTTGTCGGAGGAACATTCGGAAAGCAGATTGGTGGCTTGTTCGATTGAGCGAGAACTGGACTTTGTACGACAGACTTGAGCGGATGGCGGTAGTTCAATCACGCGTCGCCGATCCTCTAACACTCCCGGGTGACGTGCGCATCGAGGTAGACGCTGTCGAATATCGAGCCGACCCCGCAGGTGCGAAAATGGGGCTCATAGCCTTGTACTTAGCGCAACAAGCCCATGAAGGGGGTTTTACGGACAACGTCACCGTGATCCTGACACGTTTCATAGTGGACGCGACGGTTGATATCAACGACTTGTTCGATCACGCCTTCGTCGAGGCTCGCGAGTTTCCGGAGTGGACCGAGCAACGCGCGGACCGGTATCCGATAAGTACGCGTACCGAAGGAGCGACCATACAAGCAGGCAGTCATCGAGAAGATGGCAAATGGCTCTACACGGTCAATAAGTTCGAGGCATATCGACGGGGCAATGTGGCCTACCTCCTGCAGTGCACGGGTACCACCATGTCAACTCGCCTTGAGAAGTGGTCAGCCCTGAACGATATGGTCAGTTCCGCACACTTCGACGATTAACACATAGGAGTCAGAGTGGTAACACGTGCGTCCGTCGTTGCAGACCTCGACCAAGCGCTCGCCACACAGATCGACTTTGTTGCCGATCCGCTCGACAGCTCGTGGTACGTCGGAAACTTCGACGGCGAGTCAGTCTATGTGCGAATGGGCAACTTCCCGGACGAAGAGGCGTACTCGCTCTACTTGGGACATGGTCGATGGATGGATTTCAGCCGAGTTCCCGACAACTGGACCATTACCACCCCAGCGGAAGGGTGGCCGTCAACGGCTCGGCAACGCCTACCCAAGGGCGAGTTTCATGCCTGAGCATGGAACCGCATACCTAAACACACAGGATCGGGATGCGCTGATCAGCCGATGGAGCGAACCCCATCGGAAGTACCATGACGTTCGACACTTGAATCAAGTCATCAGCTCGCTTTCCGTACTACGCTCTGCCGGTACTCCCTTCGATGAAGAAGCAGTTCAGCTCGCGGCATGGTTTCACGATTCCGTCTACGAGATCGGCTCCCCAGACAATGAAGAAAGGTCCGCCAGCCTCGCCGAGACGGTGCTGACCGGCCGTGCGTGTGCGCCCGAGGTCGCACGGCTTGTTCGAGTCACCGCTACGCACACCGCCGACATTTGCGACCAGAACGCGGCGGCACTGTGCGACGCGGACTTGTCGATACTGGCGAGCAGCCCGAGCGAGTATGCCGCCTACAACTCCAGTGTCCGCGACGAATACTCTGGCGTCGAAGACGATGCTTACAAAGCAGGTCGGACTACCGTTCTCAACCATCTACTTGACATGGACTCGCTGTACAAAACAGACTACGGCCGGACCCACTGGGAACGTCGTGCTCGCGAAAACCTCCGGGACGAACTCGCCCGGCTCAGAGGATGAGCGACGACGGCTCGACATGGGGTCCACACACCTTAGCCATGGCCCAGTCCAGCGAACAACCAACATGCGGTTGTTAGCGACGATTCGCTAGTCACTGTGGTGTTGTGAAGGCCATGCACGGTCCCGTTTCGGGGCCGCGGTTCGAGTTGCGGCAGTTGTGTCCAAAGTCCGGCGCAAACTGCCGCAACGTCGATGAGCTGCAGCTGCACCGGGAACAAGAATCATCCCGATCTCCACGCCGATCGACCCGGGGACTTCTTCTGCCGGAGGAGAAGTCGGTAACACACCCATCTGCTGCGCAGCACACCAGGGGCCCCACGCAGTAAAGAGCGATATATGCGCCGGCCCGTTCAGTCGGTACTGGGATTCGAGACCTGCCGAACAATGCTGTGCAACAGCGCCTCCGGTTCGGACTCCGGAAGCCAATGTCCGCCGCGCAACTCGCGGACTTCCACGCCGCGAGCAACTTCGGCGGTCTTGCGCATCACAGCTACGCTGAAGAACGGATCATCCCGACCGTAGATGTAGACCGTGGGCACCGCCCGTTGCGACGACGTCCGGGGATGCTTCGGCGGGCGAAGCTGCTCGAACAGCATCCGCCGATACCAGTTGACTGCGCCCCGCGCGACACCTTCTCTCTTCATACGTTGCTGATAGCGGTTCGCACGGTCCTCGGAAAGACCTGATCGTTTCAAGAATCGAGCCAGGTGTCGTGTCAAGACGTGTTCCGGCACGGCCGGCAGCGCCAGCGCGAGCATGTACCAGCTACGCAGCGCCTGCCCTGTCCGCACCATCCCCCATGTCAGGGCCTGGGGGTGCGGGGTCGACACGATGGTGGCGGTACGCAGTCGGTATGGATGAGTTCTGCGCATCGTCCACACCAAAGCCCCTCCCCAGTCGTGGCCCACGAGGTGAGCACTGTCCACCTCGGCCGCGTCGAGCAACGCGATGACGTCGGCGACGAGGCGTGGCAACCCGTACCGCGACACCGGCCGCGGACACGCCTCAGGTGAGTAACCGCGCAGGTTCGGGATCAGGACCCGAAAGCCGTGGTCGGCAAGCGACTGCCCTACCTCGTCCCACGCGGTGCGGTCCTGGGGGAATCCGTGAAGGAGAACTACAGTCGGGTCGTCGACGGCTCCCAGATCGGTCACCTCGAAGATCAGTCCGTCGGTCTGGAACGTATCCACGCCTGCTCCTCCTCGCTGAGACACTCGCTGCACCAACCATGCCATCCTGGAACCCGTGGATCTGATCAGGCACTTGCGGTTCTTCGTCGCCGTGGCCGAAGAGGGTCATTTCGGCGAGGCCGCGGCCCGCCTGGAGATGACGCAGCCGCCGGTGTCGCAAGGTCTGCGACGTCTGGAAAAGCAGCTGGGACTCCAGCTCATCCGACGCACCACGCGCGGCGCCGAGCTCACCGACGCCGGCCGCGAACTCCTGCCCCGCGCTCGTCTGCTCGTCGACGATGCCTCGAGATTCATCGGCGAGGCTCGCCGCTTGCACGAGCGCACCGAGGTATTGCGATGGGGTGCTGCATCACTGACCGGTTCGACGGTGACGGCCACTCTGGCACAACGCCTCGCCGAAGTCGCTTCCGGACAGGAGACGGTCAGCGCCTCGACGGTGAATCTCGTCGAACAGGTGTCGGCCGGCTCGCTCGATCTCGCCGTCGTCGAAGCCCCCTGTGTCACCGGCTCATTGGCCACCGGACCGGTCGTCGTACTCAAGCGTTCGGTGGTGGTTCCCGCGACGCATCCGGTGGCATCTGCCGACCGGCCCCGCCTGCGTCAATTGGCGGGCCTGCGCTTCTGCCACACGCCTCGGTCGTTCAACCCGCCCGCGCACGATCAACTGATCGACCGGCTTCGCGAATCGGGACTCGACCCGCAGCTGTATCCGGTGACCGCCGCCGACCAAGTGCTGGCCGCGGTCGCCGCCGGGCACGCCTTCGCGCTGACCGTCGATCGTGCCCCTCTCGCGGCGGTCGAGGCCATCCGCTGCCTTCCCATCGGTCGAGACGCCACCGCTCTGCGCCTACGGGTCGTGCATCGCGAACCCGGCCTCGGCGAGGTCGCCGACGTCGTCACCGCCGCCCTCTATCGGATGGGCAAAGCCTCGTGAGCGCACCCGCGACCCTCCCCGAGTCTGTCCGCACCGACCTTGATCGCGTTGTCCGCGAGATCTTCGCCGATGCGGGATGTTCTGGCCGCGTCCATGTTCGGACGATCGGTCCGACGCCCGTCGAGTACTGCCACGACGCCGACACGCCGGTCGTCCTCGCGTCGGTCTACAAACTGGCGGTACTGATCTCCCTGTGCCGCATGGCGGATCGCGGTGACATCGACCTCGCCGCGTCGATCACGGTCGACCCCACCCGATGGGCTCAGGGCCCGACCGGACTCGCACTGTTCATGGACCCGGTGACCACGTCGTGGCGTGACCTCGCCACGTCGATGATGACCGTCTCCGACAATGTCGCCGCCGACGTCATCCTCAGCCAGGTCGGGTTGCCGCGCATCCACGACGACCTGGTCGAACTCGGCCTGATGAACACCCGGATCGTCGGTGGGGTCGCAGAACTGCACGAGCGTCTGCAGCGGGAGACCGGTACGAGCACCGTCGCCGAGGCGTTCGCCGCCCTGGCCGATCCCGACTCCGACGCATCGGTCAGCGCCTATGACGCCGCCTACTCCAGTTCCGCAACACCGCGAGACTGCACGACCCTGCTCGACGCGATCTGGACCGATCGCGCAGCGTCCGCGCCGTCGTGCGAGTTCATCCGCCAGACGATGCGGAAGCAGGTGTGCACCTCGCGCCTCGCGTCTGGCTTTCCGTTCCGCCGGGTCAGCGTCGCGGGCAAGACGGGCACGCTCGTCGCCGTCCGCAACGAGGTCGGCGTCATCGAGTTTCCCGGCGAACTGCCGGTGGCGGTCGCGGTGTTCACGACGAGCGCGAGATCCGAGATGGCCTTGCCCGAGGTCGATCGCGCCATCGGTGAAGTCGCCCGCGTCGCGGTCACCGAACTCCGAACCCCGGATGACTGATCAGAAAGGCACACCCCAGCAGGAGTGATAGCAAGTGGCTATCGACCGATCGCGTGCCGAAACTTGGCATCACGGCGTCTCGCCGCGTTGGCTCGGGGACATGCGTCGATGGTGGGCACTCCTGAGTGCATGTGCGGTGATCGCGGGTACGGTGTCGGGTTGCTTCCTGTCATCGGGCTCGCCGGAGCAGGCGTTGCGCTCGTTCGCCGCCGCCCTCCAGAAGGGTGATGCCGCAGGCGCCGCGGCACTCACCGACGACCCGGCCGCGGCGAGCACGGCGATCGCAGCGATGTTCGACGGGATGGGCACAACACCCAAGCTCTCGGTCACCGGCAGCCTTGTCGACGACAAGGAGGTCAGCGGCACACTCGGCCATCGTTGGCAGATCCGCGACCGCAGCGTCGAGTATCAGACCTCCGTGGCGCTCGTCGAGTCGGATTCGGAATGGCGAGTCCGGTGGCAGCCGTCAGTGCTGCATCGGCAGCTCCGTGCCGGGGAATCGTTCTCCTACAGCGACGACCGCGCGTACCGAACCCCCGTGCTCGACGCCGACGGTCGACCTCTCATGACGTGGCAGCCCGTGACGCTGGTGAGCCTGTCTCGCGCCCAATTGAATTCGGCGGACGCACTCGCACGCGCACTCCGGACCGTCGAACCCGGGATGACGGCAGCAGGGATCCGCGCGAACTTCGAGGGCAATGACGCTGCGCAACACACGGTGATCCGACTCCGTGAATCCGACCTCGGCCGGGTCGAACGCACCGTGAGAGACATTCCGGGTGTGACACTCGCTGAGCAGGGCGCACTCCTCAGCGCGACGAAAGCTCTCCATTCGCCGGCGATGTCGGGACTCGAGGACATCTGGCGCACGGCCATCGACGCCACGGCCGGGTGGTCCGTTCAGATCGTCGATGCCGAGGGCACTTCCACCCACCTCGTGGATTCGGCTCAACCCCGTCCGACACCGCCGGTGCGGACCACTCTTGACCGGGACATCCAGACCCGGGCGCAGCTCGCCGTCGACAGTGAACGACGTGCGGCCATGATCGTCGCGCTCGAACCCTCGACCGGAAGCATCGTGGCCGTCGCACAGAACGACGCCGCCGACAAGTCGGGGTCGGTGTCGCTGTCCGGCCTGTACCCACCGGGCTCGACCTTCAAGACCATCACGACCGCCGCTGCGCTCGATGCCGATGCGGTTCGAGTAGGTTCACAGGTCCCCTGCCCCGGGCGCGCCACGATCGAGGGTCGGACCATCCCGAACGAGGACGACTTCGACCTCGGGACAGTGCCATTGCCCACCGCGTTCGCGCGGTCGTGCAACACCACGATGGGCGCCCTCGCGAACAAGCTCTCCGACGACGCCCTGACCACGATGGCGCGCCGCTTCGGCATCGGCGCGGATTACACCGTTCCGGGCCTGACGACCGTCACCGGTTCGGTACCGAGGGCCGACTCCCCCGCCCTACGCGTGGAGAACGGCATCGGCCAGGGCACGGTGACCGTGAGCCCCTTCGGCCTCGCGCTCGCCGAGGCGAGTCTCGCGCGCGGCGAGACCGTCGTCCCCCGCCTGGTTCATGACCAACGCACGACGGGAGATGTCGAACCCCAGCAGATCTCCGCCGACGTGACGCGCGCTCTTCGAAGCATGATGCGTGACACGGTCACTCGGGGTACGGCCACCGCGCTCCGGGACATTCCCGGCCTCGGCGGCAAGACCGGTACCGCAGAGTTCGGTGACAACAAGAACCCGCATGGCTGGTTCGCCGGGATCGTCGGGGACCTCGCGTTCGCGACCCTGGTCGTGGGTGGCGGATCGTCAGCCCCCGCGGTCGAGGTGACGGGAGAGTTCCTGCGACCGTTGAGCGAGTGATCACCCACCGCAGAGTGCGAGGTACGTACCGGATTAACGATGCCGAACCCGCAATCGGTCAGCGGTGTGTCACGACGGCTCCAGATCCTTCCGGTACAGCGTCTTTCCCGACGCGTCGACCAGATCCACGCTCAGCACCTTGGTCCGGCCGTCGATCGTCACTTCACCGAAGTGCTGAAATCCTTCGGCCGGTGACACATTCGACTCCGTCGGCGCGTGCACGAACTCGTATTCGGCACCGAATGTGCTGTCGAGCGGACTCTCGGGGAACGCCCCGGCATGCAACGGCCCGGCGACGAATTCCCAGAACGGCGAGAAGTCCCGGAACGAGGCACGGTCGGGCTCGTAGGAGATCGCGGCGGTGTAGTGGACGTCAGCGGTCAGGAACACGACGTTCTGCACGCCCTTCGCCTCGGAAAGGATGCGGGAGAACGCGATCTCACGACCCAGCGGATCACCGCCGTCCCCCTGAGCGACTGCCTCCATCGCCTTCGGACCGGTGGCCGGTGTCGTGTTCTTGTCTGCCACGACGATGCTGAGCGGCAGGTCATTGGCGATGACCTTCCACGTGGCCCGCGAACTACGTAACCCGTCGATGAGCCACTGCGTCTGCTCGGCGCCGAGGAGGCCGTGGACGTTGTCTCTCGACCAGGCATCGGGATTCGGGTCCTTGTAGCTGCGCATGTCGAGGAGGAAGACGTCCAGCAGCGGACCGTAGGAGATGCTGCGGTACACCCGGTCCGACGCACCGACTGCGACGGGTTGCCATTCCTGCCATGCTCGACGACCATTGCGCGCCAACACGTCGACGCTCATCTCGGTGTAGTCCTCGCGCCCTTGCCCCGCGAGGCTCTCTCCGGGGAACCAGTTGTTGACGACCTCGTGGTCATCCCACTGCACCAGCTGCGGAACAGAGCCGACGAACCGTCGAAAGTGGTTGTCGGTCAGATTGTATGCATAGTTCCCACGGAACTGGTCGACGGTTTGTGCCACCTGGTCCTTCGCCGGACTGGTGACACTCCGATAGATCTTGCCGTCGTTCTGCTCCTGGGTCAGCTCGACCGGGTTGTCGGCGTAGATGGCGTCGCCGGAGTGGATGAAGAACTGCGGGTCACGGTCGGCCATGGTGGAGAAGATGGTCATCCCGCCCATGTCGGGATTGATCCCCCAGCCCTGACCGACCACGTCGCCGGACCATTGGAACGTGATGTCGCCCTCTCGGACCGGAGCAGTCGCGAAGGTGCCGGTCACCGGCTCGGAGAGCGCTCCGTCCTCACCTTCGAGGGTGACGCGATAGTGCACGGTCTGCCCGGGTTCCAGACCCGCCACGCGTAACCGGCCGGTCCCGTCTCCGTCGGGCGTCAGCTGTGGCCCACGGAATTTCCGTGCGCCCGCGAAGGAGTCGCTGGACGCAGTCTCCACGATCATGGTCGCCGGCCGGTCCGACCGTGCCCACACCAGCGCCCCTCCACTGGTCGCCTCCCCGGTGGCCACTCCGTGGGTGAGGACGGGCCGGTTCCTCACCAGGCTCGGCGCCGCCGAACCGTGGTTCGACGACCCGCAGGCCGCCATCGCCGACCCGATCGGGACGAGGAGCGCTCCCGCAGCGGCGGTGCGCAGGATCGTGCGTCGGGACGGAGTGTCGGTTCGTCGGGATCGGGTCATGGTCATCAGAGTTGCGCAGCACTTCCAATGCACCGTGAAGTGCGGGTGACGAGGAGGTGTCCGTATCGCGGGTCGGCGTATCTGGGCACGGGTGCCGCTTGACCCGACATACCCGGTCGGCTCAGATGGACTGATGAGCGACGAACTGTTCGAGCACAAGATCAAGACCGAACTGACTCGTGAGGAGGCGGCGAAGAAGATCCACGAGCTCGCAGACGCCATCGCGCGTCACAACGAAGTGTCTTTCGTGGAGAACAACAAGACCGTCCGCGTCGACATCCCGGCCACGGTCCAGCTGAAGATCGAGATCGAACGGGGCGAGGAAGAATCCGAGCTCGAGATCGAGATCACTTGGTAGACAACGATCTCCCGGCTCGCGGGGTCGCGCGGTCGGTGCGCATCAACCGCCGGGCAGCTGCGGGCACGCACTCCCAGACTTCGACTCGACCGCCAGACTTCGATCGAGGTCTGCCGGTCGAGTTGACGTCTGCGAGTCAGGGTCGCCGGCGCCGCGGATCACGATCAGCGATCGCGCAGCATGCTCCTTGTCGCGAGAGCTTCCCAGTGTTCGGCTCAGCGTGAGGCAGAACGTCGTCGTACTCGGCTGCGCCCGCTAGCTTCGTCGGCAACCGGACCGTCGAAGGAGCACCATGACAGAGACCGCCACCCGCCTCAACGACGTGGACATCGCCGCCGTCGGCCAACTGGTCGAAGCGATCCAGAGCGACTCCACCAAGGCACAGACCACGTGGGCCGCGCACGTCCAGTGGAACGGCTCGTTCGCGTCCGAGGCCCGGATTCGCAACTTCTCGCCGGTCGCATCCGACGAGCCCGCCGCGCTCGGCGGTGGCGACACGGCACCCAACCCGGTCGAGCAATTGCTCGGCGCCCTCGGCAACTGCCTGGCCGTGGGTTATGCCGCGAACGCCACGGTCGCGGGCATCGAACTCAAGGATCTACGCATCGATCTGAAGGGTGACCTCGACCTCCACGTCTTCCTCGGCCTGGCGGAGGGCCATGCAGGGTTCGAGTCCATCACCGCAAGAGTCACCCTCGACTCCGATGCCCCGCAGGAGAAGCTCGACGAGCTGCACGCCAAGGTCCAGGCCAGCTCACCGGTCGGGCACACCCTCGGCAACGCGGTGCCCGTGGAGATCGTCATCAACTGACACGCCCCCGACGTTCGACGGCAGATCTGTGCCGGATCCGTCGAAGGCTGCCACGCCGACGCTCGATTCGCCGACGATGGCCCGATGCCTACGATGACAGCGCGGCGACTTCTCGTAGGGTTCGCCGCAGTAGTTGTGTTGACCTTCGGCGTTCTGATCGCCGGCGTATCCGGTGGAGGCGCGACCGCTCACGCGGACCCTGGTGGTCACAAGGTCGATTACACCTGCGGGTCGGGGTGGTATGAGAATTCGGAGGGGAGCTGCGTCCCTGGTCCCGACAGCTCACCGACTGGAATCCGCTGCAAAGACGGAACGTACAGCCACGCCGAGAACCGCCAGGGCGCCTGTTCCCGGCACGGCGGCATCGCAGACGATTCAGGCGCCGCCGGGGCGGGTGGCAGCGGCAGCGCCGAGCTCGGCTTCGGCAGCGCGGTGATCGGTAGTTCCGTGATCGGCATCGGATTCCTCGGCGCCCTCCTCTTCGGAAGCAGCTGATCTCTCCGAGTATCGTCACCGTGTGACCGACCGCATCACCGACGAACGGGTACCCGAACCCGAGTTCGCCGGTCACGCGGTGCTCGACAACCCGGCCCTCGCGGCCCTCACCGGGCCCCATGCCCCCTTCGCTCAGCGCCACGGTGCGGCTCTGCGGTATCACCCCGATGTCTGCCCCATGGCGGCCCTCCCCGACTCGCCCACCGCACGAGACTGGTCAGATGCCGCCGAGCTCGTCGGTCCGGGTGGTTCCCTGTTCCTGCCGGTGGTCACGAATCGTCCGCCCGCCGAATGGGATACGACGATGGACCTGCCCGGCGTGCAGATGATCGATGCGGGCGTCGATGCGCGGCCTGACGACGAGGCCGTGCCCCTGACCGCCGCGGATGTACCGGAGATGACCGATCTGGTCGAGCGCACCCGTCCTGGCCCGTTCCGTCCTCGCACCATCGAGATGGGCACCTATCTCGGAATCCGACGCAACGGCCGCCTCATCGCGATGGGCGGCGAACGGCTGAGGCTTCCGGGGTACACCGAGATCAGTGCGGTGTGCACCGACCCGGACTTTCGCGGCCACGGGCTCGCCTCACGACTCGTACTCGATCTGGCACACCGCATCCGGACCAGCGGCGACACCCCGATCCTTCACGCTGACGCCCGCAATGTCGGCGCGATCAGGCTGTATGAGCAACTGGGCTTCATCGTCCGCCGGGAGGTCCTGTTCCAGGTGATCACCGCACCACACTGATCAGACCCGTCGACCTCGTTCACTCCCGCTTCAGCGACTTCGCGAGCGGCGCAATCTCATCGAGGTAGATCGAGGCCAGCACATCCGATTCGTCGGCCATGTGCCGCATCCGATCGGCCTCCGCCCGATCCCATTCGGTGGCGACGACGTGCTCGACATCGTCGATCCCACCGACACGGTCGAGCCACGCCTGTTTCTCCTGGCGGTGCTGGATCTGCGCGACGATCTGCTCGTAACCGGCGAACGCCTCGAGGCGCCGCACGAGTTCGTCGAGGCGGCCCGACAGCAGGAGCGACTTCTCGGCGAACGTGGAGACCACCTCCGGGTCGGCGGCCAGGTGCCCCGACGGCGCGTCGCCGAGTATGACGAACTGGTCGCGAAGGCCGACGGCCGCGCGCGCGATGGCGGTGACCTCCCCGCCCAGGTCGACGCGCACCGAGTGACGATCGAAGAAGTCGAGCCGCCATGCGGAGAGGTCACTGATGCGCTCCGCAACCGCCGCGGTCGTCCACGCGATCTGGCCCACCGGGTCGGACGCGAAGCGGTCGAGTTCGCCGGTGTCGCCCCCGTGTCGACGAACCCCGGCCTCCCCTTCGTCGACGCTCTCGAGCGATCGACCTCGCCAGATGTCCAGGGCACGGAGGGTGAACCGGCCGGCATCCCTCTCCCCGTGCTCGGAGGGATCGCCGTCCAGTCGCTGTCGAATCGACTGGCATGACTCCCAGCGCCGCGCCTGCGCCAATCGAAGCGTGTCGGCGAGGTCGCCCAGCGGGTCAGCCGGGGATTCTTCGGGTTCGCGCGCCGGGTGTGGACCGTCCGGCTGCGCCCGTGCGGCCGACCTCCGCGTGCGTAGGTCATCACGCATGCCGGTGAACATCGCCGAGAACGCGCCGATCGCCATGCCCAACAGCACGATGAGGGCCGCCGCCATGACCACCACGAAGACGGCGATCACGACGTACATCATTCATCCAGTAGACCACGGTTCACGACGACGGTGGTCCGTTCCTGCGCAGGTCAGCGATCATCGTGAAGTGCCGACCCCGAGATTCGACGCCCAGGTGACAGGCGGACGGGGCACGCATTCGCCTGCGCTTCTGCCGGACGCCGATTCTCCAGGCGGGCCCGTCGATGAGAGGACACCGAACCGGCACCAAGCAAGCACTTGGTTTGCTAGGTTCTCCGACGATGGGATTCCTGAAACAGACCACCCCGGACATCGACTTCGCGACGTGGAGTCGGGGAACGCGCGCGGAGAAGATCAGACCGATGGCCCGGCACTGGGCCGAAGTCGGGTTCGGGACGCCGGTGGCACTGCACCTGTTCTATGTCGGCAAGATCCTCGCCTACGTCCTCGTCGGCTGGGTCATCGTGATCAGCACCCCCGGCATCGACGGCTTCTTCGACGTCACCACCTGGTACAACGAGCCGATCGTCTTCCAGAAGATCGTGCTGTACACGATGCTGTTCGAGGTCGTGGGCCTCGGTTGCGGATTCGGTCCGCTGAACAACCGGTTCTTCCCGCCCCTTGGATCGATCCTCTACTGGTTGCGCCCGAAGACCATCCGGCAACCGCCGTGGCCGCGAATCCCGTTGACCGCGGGCGATTCTCGCGGTCCGGTCGATGTGGTTCTGTATGCCGCGTTGCTCGTCGTCCTCGTCATCGCGTTGTTCAGCCCGGGGTCCGGCGCGATCCCCGAACTGGACACGACGGTCGGAGTCCTCCCCAGCTGGCAGATCTGGGCGGTCGTGGGCGTGCTCGCAGCGGTCGGGCTACGCGACAAGACCGTGTTCCTGGCGGCCCGCGGCGAGGTGTACGGGGCGTTCACGGTGGCGTTCCTGTTCAGCGGCGTCGACATGGTCATCGCCGCCAAGTTGGTGTTCCTGTGCATCTGGCTGGGGGCGGCGACGTCGAAGCTGAACAAACACTTCCCGTTCGTCATCGCAACGATGATGTCCAACAATCCGATCTGGCGGTCGCCGACGATCAAGCGGAAGTTCTTCGAGAACTTTCCCGACGACCTGAGACCGGGGCGCCGTTCGCGATGGATCGCCCATTTCTCGACGGCGATCGAAGGACTCGTCCCGCTCGTCCTGTTCTTCTCGCATGGCGGGTGGGTGACCGCGGTCGCCGCAGCCATCATGCTGGTCTTCCACTTCGGCATCCTGTCGTCGATCCCCATGGGTGTGCCGCTGGAATGGAACGTCTTCATGATGTTCGGCATCGTGGCGATCTTCGTCGGCCACCCCGACATCGGACTCACCGACCTCCAGTCGCCCTGGCCGATCCTGCTCTTCGCCGTGTCCGCAGGCACGGTCACCATCGGAAACCTGATGCCGCGCAAGGTCTCATTCCTGCCGGGCATGCGGTACTACGCCGGCAACTGGGACACGGGTCTGTGGTGCATCAAACCGTCCGCATCCGCAAAGATCGAGAAGGGCATCGTCGCCATCGCGTCCATGCCGGCGGCGCAACTCGAGCGTTTCTACGGCAGTCCCGAAGCAGCCCAGATCCCGCTCTACATGGGCTATGCGTTCCGCTCGTTCAACAGTCACGGTCGGGCGTTGTTCACGTTGGCGCACCGCGCGATGCAACCGACCCCGGAAGAGCAGTACGTACTGACCGACGGCGAGCGCATCTGCAGCACGGCGATGGGGTGGAACTTCGGGGACGGGCATCTCTCCAACGAGCAGCTCATCGAATCCTTGCAGCGGCGTTGTCATTTCGAGCCCGGTGAGGTCCGGATCGTGCTGCTCGACGCGCAACCGATTCACCGTCAGACGCAGGAGTATCGTCTCATCGACCCGGCGGTCGGCGAGTTCGAACGAGGGTACGTGCGTGTCGCCGACCTCGTCACGCGACAACCGTGGGACGACCGGGTTCCGGTCACGGTGACCTGGCGCGCCGACAACGGCGGGTCCTCGAGGAGCGAGCGGAGCGGCCCGCTCCCTGCACCTTAGTCCGAAAGAAGCGACCTCCAACTGCTCCCTGCGGAGCGAGCTCGCGAGCGTCACCCCCGCTCCCTGAGGAGCGAGCTCGCGAGCGTCACCCCCGCCCCCTGAGGAGCGAGCTCGCGAGCGTCACGAAGGGTCTCGCAAGCTCGTCTCGCGAAGACCCTTCGTGACGCGCCCTCCGCAAGCTCCGCGCGCTCCTCAGGGAGCAGGGGCTATACGGTTCTTTCGGATTAGGGAGCAGTTGTTTCGCGGAACTTTCGGAGTACGGCGTTTGGGGCGCTCCTCAGGGAGCAGTGGGTCTGCCGTTCTCTCAAATCAGGGAGCGGCAGTTGCAGTACG
Organism: Gordonia lacunae; assembly: GCF_002149015.1. GTDB lineage: Bacteria > Actinomycetota > Actinomycetes > Mycobacteriales > Mycobacteriaceae > Gordonia > Gordonia lacunae. The sequence continues at coordinate 201,292 of NZ_NGFO01000001.1, read as the reverse complement.
CGTTTCAGTATCTCGCCGACCACGCCCCTCGGGCGGCGGTGCCGCACGATTCACCACCCAGGTGGCCCCGCACGCCATCGCCAGTCCGAGAGCCGTTGTCCAGCCGAAGGGTTCGTCGTACATCGCGGTACCCCAGAGGGCAGTGACAGGCGGCATGAGGAACATGAGCGTGTTCACCGAGGTGACGCCGGATCGTCGTAGGAGCACCCAGTACAGCCCGTAACCGCCGAACGTGGACAGCACCGTCAGCCAGACGATCGCCAACCAGAAGGTGCCATCCGCCGGCGGCTCGGCCACGCCCGCGACAAGCCCTGCCGCGGTGAAGATCACCGCGGACGCGCCGCAGTGGATCGCCAGGACGATGACGGGCGAAGGCGAGTCGTCGACGCGCCGCTCGAGGAAGGTGGCCGCGACGAGGGCGGCCATCCCCAACAACGGGACGAGGTACGCCCACCAGGGCGCGCCTGCGGACGATGCCGCGTCCGACCAGGTGACGACGACGACGCCGGCGGCTCCCACGAGCAGTCCCCACCACTGGCGCCGATGGGTGACCGCCCCCAGCAGCGGGCCCGCCAATGCGGCGACGACGAGCGGCTGGACACCGTCGATCAGTGCCGTCGTCCCGGTGCTGACGCCGAGCGCGATCGCCCAGTACACGGTGACGGTGTACCCCGCTTGCGAGAGGACCCCGATCACCAGCTGAGAACCGAACCACCGCCGGGACATCGGCGCCAGACCACGCCGCCGCCACAAGACGTACACGACACACCCGAGGACGACCGCCACAACCAGGAATCGCCACATGAGCACGGTGAGCACCGATGCCTCACCGGCGCCGAGCTTCGCCCCGATGAACCCCGACGACCAGCAGACCACGAACACCGCCGACATCGCGAAGGTCACCCACCGGGTGGGTATACCGATCTGTGAAGTTCGCATGCGGGCGACTTTACCGATCGGTGTAGTCTTTGTCATGTGACTGCCGAGACCGCACCTGTGACCGTGGACTGGACGCCGAAGGCCCGTCTCATCCTCGATGCGGCCTCCACGCTGTTCTACGAGCACGGAATCCATGCGGTCGGCGTCGATTCCATCGCGGATGCGGCGGGCGTCACGAAGCGCACCCTCTACGACCGTTTCGGCTCCAAGGAACAGGTGGTGGTCGAGTACCTACGTGCCCGCAACGCCGCCTGGCAGGAATTCCTCCGGTCCCGGCTCGACGCAGCCGACGCAACACCGGACGCGCAACTCGCCGCGGTCTTCGACGCGACGCGGGACTGGTCGGCCGACCGAGGCCACAAGGGATGCGCGATGATCAACGCGCACGCCGAGATCAGCGATCCCGCTCATCCGGCCCATCCGCTCATCGTCGGGCAGAAGCACGACCTACGAGACCTTCTCCGCTCGATCGCAACGGATGCCGGTGCCCCCGATGCGAACGCACTGGCGCAACGGTTGTTCATCCTGCACGAGGGCGCGCTGGTGACCGCCGGGATGGGCGTCGAACCCGATGCGCTCGATGCCGCTCGGGACGTCGCGCTCGAGATGATCGCCGGGCAGCAGCCGATTTGACGAACTCTTAGCGCCAGGATCCGTTCCCCGCCAACACTTCGCGGAGTAGACCTGATCGGGTGACCTTGTTCGCCATACTGCCCTCACTGAAAGGCGTCACCGTGACCAGAACGTTCGAAACCGCAACGTGGGGAACAGAGCTGCACACGTCGGGCGCGGATGTCGTCGCCGGCGACCTCTCCCTTCGCGCGGAATCGCTGCACCGCAAGATCGCGTTCTACCTCGACGCCGACGGCCACCCGATCTGTCAGTCCCTGTGCCCGACGTCGATGTGGTTCCCCACCCTGGTCACCCGGATCACGTCCGCGGTCGCCGCACACGGACGCGTCGTCGTCCAGGTCGACGCCGCTCTTCCGCTCCACTCCGCGTTGCTCGACGTCGCTTTCCCCGGGACACACCTCGCGGGCGCCACCATGACCGACCTCACCGTTGTCGACCTCTCCCGGCATCGTCGCACCCTGCACGTCGAGGTCCCCGCGCACCTCACGGTCACCGGCACCATCGCCCTCGCTCTGTCGCCCGTGATCCCGCCGCGGACAACAGCCCCGAGAAACGTCGCCCGGACCGTCACCGCCTGACCCGATCGAATCCGGCACGATATCCACTCGGCAAAGGCATGCCGGCGCGGCCAGAAAGGCCCATAATCGCCTGATGCAACCGGAAACGGTCTCACGGTTCCTGCCCGGGCTGGGAGTGCTCCGCGGTTACGAGAAGTCGTGGCTGAAGGGCGACATCGTCGCCGGTATCGTGCTGACGGCGTTGCTCATCCCCGCGGGCATGGGATACGCCGAAGTCGCCGGCCTGCCGCCGGTCACAGGTCTCTACGCGACGGTGATACCGCTGCTCGTCTATGCCGTCGTCGGACCGTCGCGCATCCTGGTCCTCGGCCCGGACTCGTCGCTCGCCCCGATCATCGCCGCGTCGATCATCCCGCTCGCCGCCTTCGACGAGGAGCGGATCGCGCTCGCCGGCGTTCTGGCCATCGAGGTCGGCCTGGTCCTCCTGATCGGCGGCTTGCTCCGGCTCGGCTTCGTCACCGATCTCCTGTCCAAACCGATCCGCATCGGCTACCTCAACGGCATCGCACTCGTCGTCGTGCTCAGCCAGTTGCCGAAGCTGTTGGGCTTCAGCGTCGACGGTGATTCGGTCATCCAGGAGGCGATCAACATCGTCAAGGGTGTCGCGTCCGGCGAGGCCGAACTGCTCCCCTCGGCCATCGGGATCGCCTGCCTCGTCCTGATCTTCGCGCTCAAGTTCTGGCGCAGGGCCATTCCCGGTGTCCTCGTCGCGGTGGTGGCCTCGATCGTCGCGGTGGCGGTGTTCGGATGGTCCGACGACCTGCCGGTCGTCGGCGCCATGCCCCGCGGATTCCCGTCGCCGTCCCTCGACGGCGTGACCCTCGACGACGTCATCAGCCTCATCGGCCCGGCTGTCGGTATCGCGCTGATCGCCTTCGCGGACACCAGTGTGCTGTCGCGGACCTTCGCTGCTCGCGCCGGCGACCAGGTCAACGGCAGTCAGGAGATGGCGGCCATCGGCACCGCGAACATCGCCACCGGATTCCTGAGCGGATTCGCGATCTCGGCGTCGTCCTCCCGGACCCCGGTGGCCGAACAGGCCGGGGCCAAATCGCAACTCGCCGCGGTCGTCGGGGCGCTCCTGATCGTCGTGTTCATCTTCGTCGCACCGGGAGTCACCGCCTACCTTCCGTCAGCAGCCCTGGCCGCCGTCGTGATCGCCGCGGCCATCTCACTGATCGACATCTCGGGCGTGGTGGCGCTGTTCCGCGCCAACTGGGTCGAGGGCGCGCTGTCGATCGCCGCGTTCCTCGGTGTCGCGCTGATCGGTGTCCTGCAGGGCATCCTGGTCGCGATCGGCCTGTCGTTCATCGCCTTCGTGAATCTCGCGTGGCGTCCGTACCGCACGGAGTTGGGGCGGGTTCCAGGACTGCGCGGCTACCACGATGTGACCCGCCATCCCGAGGCCGAACGCATCGACGGTGTGCTCATCATCCGATTCGACGCACCACTGTTCTTCGCCAACGGCGGCATGTTCGACGACTACGTCCGAGGCAAGGTCCGCGAGGCGAGAAGAGCGGGGCGAGAGCTCCACACAGTGATCATCGCCGCCGAACCGATCGTCGACATCGACGCCACCGCGGTCGACGAGCTCGTCGAACTGGACGATTACCTCCGCACCCACGACATCACCCTCGTCTTCGCGGAGATGAAAGACCCGGTGCGAGACATACTTCGACGGTATGACCTGCGCGTCGACGGGAGGCCTCGGTTCGACGACACGCATTTCGCACCCACGACCGGGGCGAAGATCGACGAGATCACCGGGCAACCCCGCCGGGACATCCAGAAGTCGAACGACGGCGCCTGACACGACGACATCGGACACCGACGCTCAACGGGTGAAGATCACCGGCCCGAGGAATTCGCACACCGTCAGCGCCAGAGCGAGATCCAGGCGGTCACGGTCCGCCGGTACCTCGGCGAGCGCCTTGCCGACGCGATACTTCACCGTGTTGCGGTGGAGGTTGAGCCGTTCAGCGGTGTGGAGGTGGCTCTCCTTTGTCGCGAAATACACCGACAGCGTCTCCCGCAGCATGTTCGCGTTCGGGGAGTCCTCGGCAAGTCCGCCGAGGACTTCGTGGACCCACGCCCGCGTCGACTCGAGGTCCTGCGCCAGCAGGGACACCACGGCCACACCCCGGTCGCCGAATCCGATCACCCGATTCGCCGCACCACCCGGCATGGTCGCCACCGAGTAGGCGGCGCGTGCCTGCTCGTGGGTTCTCCGAAAACCTCGTGCCCCGGATGCCGGAAGACCAACCGCGACTCGGATTCCCGCCGGCATGGTCGAGCGCACCGTGCTCACCGACGAATCGTCGGTGACGTCCCGGCCGACCAACGGAATCCAGGCCCAGACCGTCGACCGGTCGATCGCGGTGACGATCGGCGGGGAGCCTCCGCCCAACCGGGTACCGAGTTCGCGGGCCGCATGGGTCAGCGCGACCAGTTCGCGAGGTTCGTCGTCGGATGACCAGAGGATGAGCGCGAGGTGCCGGCGGTCGAGCGCGTAACCGGTCTCGGACTCGAAAGCCCGCCCATCGGGATCGGCGCCGTCGAGGAATGAGTGGATGGCCGCTGATTGCACGTTGCCCTCGACGCCGAGCCACCGTCGGCGTTCGTCTTCGTACGCCTCGAACACGTACAGGGAGATCCAATCGATGTAACCGGACAACACATCCGAGATGTGCCGGGTCAACGCCATCGACTGTCCGGCGTCGAGGTCGAGATCCTCGACCAGTCGGTAACATTCACGCATCACGCTGTTCTGCCCGAGATGGTAGGCACGCACGAGCGAGTTCGACGGCACGTCCCGTTGCGCCAGACGCAGCGCGTATTCCACTGCAGCGGTTGTCGGTTGCAGGTGTTCGATCGGAATGTCGTTGGCCAGGACGTGGATGATCGTGGAGACGTTGCCGTGCACGCTCGCCTCGAGCAACTCCACGAGCTTGGGGTCGGTGTCGAGCTGATCGATCTCCCGGGCCATCATGGCGCTCAACTCGGAGACGATGTCGGACACGTTCTCGTGCAGGGTCTTCGCGATCACGGCGGCCTGTTCGAGCAGCTCGGACCCGGCCGCCGCGGGCACTCCGGCCAACCGGTCGCGCGCGGCGTCCCCCGCTGTCCACAGCGCACGCGACGATCGCGACGCGGTCATCGTCGCGACCGTGCGTACCGCAGCGCCGACTCGGCGGCGTGGTATCCGCACAACCCGTGGATACCGGCACCGGGCGGACTCGCCTGAGAGCAGATGTACACGCCCGGTACGCCGATCGCGTACGGATCGAGCGCGGCCCGGGGTCGCAGGACCATCTGCAGGCCGTCGTTCGCGCCGCCGATGATGTCCCCACCCGCGAAGTTGGCGTTCGACGCGTGGAGTTGTTCGGTACCCGTGCCGGCCGTCGCCACGATCCGGTCGCGGAATCCCGGTGCGAATCTCTCGATCTGCGCGACGATCTGCTCGGTGGCATCTCCGTCGAAACCTCGAGGGACATGCGCGTACGCGTAGATCGGATTGATCCCGCCCGCACTGCGACCGGGATCGGCGATGTACTGCTGACCGAGGAGGACGAACGGGCGTGAGACCATCACACCGGCCGCGCGCTGTCGCTCGGTGTGGGCGATCTCCGCGAAACTCCCGCCGAGGTGCACTGTCCCGGCGCGCAGGCAGTCCGGATTCGACCACGGGATGTCCCCGTCGATCGCGAAATCCACCTTGTAGGCCGACGACCCGATTCGATAACGCCGGTACGAGCGGCGAATTCGGGCCGGCATCTCGTCGCCGAAGATCGAGAGCACCTGCGCCGGGGACAGGTCCAGCAGCGTGATGTCCGCCCGCGGCAGGTCGGCACGCGAGCTCACCCGGACACCGGTCTCGATCTTGCCGCCCGAGTCCCGCAGTGCGCCGACGATTGCCGCGGTGATCGCTCCCGAACCGCCCTCGGCCACCGGCCATCCGTAACGGTGCCCGCTCGCGGCGATCATGAGCCCGAGCGACGCGGTGAGCGGACGGTCCAACCGGGAGAACAGGTGTGCCGCGATCCCGCCGTACAGCGCACGGGCACGCTCGGTACGGAACCAACGCGCGAGCACGGTGGCCGGCAGGATGGCCCGCGGGCCGAACGATGCGAGGCGAACCGGATGACCGGGAACGTGCACGACCGGGCGGAGCAGATCGTCGCCGAGATCGTCGAAATGCTCGGCCAGATCACCGAACATCGCCTGCCAGCGCGATCCGTCGGAGCCCAGTCCCGCCGCCGTGGCACCGATCGACCGGAACAGCAATCCGGCGTCGCCGGAATCGAGGGGATGCGCGCAGTCGGCGTCGGGCCATTTCCACACCAGCCCGTACCGCTCGAGACCGACCTCCGCCCAGAACGGCGATCCCACGCCCAGCGGATGGAACGCCGAACAGTGGTCGTGGATGACGCCCGGGACCGTCAGTTCGCCCGACCGGGCCCCACCACCGACGACCTCGGCCGCCTCCAGGACCTGGACGTCGACACCGTTGCGCGCCAGGTGCAGAGCGGCGGCGAGCCCGTTGGGCCCGCCGCCGACCACGACAGCTGTGGTCACTGCGGCGCCTGATCGGTCAACCGGACCGGTGGCGCGCTGCGGTCATCGGAGCGCATCTTCGGTTCATGCACCACCTCAGGATCGGTGACGGCGCGGCGAGCGTCAACGTCGAGAGTCCAGTCGACCTGGAACGGGATGGGCCCGTTGGGCAGCCACGGCTGCTCGTTCACCGCGTCGACCACCCGGTAGGTCCCGGTCTCGATGACGCCCAGCGCCGCGTCGATCACCTTGAACCGCTGCGTGCCCCGGTGGATCGGTTGGGACTCGATCCAGGCCACCGTGAACTCGCCCGGCGCGAAGCCGCACCGCTTCTGCAGCGCCGCGATGAGCCGCTCGTCGTGGAGATGCCCGTCACCGAAGTTGAAGGCGACCAGCGAGTTACACGAGAACTCCGCCTCCCTCAGCGTGTAGCTGTCGATGTCGGAACCGAGATGACGGATCATCAGCGAGTACAGGGCACGCCCCTGGCTGTGCATCGACCGCCAGGCCAGCAGCTGGTGCATCACGACATCGGCCACCTCGGCCGGGTACGAAGCGAGGAGCTGGGTGCGGGTGTTCTTCGCGGGCCGCACGATGTGCTTGTCGAGCTTCTCCTCGGCACCGGGCGCGAAAGCCCACGTGGCCGACGCCCAGTTCCCCGCGTACTGGCGCATCGACGGGAGGAACGAGACCAGGTCCGGACGGAGGTTGCCGAGCACGGGGAAGAAGCAGAGGGCGGCGGCTATCAGCACCATCGCCCACGGCATCGACGTGTCGGTCAGCGCGTAGCCGTCCCAGGCCGGGAATCCGAGGAACAGGAACACCGAGGCGTACGCGAAGAGCAGGTTCCATTCGAGCGGAACGGCCAGTGGGAACGTCGACAGGATGAAGAAGTGGAAGCACACCATGAGGACGACGGCCGCCACGGTGAGCGACTTGCTCGTCGAGAACAGCAAGACCAGTGGGGTGACGACCTCGACGATGGTGCCCAGGACGTGCCCGACGCCGCCGGCCAGCTTCGACGGCCGCATGTCCTCGGGGAAGTCGCGATAGTGCGCCCGCTTGATCTTCTTGCTCGGCAACCACGGGGTGTTCGACAGCATCGGCGGGATCACCATCGAGAAATGATGTCCCAGCTTGGAAATCCCGGCACCGACCCACACCGACACGATGAGCAGTTTGAGCGCCAGGATCATGTCGACGAACGGGAGGACGCCGAAGAAGATCATCGCCGGGAGATACTGTTCGGAGCGAGCCGCGATGAAGATGACCTTGTCCCGCAGGCCGATCACGACGAAGAGCGCGATGAGCGGGTACATCAGAACGGGGTTCACCAATCCCTGGTTGTCGGCCACCACCGAGTCCAGCGAGTTCGACGCGATACCCGGGAGTGCTATCGCGACAGCAAGATTCGCCAGGATGAGTGCATAGACCGCGATGTCGAACGCGGTGCGGGAGTCACCCTTGGTGAAGGGGACCGTGTCGGGCCACGGTGGGAGCCGGATAGTCTGTGGCCGCAGCCAGTACAGGAAGCCGCCGGTCATCGGCTTGAAATGGCCGGCCAGCGGCCCCCACGACCCTCCGATGCCCAGGACCTCCACCAGCACGGTCCACAAGACCAGCTTCTGATAGACGATCGGCTGGTTCCACCACTCGGTCACGTGCAGCGGGTTGAGTCCGGACGTCAGCGTCGCGAGAACGATCCCGACACCGCCGTAGAAGACGAAGACTTTCATCAGATAGATCAGATGAACCATCTTCGGCGTGCCGAAGCCATGATCTGCCCAGTGGGCTCCCAGCACGCGGATCCGATCGAAGAACGGCCGCTGGAGAAATGTCTCCGGGTCCACTTGGGGAAAGTCTGGTTGGGTGAGTCCCATTGGTGCGCACTCCTTGTCGTGTGAATGGGTCGGTTGTGGTGTGGGCGGGTTGTGGTGTGGGCGGTACCGGCATCGCCGGTCTCGGCGCGCGGGTCATCGGCTCGGCGTCCGCCGTGGGACGTCGAGTTCGGGCCGAATCGGGGGATCAGATGGGCTGCGGACTGCGGAGACCGGAGCGCAGCGCCGGTTTGTCGATCTTCCCGACCGGATTGCGCGGCAGTTGGTCCACGACGTGGATCGTGCTCGGCTGCTTGATCTTTGCCAACCGTCCGGCGAGGTGGTCAGCCAGCTTCCCCGCATCGACAGCACGGTGTGGGTAGGCGACGACGAACGCGACGGGCAACTCGCCGTAGAGTTCGTCCGGTGCTCCCACGACCGCGCACTCGAGCACGTCGGGATGCGTCGCCAGTGCGTTCTCGATCTCCTTGGGGTAGATGTTCTCCCCGCCGCGGATGATCATGTCCTTGATGCGGTCCACCAGGGTGAGGTAGCCGTCCTCGTCGAGGCGGCCCACATCGCCGGTGTGCAGCCGGCCGCCGACGATGGTCGACGCGGTCGCCTCCGGACGGTTCAGGTAGCCGCGCATGACATTCGGCCCGCTGATGACGACTTCACCGATCTCGCCGGTGGGCACCTCCGTGCCCTGTTCGTCGACGATGGAGATCCGCTGGCCCGGCAGCGCGGGGCCCACCGTCCCGAGTTTGCGTACCCCGACGACCGGATTGCAGGCCGACGCACAGGTACCCTCGGTCAGGCCGTAACCCTCGACGACAGGTATCCCGAAGGCACCCTCGACCCGGTCGAGCAGTTCTCTCGAGATCGGGGCGGCCCCGCAGACCGCGAACCGGAGAGACCCGGTGGCCTCGGCCGTCAGACCGTCCTGCGACACGAGGAGCGCGTAGATGGTCGGTACGGCGGAGAAGTACGTCGGGGTGAGTCGTGCGACGTCGTCGAAGAACCGTGACGGCGAGAACTTCCCGGTGATGCTGAGCTGTCCGCCCGCGAGCATCGGCGCCAGGAAGCTCACGCAGATGGCGTTCACGTGGAACAGCGGCAGCACCAGGAGGGCATGGTCGGCCGCGGTGAGACCGAAATGCGTGACCATCGTCGACGCCATGTAGTGCAGGTTGTCGTGCGACAACCGGACACCCTTGGGCCTGCCCGTGGAGCCGGAGGTGTAGATGAGCAAAGCGTCGTCACCGGCGGCCGGTGACAGTGAGCCCCGCCAGTCCGCGCTCGGCGCCGTCGCGAGATCCTCCACGTCGAACCGGGCAGGGCCGGACCCCAGTTCTGCTGCGCGGGTGCCGATGACGACCCGTGCTCCCGAATCCGCCAGCTGGTACTCGGCTTCCTCCGGGGTGAATGCCGGGTTGACCGGAGTGGCAACCGCGCCGATCCGCCATGCCGCCATCAGAACGATCAGCAGTTCGATCCGGTTGGGCAGGAACGTCGCCACGACATCCCCGGGTCGAACGCCACCACGGCTCAGTTGTTCGGCGACACCCTCGACGCGCCGCGCGAAACCGGCGTAGTCCAGGGCGACCACGTCATCGCGAACACACGGGGCGTCGGCGCGATGGGTCAGGTCCCATGCGAAGTACGTGCTGGTCACCGGGCTTGCCTCCGAAATCGTCGTGGTCGATGTGATCCAGAACACTATGAAATCGAGAGGCGGACGGAAACGGTCGCGGAGGCCAGACTTCGTCCGGACCTTTGTGCTCGGGGGACAATCCGACACCGGACGTCGTCGGTCCGGTCGAGCTCTGCGTACGCGGTGTCCCGGTAGCCTGTGAGGTGCTCCGCGCAGGCCCTCGCGAGCGGTCGGCGAACCCGAGGCGGGCCACCGTTGCACCGACGTCACCCGACCCGCCGAGAAAGCACCATCCATGACCGCGCACGCCAACGGACCCTTGTCGTCGAGACGGCCGCCGGACGACGGGCGCGCGCAAGACGCGGTCACCGCCTTCGACGCCGGACTGTCCGACCAGGAGCGGCGGGTGCTGACCGAGCGCGTCTACGCTGCCAACCCACGCACCCAGTCGGAGGTCGCCGACCTCCTCGGGTTGTCCCGCGAGCGAGTCACCCAGATCGATCGCTCCACCCGACACCGCCTGCGCTCGTTGATCGACGCAGACCCGGCCCTCGCCCAGCTGTCGGCGATGATCAACCGCCGGGCCGCTCCGGTCGCGGACGCCGCTGCGCTCATGGCCGACTCGACGCTCGCCGGGACTCCGGTGGGCGACGTCGAGGCCCCGTGCTGGCGGGTGGTGGCCGCGGCGTCGGGTCTGCGCACGAGCGAGAACTGGATCATCCGGGGCAGCCTGCGCTCGGTCGCCGAGTTCACGAAGTCGGCGGTCGCGGCGGCGGCGCGCCCCGGCGAGGTGGCCTCGGTCGTCACCATCGCGGATCACCTGGGCCTGTCCGGAGATTCGGCCGCACGATGGTTACGGCGGGTGGGATACGAACTACTCGACGACCACGCGATCGCCACCCGGTCGACCACGGGTGAGATCGTCGCTGCCGCGCTCTCGATCCGCGGCGCGCCGTTGACCTTCGACGAGATCGTCGACGCGACTTCGGCGATCCCCCGTGCCCACAACAGTATTCGAAACGCACTCGCCTCGGACGCGCGTATCGTCAAAACCGATCGCACCCGATACGGCCTTGCCGAGTGGGGCCTTCCACGATACGAGCCCGTCCATCTGCAGATCGATGCGATTCTCTCCGACCGCGGCGGGGCCGCGCCCCTCGACGATGTCATCGCGACGATCCGCGGTCGTCACGACGTCAGCGAGGCCACGATCCGCGCGTACGCCGGGGCGGGCGAATTCCAGATCCGCGGTGGCCTGGTCACCCGACGCGAGCGGACCTATCGGCCCCGGCGGACCCCCGGACGGACCCGCGGCCTGTACCGCGAGGACGACGCCGTGCACTGGGCCACGACGATCACACCCGCGCAGTGTCGCGGAACAGGATTCACCATCCCCAGTGCCCTCGCCGGCCTCCTCGGCATCGGCCCCGGCGCCCCGATCAGCCTCGAGACCCCGCTGGGACCACAGACTTTCATGTGGGCGTCGGTTCAGGCGCGGTCGGGTTCGATCAAGCGGTTCATCGACGCACTCGAACTCACCGCAGGTGCGGCGGTGTTCCTCGACTTCGGACCGGGCACCTTCGCCGTTCGGCGCGCCGAGCACTCCGGTGCGTCACCCACCGCCGCCATCCTGACTCGGCTGGGGCGACGTCCGGAACGGGTCGGCAGGCCCCGGCTCACCCGCATACTCGCGGAATCGCTGTGGCTACCACCGGAGTCCACTTCCGACCGGGTTGTCGACCTCCTCGTCAGTCGTCGCGAGACCGACCTCGCCGACCGGGTCGCCTCCGCGCTGCGCTGAGGCCATCGGCTCCCGGTCACCGAGCGCCGGGGCACCCCAGTGGGGGACTCCGAAGGGGGCGTCGACCGCCACGCACGCCCCTGCCGACGCGCACGCGAGAATCCGGACCATCGTCTCGCGGGCGCCGAGATCCCCTTCGAGTCGCACACGGGCACCCCGACGCAATCCGTCGTCCTCGGCCATCCACTCCGCCTCGGCGACGAGACGGCATGCGGTGTCGACGAATCCGGCTTCGAGATCGGTGATGAGGCCGCCCTCGTCGTGCGCGGGACCGGCACCTCCGAGAGCGACGAGCACGAAGTCACCGGCAACCCGATACAGCACCCGGGATGGATTCGGCGACACCACGTCGAGGAGATCCTCGATCTCCGCGCACTGGTCGAGGTGGGCGAACACGAAGCCGACGCCATGAGGCCCGGCAGGATCGCAGTGGGAGCCGAGGACGATCGGGACCGTCACGGCGTCGGCTTCGAGCAGGGAGTGCCAGGCGAGGACGAACTCCCAACCCGTGTGGATCGCGAGAGCCACCCGACTCCCGGAAGTGACGCCGCACGAGACCAGCTGCTCGGCCATCCACTCCACGGACTCGTAGAAGCGCTCGAAGTCGATGACGGCGTCGCCGATGTGCACCGCGGGCAGTGCACCGTGGGAATCGTGGGCGGCACTCAGCAACGAGCACGACGCCGGTGTCTGACTCACACATCCTCGTACGCAGAGCGAGTTCGCCTGCGATGCAATCGAACCCGGAGCCTTCGCGTGAGATTCCGCCGGCGGCACCGGCACGATCCCCACGCCTTGCAGAGGTTAGGCTACCTTTAGCTGACGGGTGCGTGTCAACCCCGTACATAGTTTTTCACTCATCTTGTATTTAGGGTACGTTCACCTACGATCGCCACCCCTGCCGCAGCTGACGGGCCCATCCCCCTGCGATGAGTTCTCGACGCAGTGCGACACCCCGTCCGCGGACGGGTAGATGAAACGAGGAGAGCACGAGATGACACAACGAACCTTGCGGGCCGTCGGACTGTCCGCACTCATCGGCGGTTCGGTGACTGCCGCGCTGCTGGCCGGCTCCGCGTCGGCGGGTGCTGACGCATTCGTGCGGCTTCCGGGCGGCACCGCGAAAGGTGAGGGCATCCAGATCGTCCGGTCCGAGGAGAGCGCCCGGGTCTCGGCGTCGATGGCCGCCAACGGGGTATCCAGGACCACCTGGGTCAGCGGTCAGATCACCTTGTACGCACCGAATCTCAAGCCCGCCAAGGCAGGCCCGAGTGTCGGCGCGGCCGGCGAGACGACCCTTCCCGGGAGCAACGGAACAGCGACGAACGGCGCCGCCGCCACCCTCTCCACCGGGTACATCATCGGATGCCAGGTGAACATCAAGGGCCTGCAAGGCGGTCTGTCCGGATCGCTGACCCCGACCGCACCGTCGCTGTCGGGCACCCTGACCGTTCCGCTGGCCGCCGGCGACGTCACCTTCGTGGTGCTGAACACAAAGAACATCGAGAAGGCCGGCACCTACCACCTCGGTTACGACGACGCTCAGATCGACGTACAGAACTGCGGCGGATATGCCCAGGCACGTGCATTCACCACGATCGAGACCACCGGTGAGGTGCACCAGAAGGTGAACCTCTACGGCAAGCCGTTCTCCATCGGCTGACCGCGAACCCGTTGACCATGACCACGACTCGCCGAATCGGAGCTCCCATGACCGCCCCCCAGCGCCACATCACGCGCACCCGGATCATCGCGGCCACGACCGCACTCGCCTGCGCGGCACTGGTGCCCGCGTTGACCGCCTCACCGGCGCAGGCCGACACCACCGTCCAACTCCCCGGACAGTCCGTCACGAAGAAGTTGAAAGACGGTACGACGGTGACCATCACGCGCAGCAACGAATCCGCGCGGATCAATCCCTCGATGGGTGGCACACCCCTACACCGCAATGCATGGGTCTCCGGCAAATACGTGGTGACGACCTCCGACAAGGCGGCGAAGATCGGCGTCGGCTCGGGCTACATCGTCGGCTGCCAGCTCACACTCGGCGGCAACTCGAACAGCCGGGCTGGCGCGACCGCACCCAACTTCGACCTCCAGAGTGCGACCACGACAGCCGAGACCGGCGCCGGCGTGACCATCGGCCCCGGCCAGGCGGTCAACTACGTCATCAACGACCGTGAGTACAAAGACGCGTTCGGCGCGGCCGGACACTCGTCGTCGATCAGCTTCTCCGGCGGCAAGGGCACGCTCGCGTACACCAACGAGACCATGATGGTGAACGGCTGTGCCGGTTATGCGCAGGCCCGCTCCTACGCCAAGGTGAGCATCACGACCGACAATGTGTCGCAGTCGATCGCCGTCTACGGGAAGCCGTTCAGCATGGGCTGATCCGCCGAACCGCGGCCGCAGGAGCGAAATGACCCCCCATCCGTGAGGATGGGGGGTCATTTCCGGCGGTGGCGGAGGGATTTGAACCCTCGGTACGGGGTTACCGCACACAGCATTTCGAGTGCTGCACCTTCGGCCGCTCGGACACGCCACCGCCGAAAACTGTACCGCAGACCCGCGGTCAGGCTTAAATCGGCTGGTCAGGCGTGGGTGTCGGCGCCCGTCACCTGCCCTTCGAGGCTCGTCGCTTTCGCTCCTCACACCTCAGGGAGCAGGGGACACGTCGCGCTCCCCACACCTTCAGGGAGCAGGGGACACGTCGCGCTCCGCACCTTGGAGAGCAGTCGGACCTAGTGGCCGGTCAGCTTGTCCTTGACGTCGTCGATCTTGCCCTTGACGGCGTCGGCGGCCTCGGTGATCTTCTGCTTGCCCTGAGCCTGCGCCTGGTCACCCTTGCCCTCGTTCTTGAGGTCCTGATCGTCGGTGAGGCTGCCCGCGGCTTCCTTGCCGCGGCCCTTGAGCTCTTCGGCCTTGTTCTTGGCGTCGTCCGTGGTTCCCATGAAGCCTCCTCGGTTGAGGTTCGGCGCGGCCGGGTGCCGTCCGATGTGGAAGAACTCGGCGACGACCGATGCGCCGGCTGCTCGACACTGGCGCCGCCTGAAGGAGCGGACTCCCGCATCCCACCGTGCCACAGGTGTGCACTGAGCTGCATGACCGCAGGTCAGCGACCCGTCAGCGGTTGTTGAACTTCTGCGACACCTCGTTGAGCTTGTCCTTGGCGGTGGTGAACGCCTCCTGGACCTTCTCGTTCTCGGCCAGATCGTTGAGCTTGTCCTTCGCAGTGCCCAGGGCGTCCTGGACCTGCTTGCTCTCGACGAACTCGTCGATCTTGTCGCGCGCAGTACCCAGCGCTTCCTGCACCTTTCCGCTCTCGGCGAGTTCGTTGATCTTCGCCTTCGCGGTGTCGAAGGCCGCGGTCACCTTGTCGGACGGATCGGTCATGACTACTCCTCGCGGGTCGGGGGTGCTGCTGTCCAATCTGCCAGGACCGCGCGCCCACGACCACCGGACTCGACCCTGAGATCTCACCGATCTTGCTGTGTCACGACCCCGAGACACCGCGGTCACGGATGTCGTCGGGTGGCGAAGAAGTCGACCATGAGGGCGCGACACTCGTCTTCCAGGACGCCGCCCCTCACCTGGGGCCGATGCGACAGGCGCGGATCGCGGACGACGTCCCAGAGGGAGCCGACCGCTCCGGTCTTGGGCTCCCACGCCCCGAACACGACGGACTCGACCCGGGAGAGGGTGATCGCGCCCGCGCACATGGTGCAGGGTTCGACCGTCACCGCGATCGTGCACCCCGGGAGCCGCCAGCCGTCCCCGAACGCCCGCGCCGCCGCACGCAGCGCGAGCACCTCGGCGTGTGCGGTCGGATCACCGTCGGCCTCGCGGCGATTCGCGGCGCGGGCCAGTTCGACGCCTTCCGGGTCGAACACGACCGCGCCGATGGGCACGTCGTCGGTCCCCGACAACGCCGCCGCGTCGAGTGCCGCACGGACCATGGCCTCCCAGGCGGGCGCACTCATCGAGCGAATTCTGACCGACTCAGTGGCCGAGGGAATCGAGGACCTTGCCCAGCTCGTCGGCGAAGCCGAGCCGTGCCGCGATCATGCCGAGTTGTTCGTCGGCATAGAGATCGGTGTCGCCGACGATGATGCTCATGACCGCGTCCGGAAGTCCCAGGTCGGCGAGCAACCCGAGATCCCCTTCCTCCCACGGATCGATCTGATCGAGTTCGTCCGGGTCGATGTCGGGTACCTCGACGTTCAACGCGTCGAGCGCGTCGACCGCGATGTCGTAGTCGATGGAGGCGGTCGCGTCGGAGATCAGTAGACGCGCTCCCGTCGGGGACGGCCGCACGATGATGAAGAACTCGTCGTCGACGTCCAGGAGCCCGAACACCGCGCCCGCGGAACGCAGCTCACGCAACTGGGTTTCGGCGTCCTCGAGATCGGAGAGCGCCGACGGTTTCATCGCGGTGACCTTCCAGCCACCCTCGTCGCGGACGACCGCCACGGCGAAACCGTCGATGTCGTCGTCCACGTCCTGCGCGTTCGACCCCGACTTCCCAAATCCGGCACCGGCCATGCAGCAAACCGTAGCCCCTATCACCGGTACTCCCAAGTCCCGGTTCACCGTGCGTGACCGGTATGGGAACGTGTCAGGGTGACTGCCGCGCCGTCGTCCCCCGCTCTCGTCCTCCCCCGACCGGTGTGCGTGCTGGGTCTCGGGCTGATCGGCGGGTCGCTGGTGCGGGCCCTGCACGACGCCAGACATGAGGTGTTCGGCTACAACCGGTCCACGGCGACCGTCGAAGCCGCCACTCGTGACGGCTATGACGCGTCCTCGGATCTCGTTGCGACACTGGGGCGCGCCGCGTCGTCGGATGCGCTGGTCGTGCTGGCGACACCGGTGACGACGATCGAGCCGCTGGTGACCGCGCTCGCCGAGCACGCCCCCGGCGTCCTGGTCACCGACGTCATCAGCGTCAAGCAGCAGGTCGAACACGTGCTCGGCCGGCTGCACCCCGGTGGTCGATACGTGGGCGGCCATCCGATGGCAGGGACCAGCTCGTCGGGCTGGGCGGCGACCGACGCCACCCTCTTCGATGGGGCCATGTGGGCGGTCACCACAACCGACGACACCCCGGCCGACGATTGGCTCACGGTGGCCTCGCTGGCCGTGGCCGTCGGCTCGCGAGTGGTGCCGGTGGCTCCCGACGCGCACGACCGGGCGGTCGCCGCGATCTCCCACCTCCCCCACCTCACCGCGGCGGCAACCGCCGCCGTCGGAGCGGGTGAGAGCGACCTCGCCCTACGCCTGGCGGCCGGCAGCTTCCGCGACGGCACCCGGGTCGCCGGCACCGCACCCGCCCTGCAGCGCGCGATGATCGAGGCCAACGGGATCGCCGTGCTCAACGTCCTCAGCGAGACCATCGACCGCCTGGTCGCCGTGCGCGACGAACTCCGCGACCACGGGACCGTCGAAGTGCTCGTCGACGACGGGCACCGCGCCCGCGCGGCGTACGAGCAACTGCACTCCGGGGCCGCCGAGGTCATCTCCGGGGTGACCGTCGGTGACGACGGCTGGCAGCAGGAACTCCGCAGGCAGGCCCACCAGGGCCGGGTGTGGGTGGGCTGAACCCGACGGTGGCCGGACCCGGTGTGGTCAGACCCGGCGTGCGAGACCCGGGTAGTCGACGACGAAGTTGTTCTCGTCGACGGTGATCGTGGTCGTCGCCAGCGGCGAGACCACCCGGAATCCGTCCTCGCCCGGGGTGTACGACATCGTCGCCGGCTTCACGTCTCCGCTGGGCAGATACATGTAGGCGACCGGGACCTGGACCGTTCCGGGTTTCGACGCCGACAGGGCACGCCGCCGGATCGGCAGGGCGTTGAACATGGGCGACAGCGCGAGGTCGACGTCTTCGGCGCCGCCGAAATCCGAGCGGGTGGTCTCCCCGTCGGGACGACGGATCAGCCACGTGCCCTCGTCATCGCGGGTGATGCCGAACTGCGTCTCGCCGTCGGCGCGCACCAGGTGCACGGTCAGACGCTTGACCACACCGGCATCGGTGGTCTGCAGCTCGTAGGACGCGGAGAACGCCTCGTGGTCGGCAGTCGCCGCGGCGATGATCCGTCCGTATGCCTTGAGGCGCGCGCCGGACACGACCAGGCGGACCTGCTCGAGTCGATCGGTGTCTTCGCCTCGCCACGTGAGCATCGTCTTGAACTCGTCGGTGGAGGCGGAGGACTGACCGCTGTCAGGGGCTGTCTGCGGAGAACTCACGTGACCACGGTAGCGAGCCACGGCCCCGATCACACATCGGACGAGCAGGTCACCCCACCGACGCGCGGTATTCGCGGTGACCGCGACGGAACACCTAGGCGATGCAGGACGCGGTTCGGCGCGTCGACGACGGCGTGACGGTGTCCTCCACCACCTTCTCCCCGTCGACCGTGATCGAGCAACTCACCGCACTACCCGTCCCCGCGATCACCAGCAGACGCAGCGGATTCACCCCGCCGGTGAACTGGACGGTCCACGGATTCGTCGGGGCGAACTCGGAGCGCAGGCCGGCATCGTCGACGTACAGGATGGTCGCCTGACCGTCGATGGTCGCCTCGTAGGTCACCGGCTTGTTCTGCGGATCGATCCGTTCGCGGGGTTGACCCGGAAGCTGTTGTCCCGGTTCGGGCGGGCTGAGGCTGGGCGGTTCGAAGGTGCGCGGGATCGGCATCGTGTCGGTGATGAGCGGCGAATCCGCGACCGGATCTTCCGCCGACCCGGCGCGAAGCCCGAGGAAACCGACGAACGCCACCACGAGCAGCACCACCAGCCCAAGGGTGAGGACCAGGGTCGCGGTGGGCACCTTGGGAATCCGCGAACCCGCTCGGCCGTCTCGGCCGTCGTCCTCCCGCTCGGCGGTCGCGACGCGTTCGGCCTCGGCACGCTCGGCGCGTTCGGCCATATGCAGTTCGGTGTTCGTCGGCTGGCCGGGACGGAACATCGGCGTGCCGTCGGAGGCATACCCGAGCGGGGGATAGAGCTGCGGCGCGACGGGCCGGCCGTACAGATCACGTGACGACCCACCGGACTGGCTGCCGGTGTCGTCCCGGAGCCGCGGATCACGGGCGCCGTGGTTCGGCTCCCCGTACGGCTGTCCCATCGTCGGCCTCCGGTCGAGATCCTGCGTCATCGTCGACGCGTCGAAGCGCCGGCCGAAACCGGCGGACGGGCGCACCGCCGCGTGTCATTCCACACTCGACCTTACGGCCCGGGCTCGGATGCTCAGGTCGACGATCCGAAAGCCGCTGGCCAGGACGATACCGCGCGGAGATGGCGACCAGTCGGTCGAATGAGTCCCGAACGGAACGACCCGAAAACCCGGAGAGCTGTGGCCGCGCTGCCGCCCCACCCCCGTGCGCTCGGGGGCGGCAGCCCCCTGACAGGCCCCACCGAGAGAAGTTCACCGTAGTGAACTGAAAGTACTTTCACATACAGCATCGCGCGCTGCAACAGCTGGCGGACTGATCGGGACAAGTGGGATCGGGGTCCGTTTCACCTGCGCCCCCGGCGATCTCTCTTCCCCTTCCACCATAAGCCCTGGACAGGGGCTTGCCGCAAGGCCCCCCACGCGGTGCAGAATCGCTGTCTCACCTGCCGAGACCGCCCCTGCCGCCTGCCGATTCGGAGCCCTGTCTGTGCCCTCAGTCCCCCACACCCCCACTTCGACGACCACCGCGGTGTTCGCCCTTCCGGACCGCCTGTCCCCGAAGAACGATCCCGCCCGCATCGCCGATGACGCCCGGCACTTCACCTCGATCACCACGAATCTGCGCCGCACACTGGCCGACGCAGACGCACGCTTGCAGGGACTACGACGCGAAGCCGGTGGCAAAGGCCGCCGAGCGGTCGACCGCGACATGGAGATCCACCAGCTCGGCTCGCGTATTCGATCCCTGCGACGCTTCGGCCTCGACCTGTGTCTGGGACGTCTGGTCCGCGAGGACGGGGAGATCCTGTACATCGGCCGACTCGGCCTGACCGATCTCACCGGTGACACCCTGCTCGTCGACTGGCGCACCCCGCTGGCCGCGCCGTTCTTCGCCGCCACCCGCCGGGATCCGATGGGTCTGCTGAGCCGGCGCCGATACCGCTGGACACACGGCCGGATCACCGACTACTGGGACGAGGTCTTCGTCGACGACCCCACGGTGCTCGCCTCACACGCCGCACTCGACGAGCAGTCGGCGTTCCTCGCCGACCTCGGTGCCAGTCGTTCTCCCCGGATGCGAGATGTGTTGGGCACCATCGCCACCGATCAGGACGCGATCATCCGCGCCGGTTCACACGGCGCCCTCGTCGTCGACGGCGGGCCCGGGACCGGTAAGACCGTCGTCGCGCTGCATCGTGCCGCCTACCTCGTCTACGCCGATCCGCGCCTCGCCGGCAATCGGGGCGGGCTGCTCGTCGTCGGGCCCCATCGGCCCTACCTCGCCTACGTCGCCGATGTGTTGCCGAGCCTGGGTGAGGAGAGCGTCCAGACGTGCACTCTCGCCGATCTCGTCGGCGAAGGCGATTCGGCGACAATCGAAGCCGAGGCCGACGTGGCACGGTTGAAGTCGTCGGCTCGCATGGTCGAGGCCGTCGAACCGGCGGTCCGGTTCTACGAACAACCACCCACAGCACCCTTCGTCGTCGAAACACCCTGGGCGGAGACAACTCTGACCCCGACCGACTGGGCGGAGGCCTTCGACGTACCGGAACGCGGCACGGCGCACAACGATGCCCGTGACGAGGTCTGGGAGGAACTGGTGTCGATCATCGCGTCGCGGCACGACGACGACGTGCCGCACCACGCACTGCGTCGTGCGCTGGCGGCGAACAACGAACTCGTGACGGCATTCTCGCGGGCGTGGCCGGTGCTCGACGCCGCGGAGATCGTCGGTGACCTGTGGTCGGTGCCGGCCTTTCTCCGCATGTGCGCGCCCTGGCTGACTCCCGCCGAGGTACGCGCACTCCAGCGCAGCATCCCGGACGCCTGGACCGATGCCGACCTACCGATCCTCGACCGCGCCCACCGCCGGATCGGCGACCCGGCGGCGTCGGCCCGTCGTCGCAGGCAGCGCGCCGACCGGGAGGCGGAGCGCGAGAAGATCGACCAGGTGGTCGACGACCTGATCGCCGCCGAGGTCCACGACGACGGCGAGGGAGTGATGGCGATGCTCCGGCACGAGAACCTACGCCACAACCTCGGGGACGAACTCGTCGGTGCGACCGCCGGCCCGTTGGACGGGCCGTTCGCGCACATCGTCGTCGACGAGGCCCAGGAACTGACCGACGCCCAGTGGCATATGCTGATCGACCGTTGCCCGTCGAAGAGCTTCACCGTCGTCGGCGACCGCGCGCAGGCCCGGCGAGGATTCGGCGAATCCTGGGCCGAGCGACTGCGGCGGGTCGGATTGGGTGACGTCGCCGAGGCGGGATTGACGATCAACTACCGGACACCCGAAGAGATCATGGCTGCCGCGGCACCCGTCATCCGTGCCGCGCTCCCCGACGCGAATGTGCCGACGTCGGTTCGACGGGCGGGGATTCCGGTCACCTACGGTGATCGCGCGGACCTCGGCACCGTGGTCGACGAGTGGACGTCGACGCATCGAGACGGGATCGCGTGCGTGATCGGGGAACCGGGGTTCGCCGGGACCGACCGCGTCCGGTCGCTCACTCCGACCCTCGCCAAGGGTCTCGAGTTCGATCTCGTGGTGCTCGTCGACCCCGACTCCTTCGGCGCGGGCATCGAGGGCGCGGTCGACCGCTACGTGTCGATGACCCGGGCGACCCAGCAGCTGGTGATCCTCCGCGGGTAGTCACCCCCTCGCCGAGTGGGGTAGTGCCGTACTCGTGTCGACACCACTGACGCCGACGAGGATGGAGGACATCACGACGGACCATCGGCGCATCGAGTCCTCCCGGTGACCGTCGCGACCCAGATCGTGTGTGCCGGCGCCTCGTCCACCCACCCAGGGTTCCGGCGCACACAGAAGAGGCCCGCCACCGGAATCGGTGACGGGCCTCTGTGGTGCGCCCGTAGGGATTCGAACCCCAAACCTTCTGATCCGTAGTCAGATGCTCTATCCGTTGAGCTACGGGCGCGTGCTATTCAGTTGTACAGCTCTTCAGTTGTACCGCCGTCGGCCGACTGCGGTGGCGGAGGCGAGAGGATTTGAACCTCCGGTCCCGTTTTAGCGAGACAACTCATTAGCAGTGAGTCCCATTCGGCCGCTCTGGCACGCCTCCTTGGCGGAGTCCTTTCGAACTGCCGAGTCGAAAGGTTACACACCCTTCGCGTCCACAAGCAAACCGTTTGGTCAGAGCCGGTTTCTGCCTGTTCGGGGCCGCGGCCTACATTGGTCGGGTGAGCTTGCGAATCCGCCCCGACCTGGACGACCTTCCCGTATACGTGCCGGGCAAGACGTTTCCGGGAGCGGTGAAACTCGCGAGCAACGAGGTCACCGAGGGTCCGCTGCCGAGCGTCGTCGACGCCATCGGCGCCGCCGCCGCAGCGGTGAACCGCTACCCCGACAACGGGATGGTCGAGCTGACCGCCGCACTGGCCAAGAGCCTCGGTGTCACCGAGGACGAGGTCCAGGTGGGATGCGGGTCGGTCATCCTCTGCCAGAACCTCATCCTCATCACCAGCGGACCGGGCGACGAGGTGGTCTTCGGGTGGCGGTCCTTCGAGACCTATCCCCTCGCGACCCGGGTCGCGGGCGCGACACCGGTACAGGTCCCGCTCACCGGCGACCTGACCTACGATCTGCGCGCGATGGCCGACGCCGTCACCGACCGCACGCGCCTGATCTTCGTGTGCAACCCGAACAACCCGACCGGCACGGTGGTCGAGGCGACCGACCTTCGTGACTTCCTGCAGAGCGTCCCGTCGGACGTCGTCGTCGCTCTCGACGAGGCGTACTTCGAGTATCTGCGTCTGCCGTCGAACCAGGCCTACGATGCACTCGAGCTCCGGCGTGAGTTCTCGAACCTGGTGGTGCTGCGCACCTTCTCCAAGGCGTACGGACTGGCCGGGTTGCGCGTGGGCTACGCGATCGGTGATCCGGAGGTCATCACCGCCCTCGGCAAGGTCCACATCCCGTTCTCGGTCAGCAGCGTGGCACAGGCCGCCGCACTCGCCAGCCTGGACGCCGGCGAGCAACTGCTGGCCCGCACGGACGCGGTCGTCGCCGAACGCGCCCGCGTCACCGCGCGACTACGCGACGCCGGATATCGGGTGCCCGACTCACAGGCGAACTTCGTCTGGCTCGACCTGGGGGCGGCGTCGATGGAGTTCGCACGCGCCTGCGTCGACGCCGGGGTGGTGGTCCGCCCCTTCGACGGTGACGGCGTGCGGGTGACCGTCACCAACACCGCCGAGGACGACGTGTTCCTGCGGTTCGCCGAGAGCTGGGACGGTCCGCGGAGCTGACGGTTCTCGACGGTCCGTCGCGTGACCGTGGGCTCGCGGTCGACTACAGCCCGCGGCCGATGGTCGGCCAGAGGACCTCGAGATCACGCTCCCAGTACGCCCACGTGTGGGTCCCGATGAGCCGGAACCCGTCGGTGTATCGCACCCCCGCGGCGCGCAGCGTGATGGCGAACTCGAGCGAGCACCGGTACGCACCCAGTTCGAGCGCCGACGACGACGCGGTCACCACCTCGCGCGGACCCTCTTCCGGTTCGATCTGTCGCTGGAGGTCGAGAGGGCCGACCGCACCCGACCCGGCCGAGATGAAGATGTTCTTACCCCGCAACCGGTCCAGATGCAGGCTCGGGTCGTGTGCCCGCCAGCCCGCGGACCCGAACGGGCCCCACATGTTGGTGGCGTCGCCGCCGTCGCGGCCGACGGTGCCCCGGACGTAGGCCTCGTTGACCGGTCCGGACACCGGCGGACAACCGCTGAGCGAGGCGACACCGGTGTACATCTCGGGGTGACGGATCGCCAGCGAGAAGGCGGCCTGGCCGCCCATCGACAGACCGATGACGGCGTTGCGCCCGTTGCCGTCGAACCTCGCGTCGATCAGCGGCGGCAGTTCCTTGGTCAGGAAGGTCTCCCACATCGGCTTGCCGAGCGCCGCGTCCTTCTTCTGCCAGTCGGTGTAGAAGGTGCCCTTGCCGCCCGTGGGCAGCACGACGTTCACGTTCTTGTCCGCGAAGAAGCGGCCGGCCCGACCCTTGGTGATCCAGTCGCTGACCTCGCCCTCGGCACCCGCGCCGTCGAGCATGTAGACCGTCGAACGCGGCGCCGAACCGCCGACCGGCGTGAGGACCGAGAGCTTGATCCGCTCGTTCATCGCCGGCGAGAACACCCAGATATCGGTGCGCAGGGCACTCAGTTTCTCGGACTTGGCGATACGCGCCACCTGCCGGGGAGCCGCGTCGGCGATGGCCGGGGTCGACAGAATCCCCACCATCAGGCACACGAGACCCGCGATCAATCGCCTCGACATCCAGCCCACTCCCTCGCCGACAGTCCCCCCGAGCGCACCCGGACCCGTCGTGTCCCCACGTGCGCGCCCGCGCCGATCGGATCGGAGCGACGCGGACATCTAGACTCACAGACTACCCGGCGTCCAGCGGAGTGGAAGGCCGTGACCACGGCGTCTCACGGTCACCGGGACCGCCGAGGAAAGTCGACGATGCCCAGTTCACCTTCTGTTCACCCCCAGCGTCCCGATCGAGACGAGACCGCGTCCACCGAGAGGCTCGGCCGGCACGACTTCGCGTTCGCCGCCGAAATAGGGGTGCGATGGTCGGATATGGACGCCTTCGGCCACATCAACCACGCGCGGATGGTCACCCTCATGGAGGAGGCGCGCATCGCGTGGCTGTTGAGCGCCGGCGAGGACTACGCCCCGCTGATCACGAGCGCGATGATCGTGCACGTCGACATCCGATACCGGGCCCAGCTGCGCCACGACGACTCGCCACTGCGAATCGGGATGTGGATCAAGGACTTTCGTTCGGTGGACTTCACCATCGGATACGAGATCCGTGGTGCCGGCGCCGACGCCGCCAGCCGTCCGGCGTGCGTGGCCAGCACACAGATGGCCGTCGTCGACATCGAGAAGCACACCCTGCGGAGGCTGACCCCCACCGAGAAGGACTACCTCAGCACGTGGTCACGAGGGCTCGTAGCGGGCGGGTAGCTCGCGGGGCACAGCCGGCGAGATGCGCGCGATGTTGCCCTGCAACACATCTCGATAGATCCGCAGTTGCTCTTCGCCGCTGCGCACCTGCTCGGTGAGTCGCTTGGCGTTGTCGACGGAGATCTCCCGGTCGCCCGATCTCGCAATCAGCGCGTCGATGCGGTCGTCCAGTGTGGCCGCTTTGTTGTACTCGGCGAGGACCTGGAGCTCGACGGCCGCGGACTCCACGACGTGCGCGACTTCGCCGAGCGCCTGGACACGGTCGATGAGCTCGGACCACACCGGCCGCAGCGTCGTCTCACGCTGATCGATCTGCGCGGCGAAGGTGCGGTCGAAGCCGCCGTTGCGCTTGGCCCGGTCGAGGTCGATGCGGACGGCTCGCAGCGCGATGACGTCGGCGGCGATCTCGGCGACCTCGGCATGCAGGTTCACCTGGGTGCGCTGGACCTCGAAGTGGTCGGAGCGCCACGCGGGGTTGCCGAGGATGCGGTCGTAGTAATGGCCGGTGATGAACAGCAGGGTCTCGTAGCCGTCGACGAAGGCCGCGGCACGCGGCGCACCGGCCTGGGAGGCACCGCCCGGCGCCTCGCGCACGCCAGACAGGAACTGGTCCGCCCACTGCCCCGCCTGCGAGTTGCCCGATTTCGCGGCCACCTGCCCGACGACGCCGGCGATCCGGTCGAAGGCGGCGGTTCCGGCGCGACGGACGTAGCTCGACGTGTTGACGTTGGGGGTCGGGGTGCACAGCAGACCGGCGAACAGCCGGTCCCGTTCCTCGATCTCGAGGTAGACGTTCTCCCGCCGCTCGCGCCGGATCGCCCTGGTCCCCGACGCGAACACCCCCTTGGCGGCGACGAGCTGCTTCCGGGCGTCCTCGCGGCGGCGCTGCAGGCCGTTGAGCCGGTTGCGCATGACAGCGCCGACCACGCCGGGCACCACCGGACTCGACAGCTGATGTTCGATCTGGACGATCGCGCGCTGCATGCGGCGGAGATCGCCGAAACCCGAGGACATCGACGGCATCGGCCGGCCGGTGGAGATCCGGCGCACCACGATCGCACGCCCGCCCGGGGTGAGATATCCGGAGGCGATGAGCAGCGCCGCGGTGTCCGACAATTCGCGCCGTTCGCCCGGCACCGCCGACCGATCGCACCACTCGCGGATCTGTTCGCTCGTGCGCGCGGGCATCAACCGATGTCCGCGGGAACTGCTGTCGACCATGTTGCCGCCGCCTTACCTGGAGAATCGGTGTCCGCGCCCGTCCACAGACACCGGTTTCGATGCTACCCGCGGCCGACGACCGCCCGGTGTGGCCGACATCGCGCCTGCCTGTCGCGCCGCCCCAAACCGTCCGGCGGTGTCACGATGGCCACATGACAGTGCCCTCGGATGTGTCGGAACCTCGCGGCGTCGAACGCATCCGCGGTCAGATCTGGCGGAACGGCGACCCGGTGGACGGTTTCGACCTCGGGGAGATCTCTTCCTGTCTCGAGGACCCGGAGAAGTTGATCTGGGCGGACCTGGAATGCCCGACGCACGAGACGCTGGCCCGGCTCGCCGCCGAACTCGAACTCGACCCGTTCGCGATGGAGGACACGGTCGCGGCGGCCGAACGGGTCAAGACCGTCACCTACACCGGCCACACCTTCGTGATGGTCTACGCGGTCTCGCTGCACGACGGCGACACACCGTCCGAAAACCAGGACGACGATGATGACGGCTCCGCGGCGACCGACTTCCGCGCCTCCGCGAACGGTCGGGCGCGGATGTTCGACCTGCACCGCATCTCGATCTTCGTCAAACGCAATGCGCTCATCACCGTGCGACCGACCCCGGCGCTCGACATCGACGAGGTCATGCGGCGGTGGTCGGACAGCGGGGCCATGCAGTACGGGATCGGCGCGCTCGTGCACGGACTGCTCGACGTCGTCGTCGACGGGCATTTCGACGCCGTGCAGCGCCTCGACGACGAGATCGAGGATCTCGAGGCGTTGCTCTTCGACGAGCGCATCCCCGGCCGCGAACTCCAGCGCCGAACCTACGACCTGCGCAAGGACCTCGTCGTCCTTCGACGGGTGGTCCTGCCGATGCGCGAGGTGATCGCCGGCATCCAACGACGGCGGTTCGACAACCACGCGCCACCGGAACTCGACCCGCATTTCTCCGACCTCTACGACCACGCGCTGCGGGCATCGGAGTGGACGGAGTCGTTGCGGGACATGATCACCACCGTCTTCGAGACCAACCTGACCCTCGCCGACGCGCGACTCAACACCGTCATGAAGAAGCTGACCGCGTGGGCCGCGATCATCGCCGTACCGACGGCGATCACCGGCTTCTACGGGCAGAACGTGCCGTTCCCCGGTTTCGAGCGACTACTCGGCTTCATCACCAGCACGACGCTGATCGTCGTGGTGGTGGTCGGCCTCTACCTGTCGTTTCGCAAGCGCGACTGGCTGTGAGCAGAGCGTTGTCATGTTGTACCGCAACCTATCTCACACGAACGGACTTCATTTTCGACTCATCGCACGAAAATGGTTGACCACGTGCACGTTTGATAGCGTAGGTGCCCAACCCACCTACGGAAGGCACCGATGGAGTCACCCGCGATCACGATCGACGGTCTCACCAAGCGGTTCGGCAGCCTGACCGCGGTCGATGACCTCTCGTTCACCGTTGCCCCCGGTCGCGTCACCGGGTTCCTCGGACCGAACGGCTCCGGCAAGACCACGACTCTGCGGATGCTCCTGGGCCTGGTCGAACCGACCTCCGGCCGGGCGCTGATCGGCGACCGTCCGTTCCGGCAGATCCCGCACCCCGCGCAGCACGTCGGCGCAGCACTGGAGGCGTCCAGCTTCCACCCCGGGCGCACCGGGATCGGGCACCTGAAGGCACTCGCCCCGCAGGTCGGCGTCCCGACGTCACGATGCCGGGAGGTGCTCGACTTCGTCGGACTCTCCCAGGCAGCGGACCGCCGGGTCGGCGGTTACTCGATGGGCATGCGGCAACGCCTCGGCCTGGCCACCGCGCTGCTCGGCAACCCACAGATCATCCTGCTCGACGAGCCGGCCAACGGACTCGACCCCCAGGGAATCGTGTGGTTGCGCGGCCTGCTCCGCTCGCTGGCCCACGAGGGACGAACGGTCCTCGTCTCCAGCCATGTGCTCGCCGAGGTGCGGAGCACCGTCGACGACGTCGTGGTGATCGGCAACGGCAAGCTGGTCCGGGCGTCGACGCTCTCCGATTTCGAGGCACTGGCCGAACATGCCGTCGTGGTGCGGACCCCGTCGCGGGCGTCGTTCGTCGCGCTCGCGGGCGAGCGCGGCTGGCAAATCGAGGACACCCACGACGGTTTCCGGATTCCCGGCGTGACCGCCGCCACGGTCGGTACGGCGGCCTTCACCGCGGGCATCGAACTCCACCAGCTCGCCGACGTCGGCGCCGATCTCGAGGCGGTCTTCCTGAATCTCACGAAGTCGTCGGACGCACCGACGAGCCATTTCCCGAGCGGTCCACCCGGTCCTCCGGCCGCGGGCCCGACTTCGCCGGAGGCCGTCCGATGAGGGCCGCGCTGATCGCCGAGTACCGCAAGTTCACCTCCACCAGGATGTGGTGGGTACTGCTCGTCGCCATGGTCGTCTACCTCGGTTTCATCGGTGCGGCGCTGGCCTTCTCGATGACCACCGAGAACGCGATGCAACAACCGACGACTCTGGTCGGCGCCGACCTCGCCCGCTCGATCTACGCACTCACCAGCCCGATCGGCTACGTGTTCGCCCTGGTGATCGGCAGCCTCGCGGTGACCGGTGAGTTCCGGCACAAGACCATCACCGCGAGTCTGCTCGTCGAGCCTCGCCGCGGAATTCTCCTGGTGGCCAAGCTGATCGCGGGTATCCCGATGGGCCTGCTGTACGGCGTCCTCGGCACGCTGGCGGTCGTCGCGACGGCGGCACCGATCCTCGCCACGGTCGGGGACGGCGCGTTCCTCGGCGACAGCTCGACCCTCGAGGTGATCGGCCTGTCGATGCTGGTGATGGTGCTGTGGACCGCGATGGGCGTGGCGTTCGGCGCGGTGGTGTCCAACCAGGTCGCCGCGATCGTGATCCTGCTGGCGTTCACCCAGCTCGTCGAACCGATCGCACGCATCGCACTCGCGACCTTCGACGTCACGTCCTCGGTGTCGAAGTTCCTGCCCGGGTCGGCCGCCGACGCCCTCGTCGGATCGAGTTTCTTCGCAACGATGGGCGGCGGCAGCAACGACTTGCTCCCGCAATGGGCAGGCGCGCTCGTCATGCTCGCCTACATCGCCGCGTTCGCGATCATCGGTCGTTACACGACGTTCCGTCGGGACATCGCCTGAGCCAGGCCGGGCGCCCTCACGCCGGTCGCGGAACCGCCGACGAGAGGCTCTGACCGATCCACGACGGCACATCCCGTGCCACCTCGGCGGGGCCGAGGATCTCGACCCGGTCGGCGGCGAGCGCGAGACGCCAGTCGATGTCGCCGCGCCAGATCTCGGTGAGCGTCCGCAGATCGGTCATCACCGAGGCGTCGAGTTCGTAACCGGGGTCGAAGTCGCACACCTGCGCCTCACCCCCGGCGACGACCAGCCACCAGGTACGCGCCTTGCCGATCACATCACGAAAAGTGAACTGCACCATGGTGCGTCGACGCGGCCACCGGTCGATCGGGATGGTGCGGTGCATGTCCCACATGAGCAGATGAGGGTCCAGGTCGGCGTCGCCGAGCTCGCCGATCCAGCGGATGCCCCACGCGCTCAAAGCCTCTACGACCGTGGTGAGCTCCGCGCCCATCGTCGTCAGTGTGTACACCGAACGTCCGCCGACAACTCTGCGGTTGATCACCCCGGCACGTTCCAGACTGCGTAAGCGCTTGGTGAGCAGAGCCGGCGACATCTTCGGCACCCCGCGTCGCAATTCGTTGAAATGCCGACTGCCCAAGAGGAGTTCGCGAACGATGAGAATCGTCCACCGCTCGTCGAGCAGCTCCATCGCCTTGGCAACCGGACAGAACTGTCCATACGATGTCATCGCAGCCTCCCCACTGCTGGTCGAGCCGGCCCCGAGCGAAACGAGGCGCCGTGTCGAAACCTCCTCGACCCAGTACACACCCGTGGTCAGCTGATGACCAGTACAGAAACTGAACTGCCGCCAGTACAGATCTTGGGCTGGAGGGCGGGCCGGGCTTCGTCGGATGCTCGGTGTGTCCGGTCACGGACGACAGCCAGCCGACGACCCGAGGGACCTCCATCATGACCACGACCCACCCGACCCCGTTCGACGCCGAGATCAAGGCTCGCCACCGCAAGCTGTGGGCGTCCGGCGACTACCCCGCCGTCGCCGACCTCATCGCACCGCTGGGCCGACGCCTCGTCGACGCGCTGCACATCACCGCCGGGGACAAGATCCTCGACGTCGCCGCCGGCGCGGGGAACGTTGCCGTGCCCGCGGCCGAAGCCGGCGGACACGTCGTCGCCAGCGACCTCACGCCCGAACTCCTGTCCGTGGGAGAAGCCCGGCACCGCGACCTGCCGATCACCTGGCGCACCGCCGATGCCGAAGATCTCCCGTTCGACGATGACGACTTCGACGTCGCGACGTCGTGCGTGGGCGTCATGTTCGCGCCGAATCACCAGAGGTGTGCCGACGAACTCGTGCGCGTCGTGCGTCCCGGCGGGCGGATCGGTCTGATCAATTGGACGCCAACGGGATTCATCGGCGAACTGTTCGCGGTCATGAAGCCGTACGCCCCGCCACCGCCGCCCGGTGCACAACCGGGGCCGCTCTGGGGCGATGCCGACCACGTGCGGTCGCTGTTCGGTACCGGTGTCACCGATCACGAATTCGTCACCGAGACCGTGGAGATCAGCGAGTTCGACGACGGCGCGGCGTTCCGCGACTTCTTCAAGGCGCACTACGGACCGACCATCATGGCGTACCGCAACGTCGGCGACGACCCCGCGCGCGTCGACGAACTCGACGCCGCCATCGCCGCCCACGCCGACCGTCACCTCACCGACGGACGGATGGAGTGGGAGTACCTCCGCGCGGTGCTGACGGTCGGGTGAGGCGGGGGCCACGCCGTTCCCGCTGGTTGAGCCGGCACCGAGCGCCAGCGAGGCGCCGAGTCGAAGCCACTCGGCGACAACCACCGGTCACGGGACGCGGGAGTCGCGGCACCGGATCACAGATCGGCGTACTCGACAACCAGCGGGGCGTGATCGGACAGCCGAGCGTCCGGCGATGCCTCCTTGTCGACGGCCACCGAGCGCGCCCGCCGGGCAAGCGCGGGCGAGGCGAGCTGGTGATCGATCCGCCACCCGACGTCCTTGATGAAGGACTCCCCCGCCCAACTCCACCAGGTCAATGGTCCGGGGCGGTCACCGTGCAGCGCGCGGACGACGTCCACCAACCGGCGCGGACCGGTGATCTCGCCGAACCAGGCGCGTTCCTCGGGCAAGAAGCCCTCCATCTTGCGGGCCGCACGCCAGTTGGTGACGTCGTGTTCGAGGTGCGCCACGTTGAGGTCACCGAGGAGGAGGAACTCCCGGCCCGCGCGGCGCGCGGCGAGCCGGTTGCGTTCCAGCTCGCGGGTGAACCCGGCCAGGAAGCGTTGCTTGCGCGCGTATTTGGCGCCGCCGTCAGGCTGTTCGCGCAACGATCCGGCGCGCTGCAACTCGGCCGGTAGCCCACCTTTGGGCAGATAGAGAGTGGCGACGGTCAACGGGTGATCGGCAAGGTCGACCTCGATGTAGCGGCCCTCGTGAGCGAAGGCGGGCAGTCCGCGGGCCTTGGGCGGGTGGGCTGCCCACGTGCGCACCGCGGCCGGTTCGCTTCGGGTGAGCACCGCGACGCCGTTCCGTCCCGCGATGGAGCCGACATCGATCGAGGCGTGATAGCCGTCGAAGTCGCCGACGTCGTCGATGCCACACCGCAACTCCTGCAGTCCGACCACATCGGGCTGCCGCCCGGCGAGCCAGGCGTCGAAGCCACGACGACGCGCGGCCCGGATCCCGTTGACGTTGAACGATGCAACGGTGAATCCACCGGTGCCCATGTTTCCTGCCTTCCGCGGTCTTCGGGCCCACACAAGCCCGTCGGCGCCGACGCAA
Source organism: Gordonia lacunae (assembly GCF_002149015.1). GTDB lineage: Bacteria > Actinomycetota > Actinomycetes > Mycobacteriales > Mycobacteriaceae > Gordonia > Gordonia lacunae. Next base: position 169,021 of record NZ_NGFO01000001.1, on the reverse strand, counting down.
CCCGGCGCGCACACCTCAGTGGCAAGACTAAATCAGGTGCTTCTCAATCCCGGCGCCCAGTGCGATGGATGGGCGCTCGGTGTCTCGTCGACCTGATGCCGGCTCAGTGGGCAGCTTCGAAGGCTTCGACTATCTCTACGGGGATACGCCCGCGATCACCGATCTCATAGCCATTCGCCTGTGCCCAGTGACGGATCGCCCGGCTCTGCGCGGCCGGACGCCGGCTCTCCGCGGGGCTTTTCGAACCGCGAGCGATGCCGGCGCGTCGTGACGCTTCCAGGTACTTGGCCAGGCTCGCCCGAAACTGCTCGGCGTGGGCCGGCGAGGTGTCGAACTCGTATTCTTTTCCGTCGACACCGAATGTCAGAGTCACTGCTTCGTCCAGCTCTTTTCCGTCGACATCGTCGACGAACTTCACGACTGTCTGCCGCGCCATACGTCCCCCTCTGAACGCTCATGCGCGAACTCTCCCCAAGTTCGCACTGTGACGGACCGTAGCACAGGATTGACAATCTCTCCTTTGACAGTTGATATCAACGTATTGCCCTGCCGCTGGGCGTCGAACCGTTGTCCTCGAAATGGACCAGCGACCACGCACGACATGTCGTCATTTGCCAGGAGAGCAGTCGGGTCTCCGGCCGACTGCTCGGATAGGGCTACGTGCACCCGAATCATGACGGAAGTTGTGAAATAGCAGATCACGTCTTGCCGGGCGGCGCCGCCTGGATAGCGCTCCCCGCCGGCTCCGTCAGTTCGAGTCGTGCCGCCGTGAGGTCGCAAGCGCAATCCCGGCTCGCCACCCCGGCGCCCAACCGCCCTGCGGCGGAACCACGCCGTCAACCGTCATGTCAGCCATGACCAGGAGCCAGGACACCACAGAGTTCGAATTCCACATATCGCTGACGGCTCCGACATTTCGTCCCCAGGTCAGCGAAGGCACGTCCCGAACGCTGCTGACGAGGGCCTGCGACTTCATGCGGTCAGTCGTGAGCACTACCGGCCCGCCCACCGCGTAGGACCGGTCGGGGATCGTCCCGTCGGCCCAGCACCGAACCTCGTAGCGAAACAGTCGCCAGCGTCCCAAAGCCCGTAGTCCCACGGGTCCGCTGACCGCCACACCGCGGTCCAGTCCCAGGGGTGCACTCCACGCCGGCGCCATCTCGATCACGTATCGCGTGCCGTCGCCGACAGTCGCCTCCATCGCGGCGTGAAAAAGTGGACGGGGATCACGCCGAGCCAACCGTGCCTGGATCAGCTCCCACCACCGACTCGTGTGGCGCACAACCCGCCCGCCAGCGCCTACTGGTATCCACCAGAGCACCACTGCCGCCGAAGCGCTCACATCGATATCCGCCATCAGCATCAGCCTCCCGGTCACGCCCTCGGCAGGACCGATTACTCAGAGCTCCAGTTCAACGGCAATGACATCAGCGAGTTCATCGCCGTTCTGCCGCCACGTAATCAACAGATGCCCCGTACGCGCACTCTCAACGGCCCGCAAAACGACGGGGACCGACTCTCCACGCGCAACAAACGCAATGTGCCGACGGACACCGGGTTCGTGCCCGTCGAGGATCAGGCCACGTGTCCGGATCGCCACATCATGTGCGTCATCCCCGACATTCGTAATCCGGTGGCCGAGTTCCACATCGACTTCCAACCGCCACGCGCCACCATGCATCGGCCGCGCTCCTTCCACGGCCTCGACCCCGCCCGTGACCGACCATCTGGCGACAGAGTTGTCGTCTCGCGAGGAGTGTAATACCGCGCTGTGCAGGCTGCCTGTGACGGAATGTGGACGTGCGGCGCACCGACTGGACTGGCCGGCTCAGTGTGCGGCTTCGAAGGCCGCAACGATCTCCACGGGGATACGCCCCCGGTCACCGATCTCATAGCCATTCGCCTTCGCCCAGTGAGGAATCGCCTGGTTCTGCTCAGCCGGGCGTCGGCTCCGAGATCGATCCTTCGAACCGCGAGCGATTCCCGCGCATGGTGACGCTTCGATGTACTTGCCAGACTGGCACGGAACTTATCGGAGTTGGAAGGCGACGTGTCGAACTCGTACTGCTTACCGTCCAAGCCGAATATGACCGTTACCGCTTCCTGCAGCTCTTCGCCGTCAATATCGTCGATGACGCTGACAACTACACAATCTTGCCGCCGCTCGGGTCGATCTCGCCGCGCCACCAGGCGATCCACCCGTGGTAAGGCTGACTTGCAATGAAGGGTCCAGCCGCAATCTGGACGATCGCCCATAGGCGACGTGAGTCGAGAGTCTTCCTCTTACTCACCTGGCTGCCGTCTTTCGCGTTCCGATTGACGTCCGCTGTTCCGATCATGAGACGCCCGCAGACATCCGTACACCCGGGCATCTCAACCAATCGCTGTCATCCCTGACCTCTCAGTCGTTCTGCGCGGGCGTCAAATTCTTGTCTCTGTCACGCAACCCGCGGACCACCGATACCGCAGGCGCGACAATGACGATCGCTATCGCAACCACCGCCGCAGGGGTCTGCGGATAGTGCCCCGGCTCACCTGAAGCAACGAGTTCGTAGTGTCGCGGTAGAGCCAGCAGACAAACCACGACCGGAATGACCAGCACAATCGGTGAGACCCAACGGATCAACCTCCCAACGCCAGGTTTGCGGACCGCCAGAAGAGCTGCCGTCAGACCGTAACCGAGAGCGAACAGGACGGGGATCGCCAGCAGCACGGGTTCGGTGACGAGGTTCACGCCGAGCGAACTCCCAGATTCGCCACGCGACGAGCACAGCATTAGGGGAACGCGTCGTATACCCAATCCCGATCGTGACAAGACCAAGAACCAGGCCCACACACGCCCACCGGACGAAGACAGACTTGACGCTCATTTTTCCAGTCACGCCCTCTTCACTTCCCAGTCCACCGAGTCCCACCCGGACCAATCTCCGTTTACATCGAGCGTCTGATACCACAGTTTGTAGTTCCCGGGCTCCATGTAAATGTTGATGGGAATTTCGTGTTCGAATGATCCCGCACGCACATCCTGTTCAAAGTCGGTGCTGTTGCTGCCATCGGGGGCTTGGATGTGATGGCGAATGTGTGCGCTACCACCGCTGGTTCCTTCTCCCGAGATGATGATTCTGTCGACGTAAAGACCCTCTCCACCAACTTGTCCGCAGATTCGGCGGTTGACGAAGTACCCGCCTTCGTACCTCTCGCACTCACGAAACTGTGCGTTATGCGCGAGGTCACAGCAGCCTCCACCCGACGAGGACTTTGTCGGTTCGCGCTGTCGAACGGTCGGCCCCTTCCGGGTGGCGATCCACGACCCACACCGCAACGAGCCTCGCCACGTCCGCCAGGCGTGAACATGAAGCCCCTGCGGCGGATGCTCGAACACGCCTACGCGGCCTTGACTCTCGACGCCTACAGCGACCTGTTCAACAACGATCTCGACACCGTCGGGCCGCAGCACATCACGCGGCGCTTGCGGCGGGTGATGTGCACATCGTGTGCAGCGAGTATGGACTTGGCCCCACCGGGCAACAAAAAGCTCCCCACCTGCGCAAACAGGCGAGGAGCCGATGCGGAAGCGGAGGGATTTGAACCCCCGGTGGTTTTACCCACGCTCGCTTTCAAGGCGAGTGCATTCGGCCGCTCTGCCACGCTTCCCTGACGAGCAAGGTTACACAGCGACGCCGGAGCGGACCTCGGCTGGCACTCCGGCGCGCTGTGACACCATCGAAGAGGTGAAAGCCATCGTCGTCGAATCCGAGAACCTGTCCCTCTCCGACGTGCCCGACCCGACTCCCGCTTCCGGCGAGGTCGTGATCGACGTGGTCGCGGCCGGGGTGAATCGCGCGGACATCCTGCAGCGTGCAGGCAACTATCCCCCGCCGCCCGGGGCGTCGGACACCCTCGGCCTGGAGGTCTCCGGCCGGATCTCGGCTCTCGGCGACGGGGTCAGCGGCTGGTCGGAGGGCGACGAGGTGTGCGCGCTGCTCGCCGGCGGCGGGTACGCCGAGAAGGTGGCGGTTCCGGTCGAGCAGGTCCTCGCGGTTCCCGCGGGCGTCGACCTGGTGTCCGCGGCGGCGCTGCCCGAGGTCGCATGCACCGTGTCGTCGAACATCTTCGACACCGCGCACCTCACCACCGGCGAACTCCTGCTGATCCACGGTGGTTCCAGCGGCATCGGCACCCACGCCACCCAGATCGCCCATGCGATGGGCGCGCGGGTCGCGGTGACCGCCCGCACCCAGGACAAACTCGACCGATGCCGCGAGTTCGGCGCCGACATCCTCATCGACTACTCGAGCCAGGACTTCGCCGAGGTCCTCAAGGACGCCGGCGGCGCCGACGTCATCCTCGACATCATCGGCGCGAAGTATCTGGCGTCCAATCTGAAGGCGCTCCGTACCGACGGGCGCCTGGTCATCATCGGCATGCAGGGCGGCACCACCACCGAGATCAATCTCGGACATCTGCTGGCCAAGCGACTGTCGGTGATGGGCACGACGCTGCGCGCCCGGCCCGTGCACGGCCCCGGCGGCAAAGCCGAGGTCGTGGCGTCGACGCTGACCCGAACCTGGCCGCTCATCGAGGCCGGGACGGTCGTACCCGTCGTCGACCGCGTGTTCCCTCTCGCCGACGCCGGTGCCGCGCACGATCACCTGAACAGTGGTGACGTGATCGGGAAGGTGCTGCTGAGCGTCGGGGACTGATCGAGGTGCGGGCGGGTGGCTTCGACACGGCTCCTCGCTTCGCTCGTCACCTGCGCAACCAGCAGAAGGACGGCCCCGCTTCGCTCGTCACCTGCGCAACAGCGGCAGGACGGCTCAGTCGGATGCTGCCGGTTCCGCGGCGTCGACGGCCTCGCCGATCTTGCGGAACGCGACGCCGAGAGCGGTGAACTCCTCCGGCGTCAGCGCGTCGACGACGAACCGCCGGATCACCTGGTCCCGAACGCTCACGTGGTCGGCGAGCGTGCGCCGGCCCTGATCGGTCAGACGAACGAGTCGGTGCCGGCCGTCGGCCTTCGACTCGAAACGGTGGATGTTGCCGTCATCGCTCAGTCGCGCGATCATCCGGGACACGGTGCTCACGCGCATGTGCACCGCGTCGGCGACTTCGCTGACACCCAACTGCCGACTGGTCGAGACCGCTTCGAGGATGCGCAGGTCCGATACCGAGAGTCCCCGTTTCGCGAACTCGTCGTTGACGCGGGCGAAGAGTGCCCAACCGCCGTCGACGAGGTTCATCCAGCTCTCGGCCTCCGCAGCGGTGAGCGACCGGGGCGGGCCCTTCTCTGGACCATCAATCGTTTTTGCCGACACAGCATGACAACATACATTCTCGTTAACTCAAACAACACCATAGTGAATATCGCCACCGTTACGGTGAACTCTCACGCGAGCGATCCCAACGTGCGCACCAGGTGGTCGACCTCGTACGGCGTCGAGTACGGGGCCAGCCCAACCGTCACGGCACCGCCGAAGTCGGGTGCGCCCATGCGCGCGAGCGCGCGATTGGGAAGGTCGGCGAGTGCGCAGACTCCGTTGTCGGCCAGGCGTCGGACCACCTTGTCCGCACCGACGGACTCGACGGTGAAACTCGCCAGCGGTATCCGATTGTCCTCGGTGCCCACGAGGTTCACATGGTTGAGCTGGGAGAGCGTCGTCACCAGGTAGTAAGTGAGGCGCTGGAGATATTCGTAGACACCGTCCATCGAGGTGACGAGGCGGCGTCGGCGCTTGCCGATCCCGGACTCGTCGAGCCCGGCGAGATGTTCCACCGATGCGACGAGCCCCGCGAGCATCGCGCCCTGGTGCGGTTCGGGTTCGAGCCGGGCGGGCCCGCGCGCGGCCGGGTCCATCGCCATCAGCCGCAACCGTTCGATCAGGTGGGGTTCACGAAATGCCATGGCCGCCATCCGCGGACCACCCCAACGCTCGGCCGAGACGACGAGCACATCGGCACCCAGATCGTGGATGTCCAGACTGAGGTACGGCGCAGCGTTCGTGGCGTCGACGACCAGCAGCGCTCCTGCTTCGCGGACCAGGGGCGCGATCTCACTGATGTCGGTGATCGCCCCCGTCGTCGACGACGCGAGGGTCACCGCGACGACCTCCGTCTCCGGAGTGACCAGATCGCCGAACTGCCATGCCGGGAGCCCGCCGGTCTCGACATCGACCTCGGCCCAGCGAACTCGGCCGCCGTACCGATCGGCGGCGCGGAGCCACGGCACGATGTTCGGTTCGTCGTCCTGGCGCGTGACGACGACATCGCCGCGCAGCCACGCGTGCGGCGCCAGCGCTTCGGCGAGACCGGACAACAGCGCGTACCGCGACGGTCCGAGGACCACACCCGCGGCATCGCCGCCGACGAGGTCGGCGATCGCACGGCGTGCGCCGTCGACCACCTCGGCGCTCGCCCGAGCCGACGGGTACACCCCGCCCGGGGCGGCCGAGAGCGAACGGAAACTGGTGGTCACCGCGGTCGCGACCGAGTCCGGGATCTGCATCCCGGCCTGCGGGTCGAGGTGGATCCAGCCGTCGCCGAGCGATGGAATCAATCCACGCACATAGGCGACGTCGAAAGCCATGGGCACGAGGATAGACGTCGGCGATCTGCCGATTCGCGGTGTCCGGGCACAATGGAGCCCATGGCTAACGAAGGCACTCCAGGACCCGGCCCGACCCCAGGACCGTTCGGCTCGGCCGGCGACTCCGACAACGTCATCGTCGTCGGCGCGGGGACGGACGCGCAGACGGGCGACGAGTCATCGGAATCGACCAGCGTCGCCGACATGGTCGAGCAGCCCGCCAAGGTCATGCGGATCGGCACGATGATCAAGCAGCTGCTCGAGGAAGTGCGCGCGGCCCCGCTCGACGACGCGTCGCGAAACCGCCTGCGCGAGATCCACCAGTCGTCGGTCCGAGAACTCGAAGAGGGTCTCGCGCCGGAGCTGCGGGAAGAACTCGAACGGCTCGCCCTGCCGTTCTCCGACGAGGGCACCCCGTCGGACGCCGAACTCCGCATCGCACAGGCCCAGCTCGTCGGTTGGCTCGAGGGCCTGTTCCACGGCATCCAGACCGCACTGTTCGCCCAGCAGATGGCCGCCCGCGCCCAGCTCGAGCAGATGCGTCAGGGCGCCCTCCCGCCCGGGATGCCCGCCCCCGGCGGGCCCGGTCACAGCACGGGGCAATATCTCTGATCCCGGCGGGTGGGGGCGGCTGTGGCTTCGACATGGCTCCCCGACCTCGACGCGCTCCGTCGTCGCTCGCTCGGCCCGGCGGCTTCGCTCGTCACCAGCTCAACCAGCGGGGAGCAACAGAAACCGCGGCGGGTACGCTGACTCCTCGTGTCAGCGGTAGTAGACGACGACGCGATCCCCGCGCGTCCAGAGGGCTCCGATTCGCGCAGCTTCGCGCGCGCGGTCAAGGACCTCGGCGACGGTTTCGCAAGCCGTGAGCTGTGGTTCCATCTGGGCTGGCAGGACATCAAACAGCGCTACCGGCGCTCGGTCCTGGGACCGCTGTGGATCGTCATCGCGACCGGTGTGACCGCCATCGCGATGGGCCTGCTCTACGGCGAACTCTTCGGCATGGACATCAAGGTGTTCCTGCCCTACGTCGCACTCGGTTTCATCTTCTGGAACTTCATCTCGAGTTCGATCCTCGAGGGCTCAGAGGTCTTCTCGAAGAACGAGGGCCTGATCAAGCAGCTCCCCGCACCGGTGAGCGTGCACGTCTACCGAGTGGTGTGGCGAGCGCTGATCATCTTCGCGCACAACGTCGTGATCATCGTCATCCTGTTCCTGATCTTCCCACCGCCACTCAACTGGACAGTGACGCTGATCGTCCCGGCGCTCGTGCTCTACGTGCTGAACTCGATCTGGGTCACCATCGTCTTCGGCATCCTGTCGACGCGGTTCCGCGACATCGGTCAGCTGCTGACCACGGTGGTGCAGCTGGTGTTCTTCATGACACCGATCATCTGGACCACCCAGAGCCTGGGCAATTCGACGGGCGAGACGTCGTCGAGGCTGAAGCTCGTCGAGCTGAACCCGATGTTCCACTACCTGGAGATCGCGCGTGGGCCGCTGCTGGGCGAGCCGGTGGAGTTCTACCACTGGGCCGTCGTCCTGGGGTGCACCGCCGTGGGCTGGGTGCTGGCGATGCTGGTGATGCGCAACTACCGGGCCCGCGTGGCGTACTGGGTGTAGGGACGGAATCGATGGCCAGAAACAACGATCTCGGCGACAACCGAGTCCGCGTGGACACGTGGGACGCGTGCGTGGACTTCCCGATCTTCGACGCCAAGACGCGCTCGCTCAAGAAGTCGGTGATCGGGGCTGCGGGCGGTGTGATCGGCTCCACCGAGTCGAACGTCGTGGTCGTCGAGGCGCTCAAGGACATCAACCTGCACCTCAAGCACGGCGACCGCGTGGGACTGGTCGGCCACAACGGCGCGGGCAAGTCGACGCTGCTGCGTCTGCTCTCGGGCATCTACGAGCCAACTCGCGGCGCCTGTCGTGTGCACGGCCGCGTCGCACCCGTCTTCGACCTGGGCGTCGGTATGGACCCGGAGATCTCCGGCTACGAGAACATCATCATCCGCGGCATGTTCCTGGGCATGACCCGCAAGGAGATGCTCAAGAAGATCGATGACATCGCGGAGTTCACCGAACTCGGTGACTACCTGCAGATGCCGTTGCGCACCTACTCCACCGGTATGCGCGTGCGGATCGCGCTCGGCGTGGTGACCTCCATCGATCCCGAGATCCTAATCCTCGACGAGGGCATCGGTGCCGTCGACGCCGACTTCATGCGCAAGGCGCGGGGCCGGCTCCAGGCGCTCGTGGAACGGTCGGGAATCCTGGTGTTCGCCAGCCATTCCAACGAGTTCCTGGCCCAACTCTGCGACCGCGCCCTGTGGATCGACCACGGCCAGATCCGGATGGAGGGCGGCATCGAGGAGGTCGTCGGCGCGTACGAGGGTCCCGACGCCGCGGCTCATGTCCGCAAGGTGATCGCCGACCTGGAGAAGGCGGACAAGAAGGGGACCCCGGAGTGACCCAGGGCGCCGTCGCTCCGAAGGTCATCGCGGTCGTGGTCACGCACCGTCGCGTGGAGTTGCTCGCCGAGTCGCTGGCCGTCGTCGCCGGTCAGGACCGGCCCGTCGATCACCTGATCGTCGTCGACAATGCGAACGAACCCGAGGTCGCCGAACTCGTTGCCGCACAACCTGTTCCGACGACCTACCTCGGGTCGGAACGGAACCTCGGCGGGGCGGGCGGCTTTGCGTTGGGCATGCTGCACGCGCTCGCCCTCGGCGCCGACTGGGTCTGGTGCGCCGACGACGACGGACGCCCGGACGGCCCGACGGTGCTCTCGACGCTGCTCGACTGCGCCGCACGCCACGATCTCGACGAGGTGTCGCCGGTGGTCGCCAACCTCGACGACCCGGACACGCTCGCCTTCCCGCTGCGACGTGGCCTCGTCTGGCGCCGTAAGCGATCGGAGCTCTTCGCCGACGCCGGGAGCGAAGCGAGCGGGTCGAATGTCACCGACGGTGACGCCCAGTCGGATGACTTGCTGCCCGGCATCGCGTCACTGTTCAACGGCGCGCTGTTCTCCGCGTACTGCCTCGAGCAGGTAGGGGTTCCGGACCTACGCCTGTTCTTCCGCGGCGACGAGGTCGAGGTACACCGCCGCCTTGTCCGCTCGGGGGTCAAGTTCGGTACGTGTCTGCGCGCCGGTTACCTCCACCCGGACGGCTCGGCGGAATTCCGGCCGATCCTGGGTGGTCGCATGCACACCCAGTACCCCGACAACGAGACCAAACGCTTCTTCACCTACCGCAACCGCGGCTACCTGATGAGCCAGCCCGGACTCCGGAAGCTGCTGCCCCAGGAGTACGCCCGGTTCGGCTGGTTCTTCCTTGTACAGCAACGTGATCCGAAGGGCTTCGCCGAGTGGGTACGCCTCCGCGGCCTCGGTCGCCGGGAGCGGTTCACGCGTCCCTGAGGAGGCCCGCCCCCCCTGAGGAGAACGTTCCTCAGGGAGCAGAGGGGCGGGCACGCGGGGTCATCCCCAACGCCGAGATCGCACCCAGCGCAGCGATTCCTGCGAGTACCCACCACGCGGTCAGGAACGAGTCGTGCACATCGGCGTACACGGCCGAGGTTCCGATGATCGCGACCAGCAGACTGACCCCGAGGGACATGCCGATCTGTCGACTCATGTTGACCACCGCGCTTCCGGTGGCGGCCTGGTCGGCGGGTAGGTCGGCGGTCGCCGAGGACAGAATCGACGGCAACGCGAATCCCACTCCGACACCGCCGATCAGCCAGCCCGGCAGGAACTCGGTGGCGAAGTCCGGAGTGGCGTCGACCGACAGGGCGATGAGGGCCGACCCGAGCCCGAAGAGCACACATCCGAAGGCGACGAGTCTCCCCACCGGGACCCGCGCACTGAGGCGATGGGACACCGCCGCGAAGATCGGGACCATCAGCGGTCCGGTCGACACCGCGAGACCCGTCGCGATCGGCGAGAAGCCCCAGACCTGCTGCAGCCACAGGATGTTCGCGAGAAGTGCGCCGGCGAACGGGATGGAGAACAGCAGCATCGTCAGATTGGCCACGGAGAAGGCCCGGATCCGCAGCAGCGCAGGTGAGATCACCGGCTCGGGATGGCGCGCCGAGCTGAGGACGAAGCCGACGAGGGCGACTCCGGCGATGATCCAGGCGCCGGTGATCCGCGCGTCTGTCCAGCCCCACTCACTCCCCTGGACCAGAGCGAGTGTCAATGCCCCCACCGAGACGACCAGGAGAAGAGCACCCAGCGCGTCGGGAAAGCCACTCGCAGAGACGTTTCGGGGACGGGACAGCACAATCGCGCCGGCGATGATCGCCGCGACGCCGACGGGCACGTTGACGAGGAACACCCACCGCCACGACGCCTCGACGAGAAGACCGCCGACGGCCGGCCCGAAGGCCGCGGCAAGGGCGCCGGTGGCCGCCCAGATGCGCACCGATCGGGCACGACGCTCCGGCGGCAACGTCGCCACCACCAAGCCGAGGCTCGCGGGCGTCAGGATCGCCGCACCCACCGCCTGAAGCGCACGGAATGCGACCAACCACCAGACATCCTGGGCCGCAGCGCATGCGGCACTCGCAGCCGTGAATATCGCGAGACCGAGCAGAAAGCCACCTTTGCGGCCGTACCGGTCGACGATCCGACCGGCCGGCACCAGCAGTGCCGCGTACAGAATCGCGTAGGCGTTGAGGATCCACGACATCTGGGACAGCGTCGCGCCGGCGAAGTCGGCGCCGATGTCGTCGAAGGCGACGTTGACGATGAACACGTCGAGGCTGGCCATGAACGCGGCCCCGGACAGGATGAGCAGGACGAGGCCGGGCCGCGCGACTGCCGGCGCCGGCGTCGTGGGGCCGTTGCGGGTGACGGTCATCGGACCGGCCATCCGAGAACGCGTCGGCTCTGGCGTGCGCAGGCGAGAAGCCGACCGCCGCGGTCGCGCAGACTGGTGTCGTCGACCGACCAGCCGCCGGATGTCGAGATGTTGCGCGTGTGGACGAGAATCGGCGCCGGCGTGGCGTCGTCCAGCGGCGATGTCACGTGCATGGAGAACGCGACCGTCGGAAGCGCGAGCGGCGCTGTCAGAGTCGGGAAGACCGCGGGCGGCAGGCAGTCCGCCAGGAGGGCGAGGTAGCCGGCGTCCACGGCCATCGGGGTTCGGGAGGTGATCCACGCTCGCATCCATGGCTCGTCGGCGCCGGTGAGCGGCAGCGGCCCGTCGACCGGCCGCAGATCCAGGTGCGCACCCATCGGCACGATCTCCGGTGGAATCATGAAGGAATCCAGCCGTTCCGGGCCCGGAACACTCGCGCTCCGGTCGACGACATCCGTCGGTCCGGATTCGCCGACCCGCCCGGCCGTGACCGAGGCCGACGCGATCTCGACGCCCGCCTGCGTGATCGAGACGTCGACGATTCTCGTGTGCCGACCGACTTCCCGAACCGACGGCGCCAGGAACAACTCCGCACCGTCGGGCTTGCCGACGAACCGCAGATCGAGAGCGCGCACCGACGTGCCGGGCGCCGCATCGGCCCCGACTCGGACGGCCAGCGCCGCGATGGCACCGCCGTGGGGGCCCGACCATCCCCACCACGAGCGGTCAATGGTCGCCGACCATCGACCGTCCCCGGTCGGGCGCGCTCCGAAACTATCCAACAATCCGTCGTCGATGGCGCCTTGCCTGCTGAGTTGCTTCACGCAACTCATGCAAGCAGGTTGAGTTGCATCACGCAACCCACTACTCTCGACTCCATGCGCCGCGCCTCGTTCGCCGAGATGAACTGCTCGATCGCCCAGACACTGGAGATCGTCGGCGAATGGTGGACGCTGCTCATCGTTCGGGACGCGATGTTCGGCGTGACACGGTTCGACGACTTCTCGTCTCGGCTCGGCATCGCGCGGAACGTGCTGACCCAGCGCCTGGACACCCTCGTGGAGCACGGCGTCCTGGTGAAGCAGCCATACCAGGACAACCCGGTGCGCTACGACTACCGGCTCACCGAGAAGGGCCGTGACCTCTGGACGGTCTTGGCCGCGTTACGTCAGTGGGGTGACCGGTGGACCGCGGAGAACGGGGCACCCGTGGTGTCGACGCACTCATGCGGCCAGACGATGACCGTCGAACCGACCTGCTCGGCGTGCGGCGAGCGAATCGGAACCGGCGAACTCCGCGTACACCCGGGGCCTGGCGCGACTGCGGACAATCCGCTCGCCGGGCGTCGCTGACCCGAGCCCGCCGGCGGCAAGAGCCACAACACTCCCCGCGGAGGCCCGGAGCCCTGTGAGGGACACGCTCCCTCATTCGAATGAAGCCCATAGCCCCTGCTCCCTGAGGTGCGAGGAGCGATAGCGACGAGCCTCGAAGGGTCTTGGCGAGGCGAGTTGCGAAGACCCTTCGTGACGCGCCCTCCGCAAGCTCCGAGCGCTCCTCAGGGAGCAGGAGAAGTTGCTGCGTTCTCGATGAGAAGCGGGAAGGACCTGCGACGATGCCGAACTGCATGCCACCGAACTAGAACGTGTTCTACTGTGATGGGAGTTCCACTGCCGTCCCGAGGAGCATGATGCGGTTCACGTATGCCGAGGCCATGACCGATCCGTCGTACTACGCGCCGCTCGCGCAGGCCGCCGAGGCCGCCGGGTACGCCGGCTTCACCATTCCCGATTCGCTGGCGTATCCCGAGGAATCCGACGCGAAGTACCCGTACACCCCGGACGGCAATCGCGAGTTCCTCGACGGCAAGGCCTTCATCGAGACCTTCATCCAGGCGGCAGCGCTCGGCGCGGTCACCTCGACCATCCGTTTCACCCCCTTCGTGGTGAAGCTCCCGGTCCGCCCGCCGGCCTTGGTCGCCAAGCAGGCCAGTTCGGTGGCCTACCTGACGAACAATCGATTCGCGCTGGGAGTCGGGACGAGTCCGTGGCCCGAGGACTACGACTTCATGGGCGTGGACTTCAAACGCCGCGGAAAGCGCATGGACGAGTGCATGGACATCATCCGCGGGCTCACCACCGGCGAGTACTTCGAGTTCCACGGCGAGTTCTACGACATCCCGAAGATCAAGATGACCCCCGCGCCCACTGAACCCATCCCGTTGCTGGTGGGCGGGCACGCCGACGCCGCGCTGCGTCGTGCGGTCATCCGCGGTGACGGCTGGATGCACGGCGGTGGGCCGCCCGAGGAGCTCGAGACGCTGCTGGACCGGATCAACGAGATCCGCAAGGCGGAGGGAAAGACGAACGATCCGTTCGAGATCCACGTGATCTCCATGGACGCCTACACCGTCGACGGCTGTAAGCGTCTGGAAGACAAGGGCATCACGGACGTCATCGTCGGCTTCCGGTTGCCCTATGTCATGGGCGAGGACACCGAACCGCTGCAGACCAAGATCGACCATCTGAACTGGTACGCAGACAACGTGATCGCCAAGGTCAACGGCTGACCATCCGGCCCTTTCTCGGCACTTTCCGCCCCCACCCTGGGGTGCGGCACGGTTGCACCACCTGTACCGCTGGGGCACACTGCACAGCACGGCGCCCCGCACGTGGGGATCGCCCCGGACGTGCGGTGAGAACCCGAGGCGAGCACTCGCCGGGTGGGAGGACAGCGATGACCGGTTCGCCGAGCGAGTCGGCGTATCGGTCGGCGCGCGAACGACTTCCGGGGCCTAGCCTCGGCGACCTCGATCGGCGCGGGTTCTTCCGGGTGGCCGGTGTCGTCGGTACCGCGTTTCTCGGCGCGTCCGCGCTGGCCGCGTGCGGTGGCGGATCGGCGGACACCGCCAACACCATCAAGGCCGCCATCGCAGGCGAGCCCGACCAGCTCGATCCGCAGAAGTCGAGCTCCTACTTCACCTTCGAAGTACTCGAGAACGTCTTCGACACCCTCGTCGAACCCGACGAGCAGTTACAGATGCGTCCCGCACTGGCCGAGAGCTGGGAGGTCAGCGAGGACGGCCTGCAATGGATTTTCACGGTGCGCGACGGGGTCACGTTCCACAACGGCGACCCGCTGACCGCAGCCGACGTCGAATACTCCTTTCGGCGGATCATCGACGAAGAGCTGTCCAACGCATACAAACTCGAGGCCATCGAGTCGATCACCGCGCTCGACGATCGTCACGTCCGGTTCACCGTCAGCGCGCCGACTCCCAATCTGCTGACCAGCATCGGCGGATTCAAGGGGCTGGCCATCGTCAACCGGCGCAACGTCGAATCCGGTGAGATCACAACGAGGCCGATCGGGACCGGGCCGTTCTCGTTCGTCTCCCGGTCGCCGGGCGCATCCATCGTGCTGGCGTCCAATCCCGCTTACTGGGGCGGCGCACCCGCCGTCGACGGAGTCCGTTACAGCTTCATCTCACAGGGCACCACCGCGGTGTCCGCGCTGCGGTCCGGTGAGATCGACTGGACCGATGCGATACCCGCTCAGCAGCTGAGCATCCTGCGTCGCGACGACTCGCTCGACGTCGGCACCGTGGTCGCCAACGACTACTGGTACGTCACGATGAATTTCGACGCCGCGCCGTTCGACGACACCCGGGTCCGCCAGGCGGTCGCGTACGCGATCGACCGGGACTCGATCGCGCAGGTCGTCGGATACGGGACCGCAACGCCCAACGAACTCGCGATTCCGCCGACCAGTCCCTGGTTCGCACCGTACGAACGTTATACCGCTGGACTCGATCGCGACGCCGCCGTCGCGAAATCGCGAGAGCTGCTCCGGCAGGCCGGCATCCGCGGACTCGACATGCGTCTGATGGTGACCACCGAGTACCCCGAGACGGTGACGGCGGCACAGGTGATCGCGTCGAATCTCGCCGACATCGGAATCGACGTGAAGATCGAACAACTCGACTTCGGCGCCTGGCTCGACCGCCAGGCCGCCGGCGACTTCGACGCGCTACTGCTGGGCTGGCTGGGCAACATCGACCCGGAGGACTTCTACTACGCCCAACACCATTCCGAGGGCACCTCGAACGCCCAGAAGTACTCGAACCCCGAGGTCGACGCGCTGTTGGACCGGGGCCGAACCGAACTCGACGTCGAGGCCCGCAAGCGGATCTACGCCGAGGCCGCGAGCATCATCGCCGACGACGTGAGCTACCTGTACCTCTACAACCCCTCGTCGACGCAGGCTTTCGTGACACAGCTCAAGGGTTACGTCGTGCGCTCCGACAAAGCCATTCGGTTCCGTGACGCCCGACTGGAGAGGAGCTGAGATGACCGCGTTGCACTCACCGCTGGTGCGCTTCATCCTCGTGCGCCTGCTCTACACCGTCGCGGTGCTGCTCGGCGTGATCGTCGCGGTGTTCTTCCTGATGCAGGTCGTGCCGGGCGATCCCGTCCGCATCGCGCTCGGCACCCGCTACACCCCGGAATCGTATGAGGCGCTGCGCAGCGCCTCCGGTCTCGACCAACCGCTGGCATCACAGCTGATGAGCTATGTCGGCAATGCATTCACCGGCGACCTGGGCGTCAGCTTCCGAAACAGCGAACCGGTCACGACGATGCTGTTCGAACGGCTCCCCGCGACGATCACACTCGCGACCGCGGCCATCGTCGTCGCGTTGCTCATCGCCGTGCCCCTGGGCTTCTGGGCCGCGCTGCGCGAGGGCCGGTTGGCCGACAACGTCATTCGCGTCGTCAGCCAGTTCGGGATCTCCGTACCGGACTTCTGGATGGGCATCCTGCTCATCGGGTTGTTCTCCACCGCACTCGGCTGGTTGCCCTCGGCCGGGTACCAACCCTTCGCCGACGACCCGCTCGGCTGGTTCGAACACCTCGTGCTGCCGGCGATCACCGTCGGGGTAGTCACCGGCGCGATCATGACCCGGTACGTGCGCTCGTCGGTGCTCGATGTGGTGAACGCGCCGTTCGTGACGACCGCGGAGTCGAAGGGGTTGAGCACCAGACGCGTGCTGCTCGACCACGTCGGCCGCAACGCACTCGTACCCGTGCTGACCATCTCCGGCATCCAGTTCGCCGGCCTGCTCGGCGGCGTCATCGTCGTGGAAGTCGTGTTCGCCTGGCCGGGACTGGGATTGCTGGTCTACGACTCGGTCGCCGCGCGCGATTACCCGGTGCTGCAGGGCGCGATTCTGCTCATCGCAGTGATCTTCCTGGTCGTCAACCTCGTCGTCGACATCCTCTACGCCGTCATCGACCCCAGGATTCGGCTGTCATGACCCTCACCTCACCCGACCCGCCGGAGCCCGGCGCCGACACCGAGCTCAACGGCGACGCATCGACCGATACGGCCTGGCGATTGCTGCTGCGCAATCGCACATCGGTGATCGGGCTGATCATCATCGCGATCGTCCTCGTGTGCGCGATCTTCGGTCCGCTCATCGCTCCGTACGGCGCCAACGAGATCGACGTCCCGAACGCGCTGCAGGCGCCGAGCTGGTCGCACCTGTTCGGCACCGACGACCTGGGTCGCGACGTCTTCTCCCGGGTCGTCCTCGCCGCATCGGTGAGCATGCGGGTCGCGGTCATCGCGGTGGCCATCTCCCTCACCGTCGGCGTGATCCTCGGCATGGTCGCGGGTTTCGCCGGCGGCGTCCTCGACACCGCACTGATGCGAATCGTCGACGTGGTGTTCTCGTTCCCGGTGCTGCTGTTGGCGTTGGCCATCGTCGCCATCCTGGGGCCGGGCGTCACCTCCGCGATGATCGCGATCGGTGTCGTGTACATCCCGATCTTCGCCCGGGTGGCGCGCGCCGACACCCTGCGGGTCCGGCAGACCCAGTACGTCCAGGCATCACGGACCATGGGCGTACGAACCCCGGCCATCCTCATGCGGCATGTGCTCCCGAACATCTCGGGTCCGGTCATCGTCCAGACCTCCATCTCGCTCGCGTTCGCGATCCTGTCGGAGGCGGCCCTGTCGTTCCTCGGTCTGGGCGTCCAGCCGCCGGACCCGTCGTGGGGCCGGATGCTCTTCGACGCCCAGGGGTTCATCACCACCGCCTGGTGGATGGGCGTCTTCCCCGGTCTGGCGATCCTCGTGACGGTCTTCGCGTTCAACCTCATCGGCGACGGTGTCCGCGATGTGCTCGATCCGCGTCAGCGCACGCTGCTGCGCAACCGCGGGTACGAACGGAAATCGTCGACGGTGACCACGCCGCCGACCGGCAAACATGTCGACCCCGACGGCTCGGTGCTACGCGTGGAAGACCTCGTCGTCGGTGTCGGCCCGCGGGAGATCGTGCACGGCATCAGTTTCTCGGTCGCGCCGGGAGAGACGCTCGGGATCGTCGGGGAGAGCGGATCGGGCAAGTCGCTCAGTGTGCTGTCGGCCACCGGACTATTCGATGCGCCCAGCGCCTACGTCCGCGGATCGGCACGTCTCGGCGACACCGAGATCGTCGGCGCCACACCGGCGAAACTCCGGGCCCTACACGGTTCACGCGTCGGCTTCGTCTTCCAGGACCCGTCGTCGAGCCTCAACCCCCTGCTCACCGTCGAACAGCAGCTGACCGAAGGACCTCGCCGGCATCTCGGCCTCTCGCGGGGCGAGGCACGCGAACGGGCCCTGACCCTGCTCCGCGATGTGAACCTGCCCGACCCCGAAAGCCGTTTGCGCGCATACCCCCATCAGTTGTCCGGCGGCCAGCGGCAGCGCGTCATGATCGCGATCGCCCTGGCCTGCGATCCCGAACTCCTCATCGCCGACGAGGCCACCACCGCGCTCGACGTGACCACGCAGGCACAGATCATCGACCTCGTCGCGAAGCTGCAGCGCGAGCGCGGGATGGCGGTGCTGTGGATCAGTCACGATCTCGGCGTCATCGGGCGGATCGCCGACCGGGTGATGGTCCTCCGATCCGGGCGGATCGTCGAGAGCAGCGACGTCACAACGCTGTTCGACGATCCACAGGACGACTACAGCCGCACGCTGCTCGACTCACGACCGCTGCTCAGCAAGGTGACCGCACGCGGCCACATCCCGGCCCTCGAGAAGCGAGTCGACGCCGACCCACTGCTCCGTGTCACCGGGCTGGGCGTCGACTATGTGGTGCGCGGCCCGTCGGGGCGTCAGGTGGTGCACGCGGTCGACGGGGTGGACCTGCAGGTCGCCCGCGGCCGGACGCTCGGGATCGTCGGCGAATCGGGATCGGGCAAATCGACAGTTGCCGGTGTTATCACCGGCCTCATCACCTCGGGCCAGGGCACCACGGTGCGGGGCAGCGTGACGGTCACTCTCGACGGTCGACGGGTCGAGGCCATCGGGGCGCGGGGCGCCGACGAAGCCCTGCTCCGTCGCCGTGTCGCCATGGTGTTCCAGGACCCGGCCGCCTCGCTCGATCCCCGGATGACGGTCGCGGCGTCGATCGCCGAGCCGTTGCGGACGCACGGTCTCACCGACGGCCGAGGCGCAACGCGGAGTCGTGCCGAGGAGTTGCTCGCCGACGTCAGCCTCGACCCGTCGTTCCTCGACCGCTATCCGCACGAGATGTCCGGCGGCCAGCGGCAGCGGGTGAGCATCGCCCGTGCGCTGGCGTCCGACCCGGAGGTGCTGATCCTGGACGAGTCCACGGCGTCGCTCGACGTGTCGGTACAGGCCAGCGTCCTCGACCTGCTCGCCGAGCTCCAGCGTCAGAAGGGTCTGACCTACCTGTTCATCGCGCACGACCTGGCCGTCGTCGAGCAGATCAGCGACACCGTCGCGGTGATGCAGGACGGAAAGGTCGTCGAGAGCGGACCCGCGTCGGAGATCCTGCACGACCCGGCGACCGAGTACACCCGCACGCTGCTCGCGGCCATCCCGCCGGAGGTGCCGCAACGGGCCTGACCCGTCGACCGTGCGCCCGATCTCGTCGACCGTGCGTCCGATCTCGTCGACCGTGCGTCGTTCTTCATCGACTGGGCGTCGGATCCCGTCGACCGTGCGTCCCTCGCCGGCCCCGGGTCCGCTCGCGGCCGTCGGCGCTCCCAGAACATCGTCGGCTAGGGTGTCAGCGTGTCTCGACCCGACCCTGGTGACCACGTCCGCGATGACGAAGAACCGAGCCACGAGGACTTCGCCACGCGGCATGCGCCGATGCCGATCGAGCTGCCCCTCGACGACGAAGAGGCGTCGACGAACGTCGGTCTGAAGACCCAGCTCGTGCGCTTCGTCATCACCGGCGGGTTCTCCGGGCTCCTGGACTTCGGGCTGACGATCCTCCTGCAATACGGCCTCGACCTGCCGTTCTGGCCCGCGAAATCCGCGGGGTTCATTCTCGGCACCACGGTCGCGTATCTGCTGAACCGTCGATGGACGTTCCGAGCCGAACCGAGCATGGCGCGGTTCGTGTCGGTCGTCGCCCTCTACGTGGTGACCTACTTCGTCAACGTCGGCATCTACACGGCCCTGTCACGTGCATGGCAGGAAACGCTGCTGTACAGCTTCGCGGCGTATGTCGTCGCCCAGGGCACGGCGACGGTCATCAACTTCGTCGTCCAACGGATGGTCATCTTCAAGATCCGCTGACCCGGAAACGCACGGTCGACGGGATCCGACGCCCAGTCGACGAGAACAGACGCACGGTCGACGGGATCCGACGCCCAGTCGACGAGAACAGACGCCCAGTCGACGAGATCGGACGCCCAGTCGACGAAAACGGACGCACAGTCGACGGGCGGGTCAGAACTCCTCGTCGACGTCGGAGTCGCGGGCGGCACGCTCGCCGCGGTCGAGGGTGGCGAGTTCGGCCAGGTCCGCGGGGTCGAGGGCGAAGTCGAACAGGTCGGCGTTCTCGACCTGCCGGCCGGTGTGCGACGACTTCGGGACGACACCGATGCCGTTCTGCACCGACCATCGCAGCGCGATCTGCGTGGGCGACTTACCGTACTTGCGCGCGATCCGAAGGATGATCGGGTCGGCGAGCAGACCTTCCTTGCGGCCGGTCGGGTGCCACGCCTGCGCGTGAATCCCCTTGCTGGCCATGAACTCCCGCAATTCAGTACGTGGCAGAACGGGTGAGCACTGGATCTGGTTGAGGACCGGCCACCGCCCCGTCTCGTCGAAGAGCATCTGCAGGTGATGCTGTTTGAAGTTCGAGACCCCGGGCGTCCGGACGTAGCCCTCGTCGGCGAGCGTGAGCAACGCTTTCCACGAGTCGACGGTGCGACCGAGGCTCGGGCAGGGCCAGTGGATGAGGTAGACGTCGATGTGCGCGACGCCCAGCCGTCGCGCGCTCTCCTTGGCGGCGTTGATCGCCTCGTCGAAACCCTGGTCGCCGCCACCCAGTTTGGTCTGCACCACGATGTCCTCGCGCGGGACGCCGGTGCCGTGCAGGCCCATTCCGACACTCAGCTCGTTGCTGTACCGGGGCGCGGTGTCGAGCAGCCGGTAGCCGGATTTGATGGCCGATCCGACGGCACTGACACACGGCCGGCCGAGCATGTTGTAGGTGCCGAGCCCCACCAGGGGGATCGAGTTTCCGTTGCTGAGCTCGACCGAGGGGATGTCCACCGCATCAGGATATGTCGACAACCACATCCTGCGTCGTGTGTCGATCTGGAACGCTGGACCGATGGGCATCGGAGACGACGCGTCGTACGACGACATCGTGGTGGGCGCAGGCCACAACGGCCTGACCGCCGCCGCCTACCTCGCCCGCGCCGGACGCCGCGTGCTGGTCCTCGAGAAGGCCGACCATGTCGGCGGCGCCACCGTGTCCGCGACACCGTTCGACGGTCTGTCCGCGCGGGTGTCGCGGTACTCCTACCTGGTCTCGCTGATGCCGCGCGAGATCATCACCGACCTCGACCTCGACATCTCGCTCGTCCGCCGGCGCTATTCGTCGTACACACCGCTGCCGGCCGATCCGGCACGCGGCATCCTGGTCGACAACCTCGACGACGACGCGACGGCCGCGTCGTTCCGTCAGGTGACCGGGTCCGACCTCGACTTCACCGCGTGGCGGTCGTTCTACCAGCGGCTCGGCGTGGTCGCCGACCGCGTCTTCCCCACCATGACGCAACCGCTACGCACCGCCGCCGAGATGCACGACCTCGTCGTCGGCCCAGAAAGGCTCACCACAGAAAGGTTCACCACCGACACCTCGACAGCCGAACTGTGGGAAGCACTCACCACCCTGCCGCTGGGCACGCTCCTGCGCCAGTACTTCGACGATGATCTGGTCCGCGGTATCGCCGCGACCGATGGACTCATCGGCACCTTCGCCGACCTCGACGATCCGTCCCTGCGCCAGAACATCTGCTTCCTCTTCCACGTGATCGG
Source organism: Gordonia lacunae (assembly GCF_002149015.1). Taxonomy (GTDB): domain Bacteria; phylum Actinomycetota; class Actinomycetes; order Mycobacteriales; family Mycobacteriaceae; genus Gordonia; species Gordonia lacunae. The sequence continues at coordinate 147,211 of NZ_NGFO01000001.1, read as the reverse complement.
CGGCGGGACCGGCGACTGGGACGTTCCGGTCGGCGGGATGGGTGCGGTGTCGGGAGCGCTCTATCAGGCGGCGACCTCGGCGGGTGCCGAATTCGTGACGGGAGTCGAGATCACCGGCGTCGATCCGGCAGACGGCACCGTCGAGACGACGGGCGGGACCTTTCGCGGGTCGATGCTCTACGCGGCGTGCGCGCCGCAGGTCTTCAACACGTTCCTCGACGGGGCGCCGATCCCCTGCGAACCCGACGTGCGCGGAGCCCAGCTCAAGATCAATCTGCTGCTCGACCGGTTGCCACGACTCCGCGACGGGTCGGTCTCGCCGGCCGCGGCATTCGCCGGGACCTTCCACATCAACCAGACCGCAACCCAACTCCACGATGCGTGGCGGCAGGCGAATCGCGGCGAGGTGCCCGAACTGCCACCGTGCGAGATCTACTGCCACACCCTCACCGACCCGTCGATCCTGGGGCCGGAACTGGCGGGCAAACACACGCTGACACTGTTCGGCCTACACATGCCACCCGAGGTGTTCGACGAACCGGGTGCCGTCGAACACGCCGTCGGTGCGACCTTCGCGTCGTTGAATTCCGTACTCGGAGAGCCTGTTCAGTCGGTCATCGCGCATGATCTGAACGGTCGGCCATGCATCGAGGCGAAGACGCCGCAGGATCTCGAGGACGCCGTCGGACTACCCGGCGGGCACATCTTCCATCGGCCGTTGCGGTGGCCGTGGGCCGAGACCGCGTCCGAGGCCGGCCGGTGGGGTGTCGAGACCCCGCACCCGCGGGTCCTGTTGTGCGGCGCGGGCGCTCGCCGCGGCGGCGGGGTCAGCGGCATCCCGGGCCGCAACGCCGCGGCCGCGGTCCTGGGTGCGGAGACCCTTGCGTCGCCCCACTGACCATCACACCCGCACCTCGTCGACGGGCACGGGCTCCGCGGTTGTCGCCGTCGACTGCGGCACTCTCCCCGCGGGCAGCGACACGAACGGCGTCGGCCACCAGAACCACCGGCCGGACAGGCGCGCGATCGCCGGCATGACCAGGGTCCGGACGATCAGGGTGTCGATGAGGAGTCCGATGGCGACGGTCGTGCCGATCTGCGCGACGTTGTGCGCGTAACTGGCGAGCATGGCCAGCATCGTGATCCCGAACGTGAGACCAGCCTGCGTCACCACACTTCCCGTGCCGACCATCGCGCGGATCAGGCCGGTGCCGCCGCCGGCCCCGTACTCTTCCCGAAAACGACTGACCAGCAACATGTTGTAGTCGGCACCCACCGCCACCAGGAAGGTGAACGCGATGGGCGCGACCGACCAGTGCAGCGGATTGCCGATGAGTCCCTGCCACAGGAACACCGACACCCCCATCGCGGACAGGTAGGAGAGCGCGACCGTCCCGATCACGGCGAGCGCCGCGACCAGACTGCGCAGCAGGAACAACACGACGCAGAACACGAAGGCGAAGGCAGCGACGACGATCGCGATGAAATCCTCGTGCGCGAACGACTCGATGTTGAGGAGCGTGCCACCCGGCCCGCCGATGCTGATCGTGGATCCGGCCAGCGATGTGTTCTTGATCGCCGCCAGCGAGGTGGGGATCACTTCGGCGCTGACGTCCATCGCGTCGCGGCTGAAGCCCTCGCGCTGCGGGGTGACGATCATCCGCGTCGCCTTGCCGTCGTCGGAGAAGTAGTACGGGATGCCGCTCTGGAAGAGCGGGCTCTCCAATGCCTGGCTGGGCAGGAAGAATCCGCCGGCAGCGGGACTGCCCGCCGAGTAGGCGCCACTGACCTCGTCGAGGAAGTCGGTGATCTCGCCCACCTGCGGCAGGAGTGCCCCCAGCGTCGTGCGCAACGGCCCGATCAGGTCGCGGATCTGTGTGACCGTGGCGCGCAGCGTCGGGATCTGCGCGGCGGCGGTGGGCAACGCGCCACTCAGGGACCGGGTGCCGCCGGCGAGATCCCGAACCGATTCCCGCAGTGCGGGAACATCGTCGAGAACAGACAGCCCGGTCAGGGCGGTGCGGCACGCGGCGACATCCTGACACTGCGGGATCGACCCGACGAGTCCACGCATCGGCTCGATCCCCGCCGACAGCTCGTCGACCTTGGTGAGCGTCGAATCGGTCGTGCGCTGCAATTGCGCAGTGGCGTCGGACAGCGAGCCCGCGCCGGCCGCCCCTTGCCGCAGCGCCGCGTCGACACCGTCGATGGCGGTGTCGAGGCGGTCGACCGTTGCGCCGATCGCGTCCAGATCGGTGATCCGATCGCGCAGAAGCGATGTCATCTGCCCGAAGCGGTTGCCGATGTACCCCGCCTGCGAGGTGAGGGTCCCTTGGTCGAGGGTCTGCCCGAGGGGTCGGGTGATCCCCTGCACCGCGTTCACACCGTCGATCGAGGCGACCGCGTCGGTCATCTGCGCAAGGGCGATCAGATCCGCCGAATTGCGCATGTCATGGTCGGACTCGACGATGAGCACGCTCGGCGCCATGATGTTGGGCGGCAGGTGCCTGTCCGCCGCAGCGAAACCCACGTTTGCCGGTGAGTCCGCCGGCTGGGCGCGGCGTTCGTTGTAACTCGGCGCGTACATGGCGAGCGGGATGATCATGACCGCGAGCACCGCGAGTGCGGCCGCGAGCACCGGGGCCGGCCAGCGAGCGACGGTGGTGCCGATCCGGCGCCACCGTCGCGGTGACGCCGACTCCCGCGCTTCCACGAAGCCCAGTCGCGTGGCCACGGCCAGGACCGCGGGACCGAGCGTGAGCGCCGCGGCGAGGGTGATGAGAATCGCTATCGTGCAGGGCAATCCGGAGGTGCTGAACATCGCGAGCCGGGTGGCGGCCAGGCAGGCCATCGCGCCCGCGACGGTCAGCGCCGAGGCGACGACGATGTGCTGCACACCGGCCAGTGCGTCGTAATAGGCGTCTTCCCGGTCGCGCCCCTTCCGACGGGCCTCTTGGTAGCGGCCCACCAGGAAGATCCCGTAGTTGGTGCCCGCGCCCAGGACGATCACCGCCGACAGCGCCGCGGCGAAGATCGACACCTTGATGACCTCGTTCTCGGCCAAGAAGGAAATGGTGGCGCGGGCCACGGCCAACGCCAGCCCCACCCCGAGCAACGGGACCAACGCGGTGATCACAGATCGGTAGACCAGCAGCAGCACGGCACCGACCAGCAACGCGCACACCGACACCAGCAGGATGATGGAATCGTTGATGGCCACCATCTCGTCGTTGACGACGGCCGACGGTCCGGTGATGTGCACGTCGACGCCGGGCGGTGGCGTCGACGCGGCGATCGTGTCACGCGCCGACTGGGTCGACTCCATGGCCAGGGCGGTGCCCATGTTGCCGGCGAGGTTCACCAGCACGTAGGCGACATGACCGTCGGCGCTCTGTGCCGCCGGAGCCAGATCGGGGTTCGACCACAGGTCCATCGCGGAGTTGACGTGCTCGGTGTCCGCGGTCAGTTCGGCGAGCAACTCGTTGTAATAGGTTCGGGATTCGGGTCCCAGGGGTTCGTCGCCCTCCATCAGGACGTAGACGAAGTTGTTGCTGCCCCCGCCGCCGAAGTACTCCCCCATCTTGACCAGCGCCTGCACCGACGACGCCTCGTCGGGCAAGAACGACTGCGCATGTTCGGTGACCGTCGATTCCAACTGTGGCACAACGATGTTGAGACCACCGGCGATGAGCAGCCAGATGACGATGACCGGCAGCGAACAGGCGTACAGGAAGCGTGCGAACCGCGGCCTCGACGATGCCCTGTCGCGCAGCACCTCACGGCGTACCGGTTGCCGGATCTCCGCGGAGAGCCCCTGTCGGAGTCGAGCGAACCGCTCACGTGTGGTGGCCATCTGCCGCTCCCCGTCGTCGGTGCTCATCTACGCCACCGGAACCAGACAATTGGCGACCGTGCTGCCGTCGGCACCCGAACCGGCCCGGCGTACACGCTCGAATCCGTTGACCCGAACCGCACAGGACACCGCGCCGCGGCCCGACGACTGCGTCAGGACACCGACAGACGTTGTCAATTCCCGCGTTCGGAGCACCACGCGCCAGGGAACGGAGACCTTGTCCTCGACGACCCGTCCCCCCGGCTCGATGTAGGACACCCGCGCGGACGATCCCTCCGGGCCGGTCACGACGTACTCGATCGACTTGTCGCGCACGACGCCCGCCTCGGGCGCCGGCGGCGAGTGGCCGATCGCCCGGTCCGGGATCTCACTCAAGCGCAATGTGCCCACGTAGAACGCCGACACCGCCATCACGGCGACGACCACCAGAACGATCCACCACGAGCTCCTGCGCGCACCGGATTTCTTCATCGGACCCCCATCGACATCAGGTCTCGCACGGTTCGACCTGGACTTTCCCCGATCGAACCGCGCTCAGCCTGCCAGTGGCAGGGACTCTATATGTGACATCGGTCGTTGGCAAGGTTCCGCGAGTGCCGGGCCATGCGTGCACACCCGCGCAGGCCTTCGATTCAGAAGCCGCGAACGATCGTCATCGCGCGTCGGCGAGTATCCGACCAGTCCGAATACCGGCCGTTGCCCGATCGCACCATCGCACGCTTGTGCGCACAGTCAACGTTCGAGCGAGAGGAACAGAATGCGAGTCGGAGTAGGCCTAGGCCTTCCCCATGTCGTGATGGGCGCGCTCTGCCTGGCACTCACTGCCTGCGGCGCGCCGGAACCGGCCGTGGGCGAGGGTGCCTCCACCCCGGTCCCGTCGTCGGCCACAGCCGGAGACGATGGTGCCATCGGCAACGATGCGGCTATCAAAGTCGTACTACTGGGCACGGGCAGTCCCGTTCCGAGCGCGGAGAGGTTCGGCAATTCGACGCTGGTCCAGGCGAACGGGCTCAACCTCGTCTTCGACGCAGGCCGCGGGGCCGCTATTCGACTGAACCAGTTGGACGTTCCGCTCGGCGACGTCGATGGGGTGTTTCTCACCCACTTCCATTCGGACCACGTGAACGGGCTCGCCGATCTCTGGATGACCGGTTACATCACGGCCCTTGGTGGCCGGAAGGGCTCCTTTCACCTGTACGGCCCTCCGGGCGTCAAGCAGATCAGCGACGGGCTGCTGCTCACTCACCGCAACGACATCGATGTCCGCGTCGCGGACGAGAACATGCCTCGCGACACCGCGGCCATCACTCCCCACGAGTTCGATCGAGAGGGCGTCATCTTCGACGAGCAGGGTGTCCGGGTGACAATGTTCGAGGTCGAGCATGACGCCGCGGGCGCGATCGATCCGGCCGTCGGGTACCGCATCGACGTCGGTGACAGTTCGGTGCTCATCAGCGGAGACACGCGCCCCACGCCGAAGGTGCTCCAGTACGGGGAGAACGTCGATCTGCTCATCCACGAAGTCGCAGATTTCGTCGATCCGTCGGTTCCCGTTCTGCAGAATGTCTACTCGCACCACACCAATCCCCAGCAGGCCGGCGAGATCTTTGCTCGCACGAAGCCGGCGATGGCCGCGTATTCCCACATCGTGAACGGCGCACCGCCCCGGATTCCGGATCTTCCTCTCGACGTGATGGTCGATCGCACTCGCGAGACGTATGACGGCCCGTTGACCGTCGGCGAGGACCTGATGGCGTTCTCCATCTCGGATCGGGACGTCCGGGTCGAAGCGTACGAGTGATCGCCTCGTCCGGGAGTCCTCGCGCTTCCGGGACCACGCAGCACGAGGGGTGTGGCCGCAACCCCTTCTTCCGGGGGTGGTGAGTCACGTCACCGGGCGCGAGCATTGGCTTGTCGAGCAGCGAACAGAGTCTGCCCCCTGTGACGGAAGGCGTTGCCCATGAATACGAGTCGGTTCCCCCTGACCGAACTTGCCGACCTGCCACCCGACCTTCGTGAACGGATCGAACCCATCGCGTCGAAGTCGGGCTTCGTCCCCAACATCTTCCGTGCGCTGGGACACCGACCGAATGAGTTGCGAGCCTTCCTGGACTATCACGATGTCTTGATGGACCAGCCCGGACCACTGTCGAAAGCCGAACGCGAACTGGTCGTGGTGGCCTCGTCCGGCGCCAACAGATGCATCTACTGCGTCGTCGCCCACGGCGCCATCCTGCGAGTGCGATCCAAGGACGCGCACCTCGCCGACCACGTCGCAACCAATCCCGCCGGAGCGCTCCTGGATGGTCGGCAGCGTGCCATCGTCGACCTCACCCTCGCCCTCACCAGGACACCAGAGCTGTTCGCGGACAGCGACATGGCCCGAGCGCGTTCGGCAGGGCTCACCGACGACGAGATCTGGGACGTCGGCGCGATCACCGCGTTCTTCGCTGCCTCCAACCGGCTCGCACACCTGACCGCGATCGCACCCAACAGCGAGTTCTACTCGATGGGACGGTGATTCGGGGCACCGCCCCGGCGGATCACTCCCCCTCGATCTTCTGCGAGTTCGCCCACCGACGTCCTGGATCGCCACCCCACGCATCCCAGGCCACGCGGCCGGCCGTCGGGAAGCCCTCCTCGCCGTTGGTGAATCCGGTGGTGTCCCGATCCACCTCGTGGCGGGAGAAGTAGCTACGCATCTTCTTGATCTGGTCGTCGTCGACGTCTTCGCCGTCCGCCAGCTGATGGGCCCGGTGGCGCCCGGTGTCGGTGAAGCCCGACCCCGCCTTGCCCTCGTCGATCCATCGAACCGCGCGCTGGGCTGCCTCCTGGACGTCCTTGGGTGGCTGGTGACTCATCTGCGGCGCTCCTGTCGTGGGGGTCGTGTCCGCCGCGTGCCCAGCAGACCACCCGCTGAAACCCACCCGCCCGCGTCGTCCCTACCGGACTGCGGCCTCCGGCTCTGGACTGCGGCTCCCGGCGCGGTGTCCCCGTCGTCGTTCCTCATCCGACAAGAGGCCCACCGAGTTTCCAGTACCCCAGGAACGCGACGTGGTCCTTGTCGATCCCCAGGTCCTTCGTGAGGTGGCGACGAATCCGGGTGGTTGCGGTCGCCTCGCCGGCGATCCACGCGTAGGCGGCTGGGACGTCATCCCGGAAGTCGACTGCGTACTGTGCGCCCCAGTCACGGACCGCATCGTCGAGCCGGCGGCCCGTGTCGCGGCCGCGGATGACGTGCTGTATCCGACCATGTGAGTGGCGGGCGCCCACGATGTCGTCGAGCGGGTCGGCGAGTTCGAGCAGCACATCGGTGCGGGTGGTGGGCGGAGTCGCGGCGAGGATGTTGGCGATCGCCGGCATCGCGGATTCGTCGCCGATCAGGAGCAATCGTCCAGGCGCACGGGGTGGTCGGTAGTGGATGCCGTAACCGGTGTCGCCGACTCGGATGTCGGGCCCGGTGATCACCAGCCGATCGCCGGCCGAACAGGTCAGAGCCCACCGCGAGGCAGGGCCGGCCGGCTCGTGCACGAACACGTCGACGTCGATCTCGCCTGCGTCGGGACGAACGGCCGACGGCGTGTAGGTGCGCAGCTCGTTCCTGCGGTCCGACGGGAGCGCTTTCCAGCGGGCGTACCACTGCTTGGGGTGCGGAGTCGGCTCCTCGAGCAGGCCGAAGTCGGGTTCGGTGCCGTCGGCCATCGGCAGCACGAGCTTGATCCGTTGATCGAGGCCCCACGGAGCGAAATGCCTCAGTGTGGAGCCGGCCAGGGTGACACGGATGAAGTGCGGTGCGATCCGTTGCGTCCCAGCGACTGTCACGCGAAATGCGCTGTACTCCCACGGCCGCACCGACTCGGCCGACCGGGTCACGGCGTCGCCTCCTCGTCCTGCGTTGTTCCGACGGGCATCGGGCGGGGCACGACCAGCGGCCCACCGGTGATCGGGTCGGCGATGACGACGTTGGGCAGGTCGTAGATCTCTTCGACCCGGGCGCTGGTGACCACCTCCGACGGTGGCCCGGCCGCGAGGATCTCGCCGCGGCGCATGGCGATGATGTGATCGGCGTAGCGGGCCGCGTGGTTGAGGTCGTGCAGTACCGCGACGATCGTGCGCCCCTGCCGATTGAGGTGCGCGAACAACTCCATGAGCTCGACCTGGTGAGCGATGTCGAGAAACGTCGTCGGCTCGTCCAGGAGGAGGAGGTCGGTCTCCTGCGCCAACACCATCGCCACCCAGATGCGCTGACGCTGGCCGCCCGAGAGTTCGTCGACGCGCTTCGGGGCGAGATCGACAGTCCCCGTTGCCTTCAGCGCATCGAAGACTGCCTGCTCGTCGTCGTTGCTCCACTGCCGCAAAAGACCCTGGTGCGGATACCGCCCCCGGGCGACGAGATCGGCGACCGTGATCCCGTCCGGGGCGACTGCCGACTGCGGGAGCAGGCCGAGACGCCTGGCCACGTCTTTCGCGGGACGGCTGGAGATCGCCTTGCCGTCCAGGACGACCTGCCCGGACGTCGGAGCGAGGAGACGCGACAAGCCGCGCAGGAGTGTGGATTTGCCGCATGCGTTCGGACCGATGATCACCGTGAACGACCGGTCCGGGATGGCCGCGCTCAGCCCGGCGATGATCGGTCTGCCGTCGTAGCCGAGAGTGACGTCGTCGGCGCGGAGCCGCACCGGCTCCCGGGTCGAGGTGTGCGGGTTGCTCGAGGCAACAGTGTGATGGTCAGGCACGACGACGGATCTCCTGGATGATGATGACGACGAGGTACACGCCCCCCACCGAGACGGTGACCACACCGACGGGCAGCGCCACGGGTAGGACGTGCTGGGCGATCACATCGGACGCCAACAGCAACAGCGCCCCCACGAGCGCCGAAATCGTCAGTGACAGATACGGAGTCGCGGACAAGCGACGCGCGATCTGCGGGGCCGCGAGTGCGACGAAGGCGACCGGCCCGATCACCGCGGTCGCCGCGGACACGAGGGTGACCGCACTGAGCAGTACCACGGTGCGAACGAGCGCGGGGCGAGCACCGGTGGCCGCGGCCACATCGTCACCGAGGTCGAGTTGCCGCAGTCGCGGCGTGAGGACCACCAACACCGCCATCGGGACGACCGCCACGGCCACTGCTCCGATCAGCGGCGCCGCAGTGACGCCGTTGAGGCTCCCGGCGCCCCACGCGGAGGCGAACATCGCGGTGTCGAGCTCGACCTCCAGCAGCATCCACGTGTTGAGCGACGCGAGGATCGCCGCCACCCCGATCCCGGTCACGATGAGCCGGAAACCCTGGAGTCCGCCTCGGTAGGCCAGGGCCCAGATCAGCGCGGCGGTCAACACACCACCGATCACCGCTCCGGCGGTCATCTGCGACCAGCTCGCCGAGAACACCACCACGGTCAGCAACATGCCGGTGAACGCCCCGTTGGACAGGCCCAGGATGTCCGGGCTGGCCAACGGGTTTCGGGTCACCGTCTGGAAGATCGCACCGGCCACCGCCAGCAGACCGCCGAGAGCGATCGCCGCCGCGGTGCGCGCGAGGCGCCATTCGAAGACCACGGTGCGGTCGAGCGCATCACCGCCGCCCAGCAGCGTCTCGACGACGGCGCGCGGTGACAGCGGATAGGTCCCCAGCCCGAGGGCGACGACACCGAGAACGAGGATGGCGAGACCGAGTCCGATGCCCACGCCCACGCTGCGCGCCCGCACCGGTATCGCGCACCCTCCGATGCCGATCACCCGCCTGCGGTAGCCGACGTCGATCAACCCGGTGCCGGTCATGACAGGGTGCTCGCTCTCTGCCGACGAACCAACAGGATCAGCACCGGAGCCCCGACGAACGCCGTGACGATTCCCACCGGGATCTCCGACGGTGAGATCAGAACTCGCCCGAGGACATCGGAGAACAGGACGAGCACCGGCGCCACGACGACCGATGCGGCGAGGATCCTGCGCTGATCGACACCGAACAGCCATCGCGCCACATGCGGAACCATCAGGCCCACGAACGCGATCGGCCCGGCGAGAGCGGTCGCCGTCCCGGCGAGAACGGTCACCGATGCGATGACACCGATCCGGATGGCGATCACGTTCGCGCCCTGCGCACGAGCCACATCCTCGCCCAGCGCCAGGGCATTCAACCCGGTGGCAAGCACGAACGCCGCGAGCAGCGCGACCGCGACGAGCGGCAGGATCGGGACCAGCACGTCCAGCCCGCGGCCGACCAACGACCCCGCGTTCCACGAGCGCATGTGCTCGAAGGCATCCGGATTGCTCAGCGTCATACCGGTTGTCATGCCGGCGAACACCGCCCCCAGCGCCACCCCGGCCAGGGTCAGGCGCACCGGATCGGCCGAACCGCGGCCCGACGAGCCGATGACATAGACCGCGAGCGTGACCACCAACGCCCCGAGAAGCGCCAACCAGACCGAGGTGAGAATGCTCCGCAGCCCGAAGAACGCCACCCCGACCGCCACTGCGAAGGCAGCGCCCGCGTTGACGCCGAGAATGCCCGGATCAGCGAGTGGATTGCGGGTGAATGCCTGGATCAGCGCGCCGGCCGCGCCGAGAGCAGCCCCCACCACCAGACCGACGGCCGTGCGTGGGATCCGCAGTTCCATGACCACGTCACGGGCTTCGGCAGAACCGCCGCCGCGGAGAACATCGAGCACCGCACCCGGTGCGATCGAGTTCGACCCGACCATCAGCGACAACGCCACCGCGACAATGAGAAGAAGAGCCACCCCCAGCAGACCGGCCAGAGTCCGCAGGGCCCGGTCGGACACCGCGGAGCCGCGGCTGGTGCCGACGGTCGCATCGATCGAGGACATCAAGGGTTCTGCAGGAACCGCTCGATGTCGTCGAGGACGAGTGCGCCGCCCTTGAGTCCCACTCCCGAGACCCAGTAGCTGGTGTCCACCAGCGTCACCGAGGGGAACGCCTCCCGGTTCCGGGTGATGGCAGCGGGAATCGTCGACGGGTCGTCGACGTCGCTCGTCGTGACGAACACGGAGTCGGCCGCCGCCTCCCGGATGTTCTCCGGCGAGATGTCCGCTTGCAGGCCGTCTTTCCACGTGCGATCGGGAATGGTGAAGCCCACGCACTGCAGGGTTCCGCCGGCAAAGCTGACCGGCCCGTACAGGCTCAGCGTCGACTCATCTCGCGGACGGACCAGATTGGCCGTCTGTCCCTCGACATCGTAGGTGTTCTTGATCTGCGCACACCGGGCGTTGAAGCCGTCCAGCAGCTCTTGCGCTTTGTCCTTGCGGCCCAACGCTTGTCCGACGAGCAGGACGTTCTCCTGCCACGGATCGGACTGCGACGCCATGAACACCGTCGGCGCGATCGACTCCAGTTGGTCATACAGTTTGGAGTGGCGCGACTCCGTACCCAGGATCAGGTCCGGCTTCAGTGCGGCGATGGATTCCAGATCGGGTTCCGGTACGGTCCCGACCGCCTCAATGCCACTCGCGCCCAAGTACTTCGGGATCCCCGCCACGTTGCTGGCCACCGCGGCGCCCACCGGCGTCACCCCGAGTGCGACCGCGGTGTCCAACTCCACCGGCTCCAGCACGACGACCCGCTGCGGATTCGACGGGACCTCGGCAGCGCCGCGTGCGTGCTCCACGCGCTGGGTCCCGGAACCGGCAGCCGAGCTGCTCTCGTCTCCCGACTGGGATGAACACCCCGCCAATCCCACGACGATCGCCGCGATCACCACGACCCCACGTCGGATTCCAGACGCACGCATAACGAAGCCCTTTCACGACGGCGCCACCCGAGCGGCACCGGACTACCCCGACCTGTTGGTTAGCGAATCCTAACCTAATGGAGTGGGTCGTCAACGAGGGCGTCGGCTCCACCCCGACGTGCAGGGGGATCGCCCTCGTCAGGCGTCTGCGAACGCCGACTCCGGATGCCGATCGGCGCGGTGAGCCATAATCGCGAACATGCAGAAGCCGGCTTGCCCGATCCGACGCCGGACCGCACCCGAGGTCCGCGAAGCGCTGCTCGTCGCGGCCGTGGCCGAGCTCGACGAGGCCGGACCCGAGAACGCCAGCCTCCGCGCCATCGCCCGCCGGGTCGGTATCACCCACCAGTCGGTGGCCCACCACTTCGCCGATCGCCGGGCGTTGTTCACCGCGGTCGCGGTGCGCGGCTTCGACAACATGCACGCCCAACACATGCGCGCTCTCGAGCAGTTGCCCGACGACGCGCCGCTGGGAGAAGCCGTCGCCACACTCGGGCAGGTCTACGTCCGGTTCGCACGCGAGAACCGAGCGACGGTCACGTTGATGATGGGCTCACGTCTCGTCGACAACAAGGCTCCCGACCTGGTCGCAGCACGCGCGCGCGGATGGGAGCTGCACACGCGCACGGTCGCCGACGCGGCCGACCACGGTTGGGGAGGCGGCGTGCCCGGCAACCTCATCGCGGTCGCGACCTTCGCCATGGCGCACGGCCTGGCCGCCTTGGAGACCGACTTCGCCGACCAACTGCCCGACGGCACCGGAATCGACGACCTGCTGTCGTTGGTCAACGCCGCGATCATCACTCCCCCGCACCACGATTCCTGATCTCCGCGGTCGTCGACTCCGGGCCGCCGGAGCGGGTGGGCCCGGCGGTCGGACCGTGCCCCGGGCTGGGTGAGCAGGCCGGTCGACCTGGCCGGTCGGATAGGTGACCACCCTGGCCAACTCGGTTGCAACGTTGCACGACTTAGTGTCGGGCGTCACATTTTCTTGGACCAGTATTGCCCGGAGCACCGAGTGGCTGGCCCCTGAGCAAAGGGAGGCCATCGTGGCCATCGACGATTCGGCGAGTGCGCACCACGCCGGAGGTGCGGACAGTCATGCGGAGTCTCCGGACTACCTGGCAAGACGCCAGCTCAAGGGCGGGACCGCGGGGTGGTTGCTGCTCGCCGGACTGGGCGTGAGTTATGTGGTCTCCGGCGACTATTCGGGTTGGAATTTCGGCCTGGCACAAGGTGGTTTCGGCGGGCTCGCGATCGCCGCGGTGGTGATCGCGGCCATGTACCTGTGCCTGGTACTGGGAATGGCAGAACTGTCCTCAGCCCTTCCCGCGGCCGGCGGCGGTTACACGTTCGCGCGTCGCGCTCTCGGCCCCTGGGGCGGCTTCGCCACGGGCACAGCCATATTGATCGAGTACTCGATCGCGCCGGCCGCGATTGCCACGTTCATCGGCGCCTACGTCGAATCGTTGAATCTGTTCGGGATCACCGACGGCTGGTGGGTCTATCTGGCCGTCTACGCGATCTTCATCGGCATTCATCTCTCAGGCGCCGGGGAAGCGTTGAAGGTGATGTTCGCGATCACCGCGATCGCGCTGATCGGCCTGGTGATCTTCGCGATCACCGCCATCGGGCATTTCGAGGTCGCCAACCTCACCGACATCGCACCGACCGACGCAACCGGGTCGTCGTCGTTCCTGCCGTTCGGCTATCTCGGCATCTGGGCGGCCATTCCGTTCGCGATCTGGTTCTTCCTCGCCATCGAGGGCGTGCCGCTGGCAGCCGAGGAGGCCGCCGATCCCGAACGCAACGTGCCGCGGGGCATCATCGCCGCGATCAGCGTCCTGCTCGTCACCTGCGTGACCGTGCTGTTCTTGACCACCGGTGCAGGGGGTGCCGGGCCGATGTCGGAGTCGGGCAATCCGCTCGTCGAGGCGCTCGGGGATTCGTCGATGGCCAAGGTGGTCAACTACATCGGACTGGCCGGGCTGATCGCGAGCTTCTTCTCGATCATCTACGCATACTCGCGACAGTTGTTCGCGCTCTCGCGAGCCGGCTATCTGCCGCCCGTGCTGTCGGTGACCAACAAGCGCAAGGCGCCGACGCTGGCGTTGATCGTGCCCGGCATCATCGGGTTCCTGCTGTCGCTGACCGGGAAAGGTGACCTGCTGCTGAACATGGCCGTTTTCGGCGCGGCCTCGAGCTACGTGCTGATGATGGTCAGTCACATCATCCTGCGGCGGCGGGAACCCGACATGCATCGCCCCTACCGCACCCCTGGTGGCGTCGTCACCACCGGCTTCGCCCTCGTCGTCGCCATGATCGCCGTCATCGCGACATTCCTGGTCGACGTGGTGGCAGCATTGTGCTGTCTCGGAGTGTTCGCCTTGTTCATGCTGTACTTCGCGCTGTACAGCCGTCATCACCTGGTGGCCAACTCTCCTGATGAGGAATTCGCCGCCCTCGCCGAGGCAGAGGAAGATCTCCGATGAGCTACACCCAGACGATCTCGGGCACGACATACACATTCGACGGGCTGGTCGACCTCCTGGCCAAGGCCACCCCGCGTCGTTCCGGCGACGAACTCGCCGGATGCGCAGCCGAGTCCGATGCCGAACGTGCCGCTGCGGCATGGCAACTCGCGGACCTCCCGCTGACGACCTTCCTCGAAGACCCCGTCGTTCCCTACGAGACAGACGAAGTCACCAGACTGATCATCGACACCCACGACCGCCGCGCGTTCCAACCCATCGCACACCTCACCGTCGGCGGCCTGCGAGACTGGTTCCTGGAAACCGCGGTACACGAGAACAGCGCCGCTCGAATCGCAGCGGTGGCACCGGGACTGACACCAGAGATGGTCGCCGCGGTGTCGAAGATCATGCGCAACCAGGACCTGATCCTGGCCGCGTCGGCGGCAACGGTCTCCGCGGCGTTCCGCACGACCATCGGACTGCCCGGACACATCTCCACCCGCCTACAACCCAACCACCCCACCGACGATCCGCGCGGCATCGCTGCGGCAACCCTGGACGGGCTGCTGATGGGATGCGGGGATGCGGTCATCGGAATCAACCCGGCAACCGATTCACCACACGCCACCGCCGACCTGTTGCGCCTGCTCGACGACATTCGGCAGCGCTTTGCGATCCCGATGCAATCCTGCGTCCTGTCCCACGTCACCACCACGATCGACATGATCGATCAGGGCATACCGGTCGACCTCGTGTTCCAGTCGATCGCCGGGACCGAGAGCGCCAACAGCAGCTTCGGGATCGACATCTCCATCCTCCGCGAAGCCAACGAAGCCGGGCGCTCGTTGCATCGCGGGACGGTCGGCGACAACCTCATGTATCTCGAGACCGGGCAGGGATCCGCGCTCTCCGCGAACGCACACCTGGGCACCGGCGGCAAACCCGTCGATCAGCAAACCCTGGAGGTGCGGGCCTACGCAGTGGCCCGCATCCTCGAACCTCTGCTCGTCAACACGGTGGTCGGCTTCATCGGGCCCGAATATCTGTACGACGGGAAGCAGATCATCCGGGCCGGCCTCGAGGACCACTTCTGCGGCAAGATCCTCGGCCTCCCCATGGGCGTGGACGTCTGTTACACCAATCACGCCGAGGCGGACCAGGACGACATGGACACCCTGCTGACCCTGCTCGGCGTCGCCGGGGCCGCCTTCGTCATCGCCGTCCCCGGAGCCGACGACGTCATGCTCGGCTATCAGAGCCTGTCATTCCACGACGCGCTGTACGTTCGCCGCACTCTGGGCCTTCGCCCTGCTCCGGAGTTCGAGACCTGGCTCGCCGGACTCGGGATGGTCGACCCCGAGGGGCGCATCATGCCCGTCGACCTGGACACCTCGCCACTGCGATCACTGACCGTGGCCCGATGAACGCCGCCTCCCAGCCGGCGCAGGACCCCTGGGCCGAGTTGCGACAGACCACCCAGGCGCGCATCGGACTCGGTCGGGCGGGGAACTCGCTGCCGTCGCGGCGGGTGCTCGAGTTCAAGGCCGCCCACTCCGCTGCCCGCGATGCCGTTCACGAACCACTCGACGTCGCCGACCTCACCCAGCAGATCAGCGACCTCGGCAGCGAATCGGCGTTGCACGTCTCCAGCCGAGCCGGGTCCCGTGGTGAATACCTCCGACGACCCGACCTCGGGCGGCAGCCCGCCGACCTCGCACATCTCCCCGACACCGGCGCGGACGTCGGGATCGTGCTCGCCGACGGTCTGTCACCCCGCGCGCTCATCGACCACGGGCGCGGACTGCTGGCGGCGCTCATCGACGAACTGGGTCCACGCTTCTCGATCGCTCCCCCGGTGATCGCCACCCAGGCCCGCGTCGCCCTGGGCGATCACATCGGCGAGGCTCTCGGTGCGCAGACCGTCATCGTGATCATCGGTGAACGTCCCGGCCTGTCGGTCGCCGACAGCCTGGGGATCTACCTCACCCACCTCCCCCGACCCGGACGCAGCGACGCCGACCGGAACTGCATCTCCAACATCCATCCGCCCGACGGCCTCGACTATTCGACCGCGGCCGCCATCACCGCGGCCCTGGTCGTCGGCGCCCGCACACTGGGACGTTCGGGAGTCGCCCTCAAGGACACCTCGCGGGCCCAGCTCACCGAAGGCGGTACGGGTGTTGTCGACCACCCGGTCGTGACGGCCGACACCGTCGAGTAGATGCCGCATCACGAGGTCAGAGCATGTGCACCTTGCGGTAGATGCGGGCCGCGGGCCGCGTGAGCAGGCCGACGTCGTCGAGAAAGCCCATCAGGTGCGCGCACCCCGAGCGGACCATCGACTGGAAATGGTGGTTGCGGCGCATCTCCCCCACCGCGCGGCGGTGGTCGAGACCGGCGTCGGCGTAGGCCTTGGGACGGACAAGGCTGACGAGGATATAGGACACCGCCATCGCGGTGATCACCGAACTGAGCTGTCGCCGAGCCCAATTGGCTTCCTGCATGGATTGGCGGACCTCTTCGCGGGCGAACCGCATGTGGCGGGACTCTTCCAGGACATGGATCTCGTTGACGGTCCGGACGAGGGGCAGGACACGGTCGTCGCGCATGCAGCCACGCTGCAGCACATCCAGGACTTCCTCCGCGGCAAGGATTCCGGCGTAGGCCACCTCGCTCCCCGCGACCCGCATGAACAGTTTGCCGAAGCGCCCGAGGCGCGGGTGCGGGGTGTAACTCGTCCCGGTCAGCTTGTGGGACGTCTTGGCGAACATCAGCGAGTGCCGGCACTCGTCGGCGACCTCGGTCAGGGCGAACTGGAACTCCGGGCGGTGGTAGTCCCCGAGGTACTGATCCCGGATCACCATCTCCTGCAGCATCATCTCGAACCAGATGCCGATACTCATGATCGATGCGGTCTCGTGCCGGGTGAGGCTGATCCGCTGCTGCTCGGTCATCTCATCCCAGTAGGCCGTGCCGTAGAGCGTCGACCACTCCGGGCTGCAGCCGTACTTGTCCGGGTCGAGCGGCGCATCCCAGTCGATCTCGGTCAGCGCGTTACGCGACAGCCGCGCGGCGGATGCCAGCAGGCGCTGCGACACCTCGTCGATCCCGTCGTCGGAACGGGTCACATCTCTGAGCGCTTCCATGCCGGGCTCCTCGTCGTACGCGGGACTGCGTCTGTGATGCATGCCACCACGGATCGTGCCATCAGTCAATGGTTCGTTTAACGATGGCACCGACAGTCCGGTGTCTCCGGGCGCGCTCCCGATCCCGGCCCCGGCATGACGGTCGGTGCGGGCACCTCGCCCAGGTACCCTCTTTAGCGATGTCTACTGAAGAGTTGTTGCCGATCACGACCCGCAAGCTGGTGGGCTGGTCTCGCACCACCCCGATCGAGGGTCACGTCCTGTCCACCCCGTACCCCGAGGTCATCGCCGAGGCGGTTGCCCGCGTGGCCGACGACAACGCGGACAAGCCGGATTACCTCAAGCGCGGCGTCATCGCCCGCGGGCTCGGTCGCTCCTACAACGAGTCGGGCCAGAACAGCGGCGGGCTCACGATCGACATGACCCCCCTGACCAGGATCTATGCCATCGACGACGAATCGGCCACGGTCGACGTCGACGCCGGCGTCTCCCTGGACACGCTCATGCAGGCGGCACTCCCCCACGGACTCTGGGTCCCGGTGCTCCCGGGCACCCGACAGGTGACGGTGGGCGGCGCGATCGCGCACGACATCCACGGCAAGAACCACCACAGCCAAGGGAGCTTCGGCAACCACGTCGTCGAGATGCAACTCCTCGTCGCCGACGGTCGGATCCTCACCCTCACCCCGGACGGTTCGGCCGACGATCCCACCGGCGAACTGTTCTGGGCGACCATCGGCGGCATCGGACTGACCGGCGTCGTGCTGCGCGCGACGATCCAGATGAAACGCACCGAGAGCGCGTTCTTCATCGCCGACACCGCCCGTACCGGTTCCCTGCAGGAAACCCTCGACCTGCACCTCCAGGACGGCTTCGAGGACGGGTACGAGTACGCCTCGGGCTGGTTCGACACCATCAGCGCACCGCCCAAGCTGGGCCGCGGCACCTTCTCCCGGGGCAACCTGGCCCGGGTCGACGAGCTGCCGGAGAAGTACCGCGACAACCCGCTGTCGTTCAACAACAAGCCACTGGTCCGGTTCCCCGACATCTTCCCGCGCGGACTGGCGAACAAGCTCAGCTTCTCCGCGGTCGGCGAGGCCTACTACCGGATCGGACCGCCCAGCGAGGGCAAGGTCAAAAATCTCGCGCAGTTCTATCACATGCTCGACGTGTTCGGTGACTGGAACAACGCCTACGGACGCGGCGGCGGCTTCTGCCAGTACCAGTTCATCGTCCCGACCGGCAACGAGGGCGAGTTCACCGCGCTCATCGAGCACATCCAGGCATCGGGCCACGTCAGCTTCCTCAACGTCATCAAGCTCTTCGGCGAGGGCAACCGCGCACCGCTGAGCTTCCCGTTCAAGGGCTGGAACGTCTGCCTCGACTTCCCGGTCAAGGCCGGTCTCGCCGAGTTCCTCAACGACCTGGACCGCCGCGTGATGGCCATGGGCGGACGCCTCTACACCGCCAAGGACTCACGCACCTCGGCCGAGAATTTCCACGCCATGTACCCGAAGATCGACGACTGGATCGCCACGCGTCGTCGCATCGACCCCAACCGGGTGTTCATGTCGGACATGGGCCGGCGGCTCGAACTCGCCTGACCCCCGGCCTTTCCGACGCACCTCACCGACCTGAATGTCATCGAAAGCGAGTACACACATGTTGAACGCCGTGGGCGCCCCGCAGTCCATCCTGGTCCTGGGCGGCAGCTCGGAGATCGGGCTCGCCATCACCGCCGAATACCTCAGCAAGGGCCCCGCGCGGGTCATCCTCGCCACCCTGCCGGGTGACCCCACCGCCGCCGCGGCTATCGAGAAGGCCCAGAACGCCGGCGCCACCTCGGTCACACAGATCGACTTCGACGCCCGCGCCACCGACACCCATCGGGCAGTCATCGACAAGGCGTTCGCCGACGGAGACGTCGACGTGGCGATCGTCGCCTTCGGCATCCAGGGCGACGACGAGCAGGCCTGGCAGGATCACGGCCTCGCCGTCGCCGAAGCCGAGATCAACTACACCGCGGCGGTTTCCGTCGGCGTGCTGCTCGGTGAGAAGTTCAAGGCACAGGGACACGGCCAGATCATCGCCATGAGCTCGGTCGCCGGCGAACGCGTCCGTCGCAGCAACTTCGTCTACGGGTCCACCAAGGCCGGACTCGACGGGTTCTACCTCGGACTCGGAGAGGCGCTGCGCCCCTTCGGCGCTCGCGTCCTCGTCATCCGCCCCGGCCAGGTGCGCACCCGGTTGTCGGCGCACGTCAAGGAAGCTCCGCTCACGGTCGACAAGGAAGACGTGGGACGCCTCGCCGTGGCCGCGGCCACCAAGGGCAAGGAGATCGTCTGGGTACCGGGACCGTTCCGCTACATCATGATGGTGCTCCGCCACATCCCGCGGCCGATCTTCCGCAAGCTGCCGATCTGATCGCTGAATCGCCGAGTCTGAGTGGACGTGATGAACCGACCTGACCCTTCGAGACGTCCCTCCGCAAGCTCCGGGACTCCTCAGGGAGCGGAGGGGAGAGCGCCCACCGCACCGGGGAGAGCGCCCGCACCTCAGGGAGCGGAGGGGAGAGCGCCCACCGCACCTCAGGGAGCAGGCGGAGACTCACCCACCGCACCTCAGGGAGCGGAAGGGGGAGCGCCCGCACCTCACGGCCGCAAGGGTTACGGGCGGACGGCACTGTCACTGCTGATCGCCGTGGTGGTCGGCGGCGTGGTGTCGATGGCGGGATTGACGGCCATCGGAACCGTCGACTGGCCGGCGTTCAACTCCTCCAACGTGACCCGGTCGCTGACGACCGCCGGGCAGGTACTCGCCATCGCCATCCTGGTGGTGGCCGCGCTGCTCTACCGCTACGGCAAGGGACGCCTGCTCGTGCCGGTGCTGTCCGCGGCCGCGATGTCGGGGTTCGTCACCGTCACCATCGGAATGCCGCTGGGCGCAACACGTCTCTACCTGTTCGGGTTGTCGGTCGATCAGGAGTTCCGCACCGAATACCTCACCCGGATGACGTCGAGCCCACACCTCGCGGACATGACCTACACCGACCTGGCGCCCTATTACCCGGCCGGTTGGTTCTGGTGGGGCGGCCGCTTCGCCAACCTGCTCGGCCAACCCGGCTGGGAGGCCTACAAGACGTGGGCCATCGTGTCGATGGCGATCGCGGCAGCCGTGGGCGTCATCCTGTTCATCCGGATGTTCGGCGCGGATCGCGGTGTCGCGCTTGGTCTCGCGGTCACGACCGTCACCCTCCTCTACGCCTCGCCGGAGCCGTACGCAGCGATCCTGGTGCTGATCGGCGTGCCGATGCTGATCACCCTGACCTACGCGCTGCGTGGACGAACCCGAGCCGCCGACGGCCCGGTGGGTCCGCTCTTCGGCGCGACGAGTTGGCCGGCAGTGGTGGCGTCCGGTGTGTTCCTGGGCATCTCGGCCGCGACCTACACGCTCTACACCGGCCTGTTCGCCCTCACCGCCGTCCTCTTGGCCGGCTGTTTCGCCGTGCAGGGCTGGCTGGGCGCGTCGAACAAGGCCACTCCGTCGGCAGCCGTCCGGAGCCGACGACGCGGAGTCGTGCTCGCGGTGATCCGTCGCCTGGCCGCCGTCGGTGTCATCTCCGGACTGATCGCACTGCTGGTCTGGGCACCCTACCTGTGGGCGCGCCTGACCAACACCCCCGCCAGCGGGGGGACCGCCGAACACTATCTGCCCGAGCGCGGTTCGGTGTTGCCGCTCCCGATGTTCGGCCTGGACCTCGTCGGCGCCATCACGATGATCGGCCTCCTGTGGATTCTGTTGCGCTTCCGCACACGCACCGTCGCCCTGGCGATGGGCGTCACGGTCGTCACGGTCTACCTGTTCTGCCTGCTGTCGATGCTGATGACCGCGCTGGGCACCACCCTGCTCTCGTTCCGACTCGAGCCCATCCTGGTCGCCGCCCTGAGTGCGGCCGGGGTCTTCGGTGTCGTCGATCTCGCGCACTGGGCGGTGCGCCGGTTCGGCGACGTGCGTGTCGTCGTGGGGGCGCTCGCCGTTCTCTCGGCCATCGCCATGGCACAGGGCATCCCGGGCCACCTGGGTACCGAGATCACCACCGCTTACACCGACACCGACGGGTACGGCGAACGCGCCGATGCCCGCCCGGCCGGCGCTGAGTCGTATTTCGCGGAGCTGGACACATTGATCGGCGAGCAGACCGGCAAGCCGCGCACCGACAATGTGGTTCTCACCGCCGATTTCGGGTTCCTGTCGATCTACCCCTACTGGGGTTTCCAGGGACTCACCTCGCACTACGCGAATCCGCTGGCCGAGTTCGACAAGCGCGCAGCCGCGATCGCGCGATGGGCGGAGAGCGAGAACGCCGACCAACTCGTCGACGCCCTCGACCGCTCACCGTGGACCCCGCCGAACGTCTTCCTGTTCCGGTACAGCGCAGACGGTTACACACTCCGCCTCGCCGAGGACGTCTATCCCAACGACCCGAACGTGAAGCGCTACACCGTCACCTTCGACCCGACCGTCTTCGACGACCCGCGCTTCGAGGTCACCGAGCGCGGTCCGTTCGTGCTCGTCGTCCGGAAGTGATCGCGATGCGGCTCCCGTTCGGCACCTCGCGTCCGATGACGATCACCCGGGTCGACGGGGATTCCTCGACGACCCACTTCGTCTCCACCGACGTCGTGAACTGGATCCTCCTGGAGGAGGACGGCGAACTGACGCTTATCGACGGCGGTTACCCGGGGCAGGCCGGTCAGGTCGTCGAGTCCATCGAACGGATCGGCCGTACGCCCGAGGATGTGCGGGGCGCGCTGCTCACCCACGGCCACGTGGATCACCTCGGCGGCCTCGTGAAGCTGCAGGCGCAGTACGGGTTCGACGTCTACATGGACCCCGCTGAGGTGGATCACGCATTTCGCCATCACCTTCAGCAGGCCACTGTGCTCGACCTCGCCCCGCAGGTCGCGAATCCGCGACTGTGGGCATGGCTGGCCAAGACCACTCCGCTCGGTGTCCTCAGCCGGGCGGGCCTGGCACAGGCGTCGGGTTTCCCCATCGACGGCGCCACGGACGAGCGGCGACCACTCGATCTCCCGGGTGCGCCCGTCCCCGTCGCGAGTCCCGGTCACACCGACGGACACAGCGCCTACCTCGTCGCCGACGGGCGTGCCCTCGTGTCCGGCGATGCGCTGGTGAGCGGGCACGAGATCTCGTCGACCACTGGCCCACAGTGCATCCCGTCGCTCTTCCAGCACGACGAACCGACCGCGCGACGCAGCGTCGAACGATTCACCGAGCTCGAGGCCGACATCCTGCTCCCGGGCCACGGCCCGATCCATCGCGGCGGAGTCGCCACGGCCGCACGTGAGGCGCTGTCGCGCTGAGTCGGCCGGCATCGACGCCGTCCGATCCGAGATTCCCCGGTGACGCCGTGGCCGAAGGCACCGGCGCGTTCACCCCGGCTCGCCGTTACTGCTCGAAGCCCACGAAGGTGGCGGCCTCCTCGACCGACTTGCGCTCGGAGATGACGGAGTTGGCCGGGAACGTGTCATCGGGCCAGCCCAGCGCGATGCTCTTCATGATCACCTGATCGTCCGGAATCCCCGCGTGTTCTCTGACCACGGGTGACTGCATGATGCCCTGACTGTTGATCACCGCGCCCAGACCGCGGGACCAGGCGGCGTTGACCAGTGCCGTCGAGACCGCGCCGCAGTCGAATGGCGTGTCATCGCTGCCGTCGAGGATGCGGTCGTAGGTCACGATCACGCACACCGGGGCATCGAATTGGCGGAAACCGCGCAGCACCCAGTCCTGCCGCATCTCGGTGTCCTCGCGCGCGATGCCCATGGCACCGAACAGCTGCTTGGCGACCTGGACCTGGCGGTCGCGGTGCGGGCCGGTGAACTTCTCCGCACCTGTCCGGAACTCTCGCGAATGAGGGACACCCGCGAGATTGCGCTCGGTGTTACCGGCGCGGATGCGATCGAGCGGCTCGCCGGTGATCACGTGGAAGTTCCACGGCTGCGTGTTCATCGACGACGGTGCCCGCATCGCGAGGGCGAGGATCTCCTCGATCAGCTCCCGGGGGACCGGATCCGGCGTGAATCCGCGGATGCTGCGACGCCCCAGAATCACTTCGTCGTACTGCATCGTCGATCTCTCCTCGCACCAAGTCGAACGACCCGGACATCGTCTGCGGGCCAGGCTGAACACACTGTCCAGCGACCAGTGAACAGGCTACATTCGGCCATCTCGGGCATATGGACGACGCTGTGCGAAGGCTCCCGATCGTGCCGCATCGCGCAACTAAAGGTAGGTTTACCTAGCAAGCTGGCGGGGCCGGAGGAGGGGCCGAGTCCCGCACGGCGTGGCACCGTTGCCCGGGCTTCTGAGTTCCGTGGCCCGTCCATGACCGTCGACGTTCCCGCCTCCGCGGAAGTTTGAGGACATGACCAGCCAGAACCCTCTCGAGACACGTGTGAGTCGCCCCGACGGCCCGGTCGTCACCGACCTCCCGGGTACCGACACCGCGCACACCGCTGCCGCCCGCTGGCGAGCAGTGGCTGCTGCGCGTGGCGATGCGATCGCGATCAGGACGCCCGAGCAGTTCATCACCTTCGCGGATGCCGCCGGACGAGTCGACGACCTCGCGCGCACCATCACCGCGACCGCCGACCCGGGCCGACCCGTCGCAGTGGAGATCGAGTCCGACATCGACTCGGTCATCGCGATGCTCGCCGTGCTGTGCTCCGGGCGACCCCTCGTCCTGCTCGACCCGTTCCTGCCGCCGGACCGACGCGACGTCCTGCTGGAACGCTCCGGTGCGCAGCTGCTGGACAGGTCCGCCGAGACCGTGCCCGGATCGACGGACGTCGTCGAGCCAGGACCGAGCGATCCGGCGGTCCTGCTGTTCACCTCGGGATCGACCGGGACCCCCAAGGGCGTTGTGCTGTCGCAGAAGATGCCGGTCAACCACGCCCGAGACGGCCGGCGGTTCCTCGGCATGCGGCCGGCGGATCGTGCCGTCGTCCTGCTGCCGCTCAGTTTCGGCGGCGGCCTGGACGCGCTCGCGATGAGCCTGCTCAACGGGTCGACCATGCTGTTGTGGGATGTCCGCCGCCGCACCACCACCGGGTTGCGGGACTGGCTGGTCGCGCAGGAAGCGACAACCGCGCACTGCACCCCGTCGCTGCTCCGCTCGTGGCTGGGTGAACTGTCGGCCGACGACGCCGTCGGATCCCTCCGTCTGCTGTCCACGTGCGGCGAGCCGACCCATCGGGCCGATGTGCAGCTCGCTCGCGACACGATCCTCGCCGACGGAGTCTTCTGTTGCTGGGCAGGCGCATCCGAGGTCGGCAACCTGGCCTTCAACCTGTTCCCGCCCGACCGGGACATCGAACCGGGCGCGATACCCGTGGGTGTACCGGCATCGGACAAGTCCGTTCGCATCGTCGACGCGAACGGTGACGATCTGCCCGTCGGCACCACCGGCGAGGTCCTCGTCGACTCCGCGCACATCGCCGTCGGGTATCACCGGAATCCGGAGATGACGGCGGCGCGCTTCATCCCTCTGCCCGACGGCCGGACCCGCTATCACACAGGGGACCTCGGTCGACTCGACGAGTTCGGCGAACTCGCGCTCCTCGGACGCAGTGACGACGCGATCAAGATCCGCGGTTACCTCGTCGAACCACTCGAGGTGGAAGCCGCGATCCGCGCCCTGGCCTGGACCACCGACGCGGTCGTCACCGCCGACCGCGACGAAGCCCGACTCACCGCCCACGTCGCCGTGGACCCGGAGAAGTGGTCACCCTCGCCGGCCGAGATCCGGCAGGAGCTCGGGAAGACGCTGACACCGTGGATGATCCCGCGTGACATCGTTGTCCTCGCCGAACTCCCCCGCAACGAGCGCGGCAAGGTCGACCGGGCCGCGCTGCCACCGCCGCCCGCCCGCCCCGATCACGAACCGCCCCGCGGGATGACCGAGATGGCGCTGCATCGGTTCTGGTGCCAGATCCTCGGTCTCGAATCCATCGGCCGCAACGAGGATTTCGTCGAGCTCGGCGGCGACTCGCTGGCCGCGGCAAAGATGCTGGCCGAGGTTCAGCATCACCTCCAACTCGACGTGAACACCGCGATGCTCGCCGAGGCGCCGACCATCGCGCTGTTCGCGCAACGTATCGAGTCCGCCGCCAGAGAGCGTTCGGCGAATGCCTCCGGCGCCACCCTCATCCCGCTGCGGAAAGGTACCGGCCGACCGATCTTCCTGGTCGCCGGCGCCGGCAGCCTCGCGACGAGCCTGACACCGGTCGTCCGCGCACTGCAGACCGACCGTCCGGTCTACGCGATCCAGTCGCGGGGCGTCGAAAAGCGTGGCCGCGCCGATCATTCCGTTCGCGCCGCGGCACGACGGGCGATCGACGACATCCGGTCGGTTCAACCCCACGGGCCGTATCAGGTCGGCGGCTATTCCCTCGGCGGTTTCGTCGCGATGGAACTCGCTGCGCGGTTGACCGCCGCGGGCGAGACATGCGATCCGGTCGTCGTCCTCGACTCGCTGTTCGACCCGGCCCTGGCGCGCCGGGTCCGCGGCGAGAGGATGGGAGTCCTCGACCGGTTGCGCGCCCGACGCGGCGACACCCAGGACACGGCCCTCCCCGACCGCACCGGGGACGATCCCGCCCCCGCGAGAGAACCCCTCCCTCAGCGACTGGTGAAGGAGGTGGTCCTGGCCGTCCTCGTCCCCACCGCCGGGATGGTGCAGCTCCCGACGCCGGTGCAGTGGGTCGTGTTCTTCCGCTTGGGCACCAGGATGATCCGCCGCTACCGGCCGCGGGACTATGGCGGCCCCGTCGGCGTCATCCGGGCGCGCACCAACCCTGACGACCCGGATCTGTGGCGGCAGATGTCGTCGGGCGAGGTGACCTTTCACGACGTCTCCGGCGATCACATCTCGATGATCCGCGCACCCCACGCCGCCGACACCGCCCGAGCGATCGACGAGGTGCTGAACTCTCCCGCTCCCTGAGGGTGCAAGAACCCCGATCCCTAATCCGAAAGAACCACACATACTGGTCCCTGAGGTGCGAGGAGCGCAAGCGACGAGCCACGAAGGGCCTGGTGAGATGCCATGCGAGACCCTTCGTGGCTCGCTTCGCTCGCACCTCAGGGAGCAAGAATTTCGGACGCTCACGAGTGTTCTTTCGTAGTCCATGACGGCCGTCAGGCTGCTGACACTGAGGAGCGAGCTTGCGAGCGTCACCCCGCTCCCTGAGGAGCGAGCTTGCGAGCGTCACGGAGGGTCTGGCGAGATGCGGGGCAAACCCTTCGTGACGCGCCCTCCGCAAGCTCCAGGCGCTCCTCAGGGAGCGGCGGAAACACGGCCCACCGCAAGCTCCAGGCGCTCCTCAGGGAGCGGCGGAAACGCGGCTCAACCCTCTTCGGCGCGAAGTTTGATGTCGGCCAGACGGCGATCCCAGCCACGTGCGATGGCGTCGAGCCGATGCGCGACCCGGGAGAGCTGTGCCCCCACGGCTTCGTAGCGGATCTCGCGGCCGACCCGTGACGAGGTCACCAGCCCGGCCTCGGTGAGCACGCGGAGGTGTTTCGCGATCGCCTGCCTACTGATCGGGAGCTCGTCCGCGAGATGTGACGCGGACGCGGGTTCCGAACCCAGTCGCGTGAGGATCTGCCATCGGCTCTCGTCGGACAGCGCGGCGAAGACCTCGACCGGAGCCACGTCAGGCATGGACACCGCCGAGATGTGTCCGCGCCAGCTCGAGTTCGATGGTCCAGCCCTCGTTGTTGCCGTCGAACCGCGCGCGCCGCTCGGCATCCGTTCCCGGGAGCGACGTGAACCCGGACTCCACGACCTTGAGGAGAACGCCGGAGTCCGACGGCGTGATCCAGAACTCGACAAGCGTCGAATCCGATTGGGGGTCAGAGGAGTCGGCGAGCCAACGAAACGCGGCGTACCGCGGTTCGTCGAGTTCGACGGTGCGGAACGTGAACGCGCCGTGGACCGGGTCGTGGATGGTCGACAAGTCTCCGTTCCGCTCGATCCGGTGCTCGGTGATCGCCTTGTCGTTGATGAACCACCCCGGCTCGCTGACCAGAGACCAGACCCGATCGGCGGGTGCGTCGATCGAGACCTCACGCTCGATCCGATCGAATTCGGCTGCCGCCGAACGGGACACGTCGTGTGCATCCGTGTTCTCACTCATCGGTACTCCCTCGTTGCGGATTCTTACTGCAACCCTATGGTTGCACTTATGCCTCCGCTGCGCAACGGTCCGGAGCGAACGAAACAACATCTCCACGAATACGGGAGACGCAAACCGGCCCTAGCTCCCGGCCGCAGCCGAGTGCTGTGCCGGCTCGGCCGGAAGGTGCCGAACCGGGCAGCCACCCGCGAACGTGCCCAGCTTCTCGATGTCGAAACCGTTCGGATAACTGCGAATTCGTTGCATCTCGGATACGTACTGCGGTGTGCGACGAGCTGGCAGGGCCGCCACGACCCGGGCCCGCGCCTTGAGCCCACCGATCGACAGCAACCGCGCGACACGTCCAGGTCGCCGGTAGCGGAACGACTCGAGCAACGCGTCATCCATCAGCGATCTACTGAAGACATCGATCGCCGGCGCGAGCGGCTTGGGATAGAACGACGCGAGCAGACTCTTGGTGGCATCGGCAACACGGCGACCGCCCTCGTCGAAAGCGAAGTGCTCATGCTCGTAGGCGTCCATCAGGGTCTCGAAGGCGCGGTAGTCCGCCGGAATCTCTTTGATCCCCATGTGACGGCCCAGCGCCCGGTAGTAGTTCACCGACGCGGTCACCTCGTCGTCGGTCAGCTTCCGCCAGCCGTAGTCGTCGATCCACCGCTTCGGGACGACCACGAATGTCGACAGGACGTAACGCATGTCGTCGTTGGTGATGTCGTACATGCGGTGCATCTGGTTGATGCGCCGAATCGCGGACTTGCCCCGGCCACTGTCGAATCCGTCCAGGAGCGGGACCTCCAACAGAAGCGAGGTGTCGTCGTAGCGCTTCTGCGTATCGGCCGTGAAAGCCCTTGTCTTGTCGAGCAACCGGCCGATACTCGGTACCGCATACGTGCGGAAGAGGGCGAAACTGAGTGCTTGATTGATGTCCCACGGGAAGTCGAAGACCGACAGGTTCCGGTAGATCTCGTGGAACTGCGTCTCCGGATCCAGCCCCCGGTTACGTGTCGCCTTACCCATCACATGTCCTCCTCGGTGAGTGCCACGTCACTGTAAGTCGACTTATAGAAATGTGCAAGGGGTCACATTCTGATTGCTAGCGGCCCGGACTGGTATGCACCCGGGCGTCGACCTCGAGATTTGTGAAGCACACTGGACTGATGGCCACCGGCAAGAAAGCGAAGCCGTCGGAGTACACGCAACGGCGCTACCTCGACGCCGGCCTGGGCATCCTCACCGATCATGGCCATGCCGGGTTGAAGCTGGCGGCGATCTGCGAAGCGACCGGCACGACCACCGGAAGCTTCTACCACGCATTCGGCAACTGGGCCGAGTATCGATCCGCCCTCATCCGTCACTGGCGCGACGAACAGAGCCAGCGACTGATCGCCGGTGCTCGCGACATCGCCGACCCACGAGAGCGGCTCGACGCCCTCACCGACATCGGCCTGCGGCTACCGCACGCGACCGAGGCCGCCATCCGCGTGTGGGCCGCGCACGACCCCGAGGTGCTCGCCATTCAGCACACCGTGGACCGAGAGCGTCGCGACATCATCGCGGCCACCTACGACGAGGTGCTCCACAATCGCGAGGAAGCCGAGGAGTTCGCCACCGCGGCGATGTATCTGCTGATCGGCTTCGAGAGCGGCACGCTTCATTCCCACCAGGCACTGGTCAGGGGTTTTCGCACGATCCTCGACCGTGCTCTCGAATCATCCGTCGAGTCACCGTGACTCGACTCGCCTAGGCCCCGCCAACGGTCTGTACGCGCACAGTCAACGAAAAGCAGTGCACAGTCAACGAAAAGCAGTGCACAGTCAACGAAGAACGGTGCACAGTCGACGATGTGGTGGATGAGTCAGACGACGAGTTCGACGAGTCGGCGGATCGCGAACTCATACCCGCGGATGCCGTAACCGGCGATCACCCCGGCCGCGATCGGGGACACATAGGAGTGATGGCGAAACGCCTCGCGCCGGTGCACATTGCTGATGTGCACCTCGAGCACGGGAACGTCAGGGACGACGAGTGCGTCGGCGAGGGCGACCGAAGTGTGTGTCCATCCACCGGGATTGATGACGATGCCGCTGATCTTGCCGACGGATTCGTGGATCCAGTCGAGCATCTGCCCCTCGTGATTGGTCTGCGCGGCGCGCACCCCGAAGCCGAGTTCGGCCGCGGTGCGCTCGGCGAGGTCGACCACGTCGGCGAGGGTGTCCGACCCGTAGACAGCGGGCTCCCGGGTGCCGAGCATGTTCAGATTGGGACCGTTGAGCAGCAGGATCGGCAGACGGTCGGTCACCTCGGCGTCGGACATGGCGTTCACCTTACTGGCCCTGACCTGCCGGTCGGCGAGTCTCCGACGTCCCTACACACGTGTGGGAGCCAGGGCGTCGTACCCGCACCGCCACCGACCGGGGCGAGACATCCGTAGGGCTACCATCTCTCTTTGTGCCATCGCAGACCGTTCGACGAGCGAGGATCGTCGCCATCGTCACCGGACTGCTCGGGTTCCTCCTCGCGCTCGCAACGCCACTCATGCCCGTGTCACAGCGAACCGCCGAGATCGACTGGCCACAGAACGGCCAGATCGGTTCCGTCTCGTCGCCGCTGATCGGTTACACACCCGTCGACCTCGACGTCTCGATCCCCTGCACCGCAGTGAACGACCTGCCGCCCGGCGGGTCTGTGCTGTTGTCCACCACGCCCAAGCAGGCACCGAAGTCCGGTGAGCGCGGCCTGTTCATCCGCAAGACCGGTGCTGCCGATGCGCCCCTGGACCGCCAGGGCGTCGAGGTGGTGATCCGCAACGTCTCACTGGTCTCGGCGACGCTGCAGGACATGCGCGACCAGGGGTGCCGCGAGATCGTCGTGCACGCCGACTCCGACGCGGTGACCGCCGAGTTCGTCGGCATGACGAGCGGAACCCAGAACGAGCACGGCGAAGACGAGCCACTCGCGGGCACGACGGAGGACAAAGAGGCCTTCAAATACTGGCCCGATCAGCGCCCCCAGGTCACCGGCCTGTTCACCGACCTGTCCGGCCCCGCCGCCGACATTGCGGGCCTCGACGCCCACGTCACCATCGATTCGCGCTACAACACCGCGCCCACCATCTCGAAGTGGCTGGTCGTGATCGTCGGGGTGGCGTCGACGCTGCTGTCCCTGGCCGCGCTGGCCGCGCTCGACTCGACCGACGGTCGTCGCCATCGACGGATCTTCCCGGCCCGATGGTGGCGTCTCAACGCACGCGACTACGTCGTCATCGGGGCGCTGATCCTGTGGCACATGATCGGGCCCAACACCTCCGACGACGGCTATCTGCTGACCATGTCGCGAGTCGCCCAGGACAGCGACTACACCGCCAATTACTTCCGCTGGTACGGCGCGCCCGAGGCGCCCTTCGGCTGGTACTACCAGCTGTTCGGTCTGCTCAGCCACGTATCGGTGGCGAGTCCATGGATGCGCCTGCCCGCCCTGCTCTGCGGAATCCTGGTCTGGCTCATCGTGAGTCACGAAGTCCTGCCCCGTCTCGGCCGCGCCGCGCTGACCAGGCCCATGGTTGCCTGGACCGCGGCATTCGCGTTCCTCGCCTGCTGGTTCCCGTTCAACAACGGCCTGCGACCCGAACCGATCATCTGCCTGGGCGCCCTGTTGACCTGGTGTTCGGTCGAACGCGCGATCGCCACCGGACGCCTGCTCCCGGCCGCGGTCGCCTGCCTGATCGGTGCATTCAGCATCGCCGCCGGGCCGACCGGTCTGCTCGCAGTGGCCGCGCTGATCGCCGGTGCACGACCGATGATCATGGCGCTCATCAAGCGTGCCCGCGTCGTCGCCGAGTTGTCCTCCGCCGAATCGGATTCCGCCACCTCGGGGTCCGGAGACCCGGCAGCCGCCGCGCATGACCGCAGGCGCTCGTTGCGCTGGTCGTTCGTCGCGCTGATCGCGCCGATCCTGGCCGCCGGCACCTTCGTGATCTTCGTCGTGTTCTCGAACCTGACCCTGCGGTCGTTCGCCGAGGCGTCGAGCATGAAGTCGGCACTCGGGCCGTCGATGAGCTGGTACAACGAGATCGGCCGCTACTCGGCTCTCTTCGCGTTCTCCGCCGACGGTTCCATCGCTCGGCGATTCGCCGTGCTGGCCATGATCCTGGGCTTGGTCGTCTCGGCCGCAGTGCTGATCCGCAAGAACCGCATCCCGGGCACCGCCATCGGTCCGACACGCCGGATCGTCGCGATCACCTTCGCGTCGCTGGTCTTCCTCATGTTCACGCCCACCAAGTGGACCCACCACTTCGGCGTCTTCGCGGGCATCGCTGCCGCCCTCGCCGCGATCGCGGCGATCGCCGCGAGCCAGCAGTCGATGCACTCCCGGCGCAACCGCACTCTGTTCTGCGCGCTCGTCCTGTTCATCGGCGGTCTCGCGTTCACCGCGCCGAACTCGTATTACTACTACTCCGCGTGGGGCATGCCGTGGGGAGCCGAGCAGGTCAAGATCGGCGGCATCATGCTCGGCAGCGTGCTGCTGTACGCCGCACTCGCCCTCCTGCTCGTCGCGCTCTGGTTCCACTTCCGCGAGCCGTTCACCGGAACCGATCCACACGTCGAGGAGTCGACCGCCGACGACACCGCCCATCAGCGCTGGTACCGACGGTTGATCACCTCGATGGCAGCCGCCCCGCTCGCCTATCTCGCGATGGCGGTCGTCGTCTTCCAGATCGTCACCGCGATCTTCGCCGGCATCCACCAGAGCTCGTCGTACTCGGTCCCGCGTTCCAACTTCGCCGCCGTGGCCGGTCACCCGTGCGGCATGGCCGACAAGGTCTGGGTGGAATCCGATCCCAACCGCGACATGCTCCGTCCGGTCGATCCCACCCTGTCCAACCCGCTCGGCGGACCGCCGCCGGCACCCGACAGCTCGCCGGCCACCTCGGGGTTCTACCCGAACGGCGTGCCGACGGCACTGGAATCAACGGCCAGCGAAGGCTCGCTCGGCGTGCTGTCGGGCGACGTGTGGCGGTCCCCCGACATCGTCAACTCGAACCCCGGCGGAACCGGCGGCGGCGAGATCTCCGAACCCGGTATCAACGGCAGCACGGCAGCCCTCCCGTTCTTCCTCGAACCCGCCTCGACCCCGGTCATGGGCAGCTACTCCAAGCTCGACCAGGTACCGGCCCGCCTCACCTCCGGCTGGTACGCGCTGCCCGCGGACTGGCGAGACCGTCCGCTGCTCACGATGGCGGTGGCCGGCGAGTACGACAACCCGAACGTGATGCTCGAGTACACCGCCGACCCCATCGGTCCCGGCACCCGCGACGCCGACCTCGAAGCCGCGGGCGAGACCGAACTCATCGACCCGGGCCCACGTCCGTCGTGGCGCAACCTCCGGTACAACACCGACGAACTCCCCTCGGACACCACCGCCGTCCGGATCGTCGCGACCGACGACAACCTCGCCGAAGACCGGTTCATCGTGCTGACCCCACCGCGGATCCCGCAGATGGACACCTTGCAGGACGTCGTCGGCGACACCGATCCGGTCCACATCGACTGGACATCGGGGCTGGCCTTCCCGTGCCAGCGTCCGTTCACCCACGACGTCGGGGTCGCGGAGATCCCGAAGTGGCGCATCAAGCCCGGATCGGACCTCGCGGCCGCGGTGTCGGCCTGGCAGAACAGCTTCGGCGGTGGCCCGCTCGGATGGATCGAGGTCTCCCAGCAGGCGACGGCGCTGCCGACCTATCTGATGTCCGACATCGGACGCGACTGGGGCGCCCTCGAACGCTACGAGCCCTACGGCGACGTCGACACGCTCGCCGAGATCGAGACCGGCACCGCCACCCGAAGCGGATTGTGGAGTCCCGCTCCGCTCCGGCACTGACAAATGAGGCGGCGCGCTGACCAATGGCGACGCTGACGGTCCGGTCGCCGTGATAGCAGTCGACCCGGCGAGCTGCTCGGCAGTCACCGATGGTCGGCGAGGATGCGTGCGAGGGCCGCTTCGACCGGGCGCAGTGGTTGGGTGGTGAAGTGCTTCGGCGGTGCCGGCGGGTGGACGAGTTGTCGGTAGGCGAGTTCGAGGCGTCGGCCACTGTCGCCATCGCCGACGGCGTCGGGGCGTGACCGGTCTGGGCGTGACTGGTCGCCGGACCGGGAGGTCGGTCCGTGGATCTCGTCGCGCACGGTGTTCAGATGGTGTGCGAACCGTCGGGGTAGGTCGGGTCGGCGGTTGAGGTGTTCGGGGTTGGGTGGTGCGCCGGGTTCGGCGTTGAGTCGCCAGACGCAGCGGCCTTCGTCGGGTCCGGACCGTTCGATGTGGGTGGTGTATTGGCCGGGTTTCTCACCGACCATGCGGTTGTGTCGGGGGCAGGCGGGGGCGAGGTCGTCGATGTCGGTGAGTCCACCCTTGGCCCAATCTCTTTGTGCGTGATGCATGTCGACGTGGGTGGCGGGTTGGCCGCAGCCAGGAGCGGAACAGACTTCGCCGTCGGGGCGGGCGAAGGAGACGAGGCGCTGTTCGCGGGTGGCGAGACGCTTGCCCCGCCCGAAGTGCAGCGGAACGGCGGTCGCGTCTTTGAAGATCGCCAGCCACGGCTGGACCTCACCGGCCATCTCGATCAGGTCGGGGATGGGCAGCAGGGTGCCGGTGGCGGTGGTGGCCAAGCCGGCTTCACGGATCAGGTCGTCGAGGTCGGCTTTGATGATCAGTTGCACGGGTAGGCCGCGATGGGATTTCCCGAGCAGCCCGTCGTCGAGGACTGCCTTGAGTAGGGCGTTGAGTGCGTCGTGGTTGATCTGGGCCGGTGTGCGGTCGTCGCGTTCCGCCGCGGCGACGAGGGCCTCCGGGTCAGCGTCTTCAACAGACCCGGTGGGCGAATCAGGATCGTTGGGGTTGTTCATGCCGGGTGTGGCCCAGACGGCCAGCAGCATCGTGACGCGGGCAGCGAGTTCGGGGGTGAGGTTGGCCGTCATCTTCGCGGTGCCGTCGGCACGTTGCCGGTTGATCCACAGGTTCCGGCGACGCTTTCGCTCGGTGTCGTCAGCCAGGGTGCCGTCGGGGTCGAGATAAGCGAGGAGCCGCGCACCGAGTTGGGTGATGTCGGCGGGGGTGTGGGCTTCGGCGATCTCGGCCATCTGACGTTCGGCAGCGACCTTGATGTCGTGGTCGACAGCGTTCGGGATGCGGTCGAGGACATCGAGTGTGGCCTGGACGTGCGCGGTGCCCACCGTTCCTTGGGCGAAAGCCTCGGCGAGGCAGGGGTGCTCGGGTGGGAGCTTTTCGCCGCCGAGGCTGGTGCGGGTGGCGGTGGCGTCCATCTGCTTGCGGCGACGCATCGGGTTGGAGATCCGCAGGCGGTGGGTCATGAATTGCGTGAGGGTTCGGCAGCCGGTTGTGCGGGGCAGGTCGCGGGCCTCGGCGTGGTCGATCTGCCGGTCGCCGGCAACGGTCAGTCGCGTGATGGCGCGTTCGGTGGCGGCTGCGACCTCGGTGAGTTCGGCATCGGTACACGGAGACAGATCGACGGTCTGCAGTTCGTCGAGGATCGCGTGCAGCTCGGCCACCAACTCGACCGCACGCGGTCGCGGCGCCGTCGAATCGTCGTCGACATGTGTGGTGTCGGACATGACGGTCACCCCCCCCCCGAAACCGCAGCTGCGAATGTACGTTCGAGTGTACACGACATCGGCGGAGCAGGACAGGCGAAAAGTGTTGTCCGACAGAATTTTCCGCCGTAGCATCGCCCCTCTCGATTGTCGGTGGTTGCTGGTAGCCTCCGCCTACGGGCAAGATCTGAGCGGTCTTGCAGTGCGCGACCCTTCGTGGCTCGTCGCTATCGCTCCTCGCACCTCAGGGACCAGAGGGCCACCGCCTATCACTCCACACACCCCAGCGACCAGAGGGCCACCGCCCACACTCCTCGCACCTCAGGGAGCCAGAGATCGTGCGGCTCTCGCGCCTCATCGATCAGGGCTGCGGGGTGGCCCCTAGGTGGGCCGGGGCACGTCGCTTACGATGAGGCACCGTGCCCGTGACAGCCCCGACCTCGCCAGAGGATTCCGCAGAACCGTCGTCGCCGGGGCCATCGACCAGGATCTCCGCGGGCACCGCCCGGTGGGTGGCGATCGTGGCCGGGGTCGCGGGCATCGTGCTGTGTGCCCTCACCCCGCTCCTACCGGTCAAGGCCGTCGACGCCGGTTTCGCCTGGCCGGCCGGACAGGACCTGAGCGCCGACACCTCGTCGGTGATGGCTCCGCTCATCGCGCAGACCCCGCAGACCCTCGACGCCCGAATCCCGTGCGCGACGCTCGCGTCTGCCGAGGACGGGGTGGTCCTGGCGACGATGCCGACCAACGCGCCGAAGTCGAAGTCGTCGTCGCTGTGGGTCACCGCCACCGACGCCGCGATCACGGTGACCTTCCGGAACACCCTCGCCGCGACCGCCGCCCGAGCCGACCTGGACCGATGCCGGGAACTGCGCATCTTCTCCGCGCCCACCGGCCCCGGCGCGGAGTTCGTCGGACTCGGCGAGTCGACGACCCTGCCGCCGGACCGCCGACCGCAGGTCGACGGCATCTTCAGCAATCTGACCCCGGCGCAGGCACGCGCAGCCGCAGACGACGGCCTGCGTGTGCAGGTGAGCATCGACAACCGCTACGAGTCGTCGCCATCGATCCTGAAGATCGTGGTGATGGTGCTCGCCGCCCTGTCGGTCCTCGTCGCCGTCGTCGCGCTGGGGCTGCTCGATCGCATCGGCGGCTACCATCGCCGGATCGGCGCGCGAACCCGCTCCTGGTGGCAGTCGCTGAAACCCCGAGCCACCGACCTGGTCGTCACCGCGATCCTGCTGGTCTGGAGCGTCCTGGGGGCCGGTTCGCCCGACGACGGCTACATCCTCAACATGGGCCGCACCGCGGACGGCTTCGGATACCTCGCCAACTACTACCGCTTCTACGGCATCCCCGAAGCTCCCTTCGACTGGTACTACAGCTTCCTCGCCGCGTGGTCGTCGGTCTCGCCGTCGGTGCTGTGGATGCACATTCCGCAACTCATCGCCGGGCTCGTGTCGTGGTTCGTCCTCAGCCGTGTGCTCCTGCCTCGCCTCGGTCCGGCCGTACGGCGGAGTTCCTGGGCGATCTGGGCCGCCGCCCTCACGTTCACCGCATTCTGGTTGCCGTTCTGCAGCGGCCTGCGCAGTGAAGGGATCATCGTCCTGGGTTCGCTGCTCACCTGGTGGGCCGCCGAACACGCCATCGCGACACGACGACTCCTGCCGGCGGCACTCGCCGCTCTCATCGCGGGGTTCACCCTCGCTCTCGCACCGCACGGCCTCATCGGTGTGGCCATCCTGCTGGTGGCCGCCCGCTCGCTGCTGCACATCCTCATCGATCGGCGTAAGAGTCTCGGCGGCTCGGTCTGGACGTCGACGCTGACCCTCGTCGCGCCGATCGCCGCGGCCGGGATGCTCGTGCTCATCGTGGTGTTCCGGGATCAGACCCTGGCGACCGTCCTCGAGGCGATCAAGCTGCGCTACACGGTCGGGCCGGTCATCTCCTGGCACCAGGAGTTCCTGAGGTACTACTTCATCTCGGTCGTGACCGACGACGGCGCGCTCACCCGTCGGGTGCCACTGCTGCTCCTGCTCGCCGGCCTGTTCGTGACGGTCGCCGTCATGCTGCGCCGCACCAGGATTCGCGGCGTCGACCCGGGTCCGGCGTGGCGACTGATCGGCGCCGTGGGTGTCACCCTCCTGCTGTTCGCGTTCACGCCCACCAAATGGACCATCCAGTTCGGCGTGCTCGCCGGGCTCGCGTCGGCGATCGTGGCGGTGGCCACCGTGGCCGTGGCCCAGTCGGCGGCCCGGTCGGCCCGAAACCTGACCGTGTTCGTCTCGGGGCTGCTGTTCGCGATGGCGGCGGCGATGGCGGGTTACAACTCGTGGCCGTTCCTCTACGAATACGGCATCTCCTGGTTCGACCGGGCGCCGGTCATCGCCGGTTACCAGGCGTCGACCCTGTTCCTGATCCTCGCCGTGATCGCGGCCGCGGTAGCGGTGTGGCAGCACCTGCGCCTGGACTACGTCACCAATCGCGGTCTCGCCCACGCCGACACCGGGCCCGGCGAGACACGGGCGGATCGCCGACGCCTCTTCCTCGCCTCCTCGCCACTGGCGGTGATCGCCGGCCTGCTCGTGATCGTCGAATTGCTGTTGTTCGCCAAGGCCGCGGTGACCCGGTATCCGGCGTCGACGGCACTGGCCGAGAATCTGGACACCCTCCGCGGCAACAGCTGCGGCCTCGCCGACGATGTCCTCGTCGAACTCGATCCCAATGTCGGCATGCTGACCCCGGCGGGCGGCGCGACGACGACCCAGGCGCTGCGCGGCGAGAACCCGGTAGGTTTCTCCCCCAGCGGGATTCCCGACGACCTCCAGCCCGAGCCGGGGAGCCAGCGCCCCGGGCAGATGAACGTGTCGGCGAGCATGGCCCGCCCGTTCGCGATCACCGGCGGACTGGGCGCCGGTACCACCGGCGGACGCGGGCCGGAGACCGTGAACGGTTCCACCGCCAAACTGCCCTACGGCCTCGATCCCGCGACCACACCGGTCCTGGGCAGCTACGGATATCCGGGCGAGGCCCGCCTGACCACCGGGTGGTACGACCTACCCGCCGACCGCGCCGCGTCGCCGCTGCTGGTGTTCAGCACCGCGGGCGCCGTCTCGACCGTCGACACCTTCGGCGTACGGAACTTCGGGCAGAAGATGGTGGTGCAGTTCGGACGCCCCGGCGCCGACGGGAACTTCGAGCAGGTCGGCCCCGACATCCTGCCGATCGACCCCGGGCCCGTGATCCTCAACATGCCGTGGCGCAACATGCGGGTGCCGATGTCGGCGGCCCCGCCGCGGGCGACCGTGATGCGGTTGTCCTTGCAGGACAACAATCTCGGCGAGAAGCAGTTCATCGGGATCACGCCGCCGCGCGCCCCGCGGTTGCAGACGTTGCAGGACGTCGTCGGATCGGCGGCGCCCACACTCATCGACTTCGGGGTGGCCTCGCACTTCCCGTGCCAGCGACCGATGGGTGTCTCCCACGGTGTCGCCCAGGTGCCGCAGTGGCGCATCCTGGGCGACTACCCGTTGACCAACTCCCAGTCCAAGACCTGGCAGGCCGGCGTGGACGGGGGCCTGCTGGGCATCTCCGAGGCCACCACCTCGGCCTCGGCGGTCTCGACCTACCTGCAGGATGACTGGGTGCGCGACTGGGGCGCACTGGAGAAGCTGACACCGCTCGTGTCCGACGCGCCCGACGCGCGCATCGACACGGCACAGACGACGCAATGGGGCTGGTCGCGCACCGGCTCGATCAGGGTGGAGCCCCAATCCGATGAGTGAGTCCCGTATCTCCCGCATGGCGACCGTGAATCCGAAGGTCGTCGCGACCGTCACCGGTCTGCTCGGGTTCCTGCTGGCGGTGCTCACCCCGCTGCTACCGGTGAATCAGTCGACCGCCGAACTGAAGTGGCCACAGGGTGGTGGGGTCTCGGATGTCGCCGCGCCGCTGGTGTCCTTCGTCCCGATCGACATGGACATGTCGGTGCCGTGTTCGCTGGCCACCCGATTGCCCGAGCAGGGCGGGGTGCTGCTGTCGACGATCCCCGAGGGCGGCCAGGACGCCGGCGCCCGCGGGTTGTTCGTCCGGGCAACGGCCGACGCGCTGACCCTCACCGATCGCAACGTCGCACTGCTTAACACCGATCGCGCTGCCGCACAGTCGAATCCGAACTGTCGAATCGTGATGCGCGCCGACGGCGAAGGGGTGAGCGGGCGGTTCGAGGGCCTACCCGAACCCGCTGCGGACTCGGGCGCCTCGCACGGCTTCACGCTGGCCGACCACGAGATGCGCCCCCAGATCGTCGGCATCTACAGCGATCTGCCCGCCGACGCGCCGCGCGACGGGTTGTCGATGCGCGCCACCATCGACACCCGCTATGTCAGCACCCCCACCCCGCTGAAGTTCACCGCGATCGTGCTCGGCATCCTCCTGACGATCGTCTCGCTGATCGCACTCGGGATTCTGGATCGGCGGGATGGCCGCAGCCACAAGCGGTTCCTCCCGTCGGGATGGTTCACCATCCGGCCACCCGACGTCGCGGTGTTCGCGATCCTCGCCTTCTGGTGGTTCGCGGGCGCCAACACCTCCGACGACGGGTACAACTTCATCGTCGGCCGGATCACCGGCGACGCCGGATACGCCGACAACTACTTCCGCTACTTCGGTGTGCCGCAGGATCCGTTCGGCTGGCACTTCCAGGTCATCTCGGCCATGACGGACGTGAGCGTCGCGGCACCGTTCATGCGTCTGCCCGCATTCCTTCTCGGTCTGCTCGGCTGGTGGTTGATCAGCCGAGAGGTGATCCCGCGTCTGGGCCGCGCAGTCCGGCACAGCACGCCGGCCGTGTGGTCGGCGGCATTCGTCTTCCTCGCGATCTGGTTGCCGTTCAACAACGGTCTGCGTCCGGAACCGGCCGAGGCCGTGGGTGCACTGCTCACCTGGTGCTGTGTGGAGCGCGCGATCGCGACCCGCCGACTGCTCCCCTATGCCATCGCGGTGGTCACCGCCGCCTTCACGCTCGCGCTTGCTCCCGGCGGACTGATGGCGGTCGCCGCACTGCTCGCCGGAATCCGGCCGATCGTGAAGACGCTGGTGTCGCGCCGTTCCCGGGACGGCCTGCTGCCGATGCTCGCACCCATCCTGGCCGCCGGCACCGCCGTGCTGTTCCAGATCTTCGCCGATCAGCCGCTCGCGCCGTTGATCGCGGGCAACAAGGTCGCGTCCGACGTCGGCCCGACGCTCGAGTGGTGGCAAGAACCGATCCGCTATTACTACCTGATCCTCCCGACCGCCGACGGCACGCTCGCCCGACGCTTCGGCGTACTGGCGATGATCCTGTGTCTCTTCGTCGTGCTGCTTCGCCTGCTCCGCCGGGAACATCCGAACGGCGTTGCGCGCGCGCCGATCTGGCGTCTCGTCGCGGTGACCCTCGGCACCATGTTCTTCATCGCCTTCACACCGACCAAGTGGACCCATCACTTCGGTGTGTACGCGGGTATCGCCGCGGGCCTCGCCGCCGCGGCCGGCGCCATGATGGCGCCGGCGGTACTGCGGTCGCGACGCAATCGCAGCTTCTTCGCCGCCGCGGTGCTGGCCATCACCGGGATCTCCTTCGCCGGCACCAACGGCTGGTGGTTCGTCGGCAGCTACGGCGTCCCCTGGTGGGATCGCCCGCCGACGGTGGGCGGCATCAACATCGCCTGGTTCATCCTGATCGCCGCGGTCGCGACCGCACTGGCGGGCCTGTGGTTCCACTTCCGCGACGACTTCGTCGACGAGCTGACCCGAACCCGGGGCGGCGACAAGTGGTATTCCAGGCTGAAGTTCTCCCCGCTGCCGGTCATCGCCGGTGTGATGGTGCTGTTCATGGTCGCCTCGTTCGCGAAAGGTGCCTACGAGCAGCGTGATTCGTGGTCGTGGATGAAGTCCAACGCGCGCGCTCTCACCGGCGACTCGTGCGGTCTGGCCAACGACGTCCTGGTGGAGGCCGATCCCACCGCCGGTCTCCTACGGCCCGCGGCCGTGGCCGGCCGGCCCGCTCCCGGTGTCGCCGCTGCGCTGGCCGGCCCGGACGCCACCGGCTTCACACCCAACGGCGTACCCGGCAAGTTGTCGGTCGACGCGACCGAGAGCACCGAGTCGTCGAGCACGTCGGGTGCGCAGAACAGCGCCCAGACCGGCGCAGGGTCGGACGAATCCGGCGACAGTTCGTCCGCTCAGGGCGGTACCGAAGGAGGCCAGGGCGCCCGCGGCGTCAACGGGTCGACCGTGCGTCTGCCGTTCGGATTGAATCCTGCCGAGACACCCGTGCTCGGCAGCTACGGCTCACCGTCGGGGACCGGCTCGCTGACCTCGGACTGGTACGCATTGCCCGAGCGCTCCGCCGACGCCCCGCTGCTGACGATGGCGGTCGCCGGTTCGGTCGAGGCGGTCGACGGGATCGGGGTGGTCCACGCCGGCCAGAAGGTGACGGTGCAGTTCGGCCGCGTGGAGGCCGACGGCCGGGTGAGCACCCTGGGCCGGATGTTCCCGATCGACATCGGCGAGAC
Source organism: Gordonia lacunae (assembly GCF_002149015.1). Taxonomy (GTDB): domain Bacteria; phylum Actinomycetota; class Actinomycetes; order Mycobacteriales; family Mycobacteriaceae; genus Gordonia; species Gordonia lacunae. The sequence goes on along the minus strand of NZ_NGFO01000001.1, from coordinate 105,607 downwards.
CCCGACGTGGCGCAACCTGCGGTTCCCGCTCGCCGACGCACCGCCGAGGGCGACCGTCGTGCGGGTCGAGGTCGCCGACACCGCGGCCGCACCGTCGGAGTGGGTGGCGGTCACACCACCGCGGGTCAGCACGCTGGCCACGCTCGACGACGTCGTGGGGCAGACCGACCCGGTCTTCATCGACTGGCTGCCCGGCATGGTCTTCCCCTGTCAGCAGCCGATGAAGGTGCGCAACGGCGTCCTCGAGGTACCGCAGTGGCGGATCATGCCCGACGCCGAGGCCACCCGGAAGAACAGCCAGACCTGGATGTCGGGAACCGCCGGCGGCCCGCTCGGGATCACCGAGGCGATGCTGCGACCCACCCTGCTGCCGACGTACCTCCGGAACAACTGGGGACGCGACTGGGGCGGGCTGCAGCGGTTCACCGAGATCATCCCGGCTCCGGCCGCCGAACTCGACCTCGGCACCGCCCGTCGTTCGGGTCTGTACGACCCCGCGCCGATGCGTTCGAGCGGCTACTGACCGATCCCTGAATGCCGCGTCGACCTGGGGTTTCTTCTTCCCCATCGTCGACGCGGCAAACGCGGGCAGCACGCTTCGTTACCCCACTGTGATGTGCCGTCTCGGTTCCGTCACTCATGGCTGCGAGACCTCGTCAGGTCGGGCCCACCGGCCTAATTTCGAGTCATGCCTTCATTCACCGCACCTGGACTCAGCAACGACGCCGCCAACGAGGTCGTGGGCATTCTGCAGGAACGCCTCAGCGCGCTGAACGACCTGCACCTCACCCTCAAGCACATCCACTGGAATGTGGTCGGCGCCAACTTCATCGGTGTGCACGAGATGATCGACCCCCAGGTCGAGCTCGTCCGCGGCTATGCCGACACCATCGCCGAGCGGATCGCCACCCTCGGAGCTGCCCCCAGGGGAACCGCCAAGGCCATCGAGGACGACCGCTCGTGGAGCGACTACTCGATCGGGCGCGACACGGCGCAGGCACATCTGGGCGCCCTCGACCTCGTCTACGACGGGTTCATCACGTCGCACCGCGACGGCATCAGCAAGATCGGCGACATCGACCCGATCACCGAGGACATCCTCATCGGCCAGACCGCCGAACTCGAGAAGTTCCAGTGGTTCGTGCGCGCGCATCTCGAGAGCTACACCGGCGAACTCACCCACGCCGGCGCCAGTGGTGAGAAGGAAGCGGCCGACGCAGCCCGCTGACCTCGCCGGACAAGACCGAGTAGCGGGTCACCACACCCCCGGACCCGCCCCCGGAGCCGCGGTCGCGACCTTCCGCCCCGTTGGTCGCGACCGCGGTGACACCTTTCCTGTACCGACTACCCCGAACAGGCACTGCTACTCGCACCAGGACTCACAGCCGAATACGTTGCGCCGCTTGGGACCATGAGCCCCAAGGGCTTCTCGAGCATGTCCGGAGCGCGCGGTTTGTTACGCTGGCCACAGGCTCAGGCCGCGAACAGGATGTGAAGCAACCGCGTCCACCAGATCGATCGGGGCGCTTCTCGCTTCGACGGGGAGGCACGTGTGTCCGAAACGCGATCATTCACCCTGTTCGATGATCTGGAGCTCCATATGCAGTTCGCGCCGGTCTGCCGGCTGTCCGACGGTGCTCTGGCCGCCGTCGAACTGCAGCTCCGAGGTCCGGCCGGAACCCGTCTGGCCACCGCCGCCGCGCTCAAGCGCGCGGCCCGCCTCGTCGAAGAACATCCCGTCCTCGACGAACGCAAGCGCAAGATGGCCGCGTCCCAGCGTGCACAGTCGCTCGCCAAGATCCTGCCGCTGCTGGTCTCCCTCGACCTCGATCTCATCGACAACCTCGACGCCGACACCGCGCGCAGTCTCGAACGCCACGTCATGGTCATCCTGCCCGACGCCGTTGAGCGCAGTCCGCAGCGGACACTCGCCCGGGTGGCCCGCGCCCGCGCGGCCGGCAAGATCATCTGTGTCGACGGTCTCGTCCGCAGCGAGCACGCGGCCACCCTGCTCTCGCTCGTCGAGCCCGACATCATCGTCACCGGTGCCGAGTTGCTCACCTCGCGGACCAGCTCCGACGCCGCCCATCTCGCCCACGCGCTCGCCGCGCACACCGAGCGCAGCCACGCCGTCGTCATCGCCGAGGGCGTCGACGACGAGGACAGCCGCATCACCGCGCAGACCATGGGTGCCGCCTTCGGTATCGGCGACCTCTACCCAGCCGTGACCGACCCCTCGGTTCTCGCCAGCCGCACCGTCGTGCCACTTCCCGAGATGCCGGTCTGGACCACCCCGGGTCCGGAGAAGTCCACGCCGTACCGCATCGCATCGACCTCCATCTCCCCACGCATGGGCAACAAGCGCCTCCTCATCGAGATGAGCAAGGCACTGGAGGAGCAGGCCGCGATCGGCGGTGCCGCGATCGTCCTGGGCACCTTCCAGTTCGCCGAGCACTTCACCTCGCGGACCGCGAAGCGGTGGCGAGAGATGTCGGAGAAGACGGGTCTCGCCGGGGTCTACGGCGTCGGACTCCCCGACATCCGAGACGGGAACGTGCACCGCGCGCCCCTCGACGCGGACGACGACCTCATCAACGAGTGGAACGTCGCGGTTCTCGGACCGCACTTCGCGGCGCTGCTCTCGGCGCGTGACCAGCACGACGCCGGGCCCGATCTCGAGCGGACCTTCGAGTTCGTGCAGACCTATGACCGTATGACCGTGACCCAGGCGGTGCACTCGATCCTCATGCGGTTCTCCTGATCCGTATCGCGCGCCGCGATCTGTAGCGTCAACGGGCTGACAGCGGCATTGCCGGTACGAGAATCGGTCAGGGGATTTGGGTTTGTCACAGCATGGCTGACTACGATGCGCCTGTGCCGAAGTCGCCTGAAGTGTCCGCTGGCAACGCCGACACCACCGCCGAAGACCCTGCGCAGCGCACGTCCGGCGGACCCCGCTCCCGCACCGTCGCCCTCGTCGCCGCAGTCGCCGGTCTCGTCGCCGTCGTCGCGGGGGTCCTGACGCCGTTCCTGCCGGTCAGCACGTCCGCCGCGTCGATCACATGGCCACAGCAGACGGGTGCCTCGGCGTCCATCACGGCTCCGCTGGTCGCGCAGACCGCTCGCGACGTGGCGATCACGATCCCGTGCCGCGTGCTGGAGTCGACCCCCGGCGATACCTCCACCGTGGTGCTGTCGACGATGCCCGCGGCCGCGTCCAAGGCCCGCGACAACGGATTGTTCGTCGTGGCCGACGCCGCCGGTGTCACGGTCTCCAACCGCAACAAGACCCTGGCGTCGGCGCCGCGCGAGGTCCTCGCCGGCTGCTCCCAGCTCAGGGTCTTTTCCGATGCCACGACGACCGGCGCCCAGTTCGTCGGCCTGCCCCCGGGCCCGGCCACCGCGGGCGGCGGCGACGTCGGCCTCGCCGAGCCGTCGTCGAACCCGCAGATCGCCGGTGTCTTCACCGATCTCACACCCGAGCAGGTCCGGTCGGCGCCGGGCTTCGCCGTCCGACTCGACGTCGACGACCGCTTCGATTCCTCACCGTCGATCCTCAAATGGGTCGTGATGGTCGTCGGCGTCGGTGCCGCGGTCGCCGCCCTCGTCGCCGTCGGACGTCTCGACCGGATCCACGGCTACCACCGCCGCGTCGGGCGTCGACTCCGGTGGCGCACTGTCCTCAAGCCCGGCCCCACCGACATCGGCGTCACGCTGACGCTCGTGCTGTGGCACTTCCTCGGCGCCGGATCGCCCGACGACGGTTACATCCTCAACATGGGGCGCAACGCCGCGGACGCCGGATATCTGGCGAACTACTACCGCTTCTACGGCATCCCCGAAGCACCGTTCGACTGGTACTACAACTTCCTCGCGTACTGGTCGACCATCTCGACGACCGGCCTGTGGATGCGGCTCCCGTCGCTGTTCGCGGGTCTGGCCGCCTGGTTCATCCTCAGCCGGGTCCTCCTACCCCGCCTGGGGGGCGCCGTTCGCCGGTCACAGTGGGCGATGCTCACCGGCGCGGCGGTCTTCCTCGCGTTCTGGCTGCCGATGTGCTCGGGTCTGCGCAGCGAGGGCATCATCGTCCTCGGCACCCTGGCGACCTGGTGGGCGGTCGAGGTCACGGTCTCGACGCGGCGGATGCTGCCGGCCGTCATCGCCGCGTTCACCGCCGCACTGACGCTCGCCCTGGCCCCGCACGGTCTCGTCGCGCTCGCCCTGCTCATCGCGAGCGCCCGGCCCATGCTCCGCATCCTGGTCCGACGCCGTGCCGAAGACGGGCTCCTGCCGCTGCTCGCCCCGCTGCTCGCCGGTGTGGCGCTGGTCGTCATCATCGTCTTCCGGGACCAGACACTCGCGACCGTCTTCGAAGCCCTGCGTATCCGGTACTCGGTCGGTCCGACGCTGGCCTGGTACCAGGAACTGCTCCGCTACTACTTCCTCGCGGTGAACACCACCGACGGCGCCCTGGCCCGACGCATCCCGGTCCTGCTGTTCGCGGTGTCCATGTTCGTCGTGCTGGCGATCATGCTGCGGCGCAAGCGGATCGACGGAATCGACCCGGGGGCGGTGTGGCGGGTCCTGGGTGCCTCCCTGCTCACGGTCCTGTTCCTGTCGTTCACCCCGACCAAGTGGACCATCCAGTTCGGCATCTTCGCCGGTCTCGGCGCCGCATTGGCCGCCGTCGCCTGCGTGGCGATCGGCCAGGCAGCACGTCGCACGCTGCGCAACCTGTCCATCCTGGTCGCCGGACTCCTGGTGGCGTGCGCGGCCGCCTCGGCGGGCAAGAACGCGTGGCCGTGGCCGGCCGACTTCGGTATCGCCTGGTTCGACAAGGCACCGGTCGTCGCCGGCATCCAGGTGTCGACCGTGCTACTCGCCCTGGCGGTGGTGGCGCTGCTGTTCGCGATCTGGCAGCACCTCCGGATGGACTTCGTCGACGAGACCGGCCTCGCCCATGATCGCGGGGCGGCGCCGTCCGGCTGGCGGATCGGTATCGCTTCCGCGCCCATCGCGGTGATCGCCGTCCTCATCGTCGTGAGCGAGCTCGCCGTGTTCGCCAAAGCCGCAGCCGGCCGCGCGGACACCTTCACGATGCTGTCGGCAAATCTCGACTCCGCGCGCGGAAACACCTGCGCGATGGCAGATTCCGTGCTCGTCGAACCCGATCCGAACCGGGGCATGCTGGCTCCGGCGGACGGCGGCACGGCGTCGTCCACCCTGCAGGGCCGGTCCGAGGGCTTCCGTCCCGACGGCGTGAAGGCGGATCTGACACCGCAGGCCGGGGCCCAGAAGCCCGGTGCGATGAACACCTCGGCGGACCTGTCGAAGACCTTCATCGTCTACGGCAGCAATCCGGGCACCACCGGCGGCGTGGGCCCGCGTGGCGTCAACGGCAGTACCGCCGCGCTCCCGTTCGGTCTCGACCCGGCGACCACCCCGGTGCTGGGGAGCCACGAGACCACCAGTGGTCAGGCCACTCTCACCACCGGTTGGTACCGCCTACCCGCGCGCGACTCCTCGCCGCTGATCGTCATCACCGCCGCCGGCGCGGTCTTCACGCTCGACCGGGACGGTGTCCCGAACTTCGGGCAGGCCCTGGAGGTCCAGTTCGGTACAGAAACCAACGGTCAGTTCGAAGAGGTCGGTGCCCCCGCGGTCCCGATCGATCCCGAACGGACCAACCGCCCATGGCGCAACCTACGGATCCCGATGGACCGCGTGCCCGCCGACGCGACCGTGATGCGGATCGTCGCCCGGGACAACAACCTCGACCCGGATCAGTGGCTCGCCGTCACACCCCCGCGTGCGCCGGTCCTACAGACCCTGCAGGATGTCGTCGGCTCCACCGATCCCGTCCTCATCGACTTCGCCGCCGGCGCGGTGTTCCCGTGCCAGCGACCGATGACCGCCCACCACGGGGTCTTCGACGTCCCGCAGTGGCGCATCCTGCCTGAGTCGTGGATCGCCAACTCACAGTCGAAGACCTGGATGGCCGCCGAGGACGGCGGACTGCTTGCGCCGGTCGAGGCGCTCACGCGGCCGTCGACCCTCGCCACCTACCTCGACAACGACTGGTATCGCGAGTGGGGCAACCTCCAACGGCTGACCCCGCTGGCGCCGCAGGCACGACCCGCGGAGGTGGAGACCGGGACGACGACCACGTGGAGATGGTCGCGCCCGGGTCCGATCAGGGTGGTGCCCGAAGATGACTGACCGCAGCGACTCGCACGCCGACCCGGCGAACCCTCACCCCGGAGAGAACCAGGCAGACGTGGCAAGCACCGACACTTCCCCCGGCCCGAGTCCGTCCCCGACCGTGCCCTCCGAGAAGACCGGCCGCACGGGCTTCGCGGAACGGCACGCCGGCGCCGCACGCATCGTCGCGATGGCCGCGGGTGTCGTCGGCATCCTGCTCGCGCTCCTCAGCCCGTTCCTGCCGGTCGACTACACGAAGGCCGAACTGACCTGGCCGCAGCAGGGTTCGGTGGCCAACGTCGCGGCCCCGAACGTGTCGTTCGTCCCGGTCTCGATGGACGTCGGGGTGCCATGCGCACTCGGGGCGTCGCTGCCCGCGTCCGGCGGCGTGCTGTTGTCCACGGTGCCCGAAGGCGGTGCGGAGGCGGGCAAGGTCGGGCTCTTCGTCCGCGCCACCGCCGACTCGCTCCAGGTGGTGCAACGAAATGTCGTGCTGCTCAGCACCCCCCGGGCGGCCGCGCAGAACGCACCGGACTGTCGCATCGTCGTCGAGGCCGACACCGAGGGGACCCGGGGCTCCATCCAGGGCCTGCCGAACGACAACGAGACCGACGCGATCCGGTCCTTCGATCTCCGAGATCCCAACGCCCGCCCGCAGATCATCGGCGTGTACTCGAGCCTGCCGGCCGATGTCAGCACCGACGGACTGTCCTTCCGGTCCACCATCGACACCCGATTCGTCTCCACCCCCACGACTCTCAAGTTCTGGCTGCTGGTTCTCGGCATCGCCTCGACGATCCTGTCCCTCGGCGCACTGGCCGTCCTCGACGCCCGGGATGCGCGCGGTCATCACAAGCTGTTCCCGGCGGGCTGGTGGCGGGTTCGCCCGGTCGACGGAGTCGTCACACTCGTGCTGCTGATCTGGCTGTTCGTCGGCGGGAACACGGCCGACGACGGTTATCAGGTGACCGTCGGCCGGATCGCCGGCGAGGCCGGCTATCTCGACAACTACTACCGCTATTTCGGGGTCCCGCAGGACCCGTTCGGCTGGCACTACCACTATCTGTCCGCGTGGATGGAGATCAGCACCGCGACGCCGTGGCTGCGTCTGCTGCCGTTCCTGTTCGCGATGGCCTCGTGGTGGCTGATCAGCCGTGCCGCGATCCCCCGTCTCGGACGTGCGGTCCGAGAGTCGACGCCGGCGATCTGGGCTGCGGCACTGGTCTTCCTGGCCGTGTGGATGCCGTACAACAACGGTCTGCGCGTGGAGCCGCTCATCGCGCTGGGCACCCTCTTCACCTGGGTGTGCGTCGAGCGCGCGATCGCAACGGGCCGGTTCTTCCCGCTGACGATCGGCATCATCGCGGCCGCGTTCACTCTCACGATCCACCCCACCGGCGTGATCGCCTCGATCGCTCTCATCGCCGGTATCCGCCCGCTCATCAAGCGTTTCGCGGTGCGCCGCAAGCGTGACGGGCTGTGGCCGCTGCTGTTGCCGATCCTCGCCGCCGGGCTCGCGGTGATGTTCGAGATCTTCGCCGACCAGTCGCTCGCGCCCATTCTGGAAGCCGTCTCGGTCAACGGCCAGGTCGGTCCCACCAACAAGTGGTGGGAAGAGCCGATGCGCTACTACATGCTGATGAACCCGACGGCCGACGGCGGCATCGCCCGGCGCTTCGGCATCCTCATCGTGTTCACCTGCTTCATCCTGGTCGTGGTGATGCTGCTCAACCGGCGACGCCTGCCCGGCATCGCGACCGCTCCCACATGGCGTCTGGTCGCGATGGTCGCCGGGTCGGCCGTGCTGATGGCGTTCCTGCCGACCAAGTGGACCCACCAGCTCGGGGTGTACGCCGCGATCGGTGGCGCCCTCGCCGCGGTCGCGACCGCCTGTGCCGACCGCACCATCATGCGGCGCCGGCGTAACCGGACGCTGTTCGCCGCCGCCTGCGCGTACGTCCTGGCGCTCGCGTTCTCCGGACGCAACCAGTGGTGGTACGTCGGCAGTTACGGGATCCCCTGGCGGGACGCGGTTCCCGATGTGCGCGGCATCCCGCTGTGGACGGGCATCCTGGCGGTCGCGATCGCGCTCACCGCGCTCGGTCTGTGGCAGCACTTCAGGGACGATTACGTCGACGACGCCGCCCGGGCCGGACGGTCGCGATCGGTGTTCGCCCGACTGCGGAGCCCGTCGATCATCGTCGTGTCGACCATCATGCTGTTGTTCACGCTCGTGTCGTTCGCCAAAGCGGACTGGACACAACGCAACTCGTGGTCGTGGTTGAGCTCGAACGTCAACGCCCTCCAGGGTCAGCCCTGCGCACTGGCCGATGCCGTTCTGGTGGAAGACGATCCGAACGCGGGCCTACTGGCGCCCGCCCGAGTGGCCGGGCAGCGCGACCGGTCACCGGGCGCGGCTCTCGCCGGCACCGGGATGGAGGGTTTCGACCCCAACGGGGTGGCCTCGGACCTGTCCGAGGAGACCGAGGAAGAAGGCGGGGAGTCCTCGTCGGGCACCTCGACCGCCGAGGTCGATCGCACCCAGTCCGATCCGACCGACGACGGCAGCGGCGCAACCGACACCACCACCGGGTCCAGCGACACCAGCGGCGGACGAACCGCGCAGGCCGGTGTCAACGGGTCGACGGTGAAGCTGCCGTTCGGCCTGTCGCCGAGCGAGACCCCGGTGCTCGGAACATACAACTCGCCCAGCGGTACCGGACGTCTCACGTCCGACTGGTACCAGCTGCCGGCGAACTCCTCCGGCGAGCAGCCACTCGTCACGATGTCGGTGGCCGGACAGGTCGAGTACGTCGACGACCTGGCCGTCACCCGGCCCGGACAGCGGGTGCGCCTGCAGTTCGGTCGCGTCGCACCCGACGGCACGGTGGCACCGGCCGGACAGATGGTCCCGCTCGACATCGGCGGAGCACCCGAATGGCGCAACCTCCGCTTCCCGATGGATCAGGCGCCCCCGGGCGCGACGGTGGTCCGCGTCCTCGCCGAGGACACGTCGACACTCCGCGATCAGTGGCTGGCCGTGACCCCGCCGCGCGTGTCCTCGATGGTGACGCTCAATTCGCTCGTGGGCAGCGAAGATCCGGTGCTCATCGACTGGGAGGCCGGACTCGCCTTCCCGTGCCAGCGCCCGGCTCGGGTGAAGAACGGGGTGCTGGAGACGCCGGAGTGGCGGATCTCGCCGGACCGCGAAGGCGAGCGCGTCAACTCACAGCGCTGGATGGCCGGCGACTCCGGCGGCCCGCTGGGCATCATCGAGAACGAGTTGCGCCCACGCGTGTACCCGTCCTATCTGCGCAACGACTGGGCCAAGGACTGGGGCATGCTCCAGAGCCTGACCCCGATCCTCCCGCAGACCGACGCGGAGCTGACCATCACCACCGACACCCACAACGGACTCTGGACACCCGGACCCATGCGAGCGGTGAAGAACTAGGGGTTGTGCGTCCCGCTCCCTGAGGAGCGAGCGTGCGAGCGTCACGAAGGGTCACGAAGGGTCTGCTGACCCGGTTGCCCGGACCCTTCGTGACGCGCCCTCCGCAAGCTCCGGGCGCTCCTCAGGGAGCAAAGGGGGCCGCCGCTGGCACTCCCCGCACCACAGGGAGCAAAGGGGCCGCCGCTGGCACTCCCCGCACCACAGGGAGCAAAGGGGCCGCCGCTGGCACTCCTCGCACCTCGGGGAGCGGGGGCCGGCGTGGACCACGAGAGAACCCCCGATCCCTGAGGAACGGGGGTTCTGCGGGGCGCCGTAACGCTAGATCGGCATCAGGAAGTGCTTGCGCGGGGTCTTGAGGACCTCCTTGTCGCGCAACTGCGCCAACGCCTTCCGGAGCTGCAGCCGGGTCTCGGCCGGCTCGATGACGGCATCGACGTACCCGCGCTCGGCGGCGAGGTACGGGGTGGCCATCATCGTGTTGTAGAAGTCGATGAACTCCCGGCGGATCTTGTCGGCCTCGGCGGCCGAGAGTCCTTCGGTCTGACGCCGGGTCAGCACCGCGGCCGCCGATTCGGCGCCCATGACCGCGATCTTCGCCGTGGGCCAGGCGAAGTTGATGTCGGCACCGAGATGCTTGCTGCCCATCACCGCGTAGGCGCCGCCATATGCCTTGCGCAGCACCACGGTCACCTTCGGGACGTCGGCCTCGACATAGGCGTAGAGGAAGCGTCCGGAACGTCGGATGGTGCCCTTCTGCTCCTCCGCGAGGCCGGGGAGGATGCCCGGTGTGTCCACCAGGAACACGAGCGGGATGTTGAAGGCGTTGCAGATGCGCACGAATCGCGTCGCCTTCTCCGACGAATCGGTGTCCAGCACTCCCGACATCACGCTCGGCTGGTTGGCGACCACACCCACCGAACGCCCGTCCACCCGGGCGTACCCGGTGATGATGTTGGGCGCGAACAACTCTCCGACCTCGTGGAAAGCGCCGTCGTCGAACAGCTTGATGATGATGTCGTGCATGTCGTACCCGGCGTTGTCGTTGTCGGGCATGAAGTCGTTGAGCGACAGGTCCGATTCGGTGATCTCCGGTTCGAGACCCGGGTTGACCACCGGCGGCCGCTCGTAGGCGCTCGACGGCATGTACTGCAGGTACTCGCGAACCCAGTCGAACGCGGACTTCTCGTCGACGGCGACGTGATGGATGTTGCCCCAGCGCGCCTGGTTGTGGGCGCTGCCGAGGTCTTCGGCCGAGATCTCCTCGCCGTTCACCTGTTTCAGCACGTCGGGGCCGGTGACGAACATGTACGACTTGTCCTCGACGGCCACCAGGATGTCGGTGTTCGCCGGGGTGTACACCGCGCCGCCGGCGCACTTGCCGAGGATCACCGAGATCTGCGGCGCGAGACCGGAGAGCAGGTCGTTGCGACGGCCCATCTCGGCGTACCACGCGAGCGAGGTGACCGCGTCCTGGATACGCGCCCCGGCGGAGTCGTTGATACCGACCATCGGGCAACCGATCTTGCCCGCCCACTCCATCAGCGAGGCGACCTTGCGGCCGAACATCTCACCGACGGTTCCGCCGAAGACCGACTGGTCGTGCGAGAAGGCGGCGACCGGGCGCCCGTGCACCAGGCCGTGCCCGGTGACCACACCGTCGCCGTAGCCACTCTCGGCCGCACCCGGCATCTTCGCCAGCGCACCGATCTCGACGAAGGTGCCGGGATCGAAGAGCATGTTCAGACGCTCACGGGGAGAGCAGATCCCCTTCGCTGCGCGTTTGGCCAGCGCCTTCTCACCTCCCGGTTCCCGGGCGGCCTCCAGCTTCTGGCGGAGGTCGGCGAGCTTGCCTGCGGTGGTGTCAGTCACGGTGTCCCACTTTCTACGCAACCGCTGTTTCCGATGAGCAACAAGTGACGCTACTTCTCGTCGATCCGTCCGAGCCGCGCGCCCAGATCGGCCCCGATCCTGGCGATGTACGGCTCGTCGACGATCGACAGGTGGTCACCGCCGACGTGGATGATCTCCAGGTCGTCGACGACCTCGCCCCAGCGGCCGTCCTCGTCGATCTCGGCCCACTGCGGCTCGAGTTCGATGGCCCCGGCGTGCATCTTGTCGGCCCGGTAGAGGACGACCTTGCCGTCGTAGGGCTCGGGGGCGATGCTGCTCAGCACCCGGTTCTCGATGAACGAGGTCCGCTGGTGCTCGATGATGCCGCCGGGGATCTTGGTACCCGACATCGACATCATCTCCATGATGATCGCGAACTGCCCCTCGTCGTCGGCCTCGACGAGGCGATCCATCGGGATCGGCACGTCGGGGTCGAGATCGTAGTTGCGGATCGCGAACTCCTTCCAGCGCTCGAGCCGTGCCCGCTTGCTGTCCGGGGTCTCGGTCATGTCCTCGCGGGGACGCACCACGTCGATCAGACCGACGAAGGCGACCTCTTCACCTGCCTCGCGCAGGAGTTGCGCGACGCCATAGGCCAGGGCTCCACCGAACGACCAGCCGACCAGCACGTACGGCCCGTGCGGCTGCAGCTCGCGCAGGCGCGGAAGGTATTCGCGCACACGCTCTTCGATCGTCCCCTCGATCCCACGATCGAACCCGATGACCGGCCGGTCCGCGGGCAGACGCTTGAGGAGTGCCTCATATGCCGATGTGTTGCCGCCCGCAGGGTGGAACAGCAGGATCGGGGTCGGATCGCCGGCGGACGGATCGTAGACCTTCTTGCCGTCCGGGACCAGACGCAGGTAACGCAGGAAACCGTCGGTCGACGCGCCCGCGTCGAGGTGCTCCCGAACGTAGTTCGACATCTCCTCGATCGTCTCCGAGTCGAGGATGTCCTCGACGTCGATGTCGCCTCCGGTGCGCTCGTTCAGCCGGTCGGTGAGCTGCTGGGCGACGTCCTCCGACAGGACCGGCAGCTTGTTGAAGATGCCACCGGCCGAAGCCTTGGTGACCACCGCGTACGTGCCGAAGGTCAAGCGCTCGGCGGCATCTCGCGGCGGCACGTCCGAACCGGCGGCCTCGGCGACGGCCCGTTGCGACGTGATGTCCGTGGTCGCCTGCGGTGCTGCCTGATTCGGTGTCGGCTTCGCCGGGGCCTCCGGTGCCGGCGGCGTCGGCGCCGGCGAGTCGGCCACCGCCGCCTCGACGTCGGCCGCGTCCTCGGCGACCTCGAGCTTGCGCTCCGGCGACTCCTCGACAGGCTCGTCCTTGGCGTTCTGCTCGTCGATGTAGGCGTTGAGGGCCGCGGTGTCGAGTTCGCCCCCGTCACCCGCCTGCGCGAGGTCGTCGAGCTGATCGCGGTGCGTGACCGCGAATTCGACGAACTTCTGCACATCGGCCAGATTCGCCTGGCGCATCGCCTGCAGCTGGAGCTGCGGGATGTCGAACTCGTACTCGACGCGGTTCTTGATGCGCACCGCCATCAGCGAGTCGAGACCGAGTTCGATGAGCGGGATCTCGCGCGGCAGGTCCTCCGGGTCGTACCCCATGGACTCACCGACGATGATCGCGAGACGATCACCCACGGACTCACCGGATTCCGGACTCCACTTGTTGCCGATGTCGTCGACGACCTCGTCTTCGACGACCACCTTGTCGTCGGCGAAAACCGCGGCGCCGGCACCGGTCTGCACCGCGTCGGCCGGCGCGCTCTCGGCCGATGCGTCGGGATCGCCCGTGACGACCGCCTCGAACAGCAGCCGGAAGTTCTTGTCCGCCTTGGTGGTGTCCGGGCGGGCGTGCACGGTGACCGAGCCGCCACCGGGGTGCGGGCTGAGCGTCGTGGTGACGGTGCCCGTCGTCGGGACCTCGCCATGGGTCACGGCCGCGCCGACGGTCGCATTGGCGAGCACCTGTCCGGCCGCCGCGTGGACGAGCGCGCGCGGGTCGGTGACCGCCGCGGCATTCACCTCCCACGCGTGCCGGCCGTCGGGCAGCGCCACGTGCGAACCGGGGATCTTGCCGGCCGAGCCGCCCGAGGAGATGTTGGCGGTGAGCCAGAACTCCTTGCGCTCGAAGCGGGTACGCGGGATCGCGGCATGCTCGCCGGTCCCGAACAACGATCCGACGTCGACCGGGTGACCGTGGACGTAGAGCTTCAGCAGCGCGTTGACGAGACCGAAGCTCTCGTCCTCCTTGCGCCGCAGTGTCTCGATGAGCTCCGCATCGTGCAACCCGGCCGAGAAGGTGACCGCCGCAACGGAGATCAGCACTGCCGGATTCGGCGAGAGCTCCAGGAAGGTGCGGTGCCCGTTCTCCACCGACTTCGCGATCGCCTGGCTGAACCACACGCTGTGGCGCAATCCCTTGGTGAAGTAGTCGATGGTGTGGACGGGCTCGTGACCGGCACGGTAGAAGACCTCGCGGTCGACCGAACTGTAGAAGCCGGTGGTGGGGCGCAGCGGCTCGATTCCGGTGAGTTCGTAGGCGAGTTCGCCCAGCAGCGGGTCCATCTGCGAGGTGTGGCTGGCGCCCTTGGTCGCCAGCTTCCGGCCGAGCTTGCCTTCTTTCTCGGCCCGCTCGACGATGGCGTCGACCTGCGACTCCGGTCCGCCGATGACGGTGTGGGTCGGCGCGGCGTAGACGCAGATCTCGAGGTCGGGGTAGTCGGCGAGAACGTCGCTGATGTCCTCCGCGCTGTACTCGACCAGGGCCATCAGTCGGATGTCGTCGCCCTGCAGCATCGACTCGCCCTCACCCATGAGGCGCGAGCGCTGGCAGATGACGCGCGTCGCGTCGGCCAGCGAGAGTCCGCCGCTGATGTAGGCCGCGGAGGCCTCACCCATCGAATGCGGTACCAGCACACCGGGTTCCGCACCGTGGTGACGGAGCGTGTCGGCCAGTGCGACCTGGATGGTGTAGATGCCGACCTGGCTCGTCTCGATCCCGTAGGTCTGCTCGTCGTCGACGAACATCTCCGCGATCGAGTAGCCCAGTTCGTTCTGCACGTGCTCGTCGACACGGTCGACGTACTTCGCGAAGATCGGGTTCTCGGTGTAGAGCTGCTTGGCCATCTTGCGGTGCTGCGAACCGAAGCCCGACAGCAGCCAGACTGCCGATGCCGCGTCGGGCGAATCCGACGAGTAGACGATTGGGTTGCTCTTCCCGTCGGCGATCGCGCGAACGCCGGTGAGCGCGTCGTCGTGGGTGCGCGCCATCACGACCGCGCGCGAGCGCCCGTGGTTGCGGTGAGCCAGTGCGCGTCCGATGTCGGCGAGCGGTGTCGACCGGCCGGCGTCGGACTCGAGCCACTCGAGCAGGTCTGCGGCGGCCTTGCGTCGACGCGACGGCAGGAATCCCGAGATGACCAGCGGCACAACCGAACCCTCGACGGCACACGGCGCGAAGCCGGCAGCGGGGTCGGGGGCGGTCTCCTCGACCACCGGGTCGGAGTTCCTGGCCTGGGCGGCGAGCACGGCCCGCTCGGCCTCGGTCAGGAACTCGTCCTCGTCGGTTTCGACAGGCTCGACCAGCGAGGAACGGTCGGGTTCACCGGGGAGCGCCGACGACGCCGGGAGTTCGGCGGCCGCGGCCGATTCCGCCGGGGCGGACCCGGGAGCCAGATCCCCGGGCAGCACCTCGCGCACGACGACGTGCGCGTTGGTCCCGCCGAAGCCGAACCCGGAGACACCGGCGACGGCGTGGCCGGAGTAGCGCGGCCATTCGGTGTTCTCCGGGATGACCCGCAGGTTGTTCGCGTCGAACTGGATGTACGGGTTGGGTCCGCTGTAGTTCCGCGAGGCCGGGATGACGCCGTGCTGCATCGCCAGGACGACCTTGGCGAGGGCGCCGGCACCGGCGGCCGACTCCATGTGGCCGTAGTTCGTCTTGACCGATCCCAGCAGCATCGGCTGCTCGGGGGCCCGGCCCTTGCCGACGACGCGGCCCAGCGCATCGGCCTCGATGGGGTCACCGAGGATGGTGCCGGTGCCGTGCGCCTCGACGTAGTCCACCGAGCGCGGGTCGATCGCGGCGTCGGTGTACGCACTGCGGAGCACGTCGACCTGCGCCTCCGGGTTGGGGGCGGGCAGACCGTTCGACCGGCCGTCGGAGTTGACCGCGGAGCCGGCGATGACCGCCAGGACCCGGTCGCCGTCGCGCCGGGCGTCGGACATCCGCTTGAGAACGAGCAGACCGCCGCCCTCGGCGCGGATCATCCCGTCGGCGTCGGCCGAGAAGGCCTTGATGTGACCGTCTTTCGCCTGCGCTCCGATGCTGTCGAAACCGAGGCTGGCGGCCGGGTTGATGATCATGTTGACGCCGCCCGCGAGGGCGACCTCCGATTCGCCGGTACGCAGGCTGCGGACGGCCTGATGGACCGCGACCAGGGACGACGAGCACGCGGTGTCCAGCGCCACCGACGGGCCGCGGAAGTCGTAGAAGTAGGAGACGCGGTTGGCGACGATCGCGGTCGACGTGCCGGTGAGCGCGTACGCCGCGGTGTCCTGGGCACCTTCGCCGAGTCCGAGGGTCGCCAGCAGCTGGTAGTCGTTGGTCGACGTCCCGATGAACACACCGACCGGCGCGCCCTTCAGGTCGCTGGGCGGGATGTGCGCGTGTTCGAGCGCCTCCCAGGTCAGTTCGAGCGCCAGGCGCTGCTGCGGATCGACCATCTCGGCCTCGCGCGGACTCATCTGGAAGAAGTCGGCGTCAAAAGTCCGGACGTCGTCGAGGTAACCGCCGTGGGTGTTGGCGCTCTCCAGGACCTCGGCCAGGCGCGGATCGGCCTTGAACTCGGTCCAGCGGTCCTCGGGCAACTCGGAGATGCCGTCGACACCGCCGAGCAGCGCCTCCCAGGTGGACTCGGGCGTGGTGCCCGACTTCGGGAACCGCGTCGAGAGTCCGACGATCGCGATGTCGTCGTCGGCGGTGCGCTCACGCTGCCAGAAGGTGTCCGCGTCGCCGTCGAGACCCTCATCCGGATCACCCTCGATGATCCGCTGCGCGAGCGTCGCGATCGTGGGGTGGTTGTAGACCACCGTCGCGGTGAGGATGACCCCGGTCTTGTCCTCGACGTCGGCGGCGAGCGCCACCGCGTCACGGGACGAGAGACCGAGCTCCTCCATGGGACGGTCGACGGCGATCTGTTCGACGGGGAGCCCGGTGGCCTGTGACACCCACTCGCGCAGCCAGTCACGAAGCTGGTCGACCGTGAGGTCACCGGCGGTCTCACCGTCGGTGCCGGACGCGGCGGAATCGATGGTGCGGGCCTCGTCGGTATTCAGTTCAGACATCGCTTCCAGACTACTGATCTCGGGGCACCTGAACTGGTGCCGGGTGCTTTATGAGCCCGCGGGATGTCCGGGCGCGGCAACTCGACGCACTCACCCCGCCCGGGCCCGCGGGATCGCTACTCGGCGTCCGGGAACGCCGTCTGCTTGTAGCCGCCCCGGAGGCTGCCGTCGATGTAGGCCGCACGCGTCGCGCGACGGGCGATCTTGCCCGACGACGTGCGCGGGATCGAGCCGGCCGGCACCAGGAGGACGTCGCGGACCATCACGCCATGACGCTGGGCGACCGCGGCACGCACGGTGTCGGCGACCTCCTGCGGGTCGGCCTTACGGCCGGGTCCACGCTCGGCGACGATGACCAGCTGCTCGGACGCGTCATCGGCGTCGGGCTTCAGGCCGCTGCCCGCGAACTCGAACACCTCGCCGGGCAACTGGTTGGCCGGCACCGAGAACGCCGCGACGAAGCCGGGGCGCAGTGCGTCGCTCGCTTCCTGCGCGCTGTACTCGAGGTCTTGCGGGTAGTGGTTGCGGCCGTCGACGATCACCAGGTCCTTGACGCGCCCGGTGATGTACAGCTCGCCGTCGAGCCAGACACCGAAGTCGCCGGTCCGCATCCAGATCGCGTCCGCGGGCGCACCCTCGGCGTGGCTGTTCTCCGGGAGCGGGGTGACCAGCTTGTTGTGGAAGGTCTCCTCGGTCTCCTCGGGCTTGTTCCAGTACCCGGCGCCGATGTTCAGACCGTGCAGCCAGATCTCGCCGACATGACCGTCGGGTTGTTCGGTCGCGGTCTCCGCGTCGACGATCGTGGCCCACTGGCTCACCGCGACCTGGCCGCAGGACACCTGCGCGACCGCGTTGGGCGCGTCGGCGTCGACGAGGGTGAAGCTACCGGCGTTGAGATCGTCGCGGTCGACGTAGACGATCTTGGCCTCGTTCTCGCGCTGCGTCGCGGAGACGAACAACGTGGCCTCGGCCATGCCATAACAGGGCTTGATGGCCGTCTTCGGCAGCCCGTAGGGCGCGAAGGCCTCGTTGAACTTCTTCATCGAACTGACGGTCACCGGCTCCGAGCCGTTGATCAGGCCGATGACGTTCGAGAGGTCCAGCTCTTCGCCGTCCTTAGGCAGACCGCGCGCGGCGGCGTGCTCGAAGGCGAAGTTCGGCGCGGCGGCGAAGGTCTCGGCGCCGTCGGCGGCCGCGGCGAGCTCCTTGATCCAGCGACCGGGACGACGCACGAACGCCTGCGGGCTCATGATCGTGATGTACCGACCCCCGAGCGCGGGCAGGATCACGGTGAGCAGACCCATGTCGTGGAACATCGGCAGCCAGGTGACGCCACGCGCCTTCCGGTCGATGCCGATGGTGTCGGAGATCTGCAGCACGTTGGCGGCGACCGCCTGATAGGTGATCTCCACGCCGGCGGGGACACGCGTCGAACCCGAGGTGTACTGCAGGTAGGCCACCGTGTCCTTGTTGTGGTCCTGACCGGCGACCGGTGCCACCCAGCTCGACCCCACCGAATCCGGGACCGCATCGACGGCGATGACGCGCGGGCGCTCCTTGGCCGGCAGCGGCGCGAAGAAGTCGCGGACCGCCTCGGCGGACTTCGTCGAGGTCAGGATCGCGGTCGGCTTGCAGTCGTCGAGGACCGCGTGCAGGCGGTCGGTGTGGCCGGGCTCGTCCGGGGAGAACAGCGGCACGGCGACGTTGCTGGCGTAGAGGGCCGCGAAGAAACCGATCACGTACTCGAGCGACTGCGGCGCGAGAATCGCCACGCGGTCGCCCGGCTTCGTCACCTGCTGCAGACGAGCCGCCACCGCGCGCAGGCGCTTGCCGAACTGCGCCCAGGTCAGATCCTGCGGCTCGCCGTCGCGCTCGCGGCTGTAGTCGATGAACCGGTAGGCCAGTGTGTCGGCCTGCTCGCGGACGTTCTGCTCGACGTAGTCGACCAGGGTCGCTTCCTCGCTGAAAGAGATGTTCCCGGTCTCATCGAGAAAATCTTCGAGTTCAGTACTCAGCATTCATTACTCCTGTGCCCCCTCGTGGACTCCCCCACGCGGGCGCAGATCTCCGGCGAGGTCTTGGCGACACCACCACGCAGTCCTGCCGTCCACGTCCTGTGCCGACCGCGGGATACGGTAGCGCACGTCCAGTTACCCAACGAAAAAACTCGCGTTCGTCATGCTCGGTTTCGCATGAGTGCGCGTCGCCCCTCGACGCGCACCCCCCGGGTTCACCGACCCGTCACCTCGCTGTTGAGTCGCGAGACCGTCGGCCATCCTACTCCCCCTTCAATTGCGCCAGCACGGGCGCAAAAGCATCCATCTGCGTCGGGAAGACCCCGACGTAGGACATGGTGGTGCGGCGGCGCACTTCCCGGATCTGGTCGGCGATCTCGTCGAAGCTGCCGATCGCGATGTACGGCGAGGTCAGCACGTCGTCGACGGTGAACTCCGTGTCGTGCGCGATGTTCGGCGGATAGCCCTGTTCGAGAGCCTTCAGCGCCATCTCGGCGGTGGCGACCCGGTCGTCGGTGATGACGATGACGGCGATCGTCCAGTTCAGCTCGAGATCGTCGAACCGGTCGCCGGCGGCTTCCCGGATCCGGTCGACACGCTCGGCGGTCTTCGCGATGGTCATGTCCGACAGTTTCATCTTGCCGTCGGTGGTGGTGCCGGGAGCGACCGAGATGATGTCGGCGTGCTTGGCGGCCAGCGCCAGCATCTTGGGTCCGCCGCCGCCCACGGCGATCGGCGGACGCGGTCCCTGCCTCGGCCGAGGACTGCCCTCGAGGCCGTTGATCTGGTAGAACTCGCCGTCGAAGTTCACCGTCTCGCCACGCATCAGGCCGTCGAGGACCGTCAGCGCCTCGTCGAGGCGGCGGATGCGCACACCGGGCGACTCGAACTCGATGCCGGCCTTGTCGAATTCCTCTTTCATCCAACCGGCGCCGATGCCCAACTCGAGACGTCCCTTGCTCAGGACGTCGATCGTGTTGGCCTCCTTGGCGAGCAGTGCCGGGTGGCGCCAGCCGTTGGCGAGCACCGAGGTCGCCAGGCGGATCGTGCTCGTCGCCTGGGTCAGCGCGCCCAGCGCCGCGAGCGGTCCGACCTGGTTGCCGAGATGGTCGGGCACCGCGAAGGTGTCGTAGCCGTATTCCTCGGCGGTCTGCGCGAGCTTGACGAACTTGCGGGCACCGCCCTCGTCCTTGTTGCCCTCACCACCCGCGCCGAAGCGGAACTTCCGCAGACCGGAGGAGGCTCCACCGGCATCGCTCGGGGGTTGCGTCATCGCTGTCCTCTCGTCGTGGTCGCCGGCTGGGTGAGGTCGCGTGCGGCATCCGCCGGCATCCGCGGTGTTCCTCGGGCCAGCCCAACACGTTAATGCAGCGTGACGGCACCGCCAAACGAATCGGCGGACGCCGCCAGACGGAGGTTACCGGCCGGTTAGTTCGACGACGGGCCCGGTGGCACATCGGTGACGCCCCGGCCGGTGCGGTCCCGCCGGGAGGACAACGGTCAGTTGTGCTCGGGGGTGGGCGCGTCCTGGATGAGGCCCTTGGACCAGTCGTACATCCACTGGGTCGCGGTCTGGCCGTCGTTCTCCCAGTAGCGCGTCGTCGCGTACATCGCATGGATGGGGTTCGACGCCGCGTTCGCCAGCTTCGACACCGCCGCCAGCGGGTTGACGATCGTCGGCGAATCGCAGATGAGATCGCCCGGCGCGCAGATGGATTGGACCCGGTCGCGGAGTTCGCCGAATCCGCCGTTGCGCGGGCCGGTCATCGAGATGCCGGGTACCAGATTGCCCATCCCGCCGAGCGCGATCTCCGCGCCCACGCCGTTCGGGCTCGGCGCGATGTCGTTCTGTTCACCCGGCTGGCGCCGGCCGTCGGCGATGAGTCCGACACCGAGCACCAGATCCTGGTCGCCCTTGTCGAGCACGCCCCGGCCGTTGCCGATGTTGCTCGCGAGATCTCCCGCGATGACCGCACCCTGGCTGAAGCCCATGATCACGTAGCCGGTGAGCGGGCAGCGCTCGTTGGTGGAGATGATCTTGCCCGCCGCCCGCTTGTAGCCCTGGGTGCGCGAGACGTTGTAGTCGACCTGCCGGTCGCCCAAGTTGGTCGGATTCCGGAACTGGGCCGTGTAGGGGACGGTGTAGATCTCGCTGCGCGAGGTGTCGAAGTCGTTCGACAGCGCGCGTGAGACGCGCAGCATCAGCGAGTTCGGGTTCGCCGACGGCTTGTACGGATCGTCGTCGGCGCTCGACTCCCAGGTCCCGGGGATGACGACCGTCAGGACGTCGGGGCAGTCCGCGGGCTGGGCGTCGGGTCGTTCGCCGGACGGCGGGGTGCTCGACGGCCCGCCGGGGCCGATCGGCGCGGGGCCGGGCGCCAGCCACACCAGGACCAGCACGACGATGAGCACGATCGCGATGACCGCGAGCGCGAGGAGCAGCAGGGCGAACTTGCCGAGCCGCCGGACCGGACCCTTCCGGGTGCGGCCCGCGGCGTTGCGACGGGCGGCCACGTCAGCAGTAGTGCTGTTCTGCTGCGCGAATGACCTTGTCGGCCTTCACGTTGGCTTCTTCGACATTGTCCGCGCCGGGACCGACCGAGGCGGTGACGAAGGCCTTCACCATGCTCGGGTCGGTGCCCTTCTGCTTGGCGCCGCAGACGTACTTCGCCATGGTCAGGGCCACCGAGTTGTCGTTGTCGCCCATGAAGGTGACGTCTTGCTGCTTCAGCGCGGCGAGGTAGGCGCGGGCCTTGTCATCGAGCGGCTGCCCGCTGGGGCCGGGGAAACTGGCCGGGACCTTCGTGCTGGGGTTCGGCGCGGTCGCGGGCAACTCCGACGTGCCGCCGGGCGTGGAGGTGGTCGTCTCCGCGGACGGCGAGCCCGGCGTACTCGAGGAGGACTCCGCCGCCGAGTAGAGCGAGGTCGTCGTGACCGGGTTGTTGGTGATCGGCGCACTGGCCGTCGAGTCGTCGGCGCAGGCCGATACGGACCCGAGCGCGAGAGCGAGGCCCGTCACGGCCAGCACCAGCCGCACACACTTCGTTGTCATCGCCACTTCCTGCCGAACCTTTCTCCGTCAGATCGCGCACCACCGGACAATCTGTCCGGCGACACCTCACGCGTCCGGCCTGCGGCCGATCGCGACGCAGGGGCACCCTGCATCGCACACCACGTCAGGCTACCGTCCGCGCGGGGACATTCCGGCCGCCGCACTCGCACCACCTGCACAAACGGTCTGATTCCTCAGCGAAGTTTCAGGCCGTACACACGTGCGGTCGAGGTTAGGGGCACCGACGGGTGCCCCCGTCCTCCTCTTTCGGAGTCGGCTCGTCATCGGCCCCCTCACTTCAGGACTTTGGTGCCGTCCTTCGCGGTCCAGGTGATCCGGCCGTGCTCGAAGTAGTTCAGGCGGCCCTTGCCGTCGCGGGTCGGGAGTTCGTCGCTCGTCGGCTTGCCGAGGCGGCCGGCCGGACCGCCGGCGGCCACGTAGGCGCCGCCGATCGCACCGGTGACGATCTTCGGACCCTTCGGTCCGGTGAACATGCGTCCGCCGGCGAAGTCCTGGGCCTTGCCGCCGGCCACCGGGTACGACGGGGTGAGGCAGCCACCGAGGTCCGCCTTGTTGGCGTCCCAGACCTTGCGGAAGGCGCCGTCGACGCGGCATGCGACCGCATCACGCGACAGTCCGAGCGCGGCCGCGGCCTGCGGCCAGGCCTGCATCATCTCGAACTCCCAGTAGGGCCAGGTGTGCGTACCCGACGGCCGGTAGTTGGCCTGGCCGGGAATCCCCTTGCGGTTGAGCTGGATCGCGAACTGCTGTGAGGTGACGCGACTCAGCATCTCGAGTCCGACACCCGAGTAGTTGGTCGCGAGCATCGGGATGTCGGACGGTTTGTCGTGGGGTCCCACCATGCCGTTGCCCGACGAGACGTACAGACTCGTCCCCTGCAGCTTGTCGACCAGCAGGTACGGATCGTGTTCCTTCCAGGCCGGGTCCGAGGGCGGGCCGAACATCTTCATCGAGTCGTAGCCGCCACCGTCGCGCACCGCGAACTGGATCGCCTGCGGCATGCCGAACGAACTCAGCTGCAGGATTCCCGAGAACGACGCCGCGAACTTGTAGAACCCGGGATTGCGGGCGGCGAGCATCATCGCCGCGGAGCCACCCATCGACAGCCCCTCGATGCCGCGGACGTCGGTGGACCGCCAGTCGTTCTCCAGGATGGGCGGCAGTTCCCGCATGAGGAACGTCTCCCACTTGTAGTTCTTGCCGCGATCGGGTTCCTTCCAGTCGGTGTAGAAACTCGACTCACCACCGATCGGCAGGATGACGTTGACGTTCTTGTCCTTGTAGAAGTCGACGATCTTGGTGTTGATGATCCAACCGCTCTGATCGTCCTGCGCGCGCAGACCGTCGAGCATGGTCAGCTGCGGGAACTTCTCCTTCGGCTTCGCGTGCCAGTCGCGGGCCAGCAGGATCTGCACCTGGATGTTGGTGTTCATCGCCGGGGAGTACACCCACAGGGCCACGCGTCGGTCGGTGTACCAGTAGGTGTTGGTCACCTTCGCCGGCTGGGCGGCGGGCACCGAGGCCGGCGCGACCGGGGCACGAGAGCTCGGCGGTGCGGGTGCCGGCGCGCTGGGTGAGGCCGGCGGCGCGGGAGCTGCCGGCGGTGCCGCGGGGGCGGGCGGGGCCGGCGCGGGTTCGGCGCCTGCGAGTCCGTTCCCGATCACGAGGACCGCGACCGTCGCCAGCGCGACCACGGCGGCCTTCACCGGACGAAGGGTCGCCCGACGGCCGGCCGGGCGCGTGCCATCCAGCCCTGCATCGACCGGTCCCGCGTCGACCCTGCCTGTACCGCTGTTTCGCCGCATCACTCTCCAGAACTCCTTCGCCCCTGTACGCCGGCGCCCAGCAGCGTCGTGACCGATTCCCCGTCAGTCACACGTGCCTCATGAGTATCAAACGCCTCAGGAGTTTCTTACACGCCGTAGCGCGCCCTGTCCGCACGCCACGCTGTGACACGTGGGATTTGTGTGACAGTTGATATCTCGCGCTATTCCCAGGGGCGCGCGGGCCGGAGCAGGGCAGGGCCGACAACACGACGACGCCCCGCCCGGTGACCCGGGCGGGGCGTCGTGTGGCCGGCGGACCGGCGCTGTCAGATCAGCGGAAGAACCCGCGGTTCTTGGCGTTCCAGACCATGTCCTGCCAGTAGCCCCAGGCGTGGGTGCCGTTGGCGTAGTAGGTCATGAGCGGCACACCCTGCACGAAGGCCGCGGCCTCGAAGGCCTTGGACTGCGTGAACGCGAGCAGCTCGAGGGTCGAGCCCTTGAACAGGTCGTCGAAGACGTTGGGCAGTGCGTTGTAGCGGCCGAAGAGACCGTTACCGGAACCGACGAAGACCTTCATTCCGCGCATCAGGCCGATGTTCCAGAAGGGATCGTTCTGGAACCAGCGGATGCTCCACGGCGGGCCCCACATCGCGTCGATGTTCCACGGCTTCGGGTCGACGTCGAGCATCGCCAGACGCAGCGCGGTACGCATACCGGGCGCGCTCAGGAAGTTGTAGCCCGAGAGCGAGCCGGCGCGGTCGAAGTGCTGACGGTTCTGGGCGCCGAGGACGAGTGCGGCGTTACCACCCATGGACAGACCCATGATCGCGTAGCGCTTCGACGGTCCGACGCGGAAGCCGCGGGCGTCGAGTGCGCTGATCAGGGTCCGGCTGATGACGCAGTTCCAGCGGTACCGGTAGGGCTGCCGGTTGAAGTTGCTGGGCGCATCCCAGTCGGTGTAGAAGCTTGCGGGTCCACCGATGGGCTCGACGACGTTGACGCCGGACTTCACCATCTCCTGGACGTTGGTGTTGATCTCCCAGCCGCTGTAGTCGTACTGGGCGCGCATGCCGTCGAGAAGGATGACGGTCTTGTAGTTGCCGGGCTTCTTCCAGGCGCGGACCTTGACGTTCGGCATCCCGCAGCCGTTGACCCAGAACTCCTGCTTGCCGACCTGCGTTCCGCCGATCCGGGCGTTGGCCTGGCCGGCGACGACGCCGGTCAGCCCGACAACTGTCAGGATGGCGACGAATGCGGCGATCAACCGGTTGCTCATCCGGTTGCGCGCAGGCCTCGGCGCCTCAGTGGCAGCTTCACGCATGTACAGAATCTCCCTCTTCAGCCGATCGGCCGGAACTCGTAGTCCCTAGCGGCCAACCGGTCCTTGTGCGTCACACATTTTTCGTCCCCCGGCTCATTGCGCGGCGCGACGTCGTTCACGAGTCGTTCTCGCATGCGATTCACCGTCGGCGAGCCTATTCGATGCCCCCGGACGTGACAAACCATGTGATCGCGATCACAACCCCCGTCACTTCGGCGTCCCAGCAGTTCAGAACACCTCCATCACGACCTTTCTATCGGCCGCGCCCACGGGGACGTTACCGATCCGAGATGTTCGACGGCAACTCCACAGGTTCGGCCCCGCGTTTTCTATGCGTTCTCTTGGTGTCGTGTGCTCGGGTACGACGCTCGGAGGCGCGTCGCTAGCGCGGGTGGACCGGCGGCGGCATCTCCAGCCCGCAGCGCTGGATCTCGTACTCCGGCTCGCGCTGGATTCGATAGCTGTTGAAGGTGAACGCCTGCCGCAGATTGTGCTTGAAGCGATCGAAGGACCAGGGGGCCTCGAACGAGGCGAAGCGGTCCTTGGTCTCCGGGCACTGCAGGGCGACCTGGGCCTGGCGGACCAGATCCTCGTCGAGGTACCCGGGCAGCACGGGACGGCGCGGGAACGCGCCCGCCTCGGCGACGACCCACTCGCTCGGCAGGATCTTGTCGTGCCCGATGCGACCGTCCTCGAGGCGTTCGGTGTGCGCGGCGAGCGGGTACGCCAGACCCATCTGATCGATGACGCGCACATCCAGCGGGGCGTTCATGCTCGTCATTCCCAGATTGAGGAAATAGACGGTCACCTGGCGCTCGGCACCCTTGGGCATGACGGCCGGCAGCTGCGCCACGTACCACTCGTCGTAGTTGAACGACGGCAGGATGACGCCGCCGTCCTTGCGATACTCGTCGATCTTCTCGACCATCGCGGCCATGCGCGGGTAATCGAGATAGTCCTCGGCCGTCACCGGGTTCTCGTTGCCCATGTTGGTGACGTAGAAGCGGCGCTCGTCGACGATGCCGCTGCGACCGATGTCGATACCGGCGTTCGGCAGCACGTTGGCGTGCGTGGCGACCGCCCACACGACGACGGTGATCCACATGCCGCTCATCGCCACCGCGCCGACGAGTTGAGCCCGCGCGCGGCGACGATCTCCCGGCGCCGGTGCGGCCGCCACGGGCTCGGGATCGCCGGCCGGGCCGGCCACGGGGTCGGAGATCACCGACTCGGAGTCCTTCGACGACCGGCGACGGAACGCCGCGCCGACGTGCCCGGGAATCGTCACCGGCACGATCATCAGCGGGAGCAGGGTGACGAACACCGGCACCAGCAGCACCCGTCCGTGCATGAAGTCGCCGCCCTGGCGCATCCAGTAGACGATCAGGACGATGCCGGCGAGGACCACGACGGTCACGACCGCGGTCGAGGACTGCAATCGGCGCGACCAGCCGGCGAGCCGCGACGACCACGTCGGCGCCGGGGTGGCTTCACCGGTGTCGGCCGGGGCGGTGCCCGGGGCGTCCGCTCCCGCGGCCCGCATCCGGCCGCCGACGATCAGCAGCACACCCGCGACGGCCGCCAGGACGACCGGCAGCACCAGCACGTAGGGGCCGAAAAGATTGGTCAGGTACGCGAAGCCCTGGTCCCACTTCGCACCGCTGGCGTCCTTCGCGACCGCGGGATTCGGGACCAGGAGCGCGTAGTAGCCCATGCGGAAGATCTGATAGCCGACCGGCAGCGCGCCCGCGACCACGACGACGCCCACCCGCATCTTCCAGCCGAGGGGCGCGAAGAAGACCAGCAACAGGACCAGGCCGCCCAGAATGGCCAGCTCGGGCCGGACCAGCGGCGCCAGACCGGCGGTGAAGGCGAGTACGAGCGTGGCCGCCGCGCTCCCGCGGCCCGTGTGCGGGCCGCGGCGCGCCCAGGCGACGAGCTGGCACCACAGGACGGCCGCCCAGAAGATGCAGAGGCCGTTCTCCAGGCCGCTGGTCGCGAAGTCGCGGGCGGGCGGGATGGCGATGTAGATGAGGGCACCGAACGGGAGCAGCAGGGTCCAGCCGTCGCCGGTGATCCCGCCGATCCGGGTGCCGAACAGGCGTGCGCTGCCGTACATCGCGATCGGGATCGCGGCCACCGAGCACACCAGCGCCACCCAGAGTGCGACGTACTCGAGCTGGCCGTCGGTGATCCACGCCCAGAACCACAACAGGTAGGTCCAGGCGGTCGAGGTGTTGGCCTCGACCCGCTCCCCGGCGTTGAAGACCGGACCGTTGCCGGCGAAGAGGTTGCGCAGCGTACGCAGGACGATCAGTCCGTCGTCGGCGATCCACCGGCGCTGCCACGCACCGATCGCGAAGAAGGTGGTGACGACGACGGCCCCGACGACGAAACTGACGGCCGCAACCTTGGTGCGGCCGGTCGTCAGCGCCCGGAATCCGGTTGGCGACTCATCAATTGACTGCATAGACCGCGACACCCACACACACCAGCCACGCCACGGCGAGCAGCTGCAGGACACGATCGCCGAGCGCGATCTCCTCGGGCTCGCCCGCGGCACCGCCGTCGACGTCGACCGCGTAGCGCAGGATCGCGACCGTGAACGGCACCATCGAGATGGCGTACGCGACGTTGGTGTCGTGGTCGGAGCCCTTGTCGAAGGCCCACAGGCCGTAGAAGATCACGACCGCGGTCGCCGACAGCGTCCAGACGAACCGCAGGTAGGTGGTCGTGTAGTACTCGAGCGCCTTGCGGATCTTGGCGCCGGTGCGCTCGGCGAGCTGGAGCTCGGCGTAACGCTTGCCCGCCGCCATGAACAGCGAGCCGAAGGCCATCACGAGCAGGAACCACTGCGACAGCACGATCTCGGCGGCGACGCCACCGGCGATAGCGCGCAGCAGGAAGCCCGAGGACACGATGCAGATGTCGATGACGGCCTGGTTCTTCAGGCCGAAGCAGTAGCCGAGCTGGATGACCAGGTAGATGGCGATGACCACGGCCGTCTGCCAGTTCGCCAGGAAGGCGATCCCGATCGAGCCGACGAGCAGGACGACGGCCAAGACGTAGGCCAGCGTCACCGGCACGACGCCGGCGGCGATCGGCCGGAACCGCTTGGTCGGGTGGTTGCGGTCGGACTCGACGTCCATCGCGTCGTTGACCAGGTAGATGCTCGACGCGGCGAGGCAGAACGCGACGAAGGCGATCCCGGCGGAGGCCAGTACAGAGGCGTCGGTGATGTTGCCCGCGGCGAGCGGAGCGGCGAGCACCAGGACGTTCTTGACCCACTGCCGCGGCCGGACGGCCTTGATCAGCCCGGACGTCAGGTTCTTCGGCGGTCCGAGGACCTTCCCGTGCTCGATCGGCTCCTCGCTCATGCACTCTCCCTGTGTCGTGTCACCCGCGCGATGACGGGGGACGCGGCAAGACGCAGCGGCCCGCCGGGTACTGCGGCCGTGAGGCCGAGCCGGGCCAGGACGCGCGCCGCACGGCGGGCGCGCCCGGGGTCCGGGTTGTTCCGGGTGGGTTCGAGCAGCACCTTATCGCCCACGACGACCGCCGCTGCGCTCGCGGCACCGATCGCGGCGCCCGCCGTGACATCGCTCGGGTAGTGGACTCCCAGCACCAGGCGGGACACGAGCATCGGCGGCACCAGGACGGCGGGCAGCACCTTCGGGTCCCAGCCGGCGGCGCGGCCGATGAGGATCGCCGCCGCGGTCGTGGAGGTGGCGTGCGAGGACGGGAAGCTCAGCTTGCTGGGCGTCGACACCCCGATCGCGATCGCGGGGTGGGCCGGTCGAGGCCGCCGGACGATCCGCTTGATGATCACCGACGCGGCGTGCGCACCGAAGGCACCCACTCCGGCCTCGAACCAGAGCTGCTGCGCGCGCACGTCACCGCGGCGGCGGGCCAGGGCCCAGCCGGTCCCCGAGATCGCGAGCCAGCCCAGCGCGTGCTCGCCCACGTGCGACAGTCCGCGCGCGGCCGGCCGGACACCGGGGCGGCCACCGATCCCGGCCTGGATGGCCACGAGGGCCTTCTCCTCGCCGTTCAGGGGACGCGGGATGTCGTCGGCCGGGACCCGGCCCGTCTCCGCACGGTCCTCCAGCACCTTGTCGTCCCCACTGCCGACCACCGGACCATCAGATTCCGAAGACACCCGCCCAGCTCTCCTTCGACGTCAGGTCGCGGTGCGCAGACCTGTACTGCTGCTTCATCTCCGGGAACTTGTCCTGCAGTTCCTTCACGAGGGCGAAGTGTTCACGTGCGAGCTCGATCATCTTCTCGCGGTCGCGCTGCCGATAGACGACGCCGCGGCCGTCGGCGGTGGTGACGGTGACACCGTCGACCCGGCCGAGGGAGAACCACCGCGCCTCGATCGGCGGGAAGTTGGCCTGCGGCACCTCGTGATGCCGCGGGTCGGCCGGGCGGACGTTGTTCACCACGGCAGCGGTCAGCGCCTTGATCTTGCTGACCGGGTTCAGCGGGATCGAGGTACCCAGATGCGTTGCCTCGCCGGAGGTCCGGGGCAACTCGGTCGCCGACGGAAGGACGACCGCATCCGGGTACTGCTTGCGCATCTGCGCGACCTTCGGCAGCGCGGTCGGCAGCAGGCTGCGGATGTGATCGGGTCCGGCCAGGAAGTCCCGGATTGCCTCGTTCTGGATCGCGACGGTGGAGTATTCAAGGCAGAGAAGGTGTTTCGCGGTCGCCTTGGTCATCGACCGGACAATGCCCTTGATCGGACCGTCATGGTGGATCGATGCGACGACGAGCCGGTTGCGCAGGTGGAAGTACGCCTGCCAGTCGATGGCGTCGTCCTTGTCACTCCAGGCCATGTGCCAGATGGCGATTCCCGGCACGGTGGCCGTGGGGTAGCCCGCCTTGGCTGCGCGGAGCGCGAACTCCCAGTCGTCCCACTTGATGAACAGCGGCATCGGCAGACCGATCTGCTCCGCGCACTCGCGCGGGATCATGCACATCCACCAGCCGTTGCCCTCGACGTCGATCCGCCGGTGCAGGTTCTTCGAGTTCTCGCGGTCCCGCAGCGGGTACTTCGAGAAGTTGTGGTCGTAGTCGACGAACGGCGCCGCGGTCCACATGAAGGTGTCGCGGCGGATCACCTCACCCATGCAGTGCAGGTGGCTGCGGTCCTGCAGATTGAGCATCTGACCGCCGACGAGCATGGGCGTCTTGGCGAATCGCGACATGGCCAGCGCCCGCAGGATCGAGTCGGGCTCGATGGCGATGTCGTCGTCCATGTAGAGCACGTAGGGCGAGTCGGTGAGCCGCAGCGCCTCGTACATGATCCGCGCGTATCCGCCCGAACCGCCGAGGTTGCCCTGGTCGAAGATGTGCAGGCGGTCGCCGAGAGCCGCGGCGGCCTCGGTGTAACCGGGTTCGTCGACGACCTTCTTGGTGCCCTGGTCGGGCATCAGCACCGCGTCGATCACCTCGTCGACCATCGGGTCGGAGGTCAACGCGGCCAACGCGTTCACCGCGTCGGTGGGGCGATTGAACGTCGGGATGCCGACCGTGACGCGCTTGGTCTCCGCGTCCGGGGTGGGTGCCTCGATGGGCGCGTACCAACCGGCGGAGACGATCTCGGTGTCGGTGTCGGTGGTGACGTCGAACCAGATCCAGCCGCCGTCCTCGAACGGGCCCAGGTCGAGCTCGAATTCGACGACGCCGCGTCCGGTTTCGTCGGTGTCGACGAGGTCACCGCCGATGCCGATGCGCGACCCGTCGATCTTGGAGCGGTACAGGTCGACGCGGCAGGTGCCGATCACCTCGACACGCAGCACCACCGAGTCGAGGATGCTCCAGCGCCGCCAGTAGGCCGCGGCGAACGCGTTGAAGTAGGTCTCGAAGCTCACCTCGGATTCGGCGCCGAGAAGCACCGAGGTCCGGCTCGGGGCGTGCGCCCGGCGATTGTTGCTCTCGGACTCCACGACATACAGCGACCGAACGTCGAGCGGCTCCCCGGCGCGCGGGAAGATCACGCGCTGCAGAAGGGATGTCGCCTTCGACGGACCTACGCCGGCGTCGGGGATGTCGGATTGGTTCACGGGAGTCACCGTCATCTATTCGGCTCCTGCGGGGTCGGCCACCAGCGGCGCACCATCACGCAGATGCGGTGCCAGGGTGTTGTCGAACATGGTGAGCGCGCTCGCGATCGCCATGTGCATGTCGAGGTACTGGTAGGTGCCGAGGCGGCCGCCGAACAGCACACCGGCGCTGGCGGTCTCGGTACGAGCGAGCTCGCGGTAGGCGGTCAGCATCGCCCGGTCCTCCGGGGTGTTGATCGGGTAGTACGGCTCGTCGTCGTTCTCGGCGAAGCGGCTGAACTCCCGCATGATGACCGTCTTGTCGTCGGGGTAGGAGTCCCGCTCGGGATGGAAATGCCGGAACTCGTGGATGCGGGTGAACGGGACGTCGGCGTCGTTGTAGTTCATCACCGGGGTGCCCTGGAAGTCGCCGGTGTCGAGTACTTCGGTCTCGAAATCCAGTGTGCGCCAGCCGAGTCGGCCCGCCGAGTACTCGAAGTAGCGGTCCACGGGGCCGGTGTACACGATCGGGGCGTCGGGACTGTCGGCGCGCAGTTGCTCACGCACATCGAACCAGTCGGTGGACAGGCGCACCTCGATGCGATCGTCGGCCGCCATGCTCTGGAGCCATGCGGTGTAGCCGTCGACCGGCAGACCCTCGTGGGTGTCGTTGAAGTACCGGTTGTCGAAGGTGTAGCGGACCGGCAGCCGGGTGATGTTGCCCGCGGGCAACTCCGTGGGATCGGTCTGCCACTGCTTGGCGGTGTAGTGCTTGATGAACGCCTCGTAGAGCGGGCGGCCGATCAGGCTGATCGCCTTCTCCTCGAGGTTGCGCGCCTCGGCGGTCTCGATCTCGCTGGCCTGCTCGGCGATGAGCTTCCGCGCCTCGTCGGGGCTGAAGTACCGGCCGAAGAACTGGCTGACGAGCCCCAGGCCCATCGGGAACTGGTAGGCCTGCCCGTTGTGCAGCGCGAACACGCGGTGCTGGTAGTTCGTGAAATCGGTGAACTGGTTGACGTACTCCCACACCCGCTCGTTGGAGGTGTGGAACAGGTGAGCCCCGTACTTGTGGATCTCGATACCGGTCGTCGGCTCGGGTTCGGAGTACGCGTTGCCGCCGAGGTGGTCGCGTCGGTCGAGCACGAGGACCCGTTTGCCCAGCTGCGTCGCGGCCCGTTCGGCGACGGTGAGGCCGAAGAATCCGGAGCCGACGACGATCAGGTCATAAGCGCTACTGGTTGCCACGGGTCCTCAGGGTAACGGACCCTCCCTGAGGAATCTCCGAGCCACGGGGCCTGGCACGGAAGCCGGGTAATGTTTCGATCGTCGGCCTGTAGCCCTCGGGCCCGTACCTTCTCCTGTGAGTAGTTCGGGGTTTGCGTGACGCCGCTGTTCGTTCGACCGCCCGACGACCGGGCGCCGGCAGCCCTCTCACGGCCCCCCGGGGAGCAGACACGACCACCGCACCCGCCGGTCGAGCGCGTCGTCGTCGTGATCCCGGTCCACAACGAGGCCGAACGCCTCCCCGCCTGCCTCGACGCTCTCGCCGCCGCGGCGACGGCGGTGCCGATACCCGTGGAGACGATCGTGGTCCTCGACGCGTGCGACGACGACTCCGCGCTGCTGGTCCGACCTCACCTGTCGGCCCTTGCCGTGGACGTCCGCTGCGTCGGCGCCGCACGTCGGGCCGGCTTCGCGTCCGCCGGCACGGCCGCCGCGGAGCTCGACACCACGTGGTTCGCGACCACCGACGCCGACTCGACGGTCCCGCGTGACTGGCTCGTCGGACATGTGGCCGCCGCGGATGCCGGCGCGGACGCCTATGTGGGCACCGTCACCCCGGACGGCTTCGACGGATGGCCGGCGGGGACCGACGAGAGATATCGGCGGGAGTACGACGCGAGTCCCGGGCACGGCCACGTCCACGGCGCCAACCTCGGTGTCCGGGCCTCGACGTATCGCGCCGTCGGCGGGTTCGCCGAACTCGACGCGGACGAGGACGTCGATCTCGTCGATCGGCTGCGCGCCGCGGGTGCGGCGATCGAACGGGGCGCCCAGGTCCCGGTTCGCACGTCGACCCGGCGGGCGGGGCGAACCCGGCACGGGTTCGCGAGCTACCTGCGCGACCTCGCCGGCGACCGGCCCGGGGAGGCGGCCGGGTGACGCCCGCGCGGGCACGGGCCATCGTCGACGATCCGTCGTGGGCGCTCCCCCGCCCCGGCGGCGGACGCACCCTCGACCGGTTCGCCGCTCTCGTCCGTGCCTGTTCCGACGACATCAGCACGGGCCGTCTCGTCGAGGCGCATGCCGACGCCGACGCCATCCTCGCGGAGATCTGCGGCGGGGGCACCGTCCCGGGCGAGTTCTGGGGAGTGTGGGCCGCCCAGGGCCGCGACACCCGCGTCCAGGCCCACGCGGTCGCGCACGGTTGGGAACTGAGCGGCATCAAGGAATGGTGCTCGGGGGCGACGTCATGCACCCATGCGCTGGTCACCGCGCACACCGACGCCGGCAGCCGGCTCTTCGCCGTCGATCTGAGCCGCGCCGGGGTCTCCGCGGACAGTTCGGGATGGGTCAACGCCGGTATGCGGGACTCCGACACAGGGTCCGTCGGCTTCGACGCCGTCCCGGCCGACGCGGTCGGCGAACCCGGCGCCTATCTCGACCGGCCGGGCTTCTGGCAGGGCGGGATCGGGGTCGCGGCATGCTGGTTCGGCGGGGCCCGCAAGGTCGCGGCGCCGCTCTACCGCGCGGCCGCGGGCTCCGACGACCCACTGCTGCGGATGCACGCCGGCGCCGTCGACGCCCAACTCGCCGCCGGATGGGCGCATCTGCAGGCCGCGGCACGTGAGATCGACGCCGACCCCACCGCGTCGTCGAAACGACTCGCCTTCGCGGTGCGCTGGTCCGTCGAACAGGTCGCCACCGCGGTGATCGATCGGGTGGGGCGAGCGCTGGGCCCCGGCCCGCTCGCCGCCGATCCCGATCACGCTCGGGCCGTCGCCGACCTCACCGTCTACATCCGGCAGTCCCACGCTGAACGCGACCTCGCGGTGCTGGGCGGACTGACCGGGGGTCGGATACCCGGCCCCGGATCGGAGACGGCGTGACGAGCGAAGGCTCCTCCACGCACCGCTTCGGCACCACCCCGACCGCGGCGGACGGAACCCCGGAGTCGGAGTGGCAGCGGTGGTTCGCGGCGCGGGGGCCGTGGCCCGACTTCGAGCCGGACGTCCGGCGTCTCGTCGTCCTCGCCGCCCACCCCGATGACGAGATCCTCGGCGTCGGCGGCACGATGGCGGCCGCCCACCGACGAGGGATCGAGGTCGTTCCGCTCTGTCTGTCCGACGGCTCGGCGTCCCATCCCGGTTCACCGACGCTGTCCCCGACCGAGCTGGCCGTCCGGCGCCACGCCGAAGTCGACACCGCGACATCGACCTTGGGCCTCGGACCGACCCGGTGGTGCGGACTCGGCGACGGCACCCTGTCGGCCCACGACAGCGAGATCGAGGCCATCGTCGACGCGGTGATCGCCGAGAAGCCCGACCTCCCCACCGCCCTGCTGGCGGTGTGGGCCCGCGACGGTCACCCCGACCACGAGGCCGTCGGGCGGTGCGCGCGGCGGGTCGGCGATCGGCACGGTGTCCCGGTCTGGATGTACCCGATCTGGATGTGGCACTGGGCGAAACCCGACGACCCCGACATCCCGTGGAATCGATTGCGCAACCTCGCCCTCGCCGACGACGTCGCGGTCGCCAAGCGTGCGGCGGTCCAGGCCTTCGAGACCCAGATCCGCCCGTTGTCACCGGCACCCGAGGACGCCGCCGTTCTCGGGCCGCACATTCTCGACCGGCTGCTCCGCGACCGAGAGTTCGTCTTCGTGTGAACGCCGGACACCCGAGTCAGACGTGGAGCAGGGTGGCGCGGCCGGTCGAGGACACGATCGGCGACGACAGGACGGATGAGGGCATGACCGACGACAGCAGCACCACCGGCGGCGGCGGGCGACAATCACTCCCCGACAGCTACTTCCACGACATGTACCGCAGCAGCGACGACCCGTGGGGTTTCGCAACGCGATGGTACGAGCGGCGGAAGTACGCTCTGACCCTCGCGGCGCTGAGCTCTCCCCGGTACGGGTCGGCGTTCGAACCCGGTTGTTCGATCGGCGTGCTGAGCGCCGAGTTGGCCACGCGCACCGATCATCTGCTGTGTACGGATGTCAGTCCGCGCGCGGTGGAGCTCGCCCGCCGGCGACTCGACGGCCACGACTCGGTCGACGTGCGCGTCGGTGACATCGTCTCCGACTGGCCGTCCGGTCGGTTCGACCTGATCGTGCTCAGCGAGGTCCTCTACTACCTCGACGACGCGGACCTCGACGCGGTCATCGCGCGGCTACCGGATTCGCTGACACCGACCGGCGAGGTGCTCGCGGTGCACTGGAGGTGGCGAGTCGAGGAGTACCCGCGGACCGGCGACGAGGTGCACGACGCGTTGCGCTCCTCGCCTCTGCACCCGTCGGCGTCGTACTCGGACACCGACTTCTGCATCGACGTGATGAGTTCGTCATCCACCGGATCGGTTGCGCAACGAGAGGGACTGGTCTCCGCCGAGCCCGCACACGGTACGGCATAATGGTCTTTTCGACAACGGGTGTTTCGAAGCCAGCGCTCTGCTGTCGGTCCAGCTGAGGCGCGCGCAACGACGTCTCACGAGGAGGCAAGGGGTGACCGGGTTGACGGACTTCGGAGCTCGGATGACGCGGATCGCAAGCGAGATGCGCAAGGAGAGTGACGACACCGAGGCGGCGCTTCGTTCGATGACCAAGTTCGCGGTCGATGCGATCCCGGGCGCCGAGTACGCGACCGTGACCCTCGTCGCCAACGGCGCGATCGAGACACCGGTGATGGTGGGCGACCTCGGCGGCGAAGCCGACCGGTTGCAGCGAGAACTCGGCGAGGGCCCCTGCATTCGGGCCGCGGTCGCCGACCTGACCGTCTGGGTCGACGACATGCGCGACGAGACACGCTGGCCGAACTTCGCCGCCGCCGCGGCCGACCTCGGCATCCGGTCGATGGCCTGCTTCTACCTCTACATCGACGGCGACGACTCGGCCGCGCTCAATCTGCACAGCACCGAGCCGAGGGCGTTCACCCCGGAGGCACGCCAGCTCGGCGAACTGTTCGCCGCGCACGCCGCGACCGCGTTCGGGGCCGTTCAGGAGAAGCAGCAACTGCGCGCGGCACTCGGTTCGCGCGACATCATCGGCCAGGCCAAGGGCATGATCATGGAGCGGTACAAGCTCGACGCCGGCGAGGCGTTCTCGCTGCTCGCGCGGTTGTCACAGGACACCAACACCAAGCTCGTCGACGTCGCCGTCCAGATCGTGGAGGCCGGGCCCGAGTCCTGAGGGATCAGCGGAAGGCGTCCCGTTTGGGGAAGCCCAGCGCCGGGATGCCGCCGCGGTCCTGGTAACGCTCGAGCCCCTTGCCGACCAGAACCCGCGGTCCGGTGGCCGGGGTGAAGAACATCATCCCCTTCTCGAAGAGCTGGGTGACGCCCGCGGCGTCCGGCGTCAGGGTCGGCACGCCGAGCGCCTGACCCAGGGGTCCGGTGATCCCACCGAGGTCCGCGAAACGTCCGTTCATCGCCGACGTCGCCATGTCCAGGAACTTCGACGCCCCGGGCAGGATCTGCTCGGCGAGCTGATCGAGACTGCCGAAGTCGATCCCACCGCCACCGGGCGATGCGGGACCGGTGGGCGGTTTGACGATGCGGGGCGGTGCGGGCTGGCCCTGCACCGCGAACCACGACGACTTCAGCTGCAGTTTGGTACGCGCTTCTTCCCCGCTCACCTCCGCGGTTCCGCCGGAGCCGACCGCGCGCACCTTGATCGCGCGACCGTGCTCGGCACCCAGGCCGTTGGCCTCGATGACCTCGAAGCTCCGGAGGGCACCGACACCGAAAGCCGATCCGATGCTGCCCGCACTGACGGTTGCCGTCCAGTTGTGGTTGGGCGAGACCGTGTCCCCGTCGTCGACGACCGCCGGGAAACGGCCACCCGCGGTGTATCCGCCCGTCGACGCGGAGAACTCGGTGAAGGCCGGCTGTCCGTTCTGCAACAGGATCTGGCCTGCGGTGGCGTCGGCAGCCGCGTTGGTCCGCCGGTCCTCACCCACGACGCCGCCGTAGACCTGCGAATTCTGGGTGTCGTCGATCTTCTTGCCGCCCGCGATCGCCGCGAGCGCGTAGGTGCGGGCCGCCACGGCCTGCGCCTGCAACGCCGCCGCGCCGCCGGAGTCGCCCCACGCGGGCAGACTCTCGCGCGGGATGACGCCCTTGACGTAGTCGTCGACGTGGATGCGGTTGACCACTCGCCCACCTTCGAGGCCCATGGCCCCGCGGTAGGCCTTGTTGGAACCGCAGAACTTGAGGAACTCACCCGCGGGCCGACTGGGCGCCATGCTGAGCGGTTCGACGAACGTGGCGGGTACCGATCGCACCGCCCCACCACCGCATCCGCTGAGGATGGTGGCCGTGCCCCCGGACAGGCTGACCGCCTGCCCGGGAGCCACCGTCTGACCACCGACTCGCATGCCGGCGTCCGCGTGCACATTCACCGAGCCCTGACCCGTGAGGGCCACCAGGATCTCGGGCCTGTCCACCTTCCCCGCGGTGGTGCCACCGTAGTAGTGGCGCAGGATCTGCTGTGCCGTCCAGCCCTTACGGGCGTAGCCGTACGCTCCCCATTGCCCCATTCCGCGGCCGTGGCCATGACCGTGCCCGATCAGCGTCACCGTCGACCCGACCGAGAGTTCGACCTGTTCGGCCGATTCCGTTGAACTCGCGACGGCGAGTCCACCGGCCAGCAGTGCGGGCGCCAGCCCCGCCGCGGCCCAGGTCAACGCGCGGTTGCGGGCCCGTCCGGGCCGCGAGCCGCTCGCCGTCCATCGCGGCAGACGCCGTGTAGGTCGGGCTTTGGTCACTGCAGAACACATCCTTCGGTCGCGACGACACCAGCCGCGGATGCCGCTCGTTGCGACCTCCGTAACGCCTGTGACTGATGTGACGATTGGGACTTAAGTGACCCTAGTGAACATAGATGCCGATCTCCAACCCGAGGGGATCACAACCGGATCACGAGTTGCCCGGGCCGTCGTGACCTCTGACCGGGACTGCACAAGCCGTCCGGATGCGTATGACGTCGAGTCCGGGTTCCGGGCTCGACGTCATACGGAGAACGAGCCCTGGCGCATCGCGACGGCACATCGATCACTTCTGTCACATTGATAACAAGAGCATCACGAGTTACGGAACGGCGGCGTGTGGCGGCCTCGCCGATGCGCGCCGACGGCGACGATGACGGCCGTACCGAGCACAGTCGATGACGCTTCGGCGCCTTCGGCTGCGCTGATGTCGACGGCTGACCGGACCCGACCACACCCCCCCCCAGACCACCCGTGCCGCGGTCCGACCAACCTGCGAGGAGACCTGAGTGCGTTACCCCAGACCGAAACCCTCGATCGCACTCGCGGCGATCGCCGCTGCGGTCGTCGCGACTCCCTTCGTGGTGATCGCGAGTGAGTCCGAGCCGCAGTTGGTGGACAACAAGCAGACGGTCTCCAACACCGAGATCGAGCAGGTCCCGTTGCGGGAGCTGCCCGCCGCCATCATCGACGTCGCGTCGTCCGGTCTCGCCGCGGCGGGCGTCGAGCTGCCGCCGATCGATCCGGACGCGTTCCCGCTGCCGGATCTGACGGTCCCGCTGCCGAAGGGTCTCGTACCGGCCGCCGGCGGGTCATCGACGAGCACCGACCCGTCCGCCTCATCAGAAAGCCGGCCGTCGGAATCCCCGGCGTCGGAATCCCCGGCGTCGGAGAGTTCGGCGTCGGAATCCTCGGCGCCGGCGTCCGGGTCGGGGACCCCCGAGTCCTCCGCGAACCCGACCACCGAGGCACCGGCCACCGGGTCGCCGGCCGACGAGCCCGCGGTCCCGTCCACGACGCGGGAATCCTCGGACGACCCCGCGGTGCCGGGTCCGCGAGGTGAGCGAACACCCGGAACGCCGTCGAGCACGACTCCCGCGACCCCCACGATGCGCGACGGCCGCGAGGTCGGGGCCGCGGTCACGCACATCGTGCGCGAGGCGCCCATCAAGATGGTGGCGTTCACCTGGGACCGTCCCGTCGACGTGGATCTGAAGTTGCGCGCCAAGAACCCCGACGGCAAGTGGGGTCCGTGGACCGTCTTGGAACAGATATCGCGCGGACAGAAGCCCAGCGCGAAGAACCCGGTCGGCACCGAACCGGTCTGGGTCGGCGACGCGCGTGAGGTGCAGGTCGCCGCGAGCAAGGACGGACTCGCGATCCCGGCCGCGGAGACGCAGGGCGGCGACCTCGCCCAACTGGCCGTCGGCACCGCGAGCAAGGTGGTGACACAGCTGGCCACGACCGCCCTCAACGCACTGAAGGCGACGCTCATCAGCCCGGAGAGCCTCTTGGGTCTGGGCTCGTCGCTGCTGACACCGCTGACCGGCGGCCCGCAGGTCGTGGCCCGCCAGGCGTGGGGCGCCGACGAGTCCATCCGTTGTTCGCAACCGGTGTACTCGCCGCAGATGCGCGGCGCGATCGTGCACCACACGGCCGGCAGCAACGACTACAGTCCGCAGCAGTCCGCCGAGATCGTCCGGGGTATCTACGCCTACCACGCACGCAGCCTGAACTGGTGCGACATCGGCTACAACGTGCTCATCGACAAGTACGGGCAGATCTTCGAGGGCGCGTTCGGCGGACTCGACCGCAACGTCGAGGGCACGCACACGGGCGGCTTCAACAAGGAGACCGTCGGGGTGTCGATGATCGGCAATCTCGAAGAGGTGCCGCCGACAGCCGCGATGGTGTCGGCGACCGGCAAGTTCCTGCGCTGGCGTCTCGGCAAGGCCGGACTCAACCCCGCCGGCACGGCGACACTGACCTCAGAAGGGTTCGCCGGCACCAAGTTCGCCGCGGGAACACAGTCGAATCTGCCCGTGATCTCCGGGCACCGCGACTACAACAGCACCAGCTGTCCGGGAGTGCACGGCTACGCCGCGCTCACCGCGATCCGCGCGCTCGCCGGAGGTGCCGCGCCGGCACCCGAACCGACTCCGCCCGCCGATCCGGCCGCGCCGGCTCCCCCTGCCGACCCCGGCGCGCCGCCGGCCGATCCGGGAGCACCCGCCCCGGTACCGCCGGCGGCCTGAGGCCGGGTGGTCAGCGCTGGGCGAACCAGCGCTCGAGCACCTTCGCGACGCCGTCGTCGTTGTTGCCGACGGTGACCTCGTCGGCGGCGTCGAGCGCGGCCGGGTGACCGTGGCCCATCGCGACGCCGTGTCCCGCCCAGGTGAGCATCTCGGCGTCGTTGGGCATGTCGCCGAAGGCGATCACCGCGTCGGCCGGGAGTCCGGTGAGGTCGGCGAGGCGTGCGAGCCCCGACGCCTTGTGGGTTCCCGGCACGGACAGTTCGATGAGTCCGTTGTCGGTGGAGAAGGTCACCTGGGCGAGGTCGCCGACCGCGGGTTGCAGCCGGCGGGCCATCTCGTCGGAGGCCATACCCGGTTTGCGGACAAGGAGTTTCACCGCCGGATCACCGAACACCTCGTCGTCGCCGACCTCGACATGGTCGGGGTTGAGCCACGCGTGCTCGTAACCGGCACTCGCCACGAAGGGCGCCGTCGCCGCGTCGTGCGCCGACCGGCCCGCACGTTCGGCCGCGATGCCACATCCCGGGATCTGTTGGTAGGCAATCTCTCCGAGCTTGACGAGC
This sequence comes from Gordonia lacunae, assembly GCF_002149015.1. Classification (GTDB taxonomy): domain Bacteria; phylum Actinomycetota; class Actinomycetes; order Mycobacteriales; family Mycobacteriaceae; genus Gordonia; species Gordonia lacunae. The sequence goes on along the minus strand of NZ_NGFO01000001.1, from coordinate 64,682 downwards.
GCGTCGGGCTCGAGGTTGGCCGACCACAGCACGCGGTCGTGCTCGGCGTCGTAGATGATGGCGCCGTTGGCGCACACCGCGTACCGGACGAACGCCTCGGTGCCGGCGAACTGATCGGTGATCTCGGCGATCCATCGCGGAGGCCGTCCGGTGGCCAGCACGAACTCCACTCCGGCGGCTCGGGCGGCGGCCAGCACGGACAACGTGCGCGGGGAGACCCGGTTCTCGTCGTCGATGAGGGTTCCGTCCACGTCGCTGGCGATGAGGGTGGGTGGACCGAATGTCATCAGCGTCTGCTTCCTCTCGACCGAGCTCTGTCGGCGGCTCGTTTCGCCCGCGCCTCGGCTTTGCGCAGCGCCTCGTCGGCTTCGATCACGGCGGCCTCCTGGGGTGTCGGTGCCGCACCGCCGAGTCGCGACGGAACCCAGAACTCACCCGGTGGGTGCGGACCGTAGGAGTCCTGCACCTCGAGGAGCATCGAGTTCATGGTTTCGCGGAGCCTCAGGGTCTCACGCTCCGGGGACTCGTCCGGCCCGGGGGTGAACGGCAGACCGTACCGGACATGCACGGGGAGCCGGCTGCGTCCCATGTTCCGCGCTCCCCCTTTCGTCCACTGACGATGGGCACCCCACACGATCGCCGGGATGATGGGGACGCCGGCCTCGGCGGCCATCCGGACCGCCCCGCTCTTGAACTCCTTGAGCTCGAAGCTGCGGCTGATCGTCGCCTCGGGGTAGACGGCGACGATGTACCCCTCCCGGAGACGCCCGAGCGCGGCGCGGTAGGCCTCCGCGCCGCGCGACCTGTCGACGGGGACCGTTCTGGTGTGGTTGACCAGGAACCGCATGATCCCGATGTCCATCACCTCGGACTTGATGAGGAAGCGGGTGCGGCGGCCGGCGCGCTGGACGCCGAGCGCGAGGGGGAGGAAGTCGACGTAACCGGTGTGGTTGACACACAGGACGGCGCCGCCCGTGTCCGGGATGTTCTCGAGGCCGGTGACATGCAGGTCGAGGCGCTGGGCCCGGACGAGCCCGTTGGCGATGAGTTCCAGGGCGCGATACACCGGTTCGTGGCGTCCGTGCCTCCCTGCGCTCATGCGTCCAGGTTAACGGGGCGCGGCGACACCCTCGACGACGAAGGCCGACGCCCGACGGGCCGACCGGCGGGGCGTTGCCCGGTCAGACCACTCCGGGGTCGTCCTCGCGCGGCTCGCGCTTGGCGGCGCGTTCGGCCTGCTCCTGGGCATCCATGCGATTGGCCTCCTCGAGCGTCGGCGCGGAGCCGCCCAGCCGGGCGGGGACCCAGAACTCCCCCTGCGGGTGCTCACCGTAGGCGTCCTGGAGTTCGAGGAGTTTCGCACTCATGACCTCGTGCAGCTTCGCCGTGAGGGCGTCGGCGCTGCCCGTGGCCTCGAGGGGCTCGCAGACACCGATCGAGATCTTGTACCCGGTCCGGCCCAGTTGCTTGGGGTGACCCTTGGTCCAGACACGTTGAGCGCCCCAGATGACCGTGGGGACGATCGGCGCGCCGGACTCGATGGCCATCCGTGCGGCCCCCGATTTGAAGGCCTTCAGCTCGAAGCTCCGGCTGATCGTCGCCTCGGGGTAGACCCCGACGAGTTCCCCCCGCTTGAGGTAGTCGACCGCGTTGCGGTAGCTGTCCGCCCCCTGCGCCCGGTCGACGGGAATGTGCTTGAGTGAGCGCATGATCGGGCCGGAGATCTTGTTGTCGAAGACCTCCTTCTTCGCCATGAAGCGGACCTTGCGACGCCCCTGCAGGAAGGCCGGGATGCCGGCATAGGTGAAGTCGAGGTAGCCGGTGTGATTGATCGCGACGACGCCGGGACCGTCGGCCGGCACGTGCTCGACACCCGACACCTTGAACTTCAGACCTTCGGCCAGCCACAGCAGGCGGGCGGCGGTGATCACGGTGTCGTAGACGGGTTCCATGCGAGAGAGCTTAGCCACTAGCCCCGGAACCCTCGCCGCCGTCGGCGGTGGCGATCCGGGTCACGGCCGACACGAGGTCGACGGCTGCGTCGGCGAGTTGCGCGGGGGTGAGCAGCAGCCGACCGTCGATGTAGTCGAGGTACAGCGCGACCAGCGCGCCCGACAGCGCCGACGAGACGACGCCGAGACGCTCGGGTGAGCTCGCGTGCGCCCCGGTGGTCATCTCCAGGACCGCTGCGACGAAACCGGGGACCGTGGCCGCCCGGCGTGCGCGCAGGACGTCGTCGGCGAGTGGTTCCCGCAGCAGGATCCGCGCCCGTCCGGGATCGGCCTCGAAGAAGTCCCGACACGCGTCGAGGACCTCCCGAACGCTCTCCCGACGGTCCGTCGGGCGCGGGAGGGCGGCGATCTGGGCCAGCAGCTGCTCGGTGACCCGGTCGTACACGGCTGTCACCAGGTCCTCACGCGAGGCGAAGCTCTCGTAGAAGTAGCGCGGGCTGAGGTTGGCCTCGCGCACCACGGCACGCATCGTCACCGCATTCGCGCCGCCGACGCCCAGCAGCCGCTCGGCGACGGTGAGCATCTGCTCGCGACGGTCGGAGGACCGGTCGGCGAGGGTCTGCCCGCGCCACAGTTTCCCCGACGTCATGCGGTCCGCCTGTTCACCCGTTCTCCCCGATCACCTGTTCATCGTGGCATCCCGCCGCTCAGGAGCCCGGTTCCCGCCGAAAACCGCCCGAAAGCACCGCCGGCGGTTCCCGGCCCGCTGACGCATGGTCACGCTCGGGCTGCCTCGTGAGACTCCTCACGCCGAATGCCCGACGGGACTCATGGCCCACGCATCCGCTCGGCACGGCTCGATACCCTGGACGTCTGTAGTGCCCTGCCGCGCAGCCCCGCGCACACGATGAAAGGCCCCTTCGTGCAGATCACCAGCATCGGTCATGCCGGTTTCCACATCCAGACCACCGCCGGATCGATCCTCTGCGACCCCTGGGTCAACCCGACGTACTTCGCCTCCTGGGTGCCCTTCCCGGACAACTCCGAACTCGACTGGAAGTCGCTCGGCGACTGCGACTACCTCTACGTCTCGCACCTGCACCGGGATCACTTCGACGAGCGCAACCTGCGCGAGAACGTCAACAAGGACGCCACGGTCCTGCTGCCCGACTACCCGGTGCCGGATCTGCGCCGCGAACTGGAGAAGCTCGGCTTCACCAAGTTCGTCGAGACCACCGACTCGGTCAAGACGACGGTCACGAACGACAAGGGTTCGCTCGACGTCATGATCATCGCGCTGCGGGCGCCGGCCGACGGCCCGATCGGCGACAGCGGCCTCATCGTCTCCGACGGTGAGACGGTGTGCTTCAACATGAACGACGCTCGGCCGATCGACCTCGACGTCATCGACGAGGCGTTCGGACACGTCGACGTCCACCTGCTGCAGTACTCGGGCGCGATCTGGTACCCGATGGTCTACGACATCCCGCGGAAGTCCAAGGCCAACTTCGCTTCTCAGAAGCGCCAGCGCGGAATGGACCGGGCGCGTTCGTACATCGAGCAGGTGGGGGCGACCTGGGTGGTCCCGTCGGCCGGACCGCCGATGTTCCTCGACGAGGACCTGTTCTATCTCAACGACTTCGGGTCCGCGGACACCGCCGACGAGACGTCGATCTTCCCCGACCAGGAGACCTTCCTGGAGCAGATGCGCATCCACGGCACCGACGACGGCGAGAAGCACCGCGGTCTGATGATGGTGTCGGGTTCGGTCGCCGAGTTCTCCGGGCCGGTCCTCGACGAGGTCACGCACCCGTACGCCCCCGCCGACGTCTTCGGCGAGAACAAGCGCGCGTACCTCGAGCGCATGAAGGAGAAGTTCGCGCCGGTCATCGCGGCGGACAAGGCGACCTGGGCGCCGGCCGAGGGCGAGCCGCTGATCGGCGCGCTCCGCGAACTGTTCGAGCCGATCATGGCGCAGTCGGATCTGATCTGCGACGGCATCGGATACCCCGTCGGGCTGGTCATGACGCCGGGCGGGGGCGCGGCCAACGACGCCACCGAGACGGTGGTCCTCGACTTCCCGAATCGCATCGTGCGTGAGCCGAAGGAGGGAGAGGGCAAGTACCGCTACGGGTTCCGCATCGCCACCGAGCTCGTGCGGACCGTTTTACGCGACGACGAGCCCGACTGGGTCAACACCATCTTCCTGTCGACGCGCTTCACCACCTGGCGGATCGGCGGTTACAACGAGTTCCTGTACACGTTCTTCAAGTGCCTGACCGATGAGCGGATCGCGTACGCCGACGGGTGGTTCGCCGAAGCTCACGACGACTCGGCGTCGATCACCAAGGACGGCTGGGAGATCCAGCGGCGGTGTCCGCACCTCAAGGCCGATCTCGGCAAGTTCGGGGTCATCGAGGGCGAGAAACTGACCTGCAATCTGCACGGATGGCAGTGGGACCTGCCCACCGGACGCTGCCTGACGTCGAAGGGACACGACCTCCGCGCGTCCAGACTCGACTCGTAGCCGGATCACCACTCCGATGACCTCCGAACGCACATACGGTGGCCGTTCGGTGAGCGACCGCGCCGCCGAACGGCGGCAGCGTTTCCTCGACGCCGCGCTCATCGAGTTCACCGACACCGGCTATGCGAAGTCGTCGGTGACGTCGATCTGCCGGGTGGCCGGGCTGTCTCGCCGGCAGTTCTACGCGGAGTTCACCGACCGCGAGGAATTGCTGGTCGCGCTGTACGACACCGTGCAGGGCGCCGCCCGCGTGGCGGTGGCGGACGCACTGGCCGCCAGCCGTTCTCGCGACCTCCGCGACCTGAGCACGGCGGCGATGCGCGCCTACATGGAATCGGTGGGCACCGATCCCCGCCGGGCGGCGGTGTCGTTCGTCCAGATCGTCGGGGTGAGCCCGCGCGTCGAGCAGCACCGCCTCGACGGGCGCGAGGAGTGGGTCGAGTTCTTCGTGGCCGCCATGTCGGAGTTCGCCGACCGCCCCGCGACCCCGCGACAGCGTCACCTCGCGATCGCGTTCGTGGGGGCGCTCACCGGTTTGGTGCACCGCTGGAGCGAATCGCCCGATCCCGACACATTCGACGACATCGTCGCGGCGCTCGCCGATATCCTGCTCGCCTTCACCACGCTCTGAGACATTCGCCGCCCACCCCGGACGTTGTGTCCTCGGACACACCGGGTGTATGTTCTGCCGAAGTGTGAGACACCTACGTCTCACTTTTCGGAAGGGTTGCCATGCGGGGATGGAAACGCCACGGGTCGCTGGTGTTCGTGCGGTTGATGGTCGGGGTCGGGTTGATGGCGCTGATTGCCGGCGGACCGTTCGGGCCGGTTGTGGCCACCGCGGCCCCCGCCTCGGTGCCGGTGGCGCCGGTCCTGCCGTTTCCGGTTCCGCCCGCGATCCCGGAGTTCGACACGGGCTTCTACCTGCCACCGCAGGCGGTGGTCGCGGCCAAGAAGCCCGGTGAACTCATCGCCGCGCGACGAGTGCATGTCGCGGCCCTGTCGATGATTCCGATCAACGTCGACGCCTGGCAGATCTCGTACCGATCGACCAACACCCGGGGCGAGCCGATCCCGGCCGTGGCGACACTGCTCAAACCGAAGGGACGGGCGAAGCCAGGACCGTCCAAACTGGTGTCGTGGCAGTCCGCGGAGGACTCCACCGCGATGTACTGCGCACCGTCGTATGCGTTGCAGCAGGCCTCCATCCCGGGGCAGCTGACCGGCTCGGCGGACTCGAGCCTCGAAGTTCTGCAGATCACCTCGCTGGTCGGCGCCGGCTGGTCGGTCGTCATCCCCGATCATCAGGGTCCTGAATCCGCCTTCGCGGCAGGCCCTCTCGCCGGCCGCATCACCCTCGACGGCATCCGGGGCGCCCGGAACTTCGCGCCGCTGGGGCTCAAGGACGACCTGCGCGTGGGTCTGATGGGTTACTCCGGCGGAGCGATCGCGACAGGTTGGGCAGCGGAGTTGCACTCGCGGTACGCCCCGGAGCTCCCGATCGTCGGAGCGGCCGAAGGTGGTGTACCCGCGAACATCCGCGCCCTCGTCGACCTCGCCGACAAGAACGCCGCGTCCGGTCTGATCCTGGCCGGGATCATCGGGGTGAGCCGCGAGTACCCGGAACTCGATCGCTTTCTCCAGCGCCACATGAATCCGCTCGGCAAGGCGCTCCTGGCGAGCAAGAATCCCCTGTGCCTCACCTATCAGGCGGCACTCGCGCCCTTCGTGGACATCAAGGGCCTGGTGAACGTCCCGGGCGACCCGCTGGACTACCCGACTCCGCGAAAGGTGCTGGGACAGCTCAAGATGGGCGCCGGGAGCGGAGCGAGCGGGCCCGATGATCCGGGCGCCGGGGCCGGCTCGACTCCGACGTTCCCGATGTTCGTCTACCAGTCGAACCCGGACTGGATCGCCCCCGTGGGCCCGGTCAACGAACTGGTCCGCACCTACTGCGCCGACGGCGCGAGTGTGCGATACGTGCGCGACCACTTCAGTGAGCACATCACCCTCGCCGTCGAGGGGTTCGCGCCGGCGATCGTGTGGCTGCGGGATCGCCTGGACGGCAGGCCGACGCAGACCGGTTGCACCACCAGCGATCAGGGTTCGATGGCACTCGACCCGGCCACCTGGCGCGCGTTCGTGAACCTGGTGGGCAACAATCTCGCCCTGGCGATCAACCAGCAGTTGGGTAATCCGCCGCGGGTGCCGTGACTCGCGATGCTTCGCACACGCGGCCGGGTCACCCGGGTGCGCGGAGCGTCAGCGACGCGGCTCCCATCTTGAAGATCGGTTGCTTCGACGCCGCGTCCCAGTCGGTGATCGTCAGCTCGTTGGCCGCGCGGTGGTGCCCGGAATCCTCGTCGGCGTCCCAGTACCCGTAATGGAAGGGCACGAACAGGACGCCGGGACGGATGCCACCGACGCGCACCGTGGCGGTGATGGCGCTACGCGGGCTGGCGATCTCGACGACATCGCCGGTGTGCACACCATGCCTGGCGGCATCCGTCGCGTTGACCTCCACCCACGCCTCAGGTGCCGCCTGCTCGAGTTCGGGCGCTCGTCCGGTCTTGGTCCGGGTGTGGAAGTGGTAGACCGTGCGGCCCGTGATCAGCGCGAACGGGTAGTCCGCACTGGGGACTTCGGGGGGCGGCAGGTGGGGTACGGCCTTGATCAGGGCGCGCGAGTCCGGATTAAGAGCCCGATAGTCCTCGGCATCCAGCGGGTCACCGGTGACGAGGTCCTTGCCGAACGACTCGCAGTAGTCCGCCGCACTCCAGAATCGCCCATCGGCGTACAGACGCTCGGTTCCGTCGGGAGAGTCCGCGGTGCAGGGCCACTGGACTCCACCGCGCGTCCGCAGCAGCTCGTAGGACATCCCGCTGTAATCGCACGGCCGACCCGCGCTGCAGTCCCGCCAGGCGTCGAAGGCGCCCTCGGCATCGGTCCACGGCGGCAACGGGTTTCCGTCTCGGTCGCTGAAGTTCATCCGCCGCGCGTAGTCGAGGAAGATGGTGAGATCGGGCCTGGCTTCGCCGGGTGGCTCGACCGCCTTCTCGGACAGGTGGACGGTGCGGTCGGCGTTGGTGAAGGTGCCCGTCTTCTCACCCCACCCGGCAGCAGGCAGTACGACGTCGGCGAGTTCGGTGGTCTCGTTGGGAAACATGTCCTGGGCGATCACGAACAGGTCGTCCCGCTCCAGGATCGCCCGGATCCGCGCCAGTTCCGGTAGGGACACAGCAGGATTCGTGGCGCTGATCCACAGCATCCGCACCGTCCCCTCCTCGGCCAGACGAAAGATCTCCATGGCATGCGTGGGTGGATTCTCGTGCGGGAGACGGTCCTTGTCGATGTTCCACAGCTCCGCGAGCTCGCTCACGTGTGCGTCGTTCTCCCAGTTGCGGAACCCGGCGAGGTCGCCGTCGGCACCGCATTCTCGGGTGTTCTCGGCGGTTGGCTGACCATTCATCTGCAGCAGGCCGCATCCCGGCCGGCCCAACATGCCGCGCACCAGGTGGATGTTGTTGACTCCGACGGCGGCGGCCGTCGCCTGGTTGGACTGGTAGAACCCCTGGAGCACCGTCGACATCAATCGCTCCGCGGTCCCGAGCAGTCGCGCCGCATGACGGATGTCCTCGACCGGAACACCACAGACAGCGGATACATGTTCCGGCGGGTAGTCGGCCACCACGCGGCACAGGTCGTCGAAACCGACTGTGTACGAGTCGATGTACTCGCGGTCGACCCACCCGTTGGCGATGATCTGGTGCAGCAGGCCGTTCATCAGCGCGACATTCGTCCCGGGCATCGGGGCGAGATGGACGGTGGCGCGCCGGGCCACGGCGGTGCTCCGCGGGTCGACGCAGACGATGGCCGGTGGATTCGGGCCGGCCAGGCGGTCGAGGATGCGCATCCAGGTGACCGACTGTGTCTCGGCGATGTTGTGTCCGTACAGCGCGATGGTGTCGGCGTGGTCGATGTCGGTGTAGCTGCCCGGCTGGCCGTCGCTGGCGAACGATGCCTTGAGCGCCTCGGCCGCCGTTGCCGTGCACAATCGGGTGTTGCCGTCCACGTGGTCGGTGCCGATGGCGCCGTGAGCGATGACTGCCAGCGTGTAGTACTCCTCCAGGAAGAGCTGACCGGACGTGTAGAAGCCGATCGCGGACGGCCCCTGCTCATCGAGCAGCAACCGGGACCGCTCGACGATCCGGTTCATCGCGGTGTCCCAGGTGGCTTCGACGAGGCGGCCGTCCTCCCGCACGAGTGGGCGCGTCAGCCGGTCTGGCGACGAACCGGCCTGCCATCCGTAGAGGTCCTTGACGTCGACGCGGCCACGGTTGACGCGGTCCCCGGCCCGGCCCCGGACACCCACGATCCGATCGCCGGCCACTGCGATGTCGAGGGCATCGCCGTTGGAGTGCAGCACCGACGCGGACTGCACCCACCGCTGTACGTCGTCGTCGGACAGCCCGTCGGCGAGATGCTGGTCGACACGTGTGGGCCACTGTTCCCCAGGTGCGAAGGGTGTGCGCGGTCCCCACAGATCCTCGATCCGATCGTTCACGGTTCCTCCTCACGACACGACGTCGATGCCGTTCGGTGGTGTACCCACCGAGACCCGACGTCACTCGCTCGGCGGCCCTGACCTGGACGATCCGCCACCCGGATTATCCCGCCGCGCTTGTGGGTAGACCTCCGGTACGGCGGAGAAGGTCCGCCCGAGTCGATCGTTACCGACCCGTTGCGTGCAGACACGATCCGACGTCGACGCACGGACATCCGGCCGACGATGGCGACCCGATTCATACGATGGCGTCCGGACTTTCGGCCCGAACAGGACGTGGGACCAGACGTCGAACACCGACCGTGAGGAGAACATCATGGCCCAGTACCGCGTAGTGGATTCGAGCGAGAACGTCGTCGAGGAGAAGGAATTCGACGACGCCACCAGCGCCTATGACTGGTTCAAGACCGTCGCCGCCCCGGACGACAGCCTGGGCACCGTGATGCAGGTGCACGACGACGGTGAGTGGAAGAACTTCGAGGTGTCCGACGGGGGAACCAACGCCAGTCCGTCGGCCGACGCCGACTGACCCTGTCCCCCCCCTCGACGGGTCAGTCGGTTTCCGGGCTCGCGCCCCAGGGATTCCCTGGGGCGCGAGTGCGTGTCAGACCCCGAACGCGGCCGGGTAGGCGATGGTTCCGCTCGGCACCGGACGGGCATCGTCGAGTGGCAGCGCCATCATCGCTTCGTCCGGGACGTCGAACGGGGCACGGATGCCGAACCGGGACGCGGGGACGAAGCCGAACCTCGGGTAGTAGTCCGCGTGACCGAGCACCAGGACCAGGTTCTCGCCGAGGTCGCGCGCCGCATCGAGACCGGCGACGATTGCCGCCGAGCCGGCCCCGGTCCGCTGCTGCGACGGCAGCACCGCGCACGGCCCGAGCGTCAGCGCGGGCTCGGCGTCCACCCGACACCTGGAGTACAGCGCGTACCCGACGATCGTGCCGTCGGTGTCGGTCGCGACGATCGACAACTCGTCGATCCAGGCGGCGCGATCGGCGCGCAGCTCGTCGACGATCCGCGCCTCGTCGGGGGTCGGGAACGCGGCGACCACCACGTCCCGGATCGCGTCGGCGTCCCCGGCACGCTCGGCGCGCGTCGTCCACCGACTCACGGTGTCACCGGCCTTCGGCGCACGCACGGGAGGACCGCTGTCACCGGCCGCACCCGCGGGCCGGTTTCCCGGAGAACCGCCGGTCGAGGAAGCCGAGTGCGTCCGCGCTCCACGGGATGAACGCCCGGGTGTGCGTCGAGCCGCGGTATTCGGTGAACGTCGTCGGTACTCCACGCTCGCAGAACGAACCGGCGAGGCGTCCCACGTCGGCGGCGATCATCACACCGTCTCCGGTGCCGTCGACGTTGCCGACCCCGAGCATCATCGGGCTGCGCGGGGTGCCGCGCGTGCCCATCACGTTCTGCGAGATCGCTTGTCGCACACCGGGAACATCCAGCAGGCCGCCGACCGACGGCACGAGGAGCTGGTGATCGGTCAGGCCTGGGTACTTGTCGGCGAAGGCCTCGATGCACTCCCCCGCCACCTGACCGAGAACCTGCTTGCCCTTCGGGGAGAGGTAGGACTGCATGTCGATGCCGTAGGTCTCGCCGTACACCGCCATCAACGCGGGGATCACGCCGGCCCAGTTCTCGCTGCCGTTGACGTAGCCCAGATTGTTGGCCGGGTTCACCAGCACACCACCCGCAGCGGCACCGACGATGTTCAGCTCCGGTGCGTACCGGGGCGCCAGTTCCGCCCCGAAGCCGGTGGGTATCGAACCCCCCGAGTAGCCGAAGAGCCCGACCGGTGTGCGGGCCGGCGCCCGCAGGTGGCCGAGCGCGGTGCGGACACCGTCCAGTGCGGCATATCCCGATTCACGCCCCATCGTCCAGCGCAGACCCCGCCCCTCGTAGTCGGGGGCGGCGACGGTGTAGCCCGCGGCGAGCAACCCGGAGATGAGCGTGATGTCGATCGGCGCCTCCGCGGCATTACCGCCGCGCAGCGTGTACGACGGATCGCACTGCGAGCCCAGCGCGTCGTAGAACGAGTGGTAGGAGACGACGCGTCGCGGAGCCCCGGCGGGCGCGCCCGGCGGTGAGATGACTGTGGTCACGGTCGCCGTCGGCCCGCCGAACTGGTTCGTCGTCCGGTAGAGGATCTGGGTGGCCGAGATCGGGATACTGGTTCCGCGCCAACCCAACTCGACCTCACGCGTCCTCAGCGCAGCGCCCGGGGAACGGGATTCGTAACCCGCTGGCGGATCATAGAACGGGTCGTCGGACGGCAACTGCGCCGGAGCCGCCGCCGGTACCGGAACGGGCGCCGCCGACACCGTGGGTGCGAGGACGGACAGGGTCGTCGTCAGCCCGAGGATCGCGGTCAGCGTTCCGAGGCCGCGGGAGAGAAGCCGCATGACTCGACATCATGCCCGATATGCGCCGTCTGCAACGCCTTTCGTGCCGACTGCGCGCCCGGGCGGGCCCGTCGCGTCACCCAGGAGTGGCGTCCGGCACCGGATTCTCGCCGGCCCGCTCGACCGCCTCGACCACCGGCGACATCGCGACCACCACCGCACCGGCCACCGCGGCGACGAACGCGATCACCGCGACGGCACCCCAGCCGGCTCGGGTGGTGTCGCCGAGCACCAGGATGCCGATGACACCGGGGACGACCGTCTCGCCGACGACCAGGGCGGCCGACGCCGCGCTGACCGAACCCTTCTGCAGTGCGACCGTGAACATGTAGAAACCGCCCGGGCCACACAGGATGATCGCGTACAGCGCCGGATCGGTGAGCAACTCGCCGAGATCGAAGGGATCGAGGCCGTCGAGGATGCGCACCGCGACCGCGAGGACACCGAAGAGGACGCCGCCGGAGAGGCCGGCCAGAACCGCGACACGACCCTGCATCCGCGGCAGGATCGCGGCGCCGAGTCCCAGGATCGCCGCCCCCACGACGAGAACCGCCCAGTGCAGCCACCATTCGTGCTCGTGACCCTCGTCGCCTGCGGCGAAGCCCAGCAGAACCAGCGAGACCACGACGACCGCGATCGCCGTCCAGTCACGAACCGACAACCGCGCGTGCAGGAACAGCGTGGCCAGCACGACGGTCACCACGAGGTTCGCGCTGACGATCGGCTGCGCGAGGAACAGCGGGATCATGCGGGCGGCGACCATGTTGCCGAGGAAGCCGATGCCGTCGAGGGCCATGCCCGCGAGGAACGACACCGTCAGCATCGCGGTGATCGTCGACCGTAGCGACGGAGCCTCCCCCGGCCCGCCGGTGTCCTCGACACTCTGGGCGCCGCGCGCCTGCAACACCGACGCGGTGCCGTACGCCAGCGCCGCGAACACCGCTGCGAGGATTCCGATCAGCATGGTCGAACAGTAGCCACCGCCGGGCGGTCATGCGGGACGATGACGATGTCGCCGAGTGGGCGTCGCGGCAGCAGCCGCTGAGCAGCCACCTGCGGCGGGATCACTCCTCGGACGCCCCGGCTACGTAGGCATCGGCGAACTCGCCGACCGGGGTGATGGGTTGGATGCAGTCGAGGAGCACCCCGTCGGGACCTTCGACGATGACATGCCGCTGACCGAAGTCCTCGTCGCGCAGATCGAGCACCGGACGAAGTCCGTGTTCGTCTGTCAGCCGCTGGTACAGGGCGTCGACATCGTCGACCTCGATGTTCACCAGTACTCCAGCGGCAGGACGGCGATGGCCGTCGGGGATCGTCGGGTGCGCCGCGTCCACGAGAGCCAACTCGAAGACCCCGGTGCGCAGGCTGACGTACCAGTCGGCGGAGAACGTGACGTCGAAATCGAGGACCTGCTGGTAAAAGGTCGACGCAGCAGCGACGTCCGTGGACATGAGGACCGGGTACACGCTGGTGACGGTCATGACGGATCTCCTTTACGTACGATGAGTATGTAATCAGGACTATACATACGCTACGTACGTAAAGGAATGTCTCGTGCCGAGAGCCTCTGCCGCAGCAGCAGCCGAGACGGCTCGCGCCGTCCTCGCCGCCGCCACCCGCCAGTTCGCCGAGCGCGGATTCGCTGCCGTGTCCCTCGACGATGTCGCCGAGGCGGCCGGGGTCACCCGCGGCGCGGTCTATCACCACTTCCGCAGCAAGGCAGCGCTGTTCGCGGCGGTCGCCGCGGCCTGCCACGAGGAGGTCGCCAACGCCGTCGTCGCGGCGGCCGAAGCCGCGGGTCCCGAGCCGGCACGCCAACTGAGTGCCGGCTCGCACGCCTTCGTCGACGCGATCACCAACGGGCCCGCCGTCCGAATCCTGCTCATCGACGGCCCGGCCGTCGTCGGCTGGGAGGAATGGCGACGACTCGACGAGGCCGGGTCGGCCGCCCATCTCCGTGAGGCGCTCGAGACGGTGGGCGTCGACGAGGAGCAGGTGGACGTCCTCACCGTGCTGCTCTCTGGCGCGATGAACGAGGCCGCCCTCTGGCTGGCCCGGCACCCCGAGGACGACACGGCCCGCGAACGCACACATCGCGCGCTGGACCGGCTGCTCGGCGCGATCATCTGAGGGATCGCCGGCGAGATCGCAATGCACTTTGTCCCGGTTTCCGGGACAAGAGACGCAACCGGATCGCAAGGACGCTACCGCCGCCTCATCGGTGGCCGGCCTCGCGTGGCGGATGCCCGTATCCGCGTGGGGCGTTCGCGGCGTCGGCCGTCTCGACCGCGGTGACCGCGCCCGAGGAGGACAGGACCACCCCGCCGAGAACGGCCGCGACGAAGGCCACGATCGCGACCGGCCCCCATCCGGCCCGCGTGACGTCGCCGAGGAACGCGATGCCCACCGCACCGGGCAAGACCGTCTGGCCGACGACCAGCGCGGCCGCCGCCGCGTTGACCGAGCCGGTCTGCAGCGCCACGGTGAACAGGTAGAAACCACCGATCCCGCTGAGCAGCAGGGCGTACAGCGCCGGGTCGGTGAAGAGCACCGACAGGTCGAGGGGGTCGAGTCCGTCGAGGATGCGCGACGCGACCGCCATGACGCCGAAGACGGCCCCGGCGATGAGACCGGTGACCGCCGCGATGTGCGTGCGCAGCCGGCGCATCATGATCACCCCCAGCGCGATCAGTGCCGGCCCGGCGACGAGCACCGCCCAGTGCATCCACGAGGTGTGCTCCACGCCTTCGCGACCCGCGGAGACCGCGAGCAGTACCAGCGACAGCACGATCACCGCGCCGGAGATCCAATCCCGCAGCGTCAGCCCGACTTTCAGGAAGACCATGGCGAGCAGGGCGGTGGCCACGAGCCGGGCGGAGATGATCGTCTGCGACAGGAACAGCGGGATCAGCCGTGCCGAGGCGATCGTCGCGACGAAACCGATGATGTCGAAGACGAAGCCGATCAGGAACGGCACCGTGAGCATCGTGGCCGCCGTCGAGCGCAACGACGGATGCGCGGCCGCGGATCGCCGCCGCTCCTCGCGGATCGCCGCTCGCTGCGCGACCTGCTCGGCGCCGAGCGCCTGCAGAACGGCCGCGGCGGCGAACGCCAGCGATCCGATCACCGCGATGACGATGCCGGCGGTCACGGGACGAGCTCAGCTCAGCGCGGTGCGAGCACGTCGGTACCGACGAACTTCGCGAGTTCGGCGGGCAGTCGGACCGAACCGTCGGGCTGCTGGTGGTTCTCGAGGATCGCGACCAGCCAGCGGGTCGTCGCCAGCGTTCCGTTGAGCGTTGCGGCGGTCTGCGGCTTGCCGTTCTCGTCGCGGTACCGGATCGAGAGGCGGCGCGCCTGGAACGTCGTGCAGTTCGAGGTCGAGGTCAGCTCACGGTAGGTGCCCTGCGTCGGCACCCAGGCCTCGCAGTCGTACTTGCGCGAGGCCGACGAGCCGAGGTCACCGCCGGCGACGTCGATCACCCGGTAGGGCACATCGATCGCGGCGAGCATGTCCTTCTCCCAGCCCAACAGGCGCTGATGCTCGGCCTCCGCGTCCTCGGGACGGCAGTAGACGAAGCCCTCGACCTTGTCGAACTGGTGGACACGGATGATGCCGCGGGTGTCCTTGCCGTAGCTGCCGGCCTCCCGCCGGAAGCAGGTCGACCATCCGGCGTAGCGCTTGGGACCGTCGGACAGGTCGAGGATCTCGTCCATGTGGTAACCCGCGAGCGGCACCTCCGACGTGCCCACCAGGTAGAGGTCGTCGTCTTTGTCGAGGTGATAGACCTCGTCGGCGTGGGCGCCGAGGAACCCCGTCCCCTCCATGACCTCGGGGCGCACCAGCACCGGCGGGATCATGAGGGTGAACCCGTTCGCGGTCGCCTTCTGCGCGGCCATGTTCAGCAGTGCGAGCTGCAGGTGCGCGCCCTGACCGGTGAGGAAATAGAACCGCGACCCCGAGACCTTGGCGCCGCGCTCCATGTCGAGGAGTCCGAGCGACTCACCGATTTCCAGGTGGTCCTTCGGATTCTCGATGTCGCGAGGCTCGCCGACGTGCTCGAGGACCACGTAGTCGTCCTCACCGCCCGCCGGTGCGCCCTCGGCCACGATGTTGGAGATGGCACGGTGCGCCTTCGCGGCGGCCGCATCGGCTTCGGACTGACGCGCCACCGCCGCCTTGACCTGCTCGGCGAGTTCCTTGCCCTTGGCCAGCAGCGCCTGCTTCTCCTCGCCCTGCGCCTTGCCGACCTGTTTGCCGAGGGATTTCTGCTCGGACCGCAACGCGTCCGCTTCGACGATGGCCGCCCGCCGCTCCGCGTCGGCGGCGAGCAGCGCGTCCACCAGACCCGGGTCCTCACCGCGGGAACGCTGTGAGGTGCGGACGAGGTCGGGGTTGTCGCGAACAGTCTTGAGGTCGATCACGACTTCAAACCCTACTTGAGAGCGCGATGCGAACCCGAGCACGCCGCCTCGGTCCCCGGGGGCGACTCAGGTCCACAGGCGGCGCAGGTCCTCGCGGCCGAACATGCTCGCGGCCGCATCCGCGGAGGGGGTTCCGCCGTGCGGGTCGGCACCGGCGTCGACGAGGGCGCGCACCACGTCGTCGAAACCCTTGAACACCGCACCCGCCAGCGGTGTCTGTCCCTTGTCGTTCGCGAGGCCGGCGTCGGCGCCGTGGTCGAGGAGGACCGACACCGTCGAAGCGTGCCCGTGGTAGGCCGCGAGCATGAGCAACGAGTCACCCGACTGATTGCGCAGATCGGCCGGTACACCGGAGACGAGGTAACCCCTCAGGGTCTCGGCGTCACCGGCTCGGGCCATGTCGAAGAGCCTGGTCGCCAGCTCCACGACCGCGGGGCTCGGGGCGCCGTCGGCGGGACGATCGTCGGGATGGGCTGCCACCTCAGCGAGTGTAGGCGCGCCCCGGGGCATTCCCGCCCGGATGAAACCGGCGGGGCCGCGTCGTGTGGGAGACTGAGCGCAGTGTCTCCTCCTCCCGAAACGCAGAGCGAATCCGTCGGTGCCGGCGAGAGTTTCCTGACGGTCGTCATCGCGTTCGTCTCGAACCTGCTGATCGCCGTCGCCAAGACCGGAGCGGCGACGGTCACCGGATCCGCGTCGCTCGTGGCCGAGGCGGCGCATTCGTGGGCCGACACCGGAAACGAGATCCTGCTGCTCATCGCGGAGCGTCGTGCACATCGGCCGCGGGACTCCCGTCATCCGCAGGGATACGGACGCGAGGCCTACATCTGGTCGATGTTCGCCGCCTTCGGACTGTTCGCCGTCGGCGCGGCAGTGTCGGTGCAGCACGGCATCTCCGAACTCCTGTCGCCGGAACCGGCCACGGATTACGGCATCGCCTACGCGGTTCTCGCGATCGCGGCGGTGCTGGAGGGGATCTCGTTCCTGCGGTCCTACCAGCAGGCCAAGCGCGGCGCCGTCAAGCGACGGATCAGCCTGCTCCGGCAGGTGTTCCGCACCTCCGACCCGACCCTGCGTGCCGTCTTCGCCGAAGACGCGGCCGCGCTCGTCGGTCTGGCGATCGCCTTCGTCGGCGTGCTCTTGCACCAGGTCACCGGGTCGGCCACCTACGACGCGATCGGGTCCATCCTGGTGGGCGTACTCCTCGGGGTCGTCGCGATCGTCCTGATCAACCAGAACCGACGATTCCTGCTCGGGCAGGCGGTCGACGACGCGGTCCAGCAGCGCGTCCTCCGGGACCTGCTCGCGCACGGCAACATCGATCGCGTCACCTACCTTCATGTCGAGTACACCGGCCCCGTTCAGCTGTTCCTTGTCGCCGCAGTCGATTTCGCGGGCGACGACGTCGAGTCCTCGGTCGCCGTGGCCCTACGGCAACTGGAGAACGAGCTGGAGCGCGACCCTCGGATCGCCGAAGCGGTGCTGACCCTGTCCGCACCGGGGGACGCCGACCTCGTGCCCGACGCGCCCTGATCTCGCCGGACCCTTCGAGGCTCGTCGCTTTCGCTCCTCGCACCTCAGGGAGCAGGGGTGGGCCCGTCGCTTTCGCTCCTCGCACCTCAGGGAGCAGCGGTGGGCCCGTCGCTTTCGCTCCTCGCACCTCAGGGAGCAGGGGTGGGCCCGTCGCTTTCGCTCCTCGCACCTCAGGGAGCAGGGGTGGGGCCGTCGCTTTCGCTCCTCGCACCTCAGGGAGCAGGGGTGGGCTCGCGAACCAACCCCTGCCGGCCAGTTCTTTCGGATCAGGGAGCAGGGGCCGCCTCCTCGCCGCCCTGGCGTGGAATCACTCTGGCGGCGAGCGGAATTGGGCGCGCTTCCAGTCGCCGTTGATCTCGTCGCGCTCGCGGACGGCCTCTCGGAAACCCGCGGTCGCCGCGCGCTGTTGGAAGGCGTACCCCTCGCGGGTGTGCCGTGAGATCCCGTCGAAGACCGTGCTGATCATTCCCGAGTTCGCGACCCCCTGGGCCAAGAGCGCGCTGTTGAGCGCCAGCTTGGCCATCACGAGCTGATTGACCGGCATCCGCGCGATCCGTTCGAGGAGTTCCTCGGTGCGGTCGTCGAGTTCCGCTGCGGGAGGCGCGTCGACGGCCAGCCCCCACTCGTGCGCCTGTCGGCCGGACAGGCAGTCGCCGGTGAACAGCAGCCGTTTGGCGCGCTGATCGCCGAGCCGATGCGCCCACATCCCGGCGGCGGGAATCCCCCACACCCTGGTCGGCGGGTACCCGATCTTGGTGTCGTCGGCGCAGATGATCTGGTCGGCGTAGAGCGCGATGTCGGTGCCGCCGGCGACCGCGAATCCGTGCAGCTTGGCGACCGTCGGCTTGTTCGCATGGAGCAGGCTGGCGAAACCGCGGTTGAACCTGCTCATCATCGCGTAGTCGATCATCGGATCCCAGGTGCGGTTCGGGTCGTGATTGCGCGCCTGCACAACGGGATCGAGGACGGTGCCGGTCCGGGGATCGACGGCTTGCGACGGGTCGCCACCGTTCTCGGCGAAGATCGACAGGTCGTATCCGCCGCAGAAACCCTTGCCCCGCCCGGACACGACGATCACGTGGACACCGGGGTCGAGGTCGGCGCGTTCCACCGCGTGCGACAGCTCGACGGGGGTGTCGACGGTGATCGCGTTGCCCTGGTCGGGCCGAGTGAAGGTGATACGGGCGACCCGGCCGGTGACCTCGTAGGTCAGCGTGCGGTAGTCGACGTCCGGTCCACCTTCCGCGCGTCCGGCGAACAACGAGTCCTCACCATGGCGCAGGTCGTCGCGCCACTCGGCCGGGCGCGACCCGCTCGACTCATCCATGTGTGTTCTCCTGCACCATTTTCGGGACCACTCGTTCGATGATCGACGCCGTGTCGACCCCGGACGGCAACGTGCCGAACACGTCACCCCGGTCGTTGCCGAGGCGACTCGCGACGAAGGCATCGGCGACGGCGGGATGCCCGTACCGCAGAAGCAGGGAGGCCTGCAGCAGCTGCGCCATGCGGCCGACCACCCGGCGGGCCCGGTACTGTATCGCGTCGAGGTCACCGAACTCGCGCCGCAGGTCGGCCGCGGCAGCGTCGAGACGACGATCTGCCCCGGCCGCGCAGTCGATCTCGTCGAGGAAGGCGGTCACCGTGCCGGGTTGCCTGGCCATCGCTCGCAGGACATCCAGGGCGGCGACGTTGCCCGAGCCCTCCCAGATGGACATGAGCGGCGCCTCCCGGTAGAGGCGCGGCATCCGCGACTCCTCGACATATCCGTTGCCGCCGAGGCATTCCAGCGACTCGGCGGCGTGGGTCGGGGCACGCTTGCAGACGTAGTACTTGCTCACCGCGAGGGAGATCCGACGCAGGGCATCGGCCCGCTCGTCGCCGGCGCCGGCCCGGTCGGTCAGCTCGGCGAGCCAGAGCGCCGTCATCGTCGCACCCTCCGACTCGATCGCCAGGTCGGCGAGAACGTTGCGCATCAGCGGCTGGTCGACGAGCGCGGCGCCGAAGGCCCGGCGGTGGGTGGCGTGATGGGCGGCCTGGGCGACGCCGACCCGCATACCGGTCGCCGAGCCGAGGGTGCAGTCCAGGCGGGTCATGTTCACCATCTCGATGATCGTCGCCACCCCGCGGCCCTCGTCACCGACGAGCCACCCGACCGTGTCGTCGTACTCCACTTCGCTACTCGCGTTGGAGTGGTTGCCCAGCTTGGCTTTCAATCGCTGGAGCAGAAAGGTGTTGCGCGTCCCGTCGGGCAGAACGCGGGGGACGAAGAAGCACGACAGGCCGCCCGGGGCGTGCGCCAGCACCAGGAACACATCGCACATGGGCGCCGAGGTGAACCATTTGTGGCCGGTGATCCGGTACGTCCCGTCCGATTGCGCCACGGCGGTCGTCGTGTTCGCGCGGACATCGGAGCCACCCTGCTTCTCGGTCATCGACATCCCCGCTGTCAGTCCCGCTTTCGACAGCGGGGCGCGCAATCCTGGGTCGTAGGTCGTGGAGACGAGCAGCGGCTCGTACAGAGTGGCGAGTTCGGGGTCGGCCCGCAGTGCCGGGACCACCCCGTAGGTCATCGACATCGGACATCCGTGCCCGGCGTCCACCTGCCCCCACACGCTCGACTTCACGGCGCGCTCGAAATGCGCCGTCGGGCTCGGGTCCGACCACGCGGCTCCGGCGAGGCCCAGGCCGACGCCCGTCCGCATGAGGTGGTGGTAGGCGGGGTCGTAGACCACCTCGTCCACCCGGTTGCCGTACCGGTCATGGGTCCGCAGCTCCGGCGGACGGGACTCGGCGAGATCGCCCCAGCCGAGCGCCTCGGCGCCACCGGCCAGACGGCCGATCTGATGCAGCTCCTCGAGCATGTGGTCGGCGCCCGCGCGGTGGACCGCCTCGGAGATGGCCGGATTGTTCGCGGCGTCGAAGTCGACGAGCTCGGGGACCTGATTGGTGACGACATGGGTGGACATGGCGGGACCCGCCTTCCTGATCGGGGTCGTCGGCCACGCTATTACACATTTCTGATCGTCGCCAGACTTTTGTAATAGCTCGCCCCCGCGGTCCCCCACCTCACGCCCGATAGCATCGTCGACGTGCCCGCACGCGTGGAGATCCCCAAGCTCACGGCGCGTTCGGTCATCCTCAGCGCTCTGCTCGGACTCGATTCGCCCGACGCATCGATCAACGGGCTCCTGGCGATGGCCACCGATCTCGGACTGCGCGAATCGACCGTCCGGGTGGCCCTCACGCGACTGGTCGCCGCGGGAGACCTGGAACGCACGAACGGTCGATGCCGGCTCTCCCCGCGGCTCGTCGAACGACAGCAACGACAGGACCACGCACTGCATCCGGCGCGGCGCGACTGGGACGGGATGTGGGATCTCGCCGTCGTGACCGTCGGTTCCGAGAGTTCGACCGAACGTGCGCTCCTGCGCGACACCCTGCGGAAGGCGCGCCTCGGCGAGATCCGGGAAGGCGTGTGGGCCCGTCCGGCCAACCTCGACCTCGAGTTCCCCCCGGATCTGCGCCGACGCCTGGACCTGTTCCGCGCCGCTCCCGAGGAGGCGTCGACGGACCTGGCGTCGCGCCTGTTCGCACCGGCGACCTGGGCCGCATCGGCCGTCGATTTGCTCGATGCGCTCGGGGCAGCGCCCGGCATCGCCGACCGCTTCGAGGTCGCCGCCGCCATCGTGCGCCACATCCTGCGCGACCCGCTCTTGCCCGGCGAACTGCTACCGGAGCCGTGGCCCGGCGACCGTCTCCGGGACGGGTACGAGGACTTCCGCAACGAGCTCACCGGACTCGCCGCACAGCACCTGACGCCCCACCGCGCGTGATCGACCGGTCGCCCGAACCGGCACCGACATCGCTCCCGCGCAGCGGCCGGGTCGGAGCATCCGCGCACGAGGGTGTGCCCGGTCGGGTCCGTTAGGCATGATGGATCCCGATGAACGCGCCCGACCCCGACCGCAGCCGCCCCGCCGATGCCGACGCACCGCCCGCGCCGGCATCCGGCCGACCGGCCGGCGGAACACGCCGACCAGGCAAGTCCGCCCGTAATCCGGTATTCGTGATCCTCGGCGCGATCGTCGTCGGCGCGCTCGTGGCGGGCGGGATCGCCTTCGCCATGGGGGTCTTCGACGACAGCGGCAGCGTCGGCGGCAGCAACATCGGCGAAGGCGAACGCCTCACCGAGAACGCCTTCACCAAGTCGGTCGCGGGCGACTGCCTCGATTGGCCTGCCGGCAACCCCGGTCAACCGGTCGACGTGCCGTGCGAGCAGAAGCACCGCTTCGAGGTCGCCGGCGCCATCGACACCGCCCTGATCCCGGGCGCCGAGTTCGGCGAGGACGCCCTCTGGCCCGGTGCCGAGCGCTTCGCGACGATCCGCGACGAGCAGTGCCCGGTGATGGTGGACCAGTATCTCGACGGACGCCTCGACCCGCAGGGCCGCTTCGCGGTCGGCATGATGTACCCCTCGCAGGCGCAGTGGGACAAGGGCGCGCGCCAGTTGCGCTGCGGGGTCCAGGAGAACGGCGCCGACGGTGCGCCGGTCCAGTTCTCCGGCCGGGTGGCCGATCAGAACCAGTCCTACGTCTGGCCCGAGGGAACGTGCGTCGGGATCGACACCGAAACCCGCGCCCCGACCGGCTTCGCGGTGAACTGCGCTGAGCCGCACGCCTTCCAGACGACCGGGATCGTCGACCTGTCGGTCCGTTTCGGTGATCGGATGTCGAACAAGCCGTGGCCGCCGACCGGCGCGCAGAACAGCTACCTCGGGTCGATCTGTCCGGTTCAGGCCGAACGGTTCGTCGGCGGACGCAAGCCGCTCGACGCGACCACGCTCAACGTCCAGTGGTCGGTGCTCAGCGAGCCGAGCTGGCTCGCCGGGAGCCGCAAGGTGGTCTGCTATCTGGGCCTCCCCGACAAGCGTGGCGGATTCGCCACCCTGGTCGGTGACGCCAAGGGCGGCGCGCTGCTGATCAACGGGCGGGCGCCGGTCGCGCCGCCGGAGGCCCCTCCGGGACGTGCCCTGCCCACCCCGGTGCCGCTGCCACCGGGGATCGCGCCCAACCCCGACGAAGCCCCGGCCCCGGCGGGCTGAGCGATGTCCGTTCCGATGTCCGACGACGAGTTCGACGGGCTGGTGTCCGACGCCCTGGACACCATCCCGACCGATCTGACCGACGCGATGAACAACGTGGTCATCCTCGTCGAGCCGTTCAACCCCGAGGAGCCGGGCATCCTCGGCCTGTATCACGGTGTCGCACTGACGATGCGGACCAGCGACTACGGCGGTTTCCTGCCGGACACCATCACCATCTACCGTGATCCCATCCTCGCGATGTGTCACTCGCGGGAGGAGGTCGTCCACGAGGTCGCGGTCACCGTCGTCCACGAGATCGCGCACCACTTCGGCATCGACGACGAGTGGTTGCACGCCAACGGCTGGGGTTAGTTGCGGCGGATTCGGCGGGTTCGATGTTTGACCTGCGACGGAACGCGGTACGAGGGGTAGCAGATCGAGCAGCCCTCTATCTCAGGAGTACATCCATGTCCTCAGACGCCATCGTCATCCTCCGTGATGAACACAAGGAGATCCGCAAACTGTTCCGCGACTTCAAGTCGCAGGGCGACAACGCCGTCAAGACCAAGGGCAAGATCGTCGACAAGATCATCGAGGCCCTCACCGTGCACACCTACATCGAGAACGAGGTGATGTACCCGGAGATCCGCAAGCGCGTCCCCGAGCTCGAGGACGACATCCTCGAGTCCTACGAGGAGCACCACGTCGCCGATGTCCTCGTCGTCGAGCTGGCCGCCCTTTCGCCGGACGCCGAGCGGTTCGACGCCAAGACCACCGTCCTCATCGAGAACGTGGAGCACCACATCGAAGAGGAAGAGGACGAGTGGTTCCCGAAGGTCCGAGAAGCGCTGAGCCGCAAGGAGCTCCGCGAGATCGGTGAGGAGATGCTACGCCGCCGGGAGAAGGCTCCTCGCCGGCCGTCGCAACCGTCGGCGTTGAAGAAGACGGTCGACGCCATCATCAAGTAGCCCCCTGCCCCCTGAGGAGCGCCCGGAGCTTGCGGAGGGCGCGTCACGAAGGGTCCGGCGACCGAGGTTGCGAGACCCTTCGAGACGCTCGCAAGCTCGCTCCTCAGGGAACGGAGTGACGCCGGCCCTTCACGGAGCGGAGGGACGCCCTCAGCCCATCGGTTCATCGACGAGCGGCTCGTCGACGACCTCGAACGGGGCCGTCGCGGCACCCCAACGCCGGCACACCCACAACCCTTCGGAGTACTCCAGTTCGATGGAACCGGTGTTGCCCAGGTGGGTCGCCGCGGCGAACCGGGAGTCGATCCCGGCCAGCCGTGCAGCGATCAGGCGAATGGCCGCACCGTGACTCACCAGGAACACATCGCGCTGATCCGGTCCGGTGAGGTACATGTCGGCCAGGTCCTCGACCGTCGGCAGATAGCGGTCGTAGACCATCGCCAGGGATTCGCCGCCCGGGATGCGTGCGTCGAGATCGCCGTCGTGCCAGCGGTGCATGATGTCCTGGAAGACCTCATAGGACTCGCGGTCGGTACGGTCCTCGAGATCGCCGGCCTGCACCTCGTGCACACCGTCGACGGCCGCGGTCTCCACATCCCACACCGAACCGATCAGTTCGGCGGTCTGGCGTGCGCGGAGTGCACGCGAACTGAGCAAGACCGCGTGATGTTCCGGAGCGTTCTCCAAGCCGAATCGAACACCCTGTCGCGCACCGAAATCGGTGAGCGCAGCACCGGGCAGGGCGGTGTCGAGGCGGCGCATGACATTCGAGGTGGTCTCGCCGTGCCGGACCAGATGCAGGCGCGCCATCACTTGTCCCCTCGGCGCATCGAGTCGACCCAGGCGAGCGACTCGGTGTGATCAGGTGGCGCGGAGCCGGTGGTGCGCACCGCGGGCCACGACCCGAGGAACACCACGCGCTCGCACCGACGATGTAGGGCGGCAAGCGCTTCGGCGACGGCCGCGTCGTCGATGTGACCGACGGCGTCGAGGAAGAACCGGTACCGTCCGGCGATGCTGCGCCCCTGGGCCTCGTCACGCTGCGGGCGCGACTCGATACGTGTGAGGTCGATTCCACGCGAGGCGAATTCGTTCATCGCCGCCATCAGGCTGCCCGGCTCGTTCGACAGGTCGAGAATGACCGACGTCCGGTCGGCGCCGGTGCGGGGCGACGGGACCCCGGGCTTGCCGAGCAGGAGGAAGCGCGTGGTCGCCTCCCGCGCGTCGGCGACGCCGTCGGCGAGCACGACGAGTCCGGACAGGCGCGCCGCCAGTCCGGTGGTGACCGCGGCATCCGCCGTGCCGGCCGCGACATCCTGCGCGGCAGCGGCATTGGAGCTCGAGATGACGAACTCGGCATTCGGGAACAACTCGCCCACCCGACGTCGCACCTGCGCGGACGCAACCGGATAGGCGGCGATGGTGCGGACCTCTGCGGCCGGCAACGGCGTGACCGCCGCGATCGCGAACGAGATGTCCAGCACGGTCTCGGCGAAGGCCTGCACGCGCCCGTGGCCGGCATCGCCCGCGGACGGCACCAGCGCATCCATCGTGGCGGGCACCGAACCCTCCATCGAACTCTCGATCGGCACACAGCCGTAGTCGGCCGCCCCGCTGCGGATCATGGCGATGGTGGCGGCGGGACTCGACGCGGCGACCCGCTCGATCTCGCCTGTCAGGTCGAGGCCGGCGCTGGGCTGGTGTGCGGCGAGAACCGCATCGAGTGCCATCTCGGTGAAGGTTCCGGGCGGGCCGAAGTAAGCGATCACAGGCACCACACGAGCCTAGTGGAACAAGCCGGCCGAGACCCTTTCACGCATGTGTCCCAGGCCCTACGCAGGAGTGTCGAAACCATTGACGCATCCGGCCCGGGAATTTAGGTTAGGGTTACCTTTCAACGACCCGCGTCCCGCGACGCCGACCGGAGAGACTGTCATGACGAGAACGACGACCGACCGCCCGACGGAAGCCGAGATGATCCAGACGGCCTGTCGTCGGGTCGGTTCCGCCATCCTGGCCATCGAGGGTGCCGACGCCACCCCGATCGACGTCGTCCACCTCTTCGAGTCCCAGGCATTCGTCCTCGTCCCGACCGCCGGCGACGCCATGCGGGCGGTCGACGAGGCGGAGGGTGTGCCCGCCATGCTCGAGGTGACCGACTGGGCGCCCATCGACCTGCGCGAACGGGTGCGCTCGGTGATCTGGCTGAACGGCACCCTGCACGAGGTCCCCCGCGATCTGGAACGAGACCTGGCCATCGAGATCGCGGCCGAACACCCCGACGACGGGCTGCTCGACATCGGTCACGGCGCCTCGATGCTGCGCCTGCAGGTCGACACCGCGGTCATCGCGTCGTCGGCCGGTGCGGCCTCTGTCCCGGCCACCGAACTCGCCGACGCCGACCCCGACCCGTTCTGGGAGCACGAGGGCAGCTGGCTCGAGCACCTCGACACCGACCACGCCGACATCGTCGGGCAGCTCGTCCGCAAGCTCCCCGCCGACCTGCGGACCGGACGCGTGCGGCCGCTCGGCCTCGATCGCTTCGGCATCCGCTTCCGCATCGAGGGACTCGAGGGCGACTCCGACGTCCGGCTCCCCTTCGCCCGCCCGGTGTCGGACGTGTTCGAACTCTCCCGCGCGCTGCGCAACCTCGCGGGCTGCCCGTTCCTGAACTCGATGCCCGACTGACCCGCGTTTCTCAGCACCAGCGCGCAATCGACGAATCAACTCCCCGGATCGCGGGGTCCTAGGCTGACCCGCATGGCCTTGCGCGAGTACCTGAAGCCGTCCCCGCACGGCATCCCGGTCGTCACCGATCGGATCGAACGACGCGGCATCATCGTCGAGCTGGTCATCGTCGGGACCCTGACGTTCGCGTTCTCGGCCCTGTCGGCGGCCCTCGCCCTGCTCGAGGCACAGCTTGCCGGCGGCATCGGCGAGACGACCGTCGCCCTCAACCCCAGCCGCTCCGACCTCGGCCTCATCGACGCCATCCGGCAGATCATGAGCGGGCTCCGTCTGTTCGCCATCGCCGCCCTGGGCGTGTATCTGTTGTGGCGCAGCGGAATCGGGCTCTCACGCGTTGGACTGGGCCGGTGGACTCCGCGCCGCGACGTCCCCGCCGGGATGGTTCTCGCCGCAATCATCGGCCTGCCCGGACTGGCGCTCGTCGCCGCGGCCCGAGCCCTCGGCCTCAATGCGAGTCTCGTGCCCAGCCAGGCCGACACCTGGTGGGAGTGGCCGGTTCTCGTGCTGATCGCGATCGGCAACGCCGCCGCCGAGGAGATCGTCGTGGTCGCCTACTTCATCACCCGCTTGCGCCAGCTCGGGGCGTCCGACGGCGCATCCCTCGCCGCCAGTGCGCTCCTCCGCGGCGGTTATCACCTCTACCAGGGCTTCGGCGCCGGCATCGGCAACCTGGCCATGGGCGTCGTCTACGGCCGCTTCTACCAGGTCAGCGGGCGCGTCTGGCCGCTCGTCATCGCCCATGCGGTCATCGATGTGGTCGCCTTCGTCGGATACGGACTGCTGCGGGACCATCTCTCCTGGGTCGGGTGACCGGACCCCGACAGACCGTCGACTGTGCGTCGCTTTCCGTCGACCGTGCGTCCGTTTCCGTCGACCGTGCGTCCGTTTCCGTCGACCGTGCGTCGCTTTCGTCGACTGGGCGCCGCTTTCCGTCGACCGTGCGCCCCATCCGGCCACCGTTGAACCCAGTGAGATGATTCGCTAGATTCGTCTCATGACCGTCGATGTGCCGCCCGGCCCGACCGCCGAGCCGGCGAGCCTCTCCTTCCCGCGACGCCACCGGGCCGCCGAGTCCCGCGGCCGCCGCATCGGCAAGCTCCTGAAGGTCTACAACCGCCTCCGCGAACCCAGCGACGACGAGCTCGCGCAGCTCGGACGTCGGTTGCGCACCCGGGACGAACCCGCCGCGGCGCTGGTCCGGGCCATGCGCCTCCCGCGAGACGTCGACGGGCGGGTGACGATGCGCCAGTTCGAGCAGGCGCTGGCCGGCGACCTGCCGTCCGACGCCCCGGCTGCGCTTCGCGACTTCTTCGCACTGGTCGAGAACACGCCGGACTGGGTCGATCCCGACCTCTGCGACCGCGGCGCCGCCGTCTACCGACGTTTCGGCCAGAACGCCAACGACGTCCTGCTACAGCTCTCCCTGATCGGCGGCTACCGCTTCGGCGGACCCGCCGACCTCTTGGTCGCGACCGGCGGACTCACCGGGAACACGGTCATCCGACGACTCGGCGAAACACAGACGTGGGCCATCGCGGTCGGCGAACCAGGTGGGATGGCACGCGACGGCGAGGGCTGGCGACTCACCGTTCACGTGCGCCTCATGCATGCCCTGGTCAACGAGCGGTACGAGCACAACGGTCGCTGGGACAGCGACCAATGGGGTCTGCCGATCAACCAGTCCGACCTCGCCGCCACCCTCAACCTCTTCAGCGGCGCTCTGATGATGGGGGTCCGCGCCCTCGGCGTCCCGGTGAGTCGCGACGACTCCCGCGCCCTCATGCACCTGTGGAAATACGTCGGGTGGCTGATCGGCGTCGACGACGACTGGCTCTTCGACTCCGAACACGACCAGCATCAGCTGAGCTACGCCGTCCTGCTGGCGCAACACGACGTGACCGACGCCGGCGCGGCGCTCACCACGGCGATCGTCGACGCCCAGAGTCGCCTGCACTACCGCCTGCTCCCCCGCGTGGCCGCCCGCTACACCCGAGCGCGCCTGGTCAGCATGCTGCAGGGCTTTCTCGGGGTGCGCGGCATGCGCGACCTCGGTCTGCGACCGGCCCTGCCATGGGCCTTCGGGCTCGCGTGGGTGCGCAACACCCTCACCTACCAGGTGATCGCTCGGACACCGGTCGGCCCGCGCTATCTGGAATGGACCGGCGCCCGCGCACGACGCCGAGCCCTCTTCCGCCACTTCGGCCCCGACGCACCGCAGATCGGGACGCTCGCGGAGCGCTGATCGTCGCATCGGGGCTGTCGTTCGCGGCGTCGTCGTGACGCGGTCTGGGCCTCGGAACCGGCGGCGCCGGACCCGTATGACGTCGTGCCCGGATTCCGGGCTCGACGTCATACGGATCCCACGGGCCTCGGCCTGCACCCCTGTCCGCCGACCCGAGATGCCGAAATGGGCACCACACGAGCACCATCCGCGTCAGGTGAGCCGCTCGGAGTTGCCGTCGACACTCTCGTCCTCGACGGTCTCGCTCTCGTCTTGACCGTCCGGTCGTCCACCCGACCCGGTGACCCGCGCGAGGAGATAGAGCGCCAACCCGACGACGATGAGGATGCCCGCACGCAACCAGGTCGACGCGCTCTGCTGTGTCATCAGCACGATGCAGGAGATCACCGCGAGTACCGGAACGATCGTCGGGGCCCGGAAGTGGTCGGTGTCCGTCCGATCACGGCGCAGCACCAGCACCGCGACGTTGGTGCTGACGAAGACGAACAGCAACAGGAGCACCACGGTCTCCGCGAGCGCCGCGACCGTACCCGTCGCCGAGAGGATCATCGCGACGGCGGTGGTGGCCACGATCGCCGTCCACGGCGTGCGCCGACCGGGCAGCACCTTCGCCAGCGTCCCCGGGAGCAGCCCGTCCCGGGCCATGCCGAAGGTCAGGCGTGACGCCATGATCATGGTGAGCAGCGCGCCGTTCGCGACGGCGATCAGCGCGATCAGGGAGAACAACTGGTCGGGTATCCCGACGTCGGCGATGGAGACGACCTCCAGCAGCGGACCCGACGACTCCACCAGCCGCTCGGGTGCTGCGACCACCGACACCGCCAGGCCGACGAGGACGTACACGACGCCGGCGGCGAGCAGCGCACCGAACAGCGCCTTCGGGTACACCCGACGCACGTCGCGAACCTCCTCGGCCATGTTCGCCGAGGTCTCGAACCCGACGAACGAGTAGTAGGCCAGCAACGCCGCGCCCAGCACCGCCAGCGCCGGTGTGGTCTCGTCGGTGAACTCCAGCACCCGCTGCGGCTCACCGTCACCACGCCCCAGCACGATGCCCGCCAACACGACGACGAGGACGAGTCCGGAGACCTCCACGATGGTCATCACCACGTTGGCGCGGAGGGACTCTCTGATCCCGCGGGCGTTGAGCGCCGCGACCGCGAGCAGGAACACCAGGGCCGCCACGGTGGTGGGTACGTCGAGGAATACCTGCAGGTAGTCGCCCGCGAAGGCGAGTGCGAGTCCGGCGGCGCTCGTCACCCCGGCGGCCAGCATGCAGAAGCCGACGAGGAACGAGACGAGGGGATGGCGGTAGGCGTGCCGCGCGAACACCGCGGCCCCACCGGCCCGCGGGTACTTGGTGACGAGCTCGGCGTACGACGCCGCGGTCAGCATCGCCAGCGCCAGGGCCAGGGCCAGCGGCACCCAGATCGCCCCGCCGACCTCCCCGGCGACCTCGCCGACGAGCGCATAGATCCCCGCGCCGAGGACGTCGCCCAGGATGAACAGGAACAGCAACTTGCCGGTGATGGCGCGGCGCAGCGGTGTGTGCCCACCCCCGGCCCCGGTGCCGGAGCCGGTCCCGGTGTCCGCTGAGGCGGTGTCGCCCGCGTCGGCGACGTGTTTGTCGGTCATGGCGAGTCCTGTACCCCGTTCGGGCCGGATCAAGACCTCTGTGGCGAATCCCTCTCGAGGGGGTCGACGCCAGATCGCACACCAACCGACCGACATCCGTCACGGCCGCCCATGCGTACATTTGATGGGATGAACGAGCAGGACCCGCCGATCCTCCGGCGAGGTCGCCCCGGGCCGCCGATGCCGCCCGGGCGGCCAGCGGGCCCGCCGCTGCGTCCGGGGCCACCACCCGGCCAGGGCCATCGCCCTCCTCCCGGCACCGGCGGCCCGTCCGCTCATCCGCAGGCCATGCCGCGGATCCCCGCGCGCGGTCCCGATCCGCGCCGGGCCCCGGCACCCGGTGGTCGTCCAACGCATCCCGCACCGGCCGACCGCCCCTCCCCGTCGGGACAGCCCGGCCCCGGCGGGTATGCCCCCACCCAGAAACCCGAGCCGATCCCGGGCGATCGCTCCCGCGGTCGTCGGTCGTCCCCTGCGGACCGTCGCGACCGTGACCGATCCGCCGCACGCCCACCCGCGCCCCCGCGCCCGACCGCACCTCCTCGTCCCCGGCGCGGCGGCCGTCGTGCGGTCCGCGTCGGCAAGATCCTGCTGATCCTGCTGCTCGTCGTCGTCCTCGGTTCCGTCGGACTGCTGTTCTACTACGACTCGAGACTCGACCGGATCGACGCGCTGCGGGCCTATGCCGGACGCCCGTCGGACACCCCCGGCACCAATTGGCTCATCGTCGGCACCGACTCCCGCTCCGATCTCACCGAAGAACAGCGCCGGGCGCTGGCCACCGGTGACGCCGACGGGTCCCGCACCGACACGATCATGCTCGTCCACAACCCGCCCGGCGGTGGTAAGGCGATCGTGGTGAGCATCCCGCGCGACCTGTACGTGGAGGTCCCGGGACAGGGCAGCCTGAAGATCAACGCCTCGTTCAGCATCGGCGGTCCGGCACTGCTCGTGCAGACCGTGGAGAACCTCACCGGAATCCACATCGACCACTACGCCGAGATCGGCTTCGGCGGGTTCGACACCCTGGTCGACGCGGTCGGCGGCGTCGACATGTGTATCGACCAGCCTCTCAACGACCCGAAAGCCGGTCTGCGGCTTGCGAAGGGTTGCCATCGGCTCGACGGCCGCCAGGCGCTGGGTCTGGTGCGCACCCGCGCATTCCCCCGCGCCGACCTCGAGCGAGTCGTCAATCAGCGGAAGTTCCTCGCGGCACTGGTCTCTCGCGCAACAAGTCCGACGGTGCTGCTGAATCCGTTTCGGCTCTTCGGCTTCATCGGCGGCGCCATCGATGCGCTCACAGTCGATGAGCGAGATCACATCTGGAACCTCGCGTCGCTCATGTTCGCTCTTCGGGACCCCATCACCACGACCACACCCGCCGGCGAGAGCACCTTCACCGATGAGGGACTCGCGCTACCGGTCAACGAACAGACCGAGGAGTTCTTCGCGCTCCTCCGTGCAGGTCAACCCATCCCCGACGACCTTCTCGTCGACGCCGGCGGGCCGTCGTAGAAGGGTTCCCAAACGCAGGCGAGACTTGCCTTAGTTAGCCTGAACTTGCTGGTGAGAGCCATTTTTCGGCTCTACGATGGGCCGCATGACCGAACACACGAAATTCCACCAACTGCTGCACGACCAGATCAGCAACGAGTTCTACGCTTCTCAGCAGTACATCGCGGTCGCCACCTACTTCGACAACCACGACATGCCGCAGCTCGCGAAGCTCTTCTACCGCCAGGCAGTCGAAGAGCGCAATCACGCGATGATGATCGTGCAGTACTTCCTCGACCGGGACATGGAGGTCGAGATCCCTGGAATCCCGGCGCCCAACAACCGCTTCGAGGACTACCGCGCACCCATCGATCTCGCTCTCGCACAGGAGAAGACGGTCACCCAGCAGGTCGTCGACCTCGCCAAGTCGGCGCGCGACACCGGCGACTACCTGGGTGAGCAGTTCGTGCAGTGGTTCCTCAAGGAACAGGTCGAAGAGGTCGCGACCATGACGACCCTGCAGACCATCGCCGAACGCTGCAACGGCAATCTCTTCGACCTCGAGAACTTCGTCGAGCGAGAGTTCAACGGCGAGAAGACGTCCGACGCCACCGCGCCGCCCGCGGCCGGCGGGAACATCTGACGCACAAGCGTTCCCGCCTCCGAGGTGCGAGCGAAGCGAGCCACGAAGGGTATGGTGACTGCCTCGCCATGCCCTTCGTGGCTCGTCGCTATCGCTCCTCGCACCTCAGGGAGCAGGGGGTGGCCGGCCGCTTACTCTCCCCGCACCTCAGGGAGCAGGGGGTAGCCGGCCGCTTACTCTCCCCGCACCTCAGGGAGCAGGGGGTAGCCGGCCGCTTACTCTCCCCGCACCTCAGGGACCGGAGCTTTTGTTGTTCCCTCGGATCAGGGGCGCGGCGATCAGCGCAGGGTCACCTGTCGACCGCGGATGCCGTCCCGCGAGCTGCGCTGCTCGATCGTCAGCGGTGATGTGTCGGCGAGCGCCTCGCCGAGCCACTGGTCGAACTGATTCAGACCCGCGTACCACTCCTCGTGGTGCATCTCGTTGTCGAGATCGAAGACCGGCACGAGCAGCCCATGGGTGCGGAACGAGCCGGCGAACCGCGACCCCTCGCCGATCGTCAGACGCCCGGCCGCGTGGAGCCGTGCCATCGCCGACATCAGGTCGTCTTCCGGCTCGGGCCGGATCCAGCGCAGGTGGGCACGCTCCCCGGCGTCGACCCACCAGGGCGCACTCGCGCCGCTGTCGACCACGAGTCGCGCGGTCGGCAGCACCGAGTCGTTGGCGCGCTCGAACATCGCCGTGATCTCGGCGGGGACGTCGGTACCCTCCACGAACCACCAGCCGAAGTCCTGGTGGACCGTGATGTCCAGCACGGCGTCGGTCTTCACGACCTCATCGAGGGTCGGGGCCTCGTCGGCGGCCTCGAGGTCGAACTCGCTGCCGGCGTCGGCGTGCGCGGCCCATGCGATGGCGGCGGCCAGTTCGACGGTCAGCGCCGTCCGGTCCGGGTCGGTCTGCAGCCCCACGAAACCTTCTGTGGCACCGTCGACCTCGCGTGCGAGAGCGGGCACCGCGCCGGGCAGGATCGTCACGATGGAGACGTCGTTGCGCTCCCCGGCAGGTTCGGTGAGTTCCAGCCGCGCGGTCGCCGAGGCGACGAAGGTCCGCAGTGCGACGAAGTCGCACTCGGAGGCGAACCCGGCGAACGGCCGGGGTGGCGGCGCCAGAGCTGCCGCCTGCCGCGCCTTACGTGCGGCGACGCGCTCGGCACGATTGCTTCCCGGACGTGGTCCGCTGCCCCGTTTGCTCTTCTTGCCCATCGGTCCACTCTCTCACGACCGACTGCGCCGTCCGACACGTCGTGGGCGCAGCGGTCAGTCGACCGTGACCAGCCAGTCGCGCACCTTCGCCGGATGGTTGGTGGCCAGCCACCGCACACCGAGGTCGGCGCAGAGTTGGACGTCGACCTGCTCGTCGACGGTCCAGCAGTAGGTGACCCGACCGGCTGCGGCGGCGCGATCGACGAGGTCGGGATACTGCCGCAGGGTCATCACCGACGGTCCGATGCCGGTCGCCCCCACCGCGGTCGCGGCGCCGCCGCCGAGGACCCGCGCTGTGTCGCCGAGCAGGATCGTCGGCAGCATGGGTGCGTGGCGGCGGATGCGCCAGACCCCGGCCGAGGAGAACGAGATGACCACGGCGCGGCTGTGATCGGCCGACGGCGGGGTCGCCACCCCGAACTCGTGCAGCATCTCGAGGAGCTTCTGCTCGACGAGACTGCCGAAACGCACCGGATGCTTGGTCTCGATGAACAACCGGACCGGTCGACGCCAGTCCAGGGTCAGCGTCAACAACTCACGCAGCGTCAGGATCGACGCCGGTCCACCCGACGCATGCCAGCTGCCGAAGTCGAGTTCGCGTAGCTCGGCGAGAGTCATCTCGCTGACGATGCCCGAGCCGTCGGACGTGCGGTCCACAGTCCGATCGTGCACGCACACGAGCTCATGGTCCGCGGTCAACCGTACGTCGCATTCGAGTCCGTCGGCGCCCTGCGCGAGAGCGAGCTCGTAGGCGGCGAGGGTGTGTTCCGGACAGTCCCCCGACGCCCCGCGGTGCGCCACCACCGCAGGCTTGCCCGAACGGGAGACCTTTTCGGCCGCGCCCACGTTCACCCCTGAGTTCATCCGACTGCCACCCACCGTCTCGTCGGTACCGGGGCCGCCGCGGCGGCTTCGAACAGTGTCCGCACCCGGCGCGCCATCCAGAAGGCGAAGGCGGCGGAGACCGCCGTGCTGACGATGACCATCGCCAGCGCGTTCGCCCCGGTCTGCAGCGAGTCCGAGCGCCAGGCCACGAGCCGGGCGACGATCGCCACCGCGGCCGCCGCGTTCACCAGCACCCAGGCAACCCACAACTTGCGGAGACGCCGGCCCACGAGGTCGGCGTCGAGTGTCGGATCCTGGCCGACACGGTGCGCGGCGACCTCCTGCAGCACCAGCGGGGCGCCGATCAGGTTGACCAGCGGCAGCCCGGACATCGCCGCGACCCACCCGGGCCGGCGCGGATCGAGGAGACCCGCCGAGGCATAGGTGTCGGCGCGTAGTTCGAGCACCCACCGCATGAAAGCCAGTGTCGCCAGCACGAATCCGAGGAACGCGACGACTCCGACGAAGACGGTGAGCCAGTCCGAGGCGACGATGACGAACTCGGGCAGCGGACGGTCGCGGTTGACGACCAGCAGGATGTATCGGAGGAGATGGACGAGCGCGGACGCGGTCAGCGCCGAACCCGCGAGCACCAGCGCCAGCCCCAATCGGGCGCGGGAACTCTCGAGCTTGTGGTGCGTGGTGTCGGCCCCGGCCGGTTCGTCGTGCAGACCCCACGTGGGTACGTAGACGTAGCGAGGGATGAGTCGCGGGCCGCGTCGGCCCGAGGGGCCGCGGCGGGCGGGTATGGCCTCTGGTGGCCGGCGGGCCACCCATCGCACGTTGCGACTGCGGTACAGACGCCCGGCGGGCGCCGGAGCCGGGCCGGGCCGTCCCGGGCGCATCGCACCGGTGGGGGCCGCAGATCGTACCGACGACTCTCGACGCGCGGCCAGCGCACGGGCGGCATCGTCGACGACGCTCAACGGCCCACCACATCGGGGACAGTGTTCGCGTCCGGGACGATGCGGCGCCTGGATTCGGCACCGCGGGCACAGGTCGATCATCGGCCGGCGTCGCCCTCGGATCGCGAGTCGCCGGTCTCGACGGGCTTGCCGTGTTCCTGCCAGGCGAGCATGCCGCCGCGGACACAGATCCCGTCGTAGCCGACCTGGGCGAGATACTGCAGGACGCGCATGGACCGGCCGCTGGAATGACAGACCACATAGAGGTCGTGATCGGGGTCGAGCTCGTCGAGTCGGCCCGGCACCTCGGCGAGCGGGATGTGCACCGCGCCCCGGATGTGGCCGGAGGCCCATTCGTCGTCCTCGCGGACATCGAGCATGACCGCGTCGGTCCGCCCGGTGAAGTCGTCCGGAAGATCGGTCACCGGCACCTGAGTGATGTCGCCCATGGTCACGTTTTCCATGGTGGCACAGAGATGGCCGGGTGCGACGCCACCTGTGCACGACGGCCGTCCGCGCGCCGCTTCCGCCACTCGCCGGCCGACGTCGAACTGCTGTTATGACGAACTACATAATTTTATCCACATGTGCGTTCTGGACGTTTGTCCCCAGGTCGCAGACTGACCGTCTACTTGGGGATGAGACTGTGGAATTGTGGAAAAACGCAGGCCAAGGGTCATCTACTTGTGACAGCGGTCACTTGTTTGATCGGATGTGCGCGTAGGAAATTCACGTCAGTGAACGGGTCGAGACACCCTGAAGTTCCACTTCAGTGAACAGCACCTGTGGATAACTTGGGGACAATGCACAAACAAAACCATGTGCAAAACGCCTCCGACGGGTTTCAGTCCCGGTGCAGGAGCGACATTCGCAACGACGGCGCGCGATCGAACGCCGCCAGCACCCCGGTCGTCACGCTCTCCGCGAACCCGGCGACCGACGTCTGGCTCCCCACCAGCCGCATCAGCAGCGGCTTCGGCGTCTCCACGACGGTGATCTCGGCGTCCGGATACCGCTCGGCCACGACGGAGCGCATCACGCCGATGCCGTCGACGACACCGAGCTCGGCGGCCCGGCTACCGATCCACACGTCTCCGTTGAACAGCTCCTCGTCGGATGCGGTCAGCTTCTTGCCGCGTCGTTGACGGACCCACGCGATGAACGCCTCGTGCAACTGCCCCTGCAATCCCTTGAGCCATTCGACGTCCTCGGCCTGCTCGGGCGAGAACGTGTCGAGTCGCGCCTTGTTCTCGCCGGTTGTGTAGAGCCGGCGCTGGACACCGAACCGGTCGAGCACGGCCGAGAAACCGAAGCCCGACGACACGACGCCGATCGAGCCGACGATGGAGGTGTGCGCGGCGAAGATCTCGTCGGCCGCACACGCGATCCAGTAGCCGCCCGAGGCTGCGACGTCCTCACAGAACGCGAGGACCGGCACACCCTTCTCCGCGGAGAGCTGGCGGATGCGTTCGGCGATGTACTCCGACTGTGCCGGCGAGCCGCCGGGCGAGTTGACGACGACCACGACGGCCCGCAGACGCTCCGTGGCGAAGGCCTTCTTCAGGACCGGTTCGACGGACTCGGTGTTGACGCCGTGCTTGCCCATCCCCGTGATACCGATCGGGCCGTCGAGACGGACGACCGCGACCTGCTCGGTCCGCGCCTTCGAGAACTTCTTCCCCACCGCCGCTAGCGGTCCGACAGTCATCTGCCCGAGTGTAACGACGCGTACGGACAGCGTCCGCCTCCCGTTCGCGTGCGCCGCGACAGCGGGCGGCGTCGGACGCACCGTAGAATCAGCCGGGTGCAGGTGCGGTGGCTCAGCGCATTCCTCGATTTCCCCGCCGACGTGTTCGGCAGCGAGGTGACCTTCTGGCGCGCGATCTCGGGCAGTACTGTCTCCCCGCCACGGGGCGACCATCGTGAGTTCGCGTCGCTGGAACCGTTCTACGGCGATCCGCACCTACGGGTCCAGCGCATCGACGACGGCCCGGGCGGCGTTCACCTCGACATCCACACCGATGACCCGCACACCGCCACCGCGGAGGCGCTCGCACTCGGGGCAACCCTCGTCCACGACGCCGGCACCCATCTCACGCTTCGATCGCCCGCCGGCTTCGTGTTCTGCCTCGTGCCCTGGGAGGGCGAGTCGAAGCGGTCGCGACCCATTCGATGGCCCGGCGACGCGATCAGCATCATCGATCAGCTGTGCATCGACATCCCCGCGGACGGCTTCGACGCCGAGGTCGGGTTCTGGACCCGGTTCACCGGCTGGCCGACCACACCGCGGAGCCGGCCCGAACTGATCGCGCTGCGCCGCGACCCGGCAGTCACCCTCGGAATCCTGTTGCAGCGCAAACAGGATGTGTCGCACGACGACGGCCCGGCGACCGCCCATCTCGACATCGCCACCAATTCGGTCGAAGACGAGGTGGCCCGGCACGAGGACTGGGGCGCCCGTGCGGTCGAGCAGTTTCCCCACTGGACGACGATGGCGGATCCGGTCGGTCGCCTCTACTGCATCACCTCTCGGAACCCCCGCACCGGCGATTGAGTCGAGGACCGGCGCTCTGCGGTCGAAACTCAGATACCGGTCGTGAACTCGCGGAGCCGGTCGACCTCGGCGTCGACCTCGCGGCGCTCGACGGCGGACACCTCTCGCAGGAAATCCACCACGGGGACCTCATCGGCATCGAGAGACCATGTGCCGGCCAGGAATCCGTCGATGAACACGAATCCGGGCGACCGACCGTTGGCGGTCACCGTGCGCCGATACAACTCCGGCTCGGCGACCCGGATCCGGTCGGCCTGAGCGCCGATCACATGATCGAACGGTGCGATGAGCCGGACCGGCGCCGGTGCATCCGCGTCGGCCAGCGCGAGGCCGTCGAGGTCGTAGAGCACCTCGCCGTTCGGCCCGGCGAGTCGGACGAGTTCCCACTCGGCCTCGAGCTTCTCGACGAGAGGCCGCAACCGGGTGAGCCCGGACCACGTCTGGATGGCCTTGACGGTCGCCGGACCGAACCCGCGCAGGTACAGCCTGATCAGATCGGCACGGGCATCGTCGTCGACGACCGCCGGCTCGCCGGGACCGACCCACTCGTCGAACAGGCGATAGGTCGGTCCGCCCCGGCCGCGCCACAGGCCGCGTGGCGGCACCTGGACCAGCGGCAGACCGCACCGGGCGATGGTGGTGAGCGTCGACGGGTTCTCGGCCGGGTGGCGGGCGGCCAGTTCTCTGCCGAGTTCGGCGCCGGCCAGCTCGCGGCCCGCGAGGATCTCCGCGGCAGACGCGAGGACCTGTGCCGGGTCGGCGTCGGCCAGCTTCGGCGCGTGGATGTCGGTCGACTCGCGGCGCAGCGTCGGATCGGCGAGCGGACGAATCCAGCGGGCGTCCTCGGCGTCGATCAGGAAGATCGTCGACCGTAGCAACGCCATCCGCACGACCTCACGGTCGGTGAGCAACTCGTCCAGCTCGAGCGGATCGAAATCCTCGATGCGCGACCACAATCCGAAGAACGCGGCACGCGGGTCCTGGGACTGCAGCCCGACGCATCGGTCGAGTACCTCGATCGCATCTTCGGCGACGCGAGCGAGCAGGTGCTGGCGCTGCAGCAGCGTGCGATTCCACTGCCGCAGCGAGATCTGTTCGGTCACTGCATGTCTCGTCGAGAAAGAGGTCGGTCGTCGTCTCGGCCCGGCACCGCGGCGTCAGCCCGGGTAGACGACGCCGGTCGCGGCGTGACAGCGGTATCCGTGGGGGTTCTTCGCGAGATACTGCTGGTGATGGTCCTCGGCGTAGTAGAACCGTCCGTCGCCCGCCTCCGCGAGCGGCTTGATCTCGGTGGCGATCGTCCCCTCGCCGGCGGCGTCGAGTGCGGTCTGGAAGGTCGCGGCGGTTGCCCGTACGGTGGCCAGGTCCTCGTCGGTCAGGGCGTACGCCGCCGACCGGTACTGGGTTCCGATGTCGTTTCCCTGACGCATCTCCTGCGTCGGATCGTGCGACTCCCAGAAGATCCTCAGCAGACCCTCCAGGTCGATCACGGCCGGATCGAAGACCACCAGCGTCGCCTCGGTGTGCCCGGTCCGCGCGGTGCACGTCTCCTCGTACGTCGGGTTGGGCGTGTACCCGCCCGCATAACCAACCGCCGTGGTGTACACGCCGGGAACCTGCCAGAAGATCTCCTCGATCCCCCAGAAACAGCCCCCGGCCAGCACGATCGCGGTAAGACCGGCGTCGAACCGCCCGATCCCGTGCACGTACGTGCCGTCGGACTCCGGCCGGCCGCGCATCGGGGTGCCCAGGACCAGGTGCTCGCCCGGAACCGTGATCTCGGACGTGCGGCCGGGCAGAGCAGCGTCGGCGGCGACGAGATCCTGTTTGCGTGAGCCGGCGGCGAAGAACTGGTCGAGCCAAGACATGAGCCGAGTCTACGCGCGGCAGACCCCGGGTCCCGGCGACGGCGAGTTGAGGTGATCGTTCGAGTCTGTTTATGATGGCGGTCACATCCACGGCAGTGTGATACCGATCACTTCGACGCCGTCTCGGTCTGTTCGACGAGAGGGATGTGCAGCCGGTCCAGGGACGAAAGGCGACGATGGCGACGCACGCGAGCGGAGATCTCCGACGCGCCCCGGTGGTTGGCCGAGCCGCCCCGCGCGCCACCTACGACGTGGCGAGGAGTTGCCGCACAAGTGCCCTGACGATTCTCGGGCTCATCGCGGTCTTCATTCTGCTCATCCTGATCTGAGCCGCACGGCCTCGGCGCGGCGCTGACGTCGCTGTTCTCGTTGCCCGTCGCGGCGTCGACAGGTCACTGAAAGCTCAACCGCACTTGATGTTTCTTGGCGCGGGATTGTTGCAATCACTAGTGCTCTGGGGAAGGCTGGAAGCGTTCGTGTGACGCGCGGCCGACTCGCCGGCGCCATGCGTGGACAGGGAAAACGAGTAGCACCTCAGAGAGGAACATCGTGGCTGAATACACCTTGCCGGATCTCGATTACGACTACGCGGCACTGGAACCGCACATCTCCGGCAGGATCATGGAGCTCCACCACAGCAAGCACCACGCCACCTACGTCAAGGGCGCCAACGACACCCTGGAGAAGCTGGCCGCGGCCCGCGACGACGACAGCATCGCCGGCAAGGTCTACGGCCTCTCCGCCACGCTGTCGTTCCACCTGGGCGGTCACACCAACCACTCCATCTTCTGGAAGAACCTGTCGCCCAACGGCGGCGGCGAGCCCGAGGGCGACCTCGCGGCCGCCCTCACCGAACAGTTCGGTGGCTTCGACAAGTTCAAGGCCCACTTCACGGCCGCGGCCACCACCCTGCAGGGGTCGGGCTGGGCGATCCTGGGTTACGACACCATCGGCGGCAAGCTCGTCATCCTGCAGCTGACCGACCAGAGCGGCAACATCCCCGCCGCCATCATCCCGGTCGTCATGCTGGACATGTGGGAGCACGCCTTCTACCTCGACTACCAGAACGTCAAGCCGGACTACGTCAAGGCGTGGTGGAACGTCGTGAACTGGGCCGACGCCAACGAGCGCCTCGCTCGCGCGAAGAGCCAGGGCAGCGGACTGGTCGTCCCGGCCTGATCCCGGTTCGCCGAACGTCAACGGCGCCGGTCACCTTCGGGTGACCGGCGCTGTTTGTTTGCGCGACGCGAAGCGACTCCCATTGCCCCCTGAGGAGCGCTCGGAGCCGAACCCTTGCTCCCTGAGCTGAGGAGCGCCCGAAGCTGAACCCCTGCTCACTGAGCTGAGGAGCGCCCGAAGCTGAACCCCTGCTCCCTGACCTGAGGAGCGCCCGAAGCTGAACCCTTGCTCCCTGACCTGAGGAGCGCCCGAAGCTGAACCCTTGCTCCCTGAGGTGCGAGCGAAGCGAGCCACGAAGGGCCCAGTGACGTGCCTCGCCAGCCTTCGTGGCTCGTCGCTATCGCTCCTCACTCCTCAGGGAGCGGGGCGCGCGAACGAGGGACGCTGACGCCCACTCCCGATCACAGGACGAGCGTGACCGTGATGGCGACCGCGCAGGCCAGGCCGATGACGAAGAGCGCCACCACATCTGCGCGCCCCGGGCCGGCCTGATGGGCGGTCAGGCGGCCGGTTCCGCCGCGGGCGGTGATCGCCTCGGACATCTCGGCGCTGCGTCGAAGCGCCGACGACATCGCCGCGGTGATCAGATCCATGATCCCCATCTCCGCCGACGGGTGATCACTGCGACCCTTCGCCGTGGGCCGCAGTCGATGCGCCGCACGCAACATGCGCAACTCTTCGATCAGCAACGGAAGACCCCTGAGGCACAACGCGATCGCGACCGCCCACTCGTCGACGGGCAGCCGGAACCACCGCAGCGGACGCATCAGTCGTGCCAGCGCGGGCGCCACATCTGCCATGGGCGTGGTCCAGATGACGAGGATCGAACTG
This sequence comes from Gordonia lacunae, assembly GCF_002149015.1. Classification (GTDB taxonomy): domain Bacteria; phylum Actinomycetota; class Actinomycetes; order Mycobacteriales; family Mycobacteriaceae; genus Gordonia; species Gordonia lacunae. The sequence continues at coordinate 23,030 of NZ_NGFO01000001.1, read as the reverse complement.
GCGACGAGGACGAGGGCCAGAGTGATCGCGCGCAGGAACACCAGCGCACCGGGGATGCCGGCGAACGACGCGTTGAGCGCGACGCCGATGCCGATCAGTCCCCAGAACCACCACGGCGGACGGGGTATGGCGCCCAACGGGATCCCCGCGACGAGCGCGGTGATCACGACCACCGCGGCGACCATCCCGAGCGCCGGCCACGACGGCAGCACCCAGGTCATGATGCCGAGGATCAGGACGATCACGAGCTTGGTCCCCGCCCACAACCGGTGCACGAACGAATCGCCCGGCACCTGCCGCAGCGGGACGGTACGCATGGTCATCGGGTTCCTCCGTCCCGGCCGGGCGCCTGGTCGGTCAGCAGTTGCGCATCTGGCAGCAGACGGCCGTCGACCAGCTGGACCCGTCGTGTACAGACCGACTGCAGTGACTCGAAGTCGTGGGAGATGATCACGATCGTCATCCCGTCCGCGCGGAGCCGGGCCAGTAGCGCGACGATCTCCTCCCGTGCCGGCGGATCGAGACCGGCCAGCGGCTCGTCGAGGACGAGCAGGTCGGGATCGCGCGCGATGAGGCCGGCCAGCACGACGCGTCGCATCTGCCCACCCGACAGCGCGTCGACCTTGGTGACCGCCATCTGCCGCGGCAGTCCGACGAGTTCGAGGACGCGGGCGACCTCGGCGGTGCCCACCTTCTCGCCACCGGCAGCCATGATCTCGTCGGCGACGGTGACCTTCTGCAACTGCAACCGCGCGTGCTGGAATCCCAGCCCGATCGCGCCGACGCGTTCGGTCATCGGCGTGCCGGCGTCGAAACCGGCTCCGGGATTGATCTTCTCGTGGATCTCCAGCAGACGGCACGTTCCGGCCCCGGGCGTGAGCAGCCCGGCCATGATCCACGCGAGGGTCGTCTTGCCCGACCCGTTGCCGCCGACGATGAGCAGTCCCTCGCCGCGGTAGACCGTCAGCGAGATGTCGTGCAGCGCGACGACCTCCCACGGGGAGCCGGGAAGGTGGGCGTACCCCACCTGGTCGAGAACGAGAAGCGGCCCGCCGATCCGCGAGGTCGGCGCAGGCGGCGGCGACGGACGCGGCTGCGCCGGCGCGGCCAGGTCGGCATCGGGACTCGGCATCCAATCCGGCGCGTGCGGCACCAGGCGGCCCGCGGCCAGGTGGATCACGCGATCGGCGGCAGCCGCCTCGCTGCCCCGGTGGGTGACCAGGACGACGGCGATCCCCCGGCGCACCGGGAGGGCCGCGAGCAGAGCCAGCAGTTGTCCCCGGCCCTCCGGGTCGACCATCGAGGTCACCTCGTCGGCGATGAGGAGCTGCGGGTCACGCGCGAGCGCCCCGGCGATCGCCAGCCGCTGTTGCTGGCCGCCGGACAGGTCCGTGGTCTCCCGGTCGCCGAGGCCGGCGAGTCCGACCTCGGCGAGCAGCGCCTCGACATCGACGTCGACGCCGGGCGGCAGGCCCCAGACGACGTCGTCGGCGACGCGCGAGCCCAGCATCTGGATCTCCGGCCGCTGCAGCACGAGCGCGGTCCCGCCGTGCGCGCCCAGCCCCGGCAGACCCGGCCGATGGACGGTGCCCGTCGACGGATGGCGGCCGGCGAGGATCTTCGCCAGGGTCGACTTCCCGGAACCGTTGGCGCCGACGACCGCGACGAACTCCCCGGGATCGATCCGCAGGTCGATCCCGTGCAACACCGGACGGGCCTCGGGCGCATACGCGAACCCGACGTGGTCGAAGACCAGGGGAAGCGGCGCGATACCCGCATCACGGGGTCCGCCGTCGGCAGTGGCCGGCGCGAACCCCGACGTGGCGGCGTCCAGCGTGTCCTCGCTCGGCACGTCGCGCAGCCGGGCTATGACGGAACCGAGGATCCACCACGCGACGAGAAGTGAGATCGCGGTGCCCACGGTTCCCGACACCCAGACCCACACCCACCAGTGGTCGGCGATGCTCCGGCTCACGGCGTCGAGCCAGTCGGCGAATCCCCCCGTCGGGCCCCAGCCATGCAACCACTTCGCGACACCGTGGATGGAGTTGGTCATCGCCTCGATCGTGAGCTCACGCAGGGGTACCAGCACCAGCAGGATCAGCACGGAGATCCCGCCGAGCAGCGGCGACGCCACCAGGGTGGCCACACCGAGCACACCGATCCCCCGGCCACGACGCTTGATGTCCCCGACGAGCCCGCCGACCAGCGCGGAACCCAGGACGGTTGCCATCGCGCCGGTCCCTGCCATCGCGAACGCCACGGCGGTGGTGGCCACGGTGGCGGTGAGCAGGGCCCGCGGCCTGGTGCGCGCCGCGATGAGTGCGAGCGGTACCGGGGCGAGCAGTCCGGCCGCCTGGGCCAGCGGGATGACCGACGCGATGACCACCGCCGCGACGGTCAGTCCGCCGAAGATCGCGACGGACGCGAACTCCATGGGTCGCAGCGGGGGCGAGTTCTTCACCGGTCCAGTGTGCCTGGTGTCGTCGTCCCCACCGGCGGGACAGCGTCTGCGAACCGCGGCCGTCAGTCGTTCGCATGTTAAAGATCCATCACAACACGGTGATTCGAGTTGTCGACGTCTCGCTGCGGGTGGATGGTCTTCTCACCCGGCTCGGCCGTCGGTCCCCAGTCCGTGGATCATCGGCGAGGTCTCGCCCGGGTCGGAGGAGGACAAGATGCAGTCGATTCCGATCGGCCTCACCCCGTTCCAGCACGACGGCACGCTGAACGGGATTCTCATCTCGGGCCGCTGGCCGGAGTCGACGCTGGAGTGGACGCAGACACTCGTGGCATCGGTCCGCATCGCCTGCCGCCCGGGTTTCCTACCCACGACGACGATCTTCGGTGTGGTCGAGCAGCGCCCGGAACAGGGTGAGGCGGACACCGTCGGCATGATGGTCGCGATCGGCAACGTCGTCGACGACAGCTTCGTCGAGGCGGGCCGGTTCCTGAACAATCCGCCGGCCCTGGTCATGCTGCACCCGCCCTCGCAGACGCGTCCGTCGCTGCCGGAGTGCTCCCAGGTCGCCTCCGGGTGTGTGCTGCTTCCGGGTCTCCCCGAGCTCGGTCTCGAGCACCGGGCCGGCTGGGCCGAGGCGGAGGCCGACGGGACCGTGGTCAACCTTCGCAACCAGGTGGGCATCGACCCCAACGCCGACCCCGACACCGCAGTACTCGCGATGCTTCTCGCAGCGTAGAGCCGGGCGGCTCCCCGAAGCGGTGCTCCACGGGTCGCCGGAGCCCCCGATGACGGCCACCCGAACATTTGGTTTTGATGCCCCTACCTGCGGAAATACGGGTGTTCGACGAGTTGCACCGGCCAGTTGGCCCTGACTAACGTGGCGTCCGTGATTGCCGCCCTGCTCCTGAGCTTCGGCGTGATCTTCGTCGCCGAACTCGGTGACAAGTCACAGCTGATGGCGATGACCTATGCCCTGCGTTACCGCTGGTGGGTCATCCTCCTCGCGATCACCGTGGCCACCACCGCGGTGCACGCCGTGTCGGTGTTCTTCGGCCACTTCCTCGGGTTGTCCATACCCACCGCGCTGCTGTCCGTCCTCGCCGGACTCGCGATGCTGATCTTCGGCCTGTGGACCCTCCGCGGCGACCGGCTCGACGACGAGGAGTCCAGTCGGGCCACCCGCGTGGGCGCCTCGGTGTTCTTCGCGGTCATGTCGGCGTTCTTCCTCGCCGAACTCGGTGACAAGACCATGCTCGCGACCATCACCCTCGCCACCGACAACGATTGGCTCGGGGTCTGGATCGGTTCCACACTCGGCATGGTCGCCGCCGACGCGCTCGCCATCGGGGTGGGCGTGCTGCTGGGCCGTCACCTTCCCGAGCGCGTCATCGCCATCGGGGCGGCCGTCCTGTTCTTCGCCTTCGCGGCCTGGCTCATCACCGACGGTCTGATCGGTGCGTCGGTGCCCGTGATCGCCGGCACCCTCAGCGCGGTTGTGGTCATCACCGGCGTCGGCGTCGTGTTGATCCGCCGTGAGACCCGCCTTCGGACCCACGACAGCGCCCGAGCGCTCGTTCGGTAAAACCGAGGGCTGATCGAGGGCCGTTCGCGGCACCTGGCTATCGTGAAACGGCAGCATGAGCCGGAGCGGCGTCGCCGACGACGGCGGCGCGGCCGGCAGGAGAACGGGTCGGGTACCGCGAAAGGATTACTTCACACATGGACGTTTCAGGCGCTTCCGTACTGGTCACCGGCGGGGCTTCGGGCCTCGGCGCAGCCACCGCACGGCGTTTCGCCGCAGCCGGCGCCCAGGTCTTCGGTCTCGACCTGCAGGCCTCTATCGACAAGGCCGCGCCCACCGAGGGAGTCACGCTGGTCGCCGCCGATGTCACCGACGAGGCACAGGTCCAGGCCGCCATCGACACCATCGCCGAATCGGGTGCACCGCTGCGCGTCGCGGTCAACTGCGCGGGCGTCGGCTGGGCCGCACGGATCCTCGGCAAGAACGGCCCGCACGAACTCGACCTGTTCCGCAAGGTCATCGACATCAACCTGATCGGCACCTTCAACGTCATGCGGCTGGCAGCCAACCGCATGCAGGAGGAATCGACGATCGACGGCGACGGCCAGCGCGGCGTCATCATCAACACCGCATCGGTGGCCGCGTTCGAGGGCCAGATCGGGCAGATCGCCTACGCGGCGTCGAAGGGCGGCGTGCATGCGATGACCATCTCCGCCGCGCGCGACCTCGCACGCATCGGTGTGCGCGTCTGCACCATCGCCCCCGGGACCATCAGCACCCCCATGCTGGCGGGCGTGACCCCCGAGTTCCAGCAGACCCTCGCCGAGGCCATCCCGTTCCCGCAGCGTCTCGGCGAGCCCGACGAGTATGCACAGCTCGCCGAGTTCATCGTCACGCACAACTACCTCAACGGCGAGACCATCCGCATGGACGGTGCCATCCGGATGGCACCGCGCTGATCGGAGCGACTCCGTCGCGGCTGACCTGAGCGACTCCGTCGCGGCTGACCTGAGCGACTCCGTCGCGCGCGAGCCGGCCGGCCGATCATCGGTCGGCCGGCTCCTCGACATCCTGGGATACCGCCAGCGCGCGGGCCAGCCTGATCAGCGGCGCGGCGTCGGCCTCCAATCCGTCACCCTCGGCCGGAGCAAGATCCCGCACGGCGCCACCGGACCCGTCTCCCGGATCGTGCTCGGCGACGGCGGCCCGCAGCAGCCTCGCCTGCACCGCGGGTTCGGCATAACCGAACACCGCCGGAATCCGAGGACTCAATTGGGTCAACGCGTCTCGGGTCTCGACAACGCGTCGATGCAGGCGCGTGGTCGGCGCCAGACGCCCGGCGTCCGGCAGTACCACCTCCGGCACCGCGTCGGTCACCAGTCGCCACAGGGGTAGCAGCTCGGTGTCGAGGCGGCGGCGGCGCCGGTTCGCGGCGACCGTCTGAATCCGCGCGTAGATCATCGGATAGCTGATGCCCATCAGGAACGCGACCACACCGACGACGGCGACGACACGGTTCGTCGTCAGAAGCCACGGCGACCGAACGACATTCGTCGCGGAGACGACCACGAAGACGATCTGACAGACGGCGCCGATCGCCAGACAGGTCAAGCCGGTCATCAAAAGGCCGAGAGACACACGCAGATAGCCGTCCGCCGTGGCGTAGAACTTGCGGACACTGTTGACGCACGCGATGAAGCCGTACGTCAGGTAGCCGCTCGCGATCAGCATGAAGAGCGCGAAACCCCAGTTCTGGACGGTCCATTCGTCGATGGTCGCGGTGCGGATCTCGACCGGGATGACCAGCATGGTCACCTGCAACCCGACGAGTGCCATCACCAGCGGCAGCGCCTCCCAACCGGCCCGGCGTTCACGCGTGACCTGCCCCGGGAAGAAGAACACCACCACGAGCGCCGCGACCCCGACCGCGAGGAGGGCGTAGAACGCCACCCGGGACAGGCCGGCGAAGCCGAGTTCGTTCAACACGTCGGCGACCGACTCGTCGACGACGACGAAAGCCAGGGTCAGCGCCGCGACGGCAACCATCATCGCCAGCGGTTGCAGCCCCCACCCGCCGCGCCGGATCTGATCGAGGCGCCAGCAGAACGCGAAGGCGAAGACGACGGCGGCGACCGCGTTGACCGCGCCGATGCCGACGTCCACCCCGGACGCGACATCGACCGACGACGCCCGGACGTCAGAGGGCAGGACGGGCGTCGACAGGGGATTGACCGTCGGGCCCCCGCCCGCGACAGTGATCACGCCCAACAGGGACTCACATTCTCCGCGCAGTCGCAACCGGCCGGCACGTCACAACCACCCGCGGTGTCCGCCGAGCAGTCGCTGCAGCCCGCGCAGTTCGTCGTGCGACGCGGTGCTCCCGACGCCGGTGCTGGCGTCCTCGGCCCAGCCGAGTATCAACGACGCCAGCATCTCGGCCTCCCACTCGGCGTCGTCGGAGTAGCACGTGCGCCGGAGCGCGGCCGTGGACTCGTCCTGCGTCAGTGCGGCGATGCCCTGGGCCGAGGCCTCACCCAGAACCTGGTGGCCGGCGATCAGATGCCCGAACTCGTGGATGACGATCTGATCGCGGTGCAGCCGCGACGTCTCGGCCTGGTGGAAGAAATAATCCGCGTCGGTCGCGGCCAACCAGATGCCGTTGGGGAGACCCGCGGGCAGCGGATGCGCGATCAGCCGGATGGGCCGACCGCGGCGTTCGCCGTACCGCTCGCACAACTGAGTGACGTCGAGGGGCAGATCGAGATCGAGCCCCTTCAACGTGGTGCGGCACAACGTACGCAATGCGCGCTCGGATCGACGCATGGCCTCATCGAATCACGAGCGCGCACGTCGGCGCGATCCACCCACTGCGATCGGCCTCTCGGGCCTGTCCGGGCCGACACCCCTCGGTCCGGACAATCAGGCTCCGCGAACGCCTCGACCGCGGTCAGTCGTCGCTGTTGTCCCCGACGACACGCAGACGCGAGTCGGCTGACGGCTTGCTCTCGCTGAGTCCGGCCGCGATGACGTCCGGCGGATCCTTGGGCAGACCCTGCTGCTCACGCAGCACCTTGATCAGCTCGTTCACCACCGTGACCGAATCGCTCGACAATCCCGCCAGGCGGAATGCCGCCAGCTGGACGTTCGTGTCGGCCTGCAACCGCATCAGATCGATCTCGTCGCGGGTGCGCTGTGCCGCCCGGTCTTCGAGAAAATAGTGCACATCGACCCCGAAAGCGGCCGCGATGCCCTCGACCGTGCGGAACGACGGGGACTTGGCCTTCCCCGATCGCAACTGGCTCAGGTATGACTCCCCGAGCCGGAATCCCCGCTCGGTCGATCGCGCCGCGATCGCTTTCGCGCTGTACGCCCTACCGTTCGGACCAGGAACAGTCCGGAACAGTTCCTCGAGCCGCCGGGCGAACAGCCCGGGGTCGAGAGCATCCGTGTCCGTCGTCCTCGAACGATCGGAGTCGGTGCGTCCGGTGTCGCCCATCGGCTTCTCCGCCCCTCCTGAAGTCATGACAATCTTCTCCGAAACGCAAAATTTGAATTTGCAAGCATTAAAGCCCGCTGTACACGGCCGTCGCAACGGTCGGTACGATCAGAAAGTACCGGACTGCCGCGCTCGACGCGTATCACCTGTGAAGATGGTGTAACGATCGTTAGTGTGGCGTTCTTCACATTCTTGGGGGTTATCGGTTGCCGACACGGATCCGGCGGGTGAACATTCGGCTCCGACGCGGGGCGTCTGGCGGTCTGCTGCGCGGTGTCAGCGGCGTTGTCTCTCCTTACCGACTGTACGCCTGACGAACCATGACCCATCGCCTCCCGCCCGACACCGGAGCCCGTAGCAGGCCACGCGGCCTCGCCGTCCTGTTCGTCGTCATCGCCGCAATCGCATTCATCGTCCTGGCGCCCGGTGTCGCATCGCCCGCGCCCTCGGACCCCGGCTCGTCCGGGCCCGACTCCGCCGATTCCGCCGGCGCGGATTCGGACTCCGACACGGATTCGGGCTCGATCTTCGAGGCCACCGACGGCGAGGCCACCGACGACGAGGACGCCACCGAGACCGACACCGACGAGACCGACGCCTCGGCGACCGACGAGTCCGACACCACGGATCCGGACACCACCGACCCCGAGACGACCGACCCCGAGACGACCGTCGAGCCCTCGTCGCCGTCCCATCCCTGCGGATGCGGACCGTCGACGCCGACGACCGAGACATCGGACCCGACGACGACCGAGACCACGGACACCAGCGACACGACGACGACGACCACGACCACCACGGCAACCGACGACCCGGACCCGACGACCAGCGAACCCCAGACCACTCCTGGAGGCGACGGTGAGGGCGGCGTCACCATCCGCGGCACCCGCGCGCCGGAGGCCGCCACGTCGACGTCGGACGGCGGTGCGGGTGGGTCCGATCCGGCAGGCGTCCCGTCCGGCACCGGACCGGCGCTCGGCGACGTGCCGTCGGTCGCCCCGCCGAGCGGCGGCGGTTCCGCCGCGGCGTCCGGATCGCCCCCGTCCGCGGGTTCGGCGGGCGAGTCGCGTGCCGACCGGCCGGAAGCCGACGACGGCGCCGACCCCGACAACGCATCCGACGACACCGACGAGTCGCAGACGGTCGCGGGTGCGCAGCTCCCACCGGCGGGCCCGCCTCAGGCGTCGCCCGGCGCGCCGGAGAACTCGACGTTGACGTCGATGCGCAGATTCGTCCTCGGGGTCGCGCCCGGCGCGCTACTCCTGCTGGGCGCCGTCGCCCTGTTCGGCAGCGGGTCGTTCCTCGACTCGTTGCGCTCCATGCGTCCCTGAGTCGTTCCCGGCCGGCGCCGCGTCGTGTCCGCCCGCGAACCCTTCGAGGAGCTCCCGCTCATGGGGCACCTGCGTGGCCGCGCCGTCGGACATCCACTCGCGCAGGACCTTCGTGGCACGGACATCGTCTTCGTTGTACTCCAGGAGGCGCTGCTGCTGACCGTGGTCGGGGCGTCCCCCGCCGAGCGCCACGGCCGCCCGATACCACTCCATCGACGCCTCGCCGCTCGCGTCGTCGTCGCGCCAGGAGAACCCAGCGACCGGCGCCACACGTTTCAGTCCCTTGCCTCGGGGGCAGATGAAGTTCTCGCCCACGGCCTCGTAGATGTCCACCCACTCCGACGATCCGATGAAGGCCTGGACCTCGGCACGAGAGGGGATGCCCGGTTCGCCCGGGAAACGGTCGGCCGACCCCAGCAGCCACCGGTTCTCGGCCTGCTGGGAGTAGCAATACGCCGCGAAGGTCTTGCCGGCGTCCCGCGCCGCGTCCCGCTCGGTCATCAGCCAGCCCCAGAACTCGGCGAAGGACCGCGCCTCGTCGCGGGTCGGCAACGGATCCCAGGTGACGAACGGGCGGTACTCCACGGGCACCGACGGATCAGTCGTGTCGGTGCGCAGTGTTCCCCACAGATACGCACCGTGCTCGCCATAGCTCTCCATGTCGACGTCGATCTCGATGTCGGCGCGGTGGACCCGGGGCGAGTCGACGCGACGCACGAGCTCGGTGCCGGTGAGCCACGCGATCGCGTTGACGATCGCGTCGCCGAACCGAACGCCGCCCGGCCACCCCTCCGGGGGCGCCCCGCGCTGGGCGGCGAGCTGATCGATCGTCGTGATCCCGGCATCGATCAGCACCGTTCCTTGATTGCCGGACGCCACGAGACTGACGTCGCGCTTCTCCTCCAGCTCAGGCCCGCAGCGGACCCACCAGGGACACGATCGGCATTCGCTGACCCGGCGGGGCTCGGTCGGGATCTCCCCCGCCGCGATCGCCAGCCTGCGCTCGAGGATCGCCGAGTACTCGTCGAGCATCGCTCCGGTGTCCAGGACGACGATGCAGTCGGCGTCCACACCGATCACCCCGCCGCGGAGATCCGCGGTGTCGGTCGACGACGCCCGGCCGATCTCGACGAGCATGGCGGTGAGTTGCGCCAGCCGGAGGTTGTCCCGGCGGTTGGGCCGGCCGGTCCGATAGGGATCGGGGCTCGGCGCCCACGTCCAGAAGGGACTGGTCACGAGGCTGGCCGGCCGGCCGGCCGGGTCGGGGGCCGACTTCGCCGGTTGGCTGACCCGATGGCTGACCCGATGGTTGACGACGATGACCGGGAGATATCCGTCGCCGGCCCGGACCAGCAGCTCGGAGTGGCCGCGGCGCCCGTGCTCCTCGTCGATCGGCAGTGTCGCGTTCCAGATCCAGGCGGCACCGTCATCACACGCTCGCAGCGTCGCCGCAACGCGGTCCGACGCACTCGAGTCGGGGTCGATGACCACGAACACCCCGGGCTGATCGCTGTGCACGCCACGCAGCAGTTCGCGGACCGCGGCACGGTGATCGGCGGCGGCCTCTTTCCGGCGCTGCACACCGGGCGGGTCGGGCTCGTCCACGGGACGCCTGGCGTGGGCGAAGTCGAGGGCCACGCGGTGCTCGCAGCCGGCGAGGTCGCGCGGCGACAACACGACAGGGACCACGCCATCCCTTTCTGGGCTCGAGCAGACGGACACGTGGTCGGATACAACCACATGTCATGCTTGTACTTGTTATCACGCGCACCTGACGCCGGGAGCGATGCGAGCGGGGCCACGAAGTGCGGCGCCGGACGCGGGCGAGCGAGCCGGTCGACCGGCGCCGGGAGCGGAACGAGAGCGGGCCGGGGGTCGACTGCGGTCTTCTCGGCAGCAGCGAAAGGGCATTCGATGGGATTGTTCTCCTCCGACGGTACGACGCGTGCGCAGCGCAAGGCAGAGGCCAAGGCTCTCAAGGCGAAAGCCAAGCTGGAAGCGAAGTTCGACGCCAAGTCGCGGCGCAAGGAACAGAAGGCTCGACGCAAGAACGAGCACAAGTACTTCCAGAAGGAGATGAAGGCCGAGCGCAAGACCGCCAAGCATCTCGCCAAGTCCCAGACGAAGGTGAGCAAGGCCGAGGCGAAGAAGTTCGCCGTCGAGGCACAGGCAGCTGCCGACGCGAAGGCGCTCAGCCCGGCCAGCGTGAAGCGCTACCTCACCGTCGCGCGGCTCGTGGCGCCGATCGCCGCACCCGTCGTCTACCGGGCCGCGGTCGCCGGACGCGAGCAGCTCTCGACACTGCAGGCGAATCGCGCCGGGGTCTCGCCGGAAGTGTTGCGCCAGTTCAGCGGTCACGGCGCCGGCCTGTCCGCGCGTATCGCCACCACCCGCACGGCGCTGGAGAAGGTCGTTGCCCAGGACACCAGTGCCGATGCCAAGGACTTCGTCGCTGCGATGACCAAGCGCCTGGACAACCTCGACATCGCGGTGCAGACCGCCGAGACGATGTCGGCCGGTCAGCGTCGCACCGCGCACAAGTCCATCGCCGACGAGCTCGAGGCCGTCGACGCCGACATCCTGGCGCGGCTCGGCGTCCGTTCCTGACACGAGTCCCCGGAAGCGCAAAGACTAGGATGGCCCCACACGGGGCGCGCGGTGGAGCAGTCGCCGAGCGCGTGCCGGACACTTGCGAGGGAGCGCCGAATGACCGAGCCGGATCCGAACGCCACGCCGTCCGACGGTGACCCGAACCGCGACGAGCAGGCACTGTTCCCGATCGACGCACCCGGCGATCCCGGACCCGGCAGCTCTCCCGACGCCGATGCGCCGGCGCCCGCTCCGGCGAAGCCGGTAGCGAAGAAGGCGGCCAAGAAGGCGCCCCCGAAGAAGGCCACTCCGGAGACGGCGGCCGCGGAGTCCGGCGGCGACAAGCTCCCGTCGAAGAAGGCCGCGAAGAAGACACCACCGACGAAGGCACCGGCCAAGAAGAGTCCGGCGAAGAAGGCCGCGGGCGTCGCACCGGCGAAGAAGTCGGCAGCCAAGAAGGCACCGGCGAAAAAGGCGCCGCCCAAGTCGGCGCCGCCCGTACCGGAATCGCAGGCTCCGGCTCCCGAACCCGAAGCGCCACAGGTGTCGGCCCCGGCGTCGCCCTCCGGTCCGCCGGTGACCCGTTCCCCGGAGCCGGCCTCCGCTCCCCCGGCCGCCACGCCTGCCACACCCACGACACCGCCCGCACACCCGCCGGTCGATGTGGTTGCCGAATCCGACGCGGCCCGGGCGACTTTCGCGCAACTGCGCTCGGGTTCCCCGACCGAACCCCCGACCACCAATCTGACGCCCGCATTCGCCGGGTTGGCTGCCGCGGTCGCCCTGATCGTCTTCGTCGTGCTACGCCGTGTCCTCCGCTGAGGGATTCACTCCGACGACCCTGCACCCGGTTCGCGCTTCGGGTTCGAAACCGTAGCGCCCGAACCCCTGTGCGGGCGGTCGATTCGGGCGAGGATCGCGGCCGCGACGTCGTCGGGGTGCGCCTCCGGTAGCCAGTGGTCCGCACCCGGGAGCACGATGAAGTCGTAGTTCGCCTCCACCCAGCCCGAACACAACCGGGCCGAGGTCTCGCCGATCGCGACATCGGCATCGCCCCACACGAAAGTGGTCGGGACCCGGACCGGTCGGGGCGCGGACCGCCTGTCCGGCAGGAACATCGCGCGATACCACCCCAGCGCCCCGGGAAGTGCGCCGTAGTCGCCGATCTCGCATGCCACCCTCGATGCGAACGGTTGCGGGAGTCCCATCCGCTCACCGAAGTCCGGTTGCGTTCGCATCGCCCAGCCGAGAAGCGTCTCGGGCAGCACCGGCACCTGGAATGCGGCCATGTACCAGGACCGGAGGATCTGACCCCGGGGCATGGCACGCAGGAACGCCGCGGCGTGCGGGACAGAGAGGGCGGTCAGCGTTGTCACCCGGTCGGGATGGTGTGCCGCGACGCTCCACCCGACGATCGCGCCCCAGTCGTGGCCGACGACATGTGCTCGCTCGATCCCGGCGGAGTCGAGCAGGGCGAGCACATCGGACACCAGCTCCCCCTGTACGTAGTCTCGTCGCCGCGCAGGTCGGGCGCCGGGTGAGTAACCACGCTGATCCGGTGCGATCGTACGAAAACCCTTGTCGTGCAGTATCGGCGCAACCAGCTCCCAGCACGAGGCACGCTGGGGGAATCCGTGCAACAGCACGATCGGTTCACCGTCTGCCGGACCCTCGTCGATGACATCGAAGGTGTACGGTCCGCGATCGAATCGGGTGAGGCGTGTCGTCATCGATGACCTTCCTGTCTGTTCACACCAGTGCGAGTACCCGCGCCGGGCCACCGGTCCCGCCGGCGAACCTCGGCGCACCGACGACCACGGTCGAACCCTGCGCGGGGACGGCTTCCAGATTCGCCATCGCCTCGACGGCGTACCGTCCGCCACCGAGGATCGCGGTGTGGGCGCCACCCGCAGCCACCCGTAGCGCGGTTCGACGAGACATCCGACCGGCTTCGTCGTGCGCGTGGCCGACGATCGCGTCGTCGCACATGCCTCAGCCGTTCCAGCGCACGCGCAGGATGCGGTCCGAGCCCTCGCCGTCGCTGGTCGTCAGGACCAATGAGCCGTCGGGCGCGACGGCCACCCCGCGCAGGCGGCCGTGCGCATTCGTCAGCGCCTCGGCCTGCGACACCACGCGCCGACTGTCGTCGGAGAGCTTCAGGAACACCAGTCGCTTGCCCTTGAGGGCGGTCAGCACGACGCCGCCGTTGTAAGCGCCCCAGCCGGTTTCGGGCACGAACGCGATTCCAGGCAGCGCGATCGTCTCGTCGCCCGAACTCCAGACCGGACCGATCGCGCCCGGGACCCGGACCGGATCGGTCATCGGCACCGATTCGTCATAGATGATCGGTGTGCGATCCGGCTTGTACCCGTAGTTGCCGCCGGCGACGATGCGATTCAGCTCGTCGTCGCGGCTCGTGCCCTGCTCGATGGCATACACCCGACCGGTGCCGGGCTGGACCGCCACGCCCTGTACGTTGCGGTGCCCGAGGCTGTAGATCGGACTGCGCGGGTTCGGGTTACCCGGTGCCGGGGTGCCGTCGAGCTTGATGTGCAAGACCTTGCCGCCCAGCGAGGTACGGGACTGCGGAATCCACGGGGTGGCGTTGTCGCCGGTACCGACCCAGAGGCTGTCGCCGGTGGCCGCCAGACCACAACCGCCGTGCCGTCCCGACGAGTTGACCGGAATCCCACTCAGCACAGTGCGTTCACGGGCCATCTGGGTCCAGTCGGCGCCGACCCGCCAGGACACGACCTGGATGGTCTGCCCGGTCTGCGGGAACTCGATCGGGAGGTTCGACAGCGATCCGGGCACGCCCGGCGCCCCGGGCACGGTCGCCTCCGCCTGGCACGAGTACACCCGGCGGGTCTGTTCGAACCGCGGATCGATGGCAAGGCCCATCAGCCCGGACTCGCCCTGCGCGAAGATGCGTGACAGGTCGGCACGGACGTTCACGCGTTGCCCTCCCGGGCGTACCGCGACGAATCGTCCCGCCCGCTCACCGGTCAGTACGGTCCCATCCGGCGCGACCACGACGCCCCACGGGATGCTCAGCCCATCGGCGACGGTGGTCACCCGCAGCGCGGGAGCCGCGTCGGCGGCGGGCGTGGACACCAGCGCGCCGACGAGGGCGGCCGAGACGGCCGCGGTCAGCACACCCACACGCGTCCGGCGGGATCGGGTTACGGGATCTCTGCGCGTGCGGGGGCTCCGGGTCACAGGGCCTACCGTAACCACGCTCACACCGATCGGGCAGGACATCCGGCGTCTCGCCGGCGACGACACTCGTGCTTCCTGATCCGGAAGTACCGCAGACCCACTCGCGCCCCCGCTCCCTGAGGAGGCCGGAGCGTGCCGAGGCCGGTCCGAGCCCCCCCCGCTACCTGAGGAGGCCGGAGCTTGCGGAGGCCGGTCCGAGCCCCCCCGCTCCCTGAGGAGGCCGGAGCTTGCGGAGGCCGTCACGAAGGGTCGTGGCGAGACGCGTCGCCAGCCCTTCGTGGCTCGTCGCTTGCGCTCCTCGCACCTCAGGGGCCAGTGGGTGTGGTTCTTCCGGATCAGGGTTCAGGCGGACCGAACGTGCTCGCCTAGCGCCCGGGCAGGTACTTCAGCGCGCGGACAGCGGTCGGCGTGATGGCCCGGTAGATGCTGGTCGGGACCACCGGCATGCGGTCGATGCCGAGGAAACGCTGCTCGGCGATGGTCTGGGGCTCGGTGTACTTCAGCAGGCCCTCGTCACCGTGGCGGCGCCCCACGCCGGAGATGCCCATGCCGCCCATCGGAGCCGCCGTCGACGCCCACGCCGCCGCGTATCCCTCGTTGATGTTGACCGTCCCGGCCCGGAGCTGCTCGGCAACATGTTGTGCTTCGTCGCTGCTGCCGGCGAAGACGCTGGCATTCAGTCCGTAGTCGGTGTCGTTGGCGAGCTTGATCGCCTCGTCGGTGGAGTCCACCGGGTAGATCGAGACGACGGGTCCGAAGGTCTCGTTCGCGAAGCACACCATGTCGTCGGTGACGTCGGTGAGGACCGTCGGCTCGAAGAAGAACGGCCCGAGGTCGGCACGGCGCTTACCGCCGGCGAGCACCTTTGCGCCCTTGGCGACCGCATCCTCGACGTGTGCCTCGGCGGTGTCGATCTGGGCGGCCGAGGCCAGCGAACCCATGTCGGCGCTGAAATCGTAGGAGGCGGACAGCTTCATCGTCGAGACATACGCGGCGAACCGCTCGGCGAAGTCGTCGGCGATCTTCTTGTCGACGTAGATCCGTTCGATCGAGATGCACAGCTGTCCGGAGTTGGAGTACGACGCCCGCGCCGCACCCCGGACGGCGTTGGCGATGTCCGCGCTTGCCGTGACCACCATCGGGTTCTTGCCGCCGAGTTCGGCGGAGAACCCGATGAGTCGGCGCCCGGCCTGCTCGGCGAGGGTGGCCCCGGTCTCCGACGAGCCGGTGAACATCACGTAGTCGGTGCTGGCCATGATGGCCTGTCCGACGACCCCGCCCGGGCCGGGCACCACGGCGTACAGCTCACGCGGCAGGCCCGCCTCGTACAGCAATTCGGCGAGGGCCAGTGCGCAGTACGGAGTCTGGCTGTCGGGCTTGATGACCACGGCGTTGCCGGCGATCAGCGCTGCCACCGCGTCGGACACCGCCAGCGTCAGCGGGTAGTTCCACGGGCTGATGATGCCGACCACGCCCTTGGGCAGGTAGCGGACGCGCACGCTGGTCGCACCCGGCAGCATGCCCTTGACCTTGCGATCGGCCAGCAGCTTGGGTCCGTTCGTCGCGTAGTGCCGCGCGGTGATCGAGACGTCGATGACCTCTTCTTGCGCGTAGATGCGCGCCTTGCCGGTCTCGGCCTGGGCGATGTCCATCAGCGACGCCGCGTTGCGGTGGACCAGCTCGGAGAAGCGGTCGATGATCGCGGCGCGGTCGGCCGGCGTGCGGGTCGCCCATCCCTGCTGGGCCTGGCGGGCACGGGCGACCGCGACCTCGAGATCGTCTGCGGTGGCGACCGGGATGGTGGCCATCTCCGTCCCGCTGAACGCCTCGAGGACGGGACGCGTGGGACGACTCGCGGCGTCGTCGATGGCGACGAGCGCACCGAGGCGAGCGAAATAGTCGGCGGTGGGCTTCGGCATGGCGGTGCTCCTCAGCGCTGTCGGATATCCGGTGTTCTGTTCGATGACGATCGTCGGTCTCGGCGACCGGGGTCTTACTGCTGTTCGGGTCTACCGCGTCTCCGCCGCGACGAGCACGATGCCGTCGTCGTCGGAGTAGACGATGTCGCCGGGGGTGAACGTCTCGCCGCCGATGGTCAGCGGGACGTCGCGCTCACCGGCGCCGGTCTTGGTCGACTTGCGCGGGTTGGTGCCCAGGGCCTTGACCCCGATCTCCATCCCACCGATGGTCTTGGCGTCGCGGATGGCGCCGTTGACGATGATCCCGACCCAGCCGTTGGACCGGCCGAGTTCGGCGATCAGGTCTCCCACCAGCGCGGTGTGGACCGATGCGTCGCCGTCGACGACGAGCACCCCGCCGGGGTTGGACTCACCGAGGACCGACTTCAGGAGGGCGTTGTCCTGGAAGCATCGGACCGTCGACACCCGTCCGACGAACTCCCGGTTTCCGCCGAATTGGGTGAACTGGGTGTCACAGCTGCGGACATCGGCACCGATCTCGTCGACGAGGTCGGCCGTCGGGGTGAAGGTGAGCTCGCTCATGCCGAACAGTTTAGGTGTAACCGCAAGTAGCTGGTTACTCGCGGGTAGGGATCGATCGGACGCCGTCGATGATCTCGGCGACGTCGTCCGGCCGTTCGGACACGAGGAAGTGCCTCGCCCGCGGGAGAACGGCGATCTCACCGGCGCCCAGCACCTCGGCGTATCGCCGTTGCTTCCATTCCCAGAAGTGGCGCCACCCGGGAAGCCTCGACGACGCCACGACGACGATCGTCGGGACACCGGGCATCGGTGCGGATCGGCGCAGACTTCGCAACGTCTGGTTCATCGACCCGAAGGCGGCGTTCTCCACGAGCAGGGCGAGCAGATAGGGCGGCTGCCCGAAGACGTGGGTGCTCCATCTGCGCTGCTGATCGCCGCGCCCCTCGGGCGGTGCGGGCACCACACGGCTCCACACCTGGAAGCTCGGCCAGCGTCGGATGCCGACGCGACTGGTCACCGCACGTGCCGCTCCGACCAGCCGATGAGCGTTGCCGACGCGGAACGACAGCGGGACGATCCGCCACGGCAACAGGACGAACGACCCGTCGAGTACGACCACACCGGCGGTCCGCTCGGGATACCGCCGCGCGAACGCCTCGACGTACAGCGATGCCAGCGAGTGACCCACGACCACGACCGGCTCGTCGACGCCGCGCGCGTCGAGCACGGCGGCCATCCGTTCCACCTCGCCCAGCAACGAGGGATGGTGGTCCCGGCCGATGGGATCGGACAACCCGTATCCCGGCCGGTCGTACCGCACGACCCGCCACGACGCCGAGAGCCGCGCGACGAGCGGATCGAGGTCGAACCAGTTGCTCCCGAGCGCCGCCATCAGCAACAGCGGCGGTCCCGAGCCCTCGTCGAGCACATGGAGACGATGCTCCCCGACCGTCACGAACGTGCCGGGTGACCTCAGATCGTCGTCGCCTGTCGTCTCGTGCACGCGTTCAGTGTGCCTGGGCGGATGGGGCCGCGCCGTCGGACGATGGGACCGGCCGCCGGCGCACCCCGGATCAGCGACCCTCCTGCGCGTCCAGGCAGCTCCGCAGACGGCGCAGCCCGTCCCGCATCCGGGACTTCGTGGTGGGCAGCGGCGTGTCGGTGCGCGCGGCCACCTCGGGATAGGTGAGCCCGCCGAAGTACGACAACTCGAGGCTCCCTCGCTGCAGGTCGGTGAGGTGTCCGAGGCAGGTGCGCACCGCGCTCACCTCCGCCGACCGGACCACGGCCTCCAGCGGAAGGTTCTGCGCGGCTTCGGGTTCCGCACTGCGGACCCCGTACTCGGACATCTTCTCGGCCTGCATGTTCTCGGTGCGGACCCGGTCGACGGCGCGCCGGTGCGCGATCGTCATCATCCAGGTGATCACCGACCCGCGGGTGGGTTCGTAGTCGGTCGCCCGCTGCCAGTACTGCAGGTAGGCCTCTTGGACCACCTCTTCGGCGTAGTGCCGGTCACGGACCACCCGGACGGCCAGCCCGTAGATCCGGGAACTGGTCAGGTCGTACAGGCGGGTGAACGCGGCACGATCCCCTGCGGCAATCGAGGCGAGCAGATCGCGCAGGATCTGCGATTCACCCCCCGGTCCCCCATCATCCGCTCTCGCGGTTGCGTCGCTCCCCCTCGGCGCCATGTGTCAGGTGCTTCGGGGTCGTCGGAGACGAGGTACGGACCGGCTCAGCTGCAGCGTCGCGATCGACGCGGTGAGGGCGGTGTGCATGTCAAGGTCGGCGCGTCCGGCGGACCTGGCGGATGGGCTCATCGAGGATCATTCCGGGCACCTCTCGTCAGACGGGGGGGTCGACGAGTAGGTCGTTCGGCCCTATCGCACCGTTACACATATCGGCTAGGTGTAGCGCACGCCGCGCTTTCCACGGTGTCGGGAACACCTTTCCAGAAGGAGCGGCACCGCCGGCTCACGCGGTGATGCCCTCGATTGGGGAGCGCCTGACCTCGACGCGCGGTAGTGATACCCGCCTCCACGTTCCGGCAGCCGGGCCCGACGCACGACCACGACGCCGTCGTCCGCCTCGGCGGCTGAGGCGAACGATGGGCGACGGGCGACTCAGGAGTCCTGCGGTTTCGCGAGCGGGAACGCCAGCGACTCGCGGATCGACTGTCCGGTGATGAGCATGACCACCCGGTCGACACCGACACCCAGACCTCCGGTCGGCGGCATCGCGTATTCGAGCGCCTGCAGGAAGTCCTCGTCGAGCTCCATGGCCTCGGGATCACCGTCGGCGGCCAGGATCGACTGCTCGGTGAGACGCTTGCGCTGCTCCACCGGATCGGTGAGCTCGGTGTAGGCCGTACCGAGTTCGACGCCCCAGGCGACGAGGTCCCACCGCTCGGCGACGCCCGGCTTGCTCCGGTGTGCGCGCGTGAGCGGCGATGTCGACGTCGGGAAGTCGGTGTAGAAGGTCGGGAAGGTCGTGCGGTCCTCGCCGAGGTGCTCGTAGAGTTCCAGCACGATCTGCCCGGCATCCCAGTCCGGCCGGTGGTTGATCTCGAGGCGATCGCACACCGCTCGCAGCTCCTCGACAGAGGTCTCCGGGGTGATCTCCTGCTCCGCCCCCTCGGAGACCACCTGATGGACGGTCTTGACCGGCCACTCCCCCGAGATGTCCACGCGCTCTTCGTTGCCGTCGGCGTCGGTACGCACGATCACCGGTTCCCCGTAGGCCGCTGTTGCCGCGTGCTGGATCATCTCCCGGGTGAGGTCGAGCATCTTGAGGTAATCACTGTGCGCCTCGTAGGCTTCGAGGCTCGTGAACTCCGGGTTGTGGCTGAAGTCGACGCCCTCGTTGCGGAAGTTGCGGCCGATCTCGAAGACCTTCTCCACGCCGCCGACGCAGAGACGTTTGAGGTAGAGCTCCGGGGCGATGCGCAGATACAGATCGAGGTTGTAGGCGTTGATGTGCGTCTGGAACGGGGTCGCGTTGGCGCCGCCGTGGATCTGCTGCAGGATCGGTGTCTCCACCTCCAGATAGCCGCGCGCGGAGAGGAAGTCGCGCAACGACTTCACGACGAGACTGCGCGTCGCGAGCGACGACCGCGTCTGCTCGTTGATCGCCAGGTCGACGTAGCGCTGGCGGACACGCGCTTCCGGATCGGTGAGACCGGCCCACTTGTCGGGCAGGGGGCGCAGGCACTTGCCGTTGATCCGCCAGGCATCGATCAGGATCGACAGCTCTCCCTTGCGGCTGGTGCCCACGATGCCACGAGCCTGGATCAGGTCGCCGAGGTCGACATCCGTTCCGAAATCGGGGGTTCCCGGGATCACCCGGGAATCCTCGACGAGCACCTGGACCTCGCCGGACCAGTCGTGGACGTTGGCGAACACGACCTTGCCGAAGTCGCGGAGCCGCGTCACGCGACCGGCGACGGTGACGACGGTTCCCTCGGGTTCGGCCTTCGCCTGCGCGATCGTATGGGTGGGCTGATCGGCCGGGGGGTACGGATCGAAAC
This sequence comes from Gordonia lacunae, assembly GCF_002149015.1. Taxonomy (GTDB): domain Bacteria; phylum Actinomycetota; class Actinomycetes; order Mycobacteriales; family Mycobacteriaceae; genus Gordonia; species Gordonia lacunae. Next base: position 2,442 of record NZ_NGFO01000001.1, on the reverse strand, counting down.
CCCGCTCGACGAGCCGGTCCATCTTCTCGAGCCGGACACGGACCTGTTCCGGTCGATGGACGACCGCACCCTCGGGTGTCGCCGTCTCGGCCTCGAGCTCGGCGATGAGGGCAGGGGCGTCGACACCGGGCGGGATCGACGGCGGACCCTGCGTGTAATGCTTGGCCCGGCCGAAGCGGGGCAGCGTGATGAACCCCTCGGTCACGATCGCGGCCAGTCCCACGCGCGGCAGGATCCGGCTGTCCTCGAAGCACAGGTAGCGCGACTGCCAGTCCGGCAGGTACTTCGCATTCGACTTGTACAGCGACTCCATCTGGAAGAACCGCGAGCCGAACATCAGGACCGAATAACCCATCCGCATGACAGGTCCGGCACCGATCTGCGGCCCCTGCTCGAAGAACGCACGGAACGCGGCGAAGTTGAGCGACACCTCGGTGATGCCCAATTGTTCGGAGTTGCGGCACAGTTCGGCGACCATCGTCTCCACGACACCATTCGGTCCGTGGCGGTCGCGACGCATCAGGTCGAGCGAGACGCCCCGGCGCCCCCACGGAACGAACGACAGCATGCCGACGACCCTCTCGTCGGGCCCGCCCTCGTCCATCACCGCCTCGACCAGCAGGCAGTCACCGTCCGCGGGATCACCGATGCGCGAGAGCGCCATCGCGAAGCCGCGTTCCTCGTCGGTGTCGCGCCAGTCGTCGGCGCGCGCGACGATCTGCGCCATCTCCGACGGTTTTCCGTCGATCGAGCTCGTCGAGATCTCGGAGTGCCGCCGGATGCGGACGCCGACACCGGCACGGCGCGTGCGGGTCACGGCTTGGCGCACCGCCTTCATCGCCGACCCGCTGAGGCTGAACTCGCGCGTGTGGAGGATGGCCTCGTCGCCGATGTTGAGCGAGACGAAACCGGCGGCATCGAAGGCCGCCGCGCCGCGGGGGCTCGACCCCATCGACGCCGGATGCCACCCGTATTTCTCGCAGAGCGTGAGGAACTCGGCGATGGCCTCGGGCCACGACTCCGGATCGCCGATCGGATCACCGCCCGCGAGGCCGACGCCCATCTCCACCCGATAGGTGATGGCCGCGCGACCGTCGGGCGAGAACACGACGGCCTTGTCGCGCCGGGTCGAGAAGTACGCCAGCGAATCGTCGTCGTTGAACCGCGCGATCAGTGCGCGGATCAGTGCTTCGTCCTCGGCGGTCATGAGCCAGCGCAACCGCTGCGAGCGGAACAGCACGATCGCCGCCGCGATCAGCGCCAGCGCACCGAACAACCCCAGCAACCCGTTGACGAAGAGGTGCGTGTGCCGGCCGTCGAACGACGCGTCCTGGTCGATGGCCCCGAAGGCGACCACGCGGTTGAACGCGTAGGGCAACCGATCTCCCCGGGTCAGCGTATGCGGGAAGGCCCACACCAGCGCCCAGCCCAGCAGCGTCGCGATGACCAGCCCGGCGATGAGGGTGCCGAACGCCGCGGGGATCGCCCCCTTACGCACCCGCGTGTAGAACTGGCGATACGTGGCCAACAGGAACATCAGCGCAAGAGCGTCGATGAACAGGCCGAGGTAGATGTTGGTGCGGTCCCACCGCGTCACACCCAGGTCGTCCTCCAGCGACGGCACCAGATAGAGGACGTTGGCCGCCATGAACAAGATCAGGTAGACGACGCTGATCCACCAGGCGATCCGCTTGCGTGCCGACAGCGCGACCGCGAGCAGCGCGAGGACGAACGCCCAGGCGAAGCTCGTGTCGGGCAGGGTGATGATGTAGTCGTCGACATAGCGTCGCGGGGCGTGGATCAGATGTCGGATCGCCGGAAAGAGGCTGGACAGCAACGCGATAGCGGCGAGTACGCCCACCACCGTGCCGGCGATCTGTGGCGCGCGGGTTCCGAAACCCGTGGGCCGCCGGATCTTGTCGAGGAGCGCCAGGGAGCGGCGATCGGCGGCAGTGGGCGCGCGCGAGGGACCGACGTGGTGCTCGTCGGGGTTCTCCGGGTCGACCGGCGCGAGGGGGGTGTCGGTGGCCATGCGTAAACGGTAGTCGGGAACAGGGATATGTCCCCGCACTCCACGCGGATTGGCCCTGTCCGGCTCAGATCGTCTCGCCGGGGCGCGCTCGTCCCGGCATGGTCCGGCCGGGGTGGCCGCGCCCGCACCGTACCGGCATGATCGAAGCCGTGTACGACGTGACGATTCGCGACGAGTCCATCCGCCTCGGCCAGTTCCTCAAACTCGCCAACCTGATCGAATCAGGAGCGGAGGCCAAAGAGGTGATCGCCGACGGTCTGGTCAGCGTCAACGACGAGGTGGAGACCCGACGGGGCCGGCAACTGGTGATCGGCGACGTGGTGTCCGTCGGCGGGATGAGCGTACGAGTCGCTTCCGGGACCGACGAGCCGCCCGCCCCCTGAGGTGCGAGGAGCGAAAGCGACGAACGC